>NZ_JBHRXX010000015.1:0-1654 GCF_042648585.1 Hydrogenophaga luteola | reverse complement strand
CCGCAATCGGCACACCCACCGTCGCCGCCTGGCCGTCGATCTGCGTCACGCTCAGCGTCTCGCCGTCCACGTCCGTGTCGTTGCCCAGCACCGCAATCGTCACCGGCGTGTCTTCGGCCGTCGTGCGGCTGTCGTCCACCGCCACCGGCGCGTCGTTCAGGCCGTTGACCGTGATGGTCAGCGTGGTCGTGGCCGTCAGGCCACCCGGGTCGCTGACCGTGTAGGTGAACACGTCGCTCTGGCTCTCGCCTGCGTCCAGCGCCTGCGCCGCCGCGTTGGGCACATACGTGTAGCTGCCATTGGCGTTGAGCGTGAGGTTGCCCCAGGTGCCCGAGAGCACCGCGCCCACCGTGCCGGGGGTGCCGCCGAAGGAGACCGCGCTGACCGAGAGCGTGTCCCCGTCGATGTCCGTGTCCGCACCGACCGTGCCCAGGATCACCCCGTTGGCTGCGTTCACGCTCAGCGTCGCGTCTTCGGTCGTGCTGTTGGTGTTCGGGTTGGCTTCGGGCGCGTCGTTGATGCCGCCCACGTTGACCGTCACCGTCGCCGTGTCGGTGCCGCCGTTGCCGTCGCTGATGACGTAGGTGAAGGTGTCGGTGCCCGTGAAGTCCAGGTCCGGCGTGTACACCAGGTTGCCGCTGCCATCGATCGTCACCGTGCCGTTGGCCGGGTCGCTGAAGCTGGTGACCGTCAGCGGGTCGTTGTCCACGTCGCTGTCGTTGGAGCGCACCAGGATCGTCACCGGCGTGTCCTCCGGCGTGGTCGTGCTGTCGTTCACCGCCACCGGCGCGTCGTTGACCGGCGTGACCGTCACGTTCACGTTGGCCGTCACCGGCGTGGTGCCGTCCGTGGCGGTGTAGGTGAAGCTCACCGGGCCGTTGTAGTCGGCTGCCGGCGTGAAGGTGATGGTGCCGTCGCCGTTGAGCGTGGCCGTGCCGTTGGAGACCGTCACGGGCACGCCCACCGTCGCCGCCTGGCCGTCGATCTGCGTCACGGTCAGCGTGTCGCCATCGGAGTCGCTGTCGTTGAGCAGCACGTCGATCACCACCGGCGTGTCTTCCGGCGTGGTCGCCACGTCGTCGGAGATCGAGGGCGTGTCGTCCAGCGGCGTGACCGTGATGTCCAGCGTGCTGCTGTTGCCCGTGTTGGTGGTGTAGGTCACCTGCGGCACGCTGCCGTTCCAGTCGGTCTCGGGCGTGAAGGTGTAGTCGCCGTTGCTGCCCAGGGTCAGCGTGCCGATGCCGGCAATCGTCGCCGTCTGGCCCGCGGTGTAGGCCGTTGCATCGCCCGCCACCGTGAAGCCGCTGACGCTCAGCGCGTTGTCCACGTCCACGTCGTTGGTCAGCACGTTGCCCGTGGCCGGGATGTCTTCGGGTGTGGTGGTGCTGTCCGGCGTGAGCACGCTCGGATCGTTGACCGGGCTCATGGTCAGGGTCAGCGTGGAGGTGTCGGTGCCGCCGGCTCCGTCGCTCACCGTGTAGGTCGCCACCGGGATCGCACCCGTGTAGTTGGCCACCGGCGTGAAGCTATAGCTGCCGTTGCCGTTGATCGTCAGCGCGCCCACGCCGGCAATCGTCGCCGTCTGGCCCGCCGTGTAGCTCGTGCCGTCTCCGGCCACCGTGAAGCCGCTGATGGACAGCGGGTTGCCGTCCAC
>NZ_JBHRXX010000014.1:2500-5539 GCF_042648585.1 Hydrogenophaga luteola | reverse complement strand
CAAAGTCGTTTCACTGTCCTGTTCGGGATGGGAAGGAGTGGGACCAACTCGCTATGGTCGTCAGGCATAACTTGTTGCCTGGCTGAACTGGTTCAGCCAGACGAATTCATAGAGTTTCGAATCAGCTTGTTTTGATTGCTGCCAACGTCATGATTTTAATCATGATGGCATAAGACATTTGCACGAACTGTCTTTTCAGACATGTGGTTTCGTCAAAGTTATAGGGTCAAGCCTCACGGGCAATTAGTATCGGTTAGCTTAACGCATTGCTGCGCTTCCACACCCGACCTATCAACGTCGTGGTCTTCAACGACCCTTCAGGGGGCTCAAGGCCCCGGCAGATCTCATCTTGGAACGAGTTTCCCGCTTAGATGCTTTCAGCGGTTATCTCTTCCGCACTTAGCTACCCGGCAATGCCACTGGCGTGACAACCGGTACACCAGAGGTGCGTCCACTCCGGTCCTCTCGTACTAGGAGCAGGCTTCCTCAAATCTGCAGCGCCCACGGAAGATAGGGACCAAACTGTCTCACGACGTTTTAAACCCAGCTCACGTACCTCTTTAAATGGCGAACAGCCATACCCTTGGGACCGGCTACAGCCCCAGGATGAGATGAGCCGACATCGAGGTGCCAAACACCGCCGTCGATATGAACTCTTGGGCGGTATCAGCCTGTTATCCCCAGAGTACCTTTTATCCGTTGAGCGATGGCCCTTCCATACAGAACCACCGGATCACTATGTCCTGCTTTCGCATCTGCTCGACTTGTCAGTCTCGCAGTTAAGCACGCTTATGCCATTGCACTATTAGCACGATGTCCGACCGTACCTAGCGTACCTTCGAACTCCTCCGTTACACTTTGGGAGGAGACCGCCCCAGTCAAACTGCCTACCATGCACTGTCCCCGATCCAGATAATGGACCTAGGTTAGAACCTCAAACACACCAGGGTGGTATTTCAACGTTGGCTCCACAAGATCTAGCGACCCTGCTTCAAAGCCTCCCACCTATCCTACACAGATCTGTTCAAAATTCAATACAAAGCTACAGTAAAGGTTCATGGGGTCTTTCCGTCTTTCCGCGGGGAGATTGCATCATCACAAACATTTCAACTTCGCTGAGTCTCAGGAGGAGACAGTGTGGCCATCGTTACGCCATTCGTGCAGGTCGGAACTTACCCGACAAGGAATTTCGCTACCTTAGGACCGTTATAGTTACGGCCGCCGTTTACTGGGACTTCGATCAAGAGCTTGCACCCCATCAATTAATCTTCCAGCACCGGGCAGGCGTCACACCCTATACGTCCACTTTCGTGTTTGCAGAGTGCTGTGTTTTTAATAAACAGTCGCAGCCACCTATTTTTTGCAACCCATTCGTGCTCAGATGTTCTCATCACACTACTAGGGCACACCTTCTTCCGAAGTTACGGTGTCAATTTGCCGAGTTCCTTCTCCTGAGTTCTCTCAAGCGCCTTAGAATACTCATCTCGCGCACCAGTGTCGGTTTGCGGTACGGTCAATTACAAGCTGAAGCTTAGTGGCTTTTCCTGGGACCTCGTTCAGTTACTTCGCGAGCAAGCTCGCTCGATCGGCAGCCTCGGTATATGACGGGCGGATTTGCCTACCCATCGCCTACATCTGCCTAAACCGGGACATCCAACACCCGGATAACCTATTAAGATCCGTCCCCACATCGCACTTGTAATCGGTACAGGAATATTGACCTGTTTCCCATCAGCTACGCATCTCTGCCTCGCCTTAGGGGCCGACTCACCCTACGCCGATGAACGTTGCGTAGGAAACCTTGCGCTTACGGCGAGGGGGCTTTTCACCCCCTTTAACGCTACTCATGTCAGCATTCGCACTTCTGATACCTCCAGCAGCCTTTACAAGCCACCTTCACAGGCTTACAGAACGCTCTCCTACCACTTGCAATAAATTGCAAATCCGCAGCTTCGGTAACTGGCTTAGCCCCGTTACATCTTCCGCGCAGGACGACTCGATCAGTGAGCTATTACGCTTTCTTTAAATGATGGCTGCTTCTAAGCCAACATCCTGACTGTTTTAGCCTTCCCACTTCGTTTCCCACTTAGCCAATTTTAGGGACCTTAGCTGGCGGTCTGGGTTGTTTCCCTCTTGAGTCCGGACGTTAGCACCCGGTGCTCTGTCTCCCAAGCTGTACTCTGCGGTATTCGGAGTTTGCCTTGGTTTGGTAAGTCGCCATGACCCCCTAGCCAAAACAGTGCTCTACCCCCGCAGGTAATACTTGAGGCACTACCTAAATAGTTTTCGGAGAGAACCAGCTATTTCCAAGTTTGTTTAGCCTTTCACCCCTATCCACAGCTCATCCGCTGGTTTTGCAACACCAGTCGGTTCGGACCTCCAGTACCTGTTACGGCACCTTCATCCTGGCCATGGATAGATCACTTGGTTTCGGGTCTACACCCAGCGACTGAATCGCCCTGTTCGGACTCGGTTTCCCTACGCCTTCCCTACTCGGTTAAGCTTGCCACTGAATGTAAGTCGCTGACCCATTATACAAAAGGTACGCAGTCACCCTTGCGGGCTCCTACTTTTTGTAAGCATGCGGTTTCAGGATCTATTTCACTCCCCTCCCGGGGTTCTTTTCGCCTTTCCCTCACGGTACTTGTTCACTATCGGTCGATGATGAGTATTTAGCCTTGGAGGATGGTCCCCCCATATTCAGACAGGATTACACGTGTCCCGCCCTACTTTTCGTTAGCTCAGTACCACACAGGTCTTTTCACGTACGGGGCTATCACCCGCTATGGCCACCCTTTCCAGAGTGTTCCGTTAAGTCTTGTGCTATCACTAACAGGCTCTTCCGATTTCGCTCGCCACTACTTTCGGAATCTCGGTTGATGTCTTTTCCTCGAGCTACTGAGATGTTTCAGTTCGCCCGGTTCGCCTCGCATGACTATGTATTCATCATGCGATACCTACTGCTAGGTGGGTTTCCCCATTCGGAAATCTCCGGATCAAAGCTCATTTGCCAGCTCCCCGAAGCTTATCGCAGGCTAT
>NZ_JBHRXX010000013.1:0-963 GCF_042648585.1 Hydrogenophaga luteola | reverse complement strand
GCGCAGACCTTCTTCCATGGCGATCGGGGCGATCAGCTTGACGGTGATCGACACGTTGTCACCAGGCATCACCATTTCCTTGCCTTCGGGCAGCTCGATGGCGCCGGTCACGTCCGTCGTGCGGAAGTAGAACTGCGGGCGGTAGTTGTTGAAGAACGGCGTGTGACGGCCACCTTCGTCCTTGGACAGCACATACACCTCACCGGTGAAGTGCGTGTGCGGCTTGATGGAGCCGGGCTTGCACAGCACCTGGCCGCGCTGCACTTCTTCGCGCTTGGTGCCGCGCAGCAGGATACCGACGTTGTCGCCCGCCTGGCCCTGGTCCAGCAGCTTGCGGAACATTTCCACGCCCGTGCAGGTGGTCTTCTGGGTGGCAGCGATACCGACGATCTCGATTTCTTCGCCGACCTTGATGATGCCGCGCTCGATACGGCCGGTCACCACGGTACCACGACCGGAGATGGAGAACACGTCTTCCACGGGCATCAGGAAGGCACCGTCCACCGCACGCTCAGGCGTGGGGATGTAGCTGTCCAGCGCGTCGGCCAGGCGCATGATGGCCTGCTCGCCCAGGTCGCCCTTGTCGCCTTCCAGGGCCAGCTTGGCCGAGCCCTTGACGATGGGGGTGTCGTCGCCGGGGAAGTCGTACTTGGAGAGCAGCTCGCGCACTTCCATTTCGACCAGTTCCAGCAGTTCGGCGTCATCCACCATGTCGCACTTGTTCAGGAACACGATGATGTAAGGCACGCCCACCTGGCGAGCCAGCAGGATGTGCTCGCGGGTCTGGGGCATCGGGCCGTCAGCGGCCGAGCACACCAGGATGGCGCCGTCCATCTGGGCGGCACCGGTGATCATGTTCTTGACGTAGTCGGCGTGGCCGGGGCAGTCCACGTGGGCGTAGTGGCGGTTGGCCGTCTCGTATTCCACGTGCGCGGTGTTGATCGTGATGCCGCGGGCCTTTTC
>NZ_JBHRXX010000012.1:0-821 GCF_042648585.1 Hydrogenophaga luteola | reverse complement strand
CCGGGCACCAGACCCAGCCAGGCGCACAGCTGGCGACCGCACTTGAAGTCGCGCCCGTTGCCGATGGTGCTCAGCAGCGCGGTGGCGGTGGTCTCACCAATGCCAGGCAGCAGCATCAGCCGCTGCGCCTCGGTGCTCTGGCGGGCCATGGTCTTGATGTGCTGGTCGTACTGCGCGATGCGTTCATCGAGCCGCGAGACCTCGCTCAGCAGATCGCCGATCACGGTGTTGGCCCAGCCAGGCAAATCCTCCAGGCGGGCCAAGGCCTCGCGTCGCACCACGGCGGCCTTCAATGGCAACACGATGCCCAGCTCCGAGAGCAGGCCGCGGATGCGGTTGAGCGTGGCGGTGCGCTGCTCCACGAAACCCTGGCGGGCGCGGTGCACCAGCAGCTGGCCCTGCTGCTCGGTGCTCTTGACCGGCACGAAGCGCATGTTGGGCCGGGTGACGGCCTCGCAGATGGCAGCGGCGTCTGCGGCATCGTTCTTGCCTCGCTTGCCCGAGAGGCGGTAGGGGATGACGAACTTGGGCGCCATCAGGCGCACGGTGTGGCCGAACTGGGCAAACTCGCGCGCCCAGTGGTGGGCGCCGGAACAGGCCTCCATGCCGATCAGGCACGGCGGCAGCGAGGCGATGAGTTCGAGCAGCCGGGCGCGCGGCACACTGGGGCGCACCAGTGCGGGCTTGCCCGATTCATCGACGCCGTGAACGGCAAAGACGTTCTTTGCCAGATCGATGCCAACGGATACGATTGCCATGGACTTCCCCTTCCAACAAACGAGTGAGTTGATGAGAGTTCGCACTTCCCATCGTGGCACTTT
>NZ_JBHRXX010000011.1:0-64585 GCF_042648585.1 Hydrogenophaga luteola | reverse complement strand
GACTTCTTGCTCATGGCTCTATCCTCTCAGGGAAAAGAGCCTCCTCAAAACCCGGGGCGGTTCATCACTGATCGTAAGTCGGTCAGAAGATGAAGTCCTCTGCTCGATATTTGTGCACCTTGCTCTGATCCCAGCAACGGCGAGGGTTCGGCCCATCCGTTAACGAGATATCCACAGGCTTTTCCAGCTCCTGTGGGGACAAGCGTCAGGTCGGTTGTTCGAATCTGGATGTCTATGCGCTGTAAGCGCTCAGATCTGAACGCATGCATGCCTTGACCAGGGCAGGGCTCCGGACTGGAGCTGGGCGCCGTGATGGCCAACAGGCCTCAGACCGGTTGGGACATGTCCACCGCGGATCGTTCAAATGCGAGCGCTTATCGGGCTTGAGCGCTCTGATCTGATCCCCGCTCGTTGGCAGAAAGCCAACAGCCGCCTCTTGCAGGGAGTCGTGACAGTCGAATCAAGGGAGTTCCATCACTGAGGACCTGCCATGAAAGACTCCCTTTCCCCTTCCCATGAACGTGCGCTCAAACGCCTGGGCTCCAACATCTCGCTGGCCCGGCGGCGGCGCCACTGGAGCCAGCGGGCGATGGCCGAGCAGATCGGTGCCTCGGTCAGCACCGTGCGGCGCCTGGAAAACGGAGAACCGGGCGTCGCCCTGCAGCACCTGATCGCAGCGCTGGTGGCTTTCGGAATGATCGACCGGCTCAATGCCCTGGTCGACACCAGCCAAGACACCGTTGGCCTGCTGGTGCAGGACGCCGCATTGCCCGAACGCATCCGGGCCCGCCCATCGGATGAGGCCGCCGAATGAGCACCACAGCCCTGATGCCACCACCGAGCGCATACGGCCCGCGCAGGGACGAGATCTTCGACATCACCATGGGGAATTCCGAGCAGCCTCTGGGCGCGCTGCACCATGTCCAGGACGGACCCACCGAGTGTTCTGAGTTCTCCTTCGATCGGCGGTGGCTGGGCCGAAACCTGCTCTTCAGCCCATCACCCGATCTGCGCTGCCACCCCCACGGCCAGTGGAGAACCCGTCCCCTGGGTCAGGGAAGCCCCTTCTTTGCGGCCTTGGCCGACACGCAACCCGACGGGTTTGCACACGCCCTCCTTGAGCGGGCGCTGGGCGAGGCCACCCTCACCACCCATCCCCTCGCAGGTCTGGAGCCCCGGGCCCTGGTGTCCCTCTGCGCGACCCACGACCTCTGCCGGCTCGGTGCACTGCGGATCAGGCCCAGGAACCCGGCACTGACCGTGTCCGGCCGGCGCTTCGACCTGCCGTTCACCGCAGACCTGGACACCATGGCCAGGGCCGCAGCGGCCTTTGAGCGCGGGGAAGCCGACGAGCGTCAGACCCGGCTCCTGCTCTTCAGTGCCACCGCTCTGGGCGGTTCGCGTCCCAAGGTCTGCTTTGTTCAGAGCGCAGAGAAGCAGGACGGAGGAACTCTGGCGGTGGCCCGGCTGCCCAGCGTGGCTGATCGCTATCCGGTGGCCAAAGCGGAAATGCTCCTCGGACAGTTGGCCCGGGAAGTGGGTATCCGGGTGGTGGACATGGCGCTGAAGAACCTGTGCAACGCAACGGTGCTGATCACCCAGCGATTGGATCGGGACATGGATGGCGGTCGAAAGCCCTACCTGTCCGCTCGAAGCCTGTTGCTCGCGGAAGAGGGCGAAGAACCGGACTGGCTCGATCTGCTGGCGGTCATGAGGACATGCAGCAAAGTTTTTGGGGCAGACGCCCGCCAGCTGTGGCTGCGCTTGGTGTTCATGCGGCTGATCAACGCCCGTGTGTCGCTGGGAAAGTTCGGCTTTGTGTACCGGTCCTTTGCTCGCTGGGAGCTGGCACCCGCCACCGCACTGCGTCCCGCCATGGAGCCCGAATGCCAACCGGCCCAGTCCCACATCCCGGGGCCGGGCCTGCGATGGGATGTGGATCAGCTTCTCAGGCAATCGGTGGCATTCGGGATACCTCAGAACGAGGCACGCACGCTGCTCAAGAGGATGGTCGAGGTGATCGGTCGATGGAAGGTGAAGGCCGAGCAGTACCCCGTGCGGATGACGAGCACCGACGTCGCATCACTTGAAGCGGTCTTGGACAACCCGCAGCTTCGGCAGGCCCGTGAGATGGTGGGTGGCCGGCGGGCATGAGCGGAGTGCCGATGAAGAGAGGGCCCGGCAGGCTGGACAGGAGGGTGGGGGGCTTGCACGGTCCGAGGGCGGAGTTCCTTTTTCGCGCGCGCGGGCGTGCGCGCGTATTTATTCTTTAATGGGTGTCCGGCCAAATGAACCCAGCGCTCACCTGAAATTTCTGAGCAAGAGAAAGA
This sequence comes from Hydrogenophaga luteola, assembly GCF_042648585.1. NCBI lineage: Bacteria > Pseudomonadati > Pseudomonadota > Betaproteobacteria > Burkholderiales > Comamonadaceae > Hydrogenophaga > Hydrogenophaga luteola. Next base: position 62,255 of record NZ_JBHRXX010000011.1, on the reverse strand, counting down.
GCGGCCAAAACGACTGCAGGCGCGATACCGGTTCGCTGCGGACTGCGTCCACCGCCAGTAAGACAAGGCTCCCACGCAAGTGGGGGCCTTTTGTCTTTCTGAGGCCAGTGTTTTCGCGGGTTTGCGACCAGAGGTTGTTGAGGTGCGAAAGGGTGGTCCAGTTCGCAGCGACTTCCGTCGGTCGCGGCCGGGCGCTGGATTCACTGCGCCTGGCACAAAGCAGTCATCGGCTTACCTGGACGCGGGACAGCATCGATGAGCGGTATCGAGGGTGCAGCAGTCATCCAGCACTGATGCGGAGGGCTCAGCAGGCATTGCGTGGCCAACCCAGGCGCGGCTCCATCACCGGGCTGGCGCAGTCGGGCGCGCTCGCGCCGGACGGTGGGGTGCCCGTTCTGGTGTCGAAGCAGGGCGCCCGCATGCTCGCGGGCTGCCGCTGAAGCGATGGCTTGGCCTGCTGGCGCTCAGCCGGTGGGCTGTTCGGCGGCGATGCGCGCCGTGATGGTGGCCGCCGCGTCGGTGATCAGCTTGACCAGGTAGTCCTGCGAGAAGGCAGCAAAGCGCTCGTTGCTGCCCACCAGGGTAACGGCACCCAGGATGCGCGACTTCTCGTCGAAGATGGGTGCAGCCAGGCCGGTCTTGCCCGGGTCCAGTTCGCCCGCGCTCACGCAGTAGCCCTGCTTGCGGATGGTCAGCATGGCCTTTGAAAAGTCCTTCCAGGTGGGTCCGAGCCGCTGCAGGTTCGGCTCGGCGGCATTGCTCTCATAGACGCGCTTGAGCTGCCGGGGCAGCAGGTACGCCAGGATCACCCGTGATGTGGCGCTGCGGAACAGGTCCATGGGGCGGCCGCGGCCGAAGTTCAGGGGCTCGGTCTCGCTGCCGTGCTTTTGCAGGATGTTGATCACGGTGGAGCTGTACAGCTCGCTGATGAGGGCGTGCATGCCGGTGCGCGCGACCAGTTCGTCCACCAGGTCGCGGCTGCAGGTGATCAGCGGGTCGTACTCGGTCATGTGGCGGTCGAGTTCGATCACGCGCGGCCCCACCGCATAGCCCCTGGGCAGGCGCACCAGCAGGCCCACATCGCTGAGTTCCCGCACATAGCGGTAGGCACTGGCCTGCGCATAGCCCAGCTGCGAGCAGATGGTCTCGACGTCGATCACGGGCTGCCCGGGCTTGAACAGATTGAGGATGTCGAGCATGCGGCGGAGGCTGTTCATGAGGGGCGTTTTCTTTTCTGACGGTGCGGTGGCGTGGGCGCGCAGCTTATCCGAGCCCTGGCCCGAATTCTCGCTGAACACCCCGTTTCCATGCGCTGTTCCGGTTTTGGATTTCCTTCGCGCTTAAATACATCATTTGATCTAAAAGATAAATAAGCACATCAAAAACATCTGATGATCGTCAAGTTTTGCTAAGTTATCAATATTTGATAAAGTAGCAACATGACAAATCGCAAAGACATGACCGGCGCAGACGCGCTACTGGCGGCCCTCGCGGACGAGGGCGTGACCGTGTGCTTCGCCAATCCCGGCACCACCGAGCTGGATCTGGTGCGTTCTCTGGAGTGCGAAGAACGCATGCGTTGCGTGGTCGGCCTGCAGGAAAACGTCTGTACCGGCGGCGCCGACGGATACGGGCGGATGACCGGCAAACCCGCCGCCACCTTGCTGCACCTGGGCCCCGGCTTCGCCAACGGCATTGCCAACCTGCACAACGCCCGGCGCGCCCACACGCCCATCGTCAACCTCATCGGCGACCACACCAGCTGGCACCTGCCCTACGACGCGCCGCTGACCTCGGACATCGAGTCGCTGGCACGCCCGGTGTCGGGCTGGGTGCACCGCATCGCCGCCGTGGAGCAGAGCGATGCGGCCGGCCGCGAAGCGGTGAAGCAGAGCCTGGCCCGCGGCGGCCAGGGCGCCACCCTGATCTTTCCGGCCGACCACCAGGCCCACACCGGCGGCGAGCAGGTGGCTCTGGTGCAGCCGGGCGCCAGCGCCGCAGCCGTAGCGCCCGCCGCCTTCGACCCCGCCGCAGCGGTGCAGCGACTGAAGGCGGCCAACAAGATCGTCTTCCTGCTCGGCGGTGGTGGCGAGCAGAGTGGCCTGGGTGTGCGCGCGCAGAAGGCGGTGCAGCGCCTGTGCGCCGCGCTGGGTGCCACGGCCTACGCCGAGACCTTCCCCTCGCGCTCGGAGCGGGGCCAGGGGCTGCCGGCGTTTGACCGCCTGCCGTACTTCCCCGAGCCTGCCCGCGAGGTGCTGGACCCGGCCGATCTGGTGGTGCTGGTGGGCGCTTTGCCGCCGGTGACCTACTTCGGCTACGAGGGCCATCCCAGCTTGCTGGTGCCGGCCGAGCGCCTGCTGACGCTGGCGGCGGTGGGCGACGACGCCGCCACGCGCCTGGAGCAGGTGGCCGAGCTGCTGGGCGCGGCCGAGGTGGCCATGCCCGTCGCTGTGCTCAATCCGCCGGAAGAGGGCCCGCTGACGCCGGCGCGCATCGCGCTGGCCCTGGCCAACGAGCTGCCCGAGCGGGCCATCGTCTCGGTCGAAGGCGGCACCTGCGGCTACCCGTTCTACGCGGTGTCGGCCGCCGCCCGACCGCACACCACGCTCACCAACACCGGCGGTGCCATCGGCCAGGGCCTGCCCGTGGCCATGGGCGCAGCCATCGCCTGCCCGGATCGCAAAGTCGTGGCCCTGCTCTCCGATGGCAGCACGCAGTACACGATCCAGACCCTCTGGTCGCTGGCGCACGAGCACCTGGACGTGGTGGTGCTGATCGCCGCCAACCACCAGTACGCCATCTTGCGCAACGAGCTGCGCCGCGGTGGCGCGGTGCTGGGCGAGCGCGCGGCGCAGATCACGAGCCTGGACAAGCCCCGCATCGACTGGGTGACCCTGGCCCAGTCCTACGGCGTGCCCGGTGGGCGCGCCAGCACCAGCAGCGAACTCACGGCCTTGCTGCAGCAGGCCTTCGCGAAGCGCGGCCCGATGCTGATCGAGATGGCGCTGTAGAGCGGCCCATCCCCTCATTACCCGAGGCCGGCAAGGCGCCGGCCTTCCCCAAACCCCTGAAGGAGACGTTGTGGATCTGAATCTCAAAGGCAAGGTCGCGGTCGTGACCGGTGGCAGCCTCGGCATTGGCCGGGCGGTGACGGAAGCGCTGGCGCGCGAAGGCGTGCGCGTGGCCATCGTGGCGCGCAGCAAAGGCGCGCTGGAAGAGGCAGCGCGCGAGATCTCCGAAGCCACCGGCGTCGAGATCCTGGCCGCGCCGGCCGACGTCAGCAAGACCGACCAGGTGCAGGCCATGATGGACATGGTGGCCAAGCACTTCGGGCGCATCGACATCCTGGTCAACGGCGCCGCCCACCCGGGTGGCCTGGTGCGCTCGGAGATCGAGAACGCCGACCCCGAAGGCCTGCTCGAAGACATCAACATCAAGGTGGTGGGCTACATGCGCTGCGCCAAGGCGGCGGCCGCCCACATGAAGGCCAACGGCTTCGGCCGGATCATCAACATCGGCGGTCTCACCGGCCGCGGCAGCAAGCAGCTCTCGGGCATGCGCAACGTGGCGATCTGCCACATGACCAAGACCTTGTCCGACCAGCTCGGGCCCTCGGGCATCACGGTCAACGTGATCCACCCCGGCGTGGTGGAGACCCCGCACATCCACGAGCTCTATGCCAAGGAAGCCAAGCTGCAGGGTCTGACCCCCGAGCAGGTGGAAGCCAACTACGCCAAGGTCACACCGATCCGCCGCGTGCTGCAGCCCAACGAGATCGCCGACACGGTGCTCTTCCTCGCTTCCGAGCGCGCCGGCGCCATCACCGGCGAGTCCATTGCGGTGGACGGCGGCATCACGCGCGGCATCTTCATCTGACACCCCCCACAGGAGCAGCAACATGAACGGAACCATTCTGGTGGGTACCGCAGGCCAGGGCATCCTGCGCAGCGTGGACGACGGCGCCACCTGGCACCGCCTGGGCCTGAAAGAGGCGATCGAATTCGACGGTGTGGTGCGCAGCCTCGCGGTCGACCCGTCCGATCCGTCGCGCGTGCTCGCTGGCGCGGACGCCGGCCTGTGCATCAGCGTGAACGGCGGCGGGCACTTCAAGCGGGTGGACTCGCCCATGAACCAGCAGACCGTCTGGGCCATCGCCTTCGACCCGACGAACCCGAAGATGGTCTACGCCGGCACGGGCGCGCCGTCGCGGGCGCGGATGTACCGCTCGAAGGACGGCGGCCTGTCGTGGGAGCAGCTGAATATCGAGCTGCCCGAGTTCTGCCAGGGCGTGAACCGCCCGCGCATCCTGACCATCTGCGTCAACCCGGTGCGCAGCGGCGAGGTGTGGTTCGGCGTGGAAGAGGGCGGTGCATGGCGCAGCGCCGACTGCGGCGACACCTGGGAGCGCGTCGACACGCCCGGCGGCACCATCAGCAACTCCGACATCCACGCCATCGCGGTGCTGCCACCGGCGGACGGTGTGCCGCAGAAGAACCTCGTGCTGACGGTGAACTCGGTCTACACCAGCACCGACGACGGCCAGACCTGGACGGGCAAGGCCTCGAAGGAACGCTTCGACGGCATGTACTACACGCGCACGGTTCAGGTGGTGGACGCAGCCGGCAACACCCTGCTGCTGGCCATCGGGGACGGCACGCCCGGCACGCGTACGCGCATCTACCGCTCGGAAGACCGCGGCGAGACCTGGGCGCCCGCGCTGCTGCACACCGCGCCGAACTCGACGGTGTGGGCCTTCGGCGGTCATGCATCCGACCCCTCGCTGCTGTTCGCCGGCACCAAGTACGGCCACCTGCTGCGCTCCATGGACGGCGGCAAGAGCTGGTTCAAGGAGTGGCGCGATTTCAGCGAGATCACCTCGGTCGCCTGGACGCCCTTCGTGGCGCCGGTGAAGGCCCACCCGCAATCCATCAACTGAAGGAGCGGGACATGAGCATGGCATCCATCAACGTCAAACCGCGCGTCCTGCGCACCCACCTGGCGCTCTACGTCAAGGACCCCGAAGCCAGCGCGCGCTGGTACGCGGACGTTCTGGATATGGAGGTCACGGCGCGCGAGCCGCGCTGGGTCTTCATGTCCTTCGGCAAGAAGCACCACGACATCGCCCTGATCAAGGCCGACCCGGCGCTGCTGCGGGCGCAGCAGATCGGCGAGGTCAACATGCAGCACTACGGCCTGGAGATCGATGGCGACCTCGACGAGCTGCGCCGCCTCTACGGCATGTTGCTGGCCAAGAACGTGCCGGTGGTCAAGACCACCGACCACAAGGTGGGCTACGGCCTGTACTTCACCGACCCCGACGGCCACCGCTTCGAGTTCTTCCTCGAAACCGTGCACGACGACGAAGAAGGCAAGCGGGTGCTGGGCCAATACAACGCGCCCAGCGACCCCTTCGACCTGCAGCCCCTCTGATCCATCCCTCACCAGAAGACCCCTCATGAAGTCCCCGAATTTCGGCATCTTTCACATCCGCAAGTGGTTCCTGCAGGTCGAGGACAACCTCGCCGGCGAGACCGGCGCCGCGGCCGACGGTGCGCCGCTGCGCAAGATCGTCATCGCCGCCTGCATCCACAACCCCTACGCCGGCCGCTACGAGCAGGACCTGAGCGCCTGGATCGAAGGCTCGCCCGAACTGGGCCGCGAGTTCGGCCGCCGCATCCAGGAGGCCGCGGGCCCCCAGAAGATCGAGAGCTACGGCAAGGCCATCCTGGTCGGGCTGGACGGCGAGTACGAACACGGCAACGCGCTGCTCACCAACCCCGCGGCCGACCCGATCCGCGTGGCCCTGGGCGGCGGCAAGGCGTGGGTGCCGTCCACCGGCAAGCGCGGCGTGCCCGGCACGGTGCTCGACATCCCGCTGGCCTACAAGGACGCGCTGTATGTGCGCTCGCACTACGACACCGTCAGCGCCAGCTTCAACGACGCGCCCAACCGCGACGAGGTGCTGGTGTGCTGGGCCTTCGCCACGCGCGGCCGTCTGAACGCGCGTCTGGGTGGCCTCAAGGCCGCCGACGCCAAGGGCCTGGACGGTCTGGTCTGAGCACCGCCATGGAACGCCGCGACCACACCGTGACCAGCGCCGGCCTGCGTCTGCACGTGACGCAGTGGGGCGCGCCGACGGCCCGACCGGTCGTGATGCTGCACGGCATCCGTGGCTACGCCGAGACCTTCGCCGCGGTCGCGGCGGCCCTGCAGCCCGAGCGCCGTGTCATTGCTTTCGACCAGCGCGGTCGCGGAACGTCCGACTGGGACCCGCAGCACAACTACTACACCGATGCCTACGTGAATGACCTGGCGGCTGTGGTCGAGGGGCTGGGCCTGGACCGCTTCGACCTGCTGGGCCATTCCATGGGTGGCATCAATGCCATCGTTTACGCCTCAAGGTATCCATCGAAGGTGAACCGCCTGCTGGTGGAAGACGCCGGGCCCGGCGCCTTCGAAGCCAGCCCGGGCGCGATCCGCATCCGCCGCGAACTGGCCACCACACCCGGCCACTTCGCCAGCTGGGACGACGCCCGCGACTTCATGCGCGCGCTGCGCCCCAGCGTCACCGAAGAAGCCCGCGAACAGCGCCTGAAAAGCATGTTGCGCCCCGCCGAGGGCGGCGGCTTCACCTGGCAGTACGACCACATGGGCATCGCCGCCACGCGCCTGAATCCAGACCCGGCCCGTGTGGTGGACCTGCGGCCACACGTGGCGGCGCTGGCCTGCGAAACCCTGGTGGTGCGGGGCGGCAACTCCGACTACCTGCAGCCCGAAATGGTCGACGCGATGCAGCGTCTGAACCCGCGCATCCGCAGCGCCGTGGTGCCCGATGCCGGCCACTACATCCACGACGACCAGCCAGCGCTGTTCCACCAGCTGGCGCGCGACTTCCTGCTCCCCACCCACTGACACCATGCTCCACGAACTCAGAACCTACACCCTGGTGCCCGGCGGCGTGCGCGAGTACCTGCGCCTCTACAACGAGGCCGGCCGCGCCGTGCAGACCGAACTGCTGGGCCGCCTGGTCACGCTCATGCAGCCCGAGAGCGGCGACCTCAACCAGCTGATCTACATCTGGGCCTTCGACGACTACGAAGACCGCCGCCAGCGCCGCGCCCGCCTGATGGCCGACGAACGTTTCACAGCTTTCCGCAAGACGGTGCGCCACCTGCTGGTGCGGCAGGAAAGCCAGCTGCTGACCCCGGCCTGAACACCCTTTGGGGGAGACAACACGATGAACACAACCACAACCACCGAGGTGCTGGTCGTCGGCGCAGGCCCGGTCGGCGTGTCGATGGCCAACCTGCTGGGCCACTACGGCGTGAAGACGCTGGTGGTGGACCGCAGCCCCCAGGTGCTGGACTTCCCGCGCGCCGTAGGGCTGGACGACGAGGCGCTGCGCACCTTCCAGGCCGTGGGTCTGGCCGAGACCATGCTGCGCGACATGATCCAGAACGTGCCGATGCGCATGTACACGGCCGACAAGCGCTGCTTCGCCGAGATCCTGCCCAGCACCCGAGAGTTCGGCTGGTTCCGGCGCAACCTGTTCTCGCAACCGCTGGGTGAACAGACGCTGCGCAAGGGCCTGGCTCGCTACCCGCACGTCACCACGCGGCTGGGCGTGGCGCTGCAGTTCATCGAGCAGGACGCGGAGGGCGTGACCGCGGTGCTGCAGGCCGAGGACGGCAGCACCTCCACCGTGCGAGCGCAGTACCTGGTGGGCGCTGACGGCGCGCGCAGCACGGTGCGCGAAGGCCTGCTGAAGATTCCCTACGAGGGCCAGACCCACCCCAACAAGTGGGTGGTGATCGAGTGCGACCAGGACCCGCTGGACGCGCCCTACACGGCGCTGCACTGCGAGCCGCGCAGGCCCTATGTCTGCCTGCGCCTGCCGTATGGCTTGCGGCGCTGGGAGTTCATGCTCTTCCCCGGCGAGGACGGCGAGCAGATGCTCGCGCCCGACAAGGTGCAGGATCTGCTGCGCAACCACGTGGCCGACCCCAGCCGGCTCAACGTGATCCGTGCACGGGTGTACACGCACAACTCGCGGGTCGCCAAATCGTTCGTGGCCGGGCGCGTCTGCATCGCGGGCGATGCGGCCCACATCACGCCGCCGTGGATCGGGCAGGGGCTCAACGCCGGCTTGCGCGACGCCTTCAACCTCTCGTGGAAGCTGGCCTGGATCGTCCAGGGTCGCATGAAGCCCGAGCTGCTGCAGAGCTACCACGACGAGCGCCACGCCCACACCAAGGCCATGATCGACCTGGCCGACCTGTTCGGCGCGGTGCTGTCGCAGCGCAACCGCTTCGTGGCCTGGATGCGCGACACGTTCTTCCTCTCGATCCGCAACGTGCCCAAGTTCCGGGACTACGTGCTGCAGATGAAGTTCAAGCCCATGCCCCGGTTTTCCACCGGTGTGGTGCTCAACAGCGGCAAGGCCGCGCAGGACGAACTGGTGGGCCGCATGTTCATCCAGCCCAACGTGGAACGCCTGACGGGTGAATGCCAGAAGCTGGACGACGTCATCGGCGGCCGCTTTGCGCTGCTGTCCTGGCGCGGCGACCCGCTGGCGCAGGCTCCGGCCGCGCTGCTGGATCGCCTGCAGGCCCTGGGCTGCACCCGCCTGGTGGGCGTGCGCGCCCGCAGCGGTGCCAGCGAGCCGGGCATGTCCGCGGCCGGCCCCGAGGTGACCGTGGTGCAGGACCTGGAAAACGAGCTGCAGCTGTGGTTCCAGAAACGCAGGGTGGACTGGGTGCTGCTGCGGCCGGACCGCTTCGTGGCCGCCGCCGGTCTGGCCGCCGACGCGCCTGGTCAGCTGCGCCGGTTCTGCGATCTCGTGCTGCCCGCGTCCGCTTTCGTGGCCCGACCCCTGGGCAATACCCCGGTCCCGGCCACCGCAGAAGCAGCGGTGGCGGCGTGACACGGCTTTCTTTTCATCAACCAACCAAAAGGACGATCCCCATGAACCTCTTCAAATCGTGCGTGCTGGGCAGTGTGATGCTGGTGGCGGGCCTGGGCGGCGCCCATGCCCAGGCCTGGACCCCGTCCACCGTGCGCATCGTGGTGCCGTACCCGGCCGGGACCGAACCCGACGTGCTGGCGCGCGACCTCGGCAACGCCCTGGCCAAGCAGACCGGCAAGACCTTCGTGGTGGACAACAAGCCCGGCGCCAACTCGATCATCGGCACCGACGCGGTGGCCAAGGCCGAACCCGATGGCGCCACGCTGTTGATGGTGGACCGGCTGGCCCTGGTGACCAACCCCATGCTGTATTCGAAGCTGCCGTACAAGTGGGAAGAGGCGGTCAAGCCGGTGAGCGATCTGGCCCGCGTGAACCTGATGATCGGCGTTCGCGCCGGCCTGCCGGTCAAGACCTTCGGCGAATTGGTGTCCTACGCCAAGGCCAATCCGGGCAAGCTCAATGTGGGCACCGGTGGCAACGGCCACGTGACGCACATCGGCATGGAGATGCTGGCCAAGGCACACGGCTACACCCAGACCTACGTTCCCTACAAGGGCATCGGTCCGGCCATCACCGGCCTGGCCGGTGGCGAGGTGGATGCGGTGATCGCGGGAGGTGTGGCGCTGGCAGCGCAGGCCAAGTCTGAGCGCGTGCGCCTGCTGGCCATTGGCGACGAGCAGCGTGCGGGCTTCGCGCCCGAGGTGCCCACCATCACCGAAGCCGGTGGCAAGGCCGGTTCGATCCCGTCCACGGTGTTCGCACTCTTCGCTCCAGGCAAGGTGCCCGACGCGGTCATCACACAGATCCACCAGGCGGTGGTCCAGGCCGTAGCCGGTTCACCAATGAAGGCCAACTACGCCGCGCGCGGGCTGGAGGTCGGTACTTCAAAGCCGGCCGACACCCTGGCTGCCATGAAACAGGAAACGGTGAAGTACGAGCAGGTGATCCGCGAAGCGGGCATCAAGATCGAGTGAAGCCGCCTCCGCCAGAGAAAGACAGCATGTACCCCACGCTCACGCTCTACATCGACGGCCACTTCGTCGAGGCCGGCGACCGCCAGACCCTGCCGGTGACCGACCCCGCGACGCTGGAGCGCCTGGGCGATCTGCCCTGCGCCACGGCGCAGGACCTGGACGCCGCCGTGGCCGCGGCCGAACGGGCCTTCGCGCAGTGGCGCCACAGCTCGCCCATGGACCGCTCGGCGGTGCTGCGCAAGACCGCCGAGCTGCTGCGCAGCCGCGTCGAAGCCATCGCCCACGGCATCACGCGGGACAACGGCAAGCCCCTGGCCGACGCGCGCGCCGAGGTGCTCAACAGCGCCGAACACGTCGAGTGGCACGCCGAAGAGTGCCGCCGCATCTATGGCCGCGTGGTGCCGGCGCGCGACCCGCGCGTGCGCCAGATAGTGGTGCGTGAGCCGGTGGGCGTGTGCGTGGCCTTCAGCCCCTGGAATTTCCCGCTGGGGCAGGCGATCAAGAAGGTCTCCGCGGCCATCGGGGCGGGCTGCACGCTCATCCTCAAGGGGCCGGAAGAGTCGCCCAGCGCCATCGTCGAGATGGCGCGCGCCTTCCACGACGCGGGCCTGCCGCCCGGGGTGTTCAACGTGGTGTTCGGCCAGCCGGCCGAGATCTCGCGCCGCCTGATCGAATCGCCCGTGGTGCGGCAGGTGTCCTTCACCGGCTCGGTGCCGGTGGGCAAGCAACTGGCCGCGCTGGCCGGCCAGCACATGAAGCGCGTCTGCATGGAGCTGGGCGGTCATTCGCCAGTGCTGGTGTTCGACGACGCCGACGTGGACGCGGCCGCCAGCCTGCTGGCGCGCATGAAGACGCGCAACGCGGGGCAGGTGTGTGTGTCGCCGTCCCGGGTGTTCGTGCAGGCGGGGGTGTACGAGCGCTTCGTGGCGCGTTTCGTCGAGGCCATCGGCGCGGTGCAGGTCGGCCACGGGCTCGACCCCGCCACGCAGATGGGGCCGCTGATCCACGAGCGCCGCCTGCAGGCCGTGCGAGAGCTGGTGGACGACGCTACGCGCGCGGGTGGCCGGCTGCTGACCGGTGGCGCGCGCCTCGATGAAGCGGGCCATTTCTTTTCGCCCACCGTCATTGCCGACGTGCCCGAGCACGCGCGGATCATGCGCGAGGAGCCCTTCGGGCCCGTGGCCTCGGTCGTCAAGTTCGAGCGCACCGAACAAGCGCTGCAGGTGGCCAACAGCGTGCCTTATGGCCTGGCCTCCTACGTGTTCACCGAGTCGCACAAGACGGCAACCCAGGTCATGAACGGGCTGGAGGTGGGCATGGTCAACATCAACCACTCTGGCATGGCCCACCCCGAGCTGCCCTTCGGCGGCGTCAAGGACAGCGGCATCGGCAGCGAAGGCGGCACCGAGACCTTCGACGGCTTCCTGGTGACCAAGATGGTCACGCAGATCTGATTTCCCTTTCTACTCCATTCACATGATCGAACTCAAAGATCCGTCCCTGCTGCCCGGCCGCTGTCTCGTCGGCGGGCAGTGGGTGTCCGGCACCGCGCACATCGAGGTGACGAATCCCGCCACCGGCGCCGTCATCGCCACCGTGCCGCGCCTGGGCGCAGCCGAAACCCGCGAGGCCATCGAGGCCGCCAACCGCGCCTGGCCGGCCTGGCGCGCGCGCACGGCCAAGGAGCGCTCGGCCATCCTGGCCCAGTGGTACGCGCTGATGCTGGCGAACCAGGACGACCTGGCGCTGATCATGACCAGCGAGCAGGGCAAACCGCTGGCCGAGGCGCGCGGCGAAATCGCCTACGCGGCGTCCTTCATCCAGTGGTTCTCGGAAGAAGCCAAGCGCGTGTATGGCGACACCATTCCCGCGCCGGTGGCCTCGCAACGCATCGTGGTCACCAAGGAACCCATCGGTGTCTGCGCAGCCATCACGCCCTGGAACTTCCCTGCGGCCATGATCACGCGCAAGGCCGGCCCCGCGCTGGCGGCTGGCTGCACCATGGTGGTCAAGCCGGCGAGCCAGACGCCGCTGACCGCGCTGGCCCTGGCAGTGCTGGCCGAGCGCGCGGGCGTGCCTGCGGGCGTGTTCTCGGTGGTCACCGGTTCGGCGCGCGACGTGGGCGACGAACTGGCGGACAACCCCCTGGTGCGCAAGCTCTCGTTCACCGGCTCCACCGAGGTGGGCCGCCAGCTCATGGCGCGCACGGCGGCCACCGTCAAGAAGGTGTCGATGGAGCTGGGCGGCAACGCGCCCTTCATCGTGTTCGAGGACGCCGACCTGGACGCCGCGGTCGAAGGCGCCATCGTCTCGAAGTACCGCAACGCCGGACAGACCTGCGTCTGTGCCAATCGCCTGTACGTGCACAGCAAGGTGTACGAGGCCTTTGCTGCCAAGCTGGCCGTGGCCGTTTCCCAGCTCAAGGTGGGCGAGGGCACCGGTGCCGATGTGCGCATCGGTCCGCTGATCGACGACAAGGCGGTGCAGAAGGTCGAACAGCACATCGCCGACGCCGTGGCCAAGGGCGCGCGCGTGCTCAGCGGCGGCCGGCGCCACGCGCTGGGCCAGAGCTTTTTTGAACCCACCATCCTGGGCGATGTGACGCAGGACATGGCGGTGGCGCGCGAGGAAACTTTCGGCCCGCTGGCGCCGCTGTTCCGCTTCGAGACCGAGGACGAGGTGGTGGCCATGGCCAACGACACCGAGTTCGGCCTGGCCAGCTACTTCTATGCGCGCGACCTCGGCCGTGTCTGGCGCGTGGCCGAGCGCCTGGAGTACGGCATGGTGGGTGTGAACACCGGCCTGATCTCCAACGAGGTGGCGCCCTTTGGTGGCGTCAAGCAGTCGGGTATCGGCCGCGAAGGCTCGCACCTCGGCATGGACGACTACCTGGTCGTCAAGTACATCAACATGGCCGGCATCTGAGCCGCCCCGGCCTGAGGTCGGCACACCAGAACAACAGGAGACTCCCATGAACACGAACACAGCGGTCACGCTGCACAACTTCATCAACGGTCAGTACCAGGCCGCCCGTTCCGGTGCGACCTTCCAGAAGCTGGCCCCGGCCACCGGCCGTCCCTTCGCCACGGTGAGCGCCTCGGGCGCGGACGACATCGACACCGCCGTGGCCGCCGCCCGCCAGGCCCTGCGCCACGGCCCCTGGGCCACGATGCCGGGCCAGGAGCGCGGCCGCTGCATTTCCCGCCTGGCCGACCTGCTGGAGACCAACGCCCCGGCCTTCGTGGCCACGCTGGCCGAGGAGCAGGGCCGCCCCGCCTTCGACATGACGGTGATGGACCTGCCGATGTCGGTCGACACCCTGCGCTATTTCGCGGGCTGGGCCGACAAGCTCGAAGGGCGTACCGTGCCCACCGCAGGCTTCATGGGTCGACCTATGCACCACTACACCCGGCTGGAGCCGGTGGGCGTGGCGGCGCTGATCGTGCCCTGGAACGCGCCGCTGATGATCGCGATCTGGAAGCTCGCGCCCGCGCTGGCGGCGGGATGCACGGTGGTGATCAAGACTTCGGAGGATGCGCCTGTGGCGGTGGGCCAGCTCGGCCGCCTGGTGGCCGAGGCCGGCTTTCCGCCGGGCGTGGTCAACATCGTGCACGGCATGGGCGCAGAGGCCGGTGCGGCGCTCACGGCGCACCCCGACGTGAGCAAGATCAGCTTCACCGGCAGCACCGGCGTGGGTCGCGTCATCGCCCGCGAAGCGGCGGCATCGTTCAAACGCGTCACCTTGGAACTGGGCGGCAAGGCCGCGCAGATACTGTTGCAGGACGCCAACCTCGACGAAGCGATTCCCGGCGTGGCCATGGGCCTGTTCGTGAACCAGGGCCAGACCTGCGCGGCCGGCTCGCGCATCCTGGTGCACCGCTCGCTGCTGCCGCAGGTGGAGCAGGCGCTGGCCGCGGCCGCCGAATCGGTGCGGCTGGGCGGGGCGCAGGTCGAGGGCGCACAGATGGGCGCGCTGATCAGCGCACGCCACCGCGAGCGCGTGCAGGCCTGCATCGACAACGCGATCTCGCAGGGCGCGCGGCGCCTGAGCGGCGCCGGAGGCGAGCTGCCCGCGGAGGGCTTCTTCATGCGGCCGACGGTGTTCACCGACGTGACCCCCGGCATGCAGATCGCGCAGGAGGAGGTCTTCGGTCCTGTGGGCGCGATCATTCCGTTCGACACCGAGGCCGAAGCGATTGCCATCGCCAACGACAGCCGCTACGGCCTGTCGGCCAGCGTGTGGACGCGCGAGGTGTCGGCCGCGCACCGCGTGGCCGCGCAGCTCGAAGTCGGCGCGGTGGCCATCAACTGCTGGAGCCCGCTGGACGCGCGCCTGCCCTGGGGCGGCACCAAGGACAGCGGCATCGGCCGCGATCTCTCGCGCAAGGCGCTGGACGCCTACCTCGAAGAAAAAGTGGTCTCGCTCGCGCTGTAAGCCGCGCCGCCGCCACCGCCTCTGCCACCGGTCCTTCGGGACCTTCGCCGGGCCGTTCCATGAACGTCGATGTGCGCCATTTCAACGATGTGAACCTGCACGCCCGGGCCATTCCCGGGTGGACGCAGGACTACGACCAGCTCGGGCGCGGTGCGCTCAGCAGCAGCCTGCAGCAAGTCTCCACCGGACGCTTCCTGGTGTTCCGCGAGGTCTTCAACCGCCAGGTGGTGCAGTGTGGCCAATGCCCGGAACAGCGCCTGTGTCTGGCTGTCTTGGAGGCAGCGCCGGAGCCGGTGTCCACCGGGTGGTCACGCCACCCGCTGTCGCAGGTGGTGCTGCTGCGCAACCGCGAAGAGTTCCTGTTGCACGCGCCGCAGGGACTGGGCCTGGTGGCCGCCAATGTGGACTACGAACGCTTCCTGCAACTCGCCGACCTGCACCTGTCGCATGAGCAGAGGACGCTGGCGCGCGGCTCGCGCAGCCTGGCGGTGGCCGACGCGTCGGTGCAACGCCTGCGGCAGGTGCTGCAGCACGTACTGGCCCAGGCCGGCATGCAACCGCTCAATGACGTGCAGGCCGACGCGCTGGACCGTGCGCTGGACGATCTGGTGCTCAATGCATTCCTGGACCTGTTCGACGCGGTGGACCACGCCCGCGCCCCGACGCGCTGCAGCGGCTCGGTGCGCAGTTACATCGTGCGGCGCAGCCGCGAGCTGATGGAAGAGGGCGGTGGCGGCGCCATGAGCGTGCTCGACCTCTGTGCCCGGCTGCGCGTGAGCCGCCGCACCCTGCAGGCGAGCTTCCAGAGCGAGGCCGGCATCGGCCCGCTGGAGTACCAGCGCAATCTGCGGCTCAACGCGGTCCGCCGCCGGCTGGGCCAGACCACGGCGCAGGCGCTGCCAGTGGGCGACGCTGCGGCCGAGATGGGGTTCTTCCACCTCAGCCACTTCGCACGCCACTACCGCGAGCTGTTCGGCGAGCTGCCATCCGACACCCTGCGTGCGGATGGCCGGCCCACCGTGGCCTGGTCAGACCACCGCGTGCTCAGAAGGTCTTGACCAGCCCGACCACCAGGCGCGTCTTGCCGGCGGGACCGGTCTTGGCGGTCTCGGCGCCGCTGATGCGACCGGAGACCATCAGGCCTTCGCCCAGGTCATAGACCAGGCCCAGGTGGGCGTCTTTGGCGCTATCCATGTTGTGGCGGTTGCGAAAGGCGATGCCGGCTTCCAGGGTCAGCTTCTCGCTCAGCGGCTGCGCCAGCGACAGCGCCAGGCGGGCTGTCTTGTTGCCATTGCCGAAGCCGTGGCCGTATTGCGCCGAGAAGATGCCGTGGCCCAGGCGCACGTACCACTCGTTGGCGTTCCAGCTGTTGTCCTTGGGGTACACGAAGCGGATGGCACCGACGTCGTAGCGCCAGCCCTGGCCGAACTCGCCGCGGTAGCCGCCGTACAGGTCGATCTCCAGGTCGGCCTGGCCCTGCGCGCCGAACTTCCCTGTGGAGTTCCAGTTGCCGACGTAGAGGCCGTTGCCGAACGCATAGTCCAGTCCGCCCTGCAGGGCCGGGCGGGCGTTCTTCGGCGCGCGAACGTCCTGGTCCAGGCCGTTGTACTTGTAGAGCGAGGTCAGTCCGACGTTGTAGGAAAGTCCCTCCGCGACGGCGGGAGCGGTGATGGACGCCAGTGCGATGGTGGCGGCGAGGGGGCGGAGGAATCTGTTCATGGTGTCTCTCTCGTTCGATGGGTGGGGAGGCCTGTGCCGGTCATGTCCGGCCGGCACGAGGTGGCGTGAATCCTAGGGAGCCCACAGGTGGGGCGGTTAGCCCAAAACGGCAGCAGTTCCTGCGCCGCATCTGTTGCCGATTTGGGCTCCGGCTTTCGCGGGCCGGCCGCTACGCTGGGCGCAACAGGAGGCATGCCATCAATGGACTGGTTCAGACGTGATCGCGCAGCAGGACAACGGGCTTCGGCGCCGGATGGCGGCAGTGAACACCAGGCGCAGGAGGCCGACGCCATGCTGCGTGGCGCGCTGCAGGTGCCCGCACAGCTGGAGCAGGCGGCGCAGCGCTGCCTGCACAGCATGCACATCGCGATCCTTGAGGTGAGCAGCCGCGCCGGCGCGTTCGACCAGACCCTGGGCGGATCGCTCGAACGCATGCGCGGCAGCAAGGCGCTGGTGGACGATGTGCAGCGCACCCTGGTGGACGAGACACATGGCGTGGCCGGGCGCCTGCAGCGTGGCAGCGCCGAGGCCTCGCAGGCGCTCAAGACCACGGACCGGGCGGTGCAGGAGGTGCTGGATGCGATCAGCCGCATTGCCCGCGAGATCAACCTGCTGGCCCTCAACGCGGCCATCGAGGCGGCGCGCGCGGGCGATGCCGGCCGCGGCTTCGCCGTGGTGGCCAACGAGATCCGCCGCCTGGCGGTGGACGCGCTCGCCTGCGCCCGGCAGGCCACCGAGAAGATGGACCTGAGCACCGTGCAGCAGAGCTTTCACAAGGTGAGCGCCGACAGCGAGACCCAGCTGGCCCAGCTGTCGGGCCGCATCGGCGAGAGCCTGGCGACCATGAATGGCCTGCTGGACGGCATTGCTGCCGACTTCGACGAGTTGCGCTCGGCCAACCGGGTGATCGCCGAGACGGTGCCCGAACTCGCGCGTCGGGCCCACACCGCGCAGCAGCGCGTGTCCGACTCGACCGCGTTTCTGGGCGCGCTGCAGGCGCCGCTGCGGCAGGACCTGGCGGGCCGGCCATCGGCGCTGGCGGATGTGTTGCGGCGCCACCACCTGCCGCTGCGGGACGACGACGACCTGCTTGAAGCGGTGCTGCGCCGGGGGCACCTGCGGGTGGCCGTCGACCCGTCCTTCGTGGGCCTGTCGTTCCGCCTGAAACCGGGGGCGCCCCTGCAGGGCATGGACATCGCCTACGCCACCGCCTTCGCTCAGTCGCTGGGAGTGGGCATCGAATTCGTCGAACAGAACTGGGACCAGTGCCTGGGCCTGCCGCACCACGGCCGCAGCTTCGACGAAGCACCGGTCGACGTGGTGTGGAGCGCCCTGCCGCCGATGGAGGAGGTCAGGGGCCTGGCGTACTCGCGGCCCTACACGCAGCACCCCATGGTGCTGGCCCGCCGCCGGGGCGACGCGCGCGTGTCCGGTCTGGCGGACCTGGGGGGCAAGGTCCTCGGCTGCGGTTACGACCTGGGCGCCATGCAGGCGCTGGAGGCTGCGGGGGTGCGCTGGGAAGCCAACCGCCACCAGCCTGGTGGCCGGATCACGCTGGGCAACCTTGTCTCGTACCCGGACCCGAAGCTGATCTACGACGCCCTGGTGCAGGGCAAGGTGGACGCTTTCTTCGCCGAGCGGCCCATCTTCCACTGGGCCGCGACCCACCCGGGCAGCCCGTGGTCAACGCGCATCGAGGTGGTTCCCAACGGACTGATCCAGGACGCGCTGGTGTACGTCGCCGGGGTCAAGGACGCGCCAGGCAGCGCCACCCTGCTGGCCCGTATCAACGAGTTCATCGAGCAGTTCGAGGCGACCGAGACCCGCGCGGCGATCGAGCGCCTCTGGCAAGGCGCGGGCGCTCAGTAGCGCAGGCGCCCGCCAAAGGTGACGATGCCGATGTCCAGGAAGTCAAGGCCGACGTGGTCGGTCTTCGAGAAGCTGGCCTTGAGGCCGCCGAGGTCGAACGGACCACGCTGCTCCAGCGCGTCGCGCAGGCCCGCGGCGGTCACTGGGCGGGGCGTCTGCCGCAACGCCTCCACCAGCAGGCGCGCGGCCAGGAAACCTTCTAGCGAAAGCGTGCCGTGCCTTGCGTCCTTGGGTGCGTACTGCTTCATCTGGGCCTGGTAGTCGCGCACAGCGGGCAGGGCGCCGCCGAAGGGGTTGGGCACGACCTGGGTCACCGTCATGCCGCGCGAGGCCGCTTCGCCCGCGTGGTCGAACAGCCGGCCCGACTCGTTGTACGAAGCGCCGTACACCGGGGTGAACACGCCCTTGGAACGAAGCGTCTTGAGCAGCTTCGCGGTCTCTTCCACTGGCAGCATGGACACGATGGCGTCGGCGCGCGCCTGCGCCACCTGCTCAAAGGGCTTGTCCAGCTGGCCGCTGCTGGCGGCCACCGGCGCGCGCGCGATCACCTCGATGGCGGGCTCTCTGGCGGCCGACTGTTCAAAGAACTTCACTTCGCCCAGGGTGGCGGGGTCGTCCCAGTGGACCAGGGCCACCTTGCGCAGCCCGATGGTGCGCAGCTGCTGGGCCAGCTTCTCATATTCGCTGTTTTCGCCCTGCGTCAGGTGGAACACGTGCGAGCGCGTCGGCGTGCGCAGCTGCACGGCCGCGGGTGAGGTGCCGATCAGGGGAATGCCGAGGCGGCCGAAAAGGTTGGCCTCCAGCGTGGCCGCGATGGTCTCGGGCCCGATCAGGTACAGGAAGGCCACCGGGTTCAGGCTGGTGGCGGCCTGCTCGATCTGTTTCAGGGCCTGCGCAGGGTTCGCCGCATCGTCCAGCGAGACCAGGCGCACGGTGTCGCCGCGGATGCCGCCGGTGGCGTTGACGTGGCTCAGGTGGGCCTGCATGCCGGTGCGCAGCTCGTTCGTGTAGTGCGCCAGTTCGCCCCTCTGAGGCGCCACCTGCACCACCACCAGTTCGGCGGCGCGGGCGGCGTTCATGAGCAAGGCTACGGCCAACAGGCACAGGGCCCGGGCGGGTCGGGTCCACCCTCTTGCGGCGGGGCGGGCATGCGGTGGAATGTGTGTGTTGTGGCGCACCGGGGTTCTCCAGTCTGCAGGTGGGACGGCGCATGCTAGGGTGCGGCCGCCAGGGCCCAGTAGCCCGAATCGGCAAGCGCCGGCGGGCGACAGACCCGCACCGCATCGGTGCGTGAAAAGGTGCCGATCCGGGCTAACCGCCGCGGCGGGGCGCGCCTAGAGTCGCGACAGTTGCGGGGGTTCCGCGACACCCTGTGCCGACGCGGGGCTTTGTGATCGGCAGCACACAGACAGTGACAACAACATGGCAGACAACCACTCGTCCGCGCAGGAAACGCCTGCGTACCCTCCCCACGGCGGGCCACACGAGCTCCGCAAGAACTCGCTGGGCCTCATCTCGGTGACCTTCATGGTCATCTCGGCCGCGGCACCGCTCACCGGTGTGGCCGGGGCGGTGCCCATCGCCTTCCTGCTGGGCAACGGCACGGGTGTGCCCGCGACCTTCCTGTTCATGACCCTGATCATGCTGGCCTTCTCGGTCGGCTACGTGGCGATGTCGCGCCATGTGCGCAACGCCGGCGCCTTCTACGCCTACGCGGCGCGCGGGCTGGGCGGGCGCTGGGGCGGGGCCACGGCCATGATGGCCATGGTGGCCTACAACGCGCTGCAGTTCGGGCTCATCGGTCTGCTGGGCGGTGTGTCGGCGGGCGTGTTCTCCGAGTTCGGCCTGCAGATGCCCTGGTGGGTCTACAGCCTGGTGGCGGTGGTGCTGGTGGGCATCCTGGGCTACCGCCAGGTCGACCTCTCGGCCAAGGTGCTGGTGCTGCTGGTGCTGCTGGAGTACCTGATCGTTCTGCTGGTGGACTTCGCCATCCTCGGCACGGGCGGCGCCAGCGGCCTGTCGATGAACATCTTCGATATGTCGGCCATCACCTCGGGCTCGTTCACCGTGGCGGTGCTGTTCTGCCTGGGCTCGTTCATGGGCTTCGAGGCCACCACCATCTATGCCGAGGAAGCGCGCGACCCGGACGTGACCATCCCGCGCGCCACCTACCTGTCGGTGCTGCTGATCGGCCTGTTCTTCGTGTTCACCACCTGGCTGATGATCGCCGGCGTCGGCACCGCCGAACTGATCCCCACGCTCCAGGGTCTGAAAGACCCGACCACCTTCTTCTTCGAGCTGGCCGGTCGTTACGTCGGAGGACCGGTGCCGACGATCGCGGGTCTGCTGCTGGTGTCCAGCCTGTTCGCAGCGCTCTCGGCCTTCCACAACTACATCGCGCGCTACAGCTACGTCGCCGGCCGCGAGGGCCTGCTGCCCGCGGCCTTCGGTCGCACCCACTCGACCCACCAGAGCCCGCACGTTGGTTCGGTGGCCCAGACCATCGGCGCGCTGCTCGTGCTGGCGGTGTTCGCGGGCCTGGGGCTCGATCCGGTGCTCAACATGTTCACCTGGATCTCGCAGGTCGGCGTGCTGGGTGTGCTGGGCATGATGTCGGTCACGTCTCTGGCGGTGGTGTGTTTCTTCCGCCGCCATGGAGAGGCTTCGTTGCTCACCGCCTGGGTCATGCCGGTGATGTCGGGCCTGGTGATGGCCGCGCTCTTCGTCTACATCTTCTTCAACTTCGGCGACCTCACCGGCACGCAGGGCGGCAGCCTGGGCATCGTGCTGCCCTCGTTGATCCCGCTGGCCGCCCTGGTGGGTTGGCTGCTGGCCAGCCGCCTCAAGGCCGCCAATCCGAAGGCCTACGCGAGCATGGGTGCCAGCCGGGCCTGAGGCCGCGGCCCTGTGCGGGCCGATTTGCATGTCCAAGGTTACAGGGGGAGCGATCCCCCTGTTTTTTTGGTACCTGCGCGCAAGACGGTGCGCGCCTCATCTCAACAGACGATGGTGGTTTCGTTCCGCTCTTCCTACATTGGATTGCCTAGCACGTCATCGTGACAAACGCATTGACCGATGTCATGGCGACCTCGATTCAACCCACCTGAAGAAGACCATGAGACAAGACAGCGCGGACCGATTCCTCACCATTGCCGTGGCCGACACCAACGGCCTGCTGCGGGGCCAGAAAGTGGCTGCCAGCGAACTGCCCGGCATCCTCGCCAGCGGCATGGGCATGTCGCCCGCCCAGCTGGCCCTCGACCCCACCGATGTGTTCCTGAGCATGCCTGGCGTCACCGACGGCACAGGCGACTTCCACGACAGCGCGCTGACGGTGGACACCGCCAGCCGCCGTTCGATTCCCTGGGAGGTTCCGTCCGACCAGGGGCTGTACCTGGCCGAGTTTTCGGGCGACGCGCAGGCCTTCTGCCCGCGCAGCGTGCTGCGCCGCGTGCTCGACCGCGCCGCGGCCATGGACTGCTTCCCCAAGCTCGGCTACGAGCTGGAGTTCACGCTGTTCAATGAAACAGCCGAGACCCTGCAGGCCAAGCAGTACGACCAGCTGCGCACAGCCACCGCACACGCCAGCCACGACCTGCTGGTCTACCAGGCCGCACAGTCGGAGTTCTACAACGGCGTGGCCGACTTCTGCGAGCCACTGGGCATCCAGCTGGCCAAGATGCACGAGGAGATCGGCGGCGGCTTCATGGAGGCCTGCATCGCCGCCAACACAGCCATGGCCGCGGCCGACCAGGCGGTGCTGTTGAAGAACTTCCTGCGTGTGTTCGCCATGCGCCGGGGCCAGACCATCAGCTTCATGCCGCGCTGGTCGGAGCAGGCCGACAGCCAGTCCAGCCACATCCACCTCTCGCTGCTGGACGGCAAGGGCAAGCCCTGGTTCTGGGACGCGGAGGCCGAGCACCAGATGTCTCGGCGCTTCCGCCATTTCATCGCCGGCGTGCAGCGCTACCTGCCCGAGTTCATGCTGGTCTTCGCGCCCACGGTGAACAGCTGGCGCCGTTTCGCCGAAGGCACCTTCGCGCCGCCGGCCTTCACCTGGGGCATCGAGAACCGCACCACCTGCCTGCGCGTGGTGGGGCACAGCCCGTCGTCGATCCGGGTGGAGAACCGCCTGCCGTGCGCCGACGCCAACCACTACCTCACCGCGGCCGCCAGCATCGCCGCGGGGCTGGCGGGCATCGAGCAACAGCTCGAGCCCAGCGCCGCCACGGTGGGCAACGGCTACCTGCCCGATGCGCGCTATGGGCCGCCGCTGCACAAGAACATGCCGGCCGCGATCGCAGCGCTGCGCGAATCGGCCTGTGCCAAGGACTGGCTGGGTGAACGCTTCGTCGAGACCTTCAGCGCCACCCGCGAGGCGCAGTGCAAGTCCTTCGCCGGCAAGTCGCTGATCGACGAACGCCGCCGCTTCTTTGAACTCGGGTGAGGTCAGCATGCTCATTGGCATCCTCGAATGCGGCCAGACCAGCCCCGACTGGATCGAAGAACACGGTGAGATGGCCGCACCGTTCCCGCCCTTCCTGCGCAGCGCCGACGCCGCGCTCGACTTCAAGGTCTACAAGGCGCACCGGCACGAGCTGCCGGCCACGGCCACCGAATGCGACGCCTGGCTGGTCACTGGCAGCCCAGCCAGCGTGCACGAGCGCCTGCCCTGGCAGCCCGCGCTTTCGCGGTTTCTGGTCGAAGCGGCGCAGCAGCGGCCGGTGGTGGGCATCTGCTTTGGCCACCAGCTGCTGCACGACGCGCTGGGTGGCGAGGTGCAGCGCTCCCA
The DNA here is from genome assembly GCF_042648585.1 of Hydrogenophaga luteola. Classification (NCBI taxonomy): domain Bacteria; kingdom Pseudomonadati; phylum Pseudomonadota; class Betaproteobacteria; order Burkholderiales; family Comamonadaceae; genus Hydrogenophaga; species Hydrogenophaga luteola. Next base: position 39,501 of record NZ_JBHRXX010000011.1, on the reverse strand, counting down.
CAAAGGCTGGGGCGTGGGTGTGCAGGACTACCCGCTGCAGAGCGTGCCCGACTGGTCGCCGCCCGGTGCGCTGGACGGCGACCGCTTCCACCTGATCGCGCTGCACCAGGACCAGGTGACCACGGCCGCCCCGGGCACCCGAGTGCTGGCGGGCAACGCCTTCTGCCCGCTGGGCATCACCACCATCGGCGAGAACGTGCTGACCATCCAGGCCCACCCAGAAATGACCACCCGCCTGGCACGGGACATCTACGAGTCGCAGCGGACCGAGCAGGGCGATGCGATCACCGACGCCGCCGTGCAGAGCCTGCAGACCCGCATCGACAGCCGCCCCGCGGCGCACTGGGTGCTGGCCTTTGTGCGCCACCGTCTGGCCCGCCTCGCGGCCACCACCCCATCCACCCGCTGAAGGGAACGCCCATGACTTCGCTCACCCTCAACCGACCGACCACCCGTGTCGACCTCACCGATGCCGGCGTCTGGCACCAGGCCGTGCCCGCAGACGAGTTCACGCGCCTGCGCCGCGAATCGCCCGTGGCCTGGAACGAACGCACCGACGGCCAGAAGGGCTTCTGGGCCGTGACGCGCTACGACGACATCGTCACCGTCTCGGGAAACACCGCGGTCTACTCGTCGCGCAACGGCGTGATCAGCCTGGACGACTTCGACGACGCGCAGAACGACGCACGCCGCACCCTGCTGGAAATGGACGCGCCCCAGCACCCCAAGATGCGCATGATCACCGTGCCCGGCTTCATGCCGCGGGCGGTGGCGGCGCTGGAGGCTTCGGTGCGCAGCACCGCCGCGCGCCTGCTGGACGAGGTGCTGCAGTCGCCGCAGGTGGATGTGGTGGAGGTGCTGGCCAAGCAGCTGCCCATCGTCACGCTGTGCCGTGTGCTGGGCATTCCCGAAGACCGCCGCGACGACATGATCCGCTGGAGCGACCAGCTGATCGGTTCCGACGACCCGGAGTTCGTCGACCCGGCCGTGGCCGCGGTGCCGGAGGCCGAGCGGCGCATGCTCCCCTTCGGCCACCCGGCCTCGTTGCAGGCCTTCGAACTGGGCCTGCAGCTGGCGCAGGAGCGCCGCCACCAGGGCACGGACGACATCGTCACCCGGCTGGCGCTGGGCACCTGCGACGGCCGGCCGCTGACTGACGGAGAGTTCTGCAACTACTTCCTGATGCTGGTGGTGGCCGGGAACGAGACCACGCGCCATTCCATCTCGCACGGCATCAAGGCCTTCTGCGACTTTCCCGACCAGTGGGCGCGCTTTCGCGCGGGCGGGGTCGATGCGCGGGTCGCTGCCGACGAGATCTTCCGCTGGGCCAGCCCGGTGCACTTCGTGCGCCGCATCGCCACCACCGACACCGAGCTGGGGGGTGCGCAGATCGCCCGCGGCGACAAGGTGGCCATGTACTACGCCTCGGGCAACCGGGACGAGGCGCACTTCGACGCGCCGCACAGCTTCCGCATCGACCGCACGCCCAACCACCACATGGCCTTCGGCCGCGGCGGGCCGCACTTTTGCCTGGGCACGCACGTGGCCAAGCTGCAGGTGAGCGTGCTGCTGGAAGAAATGGCGAAACGTGTGGCCTCCATGTCGCTCACCGGGCCAGCCGACCGCCTTCGCAGCAACCACGTGCACGGCATCAAGCGCCTGCCCGTGGCTTTCTCACCGGCCTGAGGTGTTCATGCGCACCCCCCATGCCGTCATCCTGGGCGCCGGCCACGCGGCGGCGCAGCTCGTGACCAGCCTGCGCCAGCAAGGCTGGCAGGGCGACATCACCCTGGTGGGCGACGAGCCCGTGCTGCCCTACCAGCGACCGCCGCTGTCCAAAGCCTACTTGGCCGGGCAGATGAGCGCCGAACAGATGTTGATCAAGAACGCCGCGGCCTATGAGAGGGCGGGCGTGACCCTGCGCCTGGGTGTGCGGGCCAGGCGCATCGACCGCGCGCAGCAACAGGTGTATCTAGCCACCGGCGAGGTGTTGGACTACAGCGCGCTGGCGCTCACGCTGGGCGCGCGCGTGCGCGAGCTGCCGGTGCCCGGGGCCGATCTGCCCGGCGTCTTCTACCTGCGCACGCTCGCCGACCTGGACCGCATCAAGACCTGTGCCGCTGCCGGTGCAGGCCGGCGCGTGGTGATGGTGGGCGGTGGCTACATCGGCCTGGAAACCGCCGCCGGTCTGCGCCAGCTCGGTTTTTCCGTGACGCTGCTCGAAGCCATGCCGCGGCTGCTGGAGCGCGTGACCAGCGCCGAGGTCTCGGCCTTCTACCAGCGTGTGCACACCGAAGAGGGCGTGGACATCCGCTGCGGCAAAAGCGTGCAACGCATGCTCGGCGACACCGCGGTCACGGCGGTGCAGTGCGAAGACGGCGAGACCTTCCCTGCGGATCTGGTGATCGTCGGCATCGGCGTGCTGCCCAACGTGGAGCTGGCCGTGGCCGCGGGGCTGGACGTTGGCAACGGCATCCGCGTCAACGCCTTCGCGCAGACCAGCGACCCGCTCATCGTTGCGGCCGGCGATTGCACCGAGTTCTTCAGCGAGGTCCATGGCCGCTCCATGCGGCTGGAGTCGGTGCCGCACGCCATGGCCCAGGCCAGCTGCGCGGCAGCCACGCTGTGCGGCAAGCCCGTGGCCTACCAGGCGCAACCCTGGTTCTGGTCCGACCAGTACGACCTGAAGCTGCAGATGGCCGGTTTGTCCCTGGGGAACGACGAGGCCGTGGTTCGTGGCGACAGCCGACAGGGCCGCAGCTTCTCTGTGTACTACCTGGCGGGCAGCCGCCTGCTGGCCGTGGACTGCGTCAACCGGCCCAAGGACTTCATGCTCGGCAAAAAGCTGGTCGCCGCCGCCGCCGAGATTCCCGCCGCCGCCCTGGCCGACGAGTCGTCGGACCTCGGCCGCTGGCTCCCCACCCTTCAACCTGCCACACCATGATCACCATCACCTTCATCGACCACCTGCAACAGGCCACCACCGTGCAGGCCGCACCCGGCACCTCGCTCATGCAGGCGGCCGTGGACAACAGCATCGCCGGCATCGTGGGCGAGTGCGGGGGCTTCTGCTCCTGCGCCACCTGCGTCTGCCATGTGGACCCCAGCTGGGTCGGCAAGCTGCCGGCACCGGAAGCCATGGAAAGCGCGATGCTGGAATCGGCCGCGGCCGACCACCCGGCCAGCCGTTTGTGTTGTCAAATTGCGTTGAATGCGGATTTGGACGGTCTCACGGTGCACCTGCCCGAGAGCCAGTTCTGAGGCCGCGGCCAACGCCACCGGGCCTAGCCGGTCCGGAGGCGTCATGAACACGGAGCACACGGGGTGACCACCCAGTCGGATGTCTCGGACGATTTCAAGCGGGCCCTGTTCGCCCTGGTCCAGCGGCTGATGCCGGTGGATGGCATCCGTTTTTTCATCTACGTGCCCTGGGCGCAGCTGCAGCAGGACAGCGCCTCGCACGCGCAGCTGGACACCATGCTGCGTCAGTACTCGGAGACCTGGTGGGCGCAGGACCCGATGCACCCTTCGCGCTATGAAGATCAGGACATGGCGGTGGTGTCCAACTCGATGCTGATGCCGGATGCCGAATGGCGCCAGAGTGGCATCTACACCGGCTTCTACCAGCCCAACGGCTACTTCCACAACTGCGACGTGTTCTTTCGCCAGGAGGGGCGCATCGTGGCGGTGCTCTCGCTGGTGCGGCGGAACCCGGCCCAGCCGTTCACGGAGGATGAGGTGGCCAGCCTCAACCAGATCCAGCCGTTTGTGGAGTTCAGCCTGGGCGCGATTCACGTGGCCAGCCGCGTCATCAGCCGCACCAGCCTCTCGGCTCAGTTCCACCTGACGGCGCGCGAGCTGGACGTGGTGGAGATTGCGGTCACCGGCATCAGCAACAAGGCGCTGTGCCGGCACCTGGGCATCTCGCTGCCCACGCTGCGCAGCCATGTGCAGAACATCTATACCAAGGTGGGTGTGCGCTCCAGCTCGGAGCTGATCGCGAAGCTCGCGCCCATCCGGTTCAGTTGAATCCGGGCCCTCAGACGAAGGACAGCACCTCGCCCACCGGCCGGCGTGGCTTGCGCGGCCAGTTGCCCGGCGCGGGCCGGCCGATGGCCACCAGCATCACCGGGAGTTCGGTCGGCGCCAGACCGAATTCGGCGCTGACGGCCGCCGCATCGAAGCCGCCCATCGGGGCGCTGGCCAGACCCAAGGCCTGGGCCGCCGTCATCAGGTTCATGGCTGCCAGAGAGGCCGAGCGGATGGCCTCGTCGCGCTGCTTTGCCGGGCGGTCGTGCATGCCACGGTGGGTGTCGCTGGCCCAGGCCTCCAGGTCCTCCGGCCCCATGTGGCCGGCGTCGACCAGAGGCTGGAGGTTGGCGCGGATGCGTTCGTGGCCGTTGAGCGTGCCGATCACGATCACCGTCACCGCCGCGTCCTTCACCTGGTGCTGGCCATAGGCCAGGTCGCACAGCTTCTGCCGCCCCTCGCGCGAGCGGACTGCGATGAAGCGCCAGTTTTGCAGGTGGTAGGCGCTGGGCGCCTCGCAGGCGTAGCCGATGAGGTCGGCGACCAGTTCGTCGTCGATTTCGAATGCCGGGTTGAAGTGGCTGGTCGAGACGCGCGCGCGGATCAGCTCCAGCGCCTGGGGGCAGGTGTTGAGTTGCAGGGACATGGGGGGCTCAGAGCATGCGTTGGAGGACATCGTTGTCGGGGTTCTTGTCGAAGTAGCGGTGCTTGATCACACCGGCCAGGTGCAGCGCGACCACCGCCAGCAGGGTGTAGGCCAGGATGCCGTGCAACCAGTCGGCGGCCTCGTACACGGCCTCGTTCTTCGGGAACAGCTCGGGCACGTGGATGCCAAAGAAGGTCACGCCGTCGCTGTATTCGAAAGTGCTCGACAGGGTGTAGCCGGTGATCGGCAGCATCACGATGAGGGCGTAGATGGCCCAGTGGGCGAAGTGCGCGAGCTTGCGGTCGAAGGCCGGCAGGCCCGCCGGCAGCTCCGGTGGCACGTAGCGCAGCCGGTTGCTCAGGCGGATGAAGATGAACAGGAAGGCCAGAAGACCGAAGGACTTGTGCCACCAGTAGAGCTGGCTGGCGAGCGGCTCGCGCGCCTCGTCGTAGGGCGTCATGAACCAGCCGCCAAAGATCTGGCCCAGGATGAGGATGGCCATCAGCCAGTGCAGCACGCGCATGCTGGCCGGGTACTTGTCTTGGTGCTTCATGTCGGGTTCTCCAGTGAAGGTCGGGGTGTAAAGGGGGCGGGCGGCTTCAGGGCAGCAGCACGGTGATGACTTTTTCTTCGGTGTAGGCCAGCGCGCCGGGCAGGCCGCCCTCGCGGCCGATCCCGCTGGTCTTCAGGCCGCCCCAGGGCAGGTTGGCGTCCAGCGGGCTCCAGCAGTTCACCCCGACCGCGCCCACCCGCATCGCGCCGGCGACCTTGTGCGCGCGTTCCAGGCTGCCGGTCCACACGGTGGCCGCCAGGCCGTAGGCCGAGTCGTTGGCCAGGGCAATGGCTTCCTCTTCGGTCTCGAATTCGATGACCGTGCCCACCGGGCCGAAGATCTCTTCGCGCGCAATGCTCATGCGGTTGTTCGCACCACCGAAGATGGTGGGCCGCACGAACCAGCCCTTGGTGGTGTTCGACACGCCGCCGGCCAGGAGCTCGGCGCCTTCTTCCAGGCCCTGGCGGATGTAGCGGTTCACCCGCTCGTACTGGGCCTTCTTGGCGACCGGCCCCATCTGCACACCCTCCTGCGAAGGGTCGCCCACGCTGACCGACTTCGCCGCCTGCGCCAGCGCGGCCGAGAACTTCGAGGCGATGCCCTTCTGCACCAGGATGCGCGAGCCCGCGGCGCAGACCTGGCCCTGGTTGATGAACAGGCCCATCGCGCAGCCGCGCACGGCGTCGTCGAAGCGCGCGTCGTCGAACACAATCTGCGGGCTCTTGCCGCCCAGCTCCAGCGTCACCCGCTTGAACAGCGGCGCGGCGATGCGCTGGATGGCGGCACCCGCCTCGGGGCTGCCGGTGAAGCTGATCTTGGCCACCTTCGGGTGTTCGCACAGTGCGCGGCCCACCACCTCGCCCAGACCCATCACCACGTTGACCACACCGTCGGGGAAGCCCGCTTCCTGGCACAGCGCGGCCAGGTGCAGGGCCGACTGCGGTGTTTCCTCCGAAGGCTTGATGACGACGGTGCAGCCCGCGGCCAGCAGCGCCGCCAGCTTCCAGGTGGTGATCATCAGTGGCGCGTTCCAGGGCACGATGGCCGCGACCACGCCCACCGGTTCACGCACCGTGTAGGAGAGCGTGCGAACGCCCATGTAGCCGCCGGTGGGGATGGTGCGGCCCTCCAGCTGGTTGGCCCAGCCGGCGGCGGCGCGCAGATGAGACACCGCGTTGGGCACGTCCATCATGCGCGGCTCCATGCGCGAGCGGCCGATGGCCCGGGCGTCCATGTCGGCGAGGATCTCCAGGTCGCGCTCGACCAGGCCCGCCAGGTTGTTCAGCAGCGCCGCGCGGTGGTTGCCGTTGAGCTTGCTCCAGGCGCCGCCATACAGCTGGGCGTGGGCCGCTGCGACGGCGCGGTCCACGTCCTGTGCGGTGCCGCTGGCGGCGGTGGCGTAGACCTGTTCGTCCACGGGGTTGATCAGGTCCAGGCGGCCGTCGTCCGACGAGTCGGTGAGCGCGCCTTCGATGAAGTGCTTGAGGTGCTGGGTCATGTTGAACACTCGGGTGGGTGGCTGAAGTCGACGCGAGTGTGGGTTGGGCCTCGGGCGCTTCATTAGCCCAAATCAGCAAGTTGTCACGCCCGGTGCCCGCATCTGCGGGTTAGCACGGGTACCGGCTCGCCGGGGGGCAGAGGCACACTTCTTGCGGCACCAGGGATCACGACGTCACGGGCCGCCAGATGCCCATATTCGGACCACGTTGACCAGAGGTCTCATGAACACCCGAACAGATCGCTTCAACGACGTGCACCTGCACGCCACATCGGTGCACGGCTGGGGCCAGACCTACAGCCAGATCTCGGCCGGCGCCGCGCAGTGCGCGCTGTCGCAGTTCTCCACCGCCCGCATCCACGCTTTCCGCGAACACATCAACCAGCGCGTGGTGCAGCACGGCGAGGCGCCGCGCGGCCAGATCTGCTTCGCCGTGCCGCTGGCCGTGCCCGGCGCGGCGCGGGTGCAGGGCCGCGCGGCGGACGACAAGTGCATCTTCGTGCTGCAGGGTGGCGACGAATTCATGTTCCACATGCCCATGCACATGGACATGCTGTCCATCACCTTCGAGCGCGAGGCCTTCGAACGCATGATGTCGGGCGCCCCCTGGCCCACCGGCATCGACACGCTGCTCAAGCAGCCCGTGGTGCAGGTGCCCGGCCACCGCCTGGCCGAGAGCCGCAAGCGCCTGCTGGCTCTTTTCAACGCGGTGATCGCCGTCTCGGGGCAGGTGTCCACGCCCGAGGAGGAGCAGCAGGTGGAGCAGGCCATGCTGGGCGAACTCATGCGCCTGATCTCCGACCCGGCCTGCGACCGCACCCAGCGCCACGGCAGCTCCTCGCGCAGCTTCATCGTGGAGAAGTGCCACCGCATGACCCTGGCGGACGCGGCCAATGCACCCAGTGTGGTGGATCTGTGCCAGCGGCTGAAGATCAGCCGCCGCACGGTGCAGAACAGCTTCCAGAGCGTGACCGAGACCAACCCGGTGAACTACATCCGCAGCGTGCGCCTCAACGGCGTGCGGCGCGAACTCATGTCCACCACGCCCCAACAGCTCTCGATCGGTGACGCTGCGGCCAAGTGGGGCTTTTTCCACCTGAGCCACTTCGCGTCGGAGTACCAGGAGCTGTTCCTGGAGCTGCCTTCGCAGACCCAGCGCGCGGTCAGCGCGCCACCCGTGCGGGTCGCTGCCGCGGCCTGAGACTTGCCAGCGCCTTGCGCTGGTCCACCCTGATCGATCACCCGAAGGCGGGCCGCCAACGCTTGCCGATTCGGGCTAACCCCGTGCGCGGGGGCACCAACAGAATCCGTCCCACCAGAGCCACTCGGCTCTGTGTCCTTCGATGTCGCAGCCCATGTGGGCGCGGCATCGCCGACCACAGTTTCTCCAAGGTGTCTCCGTGAACGAACTTCTTTTTGAATCCCTGAGCTTTGCCGATGCCCCCAAGATGGTCTCGGCCACCTTCCCCGGCCCCAAGGCGCAAGAGGCGCTGGCACTGTCCGCCCGCACGGAGTCGATGGCGCGCGGCGGAGGCCGCATGCCGGTGGTGATGGACCGTGCCTTCGGCGTCACCATCCAGGACCCTGACGGCAACACCTTCGTCGACCTCTCGGCCGGCGTGGGCGTGAGCAGCGTCGGGCGCTGCCACCCCAAGGTGGTCGAGGCCATTCGCAAGCAGTCGGAGGTGCTGATGCACGCGATGGAGGTCAACAGCTCCAAGCGCACCGAGCTGGCGGCCAAGATCTCCGAAATCATGCCCGAGGGCCTGCACGGCGACTGCATCACCTTCTTCGCGCAGAGCGGCAGCGACGCGCTGGAGGCCGCGGTGAAATTCGCCAAGCGCGTCACTGGCCGGCACCAGATCATCGCCTTCCACGGCGGCTACCACGGCGTGTGGAACGCCTCGAACGCGCTGACCACCGGCACCGCCTACCGCAAGGGCTACGGCCCCTTCATGGGCGGCGTGATCCACGCGCCGTACCCGTATGCCTACCGCTTCCCGTTTGACACCACCCACAAGAGCGCCGAGCAGATCGCCGGCGAATACGTGGACTACCTGCTCAACACACCGTACACCGCGGCCGACGACGTGGCTGCCGTGATCGTGGAGCCGGTGCAGGGCGAGGGTGGCTACGTGCCGCCGTCGCCCGAGTTCCTGCAGCTGCTGCGCAAGGCCTGCGACAAGAGCGGCGCCCTGCTGATCGTGGACGAGGTGCAGTGCGGCGCGGGCCGCACCGGCAAGATGTGGGCGGTCGAGCACTCGGGCGTGAAGCCCGACATGCTGACCTTCGGCAAGGGCATGGGTGGCGACGTGCCGATGGCCGGCCTGGTGATGCGCTCGGACCTGGCCGCGAAGATCCCCGACGGCTCGGTGCCCAACACCTTTGCCGCCAACTCGCTGTCCGCCGCGGTGTCACTGACCAACATCAGCCTGCTGCAGGACCCCGAACTCGACCTGCTGAACCGTGCCCACCAGCTGGGCGAGGAAGCGAAAGCGTACATCCGCGGACTCAACAGCCCCTACATCGGCGAGGTGCGCGGCCGCGGCCTGATGATCGGCATCGAACTGGTCGAGGACCAGGCCACCAAGGCGCCCCTGACCGGCGAGAAGCTGGGCAAGCTGATGGGCCATGTGCTGAGCCACGGCGTGCTGATGGTGCCCTGCGGCCGCTACACCAACGTGATGCGCGTCATGCCCTCGCTCACCATCCCGCGCAAGCTGCTGTTCAAGGCGCTGGATGTGTTTGGCGAGGGGCTCAAGAGCCTCTGAAACCGGACACCGCCGGCCCGGCGGTGTCCGGCGGGTTCGCGGTCACTCGCGAATCCACTGGGTGTGGGCGATGCGCCACTTGCCCGCCTCCAGCTTCATCGGCAGGGCGCTGCGGTTGAGCTGGTGGCGGCCGTCGGCGCCCACGCGGAAGGGCTGGTCCATCATGCCGCTGCGCCAGGGCGCCATGGTCTGCAGGGCCTGCGCCACGCTGGCCCGGGTGATGGGGCCGCGCATGCCCTGCAGCGTGTGCACCAGGGCCTGCGCCGCGAGGTAGCCGCCCTGCGAGAGTGAGCTCGGTTCGATCTGCCGCGCGATCAGCAGGCGGCGCCAGCCCATGATCTGCATCGATCCGCTGGACCAGGGGTCGAATTCGGCCATGGCGTAGAGGCCGTCGCCCGCACCCGCCAGCGCCTGCGCGGCCTGAGTGGTGTAGACCGGTGTGAGCATCACGACGGGCACGTTCGGCATGGCCGGCCGGCTGGCCAGAACCCACTCAATCGCGGGGCCGCCGGGGCCTGTGTAGATCACCGCCTGGCACTGGCGCGCCGCCACCTTTTGTACCAGCGGTGCCAGGGGCTCACCCAGCTGGTACATGTCCAGCGACGGCGCAGACGCCTTGTTGCGCTGGGTCCAGTCCCGCACGGCCTTCTCGAAGGCCTCGGTCATGCCCGGCAGCGCGGGCGAGACCACACACAGGCGCTGATGGCGCAGCACCTGGTGCGCGAAGCTCAGGGCCGTGGCGGTGGCCACGTAGGGGCCGGCGTTCAGCGGCGCGATGTGGGTCGATGAAAAGCACGCCGGGTCGCCGCCCGCACCGGGCAGGTTGAACAGCCCGGCCTGGGCGTAGCGCGCCTGGTTCACGCCGCATTCCAGCGCGCTGGAACCCCCGGCCAGGGCGACGGTGCGCGGGTCCTCGATCAGTTCGGTGGCGGCGCGCTGTGCCTGGGTTGGCGACATCTGGTCGTCGATCACCCGGTACTCGATGCGCCGGCCCTGTATGCCGCCGGCGGCGTTGACCGAATCGAAGACCATGCGCGCCGCCTGCACGCCGGCATCCGAGGCGCCCAGTCCGGTGAGGCTGCTGACGGCGCCCACCACGATGGGCGGCGCTGGGACCTTCTCCTGTGCGCCGACGGTGGCGGCCGAGGTCGCGAGGGCGGTGGCCAGGGGCAGGAGGCGCGCGGCGGGTGTCATGGCGTGGCCTTGCGCAGGGCGTTCCAGGGTCGCAGCCCCAGCAGGCCGCGCGGCGCCCACAGGCTGACCCCCACGGCCACGGCGCCCATGGCGATCAGGTACCAGCCGCCCGAGATGCCGAGCGAGGTGGCCAGCAGCTCGCGCAGCGCGAACCAGATCAGCACGCCGATGACCGGGCCGCCGATGGTGCCGATGCCGCCAATGAGCGTGGCGAACAGCATCATCACCACCCAGTTGACGTCGAAGGCCGCGCTGGGCGCGAGGAACATGCCGCCCATGAAGTACACCGCGCCGGCCAGCGCACTCGTGCCGCCGGAGATGACGAAGGCCACCAGGCGCACGCGTTGCACATCGATGCCCACGCTGCGCGCGGCCACCTCGTTGTCGCGCACGGCGGTCATGGCCAGGCCCAGGCGCGAGCGCATCAGCAGCTGCAGGCCCGCCACCGACGCGATGCCCAACGCGCAGGACAGCCAGAAGCTCATCTGCCCGAACAGCTCGATGTCCTCCAGCGCCGACATGTCCAGCGTAAGTCCCGCGTTGCCGCCCAGGGCCTGGGTCTTGGTCACCAGCAGCAGCACCACCTCGGCCATGACCCAGATGCCGATGGCGAAGTAGGCCTCGCGCAGGCGGAACAGAGCGGGTGCGATCAGGGCCGCCCACAGTGCGCCCGCCAGGGCGGTGAGCGGCAGCAGCCAGTAGGGCGAGACGCCGGTGCGCTGCGCCAGGTCGAACAGCGCGTAGGCACCGACGCCGATGAACAGCTGGTGGCCCAGCGACATCAGGCCGCCGTAGCCGGCGAGCAGGTTCCACATCTGCGCCAGGCAGATCGCCAGCAGCACCTCGCTGGCCAGGCGCATCAGGCCTGCGTCCAGCCACTGCGGCGCCAGCGCCGCCACCAGGGCGCAGGGCAGGGTCCAGGCCAGGGGAAGCAAGGTGTTGGCTTTCATGCGCGGCCTCCGGCCAGGCCCTTGGGTCGCAGCATCAGGGTCACCAGGAACAGCAGGTGCGCATACAGCGAACCGGCGTTGGAGTCGAAGCGCTGGCCGAACAGCTGGGCCACACCCAGCACCAGGCCACCGGCGACCGCGCCCCAGAACGAACCCAGGCCGCCGATGATGACCACCTCGAAGGCCACCAGCATGCGTTCGACGCCGGAGAAGGGCGTGAACAGCGTGCGCTGTGCCAGCAGGTAGCCCGCACCCATGGCGAAGGCGGCGGCCAGCCCCATGACCTGGCAGAACACGCGCTCGGGCTTCACGCCCATCAGCCGCACCACGTCCGGAAAGTCGGCCGTGGCGCGCACCGTGCGGCCGAACTCGGTGTGCTGCAGCACCCATTGCAGGCTGGCGAACAGGGCCAGCGCCAGCAGCAGCATCAGCACCGGGTACACACCCACCGACAGGCCGAACAGGTCCATGCTCGCGCTGCCGAGTGCGCCGGCGTCCACCGCGCGCGAGTCCGCGCCGAACAGCTCGACCATGCCGTTGCGCAGCAGTACCGACAGGCCGAAGGTCAGCATCAGCGGCGTGAGCACGTTGCCCGTGCGCACCGCGCGGTTGAGCAGCGTGGCCTGCAGCAGCCAGCCGAAGGCGTAGCCGATCAGCACCACCGGGATGAGCATGGCCCACACCGGCACGGTGCTGAACCAGCCCACCAGGAAGAAGCCGGCGTAGGCGCCGAGCACGATGAATTCGCCGTGCGCCAGGTTCACCACACGCATCACGCCGAACACCAGCGCCAGGCCCAGGCCGAAAAGCGCATACAGGCCGCCGAGCAGCAGGCCGTTGATCAAGGTCGATAGCCAGTCCACGTCATTCCCCAAAATAGGCCGCAGTCACCTGCGAAAGTTCGATGGCCTGGCTGGCGCCCTGCAGCGTCACCTGGCCCTTGAGCAGGCAGGTGACCTGGTCGGAGACCGCGCGGGCGCGTGCCACGTCCTGCTCCACCAGCACGATGGACAGGTCGGCGCCGCGGATGCGCTCGAAGGTGCGGTAGATCTCTTCCACCACCAGCGGGGCCAGGCCCAGCGAGAGCTCGTCGCAGATCAGCAGGCGCGGGTTGCCCAGCAGCGCGCGACCGATCGCCACCATCTGCTGCTGCCCGCCCGAGAGCTGCATGGCGTTGCGCTGGCGCAGGTCTTTGAGCGCCGGGAACACGTCGTATACGGCGTCCAGCGTCCAGGCACCACGCCGGCGGGTGAGCGTGCCCATCTGCAGGTTCTCCTGCACCGTGAGCGAGGGAAACAGCATGCGGCCCTCGGGCACCATGGCGATGCCGCGGCGCGCCAGGGCTTCGGCGGGCAGGCCGGTCACGTCGCCGCCGTCGAAACGGATGCGGCCCGCGCGGGGCGCGAGCAGGCCCGTGACCGCGCGCAGCAGCGTGGTCTTGCCGGCACCGTTGGCGCCGATGAGTGCCAGCACCTCGCCGGCCGCCAGCGACAGGCTCACGCCGGAGATGGCCTGGAAGTCGCCGTAGAACACGTCGACATGGTCGACTTCAAGCAGCGGCATTGGCGGGCACCCCCATGTAGATCTCGCGCACGATGGCGCTGTCCATGACCTCCGCGGGCGTGTCCTCCAGCAGCTTGCGGCCGAAGTGCAGCACCATGATGCGGTCGGCCACGGCGCGCAGCGCGTGCGCGATGTGCTCGATCCAGATCACCGCGTAGCGCCGCTTGAGCTCGTCCACCAGGTCCACGATCTGGTGCACCTCGCGCTCGGTCAGGCCGCCGGCCACTTCGTCCAGCAGCAGCAGGCGCGGCCGCGCAGCCACGGCCTTGGCCATCTCCAGACGCTTGCGGTCCAGCAGCGGCAGTGCGCCGGCCAGCTTGTCGGCGGCCCGGGACAGCCCGCAGCGCTCCAGCGCCTCCTGCGCGGCGCTGGCTGCGGCCTCGCCGCGCAGACCGGCCGCAAAGCTGGCCGCGGCCAGCGCGTTCTGGAACACGCTGAGGTGGCCGAAGGGCTGCGGCACCTGGAAGGCGCGCGCCACACCGAGGCGGGCGCGCCGGTGGGCGGGCAGGCCCGAGAGGGGCTTGCCGTCCAGCGCGATGTGGCCCGCGTCGGCCGCCACGGTGCCGGTGAGCAGGTGGAACAGCGAACTCTTGCCGGCCCCGTTGGGACCGATCACACCCAGGCACTGGCCGACCGGCAGATCGATGTCGATGCGGTCGGCCACCACCACCTGGCCGTAGGCCTTGCACAGGCCCCTGACTTCCAGACTCATGGGGTGTGCCTCAGCGGATCTGCGAGAGCAGTTCGAGCTTGCCGCCCAGCGGGATGGCCGGCGCCAGCGCGTTGTTCACCACCACCAGTTCGTAGGGGTGTTTCGACCCTGCGGCCGTGCGCTTCCATTGGCCACCGGCCAGCGCGGTCTTGGCCACGCTCTTGATCGGGCTGTTCTTGAAGTCGACCTTGCCGACCACCGTGTCCAGCGTCATGTTCTGGATCGCGTCGCGCACGGCCTTGCGGTCGAAGGGATCGCCCGCGGTCCTGAGCGCGTGCAGGCCCACCTCCCACATGGCGTGCACATAGCCCAGCGGCTGCGTCCACTGCTGGCCGGTGGACTTCTCCCACTCGGCGGCCAGATCGGCGGCGCTCTGCTGGGTCAGCGACGAGCGGTAGGGGAAGGCGGGCGTCCACCACACCTCGGTGGACATGCCGTTGCCCGCCGCGCCCAGGGCCTTGAGCGCGCTGGGGAAGAGGAAGGCCGCCGCCACGGTGCAGACCTCGGGCTTGTAGCCCTGCTGCTGCGCCTGCTTCCAGAAGGTGGCGAAGTGGCTTTCGTACATGAAGCCGGAGACGATGTCGGCGTTGGCCTTCTTGAAGCTCGCGATGGGGTTGCTGAAATCGTCGGTGGCGACCTTGAAGAAGCCGCCGGTGGACTCTGTGTAGCCGGCCTTGCGCAGCGCGGGCGGCATGCCCGCCAGCGGGTCGGCGAAGGCGGCGCCGGGCGGGTTGTCGATGTAGAGCGTGCCGACCGACTTGCTGGTCTTCACGCTGTCCCAGAGCGCCGTGAAGGTTTTCACCACATCGTCCGCACCCCAGAAGAAGTGGAACGAGAAGGGGAAGCCCTTGCTGATCTTGCCGTTGCGGGCGAACAGGAAGGCCTGCCAGGGCGACATGGTGCTGATCATCGGCACGCCGTGCACGTCGCACAGCTGGCCGGCGGGCGTGGAAGCGTCGCCGTCTTCCACCAGCATCAGGTCGACCTTCTCGCGCAGCACCAGCTCGCTGGCCACCTGCACCGAGCGGTTGGGGTCGGACTGGTTGTCGCGCAGCACGATCTCCACCGGCACGCGCTGGCCGCCCACCTCCAGGCCGTTCTTGAGCAGCTCGCGCATCTTGGCCAAGTGCCACTGGTCGGCCACACCGAAGGGCGCGCGCGGCCCGGACAGGGCGGTGATGTAGCCGATGCGCAGCGTTTTCTGCTGGGCGATGGCGAAGCCGGGAAGGGTGCTGGCGGCGGTGAGTGCGACCGAGCTCTTGAGGAAGTCGCGGCGCGGGGCGGGGTGGTGGTTCATGGGGCTTGCTCCGGGGAAAAGAAAACAGAAACGGGGAACGGTCAGGCCGGTGCGGCCACGGCGCGGGCGCCGGTGAACTTGTGCAGCGTGCGTTCGATCACCTGCGGCTCCATGCCCTGGGTGATGAACACCAGTCGCGAACGTCGGTCGGCGTCGGGCCAGGCGGGCAGGGTCACCGGGGGGTGCACCAGGTGCTGCGCGGCGTGCACCACGAGCGGCTGTTCAGGGCGTTCGGCGATGTGGATCAGGCCCTTGAAGCGCAGCAGGCGCTCGCCGCGCAGGGCGGTGAGCAGGCTCAGCCAGTGGCGGAAGGCTTCGTCTTCGAAGGGCTCGTCCACCGTCAGGCACAGCGTCTGGATGTCGCTGGCATGGGCACGCTGGGCCCGCTGAAACAGCGAGCCGGAGCGCCCGGTGGAGGCACGGAGCAGCCAGCCGGCTGCACCCGGCGCGGCGCTGCCCGGCTGTGGTGGGGCATGGAAGGGGTTGTCGAGGTGCTCCAGGTAGAGCAGGTGCTCGGAGCGCAGCGCACCGTGGTCCACGCGGTGTTGCGGTGCGCTGGGGTTGAGGCGCGCCAGCCGTTGTTCCAGCTGTTCGCGCGCGGTTGGCTGCACGAGGTCGCACTTGCTCAGCAGCAGCGCGTCGGCCACGGCCACCTGGCGGCGGGCTTCCTCGTGCTGGTCGAGGGTGGCGAAGCCGTTGAAGGCGTCGACCACGGTCACCACCCCCGCGAGGCGGAAGTCGCGCAGCAGCGAGGCGTGCGTCGTGAGCGTGTGCATCACCGGCAGCGGGTCGGCCAGCCCGGTGGTCTCCACCACCACCCGATCAAAGTGCAGTTCGTGGCGACGCCGGCGCGCCAGCAGGTCCGTCAGCGTCTGCGTCAGGTCCTCGCGCACCGAGCAGCACAGGCAACCACTCCTGAGCAGGCGCACATGGGGTGCGACGTGCTGCACCAGCAGGTGGTCCAGCCCGGTCTCTCCCAGCTCGTTGATGACCACGGCCGTACCCCGCCACTCGGGGCGCTGCATCAGCTGCTGCAGCAGCGTGGTCTTGCCGCTGCCGAGGAAGCCGGTGAGCACGGTCACCGGGACGCGTGGGTGGGTGGTCATGTGCCGGCCTCGTGGACGCAGCGGCCTTCGAACCAGGTCTGCAGCACCTTCGTCTGGCCCAGTTGGTTGGGGTCGATGTCGAAGACCCGCCGGTCCAGCACCGCGAGGTCGGCGGACTTGCCCCGCGCCAGGGACCCAGCGCGGTCCCCCAGGCCGGTGGCCTGGGCGGCGTTGACGGTGTAGGCGCGCAGGGCGTCCTGCACGCCGATGGCCTGTTCGGGTGCGAGCGCACCGTCCAGCCGGCCCGAGGGGTCGCGCCGAGTGACCATGCCCTGCATGGCGGGCCAGGGGTTGGGGTCGGGCACCACGGGCCAGTCCGAACCGCCGGCGATGAGCGCGCCGGCCTCGACCAGCGAGCGGATGGGCGCCATGCGGTCGACGATGGGCTTGGCCACGGTGCTGCGGATGGCGTCGATGATCACGCTCGGGAACCACAGCGGCGGCGAGAGGTCGGCCACCACGTCCAGCGCGGCAAAGCGCGGGATCTCGGCCGGGTCGATGAAGGTCGCGTGCGCGATGTGGTGCTGCAGCCCGGGACCGTTGAAGCTGCGCAGCACGTCGATGGCGTCCAGAGCCGCGCGCGTGGAGGCGTCGCCTGTGCAGTGGATCTTGACCCGGATGTTTTTCTGCTCGCAGTCGGACAGCACCCGGGCCAGCTGCGGCACGGTCAGGGTGGTGCCGCCGCGGAAGCAGCAGCCGTGCACCGCGTCGGGCAGGTAGGGCTCCAGCATGGCGGCGGTGCGCGAAGTGGGCACACCGTCGAGAAAGATCTTGCCGGCGTCGGGCAGGAAGTGCCGGGTGCGGAACTGGTCGCGCAGGGCCTGCAGCTCGTCCGGCATCTCGCCGGGTGCCAGCGGCGCTTCGGTCATGGGCAGCGAACCCATCACCCAGGCGCTCAGGCGGCCCTCGTCGTCCAGGGTTTTGAGCGCGCGCATCACGGCGCGTGTGGTCAGCGCCTCCTGCATGCCGGTGACGCCCACGGCGTTGAGCCGCTTCACCGCGTGCGCCGCGGCCTCCACATCCAGTTGCGGTACCGCATCCAGAGCACGCGCCACCGCCATCTCCACCAGGCTGCAGGCGGCCTCCAGCAGCAGGCCGGTGGCCTCTCCGGTGGCCGGGTCGCGCACGATGCGGCCGTTGACGGGGTCGGGTGTGTCCTCGCCGATGCCCGCGGCGGCCAGGGCGGCGCTGCTCACGAAGCGGTTGTGGTGCGAGTCGTCGCGCAGCATCACCGGGCGGCCGCCCGCGGCCTCGTCCAGGCGCCGCCGGGCGTTGCAGTCGATCTCGCCGATCAGCGCCGAGCCCCAGATGCCGCCCACGATCCATTCGCCCGGCGCCTTGCCCGCGGCCGCGGCGCGCACCGCGTCCAGCACCTGGTCGAGGCTGAAGACGGGCGGCACGAACACCTCGTACAGCTCGGCGCGGCCGGCCCACACGAAGTGGTTGTGCACGTCGATCAGGCCGGGCGTCACCATCTCGCCGGGCAGGTGCACGACGTCGGCTTGCGGCAGCGCCTGGCGGGCGTCGTCGAGCGACCCCACCGCGAGGATTCGGCCGTCGCGCACCGCGATGGCCTGGGCCCACGGCCGCTCGGGGTCCATGGTGCAGATCAGGGGGTGGTGCAGGATGGTTTCTGGCATGGCGATTGCTGTGAAGTTCGGGTGAATGAAAAGTGGCGCATGGGCAGGGAATCCACCCTTGCGGTGCGCCGGTTGCTCGCTAATCTCTGCCCACCATGTCGAACGCCCCCGCCGCCTTCCTGAGAAAACCGGACGAACTGATGCTGGACCTGTACGCGGGTGCCGCGCAGCCGGCGCGATGGGTGCAGTCGATGGACCGGCTGTGCAGCCTCACCGGCGCGCAGTCGGCCGTGGTGCAGGCCTTCCGTTTCGAGGGAGGCCAGGCGCAGGTGCTGTGGTCCGCACAGGACTCGCGCACCCGGGCGGTCACCTCGGTGCAGTCGCCCGAACTCAACACCGGCGACAACCCGCGCCTGGACCAGCGCCGCGTGCTGCGCGGGCTGGACCGCGTGGCCAGCGACGAACTGCTGTTCGACCCCGACGACGAGGCCCGCCCACGGTTGCAGCAGCGGCTGGCCATGCTGGGTCTGGGCCGTTTCATCGGCACCCTGCAGGACGTGGGCCGCGGCGTGTACCTGGGCCTGGCCCTGCACCGTCCCGTGCACGACACCAGCGACTTCTCGGTCGAGCACGTCAACCGGCTGGCCGACCTGGCGCCGCACATCGGGCAGGCCTTCCTGTTGACCGACCAGATGCAGTCGACCATGGAGCGCGACGAGCGTCTGCGTGGCCTGATGGACAGCCTGTGCTTTGGCATCGTGCTGTGCGGCGAAGATGGCCGCGTGCAATGGGTGAACCGGCAGGCCTCGGCCTTGCTGGCGCCTTGCGCGGCCCTGCGCCTGCAGGGCGAGCACCTGTACGGCCGCTCGGCCCAAGATACACAGGCGCTGCTCGCCGCGCTGTCGGCGGCCCGGCGCGCGGGGCCGCAGCGGGTGGGCTACCTGCGGCTGGGCGAGGGGGCGCAGGCCCTGCACGTGGCCATACGGCCCGGCGACGACCCCGGTTCGCTGATGCTGGTGCTGTCCTCGGCTTCGGTGGCGCTGGAGCTGCCCGCCGGTGCGCTGGAGAACCTGTTCGGGCTCACCCCCACCGAGGCGCGCCTGCTGGGCGCCATCGCCACCGGCAGCACCGTCGAGGAATATGCGCAGCTGCGCGGGGTGTCGGTGGGCACGGCACGGGTGCAGCTCAAGCAGATCCAGGCCAAGACCGGTCAGCACCGGCAGTCCGACCTGGTACGCCTCGTGCTCTCGTCCGCAGCGGCCCATCTGGCGGTCCCTCGTTCGGCCTGATTTCAGAACGACCAGGCAGCGCGCACCGCGAACTGGGTACCCTGGCTGCGGTTGCGCGCGCCGAACTCCTTGTAGGCGTGGGCCCAGAACACCGGCCAGTCGGAGCCGAGGTCGAAGAAGCTGATGGCCGGGCCCAGCGCCATCACGCGTGAGCGGTTGCCGTCCTGAAACTTCGATCCGTTGACCTTGTCGTCGCTCAGCTGCTGGTTCAGGTAGCCACCGATGCCGATGGTCCATGGCCCCACATGCTGGCCGATGGCGAACTCGTGCTGGTACTCGATGCCGGACTGGTACTGCGTGTCCTTGTTCTTGCCGTGCACGTTCAGCTGAATGTTGGACGACACCTCCAGCCCGGTGGGGCCGATCCAGGTGAAGGACACGGCGGGCGAAGCGGTCCAGTGGTTGGAGCTGGAGTTGATCAGGCGGTCGGCCTTGTAGGAACCGGTGGGCAGCTGCAGCTCGAGCCGGCCGTTGACGAACAGGCCGGGCGAGGGCGTCCACTTCACCACCACCGGGGCGACCGTGATGTCGCCCACGGCCGAGTTGGTGCCCTTCAGGGGCATGGGGCCGACTGGCGTGGGAATCGTGAGCCGGTTGCTCATGTCCAGGTAGGGGACCACGGCGGTGAAGCCGTAGGTGCCGCCCAGCAGCGGCACGTCGGTGGTCTTGACAATGGCCAGCGACGCGCTGTGGACCTTGAGCTTGATGCCGACCGGCGAGCGGTCGCCCCGTTTGTCGCGCAGCTGGCTGGCGCTGTAGCTGGCGGCGCGCACACCCACGGTGGCACCGACCGAGGATGGGGGCAGGGTGCCCGCGCCGAACTCAAAGATGCCGATGGGCGTGATGGGGGCGCCGTTCTCGACGCTGTGGGCGGCAGAGGCCGCGCACGCGAGTGCGACGGCCATCAGGGGACGGGTGCCGTGGAAGGCGGGTTTGCGGTGCATGGGCTGGCCTCTTGGTGGTCTGTGTGGGGCGGACTGGAATCCGCAGACCAGAGGTTAGGCAGCGCAGGGGCACCGGGCACCTACCAAACGGTATAGGGGGCGACTGGGGTTTGTCTGGGGTCGACTGAACTCCGGTGAAAGCTGTCTTGCCGACTTGCGTTGTGTTCTGTTCAGGAAATCCTGAACAACGCCACCGAATCGGCAAGAGCCCTCGCCTGTTCGCTCATGGAAGCCGCTGCTGCAGCGGACTGTTCGACGAGCGCCGCATTCTGCTGGGTGGTGTGATCGAGCTGTGTCACCGCCGTGCTCACGCCGGAGATGCTGTTGCGCTGATCCGCGGCCGACGCACTGATCTCCCCGATCAGGGTGCTGACGTGCTGGACCGACTCCACCAGCTCGAGCATGGTTTTGCCCGCTTCTTCGACCTGAACGTTCCCTGCGCGCACCTTGTCGGCGGAATCGGCGATCAGCTGCTTGATCTCCTTCGCCGCAGTGGCAGAGCGCTGCGCCAGTGCGCGGACCTCGCCAGCGACCACGGCAAAGCCACGCCCCTGTTCTCCGGCGCGCGCCGCCTCGACGGCCGCGTTCAGGGCCAGGATGTTGGTCTGGAACGAGATGCCGTCAATGACGCCGATGATCTCCTCGATCTTGCGCGAGGACTGCTCGATCTGCCCCATGGTGGTGACCACCAGGCCCATGGCTTCTCCCCCGCGCTGGGCCACCCGGCTGGCGGTGTTTGCAGTGGCATTGGCCTGCACCGCGTTGTCAGCAGACAGCCGAACATTGTCGGCCAGCATCTCCATGGTGGCGGCGGTCTGCTGCAGCTGGCTCGCCTGGTTCTCAGTTCTATGGGACAGGTCCTGATTGCCCTGGGCTATCTCGTGGGCGGCGTTTGTCATGTGATCGGTCCCGTGGCGAACCTTGGTGACCACGCTGCGCAGGCCCTCGGCCATGCGGTTGAGCTCCAGGCCGAGCTGGCCGAACTCGTCTCGATCATTTGCCTCAACCTTGAGTGTGAGATCGCCGGATGCCACGGTTTTTGCCGCACGGACCGCGCTGTCCAGCGATTTCTGGATGTAGCGCACCACGGCCACCACGAAGAAGCCGATGACCGCGAGGATCAGGGCCATCACGACACTGGTGGTCCAGAACTGGGAGTGGATCTGCGCCTGGGCGTCGCGAATGGATTGTTCCAGCCTGGCCTCGCGCAGGGCTGCGAACCGGTTGATGGCTTCGTCGTATCGCTTGACCGCCGGCAGCCATTCCTTGTCGAACACCTCGATGGCGGCCTGCCGGTCACCGGCCTGCCGGCTGTCGAACATCTTCTTGTGTGCGGCCATGATCACCGGGTCGATATCGTCGATGGCCTTGAGCGCCGATACCTCCTCGGAAGAGCTGGCCCAGGACTTGATCGCCGCGTACTGCTTGTCGATCGTGGCGATCAGGGGATCGATCTCGGGTCCGAACATTGCGTCGATGGCCGGATCTTCGCTGCGCGATAGCGCCATCATCCGGACGCTGGTGACGGCCGACATCATGCGCCAGTCGTTCACCTCCTGGGTGTGCTGGTGTTCCACCTCCAGGAGCCGGTTGAGCGTGGCTTCGCTGCGCATCTGCAGCAGGTAGGCGGTGAGGAGCGAGGCCAGGGCCATGACCGCCATGCCAATGAACGACGCATAGAGGCGGGACGAAACGGTGAGACGTCGGAAAACTGTCATGCAGGTGCTCCTGGGCCGGTCGGCGTTGGGGTGGGTATGTCTCAAGACATCGACTTGACTTGGATCAACTTGAGGCGTGCTGCCTCAGAAGAACGTCACGAGGGCGCCCTGGCGACAGAACGTGCCTCTGCCTGCGCACCGGATACGAGGACGCGATGGCTGTGAGGGCAGCGGCCCCGCGTGCAGAGATGGGTCCGGGCTACCCTGTCGCGGGCCTGGTCGCGGGGGCTGGCGCGGCCGGTTCTGTGCGCGGTGCGTCTTCAGCCGAACTTGAACAGGATGCCGTGGCCACCGCGCGGGTATTCCCAGGCGACGTTGGCGTGTTCGGTGCAGATCACGCGGCAGCTGCCGCACTCCAGGCAGCCGTCGGTGATCAGGGTCACCGTCCGGTTGCCCTCGGCCTTGTAGCAGGCGGCCGGGCAGATGTAGGTGCAGGCCTGCGACTGGCATTCGTTGGCGCAGATGTCGGGCTGCTTGATCTGGATGTGGGGCCGACCGTGGTCGACCTTGTAGCGGTTCTGGAAGAGCTTCTCTTCCACGTTGACAACGGTGCTCATCGCGAAGCCCTCCAGATCTTGAATGCGTCGCCGACCAGACCGGTCAGGCTGCGCTTGCTGCGGAAACTGCCCAGGATTTCCTTTTCCTTGGAATGCTTGTCCACGCCGTCCACGGTGAAGAAGGTCTTGGCGGCCCGGTTGACCAGCTCGGGGTAGGCCGTGAAGAACTGCGGGCTGCTGTGCAGCACCTCGGGCAGCTTGCGGTACTTCTTCAGGTCCTTCATGACAAAGGACTCGTCCATCTTGTCCTTGTAGAGCTTCAGGTTGGCGGCGCTGGGCTCCTTGCCGGCGGCCTTCATGGCGATGACGGTCTCGCCGGCCAGCCGGCCGCTGGTCATGGCCAGGTTGGAGCCTTCGCGGTGCACCGCGTTGACGAAGCCGCCCGAGTCGCCCACGATCAGCCAGCCCGCACCGTAGATGCGGGGCACGGCGTTGAAGCCGCCTTCGGGGATCAGGTGCGCGCAGTACTCCTTCATCTCACCGCCTTCGATCATGGGCGCGATGCTGGGGTGCTTCTTGAGCTTCTCCAGCAGCTCGTAGGGCTTGGTGCGCAGCGGGTTGGCCTTGAAGTCGCTGAGCATGCAGCCCACGCCGATGGTGAGCGATTCCTTGTTGGTGTAGAGGAAGCCGGTGCCCACCATGCCTTCGGTCACCTTGCCCATCAGCTCAATGACCACGCCCTCGTCTTCCTTGATGTTGAAGCGCTGCTGGATCACGTCTTCCGGCAGGAACAGGATCTCCTTGACCGCCAGGGCCACGTTGCCCGCGTCCAGCTCGCCGTGGAAGCCGGCCTTGCGCGCCAGCGTGCTGTTGACGCCGTCGGCCAGCACCACCACGTCGGCGTACACCTCGCCACCCAGGCGGTCGCAGCGCACGCCGATGACCTGCTCGCCGTCGAGCAGCAGCTCTTCGACGGTGGTTTCGCAGATCAGCAGGGCCCCGGCCTCACGCACCTTGGAGCTGAACCACTTGTCGAACTGCGCCCGAATGATGGTGTAGCGGTTGTAGGGCGGCTTGTTGTAGTCGTCGCTGCGGTAGTGGGTGCCGACGAAGCTCTCGTCGTCCATCATCCACATGCGCTGCTCGATGATGTGGCGCTCCAGCGGCGCGTCCTCGCGGAAGTCCGGGATGATCTGTTCCAGCGCGTTGCTGTAGAGGATGGCGCCCTGCACGTTCTTGCTGCCTGGGTATTCACCGCGCTCGATCTGCAGAACCTTCAGGCCCGCCTTGGCCATGGTGTAGGCCGCAGCGTTGCCCGATGGGCCTGCCCCGACCACGATGGCGTCGAACTTTTCACTGGACATCTTGGATCTCCTTGGGGTCGGGGTTACGCAACCTTGCGGATGCGCTTGTCGAGGTGGGAACGGAAGGCCGCGGTCAGCACCGGCAGCACCTGCATCGCGTTGCCGACGATGCCGTGGTGGGCGAAGTCGAAGATGGGCGCGTTCGGGTCGGTGTTGATGGCCACGATCACGTCCGACGCTTCCATGCCCACGCGGTGTTGGATGGCGCCGCTCACGCCGGCGGCGATGTAGAGCTTGGGGCGCACGGTCTTGCCGGTCTGGCCGACCTGGCGTTCGGCTTCGAGCCAGCCGGCCTGGGTCACGGCGCGGGTGGCACCCACCTCGGCGCCCAGCACGCGGGCCAGGTCCCACACCAGCTTGCAGTTGTCGGCGTTCTTCAGGCCCTTGCCCGCGGTGACGATGATGTCGGCGTAGGCCAGGTTGATGTTGTTGCTGGTGGCGTCGGGAATGAAGGCCAGCAGCTTGGTGACGATGTCGGTCTCCACCATGCCGAGGTCCATCGTGATGATGTCGCCGCTGCGGCTTTCGTCGCGCGCCGGCATGGCCGCGGTCCGCGGGCGCATGGTGGCCATCTGCGGCCGGTAGGCCAGGGTCATGATGGTGCACAGCAGGCTGCCGCCGAAGGTGGGGCGGGTGGCGGCCAGCGCGCGGCCGTCGATGTTCAACTCGGTGCAGTCGGCCGTCAGGCCGGTGCCCAGGGTGGTGGCCACCGAGCCCGCGAGGTCGCGGCCCATGGTGGTGGCGCCCAGCAGCAGGATCTCGGGCTGGTACTTGTTGACCAGATCGGTCAGGCCCTTGGTGAAGGGCTCGTTGCGGTAGCCCTGCAGCACCGGGTCGCGCATGATGTAGCAGTGGTCGGCGCCGTAGACGTAGGCCTCCTTGGCGTAGTCCTCCAGCTTGTCGGCCGGGCCGCCCAGCAGCACGCCCGACACATCCACGCCCAGCTTGTCGGCCAGCTTGCGGGCCTCGCCCATCAGTTCCCAGCTCACGCTGTGCACCTGTCCGCGGTCGTGTTCGATGAACACCCACACGCCCTTGTAGACCTTCAGGTGCTCGGGCAGTTCGGTGCTGCGGCCACTGCGGCCAGCGGTCTTGGCGGCGCCGGCGGCGGCAGCGGCGGCCATCTGGGGCTTGTCGGGTTCGGCCATGGTCTTCTCCTTCTGGTGCGTGCGGGGCTCAGGCGCTGAGACGGTCGACCGTCTCCTGCTCCAGCGTCGGGTGGGTGGTGAAAATCTTCTGCAGCAGGTTCAGGCAGACGTCGTTGACATTGGCGCCGTCGCCGACCTCTTGCATCTCGGCGCGCACGCTTCGGGCCTTGGGTGCGAACACCTTGCTGACGATGGTGGGGCTGCCCTTGAGGCCGATCTTGGTGATGTCCTCGATGCCGGCGTCGTCCTTGCTCCACTTGCGCACCTGGCAGCGGCCGGCGCGCAGCATGTCGTCCATGGTGGCGAAGCGCATCTCGTTGGTGCCTTCGAGCATGGTGATCAGGCTGGGCAGCGTGGTCTGCAGGCGCTGCACGCCGCCTTCGGCGCGGCGCTCCACGGTCAGCGTCTTGCCGTCCAGGTCCACCTCGTTGATCTTGCTCACGTAGGTCAGCAGGTTCCAGCCCAGGCGCTTGGCGATGCCGGGGCCGACCTGGGCGGTGTCGCCGTCGATGGTCTGCTTGCCGGTGAAGACCAGGTCCACCGCCTGCTCCGCGTGGATCTTGCGGATGGCCGCGGTCAGCGCATAGCTGGTGGCCAGGGTGTCGGCACCGGCGAAGGCGCGGTCGGTCACCAGGATGGCATCGGTGGCGCCGAAGCTGATGCACTTGCGCAGCGCGTCCTCGGCCTGCGGCGGGCCCATGCACAGCATGGTCACGCGGCCGCCGAATTTGTCTTTCAGGCGCAGGGCTTCTTCCAGCGCGAACAGGTCATAGGGGTTGACGATGGCCGGCACGCCCTGGCGCATGATGGTGTTGGTCACCGGGTGGACGCGGATCTGCGCCGAGTCCGGGACCTGCTTGATGCAGACGACGATGTGCATGGTGAATTCCTTTCAGGCCACGGCGCGTTGCGGCAGGGACGCCTTGAGGTTGTCGATGGAGACGTGCTGCCGGCCACCCACGTCCTGGAACACCTTGAAGACCTTCTCCTGTGCGGGTGTGGACTTCACGAAGTCGCCATAGGCCTGGATGAGCAGTTGGCGGTAGGCGGTGAACAGCGCGACCTCGTTGTCCTGCGGCAGGTCGGCCGACTGCTGGCGCAGGTACTGGAAGAAGCGCTTGAGGATGTGCAGACGGCTCACGTTGACCACGGCCTGGTCGAACGGGATGCCGAAGAACTGCAGGAAATCCTCGGCCGAGGACAGGGCCTTGAGGCGGGTCAGTAGGTCTTCCATGGTGGTCACTCCTGGTGAACGGGAACGCCGGACTTGAGGTCGAACGAAGGCAGGGCGCAGGGGTCGTCGCACTGGCCGCAGGCCGCGTCGGCGCTGGCCAGTCCAGCGCCTGCGGCCTGGGTGCGTTCGAGCTGTGCGAGCCGGTCGAGCACGCAGGCGATGGCCTTGCCGACCGGGTCGGGAATCAGGTGGTGGTCGAGGTCGAAGCCGTGGGTGGTGCGGCGGCGCGGCGCCACCACGCGGCCCGGAATGCCGACCACCGTGGCGCCCGAGGGCACCGGCTCGATGACCACCGAGTTGGCTGCCACGCGCGCGCCGTCGCCCACCGTGATGGGGCCGAGGATCTTGGCGCCCGCGCCCACCACCACACCGCTGCCCAGGGTGGGGTGGCGCTTGCCGGGGTTCCAGCTGGTGCCGCCCAGCGTGACGCCGTGGTACATGGTCACGTCGTCGCCGATCTCGGCCGTCTCGCCGATCACCACGCCCGCGCCGTGGTCGATGAAGAAACGCTCGCCGATGCGTGCGCCCGGGTGGATGTCCACATTGGTCAGCCAGCGCGCGACGTAGGAGATGAAGCGTGGCCCGTATCGCCAGCCGCGTTGCCACAAGGCATGCGCCAGCCGGTACAGCGCCACCGCCTGCACGCCGGGGTAGATGGTCCAGACTTCGAGCCGGCTGCGGGCCGCCGGGTCGCGCGCCAGCACGCAGGCCACGTCGCTGCGCACCATGGCCCACCAGCCCGGCGCTCGGGTGGGGGTCGCGTGGGCGGTGACAGCAATCATGGTGTCCTCTTCGCGCTTCATGGCAGGGCGGGCGCCGGCGTGGTTTCGGTCAGGAAGCGCTGCAGGTCTTGCGGCGTGGGTTCGCGCTTGCTGGATTCGGCGTGCGCGCGGATGCGGCGCAGCAGGCGGCCGGTCAGGCCGTCGTCGTCCAGCGCCACGCCGATGGCGCCGTAGGCCTGGCGCACCGCCTGCGAACCCGAGTGCTTGCCCAGCACCGTGCGGCGCTGGCGACCCAGTTCGGCCGGGTCGAAGCTCTCGTAGGTGCTGGGGTTCTTGAGCAGACCGTCGATGTGGATGCCCGACTCGTGGGTGAAGACCGCTTCGCCGACGATGCTCTTGTTGAACGCCACCGGGCGGCCCGAGGCCTTGGCCACCAGGTGGGAGATGCCCACCAGCGACTGCGTGGCCACGCCGGTGTCGCCGCCGTGCAGGTGGCGCACGCCCATCACGATCTCTTCCAGCGCCGCATTGCCCGCGCGCTCGCCCAGGCCGTTGACGGTGGTGTTCGCGTGGGTGGCGCCGGCCCGCAGCGCGGCCAGGGTGTTGGCGGTGGCCAGGCCCAGGTCGTTGTGGGCGTGGATCTCGATGCCGATGTCCACCGCATCGCGCAGCCGCGCGATGGCCTCGTAGGTGGAGAACGGGTCGAGTACGCCCAGCGTGTCGGCAAAGCGCACGCGTCGCGCACCACAGGCCGCGGCCCGGCGCGCCACCTCGGCCATGAAGGCCGGGTCGGCGCGGGACGCGTCTTCCATGCCGAAGGACACTTCGCGGCCGCTGTCGGCGGCACGGCCCAGCACGCGCGCCACTTCGCTGATGACCCAGTCGCGCGACTGGCGCAGCTTGTGGTGCAGGTGGATGTCGGACACCGGCATCGACAGGTGGACGATGTGGGCCCGCGTCTGCAGCGCCTTGTCCAGGTCGTGGTCGGTCATGCGGCCCCACACCATCAGGCGCGCGGGCAGGTCCAGGCCGGCAATGGCATCGATGCAGGCCATCTCTTCGGCGCCCATGGCCGGGATGCCGATTTCCATTTCCGGCACACCCGCGTCCGACAGGGCCTGGGCGATGGCGCACTTCTCCGCCACCGTGAAGGCCACGCCCGCCGTCTGCTCGCCGTCGCGCAGGGTGGTGTCGTTGATGACCAGGTGGAGTGCCATGTCGCGGTGTCCTTTCTGAGGATCTCAGTGCATAAGGCGTGCCACCTGTTTTGCGTGGGTTTTGTCTGGGATTTGAAGCCGGTGGTGTGGGCCGTATGGGCCGGGCTTTGGGGGCGGTGTCGGGAATGTGTCGTTTCGGACACCCGACCCGCAGGGATCTATTTTTCCCGCGCGTGGTTGCGGGTGTGCTTGGGCAGCTCGATGACCAGATCGGCGTCCTTGAGCTTCACGCAGCAGGCCAGCCGCGACTGCGCGTCCAGGCCCCAGGCGTTGTCGAGCTGGTCGTTCTCTTCGTCGTCCGGCTCGGCCAACGAAGCGCCACCCTCGCGCACATGCACATGGCAGGTGGCGCAGGCCGCCACCATGTCGCAGGCGTGTTCGATCGCCACGCCCGCCTTGAGCATGCTCTCGCACAGCATGGCGCCGCGCCGGACTTCAAAGTCCTTGCCCTCGGGGCACAGTTCGGGGTGGGGCAGGATGCGGACGACCGGCATCAGAGGCTTTCGAGCGAGCGGCCGGCCAGTGCCTGCTGGATCGAGGCGTTCATGCGCCGCGCGGCGAACTCGCCGGTGGCCGACGACAGCTCCGCGCTGGCGACGCGCAGACCCTGCACGTCCTCTTCGGTCTCCAGCACATCGGCCAGCCGGAACATCACCTGGCGGATCGCCGCGACTTCGTCGTCGTTCAGCAGGTGACCGTCCTGCGCCAGCGCCGCATCGGTCGCGTCCAGCAGGCGGCGCGCGTCGATCTGGGCCTCGCGCAGCGAGCGCAGCGCCATGTCCTTGGCGCCCGATCCGATGGCGTCCTGCAGCATTGAAGAAATCTGTTCGTCGCCCAGGCCGTAGGTCGGCTTGACCTCCACGTGCGCCTCGACGCCCGTGGTCTGTTCGCGTGCCGTCACCGAGAGCAGGCCGTCGGCGTCGATCTGGAAGCTCACGCGGATGCGCGCCGCACCCGCCACCGCCGGCGGAATGCCGCGCAGCACGAAGCGCGCGAGCGAACGGCAGTCGCTCACCGACTCGCGTTCGCCCTGCACCACGTGCAGGCTCATCGCGGTCTGGCCGTCCTTGAAGGTGGTGAAGTCCTGTGCGCGCGCGGTGGGCAGCGTGGAGTTGCGCGGGATGATCTTCTCGACCAGGCCGCCCATGGTCTCCAGCCCCAGCGACAGCGGGCACACGTCCAGCAGCAGCCAGCCGTCACCCGTGCCATTGCCGGCCAGCACATCGGCCTGCATCGCCGCGCCCAGCGCGACCACCTGGTCGGGGTCGATGTCGGCCAGCGGCTCCACACCGAAGCAGTCGCGCACCGCATCGCGTGCCACCGGCATGCGGGTCGAGCCGCCCACCAGCACCACGCCGTCGATCTCGGCGGTGGACAGGCGCGCGTCACGCAGCGCGCGTTTGGTGGCGCGGATGGTCTGGTCGACCAGGCCCTTCGAAAGCTGCGCGAACTGCTCGCGGCTCAGGATGGCCTGCAGCGTCTCGCCCCCGGCCAGCGCGACCTGCAGCGGCGTGGTGTCGTGCGAGGACACCGCTTCCTTGGCCGACCGCGACGCGCTCAACAGTGCGCGCTGGGCCGTGGGCGACAGCGCCTCCACGCCCGCGATGCCGTGCTGCGCGCAGAACCACTCCGCAATCACGCGGTCGAAGTCGTCGCCGCCCAGGGCCGAGTCGCCACCGGTCGCCAGCACCTCGAACACGCCGCGCGAGAGCCTGAGCACCGACACGTCGAAGGTGCCGCCGCCCAGGTCGTAGACCACGAAAGTGCCCTCGGCCGCCTTGTCCAGGCCGTAGGCAATGGCCGCAGCCGTGGGCTCGTTCAGCAGGCGCAGCACATTCAGGCCGGCCAACTTGGCGGCGTCCTTGGTGGCTTGGCGCTGAGCGTCGTCGAAGTAGGCCGGCACGGTGATCACCACGCCCGCCAGCGGCCCGCCCATCGCGTCTTCGGCGCGCAGCCGCAGCGCGGTGAGGATGTCGGCCGAGACCTGCACCGGCGAACGTTCGCCTGCCGCGGTCTGGATGCCGACCATGCCCGCGCCGTCGACAAAGCGGTAGGGCAGGCCCTTGGCCTCGCGCAGGTCGCCCAGCGTGCGGCCCATGAAGCGCTTGACCGACACGATGGTGTTCTGCGGGTCTTCGGCCTGCTGCGCCTGCGCCGCGTGGCCGACCACCGGCTCGCTGTCGGCAAAGTAGCGCACCACCGAGGGCAGCAGCAAGGCGCCCGCCGCGTCGGGCAGGGCCCGGGGCTGCGCGCTCTGCACCGTGGCGATCAGCGAGTTGGTCGTGCCCAGATCAATGCCCGCGGCCAGCCGGTGCTGGTGCGGTGCGGCCGAGCGGCCCGGTTCAGCGATCTGGAGCAGCGCCATGGTGTGTTCAGACCGCGAAGCTCTCGCCGCAGCCGCAGTTGTTCTTCGCGTTCGGGTTGTTGAACTTGAAGCCTTCGTTCAGGCCTTCGCGCACAAAGTCCAGCTCGGTGCCGTCGAGCATGCCCAGGCTGCGCGGGTCCACGATGACCTTCACGCCGTGGTTCTCAAAGCACTGGTCGTCCGCGTTCATCTCGTCGACGAACTCCAGCGCATAGGCAAAGCCCGAACAGCCGCTGGTCTTGACCGCCAGCCGCAGACCCAGGCCCGAACCGCGCTTGACCAGCGACTTCTCCACGTGCCGCGCCGCGGCGGGGGTGAGTGACACGCTCATGGCGACCTCCGTCAGACCGAGAAAGACGAACCGCAGCCGCAGGTGGTCTGCGCGTTGGGGTTGTGGATCACGAAGCGCGAGCCTTCCAGGCCGTCTTCAAAGTCCACCCGCGCGCCGACCAGGTACTGGTAGCTCATGGCGTCGACCACCAGCGAGACGCCCTCGGTCGAGACGATGGTGTCGTCTTCGGCCACCTGGTCGTCAAACACGAAGCCGTAGGAGAAGCCCGAACAACCGCCGCCCGTGACGTACAGGCGCAGCTTCAGGTCGGGGTTGCCTTCCTCCTGGATCAGCTCGGCCACCTTGGCGGCCGCCTGTGGCGTGAAGTCGAGCAGGGCGGGGATGGGCGCCGCTTCGGCGACGACGGCTTCGGACACAGCGGACATGGCATTTCTCCTCTGGAGGGTTTCGGCCTCAATGGCCGCGGGGTTCGCAGGCGTCTTTTTCCACCACAGCCTCGGTGGCGGGCGATCCGTGGCGCGAGCGGTAGTCGGCCACGGCCGCCTTGATGGCGTCCTCGGCCAGGATGGAGCAATGGATCTTCACGGGCGGCAGGGCCAGCTCTTCGGCAATGGCGGAGTTCTTGATCGCCAGGGCCTCGTCCAGCGTGCGGCCGCGCACCCATTCGGTGACCAGCGAGCTCGACGCAATCGCCGAGCCGCAGCCGTAGGTCTTGAACTTCGCGTCCTCGATCACGCCTTGCGCGTTCACGCGGATCTGCAGCTTCATCACGTCGCCGCAGGCGGGCGCGCCCACCATGCCGGTGCCGACGCTGTCGTCGTTCGCATCGAACGCGCCGACGTTGCGCGGGTTCTCGTAGTGGTCCACCACCTTGTCGCTGTAGGCCATGGTCTTCTCCGGTAGTCAGTGGTTGGAAATCAGTGCTCTGCCCATTGAATGGTCGAGAGGTCGATGCCGGCCTGCACCATGTCCCACAGCGGGCTCATGCCGCGCAGCCGTGTCACCACCTCGGTGACCTGCGCGATGGTCAAGTCGATCTCTTCGGCGGTCGTGAAGCGGCCGATGGAAAACCGCACCGAGCTGTGCGCGAGCTCGTCGCTGCGGCCCATGGCGCGCAGCACGTAGCTGGGTTCCAGGCTGGCTGAGGTGCAGGCCGAGCCCGACGACACCGCCACGCCCTTGATGCCCATCAGCAGCGACTCGCCCTCGACGTAGTTGAAGCTGGCATTCAGGTAGCCGCAGGCGCGATGCACCGGGTCGCCGTTGAGCTCCACGCACTCCAGTTGGCTGATGCCTTTCCAGAGCCGTTCGCGCAGCGCGGTGATGCGCGCGTTGTCGCTCGCCATCTGTTCGCGCGCCAGCCAGAACGCCTCGCCCATGCCCACGATCTGGTGCGTGGGCAGCGTGCCCGAGCGCATGCCGCGCTCGTGGCCGCCCCCATGCATTTGCGCCTCGATGCGCACCCGCGGCTTGCGGCGCACGTACAGCGCGCCGATGCCCTTGGGGCCATAGATCTTGTGGGCGGATAGCGAAAGCAGATCAACCGGCAGCACGTCCAGATCGATCACCACCTTGCCAGCCGCCTGCGCCGCGTCCACATGCAGCAGCACGCCCTTCTCGCGGCAGATGGCGCCGATGGCTGCGATGTCCTGGATCACCCCGGTTTCGTTGTTCACGAACATGACCGAGGCCAGCACCGTATCAGGGCGCAGTGATGCCCTGAACTGGTCCAGATCGAGCAGGCCACTGGGCAGCACGGGCAGCACCGTCACCTCGTAGCCTTCGCGCTCCAGCTCGCGCATGCTGTCCAGCACCGCCTTGTGCTCGGTCGCCACCGTCACCAGGTGCTTGCCCTTGGCCTTGTGGAAGTGCGCGGCGCCCTTGATGGCCAGGTTGTTCGACTCGGTGGCGCCGCTGGTCCAGACGATCTCGCGCGGGTCGGCGTTGATCAGCGCGCAGACCTGTTCACGCGCCAGTTCCACCGCCTCTTCGGCCACCCAGCCGTAGGCGTGGGAACGGCTGGCGGGGTTGCCGTACTGCTCGATCAGGTAGGGCCACATCTTGCTGGCCACGCGGCGGTCCACCGGGGTGGTGGCGGCGTAGTCCAGATAGATGGGCAGTGCTGTGCGGGCGGTGGCGTGAGGGGTGCTGTCGTCCGGCATGGCAGGCTCCTGGAAAAGGCGGTTGCGGCCTCTTCTGCAACGTCTGTGCCATGCGCTTTTGTCGCTTCTGCGGCCCTGTGACGACTGTTTTGTGTGGGCTTTGTGCGGCGCCTGTCGCACAAAGCAGGGTGGGCTTGTCGGGTTTGTTGCAAACGCCGGCGCCGGTTGTAACGGTTGCCGCGGTGGCCTGGAATCGGCATGTTTTTTGCACCGCAGCAAGCCCAAGGCAGTCCCCTCGCGGCGGATTCCCGCTGCTGGTGCATCCGGACGGCCCCCAGAGGATGGGAGTCCCATCGTGAACATGCAACCCCACCTGATGCGTCGCGAACTGGACGCGGTCTACGAAGTCAGCAAGACGCTGGCCACCTCGCTGGACGTCCACAAGACCTTTCGCGAGGCGCTCAACTACCTGCTCCACGCCTTCGACTGGCGGCGCACCTTCGTGGTGGTCGCCGACGGTGAGAACCAGCTGCACGGCATGTGCGCCATCGGCCTGACACAGGCCGAGCAGCAGCGCCTGCATTTCGAGTCGGGCGAAGGCATCGTCGGCCGCGTGTTCGCCAGCGGCGTGCCCGCCAGCGTGCCCGACGTGCGCGCCGAGCCGCTGTTTCTCAACCGCACCGGCGGCGCCGACCAGAGCCCGGGCATCCCGGTGGCCATGCTCGCCACTCCCATCCGCGCCGACCACCGAACGCTGGGCGTGCTGGTGATCGACTGCCTCAACCCCGAGGAGCGCCGCGTGTTTGCCGACGACCTGCGCCTGCTGCGCATGGTCGCCACGCTCATGGGTCAGGCCCTGCTGCTCCACCGCAGCGTCACCGCCGCACACGAAACCCTGCAGGACGAAACCCGCCGCATGCACAAGGCCCTGGGCATGGGCAGCGGCCAGCGCAGCAAGATGGAGCAGGTGGTCGGCGTCTCCGGCCCCATGCTCAAGGTGTTCGAACAGATCGAACAGGTCGCACCCTCGCGCACCACCGTGCTGCTGCGCGGCGAAAGCGGCACCGGCAAGGAAGTGATGGCCCGCGCCATCCACAGCCTCTCGCCGCGCGCCAAGGAACCCTTCGTCGGCGTCAACTGCGCCGCGCTGACCGAGAGCCTGCTGGAGAGCGAACTCTTCGGCCACGAAAAAGGCGCTTTCACCGGTGCCCAGGGCCAGCGCAAGGGCCGCTTCGAAATGGCCCATGGCGGCACGCTCTTCCTCGACGAAATCGGCGACATCTCCGCTTCGTTCCAGGCCAAGCTGCTGCGCGTGCTGCAGGAACGCAGCTTCGAGCGCGTGGGCGGCGGCGCGCCGGTGAAGGTGGACGTGCGCCTCATCCTCGCCACCAACCGCAACCTCGAACGCATGGTGCAGGCAGGCGAATTCCGCGCCGACCTCTACTACCGCATCAACGTCGTCAGCATCCAGCTGCCGCCGCTGCGCGAGCGCCGCGAAGACATCCCCGCCATGGCGCAGCACTTCCTGGAGCGCTTCAACCGCGAAAACGCCAAGGCCACCCGGTTCAGCCCCGAGGCCATGCGCGTGCTCACCAGCTGCTACTGGCCGGGCAACGTGCGCGAGCTGGAAAACTGCGTCGAGCGCACCGCCACCATGGCGCACAACGACGTCATCACCGACCTCGCTTTTCCGTGCCGCGACAACCGCTGCCTCACGCAGGTGCTGCACCACATCGAACGCGAAGACGCGGTGCGGCCCAGCCGGCTGGCGGAAATTCCGATCACCGAAATCCCCACCGCGCCGCCGCCCCGGCAGCCGGCGTTCGCCGACGGCCACGGGTTCGGCGATTCCCGCCCGGCCGACCTCAGCGAAGACAGCTCGTTCGGCGCGCCGGCCTCAGCTGCCAGCAGCGCCCCACCGCTGGCCCGCGCCGACGACAAACCCGAAGGCGAACGCGAACGCCTGGTCTGGGCCATGGAACGCTGCGGCTGGGTCCAGGCCAAGGCCGCCCGCCTGCTCAAGATCACGCCCCGGCAGATGGGCTATGCGCTGCAGAAGCACGGGATTGAGGTGAGGAAGTTCTGAGCGGCCCTCATTGCCGGTCCGCGTTCAGCGCACCGGCAATGAAGGCTTCTATTCGCTCCGCAGCTGCGACCGCCTGGGTTTGAAGAAGAAAGTGCGGACCAGGCAGTGAGACGATCTGAGTCTGTGGGCAAAGACGTTGAACCTCTGCGGCGCAACGGGTCGGAACAACCCGGTCCTCATTGGCCTGCAGGTAGAGAACCGGACAACGGACGGTGGCAAGACTGTTGCTCGCGTCGCCTGACAACGCAGCAGCTGCACGGTGGCGCATGACCCCCGGGTCCACACTCGAAATCGCCTCGGCCAGGCTGCGGCGCAGTGACGGCGTCGCAAGCTTTCCCATGAGCGCGAAGCCCAGCGGCCCCAAGACCAGAGCAGGGTTGGGGAGCAGGCGGGCCAACGGCCGGAACGGCGCCAGGGCCGGACGGGGTGTGCGGACGAAAGAGCAGGCGAGGATGAGACCTCGCAATCCCGGAGGGTTTCGACCGGCCAACAGGGTGGCGACCGGACCCGAGAACGACTCTCCGAGCAGCACGTAGTCGGTCGCGGTCGGGAGTTGCTTTTCAACCCGCTCGACCAGCTCGGCATAGCCAAGCCGTTCATTGGGCGGGTAGGTGATCACCACCCGTTGTATTTCCGGCGAAAGCTCTTGTAGCAATGGCGCGAACAACGCCCCGGTGCCGTCCATGCCGGGTAGGAGTACCAGGGTTGTCATGCGGATGGATCGCGCTGTGGCGGATGGGCTACGCGCAGCAGAAGCATGAGATGGAGGTGTTGAAGTCCTGACAACGTTGACGTGCTGTCAGTCGTCAACGTGGAGCGGTCGGACCTCCGTCCCTTCCACTTGGACGGAAAAGCCTGCATCTGGCCACAGCTCGCCCTTGAACGCGTACGCGAGAACGATCTCGCCGGACCGCTGAACCTCGATCCCCTCCAGTTGCAATTGGGCCCACAACTGCTCAGGCGAGGTCGGGTAATCCTCCTCCCAAAGGGGTTCATCCAGATACGGTTGCCACAACGAGAAGAGGGCGCCACTCAATGGCAACGTGAGTGCAGAGTAGCTGGTCAGACAGGCCAGTACCGCCCGCCCGATGCGCTCGTTGGGCGCGTCCCCTACACCGTCAATTCGGAGCCAGATGCTTTGCATGCCGTCCGGCCCAGCGACGCTACCGCTCCAGCCATGCCGGTCCAGCGTCAACAAACCGAGGTTCGGATCGCTCACCTGCCTTCGGCTTGATTGGCCAAAGAGTCTCATGCAGCACCAAACTCCGCCTTGATCGACTCCGAATTCAGCCGCCAGATCAGCCAGGCCGACACCGCCGAAAAGCCCAGCGCCATCGCAATCGACACCGTCCACATCGTCGAGGCCATGCTCTCGAACTGCTCGCGGAACTCCGGCGGCGTGTCGGCCGCGACCGGGATGGACGACAGGAACGATTGTTGGACGTACAGCCCGCCCAGGTTCATCACGATGTTCAGCACCAGCAGTGCAATGACCGCCAGCCGCGCCCATTCCTTGCGTTTGAGCAGACCGATGCCCGAGGCCAACGCCAGCACCGTCAACAGCCAGAACGCCGCGAACATGGCGCGCATGTGTTCCATCATGAAGAGCGCGACCGCGGGAATCTGCTCGGCCTCCGGCCCGGACGGCAGGGTCATCTGGTCCATGGGCATCACGGTGAACACCAGAACGCTTTGCAACGTAGAGATGAGCACACCCAGCGCCGACGGCACGATCATGAGCCAGGCGAGGATGGTCACGAAGGTGGAGCGCTGGGCCGGGGCGGGCAGGGTGGCGGATGACATGGATTCCTCCTCTGGCTGGGTTTGTTGTGGATGGCGCATGGTAGCCAGTGGGCTCGGGCGCTCGGGGAGTTGCGGCGATTGATCGTCCTATTCGCCGCAGAAGATGCGGTGAATCGCGCGGTGTGCCGTGGCTTTGGCCAGGGCTGCATCGCCCGCGTTTGGGTCAAGCGCAGCTGCGAGCGACCGATGGTTGTCCGGTACCAGCAGGGCCTGCCATCCAAACACGCGTCTCGCGGCTAGACTGTTCGGCAGACGGCAACCAAGATCAGTCGGGTTTTGCGTTTTTTGTTATACCCGCCCATGCATCCAGATTGATGCTCTAAACGATTGATTTAAAAAGACTTTCGGAGGTGTTGTGCCACTTTGTTTAACGACTGTCTCCGATGTTATCCGCCGTTTTGCGGGATATATCTAAGTTGGGCATCATGAAGCTAGCTAACATCGTGACCGGCTTGGAAACAGCAGACGACTCGCTCTGCATTGTTGCGAAGCGTCCGTGGACAGGTGATTCGGAGGCGAAACTCGTGCGCTTCACCGAAGACTTCCGTATACCTGAGGAAGTTCGCTCCGCTGGATACGAGTACTTCCTAGAGGTTTCGGTCGCGCGGGATGAAGTGCTCAGTGGGCCAGTTGCTTTGTCCGACGATCAGAAGATTGCGGCAGTCATCTATTACGCCGAGAACGATGCCTTTCCAGAGTGGTTGAATGCACTGGGGAGCCAGAAATGACGCCCAACCCTGCATTCCACCCGACCGGCTACAGCGGGCTTCGCCCGCTTCCGCCGTCGGGTGAATTTGAACGTTATGCCAATCACTGACGACTGGCCGATTCTGAGGGAGGGTGTGTGGCTGTACGCGGGATCGGTCCCTGTTGCGGTTCGCGTTTTATTGAGCCCTGAAACTTGGGGCACAGGCGACTACGAGGACGAAGAGTCAGTTAGCGAAGATCGCCAAGTGAAGTGCTATTTCCTGGTATACGAGATGGTCGGTGCGCCTGGGAATTTTTGCAACTTGATGCCCAATATCATGAGTTTCGGAGACGCAATGGCTATTGCTGAGCACAGGTTTCCTGGCATTCAGTGGGCACCGGAGAAGAAACAATGAGCATTTCTCTTTTCTGCTCGCGATATTGCATAAAAGGCCTTTGCATCCGACCGCCTTCGGCGTCGGCTGAGCGGCGACGTTAGACCTCAGATCCGCCAATGAGAACATCCGACCTTTGTGAACTGATCTTCCGCGAGGTATGCGAGGAAAACTCAGCCTTCTATCGACGGATGATTGAAGAAGAATCGCTGGATGCAATCAAGGATCCACTTTGGCAAAGGATCGTCTCCCTAGCACGGTCTCTTTCGGATCAAGATAAAGAAACGCTCATTGAATTTCCAAGCGAGCATCAATTGATGCAGTTTCGACTGTTTGCGGAGGCATTGATGGAAATACTTCACTCGCAGGTAGTTTTCTGTCATTTTCCCTCATTGATGGAGAGGGGCAGCAGCATGCGGGCGACTTGCAGGAGGAGTTTTTAATCCATGTTCACAATCGTGAGGTCTAACCACTCATAGCAGCCGACCTGCGCCAGCTGCGCTGGCTGGTCGGCTGAATTCAAACGTTAAAGCGATGAGAAATCACACACAACTTGCTTCCTCCGCTCGCTTCGGAATTGCCTCATTTCTCATCTTTGTTACGAGTGTCGCTTTTGGGCAAAGTGAAGAACGTGCGCTGAAGATGGTGCAAGCTCTGCGGCTCGGCGAAAATCTGGCTGGCATGACCTACAGGTTTGCAAAGATCACGACCACCTATAGAGGGGTAGAAGCGACACTTGGGAAACAGAAAGCGGATGAACTTCTTAGGGCGGAAATTGCAGTTGCTGTGCCGAAGCACCAGGGAGAATGGAATCGAAACCTTGCTCAGGCTTGGGCGCCGCTCATGACTTCTGAAGAGTTCGATTCAGTGGTTTCAGAAAAACAGAAGTCACCCTATGCGTCCAAATTTGTGTCATTGCAAGATCGGGCCGGAGCCACCATGAAGGCCAGCTCAGAGCCGCTGCTGAAAACAGTGTTGGCGGAGGTGCTTACAGGCGTCTTCGAAAAGTCAATGCCGAAAAAATGATTCGCACTCATGGACACCCCGCAGCTTTAATAAGTCGTTCCGCTCGGACGCCTGACGGAGCCCGTGAATTTCGATGTTAGCCATTTCCTTGGAATCAGCCATGCGCAGCAATGAAACTCTACGCTTCGACTACAAATTTACCGCCACAAGCGCCGTAACGATGGTTATTGCGGCGTTCGCCGTAACCGCTGGCCTGGGATACATCGCATACACAAACCCCGAGACTCGGCTAACCATGGTTATCTCCAGATTGCTATCGCCGAGTGTTCCTCCGATCATCTTCTGGGCGCTGACGGCTCTGTGCTTCATAGCAGCCCTATTCACTCTTCACGTTGCCTTTCGTGCTTCCAGGAGCATCAGTCATGTTGAGCTTGGGCCAAATGGTGCGCTGGTTCCACTGGCATCCATTTCAATGAAACCAATAACTATTCCATACGGCTCCATCAGGAACATTCAGGTCAAAGACATCCAAGGCCAACAGCTTGCGGTTATTTCATCAACGGTTGGTGAATCGCGCCTTCTAGCAAAGTTCTTCGCTACTCCAAGTGATTTCACCGCGTTTCTACTGGCATTGGAGCGGCGACGTCATGCCTAACGTTTCGTTCCAGGGGCGCTGCGCGACAAAACCGCGTAGCGCCCTTGAACTCAGACTACAAGGGCTTCCCCCCGAAAGTCAAACACCGATCCATTCGTGATGCATCGCGAAGCGATGG
>NZ_JBHRXX010000010.1:0-414355 GCF_042648585.1 Hydrogenophaga luteola | reverse complement strand
GATGGTGGCCGTCTGGCCCGCCGTGTAGCTCGTGCCGTCTCCGGCCACCGTGAAGCCGCTGATGCTCAGAGGGTTGCCCTCGACGTCCGTGGCGTTCGCCAGCAAATCCTGCGGCGAACCGTCGGCCACCGTCAGCGTCGTGTCCTCCGTGACCGTGTTGGTCTCGTCACCGTCCACCGGCAGGTCGTTGACCGGGCTCATGGTCAGGGTCAGCGTGGAGGTGTCGGTGCCACCGTTGCCGTCGGTCACCGTGTAGGTCGCCACCGGGATCGCACCCGTGTAGTTGGCCACCGGCGTGAAGCTGTAGCTGCCGTTGCCGTTGATCGTCAGCGCGCCCACGCCGGCAATCGTCGCCGTCTGGCCCGCCGTGTAGCTCGTGCCGTCTCCGGCCACCGTGAAGCCGCTGATGCTCAGCGGGTTGCCGTCCACGTCGCTGGCGTTGTTCAGCAGGTCGCCCGCTTCACCATCGGCCACGCTCAGCGTCGTGTCCTCCGTGACCGTGTTGGTCTCGTCGCCGTCCACCGGCAGGTCGTTGACCGGGCTCATGGTCAGCGTCAGCGTGGAGGTGTCGGTGCCACCCGCACCATCGGACACGGTGTACGTGATCACCGGGATCGCATCGTCGAAGTCGGGCAGTGGTGTGAAGCTGTAGCTGCCGTTGCTGTTGATGGTGATCGAGCCCACGCTGGGAATCACCAGGGGCGAGCCCACCACACCCGCACCGACGCCGGGCACGGTGAAGGCGATGATGGTCGCCGTACCACCGTCAATGTCGACGGTGTTGTTCAGCAGGTCGCCCGTGGCGCCATTGGCCACGGTCAGCGTGGTGTCTTCCGTGACCGTGTTGGTCTCGTTGCCGTCGACCGGCGGGTCGTTCACGGCGCTCACCGTGATGTTGACCGTGTCGCTGTCAGAGAGCCCACCCACGTCGGTCGACTGGACGGTCAGCACCGCCGGACCGAAGTAGTTGGCCGTGGGCTGGTAGCCGATGGAGGCCAGCGCCGCATTGATCTGGGCCGAGGTGCCCGACAGGGTCAGGGTGCTGCTGCCGTTGGCGCCCGCAGAAATGGTGGCGCCCCCCGCCAGGCTCACGTTCAGCACGCCGTTGGTCACGGTGAGCTGGGTGGTGGCCAGGTTGCCGTCCGGGTCGCTGGTCGACACCCCGGTGATGGTCAGTGTGCCGTCCTCGGCCACGGTCTGTGCACCCGGCACCACGTTGACCGGAGGGCGGTTGTTCAGACCGAAATCGATCGCCAGATTGGTGGACCCGATCTGGCTGACGTCCGCCGTGGCATTGGTGTTGCCGCCGGCCGTGGTGTAGGTGCGCCCGGCGCCCAGCACGTTGCCCGTGTCGGTCACCTGCACGATGTAGCTGCCGGGCAGCGCACCGGTGAACAGGTAATTGCCGTTCGCATCGGTGGTGTCGGTAGCCAGCACCCGCTCGCCAGCGTCCACCACACCGTTGTTGTTTACGTCGTCCACCAGCCGCACGGTCACGCCGGCAATGCCGGTGTCGGCGCCGTCGAAGCTGCCGTTGCCGTCGACATCGGTGAAGACCCGGTCGCCGATCTGCGCCGTGGGCGGTGTCCAGCTGGCGGCGTCGTTCAGTGCACCCAGCGAGGTGGTGCCGTTGGTGGTGATGTTGATCGACGACCCGATCAGGGCGCCGGTGGTAGGGTTGTACTGCTGGATGGCGGTGCTCAGCAGGTAGGTTCCGCCGGCCTGCGTCTCAGCAGCCTGGGTGTTGGTGGTCGAGACGCTCAGCGTGCCTGCGTTGGTCGCGACCGTTCCGGCGGTGTTCAGCGTGTACCGAGTGACGTTGACCGCCGTGCCTGCGCCATTCAGAGATGAGCTCTGCAGAGAGTTGGTGGCCGCGTCGTAGCCCAGATCACCCCAATCGTTGCCGGTGATGTTGGTGACGAGGGTGGCGATGCCGGTGACGGTGCGCCCGTCGGCGGAGAAGGTGAGGCGGTAGATGGTGTCGTCGGATTCGGTCCCTCCACCATCACCACCGAAGTTGTTCTCGACGCCCAGGTACAGAAACCCGGTGCTGTCCACGAAGGTGGCCGCCCCGCTGCCCACGCCGCGCGTACCCACGGTCACGTTGGTGGCCAGGCCCGTGGTGAGGTTGTTGTCCACCACGATGTGGACGTTGTTGATGTAGTCGTATGCGAACAGCGCCACGTTGGTGTTGGCACCCGTGTTTGAGGTGTAGTAGATGAGACCTGCGCTGTGGTTGACAGACAGCGAGTTGATGCCGTTGGCGGTGTTGAGCGCCACGCCCCCCACGGTCGCAGGCACCGTGGTCAGCAGCGTGGCCCTGCCGGTGGTGGCGTCGATGCTGTAGATCGACATGCCCGCCGACCCGAGGAAAGCGCCGCTGCCGACGTTGACCGCCGTGGTCAGCACGCCGGCCCATTCGGTGGCGGAGATCACCGTGGTCTCAATGGAGTCGCCCACCTGGGTTTCGAGCACCCAGTCGCCACCCAGCGCCTCGGCGCCGGTGTCGTCGCTGGAAGCCGCCACATCGGCGCCCGTGGCATCGGCCAGGGCTTCGACGAAGGCCACCCCGTCGGCAGACGACGACACATCACACCCGTACAGAAGAATGTCCGCCTCTTCGGCGAGTGACGCGCGGATGATGGCCAGCTCGTCGGCGTGAATTCCCGTGATCGAGGTGGTGTCCAGGGCCGAGTTGCCCAGCTCCAGCCGGCCTGGCGTACCGTGGCTGATGATGTGGATCGCGTCGATGCCGGTGCGGCCATTCAGGATTTCGGCCATCTGCTCGAGACCGTCGCGGTCGGCATCGAGCACATACACCTCGCCCGGGTGCCAGTCCAGCTGCCCGACCACGTCGGCGGCCACCGCGTCCACGAAGATGATCTCAACGCGCTCGTCGGTGTCGGAGACGGCGGCTTCGTCGGTCGCCAGATCGTCCGAGGCCATGGTGTCGGCGGTCTCCTCGGCCGTGGTGTCCGCACCAGTGGCCTCTGTCGCCCCCGCATCCACTGGGGCCGTCTCGTCCGAGCCGGCCAGTTCAGTGTCGGCGTCCGCATCGGCATCGGCATCCGCACTGGTGTCGGTGTCGGCCGCTACCTCTTCGCCCACAGGCGTTTCATCGGACGCCGTGGCAGTGGTGGAGGTTGCCGGAGCGACCACCGGCTGGTCGGCCTCGGGTTCATCGGATGTCTGTTCCGCCGCACTGTCCGCAGAGCCGGTGTCGGTCGCAACGTCGAGCACCGTGGCTGGCAAAGCCGCATCAAAAACGATGCGCTGCTCCAGGACGATCTGACTCGACAGGGCCCGTTCCGGCGCCCTGCGCGCCTTGCGCCCCGACGACACCTTGCGACCACCGGACGTGGCGGCCTCTGATGCGGCCACGTAGGTTCCGAGGGATTCGTTCCAGATCGACTTGTATGACTTGTTCATGCTGGTGTTCTTGTTGTAACAAGGCGCTACAAAGGGCCCGATTTGTTACTTACGATGTACCAGCCGAGGTTATCAAAATTGATGATGCGCCAGCCCGCGCATAGCCCTTTTGGTTCACATTTCCGTAATTTCCCGCACGGTAATGATGCACAGATGGTTCCCCGCCTACGACAAAAGGAACTCAGGACCTGGCTCAACCGAAAGTTGCAACAAGTCTATTTTTGTGCTTGAAAAATGCGC
Source organism: Hydrogenophaga luteola (assembly GCF_042648585.1). Classification (NCBI taxonomy): domain Bacteria; kingdom Pseudomonadati; phylum Pseudomonadota; class Betaproteobacteria; order Burkholderiales; family Comamonadaceae; genus Hydrogenophaga; species Hydrogenophaga luteola. The sequence goes on along the minus strand of NZ_JBHRXX010000010.1, from coordinate 410,686 downwards.
GACAGGTGCAGGATGGCCTCCGCATTGGAGAACGAGTAGCACCGGTCCGCCGCCTCCAGACGGGGCAGCCACACCTGAGCACGGTGCTCGCGCGGGTTGAGCACCACTGGCCGCGCCTCGGGCACGCACAGACCGAACACGCGCTCGGTGTTCAGGACCACGCCGGGCGCGTACCGGTGGCGCCACTGCGGATAGATCTCGTAGATGTTCTGCAGCCCCCAGTCGCTGAGACAGTGACCCGGCGCCGACACATCCAGACCGGTTTCCTCGGCCACCTCGCGCGCGGCCGTGACGTCAAACGGCTCATCCCATGCGTCCTTGGAACCGGTCACCGACTGCCAGAAACCGGGCGACTCGGCCCGCTCGATCAGCAGCACCTCCAGTGCCGGGGTGTGGATCACCACCAGCACCGACTCGGGGATCTTGTATGGCGGGGAGGACGACATGGTGGTTCGGTCAACGACGCAAAAAAGGCGCCCGTAGGCGCCTTTTCATCCTAGCCGAAGCCTTGCTCAGGCCGATTTGACCGCGTCCGGGTTGCGCAGGCGGATATGCAGCTCGCGCAGCTGCTTCTCGTCCACCGGACTCGGCGCCTGGGTCAGCAGACACTGGGCGCGCTGCGTCTTGGGGAAGGCGATCACGTCGCGGATCGACTCGGCGCCGGTCATCAGCGTCACGATGCGGTCCAGACCGAAGGCCAGGCCGCCGTGCGGCGGCGCGCCGTACTGCAGCGCGTCCAGCAGGAAGCCGAACTTGAGCTGCGCTTCTTCGGGCGTGATCTTCAGGGCATCGAACACCTTCTGCTGAACGTCGGCACGGTGGATACGGACGGAGCCGCCACCGATCTCCCAGCCGTTGAGCACCATGTCGTAGCCCTTGGCGATGCACTTCTCGGGCGCGGTGACCATCCAGTCCTCGTGACCGTCCTTGGGCGCCGTGAAGGGGTGGTGCACCGCCGTCCAGCGGTCCTCTTCCTCGTCGTGTTCGAACATCGGAAAGTCCACCACCCACATCGGCGCCCAGCGGTCCTCGAACAGGCCATTCTTCTTGCCCAGCTCGCTGTGGCCGATCTTCAGGCGCAGCGCGCCAATGGCGTCGTTCACGATCTTGGCCTTGTCGGCACCAAAGAAGATGATGTCGCCGTCCTGCGCGCCGGTGCGCGAGAGGATCTCGGCAATCGCCTTGTCGTGCAGGTTCTTGACGATGGGCGACTGCAGGCCGTCCTTGCCCTTGGCCACTTCGTTGACCTTGATCCAGGCCAGCCCCTTGGCGCCGTAGATCTTGACGAACTCGGTATAGGCGTCGATCTCGCTGCGGCTCATTTCCGCACCGCCGCGCACGCACAGGGCGACCACGCGGCCGTTCTTCATCTGCGCCGGCGCGCTGAAAACCTTGAAGTCCACGTCGGCCATCACGTCGGTGAGCTCGGTGAATTCCATCTTCACGCGCAGGTCGGGCTTGTCGGAGCCGTAGCGGTGCATGGCTTCGCTGTAGGCCATGACCGGGAACTCGCCCAGGTCGACGTTCAGCACGTTCTGGAACACCGTCTTGATCATGCCCTGGAACATGTCACGGATGTCCTGCTCGGTCAGGAACGAGGTCTCGATATCGATCTGGGTGAACTCGGGCTGGCGGTCGGCGCGCAGGTCTTCGTCACGGAAGCACTTGGTGATCTGGTAATAGCGGTCGAAGCCCGCGACCATCAGCAGCTGCTTGAACAGCTGGGGCGACTGCGGCAGCGCGAAGAAGTGGCCGTCGTGCACGCGGCTGGGCACCAGGTAGTCGCGCGCGCCTTCGGGCGTGCTCTTGGTCAGCATCGGGGTTTCGATGTCGACGAAACCATTGGCGTCCAGGAACTTGCGCACTTCCATCGCCACGCGGTAGCGCAGCATCAGGTTGTTCTGCATGTAGGGGCGGCGCAGGTCGAGCACGCGGTGCGTCAGGCGCGTGGTTTCGCTCAGGTTGTCATCGTCCAGCTGGAACGGCGGCGTGACCGAGGCGTTGAGCACCTTGAGCTCGTGACACAGCACTTCGATCTGGCCGCTTTTGAGCTTGTCGTTGGTGGTGCCGGCGGGGCGGGCGCGCACCACGCCGGTGACCTGCACGCAGAACTCGTTGCGCACGTCCTCGGCGGTCTTGAACATCTCGGGACGGTCCGGATCGCAGACCACCTGCACATAGCCTTCGCGGTCGCGCAGGTCGATGAAGATCACGCCGCCATGGTCGCGGCGGCGGTTGACCCAGCCGCAGAGTTGCACGGTTTGCCCCAGCAGGGCTTCGGTCACCAGACCGCAATAGTGGGAACGCATGGCCATATCGGTTCTTCTTTCAGCAGGCGGGCTGCAAGGCTGCAGCCACGGGTGTCAGGCGGTCGCGGGAGCGGTCGCCTTGAGGTTGGGGTTCTTGGGTCCACCGGGCACGATCACACCCATGGAGACGATGTAGGTCAGGGCTTCGTCCACCGACATCTGCAGCTCCACGCAGTCGCGCGCGCGCACCATGACGAAGTAGCCGCCCGTGGGGTTGGGGGTGGTAGGCACGTAGATGCTGACAAAGTCGTCGTCAGGGGCACTGCCCGGTTTGGCGCGCAGCTGCTGCAGCACCTCGCCCTGCGGCGTACCGGTCAGGAAGGCGATGGTCCACATGCCCTCGTGCGGCCACTGCACCAGCAGTGCCTTGCGAAAGGCGTTGCCCTTTTCTGAAAACAGCGTGTCGGAGACCTGCTTGACCCCCGAGTAGATGGACCGCACCACCGGAATGCGGTGCAGCAGCGCGTGCCACCAGTTCACCAGCCGGTGGCCGATGATGTTGGACGCCAGGGCACCGATGGAGAGCACCACCACCAGCGCAAAGATCACGCCAAGGCCGGGCACGTGGAAGCCGAACAGCTGGTCCGGCTGCCAGGCGCCAGGCAGGATGCGCAGGGTCTGGTCCAGCGTGGTGACGACCCAGTCCAGCACCCAGAGGGTGATGATCAGGGGCACCAGGACCAGCAGGCCCGAGAACAGCCACTTGCGCAGGTTGGCCACAGGGAAGGTCTTTCCGGTTCGCTCAGTGGCAGGCGCAGGAGCCGCCACAGGGGGTGGCCGGTGCGGCACTGGCGGCTTCGGCCGGTTTGGACTCGGTCGAGGAAGCGGTGCCCGATCCGGCGGCCGTTGCAGCCGAACCAGCTGTGCTGCCTTTGAAGTCGGTCGCGTACCAGCCCGAACCTTTGAGCTGGAAGCCAGCGGCGGTCAGCTGCTTGTTGAACGTGGAGGCACCGCAGGCGGGGCAATCCGTCAGAGGCGCGTCGGAGATTTTCTGCAGGACGTCCTTGGCATGGCCGCAGGACTCGCACTTGTAGGCATAGATCGGCATGGCGTGAACGGTGGGATGGTCCGGCGACCACAGCCCCAAGGGCCCGATGTGCACCGCGGCGGTGCAAAAACGGCAGGGCGCCGGGAAGTTGAACAAAACCCGTCATTATAGGTGGGGCACCCCACCCGCGCCTTCAAGAGTGCCCGCTGGTCGGCCCCTCACCACAGACGGATGCGCAGCATGACCTGGGTGACGATCAGCCCCAGCACGAAGCCGATGCCACCGTAGATGATGTACTGCAGCAGACGGTTGGTCCGCCGCTGCTCGGCCAGCAGCTCGTCCAGTTCGGCGCGCAGCTGGTGCGGCCGGTGCTGCAGGTAGTCCTGGAGCAGCCGCGGCAGGGCCGGGAGCAGCTTGGCGTACTGCGGCGCCTCGGCCTTGAGCTGCTGCAGCAGCTTCTGCGGGCCCACCTGCTCCAGCATCCACTTCTCCAGGAAAGGCTTGGCGGTGTTCCACAAGTCCAGCTCGGGGTCCAGCTCGCGGCCCAGGCCCTCGATGTTGAGCAGCGTTTTCTGCAGCAACACCAGCTGTGGCTGGATTTCGACGTGGAAGCGGCGCGAGGTCTGGAACAGCCGCATCAGCACCATGCCGAGCGAGATCTCCTTGAGCGGCCGGTCAAAGTACGGTTCACACACCGCCCGGATCGCCGATTCCAGCTCGTCCACCCGGGTCTCGGGCGGCACCCAGCCGCTCTCGATGTGCAGTTCGGCCACACGCTTGTAGTCGCGCCGGAAGAAGGCGGTGAAGTTCTGCGCCAGGTATTCCTTGTCGAACTCGGTCAACGTGCCGACGATGCCGAAGTCCAGCGAGATGTAGCGACCGAAGGTGGCCGGCTCGACGCTGACCTGGATGTTGCCCGGGTGCATGTCGGCGTGGAAGAAGCCGTCGCGAAACACCTGGGTGAAGAAGATGGTCACGCCGTCGCGCGCCAGCTTCGGGATGTCCACGCCCTTCTGGCGCAGCTCGTCCACCCGATTGATCGGAACGCCATGCATGCGCTCCATCACCATCACTTCGGTGTGGCAATAGTCCCAGAACATCTCTGGAATCAGCACCAGGTCCAGGCCCGCCATGTTGCGGCGCAACTGGGCCGCATTGGCGGCTTCCCGCAGCAGGTCCAGCTCGTCGTGCAGGTACTTGTCGAACTCCGCCACCACTTCCAGCGGCTTGAGCCGCTTGCCGTCGGCCGACAACTTCTCGACCCAGCCGGCCATCATGCGCATCAGGCTCAGGTCTTTCTCGATCACCGGCAGCATGTTGGGCCGCAGCACCTTCACCGCCACCTCGCGGCCACCGTGGCGCCCTTCGCGCAGGGTCGCAAAGTGCACCTGGGCGATAGAGGCGCTGGCCACCGGCGTGCGATCGAAATGCCCGAACACGGCGTCCAGCGGCTTGCCAAAAGCCCGTTCGATGGTGGCCACGGCGATGGCGCTGTCGAACGGCGGCACCCGGTCCTGCAACCGGGCCAGCTCGTCGGCGATGTCCGGCGGCAGCAGATCGCGGCGGGTGGAGAGCACCTGACCGAACTTGACGAAGATGGGACCCAGGCGCTCCAGCGCCTCGCGCAGGCGCTGGCCCCGTGGGGCATCCAGGTTGCGACCAACCGAAACGATGCGCGTCAGCAGCCGGATGCCCGGCCGCTGGAAGCTGGACAACACCAGCTCGTCCAGCCCGTGGCGCAGCACCACCCAGACGATGAACAGGCCGCGGAGCAACCGCGTCATGTCGAGCGTCCGTCGCTGTGACCCGTTTCGGTCGGAGAACGGCGACCAACAAACGCCTTGAGCCCGGCCGCAGCCGACTTGGCGCCACTTATCAGGGTGTGTGCCGCAGCGTCACCGACGAGCCGGGACAGGTCTTCCTCGACGTCCCAGCGCACGTTGTCCACCAGCCAGGCCACCTCGGCCGCCAGTTGCACGTCGCCCTGAATGTCGACGTTCGGGCGCTCCCCGCCCAGCACCTGCTGAGCCAGGGCAAAAGGCGAGGTCTGGGTCACGGTCACGTGCAGTTCGGGCTGCCGGTCGCCAGACGGCCGCTCCAGCAGGCCGGCAGCGGTGGGTGCCAGGGTGAGATGGAAATCACCCCAGGCCACACGCACCGGTTTGCCCAGCTGGCGCTTGAGGCGCTGCTGCGCCTGAGGCTCCTGCATCAGGACATGGTTGAGGAACAGCACCACCCGGTTCTGGACCTCGTCCACCACCCATTCCGGCGGCCGGACACTGCCCAGCAGGGACTGGAGAATGCCCAAGGGAGAACGGGAACTGGTCGAGGGGTTGGGGGATTCACTGTTCATGATCCCCCGATTCTGACGGATAACCGGTGCGCCTCTACCTCAGCGCTTGCACCCCGGCCACCAGCCAACCAGCGTCCCCGGACTTGGGGCGGGTGATGTTCCAGATCTCCCGGAACGGGTTGGGGCCAGCCGACGGCTCCTCCCGGATCAGACCGGAGAACTCGACGCTCGCCAGGTAGGCCTCGTCCTGCTCTTCCAGCCCAAGCAGCTGCGCTTCCAGCATGACCACCTCGGTCTTGTTCGGGGCGGCACCGGCGCGCTCGCGCTCGGCCAGCTGGCTCTGGATCTCGGCCAGCATGCCGCCGGTCATCATGGCGCGCAAACTGGCAATGTCGGAACGGTCCCAGGCATCCTGGAGATTCACGAAGTTCGTCTTGGACGCCCGGAGGAAGCTTTCAGCATCAAACCCGTCGGCCTTTTGACCTGCCGGTTCGGGCGGTTGCGGAGCGTCCGACAGAGATTCCCAGGGCCTTGCCGAGGCGTCGTTGCCCACGTTCTTGGGGCTGTACCCCCGGGGCGAAGAGACCGCACCGTCCGGCCCAACCCCTGCCAGCAGGCCGGGCGCTCCGGTCGTGGACTCGTTGCGGCGCAGCGTCTTGCGCTGCGCACGGCGCCCCCCCAGCAAATCCGACCACCACCGAGCTTCCATGACGCTGTCCTCCTTTTGCCCCTGTCATCAACACTTGATACCGACGTGAAGCGCCACCACCCCCGCACTGAGGTTGTGCACGTCCACGTGACCGAAGCCCACCGACTTCATCAGCTGGCGCAGCTCCTCCTGCCCCGGATGCATGCGGATAGACTCAGCCAGGTACTGATAGCTGTGGGCATCGCCCGCCACCATCTGACCCAGCTTCGGCAACACATTGAACGAGTACCAGTCATAAGCCTTTTCCAGTGGCTTGGCGACACGGGAAAACTCCAAGACCAACAACTTGCCCCCCGGTTTGAGGACGCGCCGCATCTCCGACAGGGCCTGCTCCTTGTGCGTCATGTTGCGCAAACCGAAGGCCACGGACACCAAATCGAAGCTGTTGTCGGCAAATGGCAGCTTCTCCGCGTCGCAGACCATGGTCGGCAGCACCAGGCCTTCATCGAGCAGACGGTTGCGGCCTTCGCGCAACATGGCCTCGTTGATGTCGGTGTGCACGACCCGGCCGGTGGGGCCTACGCGCCGGGCAAAGGCACGCGAGAGGTCGCCGGTGCCGCCTGCGATGTCCAGCACCTGGTGCCCTGGCTGCGGGTTGGCCACGGTGATGGTGTAGCGCTTCCAGATGCGGTGCAGGCCCGCCGACATGAGATCGTTCATCACGTCGTACTTGGGCGCGACCGAGTCGAACACGCTGCGCACGTGTTTCGCCTTCTCCTGTTCTTCGACGGTCTGGAAGCCGAAATGAGTCGTGGCCATGGAAGGGGTCTCCGTCGGGGTCAGTGGCTGCCGCAGGCGTGTCCGCCCTTTTCCGGCATGGGTGCGTCTCGGTCCACTCCCGCGGCCTGAAGCCGCTGGAAGTAATCGTTCCAGAGTTCGTCCTGCTGCGATCCGAGGAAATACAGGTAATCCCAGGCATAGATGCCGGAATCGTGGCCGTCCGAGAAGGTGGGCTGCACCGCGTAGTTGCCCACCGGCTCCAGCGCCACCAGGGTCACGTCGCGCTTGCCGGTCTGCAGCACCTCCTGCCCCGGACCGTGGCCCTGCACTTCGGCCGAGGGCGAGTAGACGCGCATCAGCTCGAACGGGATGCGGAAGCTCGCACCGTCGGAGAACGCCACCTCCAGCACGCGCGAAGCGCTGTGCACCGTGATGTCCTGCGGTGTCGGGGTGTCCTTGTTGAGTCCAGCCATGGGGCCTCCAGTGTGTTCAGACCAGCACGCGCTCGATGCCGCCCTGGTTCGCTTTCTCGACGTATTCGGGCAGCCAGTTCTCGCCCAGGATCTGGCGCGCCATCTCGACCACGATGTAGTCGGCCTCCAGCAGGCCGTTCTGCAGGTCGTCGGTGTAGCGCGAGAGGCCCTGCAGGCAGCTGGGGCAGGAGGTCAGCATCTTGACGTTGGCCTTCTCGCCCACCGTGCCCGCCGCGCGCAGCGCCGCCTCGCCCTTGCGGATTTCCTCTTCCTTGCGGAAACGGATCTGGGTCGAGATGTCGGGCCGGCTCACACCGAGCGTGCCGCTCTCGCCGCAGCAGCGTTCGCTCTTGACCACGCCATCGCCCACCAGGGCCTTGACGGTCTTCATCGGGTCCTGCAATTTCATCGGGCTGTGGCAGGGGTCGTGGTACAGGTAGCCGCCCTGCCCCGCCGGCAGCGTGATGCCTTTTTCCAGGAGGTACTCGTGGATGTCGATGATGCGGCAGCCCGGGAAGATCTTGTCGAATTCGTAGCCCGCGAGCTGGTCGTAGCAGGTGCCGCAACTCACCACCACCGTCTTGATGTCCAGGTAGTTCAGCGTGTTGGCCACACGGTGGAAAAGCACCCGGTTGTCGGTGATCATCTTCTCGGCCTTGTCGTACTGGCCCGAGCCGCGCTGCGGGTAGCCGCAGCACAGATAGCCCGGAGGCAGCACGGTCTGCACGCCTGCGTGCCAGAGCATGGCTTGCGTGGCCAGACCCACCTGGCTGAACAGGCGTTCCGAACCGCAACCGGGGAAATAGAACACCGCCTCGGTCTCGCTCGTCGTGCCCTGCGGGTTGCGGATGATCGGAACGTAGTCCTTGTCCTCGATGTCCAGCAGCGCGCGCGCCGTCTTCTTGGGCAGGCCACCCGGCATCTTCTTGTTGATGAAATGGATCACCTGTTCCTTGACCGGCGCGGTGCCCAGGCTGGCCGGCGGCGCGCTGGTCTGCGCCTTGGCTGCCGGCTTGAGCAGGTTGTTGGCCAGGCGCTGGGCCTTGAAGCCCACATCCACCATGGCCGAACGCATCAACTTGATGGTCTCGGGGTTGGTGGCATTGAGGAAGAACATGGCCGCAGCGTTGCCCGGGCGGAAGCTCTTCTGGCCCATCTTGCGCAGCAGGTTGCGCATGTTCATCGACACGTCGCCAAAATCGATCTTCACCGGACACGGGCTCAGACACTTGTGGCAGACCGTGCAGTGGTCGGCCACGTCCTCGAACTCTTCCCAGTGCTTGATGCTGATGCCGCGGCGCGTCTGCTCTTCGTACAGGAAGGCCTCGATCAGCAGCGAGGTCGCCAGGATCTTGTTGCGCGGGCTGTAGAGCAGGTTGGCGCGCGGCACGTGGGTGGCGCACACGGGCTTGCACTTGCCGCAGCGCAGGCAGTCCTTGACCGAATCGGCGATGGCGCCGATGTCGCTCTGCTGCATGATCAGCGACTCGTGGCCCATGAGCCCGAACGAGGGCGTGTAGGCGTTGGCCAGGTCGGCCTGGCGCACGCTCGCATCGCCCGCCACCAGGGCCTGGTGAGCCGCGCCGCGCAGCAGCTTGCCCTTGTTGAAGCGACCCTCCGGGTCGACCTTGGCCTTGTACTCGGCGAACGGGTTCAGCTCGTCGTCGGTGAGGAACTCGAGCTTGGTGATGCCGATGCCGTGTTCACCCGAGATCACACCGTCCAGGCTGCGCGCCAGCACCATGATGCGGGCCACCGCTTCGTGCGCGGTCTGCAGCATCTCGTAGTCGTCGCTGTTGACGGGAATGTTGGTGTGCACGTTGCCGTCGCCGGCGTGCATGTGCAGCGCCACCCAGACGCGGCCCTTGAGCACCCGTTTGTGGATGGCGTTGCATTCGGCCAGGATGGGAGCGAACGGCGCACCGGTGAACACCTGCTGCAGCGGCGCACGGATCTGCGTCTTCCAGCTGGCACGCAGCGAATGGTCCTGCAGCTGGGGAAACAGCGCATCCACATCCCGCAGCCAACCGGCCCAGAGGGCTCGGACTTCGCGCACCAGCGCCAGCGCCTGCTGCACACGGTCTTCCAGCAGCTCGGCGTTGGGCAGTTCGTTGGCGTCGTCGGTCTTGCCCAGCGGCAGGTTGCCCTTCTCGAAAAACGCCTCCAGAGCCTCGCACAGCTTGAGCTTGTTGCGCAACGAGAGCTCGATGTTGATGCGCTCGATGCCCAAGGTGTACTCGCCCATGCGCGGCAGCGGGATCACCACGTCTTCGTTGATCTTGAAGGCGTTGGTGTGCTTGCTGATGGCGGCCGTGCGCTTGCGGTCCAGCCAGAATTTCTTGCGAGCTTCGTAGCTGATGGCAATGAAGCCTTCGCCGCTGCGGCCGTTGGCCAGGCGGATCACCTCGCTGGTGGCGCGCGCCACGGCGTCGGCATCGTCACCGACGATATCGCCAATCAGCACCATCTTGGGCAGGGTGCCGCGCTTGCTTTTGGTGGTGTAGCCCACCGCCTTGAGGTAGCGGTCGTCCAGGTGTTCCAGGCCGGCCAGCAGGGTGCCGCTGCGCTTCTGTTCGGCGAACATGAAGTCCTTGATCTCGACGATCGAAGGCACCCCGTCCTTGGGGTTGCCAAAGAACTCCAGGCACACAGTGCGCGTGTGCTCGGGCATGCGGTGCACCACCCAGCGGCCGCTGGTGATCAGACCGTCGCAACCTTCCTTCTGAATGCCCGGCAAACCGCTCAAGAACTTGTCGGTGACGTCCTTGCCCAGGCCCTCCTTGCGGAAGGTCCTGCCAGGGATGACCAGCTGTTCGGTGCGCAGCGGCGTCTTGCCGTCGGCAGCGAAGTACTTCAGCTCGAAGGTGGCCACCTCGGCGTCGTGGATCTTGCCCAGGTTGTGGTCCAGGCGGGTGACTTCCAGCCACTCGGCCTGCGGCGTCACCATGCGCCAGCTCACCAGGTTGTCCAGGGCCGTACCCCAGAGAACGGCCTTCTTGCCGCCCGCGTTCATGGCGATGTTGCCGCCCACGCAGGACGCTTCGGCCGACGTCGGATCGACCGCGAACACGTAGCCCGCGCGTTCGGCCGCGTCGGCCACACGCTGAGTGACCACTCCGGCCTCGGTCCAGACGGTCGCCACCGGCTGCTCGTGCCCGCCGATGCGGATGTGCTCCACCTCGGTCATCGCCTCGAGCTTTTCGGTGTTGATGACCACGCTCTTCCAGGTCAGCGGGATGGCGCCGCCGGTGTAGCCGGTGCCGCCGCCGCGCGGGATGATGGTCAGACCCAGCTCGACGCAGCCCTTGACTAGGTGCGCCATCTCGGCCTCGGTGTCGGGCGTGAGCACGACGAACGGGTACTCCACGCGCCAGTCGGTCGCGTCGGTCACGTGGGACACGCGCGAGAGGCCGTCGAACTTGATGTTGTCCTTGGCGGTCAGCTTGCGCAGCACCTTGTTCGTGCGCTGGCGCAGCTCGGCCATCTCCTCGAAGGAGCGCGCGAAAGACTCGACCGCCCCCTTGGCAGCGGCCAGCAACTGGCCCACCGAGGCATCGCGCGCCGGGTCGTCCTGCGGCGTGCGACGCTTCTGCACCTCGCCCAGGCGGTGATGCAGGGCATCAACCAGCGCAGCACGGCGCTTGGGGTTGTCCAGCAGGTCGTCCTGAAGGTAGGGGTTGCGCTGCACGACCCAGATGTCACCCAACACCTCGTACAACATGCGGGCAGAGCGGCCGGTGCGGCGCTCGCCGCGCAGCTCATCCAGCAGCACCCAGGCTTGGGAGCCCAACAACCGCATCACGATCTCACGATCCGAGAACGACGTGTAGTTGTAAGGGATCTCGCGCAAACGGGGCGATTCGTCTGCTGCGGTTTCCAGAAGCGGAAGCGGCGTGGGGGCGTTCATAAGGGAAATGGGCCAGCAAACGGAGCTGAACCAAGGATGGTACCGCAGCGCAACATGCGCGACACCCTCTCATGGAAAGCCCCTGTTGTCACCCTTCGGAAAGAAAGCTGCAATGGCTCGGTCACATTCGTTGCCTAGGCTGGCTTTTTTTGTCATCGAACCCGCGCTCAACTTACAGGAGACCCACCATGCCCATGCGCCAACACCTCTCAACACTCGCCACCGCCCTGTGTGTGCTCGGTTTCAGCTGCCATGCCCACGCGCAGACCGAAATCCAGTGGTGGCATTCGATGGGCGGCGCGCTAGGCGAGTGGGTCAACGACCTGGCCAAGGACTTCAACGCCAGCCAGACCCAGTACAAGGTGGTCCCCACTTTCAAGGGCAGCTATGACGAGTCCATGACAGCCGCCATCGCGGCCTTCCGCTCCGGCAATGCGCCACACATCCTCCAGGTTTTCGAAGTCGGGACCGCCACCATGATGGCCAGCAAGGGTGCCATCGTGCCGGTAGGGAAGGTCATGGCCGATGCAGGCGTCAAGTTCGATCCGGCCGCCTACGTGCCGGCAGTGGCGGGCTACTACACGGCACCGAATGGTCAGATGCTCAGCTTCCCGTTCAACAGCTCGACGCCGGTGTTCCACTACAACAAGGACGCCTTCAAGGCGGCCGGTCTGGACCCCGAGAACCCGCCCAAGACCTGGCCCGAGGTGGCGCTTGCTGCCGGTAAACTCAAGGCCAGCGGCCACAAATGCCCCTTCACCACCAGCTGGATCAGCTGGACGCAGCTGGAAAGCTTTTCGGCCTGGCACAACACCGAGTTCGCCACCAAAGGCAACGGCATGCGCGGCATCGACGCCCGCCTGACCTTCAACACGCCGCTGCACGTGCGCCACATCGAAAATCTGGCCAACATGTCCAAAACCGGGCTGTTCGTCTACAAGGGTCGTGGCAACGCAGCCGATGCGGTGTTCGTCTCGGGCGAGTGCGCCATGATGACCGGCTCGTCGGCGCTGTACGGGAACATCAAGCGCAACAGCAAGTTCGCAGCCGGCATCGGTACCCTGCCCTACTACCCCGACGTGGCCGGCGCGCCGCAGAACACGGTGATCGGCGGGGCCAGCCTGTGGGTGATGTCGGGCAAGAAGGCAGACGAGTACAAGGGCGTGGCGCAGTTCTTCGCGCACCTCTCCAAGCCGTCGGAGGCCGCCAAGAGCCACCAGCGCACCGGCTACCTGCCGGTGACGGTGGAGTCGTTCAAGCTCACCGACAGCAGCGGCTTCTACAAGCAGAACCCCGGCACCGATGTGTCGGTCACGCAGATGATCCGCAAGACCACCGACAAGTCGCGCGGCATCCGCCTGGGCAACTTCGTCCAGATTCGCACCATCAACGACGAGGAACTGGAACAGGTCTGGGCCGGCAAGAAGAGCGCCAAGGAAGCCCTCGATGCGGCCGTGACCCGCGGCAACGAGCAGTTGGAGCGCTTCCAGAAGGCCAATCAGGGCAAGATGTGAGCGCCTGCGGGTACCGCTTTCCGACCTGCATTCCAATCCACTGACTTCGCCCCTCGCAGGCTTGGCCTGCGAGGGCTGCCGCCCGAGTCCTTATGGAAAAACGCGTTCGATTCCGATCCACGTGGCTGCCCTGGCTGCTGGTGGCGCCGCAGCTGGTCATCGTGCTGGTGTTCTTCTTCTGGCCGGCCGCCCAGGCGCTGTTCCAGAGCCTGCTCCAGCAGGACGCCTTCGGCACCTCGACCGAGTTCGTCGGCCTGCAGAACTTCGAGCGACTCTGGGAGGACGACACCTACCTGGCCTCGTTCAAGATCACCGCGCTGTTTTCAGTGCTGGTCGCCGTGTGCGGGCTGAGCATCGCGCTGCTGCTGGCGGTGATGGCGGACCGGGTGGTGACCGGCGCCGGCCTTTACAAGACCCTGCTGATATGGCCCTACGCCGTGGCGCCCGCGGTAGCCGGCGTGCTCTGGGTGTTCATGTTCGCCTCGCCCATGGGCATCGTGGCCTACGCGCTGCAGTTCGTTGGCATCGAGTGGAACCACCTGCTCAAGAGCGAACACGCCATGGCCCTGATCGTGATGGCGGCGGTGTGGAAGCAGATCTCCTACAACTTCCTGTTTTTCCTGGCGGGACTGCAGTCAATCCCCAAGTCGCTGATCGAGGCGGCGGCCATTGACGGCGCCTCGCCCGCGCGCCGCTTCTGGACCATCGTGTTCCCGCTGCTCTCGCCCACCACCTTCTTCCTGCTGGTGATCAACGTGGTGTACGCCTTCTTCGACACCTTCGCCATCGTCGACGCGGCCACGCAGGGCGGCCCCGGCAAGGACACCGCCATCCTGGTCTACAAGGTCTACTACGACGGCTTCAAGGCGCTGGACATGGGCGGATCGGCGGCCCAGTCGGTGATCCTGATGGTGATCGTGATTGCGCTCACGGTGGTGCAGTTCCGCTACGTCGAGCGCAAGGTGCAGTACTGAGACGCCCCATGATTGAACGTCGCCCCGTACTCGATTTTGTGGCCCACGCCGTGCTCATTTTGGGCGTGGCCATCGTGGCCTTCCCGGTCTACCTCACGCTGGTGGGGTCCACCCAGACCGCGGAACAGATCGCCCAGAGCCGCCCGATGTCGCTCATACCCGGTTCGCATTTTCTGGAAACCTACCGCCTGGCCCTGTTCGGCGGAAAGACCAGCCTGGGCAGTACTTTTGCTGCGGGCGGGCCCATGATGCTGGTCAGCCTGATCAGCGCACTGATCATCGCCATCGGCAAGATCGCCATCTCGCTGCTCTCGGCATTCGCCATCGTCTACTTTCGGTTTCCGCTGCGCAACCTGGTGTTCTGGATGATCTTCGTGACCCTGATGCTGCCAGTGGAGGTGCGCATCGGCCCCACCTATGAGGTGGTGGCCAGCCTGGGGATGCTCAACACCTACGCCGGGCTGACTGTGCCCCTGATTGCTTCGGCCACCGCCACCTTCCTGTTCCGGCAGTTCTTCCTGACCGTGCCGGACGAGCTGGTGGAGGCCGCGCGCGTGGACGGCGCCGGGCCAATGCGCTTCTTCAAGGACATCCTGCTGCCCATGTCGGCCACATCCATCGCGGCGCTGTTCGTGATCCAGTTCATCTACGGCTGGAACCAGTACCTCTGGCCGCTGCTGGTGACCACCGACGAAAGCATGTACCCGGTGGTGCTGGGCATCAAGCGCCTGATCTCCGGCGAGGCCTACACCGAATGGAACGTGGTCATGGCCACGGCCATGCTGGCGATGATTCCGCCGGCGCTGGTCGTCATCCTCATGCAGAAATGGTTCGTCAAGGGCCTGGTCGACACCGAAAAATAAACACCCTCATGGCTTCCCTCTCCTTCCGAAACGTAGTCAAGCAATACCACCAGGGAAAGCAGTCGTTGCAGGTGATCCACGGCGTCAACGCCGAGATCGCTGACGGCGAGTTCATCGTCATCGTCGGCCCGTCGGGCTGTGGCAAGTCCACGCTGCTGCGCATGGTGGCCGGGCTTGAAGAAGTCAGCGGGGGCGACATCCTGATCGGCGAGCGCGTGGTCAACCAACTCGAACCCGCCGACCGCGACATCGCCATGGTGTTCCAGAACTACGCGCTCTACCCGCACATGAGCGTGTTCGAGAACATGGCCTACGGGCTGAAGATCAAGAAGCTGCCAGCCGCCGAGATCCGTGAACGCGTGGACAAGGCCGCGGCGATCCTGGAGCTGGGCCACCTGCTGGACCGCAAGCCGCGCCAGCTCTCGGGCGGACAGCGCCAGCGCGTCGCCATGGGCCGCGCCATCGTGCGCCAGCCCCAGGTGTTCCTGTTCGACGAACCCCTGTCCAACCTGGACGCCAAGCTGCGCGCCCAGACCCGGCTGGAGATCCAGAAGCTGCACCGCGAACTGGGCATCACCAGCCTGTTCGTCACCCACGACCAGGTCGAGGCGATGACGCTCGCGCAACGCATGATCGTGATGAACGCCGGCCGCATGGAGCAGTTCGGCACCCCCGAAGAGGTCTATTCCCGCCCCGCCACCACCTTCGTCGCCAGCTTCATGGGGTCGCCTCCGATGAACCTGCTGGGCAACGCGCCCGGGGGGCGGCCGGGCTGCACCATGGGCATTCGCCCCGAACACATCGACCTCGCGCCGGAAGGCTGGAGCCTGCGGGTCGAGACCGTGGAGATGCTCGGCGCCGAGCGCCTGATCCACGCCCGCCTGGGCGACGAGACGCTGATCATCCGCACCCACGAGGACCAAGGCGCTCCAGAGGTCGGCAGCACCGTGGTGGCGCGCCCGCGCGAAGATAGGTTGCACTGGTTCGACCAGCAGACAGGAGCACGCCTGTGACAACCGCACCCCTCCCCTGGCCCTACCCACGCTGGATCGCCCACCGCGGCGCCGGCAAGCTGGCCCCGGAAAACACCCTGGCCGCGTTCCGCCTTGGCGCGCAGCACGGTTACCGCATGGCCGAGTGCGATGCCAAGCTCAGCGCCGATGGCCATGTCTTCCTGCTGCACGACGACACACTGGACCGGACCACCGATGGCCAGGGTATCGCCGGCCACCAGCCATGGGCAGAGTTGAGCCTGCGCGACGCTGGGAGCTGGCACTCGCGCCAGTACGCGGGTGAGCGCCTGCCCACACTGGAGGGCGTTGCGCGCTTCTGCCGCGCCAACGCCTGCCTGCTCAACATCGAAATCAAGCCCACGCCGGGGCTGGAGGAAGAAACCGGACGGGTGGTCGCGCGGGAAGCGGCCCGGCTGTGGGCGGACGCCCCCATCCCGCCGCTGCTGACCTCGTTCCAGCCAGAGTCGCTGGATGGCGCCGCCGAAAGCGCGCCCCAGCTGCCCAGAGGTCTGCTGCTGGAGACCCTGTGGGACGGCTGGCTGGACATGGCGAGGCGGCTGGGCTGCGTGGCCGTCGTCTGCGACCAGGTGCTCTGGACGGCCGAGGTGATGGCCACCGTCCACGGCAGCCAGATGCGCGCCCTGGCCTACACGGTGAACGAGCCGCGGGAAGCCGAACGGCTCTGGAAACTGGGCATCGACGGCCTGATCACCGACCGGGTCGACCTGTTCGCGCCCGACTGACGGGGAGGCGCCTGGTCAGCGCCTGCGCAGCCACCAGCCCAGCGAGCCCTGGGCCAGCACCAGCACGGTGTAGCTGAGCATCTTGCCGTCCCGGCCGAAGACGACCAGCCCGGCCAGCAACACCGCCACCCCCAGCGCGCAGAGCGCCATCAATTCGCGGCGCGCGCCCCACCGCCCCGCCCGCGCTTTCGGCCAGATCCGGGGCAGGCCCCACAGCAACAGGGCCACCCCGATGGCCGGCGCGATGAAGTTGGCAAGGTGCCCGATCAGGGCCAGAAACGACATGGGTGTTGAAATCCGTCCGGGCAGAGGCGGCGAATTTTATAATCGCGGCCATGTCTGTCTGGGCGCTCGGCATCAACCACCACACGGCTCCGCTCGATCTGCGGGGCCGCTTTGCCTTTGCGCTCGACCAGATCCCCCGCACACTCGACGGCTACCGCCACAGCCTGGCGCGCCAACCCGAGGCCACGCTGCTGTCCACCTGCAACCGCACCGAGCTGTACGCCGCGGGTGAACAGTCGGCCGTGGAACCGACGCTGGACTGGCTGGCCCAGACCGGCGGCGTGAGCACCCATGTGCTCAAAGACCATGCCTACATCCTGCGCGAAGGTGAAGCCGCGCGCCACGCCTTCCGCGTCGCCAGCGGGCTCGACAGCATGGTGCTGGGCGAGGCGCAGATCCTGGGCCAGATGAAGGATGCGGTGCGCGCCGCAGACGAGGCCGGTGCCCTGGGCACCACGCTGCACCAGCTGTTCCAGCGCTCCTTCGCGGTCGCCAAGCAGGTGCGCACCTCCACCGAGATCGGCGCGCACTCGATCAGCATGACCGCCGCCGCCGTGCGCCTGGCCAGCCAGCTGTTCGAGGACCTGAAAGACATCAAGGTGCTGTTCGTCGGCGCCGGCGAAATGATCGAGCTGGCCGCCACGCACTTCGCGGCCAAGACGCCCAAGAGCATGGCGATCGCCAACCGCACGCTGGAACGCGGTGAGGCCCTCGCCGGCCGCTTCGGCGCCCAGGTCATGCGCCTGGCCGACATCCCCGAGCGCCTGCACGAGTTCGATGCGGTGGTCAGCTGCACCGCCAGCACACTGCCCATCATCGGCCTGGGTGCGGTCGAACGCGCGCTGAAGAAGCGCAAACACCGCCCCATGTTCATGGTCGACCTGGCGGTGCCTCGCGACATCGAGATTGAGGTCAAGGGACTGTCCGACGTTTATTTGTATACCGTGGACGACTTGGCCAGCGTGGTGCAGACCGGCAAGGAAAATCGCCAGGCCGCCGTGGCGCAGGCCGAGGCCATCATCGACGCGGGCGTGCTCAGCTTCATGCACTGGCTGGACCAGCGCGATCCGGCCAAGGGAGGCGTGGTACCGCTGATCCAGCAGATCAACGCCCAGGCCGATGCCTGGCGCGCCGCCGAACTGGCCCGTGCGAAGAAGCTACTGGCCCGGGGCGATCCGGTGGAGGCCGTGCTCGAAGCCCTGTCCAAGGGCCTGACGCAGAAGATGCTGCACGGCACCCTGGCCGAGCTGCACGCTGGCGACGCCGAGACCCGCGCAGCTACGGCGCAAACGGTCTCGCGCCTGTTCCTGCGCGAGAAGTCCTAGCGACGCCGCACGGCGCGCCTGCGCCGCACCGCACGGTCCGTCGGCCCCGTGCAACCGAGCTTCGCCGTCGCCCCCATTGCCCTCCCGCATGAAACCCTTTGTACGCGACACCCTGCTGCGCCAGAAAGCCCGCCTGCACGAGCTCGACGCCCTGCTCTCCGCCCCCGATGTGGTGAGCGACCTCGAGCGCTTCCGCACGCTCAGCCGCGAGCACGCCGACGCCTCGGTGATCGTCGAGGCCTTCAACCGCCACCAGCAGCGCGAAGCCGACCTGGCCGGAGCGAAGGAGATGCTGGCCGACCCGGACATGGCCGAGATGGCGCAGGAAGAGATCGAGGCTGCCACAGCCGACCTCGAACGGCTGGACAACGAACTGCAGCACCTGCTGCTGCCCAAGGACCCGGACGACGAGCGCCCGGCCTTCGTGGAAATCCGTGCCGGCACCGGCGGCGACGAGTCGGCCCTGTTCGCGGGCGACCTGGCGCGCATGTACACCCGCTACGCTGACAGCCAGGGCTGGACCACCGAGATCGTGAGCGAGTCGCCCAGCGAGCTTGGCGGCTACAAGGAGGTGGTGCTGCGCATCGCGGGTCGCGGCCCAGGCGCCAACGTCTACGGCCAGCTTCGCTTCGAATCGGGTGGTCACCGCGTGCAGCGGGTGCCCGCCACCGAGACGCAGGGACGCATCCACACCAGCGCCGCCACCGTGGCGGTGATGCCCGAACCCGACGAGGCCGAGGCCGTCAAGCTCAACCCGGCGGACCTGCGCATCGACACCTTCCGCGCGAGCGGCGCCGGTGGCCAGCACATCAACAAGACCGACTCGGCCGTGCGCGTGGTGCACCTGCCCACCGGCATCGTGGCCGAATGCCAGGACGGCCGCAGCCAGCACAGCAACAAGGCCAAGGCGCTGCAGGTGCTGCAGGCGCGCATCCAGGAGAAAGAGCGCAGCGAACGCGCCGCCAAAGAGGCCGCCACGCGCAAAGGCCTGGTCGGCAGTGGCGACCGCAGCGACCGCATCCGCACCTACAACTTCCCGCAGGGCCGCCTGACCGACCACCGCATCAACCTCACTCTCTACAAGCTGCTGCAGGTGATGGAAGGTGACCTGGGCGACGTGATCCACGCGCTGCAGGTGGCGCGCGGTGCCGAACTGCTGGCCGACCTGGAACAGCAGGACAGCCGATGAACACGCTGCAAGACGCCCTGCGACAGGCTGCTGCCGCAGGTCTGGACCGCCTCGACGCACAGATGCTGCTGCTGCATGCGCTGGGCCGTTCGCCGCACGACCGCGCCTGGCTGATCGTGCACGACGGTGACCCGCTGCCTGCGCCAGCGGCCGCCCGCTGGCAGACCTTGCTGCAGCGCCGGCAGGCAGGTGAACCGGTGGCCTATCTGACGGGTGAAAAGGAATTCGGCGGTCTGACTTTGCAGGTCGACGCCCGCGTGCTGGTGCCACGCCCCGACACCGAGGCGCTGGTGGAGTGGGCGCTGGAGACCCTACCCCCGTCAGGCGGCGCCGAGTCCCCCCGTCTGCTGGACTTGGGCACCGGCAGCGGCGCCATCGCGCTGACCATCGCCAGCCGCCGACCCGATGCACAAGTCACTGCCACCGACGCCAGCACCGACGCACTGACGGTGGCGGAGGCCAACGCCCGACGCCTGAACCTGCCCCTGCGCTTCGCGCATGGCGCCTGGCTGGCGGCGGTGCCCGGGGAGCGCTTCGACGTGATCGCCAGCAACCCGCCCTACATCGCCGAGGGCGACCCGCACCTGGTTGCCCTCGGCCACGAACCCCTCACCGCCCTGACCGCCGGCTCCGACGGGCTGGACGACATCCGCCAGATCGTGGCCCAGGCGCCTCACGCCCTGCGGCCTTGCGGTTGGCTGTTGCTGGAGCATGGCCACGATCAGGCCCGGGCCGTGCGGGAACTGCTGGTCAGCCAGGGGTTCGAAGCCGTGAGCAGCCGCCAGGATCTCGCGGGCATCGAGCGGTGCAGCGGCGGCCGCTGGCCCGGCGGGCGATAATTCCGCTATTGACCGGGACCCGTCCCGGCGCCCTTTCAACGAACCGACAGGACACCTCCATGAGCGACGTGCAAAGCCAAATCGACCAGCTGGTCAAATCCAACGACATCGTGCTGTTCATGAAGGGCAGCGCCAGTTTCCCCATGTGTGGCTTTTCCGGCCGAGCCATCCAGATCCTCAAGGCCTGCGGCGTGGACACCAAGTCGCTCAAGACCGTCAACGTGCTGGAGGACGACGGCATCCGCCAGGGCATCAAGGAATACAGCAACTGGCCCACCATCCCCCAGCTCTACGTCAAGGGCGAGTTCATCGGTGGTTCGGACATCATGATGGAAATGTACGAGTCGGGCGAACTGCAGAAAACCATCAGCGGCCAGGCCTGAGCACCGCCTGCGCCCGCGCGAAAGCCGCCTTCGGGCGGCTTTGTGCTTTCTGGATGCATTCCGGCGTGAGGCTTTGCACACTTTCGTTTCATCGCTTGGGAAGCCTCAGTTTTTCAGGGTTCTTCCGGCGTTACGGGTAGGCACGTGTTGTGCTTGAATGAAGCTGTCCTTCGTACCTTCAGGAGAACCGAATGAGCTCTTGCAGCCTGGTCGCTTCCCCCACCCTCGGACTGCCCATCGCCCGGATGCGCAGCGTGTTCAGCGCCGACGCGGTCGAACGCAAGCTCGGCCAGCTCCAGGCCAGCGGCAATGAGCGCGAACACGAGGGCTTACGCAACACCTACCAGCGCATGCTTGAACGTGGTCCGCAGCGTTTTGCCGTCAAGCCTTCGGGCGTGCCCGACATGGCCCCGCTGTACGACCTGCTGCCCAACTTCACAGAGGTGCTGGACGACGTCAAGCGCCACGTGGCGCTCAGCCAGGACAGCCATGACAGCCTGGAAGTCACCCCCATCCTGCTGCTGGGCCCGCCGGGCGTGGGCAAGACCCACTTTGCCAAACAGATCGCCGACCTGCTGGGCACCGGCATGAGCCTGGTGCCCATGAGCAGCATGACGGCGGGCTGGCTGCTCTCGGGCTCGTCCTCACAGTGGAAGGGCGCCAAGCCTGGCAAGGTGTTTGAGGCGCTGGTGGATGGCCAGTACGCCAACCCGGTGATCGTGGTCGACGAAATCGACAAGGCGGCGGCGGACGCGCAGTACGACCCACTCGGTGCGCTCTACGGCCTGCTGGAGCACGACACGGCGCAAAACTTCATCGATGAGTTCGCCGAGGTGCCGATCGACGCCAGCCAGGTGATCTGGATCACCACCGCCAACGACGAGCGCAGCATTCCCGACCCGATCGTCAACCGGATGAACGTGTTCGAGATCCAGCCGCCTTCGCCTGAGGCGGCCCGGCGAATTGCGGCCCACCTCTACGGCAGCATCCGCGGCGAACACGATTGGGGCAAGCGCTTCGACCCGGAGCCGTCCGACGATGTGCTGGACCTGCTCGCCACCCTGGCGCCGCGGGAGATGCGGCGGGCCCTGGTGACGGCCTTCGGCAATGCCCGCCTGGCGGATCGGTTCAGCGTGGAGGCGGGCGACCTGCCCAAATCGGGCAGCAGCAAGACAAGGATCGGATTTCTGCAGTGAGCGCCCCGGCATTCAGGCGGCCGGAGGCACCCAGTTGCGCGCCGCCGAGTACACCGCATTGGGGTACTCGGCTCGGCCCCGGCTGCCGTTGTAGCGCCCCAGCGCCATGAAGGTGTCGCCGCGCTCGCGGTCCAGGTAGTGGCGCAGGATCACGCAGCCAAAGCGGATGTTGGTCTGCATGTGGAACAGCTTGCCAGGGTCACCGTCGCCGATCAGGCGCGACCAGAACGGCATGATCTGCATGTAGCCCCGGGCACCCACACGGGAAATCGCGAACTTGCGGAACGCGCTCTCAACCTGGATCAGCCCCATCACCATGGTCGTGTCCAGCCCGGCGCGGCGGGTCTCATACCACACGGTCTGAAGGAATTCGATGCGGGTCTGGAAATCCGGCTTGCGCTTCTTGAGACGCTCGCTCATCGCGCTCATCCAGCGCAGGTAGGCCAGCCGCTTCTCAGTATCGGTGAACTCGGGCACCGGCGGCGCGCTGTTGGCGATGGCCGAACTGAGCGCCGTGCGCACCGAATCGGCCAGCGGCTCTTCCAACTGCCCGCCCGCATGCACCAGTCCTGTGCCCAGCCAGCCGACCGAGCCCAGTGCGGCAGCGCGCAGCAGGCACTGGCGGCGGCTCAAATCGTCCATGGCGCTCACGCGCTCAACCGGCCCTTCACAAAAGCGAGGGCCTCGGTGGCCGGCACCTTGGTCGCGGCAGCGTCGCGCCGGTGCTGATACTCGACCATGCCTTCCTTGAGGCCGCGGTCGCCGATCGTCACGCGGTGCGGCACGCCGATCAGCTCCCAGTCAGCAAACATGGCGCCCGGGCGCTCGCCCCGGTCGTCGATGATCACGTCCACGCCCGCGGCCAGCAGTCCTGCATATAGTTCATCGGCAGCGGCCTTCACGGCCTCGCTGCGGTCCGCGCCGACCGGACAGACCACCACCGTGAACGGCGCGATGGCGTCGGGCCAGACGATGCCGCGCTCGTCGTGGTTCTGCTCGATCGCTGCCGCCGGCAGGCGCGTGATGCCGATGCCGTAACAACCCATCTCGAAGTGCTTGGGCTTGCCGTCAGTGTCCAGGAAAGTCGCGTTCATGGCCTTGCTGTACTTGGTGCCGAGGTAGAACACGTGGCCCACCTCGATGCCGCGCTCGATGGCCAGCGGACCCTTGCCGTCCGGCGACGGATCGCCCTCAACCACGTTGCGCAGGTCGGCCACCAGGTCCGGCTCGGGCAGATCGCGGCCCCAGTTCACGCCCGTGGTGTGGAAATCCGGCTCGTTGGAGCCGCAGATCCAGTCGGCCATCACCGCCACCTCGCGATCGGCCACGATCTTCAGCGGCTTCTTCAGACCGACCGGCCCCAGGTATCCAGGCTTGCAGCCGAAGTGCGCGTCGATCTCGGGAATGCTGGCAAAACGGAATCCCTTGTCCAGACCCGGCACCTTGCCGACCTTGACCTCGTTCATGTCGTGATCGCCACGCAGCAGCAACAGCCAGACCTGGCTCTTGACCACTTCGCCGGCCTCATTGAGTTCGTCGGTGGCCAGCACCAGCGACTTGATCGTGGTGGCCAGCGGTACGCCCAGGTACTCCGCCACATCGGCGCAGGTGCTCTTGCCGGGCGTGGGCGTCTTGACCATAGGGTTGGCAGGCGCGGGCCGCGGGC
Organism: Hydrogenophaga luteola; assembly: GCF_042648585.1. Classification (NCBI taxonomy): domain Bacteria; kingdom Pseudomonadati; phylum Pseudomonadota; class Betaproteobacteria; order Burkholderiales; family Comamonadaceae; genus Hydrogenophaga; species Hydrogenophaga luteola. The sequence goes on along the minus strand of NZ_JBHRXX010000010.1, from coordinate 387,297 downwards.
CGGCGGGTGCCAAAGCCTCGGCCTTTTCCATGTTGGCCGCGTAGTCGCTGGCCGGGCAGTAGACGATGGCGTCCTCGCCGGTGGCCGCGATCACCTGGAACTCTTCGCTCAGATCGCCACCGATGGCGCCGCTGTCGGCCGCCACCGCGCGGTACTTCAGGCCAAAGCGATCGAAGATACGGCGGTAGGCAGCGGCCATGACTTGGTAGCTGGCCTTGGCGCCAGCCTCGTCGCGGTCGAAGGAGTAGGCGTCCTTCATGATGAACTCGCGCCCGCGCATCAGACCAAAGCGCGGCCGGCGCTCGTCGCGGAACTTGGTCTGGATCTGGTACAGGTTCTTGGGCAGCTGCTTGTAGCTGCGCAGTTCCTGACGCGCCACGTCGGTCACCACCTCCTCGCTGGTCGGCTGGATGACGTAGTCGCGCTCATGTCGGTCCTGAATGCGCAACAGCTCCGGCCCCATCTTCTCGAAACGGCCGGTCTCCTGCCAGAGCTCGGCCGGCTGCACCACGGGCATGGTCATCTCGACCGCGCCGGCCCGGTTCATCTCCTCGCGCACGATGGCTTCCACCTTCTGGATCACGCGCAACCCCATGGGCATGTAGTTATAGATGCCGGCGCCGAGCTTGCGAATCATGCCGGCACGGGTCATGAGCTGGTGGCTCACCACCTCGGCATCGGCGGGGGCTTCTTTCAGGGTGGTGATGAGGAACTGGGAAGCTTTCATGAGCGAACCACCACGAGGGTGGAAAAGACTTGGTGGCAGGTCGGAATGAGGCTGGAGAACAGCGGCTCCGTCGGTCGGTGTTTACCCGGCGTTGGGCCGATGCCGCATCGCATTTGGTACGCAATTTGTCATGCGCGATGCATAATCCAGACAGTTCAAAAATTTGGGGTTGATTATGCTTGACAGAGAAGGCTTCAGGCCCAATGTCGGCATCATTCTGCTCAACCAGCGAAATCAGGTGTTCTGGGGCAAGCGCATCCGCTCCCACTCCTGGCAGTTTCCGCAGGGCGGCATCGACCGGGGTGAAACCCCCGAGCAAGCCATGTACCGGGAGCTGCACGAAGAGGTGGGGCTCAAGCCCGAACATGTCTGCATCGTCGCCCGCACGCGGGACTGGTTGCGCTACGAAGTGCCAGACCGGTTCATCCGCAGGGATGCCCGCGGTCACTACAAAGGTCAGAAACAGATCTGGTACCTGCTGCGCCTCGTAGCGCAGGACTGGAACCTGAACCTGCGTGCAACCGATCATCCCGAGTTTGATGCCTGGCGCTGGCACGACTACTGGGTACCGCTGGATGTGGTGGTCGAGTTCAAGCGCGGCGTGTACGAAATGGCGCTGACCGAACTGGCGCGTTACCTGCCCAAGAACGACCACCGCAACCGCTACCTGCGCTCGGGCGGCAGGCCGCAGCGATCAGCCTCGGAACAGGTCCCGCACGCCATGCCTCGGCTGTGCCCTGGCGGAATGGAGCTACCCCCGGGCGCCAGCTTCGATCCCGACCCCCAGGCCCAGCCTCGTCCAAGCCTGGACTGACTGGACCCACTACCTGGGGCGAGTCCCCTGCTCAGGTTCAGGTGCGTGTAAGCACCAGGTTGTCGCGGTGGATCATCTCGGGCTCCGCGGCATAGCCCAGCAGGCGTTCAAAATCCGCCGACGATCTGCGGCAGATCAGACGTGCCTCTGGGCTGGCGTAGTTCGCAAGACCACGCGCGATCTCCAGTCCGTCTGCCCCCCGCACCGCGATCACGTCGCCACGCGAGAACTCCCCCTCGACGGCTGTCATGCCGATGGGCAGCAGGCTCTTGCCTTCGCCCACGATCTTCTCGACCGCCCCTGCGTCGACCACCACTGCACCACGCATCTGCAAGTGATCGGCCATCCATTGCTTGCGCGCCTGCTGCTTCGCGGTCTGGGCCACCAGACAGGTGCCGATGGCCTCACCCTCGCAAAGCCGCTGTAACACGCGCGGCTCACGCCCCCACGCGATCACGGTGGACGCGCCCGAACCAGCTGCACGCTTGGCTGCCAGTATCTTGGTGATCATTCCTCCCTTGCCAATGCCGGAGCCTGCACCGCCGGCCATCGTCTCCAGTTGGGGATCTCCTGCGCGTGCTACGTGCACGAAGGTCGCTGAAGGATCTCGACGAGGATCGGCCGTGTACAGCCCCTTCTGGTCCGTCAGGATGATCAGCACATCCGCCTCGACCAGATTGGCCACCAAGGCGCCCAGCGTGTCGTTGTCACCGAACTTGATCTCGTCGTTGACAACGGTGTCGTTTTCGTTGATTACAGGAACCACGCCAAGCTGCAGCAAGGTCAGCAGCGTGGAACGCGCATTGAGGTAGCGCTCGCGATCAGCCAGATCGGCGTGCGTCAGCAAAACCTGCGCACTGCCGACGCCACACTCGCGCAGCTTGGTCTCGTACATCTGGACCAGACCCATTTGCCCGACGGCCGCCGCGGCCTGCAGCTCGTTGATTTCTTTCGGACGAATCGTCCAGCCCAGGCGCTTCATGCCCTCAGCCACTGCGCCGCTGCTGACCACGATCAACTCGCGCCCATCTTGGACCAAGGCCGCCAGTTGCTGACTCCAATGGCCAATGGCCGCCTCGTCCAGTCCACGCCCTTCATTCGTGACCAGGCTGGAACCCACCTTGACCACGATGCGTCGCGCAGACTTCACCACAGGAGGAACACCGCCGAGGTCGTTGATCGGAGCGGTCGCAAGGCTTCCCACATCTGCCATGGTCGTATCGGAGTTTCGTCAATCAGGTTGTTGATCACTGCCAGCGAAGCGCGGATCCACCACGGCGGGAGCCTGCGCGTCTTCGTGAACCTTGGCAATGTGTGCATAGATCTTCTGCACCAGCAGCTCGCAGCCTTCGCGGGTGAGCGCCGAAATCTCGAACACCGGCCCCTTGTGCCTGAGTCTCTTGACGATGTCTTTCACCCGGGCCGCCCGATCTTCGGCAGGCACCATGTCCAGCTTGTTGAGCACCAGCCATCGAGGTTTGGCGTACAGCTCCGGATCGAACTTCTTGAGCTCGGCCGCAATGGCCTTGGCCTGCTGGACCGGGTCCACCGCGTCGTCAAAGGGCGCTACGTCCACAAGATGCAGCAATAACCGAGTGCGCTGCAGGTGCCGAAGGAACTGATGCCCCAGTCCCGCGCCTTCCGAGGCGCCCTCAATCAGGCCCGGCACATCGGCCACCACAAAGCTCTTTTCCGGCCCCACGCGCACCACGCCCAAATTGGGGTGTAGCGTGGTGAAAGGGTAGTCCGCTATTTTCGGGCGCGCATTGGAAATGGCCGCAATCAATGTCGACTTGCCCGCGTTGGGCATGCCCAGCAAACCGACATCCGCCAACACTTTGAGCTCCAGTTTCAGCGTGCGCCGCTCACCCGGCCAACCGGGCGTCTTCTGCCGCGGGGCACGGTTGGTGGAACTCTTGTAGTGCATGTTGCCAAAACCGCCATCGCCACCCTTGGCGATGGTGATCTGCTCACCTGGCTTGAGCAGCTCGAACAGCACTTCGCCTGTTTCGGCGTCTGAAATGATGGTTCCTACCGGCATCTTGAGGATGATGTCTTCCCCTTTGACGCCGAACATGTCAGATCCCTTGCCGTGCTCGCCCCGCTGCGCCTCGAAACGGCGCGTGTAGCGAAAGTCCACCAGCGTGTTCAGGCTGGCATCCGCAAGCGCATAGACATGGCCGCCACGACCACCGTCCCCACCGTCCGGACCACCGAACTCCTTGTACTTCTCATGCCGGAACGACGCGCAGCCGTTGCCGCCGTCGCCTGCAGCGACATCGATCGTGGCTTCGTCCACAAACTTCATGATCAGCGCTTCCGAAAATCAAACAAAAAAGGCCCGCGAACGGCGGGCCTTTACACAGGATGCTGCCATCCAGCCAGTGGCCCTGGAGGGCCACCGCATCACACCGGCGTGATGCTGACGGTATGGCGATTCAGTGCACCCTTGGTAGCAAAGGTCACATGCCCATCCACAGTCGCGAACAGGGTATGGTCCTTGCCCACACCGACGTTGGTGCCGGGATGGAACTTGGTACCGCGCTGGCGCACGATGATGGAACCGGCACTGACCAGCTCACCACCGAAAGCCTTCACACCGAGCATTTTGGGCTTGGAATCGCGCCCGTTTCGCGTAGAGCCGCCGCCTTTTTTCTGTGCCATTTCAAACCACTCCTCAGGCAGCGATCACAGCGATCTGCAGCTCGGTGAAATTTTGACGGTGACCCTGGCGCTTCTGGTAGTGCTTACGACGACGCATCTTGAAAATGCGCACTTTGTCGTGCCGACCATGAGCCACCACGGTGGCCTTGACTGTTGCGCCGGAGACCAGGGGGGTGCCGACCTTGAGTTCACTGCCATTGCCGACAGCCAGAACTTGGTCGATCACGATTTCCTGGCCCACTTCCGCAGCAATCTGTTCTACTTTAATTTTTTCGCCGGCAGCAACGCGATATTGCTTGCCACCGGTTTTTATGACCGCGTACATAGGAACCTCATGAAGTTGTTGCCAGCAGGGATTTGCCTGGCACTCGGCAGACGGACTTCCGCCGAACCGCAAATTGTAGCACCCTTCCGCCCTCCACAGGAAGTAGCAAGACACATCCCAATCGGGCGCCCCAAAGGCCGAGACACGTACCCGGCCGTCGATCGGGCGCACCTTGACCGGTTCCTATAATCCGCCCACTTCATTCAGCCGAACCGCGGTAGCCGATCTTGACACCAGCAAGCCCTTCCAACGACTCGCCTCTCGACCTGATACGGCTGGACATGCGAGCCGTTGACCTGGTGATCAATGAGCGCCTCACCTCCGAGGTCCCTCTGGTCAAGGAAGTATCCCAATACATCATCTCCGCGGGCGGCAAGCGACTGCGCCCCGCTCTGCTTCTGCTGGTCAGCGGTGCACTGGGGAGCAACCACCCGCACCGCCACACCCTCGCCGCTGTGGTCGAGTTCATCCACACCGCAACCCTTTTGCATGACGACGTGGTTGACGAGTCCACACTGCGAAGAGGTCGCGCCACCGCCAATGAACGATTCGGAAATGCACCCAGCGTACTGGTGGGAGACTTTTTGTACTCCCGCGCATTTCAGATGATGGTAGACGTGAACAACATGCGAGTCATGCAGGTGCTGTCAGATGCCACCAATGTCATTGCTGAGGGAGAAGTGCAGCAGCTGGTGAACATGCACGATCCCTCCCTCGATGAGACAGCCTACCTGCGTGTCATCCGGTCAAAAACCGCCAAGCTGTTTGAAGCCAGTGCCCGACTGGCTCCAATCCTTGCAGGAGCGTCTACCGAGGTGGAAAACGCATGCGCCGTCTACGGCCAGGCATTGGGCACAGCGTTCCAGGTGATTGACGATGTCCTGGACTACGAAGGAGATGCCCAACAGCTGGGCAAGAACTTGGGCGACGACCTGCGCGAAGGAAAAGTGACGCTTCCCATCATCTGCGCGCTCAAAAAGGCATCACCCGAACAGCAGCAACTCCTAAAGACCGCCATCGTTGAAGGCGACGTGGAACACATGGACGCCATCCTGAACATCATTCGCGAAACGGGCGCTCTTGAGGCAGCACGATCAAGCGCCATGACCGAGGCCCGGCGAGCCATGGAAGCAGTTCAAACGCTTCCGGAGAACCCGCACCGTTCGGCTTTGCTACAATTGGCGGCTGACTTGTTGGAGCGACGCTCCTGACAGACAAAAACGGCGCAGATCGGCTCTTGCCAGATCGAGCGCTTCGGCGGGGTGTAGCTTAGCCTGGTAGAGCGCTACGTTCGGGACGTAGAGGCCGGAGGTTCGAATCCTCTCACCCCGACCAACTTTTTGTCTGCCTGCACCGGTTTCCACCGGCCTCGTGGGCACCAATCGACACCTTCATACAACGTGCGGCCTATGCGCAGGTACGATTTCGACACAGTTTGGGTGAATTGTGTCTTCCAAGTCATTGATTTACGATAGATTACGCGGTTATGGCATCTGTCGAAACAGCCCCTCAAGATACGCCCTCCATGGCTCTGCCCGGACTGGGTAGGGCGCTGGTGAGCGCAGGAAAGCTGGGACAAAAGGCAGCCGAAGACCTGTACAAGAAGGCTCAAAGTGGGCGCACCAGCTTCATTGCAGAACTGACAGGCTCCGGGGCCGTTTCCGCCTCTGATCTCGCTCACACAATGTCCACGGCGTTCGCAGCGCCTTTGCTGGATCTTGATGCGATCGACCTTCAGAGGCTGCCCAAGGGTCTGCTCGACCCCAAGATCTGTAGCGACTACCGCATTGTTGTCCTCAGCAAACGCAACAACCGTTTGATGGTGGCTACGGCCGACCCGGCCGATCAACAAGCTGCAGAGAAAATCAAGTTTGCAACCCAGCTCGGCGTGGACTGGGTCATCGCCGAGTACGACAAGCTCAGCAAGCTCGTCGAAACACAGTCAACCACCGCCAATGAGGCGATGGACCAGATTGTCGGCGGCGAGTTCGAGTTCGACGAGTTTGCAGCCGAAGCTGTCACCACCGAATCCGACAAGACCACATCGTCGGAAGTCGATGATGCGCCAGTAGTCAAGTTCTTGCACAAGATGTTGCTGGACGCGTTCAACATGCGTGCGTCGGACCTCCACTTCGAGCCATACGAGCACAACTACCGGGTGCGTTTTCGCATCGACGGGGAATTGCGCGAAATCGCGTCGCCGCCGGTTGCGATCAAGGACAAGCTTGCTTCCCGCATCAAGGTGATTTCCAGAATGGACATCTCCGAGAAGCGGGTTCCCCAGGACGGTCGCATGAAGCTCAAGGTGGGGCCCGAGCGGGTGATCGACTTTCGTGTCAGCACCTTGCCGACGCTGTTCGGTGAGAAGATCGTGATCCGTATCCTCGATCCCAGCAGTGCAAAAGTGGGCATTGATGCCCTCGGGTACGAGCCGGAAGAAAAGGAACGTCTGCTCAGCGCGATCTCACGCCCGTACGGGATGGTGCTCGTCACGGGACCGACAGGTTCGGGCAAGACCGTTTCGCTGTATACCTGCTTGAATTTGCTGAACAAGCCAGGCATCAATATTTCCACCGCGGAAGACCCGTCGGAAATCAACCTGCCCGGGGTCAACCAGGTCAACGTCAACGAAAAGGCGGGCTTGACCTTTGCCGCCGCGCTCAAGGCGTTCCTCCGGCAAGATCCGGATGTCATCATGGTGGGTGAAATCCGAGATCTGGAGACTGCGGACATCTCGATCAAGGCTGCCCAGACAGGCCATATGGTTCTGTCGACGCTGCACACCAACGACGCACCCACCACACTCACGCGCATGATGAACATGGGCATTCCCACGTTCAACATCGCTTCCAGCGTGATCCTCATCACCGCGCAACGACTGGCGAGGCGCTTGTGTCCCAATTGCAAAGCGCCACTGGATGTGCCCCGCAAAGCCTTGCTGGATGCAGGCTACAAGGCAGAAGAACTGGACGGAAGCTGGACACCGTATAAGCCGGTGGGCTGCTCGTCCTGCAACAACGGCTACAAGGGCCGAGTCGGCATCTATCAGGTGATGCCCATTTCGGAGGAAATCCAGCGGATCATCCTCAAGGGGGGTAGCGCGCTGGACATTGCCCAGCAGGCATCGCGCGAAGGGGTCAGGACCTTGCGCGAGTCCGGGCTCCTCAAGGTCAAGCAGGGTGTGACATCACTGGACGAAGTGCTCAGCGTCACGAACGAATAAATCGCCATCCGGACCGGGAAACGAGGAACACATGGCTACCGCAGCAACAAAAGGCACCCAGGATTTCGTGTTCGAGTGGGAGGGGAAGGATCGCAACGGCAAAGCGGTTCGAGGTGAGACACGGGCCGCTGGAGAAAACCAGGTGTTGGCCGCAATGCGCCGCCAGGGCATCGTGGTCACCAAGGTCAAGAAGCGCCGGATGCGCTCGGGCAAGCGGATCAAGCCGAAGGACATCGCCATCTTCACCCGCCAGTTGGCAACCATGATGAAAGCAGGCGTCCCCCTCCTGCAGGCATTTGACATCGTCGGGCGTGGCAACCCAAACCCCAGCCTCTCCAAGCTGCTCAACGACATCCGGTCCGACGTGGAAACCGGTACGTCCCTCAGCGCGGCCTTCCGTAAGTACCCGCTGTATTTCGACAGTCTGTACTGCAACCTCGTCGAGGCAGGCGAAGCGGCCGGTATTTTGGAAGAGTTGCTGGACCGCCTGGCCACTTACATGGAAAAAACGGAGGCGCTGAAGTCGAAGATCAAGTCTGCCCTCATGTACCCGGTCGCGGTGATCATTGTGGCGTTCGTGGTGGTGGCGGTGATCATGATCTTCGTGATACCGTCCTTCAAGCAGGTGTTCACCTCGTTCGGTGCTGACCTTCCAGGCCCTACCCTATTCGTGATTGCGATGAGCGAGTTTTTCACCAAATACTGGTGGCTCATCTTCGGAGGCATCTTCGGCGTCTCGTACTTCTTCATGCAGGCGTGGAAGCGCAATGAAAAAGTGCAGATGTTCATGGACCGCCTGCTGCTGAAGGTGCCTATCTTCGGGGTACTGGTGGAAAAGTCGGTGATCGCACGCTGGACCCGCACGCTGTCCACCATGTTTGCGGCCGGCGTACCGTTGGTCGAAGCACTGGACTCCGTCGGCGGAGCATCGGGCAACTCGGTGTTTTCCAAAGCCACCGAACGCATCCAGCAGGAAGTGTCGACCGGCACCAGCCTGACCAACGCCATGACCAATGCCAACATCTTTCCTTCCATGGTGCTGCAAATGTGTGCCATCGGCGAAGAGTCCGGCTCCATCGACCACATGCTGGGCAAGGCCGCTGACTTCTACGAAGCCGAAGTGGACGACATGGTTGCGGGGCTGTCCAGCCTGATGGAGCCCATCATCATCGTGGTGCTCGGTACGGTGATCGGTGGCATCGTGGTATCGATGTACCTGCCAATCTTCAAGCTGGGCCAGGTCGTTTGATCAGCATGGTCAACCTGCTGGACGCTGCACTGCTGGGCGTTCTGGGCCTGATGGTCGGCAGCTTCCTCAATGTGGTCATCCACCGACTGCCCAAGATGATGGAGTTGCGGTGGGCCGCCGAATGTGCGGAACTGCAAGGTACTGCAGACAAGTCCGATGCCGCAGCTCCCTACAATCTCATGGTGCCCCGCTCTGCTTGTCCGCATTGCGGGCATCAGATCCGCTGGTTCGAGAACGTACCCGTGATCAGCTATGTGGCTCTAGGAGGCAAATGTGCCGGCTGCAAGACCTCCATCAGCGCCCGCTACCCTGCGGTAGAACTCGTGACCGGCACTCTGTTCGCCTGGTGCGGCTGGACCTGGGGCCTTGGATGGGAGTCGTTGGCTTGGAGCGGATTCGCTGCAAGTCTGGTAGCACTGACCTGCATCGACTGGGACACCACGCTGCTGCCCGATGACATTACGTTGCCGCTGCTGTGGGCGGGTCTGTGTACGTCGGCGCTGGGGTTCACTGGCGTGCCACTGCCCGACTCGCTGTGGGGTGCGGCCGGCGGCTACCTGTCGCTGTGGCTGGTGTATTGGGGGTTCAAGCTGGCGACGGGCAAGGAAGGCATGGGCTACGGCGATTTCAAGCTCTTTGCCGCGCTGGGGGCATGGTTCGGCTGGCAAGCGTTGGTGCCGATCATCCTCATGGCATCGGTCCTCGGTGCCGTCGTCGGCATTGGCATCAAGGTGTTCTCCCAGCTGCGAGAAGGGGGTTATGTGCCGTTCGGCCCCTTCCTGGCCCTGGCTGGACTGACCTCGCTGTTCTTCGGGCCCCGCGCCATTCTGGCCGTGATCGGCCTCTGACATCCCCTTCAGCCATGCACCGCGTGGGCCTGACAGGAGGTATCGGCAGCGGAAAGAGCACCGTGGCCAACGTGTTGCAAGAGTGCGGGGCCACCGTTCTGGACGCAGATCACATCTCGCGCATGTGCACCCAGGCAGGCGGAGCAGCCATGCCGGACATTCGGCACCACTTCGGCGATGCATTCGTCGCAGAGGATGGGTCCATGGACCGCGACAGGATGCGGACGCACGTGTTTGCAAACCCGCAAGCCAAGCAGCTGCTGGAGTCCATCATCCACCCAAGGGTCCATGAAGAACTGGAGCGATTGGTGCAAACAAGCCGTGCTGATTGCGTGGTGTTTGATGTCCCACTGCTCGTCGAATCGGGCCGCTGGCGTTCTCGTCTCGACACCGTACTCGTGGTGGACTGTGCTTACGAAACCCAGATCGCCCGGGTCATGGCGCGCAATGGCTGGCCCCGCCATCAGGTCGAGACCGTCATCGCCCAGCAGAGCCCACGCGCCCAACGGCTGGTCAGTGCTGACGGCGTGCTCTGGAACGATGGAATCGATTTGCCAACGCTGCAAGCCTTGGTCCTGGGAATGGCCCGCCGGTTGGGACTATGATGAACAGGCCCATGACTGAACCTCTGCGCCCTTTGACGCTGTGATCCTGTACGAATATCCCTTCAACGAGCGCGTCCGGACGTACCTCCGGCTGGAGCATCTGTTCACCCGCCTGTCCGAGCTGGTGACTCGCACAGACGCGCTGGATCACCACTTCGCCATCCAGACCATCTTCGAGATCATGGACGTGGCCTCCCGCGCGGACATGAAGTCAGACGTCCTCAAAGACATTGACCGGCACCGCATCCAGCTCAACGGCTACCGCGGCAACCCGGCCATCTCCGAAAGGGTGCTCGACGAAGTCATTGGTCAGCTGGATGCCAGTTTTTCAGAACTCAGCGGTGCGACCGGCAAGACCGGCCAGTCCCTAACCGACAACGACTGGCTGATGGCCATTCGAAGCCGAATCGGCATTCCGGGCGGTACCTGCGAGTTTGACTTGCCGGGCTACTTTCACTGGCAGCACCAATCAGCGCCGCTGCGCCAAGCCGACCTTCAGCGCTGGGTGCAACCCCTGGCTCCGCTGGCTGAAGCCATCATGTTGCTGCTGAAGATGATGCGGGACTCCGGGTCCCCTCACAAAGTGGTGGCTCCTGGCGGCCAGTTTCAGCAAAACCTTCCCCAAGGCCGTACCTACCAGTTGCTGCGCCTTGCCATCGATCCGCGCCTTGGGCTGATCCCGGAGATCAGTGGCAACCGCCTGATGCTGTCGGTCCGCTTGCTGCGCCTGGGAGAGGATGAACGCCTGCATCCTGCCGGGGAGGATGCGTCCTTCGAGCTCACGCTCTGCTCCTGAACGCCTTCATGAGCCAGGTGCCCAAACAGGTGACATGCCCGACCTGCGGAGGTCCGAGCCTGTATGCCCCCACCAACCGCTACCGACCTTTTTGCAGCGAACGCTGCAAGCAGATGGATCTGGGCGCATGGGCCAGCGAACAGTTCAAAGTGCCTGAGCAGGCGTCCGACCGCCAGCCGGGTTTCGAAGAACACTGAGTCGATTCAACAGGGAGAAGGAGCCGCGCCCGCCTCTTCTTCTGCCAACCAGGCAAGCACCGGCACCGTCCCTGGCAACACGGGCTCGCAGCTCACCGGCAATCGCTCCCAGCAATGGTTCTGCCCTTCATGCATGTGCAGGGCGCCGGACCAGTCGTACACCTTGCAGAAGTTCAGGCGAACCAATGCATGGGGATAGTCGACCAGCGAATGCCTCCAGACCACGGCCGAACCGATGGTGACTCCGATCTCCTCCTGCAACTCACGCCGCAAGGCCTGCTCCACGCTTTCACCAGTCTCCAGCTTGCCACCAGGAAACTCCCAGTACCCGGCGTAAACCTTGCCAGGCGGTCTGGAGGTGAGGAGGTAGCGGCCCTGAGCGTCGACAAGAATGCCGACCGCCACCTCGGTGACGGGGCGCTGTACACCGTCCGTAGTGCCACCACCATCGACCACCAACACCAGGGGGGTCTGGCTCATGACTGCGAACGGTGGGACCCCGCGTAGTCGCGGGCGAACTGGTATGCCACGCGCCCGCTGCGCGAACCCCGTTCGAGTGCCCAGACCAAGGCCTGGGGTCTGGCTGCTTCGATCTCGGGAGGCGGGACGCCAAACGAGGCCAGCCACTGGGCCACGATGGTCAGGTATTCGTCCTGGCTGAATGGGTAGAAGCTGACCCAGAGCCCGAATCGCTCGGAGAGGGAAATCTTTTCTTCCACCACTTCGCCAGGATGCACCTCGCCATCGGCGGTGTGGGTGTACGTGAGGTTTTCCTTCATGTATTCCGGCAGCAGGTGCCGCCGGTTGCTGGTGGCGCAGATCAGGACGTTCTGCCCCACCGCCGACACCGAGCCATCGAGGATGGACTTGAGGGCCTTGTACCCCGCCTCGCCGTCCTCGAAACTCAGGTCATCGCAGAACACCAGGAAGCGCTCGGGCCTGTCGGCCACCACATCCACGATATCGGGCAGGTCCACCAGATCGGCCTTGTCCACCTCGATCAGCCTCAAGCCCTGGGGCGCGTATTCGTTCAGGCAGGCCTTGATCAGGGACGACTTGCCGGTACCACGCGCACCCGTCAACAACACGTTGTTGGCAGGCAAACCTCGCACGAACTGCTCGGTGTTGCGCTGGATCTTTTCCTTCTGCCCGTCAATTTCCCGCAAGTCGGCCAAGCGCATCTGAGCCACCTGGCGCACCGGCTCAAGGACACCATGACCACTGCTGCGCTTGCGATAGCGGAATGCGATAGACGCGTTCCAGTCGGGAGCGCCCAACGACTGGGGCAACACCGACTCGATGCGGGAGATCAGCTGTTCTGCTCTTTGCAGGAGCCGTTCGAATTGCTCGTTCATGCCCAGCGGCCTTGGCTCACGACCGGTAGTCGGCGTTGATGGTCACGTAGTCGTGGCTGAAGTCGCAGGTCCAGACCGTCTCGGTGGCGCTTCCGCGCCCCAGCCCGATGCGCACCAGGATTTCGGCAGCCTTCATGACGCGCTGCCCGTCCTCTTCGCGGTAGTCGGGGTTGCGGCCTCCGGCCTTGACGACATGCACATCCCCCAGATGCAACTCAATCTTGGACGCATCGAGGTCGGTGATGCCGGCGTACCCAACAGCCGCAAGAATACGGCCCAGGTTGGGGTCGCTGGCAAAAAAAGCGGTCTTGACCAGCGGCGAGTGGGCCACGGCGTAGGCCGCCTTCAGGCATTCGTCGCTGTTGGCCCCACCTTCCACCCGCACTGTGATGAACTTGGTCGCGCCTTCGCCGTCGCGCACGATGGCGTGGGCCAGGAACTGGGCCACTTCGGTCATGGCCACCAGCAGGGACTGGCCGTCAGCGCTGGCAAGATCGGTCACGACCGGATTGCCGGCCTTGCCCGTGGCCACCACCACAAAGGAGTCGTTGGTCGAGGTGTCACCGTCGACCGTGACGCGGTTGAAGGAACCGTCGGCCAGCCGCTTGGCCAACGCTGACATCAGCGCGGGCGCCACCGCCGCATCGGTAGCCACATAGCCCAGCATGGTCGCCATATTGGGGCGGATCATGCCAGCCCCTTTGGCGATGCCACTCACGGTCACGGTCTTGCCCCCCACCACTGCCTGGCGGCTGATCGCCTTGGGAAGCGTGTCGGTGGTCATGATGCCCTCGGCCGCCTTGAGCCATTGCGCACCAGTGGCACCGGCGGCGCTGCCCGCGTCGGACAGGGCGGCAGGCAATCCGACGAGCAGGCGTTCCAGTGGCAGAGGCTCCATGATCACGCCGGTCGAAAACGGCAGCACCTGCTCATGCTGCACACCCAAGGCCAGCGCCAGCGCATTCGCGGTCTGCCGTGCATTCTGCAAACCCGGCTCACCTGTACCGGCGTTGGCGTTGCCCGTGTTGATCACCATGGCCCGGATGCCCTGGCCCGCGGCGAGGTGGTCTCGGCACACTTGCACAGGCGCAGCCGCGTAGCGGTTTTGCGTGAACACGGCCCCGACGACACTGCCTTCATCCAACAGGAAAACGGTCAGGTCCTTGCGATTCGCCTTGCGAATGCCAGCTTCGGCCACGCCGATGCGAACACCCGCAACGGGCAACAGGTCCTGGGCTTGGGGGGCGATGTAGTTCACAGCCATGGCGTCAGATTCCGGTCAAAAGGGCATCAGGTCAGCGCGCCATGGCAGTGTTTGTACTTCTTGCCACTGCCACAGGGGCAGAGATCGTTGCGCCCCACACGCGGCATCTCGGTCACCGCAGTCGCAGGGTCGACGACGCTCTGTGCTTCACCGGTTTCGGTCGGCGCGGTATAGGTCACGTTGGCAATCTGTTCGGCGCTGGCTTCCATCTGCTCGGTGGCTTCGGAGATCTGCTCAGCCGACTGCACGCGCACATTCATCAGAACGCGGGTCACGTCGTTCTTCACACTGTCGAGCAACTGCCCGAACAGCTGGAAGGCCTCGCGCTTGTACTCCTGCTTGGGCTGCTTCTGGGCGTAGCCTCGCAAGTGAATGCCCTGCCTCAGGTAGTCGAGTGCGGACAGGTGATCTCTCCACTGGCTGTCGATGGTCTGCAGCAGCACCATGCGCTCGAACTGCGTGAAGTTCTCATCTCCGACCAGCGCCACCTTGTCCTCAAACACCTGCTTGGCAGCCTTCTGAACACGCTCGACGATGTCGTCGACTTCGACCGACTCGGACTCCGACACCCAGCTGGCGACCGGCAGATCCACCGACCACTCCTCGCGCAGCACACGCTCAAGGCCGGGCAGATCCCATTGCTCCTCCACGCTGCCTTCGGGCACGAACTGGTGCACCAGGTCCGTCATGCAGCCCTCGCGCAGCGCGTCGATCTGGGCCCGCAAGCTCTGAGCATCCAGGATGTCGTTGCGCTGCTGGTAGATCACCTTGCGCTGGTCGTTGGACACATCGTCGTATTCCAGCAGCTGCTTGCGGATATCGAAGTTTCGGGCCTCGACCTTGCGCTGGGCACTCTCGATGCTGCGCGTGACGATGCCGGCCTCGATGGCCTCGCCCTCCGGCATCTTCAGCCGGTCCATGATCGCTCGCACCTTTTCGCCGGCGAAGATCCGCATCAGCGAGTCGTCCAGGCTCAGGTAGAAACGGGACGAACCCGGGTCGCCTTGGCGGCCAGAGCGGCCGCGCAACTGGTTGTCAATGCGGCGGCTTTCATGGCGTTCGGTCGCGATGATGCGCAGGCCGCCAAGCGACTTCACCTTTTCGTGATCCGACTGCCACTGATCACGAAGCGCCTGCACGCGCTTCGACTTGCTGGCCTCGTCCAGCGACTCGTCGGCCTCAACCGCAGCGACCATCTTCTCCAGGTTTCCACCGAGCACGATGTCGGTGCCGCGGCCCGCCATGTTGGTGGCAATGGTGATGGCGCCCGGGCGCCCCGCCTGCACGATGATGTCCGCTTCGCGGGCGTGTTGCTTGGCATTGAGCACCTCGTGCGGCAGCTTTTCAGCGGTCAGCAGACCGGAGATGATTTCCGAGTTTTCGATCGAGGACGTACCCACCAGCACTGGCTGCCCACGCTCGTGGCACTCGCGGATGTCCTGGATTGCCGCAACGTACTTCTCCTTAGTCGTCTTGTACACGCGGTCGAGCTGGTCGATGCGCTGGCTGGGTCGGTTGGGCGGGATCACCACGGTCTCCAGACCGTAGATTTCCTGGAATTCGTAGGCCTCCGTGTCAGCTGTACCGGTCATGCCCGACAGCTTGCCGTACAGACGGAAGTAGTTCTGGAACGTGATCGATGCCAGCGTCTGGTTCTCGGGCTGGATCGCGACGCCTTCCTTGGCCTCCACCGCCTGGTGCAGGCCATCGCTCCAGCGGCGACCGGACATCAGCCGGCCGGTGAATTCGTCCACGATGACGATCTCACCGTTCTGCACCACATAGTGCTGGTCGCGGTGGTAGAGGTGATGAGCCTTGAGCGACGTCACCAAGTGGTGCATCAAAGCAATGTTGGCCGGGTCGTACAGCGAAGCGCCCTCTGGCAACAGACCCGCCTGGCTGAGCAGGCGCTCGGCATTTTCGTGCCCCTGCTCGGTCATGTGGATGGAGTGCGCTTTCTCGTCCACCGTGAAGTCCCCTGGCTTGATCACGCCCTCGCCGGTGCGGGGGTCTGCCTCGCCTTCCTGGCGGGTCAGGTGCGGCACTAGTTGCTTGATGGCGGTATAGACCGGCGTCTGATCCTCAGCCTGACCACTGATGATCAGCGGCGTCCGGGCTTCGTCGATCAGGATCGAGTCCACCTCGTCGACGATTGCAAAGTTCAGTCCTCGTTGCACGCGGTCCTTGGCCTCGTGCACCATGTTGTCACGCAAGTAGTCGAAGCCGTACTCGTTGTTGGTGCCGTAGGTGATGTCGGCACCGTAAGCCGCTTGCTTGTCCTCACGCGGGGCCTGGGGCAGGTTGATACCGACCGACAGCCCAAGGAAGTTGTAAAGCCGACCCATCCACTGGGCATCGCGACTCGCCAGGTAATCGTTCACGGTCACGACGTGGACGCCTTTGCCCGACAGCGCATTGAGGTAGACCGGCAGCGTGGCAGTCAGTGTCTTGCCTTCACCGGTGCGCATCTCGGCAATCTTGCCGGAATGCAGCGCAATGCCACCGACCAGTTGCACATCGAAGTGGCGCATCTTCATCACGCGCTTGCTGGCCTCGCGCACCACAGCAAATGCCTCGGGAAGGATCGCATCCAGGGTGGCTCCGTCGGCCAAGCGGCGCTTGAAGACCTCCGTCTGCGCCTTCAACTCATCGTCGCTGAGCTTCTCGAATTGCGGCTCCAGGCTGTTGATGCGTTCCACCGTTTTGCGGTAGGTCTTGAGCAGACGGTCGTTGCGACTACCGAACAGTTTGGTGAGGAAATTTGTGGCCATAGGTGCGGACCGGCAACGGGCATTCAAATGCCAGGCAGGCGAAATGATCGAACAACTCCTGCCAGCCGGATCGGCTTGCACGGGCACGCGAAAGGTGCCGGCAAACGCTGCTGTTTCAAGAGCAAAGCTGCAATTTTACCCGGCGGTTTCGATGATCCCGATCAGGGCCTCCGCGGGTTGCCTGGGACCAGCTGGGCCGCCGCGAGCGTCTCTCCTGCGGCCAGGAACCGGGAGGGGTCCTGCGGTACACCCGACACCCACACCTCGAAGTGCAGATGTGGACCCGTCGACCGACCAGTGGAGCCCACCTCGGCAATGACCTGACCACGCTTGACGATGTCCCCCTTCTTGACCAGCACCCGTGAAGCATGGGCGTAACGGGTGATCAGGTCGTTGCCATGATCCACTTCGACCATGTTGCCGTAGGCAGGATGCACATCCTGAACCACCACCACGCCACCAGCGGCTGCCAAGATGGGCGTTCCGGTGTCTGCGGGAAAATCCAGGCCCGTGTGCAGCGCTGAACGACCAGTGATGGGATCAATGCGAAACCCAAACGGAGAGCCGATGCGGCCACCCGCCACCGGCTCTTCCGTCGGAACAAGCGTGCGCTGTATCTTCTGGTCGAACAGTCGCGACTCGATAACGGTGAGCCAGTCCACACCAGCGCCACTGACCCTGTCCAGCTGGTTCATGGCAGACATCAGCTCGGGCAGGGTGATGTCCCGCCCGGACACCAAAGCCCCCCCCGATCCCGGCTGCACCTTGAACTCTTCAGGCTTGAGCCCTGCGAGTCCGGCCACGCGCTCCCCCAGCGACTCGATCTGGAGCATGCGGGCCTGCATTTCGCCGAGCTTGCGCGCCATGGCGTCCAGGTTCTCTCGCATGTACAGCTCTTTGGAGTCGACATCGCCCTGAGTCACCAGACGAGCCACCGACTCGAAGCCAGGCCACCCCTGACGCACTCCTTGCAGGAACACCCAGTGGTATGCGGCCACAGAACCCAGCATGACCACTACCGACAACAGAATGCCGGAAAGGGCCAGCTTGAGACCGCTCAGATGGAGCGCCTGGCTCTTGGCCAGCCAAGCATCCGTGATAATGATGTGCACTGTCAGACCACCTCTTTCAACGGCAGCAAAGCGTTGCTAAGCCTGCTAAGCATGACCACCGCCTCCCGGTACAACAGACGCGTGTTCAGCCTCGAACAGGCTGTTGGCGAAGAGCCCACATTGGCACTTCTGCAAGAGCGCATTCGCGCATCCCGGAATTGCCTGGAAGCGGTCACGGCACTGATACCAGCGCCGCTGCGGTCACAGGTTCAACCTGGCCCATTGGAGAACGGTGAGTGGTGCGTGCTGGTCAGCAGCGCCGCCGCGTCAACCAAACTTCGCCAACTCCTGCCGTCCATTCGGCAGCGACTGGCGCAAAACGGCATGGAGATTAACTCCATTCGCCTGAAAATCCAAACACCAAGGCGGTGAGATCTTCGGATGGTGCCGCTTGTCTGACTCGAACAGACGACCTATCGCTTACAAGGCGAGTGCTCTACCAACTGAGCTAAAGCGGCTTGGGTGAAAATTCTACTTGACGCGCTTGAGCTGGGGTCGACCACCACTGCGACCAGACCCATCCGGCGGGGGCTCCGCGCCGCCCTCTTCAGACCCAGCAGGCACCGGTACCGACCGGAGGGAAGACACGCGGTCAGCCGCTGCCTGCTCACCAGACTCCGGCGTCATCTGCACAGGATCCGCTGTAACCGTATGCAGTCCGTCTGGCGGAGGAAACGCCATGCCCTGCCCATTCTCTCGCGCATAAATCGCAATCACATGAGTCGTTGGCACGACCACATCCCGAGGGACGCCACCGAACCGCGCCTTGAACTCGATGAACTCATTGCCCAGGCGCAAACCATTGGTCGCATCAAAGCTCACGTTGAGCACGATCTCGCTGTTGCGGACGTACTCCATAGGCACGTTCACCGACCCATCCACACGCACAGCGATATGGGGCGCATATCCGTTGTCTGTGCACCATTCGTGCAAGGCACGTATGAGGTAGGGCCGGGTGGACGTTGGTTCCATGTCGTCACGAATCATCGCTGAGGGCTCGCATCAAGTGAGGCGAAACCTCATCACTTGCGCATGACCTTCTCGGATGGCGTCAGTGCCTCTATATAGGCAGGACGAGAAAAAATCCGCTCGGCGTATTTCAGCAGCGGCGCAGCGTTCTTGCTCAACTCGATGCCATAGAAATCCAGGCGCCAGAGCAGTGGAGCGATCGCCACATCCAGCATGGAGAAGTTGTCACCCAGCATGAACTTGTTCTTGAGAAACACCGGCGCGAGCTGGGTCAGGCGGTCACGGATATGGGCGCGGGCCTTTTCCAGGGCCTTTTCGTTGCCTTTGCTGCTGCGCGACTCGAGCACGGACACGTGCGTGAAAAGTTCCTTCTCGAAGTTCAGCAGAAACAGCCGAACACGGGCGCGGTCCACCGGGTCTCCGGGCATCAGCTGGGGATGCGGGAAACGCTCATCGATGTACTCATTGATGATGTTCGACTCATACAAAATCAGGTCACGCTCCACCAGGATCGGCACCTGACCATACGGATTCATGACACTGATATCTTCTGGCTTGTTGTAGAGGTCCACATCGCGAATCTCGAAGTCCATGCCCTTTTCGAACAAGACAAAGCGGCAGCGGTGGGAATAGGGGCAGGTGGTGCCCGAGTACAAGACCATCATGAGGGAGTCTCCTAAGACAAAACAGTGGTTTGCTTGGCCGCGCACCCGCGGAACCGCAAACCACTGCAAATTTCATGGGTGACCCCGATACGGCATCGGGGCCCCAGCATGTTCGATTTACTTGACGTCTTTCCAGAACGAAGCGTTCAGTCGCCAAGCAACGATGGTAAATGCCGCCAGGAACAGAAGCACCCAGACGCCGATGCGCACCCGGCTGTTCTGTGCTGGCTCGGCCATCCACTGCAGGTAGGCCACCAGGTCACCAACATTTTGATCGTACTGCTCTTGCGACATGGTACCGGCCTTGCCGGGCTCCCAGCTCTTGAACAGCTCAACTTGCTGACCGTGGCTTTCGTGTTTTTCGAAAACCGGCTTGCGCTCACCTTGCAGCTCCCACAGAGGATGCGGCATTCCGATGTTGGGGAAGACCAGGTTGTTCCAGCCCGTGGGCTTGGTCTCATCACGGTAGTAGCTGCGCAGAAGGGTGTAGATGTAGTCGGCACCTGAGCCAGCACCGCTGGAGCGCGAGCGCGCCACCAGAGTCAGGTCGGGCGGATTGGCACCGAACCAAGCCTTGGCCTGCTTGGGATCGATGGCCGCCTTCATGGTGTCACCGATCTTGTCGGTCGTGAAAGTCAGGTTTTCTGCAATCTGCTTATCGGTCAGGCCGATATCGCGCAGACGGTTGTAACGCATGAACGAAGCCGAATGGCAGCTCAGGCAATAGTTGACGAACAGCTTGGCACCGTTTTGCAACGCCGCCATGTCGTTGGTGCGGGCCGGCGCCTTGTCCAGCGGAAAGCCGGAGCCGGCGGCCATGGCGCCCCCACTCAGACCGAGGGCCAGCATCAGGCCCAGAAGCATCTTTTTCATGTTGGTGATTCTCCGGATCGCACTCAGTGGGGCTTGAAGGTGACACGGCTGGGCACTTGCTTGAACTCGCCCAGGCGGCTCCACCACGGCATCAGAAGGAAGAAGCCGAAATAGAACAGCGTGCCAACCTGAGAAACGCGCTCACCCACGGGGGACGGGGGTTGTACACCCAGATATCCCAGAATGAGGAAGTTGATCACAAAGACGGTGTAGAGCCACTTGTTCCAACTCGGGCGGTAACGGATCGACTTCACCGGGCTGTTGTCCAGCCAAGGCAGGAAGAACAGGATGATCACGGCACCACCCATGGTCACCACGCCCCAGAACTTGGCATCGATGGCCAGCATCAGCACCACGGTCACCGCCGCGGCACCGAGCACCGCCACCTTGAACATCGCTGCGAGCTTGGACTTGAACACAGCAAACAGGGCTGCAGCCAGCACACACGCGATCAGGGCATACATCATCTCACTGGTGATGGCGCGCAGCATTGAGTAGAACGGCGTGAAGTACCAGACAGGTGCAATGTGCAGCGGGGTAACCAGGGGGTCTGCGGGAATGAAGTTGTTGAACTCCAGGAAGTACCCACCGAACTCTGGCGCGAAGAACACGATGGCCGAGAACACCATCAGGAACATAGACACACCAAAAATGTCGTGCACCGTGTAGTACGGATGGAACGGGACACCGTCGGCCGGTGCAGACACGGACCAGCGGTTACCCTTGGGGCCTGCCTTGATTTCCACGCCGTCGGGGTTGTTGGAACCCACATCGTGCAGCGCCATCAGGTGGGCCACCACCAGACCCAGCAGTACCAGGGGGACGGCGATCACGTGGAAGCTGAAGAAGCGGTTGAGGGTGGCATCACCGACGACGTAGTCGCCACGAATCAGCAGGGCCAGGTCGGGGCCCACAAACGGAATGGCAGAGAACAGGTTCACGATCACCTGCGCGCCCCAGTAGGACATCTGGCCCCATGGCAGCAGGTAACCCATGAAGGCCTCGGCCATCAGCACCAGGAAGATGCCGCAGCCAAACAGCCAGACCAGCTCGCGCGGTTTGCGGTACGAGCCATAGATCAGACCACGGAACATGTGCAGGTACACCACCACAAAGAAGGCGGAAGCCCCCGTGGAGTGCATGTAGCGGATCAGCCAGCCCCATGGCACGTCGCGCATGATGTATTCGACCGAGGCGAAGGCCACCGGCACGCCAGCCGCGTTGAGGTTGGCGTCAGGCTTGTAGTGCATCACCAGGAAGATGCCTGTGACGATCTGGATCACCAGCACGAGCATTGCCAGCGAACCGAAGATGTACCACCAGTTGAAGTTCTTCGGCGCGTAGTACTCGGCCATATCGCGCTTGTAGATGTAGAAGGCCGAGGGAATCCGGTTTTCGAACCAGTTCGTGACCTTCTGGACAACGGGCGCGTCGGGGGAAATTTCTTTGAATTCAGCCATGGATGCCTCTGTGGGGTCGTATTGCCTGCTGAAAGCAGGTCAGGCCTTTTTCTCTTCGCCGATCAACAGCGTGGTGTCGGACGTGTAGTAGTGCGGAGGCACTTCCAGGTTGTCTGGCGCAGGCTTGTTCTTGAACACACGACCAGCAAGGTCGAACGTCGAGCCGTGGCAGGCACAGAGAAACCCCCCCACCCAGTCATCGGGCAGCGAGGGCTGAGGGCCTGGCGTGAACTTGTCGCCAGGCGAACACCCCAGGTGCGTACATATACCCACACCGACGAAAACTTCCGGCTTGATCGAACGATGGCGGTTCTTGGCGTATTCGGGAGTCGGGTAGGCCTTGCGCTCAGAGGTCGGGTCGGCCAGCTGAGGCTCGATCTTCTCGAGAGCCGCCAGTTGCTCGGAACTGCGACGCATGATCCACACAGGCTTGCCGCGCCACTCCACCACGCGCTTCTCACCGGGCTGCAGGGTAGAAATGTCCACTTCGACTGCGGCACCCGCAGCCTTTGCCCGCTCGGACGGCTGGAAACTGCTGACAAAGGGGACGGCGACGGCGGCTGCTCCCACGCCACCCATGGCGGCGGAGGTGATCAGCCAGGTACGGCGGCTGTTGTCCACAGACGCAGCGACGGTTGCTTCACTCATGGGGATCTTTCAAGGAAGTTCAAGACGTGGCCCACTAGGGTCAACCCTGCATTGTACCGGAGCGTTACAAGCCGACTTTTCACCGATCCAGACAAGACAAACCCACCACTTTGTGGGCGTTGAGCCTCGTTGCCAGCGTCAGGAACGGGTAATACAAATGTGTTCTGTGCGAGAATGAATTTTCCTGGTCCAAAGGGCCATTGTTTTGTAGAACGTCCATTGAAGGAGCCCATCGAATGGCCATGTTGCAAGAGTTCAAAGAATTCGCCGTCAAAGGCAACGTCATGGATCTGGCTGTGGGCGTGATCATTGGCGGCGCCTTCGGAAAGATCGTGGACTCGATCGTGGGCGACCTGATCATGCCCGTCATCAGCAAGGTATTCGGAGGCCTCGACTTCTCCAACTACTACATCGCCCTCGCGGGCCAGGCCGCAGGCCTTCCACTGGCAGAGGCAAAAAAGGCTGGGGCGGTACTGGCCTATGGCAACTTCATCACCATCGCGCTGAACTTTGTGATCCTGGCGTTCATCATTTTCATGATGGTCAAGCAGATGAACCGCCTGCGCAAAGAGGCACCTCCAGCGCCACCGGCGCCGACACCGGAGGAAGTGGTTCTGCTGAGGGAAATCAGGGACAGCCTGCGCAAGTGAGCCATCCACCGCAGGGTCGGCCGACAGCCCCAACCCAAGGCATCCACAGCCGCTAAGACTGGCTCAAGCGGCTCATCCAGATAGCAGCATCCACCGCCGCCAGCAGGCTTGTGGCACTCGCCCTTCCGGTACCAGCCAGATCGAAGGCGGTGCCATGGTCTGGGCTGGTGCGAACCATGGGCAAACCCAGCGTGGTGTTGACACCATGCTCCAGGCCGAGCAGCTTGACCGGAATCAGCCCCTGGTCGTGGTACATCGCCACCACCACATCGAACTCCCCCTGGCGAGCCCGCATGAACACGGTGTCCGGTGCATGTGGGCCGCTGACGTGCAACCCATCGGCACGTGAACGATCCACTGCCGGCTGCAGGATCTCGATTTCCTCACGGCCAAACAGCCCCCCCTCGCCCGCATGGGGATTCAGTCCTGCGACGGCGATGCGAACTTCAGGCATGCCGCAGCGACGGTAGTGCGCCGCGGTGATGCGAATGGTGTCCATCACGCGTTGGGTGGTGACGGCCTCAAGCGCCTGCCGCAACGACACGTGGATGCTCACCAGCACGGTGGCCAGCCCAGGCGCACTGAGCATCATGCGCACCGGCATCTCACTCACAGGCACACCCGCATGCTCAGCGGCCAAGGATTGCAGGAACTCGGTGTGCCCCGGGTGCGGCAGCCCAGCAGCGGCCAGAGCCTCTTTGTGCACAGGTGCGGTGACCAATGCCCTCGCCTGGCCCGCCAGCACCCACCGTGCAGCGGCAGCGATGCTGTCAGCGGCGGCTCGGCCGGCTTCGGCGCTGATTCGACCCCAAGGCGCCAAGGAGCCCGGCACACATGCCTGAATCAAAGCAAGCCCAGGGCGAGAAGCATGAGCCCACTCCCTCAGCCCCCCGAGCACCATCACATCCAACCGCGCACCCCCACACTGCAGCCGGACGACATCCGCTGCGCGCCGCAGCGTGGCCGCATCACCGGCCACCACCACCTGTCCCTGAAGATCGGGGCGTTCCAGCAGGGCACGGACCACGATTTCGGGCCCTATCCCGGCGGGGTCTCCCATGGTGACCACAAGCGGGCGGTGACGCCCGGGACTCTCGAAAACAGGAGTGGTCACAGTGTCACGCCGGGTTGGGAATGTCGATGAACTGATGCTCAATGCCGAGCAGCTCCGCCACGTGACCAGCCACCGCTGGCGCGCCGTAGCGCTCCGACGCGTGGTGACCACAGGCGATATAGGCCACACCGGCCTCCCGCGCATAGTGCGTCTGGGGCTCCGATATCTCACCCGTGATGAACACGTCGGCGCCGGCGGCGATGGCCGCCTCGAAATAGCCTTGGGCACCACCCGTGCAGATCGCCACGCGCTCCACACGGCGCCCCGGATCTCCGACCAGCAGCGCGGCTCGCCCCAAGGAACTCTCGATATCCTTGAGCAGTTCGGCCGCCGGCGCAGGCGGGCGCACCCCCAGGAAGCCCAGCGACTGGTCGCCAAAACGGCCGTCCCCTACATCCAGCACACGGACACCGATGCGGCGCGCCAGCTGCGCGTTGTTGCCCAGCTCGGCGTGTGCATCCAGCGGCAGGTGATATGCCAGCAAATTGATGTCGTGCGTCAGCAGGCGCGCCAGACGCTGTTTCATCCAACCCGTCACCCGTCCGTCCTGACCGCGCCAGAACAGTCCGTGGTGCACGAACAGCGCGTCTGCTCCGGCGTCGATGGCCGCATCAATGAACGCCAGGCTGGCAGTCACCCCGCTGACCAGCTTGCGCACCCGCATACGACCCTCGACCTGCAGACCGTTGGGTCCGTAGTCCTTGAAAAGCGCAGGCTGCAGAATGCGGTCGCAGGCTGCGAGCAGATCGTCGCGCAGGACGCCTTGAACAGAAGGTGTGTCGGATGGCATGCAGACGGTGAATCAGAACAGGTCACCAGGGACATCCTGGCGCCAGCGTTCTATTCTGTCACCGCCCACCTTGGAACGCTGCCTTGACTGGCGCTGCTCAGCCGCGTTTGCGTTCGGCCCGCTCGGACTCCAGCATCTTGCGGTTGAAAAACCGGTAGAACCAGATTGCCATGCCGATCATGAAAGCAATGCCTGCGATGCTGAAAAGCCCGTAGTCGGTGGAAAAAAGATCTGCAATGGCTTTCATCGTGTGCTCCAGTCCTCTGTGACAACAGGCAGCCATTGCATCTCCAAGCCACGCTGTTCGCATTGACCTGCATCAATCGGCTTGAACCAGCTAGCCGCGTGGTCATATACGTGACAATCTCAACAGGGATGCAGCGAAATGCTCCAAAGCTCCCGTTCCTTTTGCACCCTTCCAACATGAAACGCATCTGGCTACTTTTCGCCCAAACCGTCACCGTTGCGGTGGCCGTCCTTTTTGTCGTGGGCACGCTCAAGCCCCACTGGCTGGACCGCCGCAATGTGCTGCCAACGGTGGTGCCGGTGGTTGAGTCTCCCGGACCCATCTCCGAGGAAGCATCGGCCACCAGCTTCAGAGAGGCGGCCAAGCGGGCATCCCCCGCGGTCGTGAGCATCAACACCAGCAAAGCACCTGATCAGACCCAGATGGCCGACCCCTGGTTCCGGTTCTTTTTCGGCGAGCAGGGGCAGGGACAACCTCAGGCCGGCCTGGGTTCAGGCGTGATCGTGAGCGAAGCAGGCTACATCCTGACCAACAACCACGTGATTGAAGAAGCGGACCAGATCGAGGTGGTGCTCAACGATGGCCGTCGAAGCACTGCCCAGGTCATTGGCACCGATCCGGAAACCGATCTGGCCATCTTGAAGATCAGTCTGGGCAATCTGCCGGTGATCACCTTGGGCAACTCGGAAGCGCTGTTCATCGGCGACCAGGTGCTGGCGATTGGCAACCCCTTCGGGGTCGGTCAAACCGTGACGAGCGGCATCGTCAGCGCCCTGGGGCGTACCCAGCTGGGCATCAACACCTTCGAGAACTTCATACAGACCGATGCGGCCATCAACCCGGGCAATTCGGGCGGTGCGCTGGTGGACATCCACGGACACCTGATGGGCATCAATACCGCGATCTATTCCCGTTCGGGCGGCTCCATGGGCATTGGATTTGCCATCCCGACCTCTACCGCGCGCAGCGTGATGGATGCCATCGTGCGAGATGGCAAGGTCACTCGGGGCTGGATTGGCGTGGAACCGCAAGACCTGACCCCGGAGCTGGCCGAGAGTTTTTCGATCCCCTCGGGCACGGGCGTCATCATCACCGGTGTGCTACAGAACGGGCCGGCCGCCCAGGCCGGTATCCGCCCCGGCGACGTGGTGACCCAGGTGGGCGACAAACCGGTCAGCAACGTATCCCAGTTGCTGTCTGCCGTGGCGGCTCTCGCGCCGGGCGTGCCCTCCAGTTTGGAGATCGTCAGGAAGGACGGAAAACAGCGCATCCAGATCACGCCGGGCAAGCGCAACCTGCCCAGGCCCCAGCCCAACCGCTGATCAGGACGCCGCGCCGTCTTTCACAGATTCGTCGGGGGCCCTGGTATTGCGCACAAACCACTGCGAGCCCCAGATGCCCAGCTCGTACAGCAGGCACATGGGCACCGCCAGCGCGAGCTGTGAAATCACGTCCGGCGGGGTCACGACGGCGGCGATCACGAACGCCACGACGATGAAGTAACCCCGGAACTCCTTCAGCTGCTTGACGCTGACCATGTTCATTTTCACCAGCAGCACCACCACGATCGGCACCTGGAACGCCAGGCCAAAGGCGAGATAGAGCGACAGGATCGCCTCCACATACGAGGCAATGTCAGGGGTCGCTGCCACGCTCTGGGGAGTGAACTGCTGGATGAAGCCGAACATCTTGTCCAGCACGAAGAACTGGACGAAGGCAATGCCCACGTAAGCCAGCAGGCTGCCCAGGATGATCAGCGGAACCGCAAATCGCTTTTCATGGCTGTACAGCCCCGGCGCCACAAACGCCCAGATCTGGTACATCCACCAGGGCAGCGAGAGCAGCAACGCTCCCATGGCCAGCACCTTGAGCGGCACAAAGAATGGCGAAAACACCCCCACAGCGATCAGCTTGGCATCGGGCGGCATGTGCGCCCGGATGGGTACCGCAATGAGATCAATCAGTCCGCTGGGGCCTGGCCAGATGGCCAGCAAAGCCATGCAGACCCCGAGGCCGGCAATGCCATACAGCAACCGGTCGCGCAGCTCCATGAGATGCTGGACAAATGGCTGCTCTGAACCGGCGAGCTCGTCGGTGGATTTGTCAGGATCGGACATCAGCGGGAGGCGGAAGAGGGGCGTGGGCGGAATCGGGCCACGCGGGCCGCACCGGATTGGGCACGCGTGCGCACGCCCGTGCGGGCCTTGTACCACTGAGGCATCGCTTTCTGCTTGATGCGCCAGTTCTTCCGGGGGTGCTTGTAGGAAGGAACGCTTTCGGTGCCGAGCTGGGAGAGTGCGTCCGCGGTATCCGAGGAAAACGCCGATCCATCCAGACCGGACGTGGCTTCGGACCAGGATTTTTCGAAATCGCTGGCACCGGATGCAACCGACGACTCTACGTCGCGCGCCGCCGTCTCCACCGACTCTTTCATTTTCTTGAGCTCTTCGAGCTCCATGGACCGGCTGACTTCCGCCTTCACGTCGGCCACGTAGCGCTGAGCCTTGCCCAGCAAGGTCCCGACTGTACGAGCCACACGAGGGAGCTTCTCAGGGCCAATGACGATGAGCGCCACCGCTCCGATCAGCGCTAGCTTGGAGATACCGAGATCAATCATGGACCGGTGTGCGGCAAGACATCAAATACGGCACACCAATGGTCGTGCGCCGCGGTGACTCAGCTCTTTTGCTTGGCTTCGACGTCAATGGTGGTCTTTTCGCTGCGGCTGTCTTGACCCACCTGAGCAGCTTGCGCTGCATCTGCGGACTGCCCACCGTCTTTCATACCGTCCTTGAAGCCTTTGACGGCGCCGCCGAGGTCGGAGCCGATGTTCTTCAGCTTTTTGGTGCCAAACACCATGACCACGATCAGCAGCACGATTAGCCAATGCCAAATCGAGAATGAGCCCATGAGTATCTCCAGAAACGTTGTGTGAAAGCGCGGTGGGCGCCAATGCTGGGATTCTACGACCCCGGGTTTGGTTCAGCCGCGCGCCCAGGGACGAGGACCGCCCATCACATGCCAGTGCAGGTGCTGAACCTCCTGACCGCCTTCAACACCGGTGTTGCACACCATGCGAAAGCCACCTTCAGGATACGGATTGCAACCCTGCTCCAGTGCCAGCTTGGGCGCCAGCACCATCAGACGCCCCATCCAGCCCTCGTCAGCGGGTGTCAGCTGCGCCATGGAGGCCAGATGCCGCTTGGGTATCAGCAGGAAATGCACCGGCGCCCAGGGATGGATGTCGTGAAACGCATACAACTCCTCGTCCTCGTACACCTTTCGGGACGGGATCTGGCCAGCAACGATCTTGCAAAAGATGCAGTTGGGGTCTTGATGACTCATGGGGTTTTGGGCGACTTCAGGAAGGCATGGCCTGGCTGGCATTCATGCGCACCATGCCCCGCACAATGCGGTAGAGGAACCAGATGGAGACGATGGCCCAAGCGATCATGCCAGGTAGCAGCAACAGCAGCCACAGCGGCCAGGTGAGGACGTACAGAATGCCGGCCCAGATCACGCTGCGGATGCGCCAAGAGAAATGGCTGGCCTGCCAGGTGCCTTCGGCATCGCCCTTCTTCACCAGGTCGATGATCAGCGCCACCAGCAGGATGCCAACGCCCCCCTGCGCACCCGGTAGAACCGCCGCCACCGCAACGATCAGGTGCAGCAGGTAGCTGATCCAGCCGACCGTCTTGAGGGATTCGGCTTTTTCGCTGTCCACTGCCTTGACGTCGATGATGTCACTCATGTCGGCTCCTTTCAGGATTTGGGTTCCGCCTCGCGCGCCACCGCCTTGCGCAGGGCTTTTTCTTCCAGACCACTCAGCCCTTCACGGCGCGCCAGTTCGGCCACCACGTCAGCCGGCGCCCGGCCATAGTGGGCGAGCGCGATCATGCTGTGAAACCACAGATCGGCCACCTCGTTCACAAGCTTCTGCACGTCGCCACCATGGTCACAGTCCTTGGCGGCCATCACCGCCTCGGTGGCTTCCTCACCGATCTTCTTGAGGAAAGCGTCCGGACCCTTGTGCAGCAGCCGAGCAACGTAACTCTTCTCGGGATCGCCGCCATTGGCTGGCTTGCGGCTTTCGATGACAGCGGCCAGACGGGCCAAAGAATCTGTGTCGGACATAGTGCTCACTTGTAGATCGATTCGGGGTCTTTGAGGACAGGATCGACCGACACCCATTGCCCATTCTGATGGCTCTGGAAGAAGCAGCTGTGACGCCCGGTGTGGCAGGCGATGCCGGGCTCATGCCCGAGTTGCGTCACCTTGAGCAGCACCACGTCGTTGTCGCAGTCCAGGCGAATGTCGTGCACCGTCTGCACATGACCCGACTCCTCGCCCTTGAACCAGAGCTTGTTGCGCGAACGGCTGAAATAAACCGCCCGGCCCAGTTCGGCCGTTTTCTGCAGCGCTTCCCGGTTCATCCAGGCGAACATCAGCACGTCGCCTGTGGCCGCCTCCTGCGCAATCACGGGCACCAGGCCCTGCGCGTCCCACTTGATGGCGTCGAGCCAGTCCATCACAACCTCACCGGAATGCCGCGCTCAGCCATGCGCTGCTTGGCCTGGGCCACGGTGTACTCGCCGTAGTGGAAGATGCTGGCGGCCAGCACCGCGTCCGCCCCCCCCTGCTGAACACCGTCGGCCAAGTGATCGAGGTTGCCCACGCCGCCGGACGCGATGACAGGTACGCTGACCGCGTCGGCAACGGCGCGCGTGAGCTCCAGGTCGAAGCCGCTCTTGGTGCCGTCGCGGTCCATGCTGGTCAGCAGGATTTCGCCAGCGCCGTAGTCGGCCATCTGGCGCGCCCAGGTCACGGCGTCCAGACCGGTGTTCTTGCGGCCGCCGTGGCTGTAGACGTCCCAGCCGGCACCCCGCGCGGCCAGGTCGTCGCTGTGGCGACGCTTGGCGTCGATCGCGACCACGATGCACTGGGCGCCGTACTTGTCGGACGCGTCGCGGATCACCTGGGGGTTGGCGATGGCCGCCGAATTGAAGCTGGTCTTGTCGGCGCCGGCGTTGAGCAGGCGACGCACGTCCTCAACCGTGCGCACGCCACCACCGACCGTGAGCGGGATGAACACCTGCGAAGCCACCGCCTCGATGATGTGCAGGATCAGGTCGCGACCGTCGCTGGTGGCGGTGATGTCGAGGAAGGTCAGCTCGTCGGCGCCCTGCTCGTTGTAACGCGCTGCGATCTCCACCGGGTCACCGGCGTCGCGCAGTTCCACGAAGTTGACGCCCTTGACCACACGGCCACCGGTCACGTCCAAGCAGGGGATGATGCGTTTGGCGAGCATCTCGGCCTTATCCGTTCAACTCGTCGGCCAGCGCCTGCGCCGCCTCGAAGTCCAGATCACCGCTGTAGATCGAACGACCGCAGATCACGCCTTCGACGCCCTCGTCTTCCACCGCACACAGCTTGCGGATGTCTTCCAGGTTGGACAGGCCGCCCGAGGCGATGACAGGGATCGACAAGGACTGCGCCAGCTTGACGGTGGCCTCGATGTTGATGCCGCTGAGCATGCCGTCGCGGCCGATGTCGGTGTAGATGATGGATTCGACGCCGTAGTCCTCGAACTTTTTGCCCAGGTCCACCACCTCATGGCCGGTGAGCTTGCTCCAGCCGTCGGTGGCCACCTTGCCGTCCTTGGCGTCGAGGCCGACGATGATGTGGCCGCCGAAGGCGGTGCAGGCGTCTTGCAGGAAGCCGGGGTTCTTGACCGCCGCGGTGCCGATGATCACGTAGCGCAGACCGGCGTCCAGATAGCGCTCGATGGTGTCCAGGTCGCGGATGCCACCACCGAGCTGCACATCGACTTCAGAGCCGACCTCCTTGAGCACGGCGCGGATGGCCTGTTCGTTCTTGGGCTTGCCCGCAAAGGCACCGTTGAGATCGACCAGGTGGATGCGCCGCGCACCCTTGTCGACCCAGCTGCGGGCCATGGCCGCCGGGTCTTCGCCGAACACCGTGGTCTGGTCCATGTCCCCCTGCTTGAGGCGAACGCACTGGCCGTCTTTCATGTCAATGGCGGGAATCAGCAGCATGATGGTTGAAGAGGTGAGGGCACTCAGGGTTTCCAGGACAGGAAGTTCCGGTACAGCGCCAGGCCCTGGTCGGCGCTTTTTTCCGGGTGAAACTGGGTCGCAAAAATGTTATCGCGCGCGATCGCCGACGCAAAGCGGCCGCCAAAGTCGGTCTCGCCCACCACATGGGCCGGATCGGCAGGACGTGTGTAGTAGCTGTGCACGAAGTAGAAATAAGCGCCATCGGCGATGCCGGACCACATCGGGTGTTCGGCACGGCCGTCCAGGCGGTGGAACACCTGGTTCCAGCCCATCTGGGGCACCTTGAAACGGCTGCCGTCCTCTTGCAGACGGTCGCCAAGGCGGAACCGCACTACCTCGCCCGGCATCAGACCCAGTCCGTCGGTCGGACCCTCCTCACTGCGTTCCAGCAGCATCTGCATGCCGACGCAGACCCCGAACAGGGGTTTGTGGGCGGCCGCATGCAAGACGGCGTCCTTCAGGCCTGAGGAGGCGAGCTCATTCATGCAGTCCGCCATGTGGCCCTGCCCGGGCAGAACCACACGTTCGGCGTCGAACACGGCCTGCGCATCGGAGGTGACGACCACGTCGACCCCGGAACCGATGGCGGCATGCATCACCGCCTGCGAAACGGAGCGCAGGTTGCCGCTGCCGTAGTCCACCACGGCGACTGTCTTGGATTTCATCAGGACCCTGAAGAGGAAAGACTCAGAGCGAACCTTTGGTCGAGGGAATCACGTCACCCAGGCGTTCGTCGCGCTCCAGCGCCATGCGCAGCGCGCGGGCAAAGGCCTTGAACACGGTTTCGGCCTGGTGATGGGCATTCTCGCCGTGCAGGTTGTCGATGTGCAGCGTCACACCCGCATGGTTGACAAAGCCCTGGAAGAACTCAAAGGCCAGCTGCGTATCGAAGGCCCCGACCATGCCGGCCTTGAAAGGCACACGCATGTGCAGGCCCGGGCGGCCGGAGAAGTCGATCACCACGCGCGAGAGCGCTTCGTCCAGCGGCACATAGGCGTGACCGTAGCGGCGGATGCCCTTCTTGTCGCCCACCGCCTTGGCAAAGGCCTGACCCAGGGTGATGCCCACGTCTTCCACCGTGTGGTGACCATCGATGTGCAGGTCGCCTTTGGCGTCAATCTCTAGGTCGATCAGCCCGTGACGGGCAATCTGGTCGAGCATGTGGTCGAAGAAGCCGATGCCGGTAGAGAGCTGCGCCTTGCCCGAGCCGTCAAGGTTGACGTGCACGCGGATCTGCGTCTCGGAAGTGTTGCGCTGGACGTCGGCCACGCGGGCCGGGGCGGAAGAAGGGGTGGTCATAGACTGGATTGCAGGGCGGCGATCAGCTGCGTGTTCTCGTCGGGGGTGCCGACCGTGAGGCGCAGGCAGTGGCCCAGCAGTGGGTGCATTTTAGAAACATTCTTGACCAGCACGCCGCGCGCCTTCAGGCCGTCAAAGGCTTTCTGCGCATCGGGCACCCGCACCAGCACCATATTGGCCTGGCTGGGAAAGGGCTGGACGCCCGGCATGGCCGCCAGGGCGGCGACCAGGCGCTCGCGCTCGGCGCGGATGGTGGCCGCCTGCCGGGCGAACACGTCGGCGTGCTCCAGCGCGAACAACGCGCACTCGGCGTTGAGCACGCTCACGTTGTAGGGCGGGCGCAGCTTGTCAATCTCGTGCACCAGCGCCTGCGGGCCGAGCATGTAGCCCAGACGCACGCCGGCCAGACCGAACTTGGACAGGGTGCGCATGAGCAGCACGTTGGCATTCGCCGCCGGGTTCGCGCGGATCTCGTCCAGCCAGCTGCGGCTGGAGAACGGCTGGTAGGCCTCGTCCATCACCACCAGGCCACCGAAGGCGGCCGCCTCGGCGATCAGGCTGCGGATCACCGCGGCATCCCACAGGTTGGCGGTGGGGTTGTTCGGGTAGGCGAGGTAGGTGATGGTGGGCTTGTGCTCGCGCAGCGCGGCCAGCATGGCGGCTTCATCGAGCTCAAAATCGGCCGTGAGATCCACGCTGTGGAAGGCCAGGCCCTGCAACTGGGCGCTCATGGCGTACATCACAAAGCCAGGCAGGGGCGCGAGGATACTGGAACCGGGCACGTCGCAGCCCATCGCCAGCAGCGAGATCAGCTCGTCCGAGCCATTGCCCAGCATGAGGGCACAGCCATCGGGCAGATCGACGTAGCGCGCCAGCGACTGCTTCAGGTCCTCGATGCGCGCGCCGGGGTAGCGGTTGACGGCCACCGCGCCCAGGCGCTCGCCCAGGGCCGCCTGCAGCTCGGGCGACAGCCCAAACGGGTTTTCCATCGCATCCAGCTTGACCATGCCGGTCGAGTCCTGGATGGCATAGGCGTGCATGGACTGGATGTCCTGCCGGATGTTCCGCAGCGGGTTCGGGGTGCTCATTGCGTTCACTTCGCGCCCCGCATCGGCGGCACGGTGGACAGGCGCAGCTCGGCAGCACGGGCATGGGCCTGCAGGCCCTCGCCATAGGCGAGCTCGGCGGCGATGGCGCCTAGCGGTTGTGCTCCGGCCTGGCTGACCTCGATCAGGCTGCTGCGCTTCTGGAAGTCGTACACACCCAGCGGGGACGAGAAGCGGGCCGTGCCGCTGGTGGGCAGCACGTGGTTGGGGCCGGCGCAGTAGTCGCCCAGGCTCTCGCTGGTGTAGGCGCCCAGGAAGATGGCGCCGGCGTGTTTCAGCAGCGGCTCCCAGCGGTGCGGATCGCTGCTCGAGACCTCCAGGTGCTCAGGGGCAATGCGGTTGCTGATGGCGCAGGCTTCTTCCATGTCGCGCGTGAGGATCAACGCACCACGGTCGTTCAGGCTCTTGGCGATGATGGCCGCGCGCGGCATGGTGGGCAGCAGGCGATCGACCTCGCGCTGCACCGCGTCTAGGTAGGCGGCATCGGGGCATAGCAGGATGCTCTGCGCCAGCTCGTCGTGTTCGGCCTGGCTGAACAGGTCCATCGCCACCCACTCGGCCGGCGTGCTGCCGTCGGCCAGCACCAGGATTTCGCTCGGGCCAGCGATCATGTCGATGCCCACGGTGCCGAACACGCGGCGTTTGGCACTGGCCACGTAGGCGTTGCCGGGGCCTGTGATCTTGTCCACCTTGGGCACGGTCGCGGTGCCGTAGGCCAGAGCAGCCACCGCCTGGGCGCCGCCGATGGTGAAGGCGCGCGTGACGCCGGCCACATAGGCGGCGGCCAGCACCAGTTCGTTGCGCTCGCCGCGGGCGGCAGTGGTCACGCCCGTGCCGCCGGTGGCGACACTGCCGCGCACCGGCGTCGGCACCACCATGATGATTTCACCCACACCGGCCACGTGCGCAGGCACCGCGTTCATGATCAGGCTCGACGGGTAGGCCGCCTTGCCGCCGGGCACGTAGATACCCACGCGGTCCAGCGGCGTGACCTTCTGACCCAGCAGCGTGCCATCCTCGTCGCGGTAGGTCCAGCTCTCGCCGGAGGCTTTTTTCTGCGCCTCGTGGTAGCCGCGCACGCGGCGCGCCGCATTCTGTAGCGCCTCGCGCTGGGCGGCGGGCAAGTCGTCGAAGGCGGCCTTGAAGTCGGCCTGCGTCAGCTCCAGCTCGGCCATCGAGGCGGCCTGCAGGCCGTCGAAGCGCGCCGTGTACTCCAGCACTGCGGCATCACCGCGCCGCTTCACGTCGTCCAGTATGTCCGCCACCCGCTGCTCGATTGCATGGTCCGTGTCCGCCGACCAGTGCAGCCGGGCTGCAAACTGCGCCTCGAAGTCGGGCGCGGAGGTGTTCAGTCGGGCGGGCTGGGCGGACAGGCTCATGATGGAACGGACTGTTTGGAAATGGCTTGTGAGAAGGCGTCAAGGATGGGGCGGATGCGGGCCTGCTTGAGCTTGAGCGCTGCCTGGCTGACCACGAGGCGCGAGCTGATGTCCATGATCTGCTCCACCTCGACTAGGTTATTGGCCTCGAGCGTCTTGCCAGTGGACACCAGGTCGACGATGGCGTCGGCCAGGCCGGTCAACGGCGCCAGCTCCATGCTGCCGTAGAGCTTGATCAGGTCCACGTGCACGCCCTTGCTGGCGAAGAACTCGCGCGCGATGGCCGTGTACTTGGTGGCGACTTTCAGGCGCGAGCCCTGGCGCACCGCCGAGGCATAGTCAAAGTCGGACCGCACCGCCACGCTCACGCGGCACTTGGCGATCTGCAGGTCCAGCGGCTGGTACAGGCCCTGGCCGCCGTGCTCGATCAGGGTGTCCTTGCCCGTCACGCCGAGGTCGGCGCCACCGTATTCCACGTAGGTCGGCACGTCGGTTGCGCGCACCAGCACCACCCTCACGTCCGGCTGGTTCGTCGGCAGGATCAGCTTGCGGGAGGTTTCCGGGTCTTCCAGCACCTGGATGCCCGCGGCCGCGAGCAGCGGCAGGGTTTCGTCGAAGATGCGACCTTTGGACAACGCCAGGGTGATCATTTGATTCTTTCGATGTCGGCACCGATGCCACGCAGCTTGGCTTCCATCTGGTCGTAGCCCCGGTCCAGGTGGTAGATGCGGTCGACGATGGTTTCGCCCTCGGCCACCAAGCCGGCGATCACCAGACTGGCCGAGGCGCGCAGATCGGTGGCCATCACGGTGGCACCCTGCAGGCGGTCGATGCCCTCGATCACGGCCACCTTGCCGTCGGTCTGGATCTTGGCGCCCAAACGCACCAGTTCGTTGACGTGCATGAACCGGTTTTCAAAGATCGTCTCGGTGACCTTGCTGGTGCCGGTCGCGATGCAGTTGAGCGCCATGAACTGCGCCTGCATGTCGGTCGGAAAGCCCGGGTACTCCGTGGTGCGAAAGCTCTGCGCCTTCAGGCGGCCCGAGGCACGCACACGGATAAAGCCATCGCCAGCCTCGATTTGTGCCCCAGCGTCGCGCAGCTTGTCGATCACGGCGTCCAGATGATCAGCGCGGCCGTGGCGCAGCACCACATCGCCCCCAGTGGCGGCCACTGCGCACAGGAAGGTCCCCGCCTCGATGCGGTCGGCCACCACCTGGTGGGTGCAGCCATGCAATCGGTCCACGCCCTGGATGTGGATGCGGCTGGTGCCATGGCCTTCGATCTTCGCGCCCATGGCGATCAGCATCTCGGCCAGATCGGGAATCTCAGGCTCCTGCGCCGCATTCTCCAGCACCGTCTCGCCCTCGGCCAGTGAGGCGGCCATCAGGAAGTTCTCGGTGCCGGTCACTGTCACCATGTCGGTGGCGATGCGTGCACCCTTGAGGCGGCTGCGACCCTGCGGCAGCTGGGCCACCATGTAGCCGTGTTCGACCACGATCTCGGCACCCATGGCCTGCAGGCCCTTGATGTGCTGGTCCACCGGGCGCGAGCCGATGGCGCAGCCGCCCGGCAGCGACACCTTGGCGCGACCGAACCGCGCCAGCAGCGGGCCCAGCACCAGCACCGAGGCGCGCATGGTTTTGACCAGCTCGTAAGGGGCTTCGGGGTTGAGGCTGTCGGGCGCCACGAAACTCATACCGCCGCGCTCACCATGCGTTTCGGTCTGCACGCCCATGTTGTCGAGCAGCAGGCGCATGGTGGCCACGTCGCGCAGACGTGGCACGTTGTTCAGGTGCACCGGATCAGCAGTGAGCAGGGCCGCACAGATTTCGGGCAGCGCCGCGTTCTTGGCACCCGAAATGGTGACCTCGCCGTTGAGGGGGCGGCCACCGGTGATTCGCAGTTTGTCCATGGTGTCGGGTCGCTCAGTTCTGGGCCGCCCATTCGGCGGGGGTGAAGGTCTTCATGGACAGGGCGTGCACCTCGTCCGTCTTGATGCGTTCGCCCAAGGTGGCATAGACGCGCTGGTGGCGAGCGATCGGCCGCTTGCCCTCGAATTCGGGCGAGACGATCACCGCCGCCCAGTGGCGACCATCACCGGTGACTTCGATGTGCTCGCAGGACAGGCCGGCGGCGATGAGTTGTTGCAGCTGTTCAGCAGTCATGGAAGTAATCGCTCAGTGGCGGATTTTGTAGCCGGTGCGCAGCAGGTGCAGGGCCAGGGCACTGACGGCCACCAGCGCGCCTCCCACCAGCCCCAGACTCATCCAGGGCGACACATCGCTCACCCCGAAGAAGCCGTAGCGAAAGCCGTCGATCATGTAGAAGAACGGATTGAGATGGCTCACCGTCTGCCAGAAGTCGGGCAGGGAGTGGATGGAATAGAACACGCCCGAGAGAAAGGTCATGGGCATGATGATGAAGTTCTGGAACGCCGCCATCTGGTCGAACTTCTCGGCCCAGAGCCCCGCGATCAGGCCCAGGGCCCCCAGCAGGGCTGCGCCCATGAACCCGAACACCAGAATCCACAGCGGCGCCACCAGACTGGGCTGGGCATACCACCAAGTCACGGCCATCACACCCGCGCCCACCGCGAGGCCGCGAACCACCGAGGAGCCGACGTAGGCGAAGAACCAGGCGCGGTGGGACAACGGCGTGAGCAGCAGGAACACCAGGTTGCCCATGATCTTGCTCTGGATCAGCGACGAGCTGCTGTTCGCAAACGCGTTCTGCAGCACGCTCATCATCACCAGGCCGGGCAGCAGGAAGGCGGTGTAGTTCACCTGGCCGTAGACCTTGGCGCTGCC
This sequence comes from Hydrogenophaga luteola, assembly GCF_042648585.1. Taxonomy (NCBI): domain Bacteria; kingdom Pseudomonadati; phylum Pseudomonadota; class Betaproteobacteria; order Burkholderiales; family Comamonadaceae; genus Hydrogenophaga; species Hydrogenophaga luteola. Next base: position 349,260 of record NZ_JBHRXX010000010.1, on the reverse strand, counting down.
TTCAAGCACGTGCCCGAAGATCATCATGTACAGGATGGCCGTGATGACCGGCGCCGCCACCGTCTGGAAGCCGACCTTCCAGAAGCGCAGCACCTCCTTGTAGAACAGGGTCTGCCAGCCGTTCATGGAGTGACCTTCTGTGCCTGACCGGAAGCCCGCTCCATCACCTCGATGAACACATCCTCCAGGTCAGCCTTGCGGATTTCCACATCCTCCGCCACCACGCCGGCCTCCCGGGCCCGTGCCAGCCACTGCTCGACCTCGATAGCGTTGTGCGCCGGCAGCTGCACCACCCGCCCCGTGACGCGCGCCTGGGCCGCCAGCCCGGGCGGCAGCGCCTGGTCGGTCTTGAATCGCAGCACGTTGGACGAGGCCTGGCGCAGCAGGTCGGATGTTGTCTCCAGCGCCACCACCCTGCCCTGCTGGAGCATGGCGATGCGGCCACACAAAGCCTCGGCCTCTTCCAGATAGTGGGTCGTCAGCAGCACCGTGCTGCCACGCTTGTTGAGCTGGCTGATGAATTGCCAGAGGGTCTGCCGCAACTCCACATCCACGCCCGCTGTGGGCTCGTCGAGCACGATCACCGGCGGCTTGTGCACCAGGGCCTGTGCCACCAGCACACGGCGCTTCATGCCCCCCGATAGCTGGCGCATGTTGGCGCCCGCCTTGTCGGCCAGTCCCAGCCCCTGCAGCAGCTCGTCGATCCAGTCGTCGTTGTGGTGGATGCCGAAATAGCCCGACTGGAAGCGGAGTGCCTCTCGGACGTTGAAGAACGGATCGAACACCAGCTCCTGGGGCACCACACCAAGCGCCCGCCGCGCCGCCGCGTAATCGGACTGGACATCGTGCCCCTGCACCAGCACGCGCCCCCCACTGGCCCGCACCAGACCGGCCAGCACGCTGATCAGGGTGGTCTTGCCGGCGCCATTTGGGCCGAGCAGTCCAAAAAACTCCCCGGGCTGGATGTCAAAGGACACGCCCTTGAGCGCCTGCAGTTCGCCGCGGGCCGAGGCGTAGGTCTTGGAAACGTTCTGGAAGGAAACTGCGGGCATTGCGGAGGCGGGCCAGGTCACCGGACGCTGGCAGGACATCTGCTGACCGCGGGTGAGCCGTCGATTTTATGTCGCGGCGCGCAACACCGCTGGCGGCTGGCTCAGGCAGGCAACAGTTCGGCCACGCCGTACAGCGTGACCAGCGCCTGCAGGCGCTGCGGCATGCGGGAGACCTGCAAGGTCTTGCCCTGGGTCAGCAGCGCGTTGCGCAGCTCCAGCAACACCGCGACCGCCGAGGTGTCAAACACCCGCAGCGGCTCGGCGTTCAGCACCACGGTCGGACCAGCCTGGCGGAGCAGCGCTTCCCGAAGCCTCTCGAGCGTCTGGGCGGCGCCGGAGAGGGTGAGCTGTTCCGGCAAGGGGATGGCGGCGGTATCGGACACGTTCAGCCGGCCTCAGCTGGTCTTGCCGGCAGCGCTCTTGTTGCGCTGGACCAGGTTGGCAATCAGGCCATCGATGCCCTTGGTGTTGATTTCCTGGGCAAACTGGGACTTGTAGGTCTCCACCAGCCACACACCCAGCACGTTCAGGTCGTAGATTTTCCAGCCGCTGTCCGACTTTTCGAGGCGGTAGTCGAGCTGAATGGGCTCGCCCTTGCCACGCACCTCGGAACGCACCACCACTTCGGTGTCTTCCGGCTTGGAGCGCATCGGCTTGAAGCTCAGGGTCTGGTCTCGCACCTCACCCAGGGCTCCGGCATAGGTCCGGACCAGCAGCGTCTTGAATTCGTCCTGCAGTTGCTTCTGCTGCTCGGGCGTCGCCTGGCGCCAAGCACGACCAACGGCCATGGACGTCATGCGGGAGAAGTTGACGCTGGGCATGATCTTGGCGTCCACCAAGGCCACGATGCGACTGATGTCACCCTTCTGGATCGCCGGATCGGCCTTCACGGAAGCGAGCACATCGCTGGAAATGCGCTTGACCAGTGCATCCGGCGCCTCCTCCTGGGCCATGGCCAGCGGGCTTGCGAAAACAGCGGCGGCGGTGATGAGGCTGACTATCCAGTGGCGGCGTTGCATGTGCGATGTCCTTTCAGAAGCGGTGCATGACCCGGCTCAGTGCCGGCTCTTCTGTCCGCATGGGACCGGGACTGTACGGCACCGGTTCCCGGTGAATGTGTCGGAACTGTAATTCAGAGGTATCGGTTTGTGGGTCAGTCGGCCCCGTCCTTGAGCCCGATGCCTTTGTCTTTCAGGTCCTCGATCTGGCTTTCCCGGCGCTGCAGATACAGGTCGCGGGTGAAGCTGTATTTGTCCAGCGCAGCGCCCTCCAACAGGGACGTGGCACGCAGCAGGTTGGCCCTGGTCTCCACCGCTCGCAACACATACAGGGAGTTGCGGGTCGGAATGTCGGAAATGCCCTGCACCAGGTCGCCACTGGACTCGATGCTGAAACCCGCCGCATCGCGCACGGTCGAGGGGCCGAAGATCGGCAGCACGAGGTATGGCCCAGAGGGGACACCCCATCGGCCCAGCGTCTGGCCGAAATCCAGGCGGGTGCGCTCAATCCCCATTTCCGAAGCCACATCGAAAAGGCCGCCCACACCAAAGAAGGTGTTGACGTTGAAGCGGAGGAAGTTCTCGGCGGCTTCACGGGGCCTCAACTGCAACGATGCGTTGATGAACGACCAGACGTCGCGCAGGTTCTCGAAGAAGTTGTTGACCCCGGTACGGACCGGGTCGGGCGTGACGTCGCGGTACACGGTGGCGACCGGCTTGAGAACCGCACCGTCCACCGCATCGTTGAACGCTGTCACCTGGCGGTTCAAGGGTTCCAGCGGATCGCGCGGGCTTGCGTTGGGACCACTGGCACAACCCGCCAGCACGCCGACGAGCAGCAGTGATGCCAGCCAACGCAAAACACGAGGGCCATCGAACTTCATGTCCATCTCCAGGGCATGCATTTCCCGCTCACTCACTGCGGCTTCTGTTCACCGCCGTCGGCGGCCTTGTTGAACAGGAACTGGCCAATCAGGTTTTCCAGCACCACCGCAGACTGGGTCTGTGTGATCACGTCACCGGCTGCCAGGTTCTTTTCGTCACCCCCGGGCTCAATGCCGATGTACTGGTCACCCAGCAGGCCCGAGGTCAGGATCTTGGCCGACGAGTCTTTGGGAAAGGTCACCCCTTTGTTGACTTCCATGGTCACCACCCCGAGGTAGGTCTGGGGATCGAGGGTCACGCTGGTCACCCGCCCGACATGGACGCCCGCCGAGCGCACGGGCGCACGGGCCTTCAGACCACCGATGTTGTCGAAGCGCGCCTGCAGCGTGTAGGTATCGCCACCGTTGGTGAAGCTGGCCAGGTTGGCCGCCTTTAGTGCGAGGAACAGCAGCGACAGAGCGCCAAGAACGACAAACAGGCCAACGAAGATTTCAATGCTTTTCTTGTTCATGGGTTCTCCCGAATCAGGGGGTCGAGAACATCAGGGCGGTCAGGATGAAGTCCATCGCCAGCACACCCAGCGAGGCGGTGACCACCGTTCTTGTGGTTGCATAGGCCACACCTTCTGGTGTGGCTTCGGTTTCATAGCCCTGGTAAAGCGCCACGGCGGTGCAGATGACACCGAACACCGCACTCTTGACGACGCCGTTGCCAACGTCACGCCAGACATCGACGCCGTTTTGCTGGATCGACCAGAAGTTGCCAGAGTCAATGCCGATCAGGAGCACAGCGACCACGTAGGCGCCCAGAATACCGACGGTGGAAAACAGGGCCGCGAGCAAGGGCATCGACAGAATGCCGCCCAGAAAGCGCGGTGCCAGCACCCGGGCCTTCGGATCAATGGCCATCAGCTCCATCGCCGCGATCTGTTCGCCAGCCTTCATCAGTCCAATCTCAGCCGTCAGCGAGGTGCCGGCGCGACCGGCGAACAGCAGCGCCGTGACCACTGGCCCCAGTTCGCGCACCAGCGCGAGGTTGACGATCAGGCCCAGCGACTCGGCCGCGCCGTAGGTGGTCAGCGCGTAGTACATCTGCAGGGCCAGCACAAAGCCAACGGACAGGCCTGAGGCGACGATGATCACCAGAGAGCGGTTGCCGATCGCGTGAATCTGTCCAACAACCAGGCCGAAGCGGCGCAGCGCCGACGGCATCGCACGCAGCAAGTCCAGAAAGAACAGCGCGCCGTGGCCCCAGCGCGCCAACTGGGCCAGGACCGCCTGGCCAATCGTCTGCAATAGGTTCATGCCGAGGCCCTCGGACCAAAGTCTTCGGCCACCGAGCGGGCCGGGTAATGGAACTTGACCGGTCCGTCCGGTTCGCCACGCACGAACTGGCGCACCTCCGGATCGGTACTGGCCATGAGTTCGGCGGGTGTTCCTTGCGCCACCACACGACCGCCGGGTGCGAGCAGTACCACATGGTCGCTGATCGCCATGCACTGCGGGATGTCGTGTGAGATCAGCAGCGAGGTGGCACCGGTGACGTCGGTCAGGGTCCGAATGAGCTTGGCGGCCACACCCATGGACACCAGATCGAGGCCCGCGAAGGGCTCGTCGTACATGATCAGTTCCGGGTCGAGTGCGATGGCCCGGGCGAGCGCCACGCGGCGTGCCATGCCACCGGAGACTTCGCTGATCTTGAGATGGGCCGCGCCCCGCAAGCCAACCGCATCGAGCTTCATCAGCACGATGTGACGGATCAGCGGCTCGGGCAGGTCGCTCATCTCACGCAGAGGAAAGGCGACGTTGTCGAACACGTTCAGGTCGGTGAACAGGGCACCGAACTGGAACAGCATGCCCAGGCGGCGGCGCAGCCGGAACAGCTGCGCCTTGTCGGCGGTTTTCACCACCTCGCCGTCGAACACCACGCGGCCGCTGCTGGGTGCATGCACGCCACCGATCAGGCGCAGCAGCGTGGTTTTTCCGCAGCCGGAACCGCCCAGAACGGCCGTGATCTTGCCGCGGGCGAACTGGAGGGAGATGTCGTTGAGAATGGTCCTTCGGCTGTCATAGCCGAAGGTGACATGGTCGATGTCGATAAAGGGGGTATCGCTCATGAGGCCAGATGTGTGACCGGGCATTGTCGCATGCGCGTCGAAAACACCCGGCCCGCTACCGGCAATCCCCCAGGGCTCATCGCGGCAGGTCGGACTGCCCCATCAGGAACTCGTCCACCGCCCGCGCCGCCTGGCGTCCCTCTCTGATGGCCCACACCACCAGGGACTGACCGCGGCGCATGTCACCCGCCGCAAACACCTTGGGCACGTTGGTGATGTAACCACCTGTAAAGTCCGTCGAGGCCTTGGCGTTGCCGCGCGCATCTTTCTCGACGCCGAAGGCATCGAGCACAGTGGCGACCGGGTTCACGAAACCCATGGCCAACAGCACCAGATCAGCCTTGTATTCCTTCTCGGTGCCGGCGACCTCGACCATCTTGCCGTCCTTGAACTCGACGTTCACGGTCTTCAGGCCAGTGAGCTTGCCGTTCTTGCCGATGAACTCCTTGGTGGAGATGGCGAACTCGCGCGCCAGGATGCCCTTCTCTGCGCTCTCGTCGTGGCTGGAACTGGTGCGCAGTTTCAGCGGCCAGTAGGGCCACACCAGCGGCTTGTTCTCCTGTTCGGGCGGCTGGGGCATGACCTCGAACTGGGTCACGCTGACGGCGCCATGGCGGGTGCTGGTGCCCACGCAGTCGGAACCGGTGTCACCGCCACCAATCACGATGACGTGCTTGCCGTCGGCGCGCAGCTGGCCCTTGAGCTTGTCGCCCGCGTTGACCTTGTTCTGCTGCGGCAGGAACTCCATCGCGAAGTGCACACCGTCCAGGTCACGCCCCGGTACCGGCAGATCGCGGCTCTGCTCGGAACCACCGGTCAGCAACACGGCGTCGAACTGGGCCTTGAGGTCCTCTGCGCTGATCACGGTCTTGGCATCGTTGGTGACCTTGCTGCCTTCGGGCAGGGTGCCGATCAGCGTGCTGGTCTTGAACACCACGCCCTCGGCTTCCATCTGAGCGACGCGGCGATCGATGTGCGACTTCTCCATCTTGAAGTCGGGAATGCCGTAACGCAGCAGGCCGCCGATGCGGCTGTTCTTCTCGAACACCGTCACGTCGTGGCCGGCGCGCGCCAGCTGCTGGGCCGCGGCCAGACCGGCTGGGCCGGAGCCGACCACCGCCACGGTCTTGCCGGTCTTGTGCTTGGCCGGTTGCGGCTGGACCCAGCCGTTTTCCCAGGCCTTGTCGATGATGGCGTGCTCGATGGACTTGATGCCCACCGCGTCGCCGTTCACGTTGATGGTGCAGGCCGCCTCGCAGGGCGCGGGACAGATGCGGCCGGTGAACTCCGGGAAGTTGTTGGTGCTGTGCAGCACGGTGATGGCGTTCTGCCAGTCGCCCTGGTACACGAGGTCGTTGAAGTCCGGAATGATGTTGTTGACCGGGCAGCCGTTGTTGCAGAACGGCGTGCCGCAGTCCATGCAGCGCGCGCCCTGGATCTTGGCCTGGCTGTCGTCCAGCGCGAGCACGAATTCCTTGTAGTGCTTCAGGCGTTCGGCAACAGGCTTGTAGCCCTCTTCCAGACGCTCATATTCCATGAAGCCGGTGACTTTTCCCATGATGTTGATCCTGCGTGGGGTGATTGCTTCTTACTTGGCGGGAGCTGCTTGCTTCTTGGCACTGCCCTGGGCCTTGCCGGTGGCGGCCACGGCCGCCTTCTTGGCATTGATCTCGGCCAGGGCGCGCTTGTATTCGGTCGGGAACACCTTCACGAACTTGGCGCGGGCCTCGGCCCAGTTGTCCAGCAGTTCGCGCGCGCGCTTGCTGCCGGTCCAGCGGTTGTGCTCCTGCAGCAGCTTCTTGAGCTGTGCTTCATCGGTCTGGTCACGGTGCCAGATCGCCTTGTCGGTGGTGGCTTCCTGCTCGGTGGCGGGCAGCACCTTCTCCAGCGCGACCTGCGCGGTGTTGCAGCGCTGGGCGAACAGGCCATCCTCGTCGTAGACGTAGGCGATGCCGCCGCTCATGCCGGCCGCGAAGTTGCGGCCGGTCTTGCCCAGCACCACCACCGTGCCGCCAGTCATGTACTCGCAACCGTGGTCGCCCGTGCCTTCGACGACCGCCGTGGCGCCCGAGAGGCGCACGGCGAAGCGTTCGCCGGCCACGCCGCTGAAGAAAGCTTCACCGGAGGTGGCACCGTACATCACGGTGTTGCCCACGATGATGTTGCGGGTCGATTCACCGCGGAAGTCGATGCTCGGGCGCACCACCACGCGGCCACCCGACAGCCCCTTGCCGGTGTAGTCGTTGGCGTCGCCGATCAGGTACAGCGTGATGCCGTTGGTCAGGAAGGCGCCGAAGGACTGGCCGCCCGTGCCTTCGAGCTGGATGCGGATGGTGTCGTCCGGCAGCCCCTCGGGGTGCACCTTGGTGACCGCGCCCGAGAGCATGGCACCCACGGAACGGTTCACGTTGCGGGCCACTTCGATGAACTGGACCTTCTCGCCTTTTTCGATGGCGGCCTTGCTCTTGGCGATCAGCACGTTGTCGAGCGACTTCTCGAGCCCGTGGTCCTGCTTCTCGACGTGCAATCGCGGCACGTCGGCCGGCACCGCCGGCGTGGCCAGCAGGCGACTGAAGTCCAGACCGCGGGCCTTCCAGTGCTCGATGCCCTTCTTCATGTCCAGCAGGTCGGCACGACCAATGAGGTCGTCGAACTTGCGGATGCCCAGCTGCGCCATGATCTGGCGCGCTTCCTCGGCGATGAAGAAGAAGTAGTTGACCACGTGCTCGGGCTTGCCCGAGAACTTCTTGCGCAGCTCCGGGTCCTGCGTGGCCACGCCCACCGGGCAGGTGTTGAGGTGGCACTTGCGCATCATGATGCAGCCCTCGACCACCAGCGGTGCGGTGGCGAAGCCGAACTCGTCGGCACCCAGCAGCGCGCCGATGACGACGTCGCGGCCGGTCTTCATCTGGCCGTCGGCCTGCACACGGATGCGGCTGCGCAGGCGGTTGAGCACCAGGGTCTGCTGGGTTTCGGCCAGACCGATTTCCCAGGGCGATCCGGCGTGCTTGATCGACGACCAGGGCGAGGCGCCCGTGCCGCCGTCGTGGCCGGCGATCACCACGTGGTCGGCCTTGCACTTGGCCACGCCCGCGGCGATGGTGCCCACGCCCACTTCGGACACCAGCTTGACGCTGATGTCGCTGTGAGGCGCCACGTTCTTGAGGTCGTGGATCAGCTGGGCCAGGTCTTCGATCGAATAGATGTCGTGGTGCGGCGGCGGGCTGATCAGGCCCACACCCGGCACGCTGTGGCGCAGCTTGCCGATGTATTCCGACACCTTGCCGCCGGGCAGCTGGCCGCCCTCGCCGGGCTTGGCGCCCTGGGCCATCTTGATCTGGATCTGGTCAGCGCTGGCCAGGTATTCGGCGGTCACACCGAAACGGCCCGAGGCCACCTGCTTGATCTTGGAGCGCAGCGAGTCGCCGGCTTCGAGCGGGTAGTCCACCTCGAAGATGTTGCCCAGCAGGTCGGACATGGTCTGGCCCTGCTTGATCGGGATGCCCTTGAGCTCGTTGCGGTAGCGCAGCGCGTCCTCGCCGCCTTCGCCGGTGTTGCTCTTGCCGCCGATGCGGTTCATGGCCACGGCCAGGGTGGCGTGCGCTTCGGTGGAGATCGAACCCAGCGACATGGCGCCGGTCGCGAAGCGCTTGACGATCTCCTTGGCCGGCTCCACCTCGTCGATGGAGATCGCCTTGGACGGGTCGATCTTGAACTCGAACAGGCCGCGCAGCGTCATGTGGCGCCGGCTCTGGTCGTTGATGATCTGGGCGTACTCCTTGTACGTGTTCCAGTTGTTGGCGCGCGTGCTGTGCTGCAGCTTGGCGATGGCATCGGGCGTCCACATGTGCTCTTCGCCGCGGGCGCGCCAGGCGTATTCGCCGCCGGTCTCCAGCATGTTGGCCAGCACCGGGTCGTCGCCGTAAGCAGCCTTGTGCATGCGGATGGCTTCTTCGGCGATCTCGAACACGCCGATGCCTTCCACGCGGCTGGCGGTGCCGGTGAAGTACTTGGACACGGTCTCGCTGTTCAGGCCGATGGCCTCGAACAGCTGGGCGCCGCAGTAGGACATGTAGGTGCTCACGCCCATCTTGGACATGATCTTGGACAGGCCCTTGCCGATCGCCTTGATGTAGTTGTAGATCGCCTTGTCGGCGCTCAGCTCGCCCGGCAGGTCCGCGGCGATGGCCTGCAGGGTTTCCATGGCCAGGTAGGGGTGCACGGCTTCGGCGCCGTAGCCGGCCAGCACGGCGAAGTGGTGCACTTCGCGCGCCGTGCCGGTCTCGACCACCAGACCGGCGGTCGTGCGCAGGCCCTCGCGCACCAGGTGCTGGTGCACGGCCGACAGCGCCAGCAGCGCGGGCACGGCCACCTGGGTGCGGCTGACGCCACGGTCGCTGATGATCAGGATGTTCTTGCCACCCTTGATCGCGTCCACGGCCTCGGCACACAGCGAGGCCAGCTTGGCCTCCACACCTTCCTTGCCCCAGCTGACCGGGTAGGTGATGTCCAGCGTGGCGCTCTTGAACTTGCCCTGCGTCACCGACTCGATGTTGCGCAGCTTGGCCATGTCGGCCGCGTCCAGCACCGGCTGGCTCACTTCCAGCCGCATCGGCGGGTTGACCTGGTTGATGTCCAGCAGGTTGGGCTTGGGACCGACGAAGGACACCAGCGACATCACGATCGCTTCGCGGATCGGGTCGATCGGAGGGTTCGTCACCTGGGCGAACAGCTGTTTGAAGTAGTTGTACAGCGGCTTGTTCTTGCCCGAGAGCACGGCCAGCGGGCTGTCGTTGCCCATGGAGCCGATGCCTTCTTCGCCGTTGGCGGCCATGGGGCTGAGTAGGAACTTGATGTCTTCCTGCGTGAAGCCGAAAGCCTGCTGCTGGTCCAGCAGCTCGGGCGACACGCGCTCGGTGCCGGTGGATTGCGGCTCGGTCTTGGCGATGGGCAGCTCGACCGCGTCTTCACCGGCGACGGGGTGCTCCACGTCGTCCAGGCGGATGCGCAGGTTCTCGATCCACTGTTTGTAGGGCTTGCTGTTGGCGAGGTTGGCCTTGAGCTCCTCGTCGTCGATCATGCGGCCCTGCTCCAGGTCGATCAGGAACATCTTGCCGGGCTGCAGGCGCCACTTGCGCACGATCTTGTTTTCCGGGATCGGCAGCACGCCCGACTCCGAGCCCATGATCACCAGGTCGTCGTCGGTGATGCAGTAGCGCGAAGGGCGCAAACCGTTGCGGTCCAGCGTCGCGCCGATCTGGCGGCCGTCGGTGAACACGATGGAGGCCGGGCCGTCCCAGGGCTCCAGCATAGCGGCGTGGTATTCGTAGAACGCGCGGCGGCGCGGGTCCATCATGGTGTGTTGTTCCCAAGGCTCGGGAATCATCATCATCACAGCCTGGCTGATCGGGTAACCGGCCATGGTCAACAGTTCGAGGCAGTTGTCGAACGTGGCGGTATCGGACTGGCTGGCGAAGCTGATCGGGTAGAGCTTCTGCAGGTCGGCGCCGAGCACCGGCGAAGACATCACGCCCTCGCGCGCCTTCATCCAGTTGTAGTTGCCCTTGACGGTGTTGATTTCACCGTTGTGCGCCACGTAGCGGTACGGGTGGGCCAGCGGCCACTCGGGGAAGGTGTTAGTCGAGAAGCGCTGGTGCACCAGGCCCAGGGCAGAGACGCAGCGCGGGTCCTGCAGGTCCAGGAAATAGGTGCCCACCTGGTCGGCCAGCAGCAGGCCCTTGTAGACCACGGTTCGGCTGCTCATGCTGGGCACGTAATACTCTTTGCTGTGCTTGAGCTTGAGCGCCTGGATGTGGGCGCTGGCGGTCTTGCGGATCACGTACAGCTTGCGCTCCAGCGCATCTTGCACGATCACGTCGTTGCCACGGCCGATGAAGACCTGGCGCATGATCGGCTCTTTCTCGCGCACCGTCGGGGACATCGGCATGTCCTTGTTGACCGGTACGTCGCGCCAGCCCAGCAGCACCTGGCCCTCGGCCTTGATGGCGCGTTCCATCTCCTGCTCGCAGGCCAGGCGGCTGGCGTGCTCCTTGGGCAGGAAGATCATGCCCACGCCGTATTCGCCGGCGGGCGGCAGGGCCACGCCCTGCTTGGCCATTTCCTCGCGGTACAGCGCGTCCGGCAGCTGGATCAGGATGCCGGCGCCGTCGCCCATCAGCTTGTCGGCACCGACGGCGCCGCGGTGATCGATGTTCTCTAGGATCTTGAGCGCCTGGGTCACGATGTCGTGGCGCTTTTCGCCCTTGATGTGGGCCACGAAACCGACGCCGCAGGCATCGTGCTCGTTGGCCGGGTCGTACAGACCCTGTTGCTGGAACTGCTGTTGTTCGGCTGCCGTGGTCATGGCGCTTCCTTTTCTGGACAAGGGCTTGCAAAAAATGCGCGGGACGCGAAGCTTAATGCACTGCAACATCGGTGCCAAGAAAAATAATTAGGGTCAGATTCCCATAAATCTTAACAAGGCTCCCGAAAGAAAAAATAAGGGTCAAATTAAAATATGAAGGAAAGCTTTGATTTGATTGGGTTTTTTTCCAATCTCTGTTAGGACGGCTTTTTTGGGGGTCGTCCAGCACGCGCAGGAGTCAGCCGACGTTCGGTGTCTTTGCTGAGGGAGGCGAGGTAGTCCGGGTCACCCAGTGCCCAGCCATGCCACAGCGCATCGGCGATGGCACCCATCTGTTGCGCATTCAGCCCGGCACGCACCAAATCGGCGTATGCGGCCTCGCGCGCAAACGGTGTATTGCCCAGCGTCCAGTACATCGCATGGGGCGTGATGTGCCGGTCCTGCAGCTGCCCCGCGTGGTGGCGGTGGCTGGACCAGGGATAGGACTGCGCTTCGGCACACAGCCCCTCCCGCACCGGATCCAGATCAATGAAGACCATGCAGGACAGCAGGTGGCGCTCAGCCTGGATCAGCGTGGAGCGATAGCGGCCCTCCCAGAGGGTGCCACTGCGACCGTGGCGCCGGTTGAAGCAGCGCACATAGTCCCTGCCCACACCCTGCATCAGGCGGGGCACGCCGTCGGTGGTCGAGGGTGTGCACAGCAACTGGAAGTGGTCCGGCATCAGCACATAGGCGTGCACCGCCACCTTCAGCTGTTGGGCCCGAGCCCAGAGCAAGTCCAGCAGGGTCTCGCGATCGGTGTCGTCCAGCACGATGGCCTGCCGGTTGTTGCCACGGTGCAATACATGATGAACCTGCCCGGACAGGGTCAGGCGGGCCAGTCGAGCCACAACAGTCTCCGTTGGAATCCGACCCCGATTATGTCCCTGAGGTCGTCAATCGCCTTACAGAAACTGGCTGGGCTCTCCCACGATCAGACGCGCCAATTCGTCCAGCCGCGCCGGGTTCACCTGACCCACCGGCAGTTCGGTCGTCACAACCTCCATACCGCCGACGCAAGCCAGCCGGAACCGCAGCAGCGCAGCGTCGTGGTCGGCTGTCACCATCACGCTTGCCCGTGCTGCCATCTCAAAGTCAAAGACCAGCGCCAGCAGGGCATTGGACTCGGGGTGCCGTTGCTCGATGCGCTCATGCACCACATGGCCCGCGGCCAGGCGCTTCTGGACCCGCTCCAGGTCTGGCGGGAAGTTGACGCTCACCCGGCCGCGACGCACTTCGCCCTCGCGGGGCCCCAGCTTCCAGCCCAGCGCCAAATAGTCGAACACTTCGCGGTCGCGCAGGCGCTTCTTCCGGGCATCGAACCGGAAGTCGTGTTGCCGCATGCCGGGCCAGAGGTGCTTGTGATCGAGCCCCAACCGCTGCGCCGGCGGCTGGATCACGCTCAACTGGCGAGCCAGCTCAGATAGGTAATTCCAGACCACCTGGCAGGCCGCTTCGGTGGCCGCAGTGCGGGCTTCCAGCCCGTGCTGCTGTTCGCCCTGCTCGGCCTGGCGGGCCTGCGCCTGTCGTTTGAGCTGCTGGAGATAGCTCATGGGTTTCGTCCTCTTGGTCCTGCCCTGGGCGGCGTTGGCGCGCACCCTCATCGGCGGCAGTGTATCGCCCCTCAGTCGGCCGCGACCCCGTGCCGTGCAGTCCACTCCCGCTGCAGCCGCACAGCCAGCAGCAAGCCCAACAGGGAGCATGCCCCCGTCAGCACCCAGGTCCACTGCCAGCCACCCATCCGGGTCACCCACCAGGCCACCGCGGGCGGACCGATGAACTGACCAAGGGCAGAGAACTGCTGCATCCAGCCAACGGTGGTCGACACCGTATCCCGGCCCGGGGCCAGCACCACCGCCACGCCAAACAGCGTGCCCGGAATGAGTCCCCCGACAGACGAAAAGAGCAATACCGCCAGGTACTGCAGCACCGGATGCCCCACCGCACCAAAGGTGACCACTGACCCGGCCGCCATCGCGCCATATCCCAACGCCACCAGCGCCCCGGGACGCGCTCTCCGAGCCAGCCAGCGCCCCGCAGCCACATTGCCCAACATGTTCACCGCCGCAGCCAACGCGCTCAGCGCCGCCACTTCTGCAGCGCCGAGACCAGCCTGAACATAGATCGTGGGCAGAAAGCCGATGACCGCCAGCCACTGGCCCGAATAGAGAAGAAAGCCCAAAGCCACCAGCCAGGGACCCGGTGCCCGCAAGGTTCGCTTCAGTCGCGGCCAGAGGGACGATGCCCCTGCAGCCCCCACATCCGAGGGGCCGGACACCGAAGTCGGCACCCTCAGCGCCAGCCAGGCCGCCGCCGCCAGACTGAACAATGCCAGCAGCCACCAGGTGGCGCGCCAGCCCGACCAGGCCATCAGCGGCACGCCCAGCAGCAGCGCCACTGCGGTGCCCATCGGCATGTAGGTGCCCCACCAGCCCAGCGCCCGGGACAGGCGCACCGGGTCGTGCAGATGCAATCTCAGCAGACCCGGCGCCGGCAGCACCGTCAAAAGGAATCCAGCACCCTCCACCACCCGGAACACCAGCAGCCGATTGACGTCAGGCGCCAGCGCTCCACCAGCACTGCCCGCGGCCAGCACGCACAATCCCGCAAGCATCAACCTGCGCGGGCCCAACCGGTCGGCCAGCAGCCCGACGACAAGACCTAGCGACAGACCCGCCAGCTGCACCAGCGACAGCAAAAAACCGGCCTGCACCAGGTTCAGCGCCAGCTCGGCTTGGAGATACGGGATGGCCACCGGCAGCTTGCCCACGTGCAACGCGGAGCAAACGCCGACACCGACCACCACCAGGGCCACACCCTGACCATCAGCGCTGCCGAGACGCACGGGAGACGCCGGGTGGTTCATGGACGGCTCATGGAAACAGCACCCGCCCGCTGAGGCGCTGGTGTTCGCGGATGGCAAAGCGGTCCGTCATGCCGGCGATGTAGTCCGCCACCGCCCGCGCTGGCTGGCGGGCCTTGAGCGGCGAATTCGGCCACTCGTCCGGGCGCTCGAGGTACATTGAAAACAGCTCCGTGACCACCTGGGCCGCCCGTTCCGTGGTGGCCATCACCTGAGGATGGCGATACAGGTTGCGCAACAGGAAGTGTTTGAGCGTCTGCGATTCGGCCCTCATCGCATCGGAGAAGCCCACCAGCGGACGCGCCTGAGCGCGTACCTGATCGATAGTCTCCACTCCCGAGGCCTCGATGCGTGCCCGCGTCGTATCGATCACGTCGTAGACTTGGTCGCTGAGCATCAGCCGGATTGACTCGAACAGCAGGCGACGCCCACCCAGCTCGGGGTGTGCGCTCAGGGCCTGGCGGCGATAGCGGTCGAACAGGGGTACCTCGGAGATCTGTTCCAGTGTCAGCAATCCGGAACGCACACCGTCGTCGATGTCGTGGGCGTTGTAGGCGATTTCATCGGCCAGATTGCAGAGCTGCGCCTCCAGCGACGGGCAGCCTCCCGACACGAACCGCTGCGCCACCCCCCCCGGTTCGGCCTTGAGCAAGCGCTCGGCATGGACTTTTGAGCAGTGCTTGAGGATGCCCTCCCGTGTCTCGAACGTCAGGTTCAGTCCATCAAACGCCGGATAACGCTCCTCCAGCGCATCGACCACCCGCAGGCTCTGCAGGTTGTGCTCGAAGCCCCAGTCCGCCTCGTCGGCCGTGGGCACGTCCGGGCGTGCGGCCTTCATCGACGCATTGAGCGCATCCTGACCCGCATGGCCGAAAGGCGTGTGGCCCAGATCATGGGCCAAGGCGATCGCCTCGACCAGGTCCTCATTCAAACCCAACGTGCGAGCGATGCTGCGCCCCAACTGCGCCACCTCCAGGGAATGCGTCAGACGGGTGCGGAACAGATCGCCTTCGTGGTTCAGGAAGACCTGTGTCTTGTAGACGAGGCGCCGGAACGCGGTGGAATGGATGATCCGGTCGCGGTCGCGCTGGAATACAGAGCGGGTGGGTGCTTCAGGCTCCGCAAAGCGGCGCCCCCGGCTGCACGCCGGTTCAGCCGCATAGGACGCCAACAGCTTCTGCCGCGGCGTTGACGACATGGCCATCTTGGGCGTCAGCACGAGCACCAGCGTCTCAAGCGACGCAGCTTTCGACAATCACCTCACCCACCACCGCGTCGGGTGCACCCTTCATCAGGGCCCTCCCGCTTCCGTCCACCAACACGAACCGGATCTCGCCCGCCTCTGACTTCTTGTCCAGTTTCATCAGGGACAGGTAGCGACCCACGTTATCGGCTCCATCCAGCACAGGCGCATGAACCGGCAGTCCGGCGGCCTCTACCACCGCCTTGATGCGCTCGACAAACGCGTTGTCGACAAGCCCCATACGCGCAGAAAGCCGGGTGGCCATCACCATGCCGCAGCCCACCGCTTCACCATGCAACCAGGCGCCGTAGCCCATGCCCGCCTCAATCGCATGGCCGAAGGTATGCCCAAAGTTCAGGATTGCCCTCAACCCCGACTCCCGCTCGTCCTGCCCCACCACCTCTGCCTTGATCTGGCAGCTGCGCTTGACCGCGTGTGCCAAGGCCTGCGGGTCCCGCTTGCGCAACGCCCCCATGTTGCGCTCGATCCAGTCCAGAAACGCCATGTCGGCGATCGGCCCGTACTTGATCACTTCGGCCAGCCCCGCACTCAACTCGCGCTCCGGCAGGGTATCGAGCGTCGCCAGATCGCACAACACCCTCTGAGGTTGATAGAAAGCGCCGATCATGTTCTTGCCCAACGGGTGGTTGATCGCCGTCTTGCCGCCCACCGAAGAATCCACCTGGGCCAGCAAAGTGGTGGGCACCTGCACAAAGGGCACGCCTCTCATGAACGCGGCAGCGGCGAAACCGGTCACGTCGCCCACCACACCGCCCCCAAGGGCAAACAGCACCGTTTTCCGGTCACACGCAGCGCCCAACAGCGCATCGAAGATCAGATTCAGCGTGTCCCAGGTCTTGAAGGACTCACCGTCAGGTAGCACCACATGCAGGACTGTGCGGTAGTGCGGCGCAAGCGAGCCCCTTAGTCGCTCCAAGTAGATGGGCGCCACGGTTTCGTTCGTCACGATCATGGCGGCGGAGGCCGACGGCAGCCCCGAGAAGGCGTCGGCCCGATCAAGCAAGCCTGCCGCGATGTCGATGCAATAGCTGCGGTCACCCAGGTCGATGACCACCTGTTCGACACCCAAAAGCGAAAGATCTCTGTGCATGACCCAAGTGTAGGGCCAGGAATTGCCCGCCTGAAAAGACCGGCAAAGTCAAACGGGGCCGGGTCCACCTCGCGCAGCAGCCCCTGGCGCAAGCTCCAGCTGCATGACGATCATGTTCACCAGCGTGGCCACTGACGGTCGGCCCGTATCGATGACATAGTGCGCAGCCTCCCGGTACAGGGGATCGCGCGCGGCGTACAGGTCCTTGAGCCGCTGCAGGGGATCGGCCACCTGAAGCAACGGCCGGTTGCGATCATGTCGCAAACGGCGAAACACCTCTTCTGGTGAAGAACGAAGGTAAACCACCTGACAACGATCATGAAGCCGCTGCCGGTTGGCCGGACGCAAAACGGCGCCACCGCCTGTCGAGAGCACACAGTCCTGCCCTTGGGAGAGCTCATCGATCACCGATTCCTCGATGTCCCTGAATCTGTCTTCACCCTCGCGCTCGAAAAACTCCCGGATGGAGCAACCCAGACGATGCTCGATCACATGGTCGGAATCAGCAAACGAAAGTAAAAGCCGGCGCGCCAGCTGCCGGCCAATGGTCGATTTGCCAGAGCCAGGCAAACCGATCAGTGCGATGGAGGACAAGTGATCAACTCATGAAAGTCAATGCGCCTGCCACCCATAAAAAGATAGCAAGCGCCTCTCAATATCCTGAAATCTGCCAGGACCTACTGTCACTCTGTAGGTGTGGTTTCCTCGTCGGGCTTCTCGGCTTCCACCGTGTATTCGACAGTAGCTGTTCTGGAGTGGTAATCCAAAACGGTAATCACAAACGGGTCACCACATTGCCCGGTCGGCCGAACCGTAAACTTTGGATCTTTCCCGGTCGCCTCCGTCTTGTCAACAATCAACCCACTGGGATTCGCATTGACAATGCGAAAAGGCGCCTGTCCACCAATGATCGTGAAAACAACGGGATCTTCATTTGCCGCACTGGCACAACTACCGGTTGCAGAAATCACTGTCAACTTGGCTTCATCAGGACTAACAGAGAAGTCCGTCGAGTCTCCCGCAATGTCTCCACCCCCTCCACAAGACACCAGACCGATCACTACAACAAGACTTCCTGCAACCTGCACCGTTTTTTTCAGCATGCGTAACTCCTAAATTCAGTCAGTTCAGCGTCGCGCCATGGCGCCTTCGGTGATGGAACGCGGCGTAATGAAGATCAGCAACTCCTGCTTACGCGACGACTTGTTCTTGTTCTTGAACAGATTTCCGACAATCGGCAGATCTCCGAAAAGAGGCACCTTGGCCACGTCCTCGGTCTCCTCTTCAGTGAAGATGCCACCGATCACCACCGTTCCACCGTTCTCCACCAGCACCTGTGTCTGCACATGCTTGGTGTTGATGGCGATGCCGGCCGCCGTCGTTTCGCCACGGCTGTCCTTGTTGATATCGACGTCCAGAATGATGTTGCCTTCCGGCGTGATCTGGGGAGTCACTTCCAGTTTGAGGTTGGCCTTGCGGAAAGCTACCGCTGTAGCACCACTGGATGTGGCCGTTTGGTAGGGGAACTCCGTGCCCTGCTCGATCAGCGCTTTGACCTGATCGGCTGTCACGACACGCGGGCTAGAAACAATTTTGCCCCGACCATCCGCCTCCAGTGCCGAGATCTCAAGATTCAGGAAACGGTTGGCGGCGGAACTGAACAGTGACACAGCAAACGCAGCAGGCAGGAAGCCGCCAGCGCCCGTCGAAGGCAGGTTGACAAAGCTCGTGTTGACGGTATCCAGTGTGTTTTCTGATTCGACCGTGGTGCTGGACACAGCGTTGTAGCTGCCACCAATGGCCACCCGGTTGGGGCCACTCACCGGGTATCCCGCTTCACCTCCGCGGACACCACGCAAGTCACTGCCCCCCAGGCGCACGCCCAGCGACCGGCCGAAGCGGTCGTCGGCTTCCACAATGCGCGCCTCGATCAACACTTGACGAACAGGGATATCCAGTTTGGCGATCAGTTGCTGAACCTGCTCAAGTTTGGAAGGAATATCTGTCACGAATAGCTGGTTCGTTCGAGGCTCAGCGATGACACTTCCTCGCGGGGAAAGGATGCGGGCACTGGCGCCGCCACCAGCGGCACCAGCACCGGTGATTTGCCCAGCAATGTCACTGGCTTTGGCGTAATTCATCTGGAAGCCCTGCGTGCGCAGAGTTTCCAAACTCTCGACAGATGCCTTGGACTCAAGCTCCTGCTTCTCTCGCGCTGCGATTTCATCCTTCGGAGCAATCCAGAGCACGTTGCCGCTCTTACGCATTCCCAGACCTTTGGCCTGCAGGATGATGTCCAAAGCCTGATCCCAAGGGACATCTTTGAGACGCAAGGTCACAGCACCAGAAACGGAATCGGAAGTCACCACGTTGAAGTTGGTGAAATCGGCGATCACCTGCAACAGGGAGCGAACCTCGATGTTTTGAAAGTTGAGCGACAACTTTTCCCCGTTGTAACCCGGCCCCTGAGTCAGCTTGGAAGGATCCAGCTTCTGCTCCCGAATTTCCAGCACAAACTGGTTGTCACTCTGGTACGCGGAATGCTCCCACAGACCCGTCGGGGTCACCAGCATGCGCACCCTATCACCCACCTGGCTCGTCACAACCGACTGAACCGGAGTACCGAAATCGGTCACATCCAGTTTTCTCCGCAATCCTTCCGGAAGTGTGGTCTTGAGGAAGTCGACCACCAGATCTTTGCCCTGTTGTCGGATATCTACGCCTGTCTGACTGTTTGCGAGCTCGACCACAACCCGTCCGGAATTGCCAACCCCACGACGAAAGTCGATGTCCTTGAGCGCTGCGGGATCTGCGTTTCCTGATGGTGCAAATGCCGCAGGTGCACTCTGTGCAACAGGTGCCGACGAAGCAGAAGATGATCCATCCAGAACCAGCAGCAATGTCTTGCCATCCAGCTTGGCTTGGTATGTCGACGGTTGCTTGAGATTGATGACCACCCTGGTCCGATCTACCGCTTGTACAACATTGGCAGAGCGGATATTGCCTTGACCGATATCCAGTGCACTGCGCCCGATCCCATTGACTACACCCGGGAAGTCCAAGGCAATGCGTGCAGGGGACTGAATCGTGAACCCAGAAGGAACTGCACTCAGCGGCTCAGCGGTTTCAATACGAATCACCTCAGCCCCCGACTGAACGCTGCCCGTCAGTGACTGGATGGAATTTTGCGCATAAGCAATGGTGCAGGCCAGCAAGAAGCCTGCAAACAGTGACAAACCACGCAGAACGTTCTGGCGCCCGCCAAGTAACGCCACCTGATGCATTTTTTTCATTTGGTCGATTCCTCTTGTAACTGCAGTGCCGCAGGTCGCTCAATCCACTCACCAGCCGCGTCCTGCACGATTTCACGCAGAACAATCTGGTTTTCTTCAATTTTCAAGATGCGCCCGTAGTTCTGACCCAGATAGCTTCCTGGAGTTACCTGATACAGCAGAGCACCGACCTTCAAAAGTCCGACAAGTTGACCACTTCGATTCAGACTGCCCACCATCTTCATGGTATCAAGAGGAAATGCCTCAAGAGGTTGTTTCCTCCGATTGAGCTCGGGCTCAATCAGTGCAGACTGGCCAGACGGCAATGCCTGCCCGCTTTTCAGAATACTGGCAAGCTTTTCACTGCTGAATGGCTCAACAAAACGCTCCCCACCATAAGCATATGGCTCAAATTTGGTAGGCTCAGGAATTGGCTTGACATCCGGCTTTATGGAGTTTCGCTCTCGCTGCATCCATGCACTGAGTTCCTCCTGGTCAGAGTCCGCACAGCCCGCAACTCCCAAAGTCAATGCCAATATCAAACCCCCTCCGACAAAATATCTGGTACTCATTTGGCTGCCTCGGTCGTCTTTTTGCCTGCAGGCTTCTTCCCTGGGGTCGCTTTTTGCTGCATAGCAACCTCCTCCGGATCAAGGTACCTGAAAGTCTTGGCCACGCAGTCAAGAGTTAAAAAGCCATCTCTGTCTTTCACAGGAACGATCGCCAAGTTGTTCAATGTCACGATGCGGGACAAATTGGCAATATCCGCAGCGAAAAGTCCGATGTCATGGTAGCCACCGGTGACTCTGACAGTGATAGGCAGCTCTGCATAGTATTCCTTGACAGAAACTTGACCAGGACGGAACAGCTCAAACTGCAAACTTCTACCCAATCCCGCCTGGTTGATGTCAGACAGAAGCGCATCCATTTCAGCCTTGCTCGGAAGCTGCTTCTCCAACTGTGCAACGTATTGCTGCACCTGTTCCAACTGCTTTTTCAATGCATCCAGATTAACCGCCTGCACCAGCTTCTTTCGATACTCGTCACGAAGCGTCTGCTCGCGAGACTGTTCGGTCAAAAGCTCCTCATCAACAGATTTGAGCCATGTGAACCAGAGCGCGGCAATAACAGCAACACAAACCACGATGAAGAGCAGGTTCCTCGGCAGTGCTGGCCATTGGGACGGATCGTTAGGGTCCAGTCCAGAGAACTGGACACGCAGCTTTTCTTGGACTGATTTGAGGTCAACCGAGACCTTGGAGGGTTTGGCCATTTTGGAGAACCCTCAGACTTTGCTCGCAGCGGCAGCTCGCGCTGCCGGCTTGGGCGGTTTGGCCTCAGTCGATTCAGTTGCCTTGGAGGCACTAGAAGGACGATTCAGCATGGCACGGATCGTGAAGTTGGACACCCGACGCTGTTCTTTGTCAGATGCCGAAGCCCTAGAAGCAACGATTTCAACAAGTTCCGGCTTGACCAGCCACTTGGTCTTCGTCGAAAGACTGCGCAGAAAATCGGATACCCGCTCCTGCGATTGAGCCGTCCCCATCAACAGCACGCTTTGGTTTTCCTGCTTCATGCTTCGCAAATAGATACCGTCGGGCAGCTCGCTCACCAACTCCTCCAACAAGTGGACCGGCATGTTGCGGTCCGCTTGCAGATCTTCAACCGCTGTTTGACGAGCGCGAAGCGAGGCAATCTGTGCCTGCAAAGTCGCAATGTCCTTGATCTCAGCGTCCAAGCGCGCGGATTCCTGCTTCAAGAATGCGTTGCGTGCCTGCTGGTCGGCGATTCGACCCTGGTACCACGTGTACACCGCTCCACAAATGATGCCGCCGAGCAAAGCAGACAAACCCAACTGGGTGAAGAACTGCTCTTTCCGCCGCTTTCGAGTTGCTTCTCGGTGCGGCAGCAGGTTGATGAGAATCATTGGTGAAACCTCCGCAAGGCCAGACCGGTGGAGGTGAGATAGGAGGGGGCCTCCCTGGCGATCTTTCTTGCTTGAACCGAGGACGCCATTTCCATGCCGTCAAACGGGTTGATCACCATGCACGCAAAGGAGGTTTGATGGGTCACAGCTTCAGTCAATCCGGGCAGTGCGGCACTTCCACCAGCCAGCAAGATGTGATCCACTTTGTTGTGTGGAGTGCTGGTAAAGAAGAACTGGAGCGCCCTGCCAACCTCTTGAGCCATGCTCTCGATGAACGGCTCCAAAACAGCAGATCGATAGTCGTCCGGCAGATCACCCGAACGTTTTTTCGCTTCCGCCTCATCGGCAGAAAACCCGTACTGTCGAACAATCAGTTGCGTCAGCTGCGCACCGCCAAACGCCTGGTCACGCTCATACAACACATCGTCGTTGCGCATCACCTGCATGCTCGTGGTCATCGCACCCACTTCAAACAGTGCAACCAGTGAGTCGACACCCTGGTTGGGCAGCGTCTCGATCACACGGCCCGCAGCCATCCGGGAGGCAAAGGGCTCCACATCCATGATCACCGGCTTCAGCCCAGCTGCTTCAGCGAGGCCTTGGCGATCAGACACCTTTTCCTTGCGAGATGCTGCAATCAACACCTCGGCATCCCCGACGGAATTGGCACTCGGACCAATCACACAGAAGTCCAAGCTCACTTCGTCAAGTGAGAACGGGATGTACTGATTGGCCTCGGACTCAACCTGAGCCTCCAGCTCCTTATCCGACAGGCCGCCGGGCAGCACAATTTTTTTGGTGATCACAGCCGATGCCGGCAGAGCCATAGCGACGTTTTTTGTCTTGCTGCCGCTCTTGCGCACCACCCGGCGAACCGCCTCCGCCACCTCGTCGAACTTTTCGATGTTGCCATCGGTGATCCAGCCCCGCTCCAGTGGCTCAATGGCGCATCGCTCAAGAACCAGATCTCCAGATCGGTTGCGGCCCAGTTCAACCAGCTTGACACTCGACGAGCTCACATCGATGCCCAGCAGCGGCGCCGGATCCCGGCTGAAAAACGACCCCAATGAGATCAAGGTGGCCCCCAGAAATGGTGGCGCCAGAGGGCGCCGGACTTAAGAAATCACTTCAATGCTAGCAGCAAGCCCCTTGTGCAGCAAAGAATTTACATGTTTGGCACAAACAGAAACGTTGTCAAAAGCATACGCAAAAAGTCGGGGGCAGACCGGGGAACACCACCCCCAAGACCGCGGCAAGCCCTGACCGCCGACAATATGGAGCCAGTGTTCCGGGTCGTCACTCAGGGGCCTGAGTTTCGATGTTCCAACCCAGCTTTCCAACCAACGCATGGCCCAAGAAACCGACGCATCACGACCCGACAACCCGACCGGTGCGCCCCTCGTGCTTCGATGGATTGGCAAGGGGTTGGCCACCCTCGCCGGGCTTGCGGTCGCGTCAACGTTGGCGGTGCTGATGGGCGTGGGGTTGGCGCTGGCGGTGGCCTACCCCAATCTCCCTGACGTAGCAGACCTGGCCGACTACCGGCCGAAGTTGCCGCTGCGCGTGCTCACCGCTGATGGCCAACTGATCGGGGAGTTCGGAGAGGAGCGACGAAATCTGCTGTCCATCAAGGACATTCCGGACGTCATGAAGAATGCGGTGCTGGCCATCGAAGACTCCCGATTCTTCGAGCACAGCGGGGTTGACTATCGGGGCATGCTAAGAGCGGCGCTCGCCAATCTGGGACAGGCCAAAAGTCAGGGCGCCTCCACCATCACGATGCAGGTGGCGCGGAACGTCTATCTCTCCGCAGAAAAGAGCTATACCCGCAAGATCTACGAGGTGCTGCTGACATTCAAGCTGGAGCATCTGCTGACCAAGGAGCAAATCCTTGAGATTTATATGAACCAGATCTTCCTGGGTCAGCGCGCGTACGGGTTCTCCACCGCAGCTCAGACCTATTTCGGCAAGCAGCTCAAGGATGTCACCATCGCCGAGGCAGCTATGCTGGCTGGCCTGCCCAAGGCCCCATCGGCCTACAACCCGATCAGCAATCCGAAGCGGGCCCGCACCCGGCAGCTCTACATCATTGACCGGATGCTGGAAAACGGCTTCATCACCGCCGACGAGGCGCAGCAAGCCAAGGCCGAGCAACTCAAGCTTCGACCCATGCATGTCCAGCTCAAGGTGCATGCCGAATACGTGGCCGAGATGGTCCGCCAGGCCATGGTCCAGCAATACGGCGAAGAGGCCTACACCCGCGGCCTGGTGGTCACCACCAGCCTGAAGGCCAACGAACAGGAAGCGGCCTATCGTGCATTGCGCCAGGGCATCTTGGACTACGAGCGCCGTCAGGCATACCGCGGCCCCGAACAGTTCGTCACCCTGCCCGAAGACAAAACCGCACAGGCGGATGCCATCGATGATGCCCTCAACGAGCGTCCCGACAACGATGATCTGCTGTCGGCCGTGGTGCTGTCCGTCAGCCCGCGCAAGGTGGTGGCCATCCGGCAGGACGGCGACCCCTTTGAGATCACGGGAGAAGGTTTGCGCCCTGCAGCGTCGGGCTTGAGCGAGCGCGCAGCGCCGAATGTCCGCATCCGGCCTGGTGCGGTCATTCGGGTGGTCAAAGGGCCGAACAACGCTTGGCGGATTTCACAGTTGCCGGAGGTGGAGTCTGCGTTTGTGGCGCTGGACCCTCGCAACGGTGCGATTCGTGCCCTGGTGGGTGGTTTCGATTTTCAGAAAAACAAGTTCAACCACGTGACGCAGGCCTGGCGCCAACCCGGCTCCAGCTTCAAACCATTCGTGTACTCGGCAGCGCTGGAAAAGGGAGTGACACCGACGACGGTGGTGAACGACGCACCACTGTTCTATTCCGCCGCGGAAACCGGCGGCAAGCCCTGGGAACCCAAGAACTACGATGGTCAGTTTGAAGGGCCGATGTCGGTCCGGCGCGCATTGGCGCGCTCCAAGAACATGGTCTCCATCCGTGTGCTGCAGCTCGTAGGCACACAAAGCGCCCAGGAATGGGTAACCCGTTTTGGCTTCGAGGCCGACAAGCACCCGCCGTATCTCACCATGGCCCTGGGCGCCGGCGCCGTCACCCCCATGCAGATGGCGGCCGGATACGCCGTGTTCGCCAATGGCGGCTATCGGGTGACACCCTCGCTGATCACCAAGGTGGTCGAGCACAAGGGGCGGGTGCTGTACGAAAGCCAGCCCGAGGCTCCCGCCGAATCGCAGCGAGCCATCGAACCACGCAACGCATTTGTCATGAGCAATCTGTTGCAGGAGATCACGCGCTCGGGCACGGCGGCGCGTGCCCAGGCCGTTCTCAAGCGCCCCGACCTGTATGGCAAGACCGGCACCACCAACGATTCGATGGATGCCTGGTTTGTCGGCTACCAGCCCACCGTGGTGGCGGCCGCCTGGGTCGGCTACGACACGCCACGCAACCTGGGCAGCCGCGAAACCGGTGGTGGCCTCAGCCTGCCGATCTGGATTTCCTATATGTCAGAGGCACTCAAGGGTGTGCCGGTAGCTGAGATCGAGGCCCCGGCCGGGGTGATCCACGTCGGCAACGAGTGGTACTACGAGGAATACGGTCCGGGCCGTGGCGTGCGCGGACTGGGGCTGAACGACCCCTGGCCAGGTTCCACATCGACCGGAGACCCCGGCTCGGGCGATCAGGACGCGGGCGACACAGGCAAGCCGCCTGCCGAGGGCGAGGACCGGCGCAGCATCTTGGATCTGTTCAGGAACTGAAGCGCAGCGGCTCCGCCGCCTGTTCGCTGGCGCAGCGCGACAAATGGTCGAAAA
This sequence comes from Hydrogenophaga luteola, assembly GCF_042648585.1. Taxonomy (NCBI): domain Bacteria; kingdom Pseudomonadati; phylum Pseudomonadota; class Betaproteobacteria; order Burkholderiales; family Comamonadaceae; genus Hydrogenophaga; species Hydrogenophaga luteola. Next base: position 323,568 of record NZ_JBHRXX010000010.1, on the reverse strand, counting down.
ACTCACCATGCCCTTTGGTATCGATCCATTGGGCGCCATCCCACCGGTAGTGGAACCCTCCCGCGCGCGCAGCCATCCAGACCTCATGCAGCGGTTTCTGCAGATTGATGATGATCTGGCTGCGGTTGGAAAACGTCAGCGTAATCATCCCTCCCACCCGCTGATTGTCCAGGTCGGCATCGCTCTCATCGTTGATGCGGTCGCAGCTGCGCTCCACGGCCTTGAGGAGCGCTTCGGCCAGGTTCATGTATTCGGAATCGGTCATTACAATGCCACCACTATGTCGAACGAAACCATTGTAGGTGGCCGTATCTCCCGTTGCAGAGCATGGTCGACCGTGGCCTTGCTGGTCGCTTCGACGGTGATCGCGGGTTGTGGCCAGAAGGGCCCTCTCTACATGCCGGCCCCCAAGGCTGCGGCTCCCGCCGGAGCGAAGCCCGCCACGCCTGCTGCGGCGAACAACCCGGCAACACCCGAACCTGTCGAGAACACTACCGCTCCCGCACGCTGACTTGCCCACTCGCTTGCGAGCCCTGCAGGGGGCGCCTGAGCCAGCGCCGCAGCCGCCATCCCAGCAGACCGCCGAAAATCGCGGCATACACAGCGACTTCCGCAAAGTCCTGCTTGCCCGCCCGCATCCAGAAGAAGTGCAGCACCGCCAGCGCGGCGACGGCATAGACGGAGCGGTGCAAGGCCTGCCATCGGGCAGCCCCAAGCCAGCGAATCGCCCGGTTGAACGACGTGGCCGCCAGCACCAGCAACAGCAGCCAGCCGAGTGTCCCGACCAGGATGAACGGCCGCTTGGGCACGTCGGCCACGATGTCCCGCCACACGAAACCCATGTCGAACCAGGCGTAGGCCAGCCAGTGCAGGCTGGCATAAAAGAACACAAACAACCCCAGCATGCGGCGCAACCGCGCCAGCTGCGGCCAGCCCAGCCACACGCGCAGCGGCGTGACGATCAACACCAGCACCAGCGCGCGCAGACTCCAGTCGCCCAGCGAACGGATCAACGCCTCGGCCGGGTTGGCGCCGAGCTGGTCATTGAACGCCGCCCATACCAGCCACGCCGCAGGCAGCAGCCACAACACAAACACCACCGGCTTGACCGCCGGGTGGCCCAGCCAGCGCATCAGTAGAACTTCTTGAGGTCCATGCCGGCGTAGAGAGACCCGACCTGCGCCTCATAGCCATTGAAGCGCTCGGTCTTGCGCCGCTTGGCGAGGAGACCGCCCTCGTCGCCGATTCGGCGCTCGGTCGCCTGGCTCCAGCGCGGGTGCGGCACATCCGGGTTCACGTTGGAATAGAAGCCGTACTCCTGTGGCGCTGCGATGTTCCACGCGGTCTTCGGCTCTTTCTCCACGAACCGGATCTTCACCAGCGACTTGCCGCTCTTGAAACCGTATTTCCACGGCACGACCAGCCGCACCGGCGCTCCGTTCTGGTTCGGCAGCACCTCGCCATACATGCCAAAAGCCAGGAGGGTCAGCGGGTGGCGAGCCTCGTCCATGCGCAGACCCTCCACATACGGCCAGAGCAGCACATTCGAGGTGACACCGGGCATCGTATTGCGATCGGCCAAGGTCACGAACTCGACGTACTTGGCACTGCCCTGGGGCTCCACCTGGCGGATCAACTCAGCCAGCGAAAAGCCCACCCAGGGGATCACCATCGACCAGCCTTCGACGCAGCGCAGGCGGTAGATGCGCTCTTCCATCGGTGCCAGCTTCATCAGGTCGTCAATACCGAAGGTCCGCGGCTTGTTGACCAGTCCCTCGACCGACACGGTCCAGGGGCGCGGTTTCAGGGTCTTCGCATACGCCGCCGGGTCGGATTTGTCTGTGCCGAACTCGTAAAAGTTGTTGTAGGTGCTGGCGTGTTCGTAGGCGGTGACCTTGTCGGTGGCCATGGCACCCGCGACCGAAGACCGCACGGACGGAAGAGGCAACAGCTTGCCAGGCCGACCGACTGCGGTCTGAGCCAGCGCATCGCGCGAGGCCCAAGCAGCGAGCACCGCACCGCCCGCCCCCAGCGCCATGCGCTGCATCCACTCCCGTCGACCGAGGTAGGCGCTGCGTGAGGTGATTTCGCTGGGAACGAGGTGTTGGAAACCGTTGTCGGTGGGCCGGACGATCATGGCGTGCTCCTGAGGATGGACATCCGTCGTGGGAGCCGCCAGTTTCTTACAAGTTCGGCGATCAGAGCTCGCCGTAGCTGTGAAGCCCCGACAGGAACATGTTCACGCCCAGGAACGCAAACGTGGTCACCGCCAGGCCGACCAGCGCCCACCAGGCCGCGACCGTGCCGCGCAGCCCCTTCATCAGGCGCATGTGCAGCCAAGCGGCGTAGTTCAGCCAGACGATCAGGGCCCAGGTTTCCTTGGGGTCCCAGCTCCAGTAGCCCCCCCAAGCCTCGGCGGCCCAGAAGGCACCGAGCACGGTGGCGATGGTGAAAAAGGCGAAGCCGACCGCGATGGCTTTGTACATCACGTCGTCCAGCACCTCGAAGCTGGGCAGGCGCGCCGCAATGCGACCGCGCGCCGCCAGGATGCCACCGACGATCAGGGCCGAAATGCCGAAATAAATGAACCAATAGCTGCCGCCCTTCTCGGCCGCGCCCTGGCGGAACACGATGGGTTCAAAGCACAGCACCACCCCCAGAACGAACAGCGGCGCCAGCTTGTACCAGCGGGTCTCGGCGGCACTTTGCTTGATCAGGTAGGCAAAGGCCAGCATGGCCGAAATCGCGAAGGTGCCGTAGCCGATGAAGTTGGCCGGCACATGCAGCTTCATCCACCAGCTCTTGAGCGCCGGCACGAGCGGCTGGATCTGGTGCGCTTCGCGCACCACCGTGTACCAGAGCAGGAAACCGACCGCCGCGCTGACCACCAGCATCACGAAAGCCCCCATGGAGCGCGTCTTGTACTGGTCCTCGTAGTACAGATAAAAGGCCGCTGTCATCCAGCAGAACAGCACGAACACTTCATAGAGGTTGCTGACCGGGATGTGGCCGATGTCGGGGCCGATCTGGTGGCTCTCGAACCAGCGCACCATGGTGCCGACCAGGGCCAGCGTCACCGCCACCCAGGCCAGGCGCGACCCCAGCGTCTCGAAGGTGTTGCCGTCGCGCGAGAACATGCCGAACCAGTAGAACGCTGTGCTCATGAAGAACAGCATGCTCATCCAGAGAATGGCCGACTGGCTGGAGATGAAGTACTTCAGCAAAAACACGGTGTCGGCTCGCGCCAGCACAGCAGCCCCGCCGTCCGGTGGCAGATAAAGCCAGATCGCCAACAAGGACAGGACTGCCACCACTGCCATCAGCCGGCTCATCGGGCGCCAGAACCAGCCCAGCCAGATCAGCACCGGAGCGGTGCCCACCAGGATCCACTTTTCGTAGATGTCCATCGCGGCGTCGTAGCGCACAAACGCCCAAGCGGCCCCTCCGATCACCAGGGCAGCGAACAGCCAGTCCCACACCGTGCGGCTCGCGAGGAAACCCGGGCCCAGGCCCGCGCCCTGCCGGTTGTTCTTCAGTTCAAAGGTCTGGGTTGCAGTGTTCATGCATTCACCTTCAGCAATTGGGTCTTCAACTGTTCGAACTCCTGGTCCGACTCCATCGTCTTGCGGTTGGACGAAAGGGCCATGGAGGCCTGGCTGTGGCCGTCTGCACCGGGCGCCAGCCAGATCCAGACGCGGCGTTCGCGCACATACAGCATCGCAAACACGCCAAGGATCAGCAACACGCAGCCCAGGTAGACGATGGTCTGCCCAGGGGCGCGCGCCACCTGGAATACGCTGGCCTGCACATGCTGGAAATCCTTGAGCTGGAAGGTCATCGGCGCCGGGTAGTAGAAGCTGTCGCTCAGACTCAGCACCGCGCGCGACATGAACTGCTGGGTCGCGTCGTCCCGCGGCAGCGGCGCCAGACCCGCCTTCTCCCGGCCCAGCTGAGCCAGTTCAAACAAAGTGCCGTTGAGGATACGCACCAATACCTCGCTGGCGCGCTCACGCTCGGCCTCGGGCACGTTGGATTCAAGGAATGCAGACACCGCCGGAAGGCCGCCACGGATCTCGGCGTCCGCCCCGGGGGGCGCGTCCTTGGCGGGTGGCAGTTTCTCGGCACCGGCAAACAAGCTGATGGCCCGTTGCGCCGAAGCCTCCAGCGCCTGGCCGAGCTCTGGCTTGTCCGGCTCCACGGCCAGCGCGGCGTAGCGCTTGACGGCCTGGGCCCGCATCGCCGGATCGGCCAGTGCCGAGCGCAGACGCACGAAGCCTTCGATGCCGTCCTTGTCATCCACCGGCACGCGCAAATAGCGCATCGGTTCAGACGGAGTTTCGCGGGCACCCATCAGATAGACCCGGGCGCCGTCGAGCTCCATCGGCAGCATGTAGTTGTGGAACTCGACCGCCTGCCCCGCCGCGTCGCGCAGCTTGTAGGTGATGCTGGGGCCGACATTGCGCAGCTTCTTTTCAGTGACCGTCTTGTGGCCCGAACCCAGCCGGCTCTCGATCGACTCGCGCAGGTCGACCTTGCGCACATCGGTGGCAGCGCTGTCGTCCTGGCTGAAATTCTCGACGTTGATGACCCGAAGCCCGGTGTATTCCAGGGTCAGCTTGCTGTCGCCATTGGTGAGCGAAGACGACCCACCGATCACCCCCGAAATCTCGAATGGAGCGACCACGGCGCCCATCGGGTAGGCCTGCAGGCTCACCTTCGAACCACCGTCGTCAAAGCTGCTCTGGTAGATGTTGATGCCACGGTGGTTGGCCGGGTGGTTGACCTCGACACGCGCGGGCTTCTTTTCACCCGTCTCGTGGTCGTGGATCACGATATCGCTGGCAAACAGCTTGGGCATGCCGGTGTCGTAGTACTCGACGATGAACTTCTTGAGCTCAACAGAGAAAGGGAGCTCCTGCAGCAGCACACCGTCGGACTGGCTGAGGATGGCGGTGGACGAACTGGTGCCTTCGGTCACCAGCAGGTTGCCGCGAAAGGTCGGGTTGGATGGCGAGAGGCGGTGCTGTGCCGGCACATCGGCGATCATGCCGCCGCCGCTGAACGAGCTCTTGCCGTTGAACCACATCTGGGCCCGCACGATCAGGTCGCCATCCAGCAGACCACCGATGCACACCAGAACGATGGCGCTGTGCGCCGCCAGATAGCCGATCTTGTTGGCCGTACCCTTCTTGGCCGCGACCATCCAGCCTTGCCCGTCAGAGAGCGCACGCGACTGCAACTTCACCCGCCACCCGGAAGCCAGCAAGGTCTGACCCACCCGGTGCGCCGCCGCTTCCGGGGGTTCGGCCAGCGTGCTCTCCGCCCGGTGCGGGAAGGACTTCAGGCTCTGCTCGCGGATGTTCTCCTTGAAGGCCTTGAAGTCGGCAAAGATCTTGGGGGTGTTGCGGACGATGCACAGGGAAGTGCTGATCACCAGAAACGCCAGGATCAGCAGGAACCACCAGACGCTGTAGACCGTGAACAGGCCGGCCTTGCCAAATACCTCGGCCCAGAATGGCCCGAACTGGTTGACATAGTTGTTCAGCGGTTCGTGCTGCTTGACCACGGTGCCGATCACCGAAGCGATGCAGATGACCGTCAGCAGCGAGATCGCGAACCGCATCGACGACAGCAGCTCCACCATGTTGCCGAGCACACGGGAACCGGATCGGAGCTGGAAACCTTGGGTGGAAGCGGTCATGAAGGCGTTGAAAACAGAAACAGGGCGGTTCCGGGACAGCCAGAACACACCCTGTTGTGAGTCGTCAGTGGGCTGGCGGTTCAACCGGCATGCAATCGCACCCGCATTTTCCCGCCAAATATTATTGGTCGCTTATATCCCCGGACATCGCGGGGGTGATCCGGTCAGCGCAGGCCGGCGATGTAGTCCGACACGGCCTTGATCTCCATGTCGTTCATCTTGGCGGCCACGCCGGTCATCTGGGCGTTGTTGTTGCGTGTGCCGGCGCGGAAGGCATTGAGCTGGGTGCGGGTGTATTCCGCGTGCTGGCCCGACAGACGCGGGTACTGTGCCGGAATGCCCGAACCGGTGGGACCGTGGCAGCCGGCGCAGGCGGCGATCTGGCGATCCTGGATACCACCCCGGTAGATGCGCTCACCGACACGGACCAGGTCCTTTTCGGTAGCGAAACCGGTGGTGGCCTTCTGGTCGGCCAGCCAGTAGGCGATATTGCGCATGTCTTCGTCGGACAGGGCGGAAGCAAACCCCTTCATCACCGCGTTGTCGCGCTTGCCCGACTTGAACTCCTGCAGCTGCTTGACCAGATACTCGGGATGCTGACGCGCGAGCTTGGGGTTGGCGGGCGTGGTCGAGTTGCCATCGGCCGCGTGACAGGCCACGCACACCTGGCCATACAGGGCAGCACCCTTGGCAAGGTCGGGCTTGGCGGTCTGAGCATGAGCGCTGAACGACAGAACGGCCGCTGCGGCGGCGCAAAGAAGTGATGCAGGCAATTTCATGTCTGGGGCTGTCGTCACAGGGACGGCGTCGGGTTGATTGGAATTCGCAGGGAAACGGAAGGCAACCGGAGGATTTTACAATGGCCCATTGGTAATACCCCTGATGACCCACGCCCCCACCACCTCCTCCGTCGCCCCGCGCCCCACGCGCCCGGACCCCAAGATCGCCCATGGCTGGCTACACACGGCGCGATTCCTGACCACCGCGCCACAGCTCGAGCACCTGCCGGCCCTGGATCTGCCGGAAATCGCCTTCGTCGGGCGCTCCAACGCTGGCAAGTCGACCTCGATCAACACCCTGACCCAGCAAAAGCGCTTGGCCTTCGCCTCCAAGACGCCGGGTCGCACGCAAAGCATCAACCTGTTTGCACTGGGCAAGCAGGGAACCACCGATGCGGTGCTGGCCGATCTTCCGGGCTATGGCTACGCCGCGGTGCCGAAGGAGGCCAAGCTGCGCTGGCAGCGCGTGATGGCCAACTACCTGGTCACGCGGGAAAACCTGCGTGCTGTGGTGCTGCTGTGCGACCCGCGCCTGGGGCTGACCGAGCTGGATGAGGCCCTGCTGGAAATCATCCGCCCTCGCGTCGAGGACGGTCTGAAGTTTCTGGTGCTGTTGACCAAGGCAGACAAGCTCAACCGCGCAGAGGCCAACAAAGCGCTGTCGATCGCGAAGCTGCAGGCCGGCGGTGGTGAGGTCCGCCTGTTTTCCGCGCTCAAGAAGCATGGCCTGGACGAGGTGGCGCTGCTGCTGTGGGACTGGGCCCATGAAGCCCCGACCACCCCGCCGCCTGCGGACGATGTCGGCGACGTTGACACTCAGCGATAGAACGAGGCTTCACCCGCTGGCCGGGTCTTGAAACGCTTGTGCACCCAGTAGTACTGCTCGGGTGTTTCGTCGATCCACTCCTGCAGCAGCCGGTTCATGCGCGCGGTGTCGGCCACCACGTCCTCGGTCGGAAAGTCTTGCCAGGGAGGCAACACCGTGATGTCGTAGCCCTCCGGCGTCAGCCTACTCAGGATGGGCAGCACCCGCGCGCCTCCCATGCGCGCAAATCGGGAGAGTGAGGGAATCGTCGCCGCCGTCACCCCATAGAACGGCACGAACACCGAGTCGCGGGGCCCATAGTCCATGTCGGGCAGCAAGTACAGCGGCTCCCCGGCCCGCAACGCGCTGACCAGTGCCTTGAGCCCGGCGCTCTTGGCCACGATGTGCGGCTCGCCAAAGCGGCGCCGGCCTTCGGCCATCCACTGGTCCATCACCGGGTTGCGCTGGCGGGCGTACAGACCACAGAAACGGCGCTCCACATGGGCCGTCAGCCCGATCCAGCCCGCATCCATGCCAACGAAATGGGGTGCGAACAGCAGCGTCGGGGCGGTGCTCTGCAGCTCGTGCACCGCGCCGCGCAGGCGCAGGCGGCTGCGAACCTGCTCCGGGTGCCCCTGCCAAAGCCATCCTCGGTCGAGCCAGGCCTGGGCAAACAGCACAAAATGCCGACGCACCATGCGCCGGCGCTGCGCCGCGCCCTGCTGGGGAAAACAGAGCCCGAGGTTGATCTCGGCGATGCGGCGGCGGCGGCCCACCAGGGCGTACAACAGCCAGCCCAGCACCGCACCCAGCGCACGCAGCCAGGACAGCGGCAGGTGGCGCGTAACGCGCAACATGCCCAGCACCGCCAGGCTCAGCATGGTCTTCAGGATCGGGCCGCGCGAAGTTGAAGAAGCGGTCATGAGGAGCGCTCGGCCTCCAGCCGTGCCGCATGGCTGATCCCGGACGGCGACTTGTAGCGGTCGTAGGACCACAGGTACTGGGCAGGACACTCCCGCACCAGGGACTCCATGGCGAGGTTGATCTGGTGCGCCGCCTCCTGCGGATCGGACGACAGCTGCCCGCCCGCCTCCGGGCGGAAGGGTCGCAGACACACCCGATAGCCTCGCCCCCAGGATAGGCGTTTGCCCCAAATGAGCAACACGCGAGCCCCTGCTGTCAGCGCCAGCCGGGCCGACAGCGTCATCGTGTAGGCGTCACGGCCGAAGAAAGGTGCCCAGACCCCCTGCCCCTCGGGCGGCACCTGGTCAGGCAACAGTCCCACCCCCTGGCGCTGCTTGAGGGCCTTGATCAGCTGTTTGACCCCGGCGAGCGTGGTCGGTGCGGTGAGCAACCCAGGCCGACTGCGGGCCTGCTCCATGATCTCGCGCAGCCAGGGCTGGCGCGCCGGACGGTATAGCACCGTCACCGGCATGCGGTCCCCGAAATGCTGGGCAAACAGCTGTGCCGTGACCTCGAAACACCCGAGGTGTGGGGTCAGGAAGAGAACACCATTGCCCTCGGCGATGGCCTGCTCGATGAGCTCTCGGCCTTCCCACTCCAGGTGCACGGGAGCCCCCAGCCAGAGGCGCGGCAGCTCGGTGACCATCTTGCCCGCCTCCGCCACCGAAGCGAGTGCCACCGAACGGGGAAACCCGGCTTGTGCCGCGTGATTGAACAGCGTGCGCCGGTAGCGACCGGACAGGGCAAAACTCAGCCAGCCCAACAGCCAGCCAAGGCCATGCAGCAGTGGCAGGGGCAGGCGCGACAGAAACCGGAACAGGAGTGGATACAAAGCCGTCAAACCAACAAGAAGGCGGGTCACGCCACCGCTTTTGAGCGCATCTCCAGGCTCGGTCAACACGCTGCCGCCATGCGGATGGGCGTAAAATCCGCCCATCGCCGAGTTATTGAACTAATTGCGGGGCGATTCACAAATGCCGCTAAAGCGTTCGCCGAACCCAGAAAAACCGGCAACGCCGGTTCAAACACTCTGGAGTTTATATGGCGAACGACTTCCTCTTCACGTCCGAATCCGTCTCCGAAGGCCACCCCGACAAGGTCGCCGACCAGATCTCGGATGCCATCCTCGACGCGATCTTCAAGCAGGACCCGCGCTCGCGCGTGGCCGCCGAGACGCTGTGCAACACGGGCCTCGTGGTGCTGGCCGGTGAGATCACCACCAACGCCCACGTCGACTACATCCAGGTGGCGCGTGACACCATCAAGCGCATCGGCTACGACAACACCGAGTACGGCATCGACTACAAGGGCTGCGCAGTCATGGTCTGCTACGACAAGCAGTCCAACGACATCGCCCAGGGCGTGGATCACGCCTCCGACGACCACCTCAACACCGGTGCCGGCGACCAGGGCCTGATGTTCGGCTACGCCTGTGACGAGACGCCCGAGCTGATGCCCGCGCCCATCTACTACGCGCACCGCCTGGTCGAGCGCCAGGCCCAGCTGCGCAAGGACGGCCGCCTGCCTTTCCTGCGCCCGGACGCCAAGAGCCAGGTGACGATGCGCTACGTGGACGGCAAGCCGCACAGCATCGACACCGTGGTGCTGTCCAGCCAGCACGCGCCCGAGTGGAGCCTTGGCGACAAGATGAAGCCCGAGTTCAACGAGGCCATCATCGAAGAGATCATCAAGCCGGTGCTGCCCAAGGAGTGGCTGCAGAACACCCGCTACCTGATCAACCCGACCGGCCGCTTCGTGGTCGGCGGCCCGCAGGGCGACTGCGGCCTGACGGGCCGCAAGATCATCGTCGACACCTACGGCGGTGCCTGCCCGCATGGCGGTGGCGCGTTCTCGGGCAAGGACCCGTCCAAGGTCGACCGTTCGGCCGCCTACGCCGCCCGCTATGTGGCCAAGAACGTGGTGGCGGCGGGCCTGGCGCGCCAGTGCCAGGTCCAGGTGGCCTACGCCATCGGCGTGGCCAAGCCCATGAACATCACGGTCTACACCGAAGGCACCGGCAAGATCAGCGACGAGAAGCTCTCGGCCATCGTCGCCGAGGTGTTCGACCTGCGGCCGAAGGGCATCATCCAGATGCTGGATCTGCTGCGTCCGATCTACGAGAAGACCGCCGCCTACGGTCACTTCGGCCGCGAGGAGCCGGAGTTCAGCTGGGAGCGCACCGACAAGGTGGAGGCGCTGCGCGCCGCCGCAGGACTGTAAGTCCTTTGCCTTCCTCTGGACAAAAGCCCCGCATCGCGGGGCTTTTTTATGGTTCCAAGTGGCGGGTCACAGGTCCACAATGCCTGAAGTTTTCCGTCCGGTCGCCGATACGGATGGAACGGCAACTCATGCCTTTTGCAACGCCACGACCTGGAGCCTGGAACCATGGAAACCCCTGTCTGCCCGGATCGGACCGACACCGCCAGTCCCGAACTTGAACGCCTGGTGGCTTTGCGCACGCAGGAGCTCAAGATCGCCCTGGAGCGTGCACAGTCGCTGTATGACCAGGCCCCCTGCGGGTACCTGTCGCTGGACGCCGACCTGCGATTCGTCAACCTCAACCGTACCCTGCTGGACTGGCTTGGCTACGAGCGCGAGGAACTGATCGACCAGCATCGCGACCTGGCATCGCTGCTGGAGCCGGAGTGGGCGGCGCTCATGCGCGTGCGCATGCAGAACCTGATCGACACGGGCCGCACCGATCCGCTGGAGCTGGAGGTTCGCTGCAAGGACGGCTCCCGCTTCCACGCCCTGTGCTCCTCGACCTCGGTGGTCGATGCGCAGGGCCGCTTCCTCTACAGCAACACCACGGTCACCGACATCAGCGAGCGCAAGGCGGCCGAGCAGCGGCTGGCCGCACACGACGCCTTCCTGCGCAGCATCACCGACCGCATACCGACGCACCTGGCGTACTACGACAAGGACCTGATCTGCCGGTTTGCCAACACCGCCCATGCGGCGCGCAGCGGCCGACTGGTGAGCGAGATGGTGGGGGCCCACCTCAGCCAGCTGGTGGACCCCGAGCAGTTGCCGGACATCCTGCCGCACGTGGCCGACGCCCTCAACGGCCAGAAGCAGACCTTCGAGGCAGAGCGCCTTGAGGCCGACGGCTCGCGCAGTTTCTACGAGATTCACTACATTCCCGACTTCCAGCTGAGCACCGTCGAAGGCATCTTCATCGAGCTGCACGACATCACCGAGCGCCGCCGCACCGAGGAGTTCGTGCTGGAGGCCAACCGCGATCTCGAAGAGCGTGTGCGCGAACGCACCGCCGAGCTGTTCCAGAGCGAGCAGCGCTACCGCCTGATGGTCGACGCGATCCAGGACCACTGCATCTACTTCGTCGACGAGTCGGGCGCCGTCACCGAATGGACCGAAAGCGCCCAGCGCCTGCACGGCTTCACCCGCACCCAGATGATCGGCAAGCCCTACCTGCGGCTGCTGGCGGTGGACAACGCCGGTGAGGACGAGGTCGACCCGGCGCAGGTGCTGCGCCTGGCCACGGCCCACGGCCAGTGGGAGACCCGCGGCTGGCGCCTGCGCGACGATGGCTCGCGCTTCTGGGCGCACACGGTGCTGACGGCGCTGCGCAACGAGGCTGGCGAACTGCAGGGCCTGTCCTGTATCACGCGCGACATGACCGCCGCCAAGAGCCTGGAGGACGTGATGAACGACCTCAACAAGGAACTTGAAAAGCGGGTGGCCGAGCGCACCCAGCAGCTGGTGGCGGCCAACAAGGACCTGGACGTGTTCTCGCACATGGTCTCGCACGACCTGCGTGCGCCGCTGCGCCACATCAGCAGCTTCGTCACCCTGCTGCAGGAGCAGCTGGGCGAGGTCAAGGACCCGATCGCGCAGCAGTACCTGAACTCGATCAACAAGGCCAGCAAACGCATGAGCCACATGATCGAAGGCCTGCTGGAATACGCCCGCCTCGGCCGTGTGGCCATCGAAGCCCAGCCGGTGCCGATGGCACCGCTGCTGGAGGGGCTGATCGCGCACCTGAAACAGGAGAGCCAGGGCCGCAACATCGAATGGGTGGTCGAAGACGACCTGCCGGTGGTGCGCGGTGACGCGATGCTGCTGGCCCAGGCCTTCGGCAATCTGCTGAACAACTCGGTCAAGTACACGCGGCCGCGCGAGAAGGCCCACATCGAGGTCGGCTGGAAGATCAACCCCGTGGGTGGCCGTACCTTCTACGTGCACGACAACGGTGTGGGCTTCGACCTGGAAAAGGCACACAACCTGTTCGTGATGTTCCAGCGCCAGCACCACTCGATGGACTTCGAGGGCACGGGCACCGGCCTGGCGCTGTCGCAGCGCATCATCGAGCGCCACGGCGGTCGCATCTGGGCCGAGAGCGCGCCCGGCGAGGGCTGCACCTTCTACTTCACGCTGCCGTTCGATGGGCCCGAACCCGAGATGGACTTTCCGAAGTCCTCGATGGCCGACCTGACGGTCTGAGCACCCGGCCCACCGCCGGGCTCAGACCTGCAGCGGCGGCTGCGAGAGGTGCAGCACCACCTTGCGCGGATCGTCGGAAAGGCGATCCAGCGCCCGGTTCAGGCGCTCCAGCAGGCGCTCATCGCTGACCGCGTCTTCCAGCGAGTCCTTGTCGTCTGGCGGGGTGCTGGAGACCAGGCGGAAGCGCAGCGGCAGGTCGACTGGCAGGTTGGGCACCTTCTCCAGTCCCTTGGCCACCACGTGCTGGCCCAGCAGCTTGAGCAGCTCGGGCTTCTGCGGACCTTCGATCAGCATGGCGAAGCGGGTGTCCGAGATGCGGCACACCGTGTCCACGTCGCGCACCACGCCGCTCAGGCGGGACGCCGCCACCACCAGCGCCCGGTCTCCGGCCTCGCGCCCTTCGCGCGCCACGATGTCCGCGTGGTTGGACAGCTCCACCAGCATCACCCCGCAGCGATGCCCCGAGCGGCGCGCCCGCTTGAGCGCATCGCGCAGGCGCAGGCGCAGCACCGGCGCGATCGTCAGCCCCGTCAGCGGGTCGGTGCTTTCCATCGCGCGCAGTCGCGCCCGGTTCTCGCTGAAGTCCTTGGCCCGGCGGTGCAGGATGTACAGCAGCAGCGGGATCTCGATCGCCGAGCCGATCAGCACACCGTACTGCGTCGCCAGGCTGTCGGGCAGCACGCCGGCGCTGCGCAGCGCCGGAAACGGATAACCCAAGTGAACCGGCAGAAAGCCCAGGAAGAGCCAGCCCGCGTAGGTCTCGCCCCGGCGCCAGGTCCAGAGGCACAGCGCGATGCTCAGCAGGACCGACAGCAGGCCGTAGAGATTGAGCAGCTTGAAGGCCAGCGGTGACAGCAGGGCCGCGTAGACCAGGGAATAGACCATGCCGAACAGCGCCCAGGCCACCACGAAGCGGTCGACCCTCTGGGAATGGCGCGGCACCGCGCAGGCCTCGCGCACAAACCAGATGCCCGAGCCGGTGAGCCAGAGCATGAAGAACGACGGCGCCACGTCGTTCCAGGTGGCCCAGTGAGGCCAGAAAAACAGCCCCCCGATGCCGGTGAACGAGGCCTGAAACCCCAGCATGGACGCCACATAGAAACAGTAGGCGACAAAAGCGCGGTCGCCGTAGAGCCGGACGTGGACCCAGCCCAGGAACAGCACCAGCAGCCCGAACCCGAGGTAGCCGCCGATGAACAGGAAGGTGGTGTAGCGCTTGGACTGCAGGTTCTCCTCGGTCAACAGCTGCAGTCGCGGACTGGTGGGTGTCGGCGAGTTGGTCAGCCGCAGCCAAAGCGGCTCGGTGAGCCCGGGGGCCACCGCAAACACCGGCGTCTGGTCGGGGTGGCTCCACTGGGCCACCGGCAGGTGGTCACCGGCGCGCTGTTCGGTCCATCCTCCATCCGCCGCGCGGGTGTAGAGGCGAGCGTCGTTGGTGAAGGCGGAGGCCGTCAGCAGCAGGAACCAGCGCCGCTGGGTGTCCAGCGGACCGGGCTCGATGCGCACCCACAGCGCCGACGACCCGAGCTCGAACGAGCGGTAGTGGTCCATCGCCTCCCAGGTGCCCGCGGGCTCGGCGGCGACCTGGTCCACGGTGGCGCTGCCCGAGGGATCGATCCAGAACCGCGTGGACAGGGTGATGTCGCCCTCGCCCGGCACCTCATCGGCCCGAGCCGCCAGAGGCAGCAGCGCGGCCAGCGCCAGCAGTCCCAGCAACACCATGCGCCAACAGACGTGGAAACGGGTGCAGATGTGGGCAATGGCGCGAGACGGCATGGCCGGATCGTAGCGGCTGCACCGCGCAGATGTAACAAAGATCACGCCATTCATCCGGCCTTGGCGCCATCTGTCGCGTGAACGCCGAGGATCGGCCGCCGGTGCCAGTCGCCGGTGGTGGTCAGCCGGTCTTCCAGCCGGTTCACCCAGTCCGGTGCCAACGGGTCGTCGCTCCAGCCGGCGATCAGCTCGCCCATGGGATGGAGCACCCGGTCCGGCAGCGCCAGGGGCCGGGTCTGGTTCATCAGGAAGCGGGTGAGCAGGTGATAGCCGACGGCGCGGGTGAACAGCCGGGACAGCGAAAAGCCGGGCACCACCAGGCCGACGACGCCGTCGGTCACGCCCACCAGCAGGCGCCCAAGCTGGAACACCAGCCGCGTGGCCCAGGAGACATGCTCGTCGATGCCGATGCGGGCCGCCGTCTCGGGCCCGATCAGCCACCGGGTCAGCGGCACCGGCAGGCCGCGCAGCACCGGCACACGGATCGAATGCGCCATGGCCGCCACGAGCGCCCGGCCCAGCGGCGGCCGCGGGTCGGCCTGGCCCGGCAGCAGCGGGGCCTGGGCCTGCAGCAGGTCGAACAGCGCCGCCGCCTCGTCCATGGTCCAGGCCATCAGCTCGCGGCGCACGCCCAACACATGGCCCATCACGTTCCAGGCGTGCAGGTAGGCCTCTTCGTCCTCGCGCGGCAGACCCTGCCCGAGGGTGCGCATGCCCTTGAGGAAGGAGTAGCTGAAGGTCAGCAGGGTGTAGGCCAGTTCGATCTGGTTGCAGGGCAGGCCCTGGGCGTCGACGTCCCAGCCGTGCGCGGCGAGTGCGCTGTGCATGCGGCGGTCGGCATCCGCCAGCACCTGCGGCAGTACGCGGCCGCGCACGGTCTGCGGATCACCTCGCAGGATGAGGTGGCGGATCGTGGCGTGGATCAGCCGCACCTTGAGCACCTGGGCCACACCCGAGCCCTCGGGGTCGGTCAGGCCGCCCTTCATCATCACCGGGAACACCATGGCAGCGGTCTGGCGGATGCGGTGTTCGGTGTGCTGCTCCAACTGACCGGCGATGTGCAGTACCTCGGCCAGCTGCGGCATCACGTAGCACTCGGGCAGGCTGGAGCAGAACAGCAGGGTGCAGGACAGCGGACCGTGCTCCATGAAGATCGCCTCGGCCCGCGCGATCTTGCCCGGGTCGGCCCAGTCCGGCAGCGCACGGGCCTTCGCCACATAGGCCTCCAGTGCGGCCGCCACCTCGGGGTCGGCCTGACGGCCTGCCGCCCAGCCCGGTGCCAGCGCCGCGTTGTGGGTCCAGGCCGACATCAGCTGGTTGGCCTGCGCCAGGCGGGTCGCCCCCTCCCCTGTGACCGCGCTGTCGCCCGTGCGCCGGCCGATCAGGGCGGTGATGGTGTCGTCCGCGGTCGGGTCGGCCTGCATCGACTGGGCGGCCAGATCCAGCCCGGCCAGGGGCCGCGCATGGGCGGCGCGCTGGTGCGGGTGGGACCACTGGCGCCAGGCCGCCCAGGCCACGACCACCGGCAGGCCCATCGCAAAGAAGGCGATGGCCCGCACCTCGATGGGGTGGCCCAGCAGCACCTGGAACACCAGCCCGGAGGCGTAGATGAGGATGGGCACCAGCACCGCCAGGGGCAGGCCATCCGCGGGCGGTGGCGAGCGACGCGGGGCGGCCAGCGCCTGGAAGCTGCCGACGATGACCAGCGACACGGCCATCCAGCCGGCGAATCCCTGCAGGGTTTCGCCGAACCAGCCGCCGTCGGTCTTCTGCATGATCCAGGCCTTGAGCACGAACACGAAGTACGGGTCGGCGCCGAGGTCGAAAGCGGTGATCACCATGGCCGCCAGCCAGGCCGTCAGCAGGCCGCTCCGGAAATCCGGATGGGCATGGACCGGCCGGCGCCAGAGCATCAGCGAGGCCATCACATAGCCGATCAGCGCGAGCGCGAACCACATCAGGGGAATGGCCAGCGGCACGTCCCCCAGCCGCGGGCCGAGCACCTCGGTGTAGGTGTAGCGGCCGAAGAACCAGCCGCGCGAGGAACCCATCTGTTCGGCGAACCAGCCCAGGCCCAGGGCCAGCAGCATCAATGCGCGCGTCCGCTGGTAACCCAGCAGCCGGGTGGCCGACCAGGCGCAGACCCAGAACATCACCGCGCACGAGCCCACCAGGGCCAGGGTGAGGCCGGGGTAGTGCCAGGCGGTCCAGATCAGCAGCAGCGCCGTGCCGGCAGCCGCCGCCTGGAACACCGCGCGGTCAAAAACAGAGGGGGTGGAAGAAGTGAGGGCAAAAGAAGGGGCCACAGCCAACGGCTTTCAGTGCTTGGTCAACTCCCTTGGGCGGGCATTGTGACCGCAAGCACGGCGCGATACCCGCGCGGGTTTCCCCCGCGCGCAAATCGCGCGCAAAGGCGTCAGCGTGGCACGAGGAAGGTGGTCTTCTCGTCGAGCCGGATCGCGGAATCGGTGCTCGACTGCAAGCGGAACACGATGGGGTGTGAACCGCTCGCGGCGCCCGGGGGCACCTGCACCCGCACGGCCAGCGTGCGCACCTCGGTCGGCAGCACGTCCACCACGGGCTCCGAGGCCAGGGCGATGCCCTCCATGCCCTCCACCGCCAACCGGATCAGCTGCCGTTCTTCGGTGGCGTTCATGATCTGCAGACGGTAGACGTTCTCGATCCGCCCCTGCTCCACCATGCGGGCGAGCGCGCCGCGGTCGCGGATCACATCGACCTTCATCGGCACCCGCAGGTACAGGCTCACGCCCACCGCCACCGCGATGGCCCCCAGGATGGCCGAATACACCAGCACGCGCGGGCGCAGCGCCCGGCGGACGATCTGCGCCTTGTCCCAGCCGCCGGTCATGGCGTTCTGGGTCGAGTACTTCACCAGGCCACGCGCGTAGCCGAACTTGTCCATCACCTCGTCGCACACGTCGGCACAGGCGCCGCAGCCGATGCACTCGTACTGCAGGCCCTTGCGGATGTCGATGCCGGTCGGGCAGACCTGCACGCACAGGGTGCAGTCCACGCAGGCGCCCAGGCCCTTTTCCTTCGGATCGACCTTCTTGCCGCGCGACCCGCGCGGTTCACCGCGGGCGTCGTCGTAGGTCACGATCAGCGTGTCCTTGTCGAACATCGCGCTCTGGAAACGCGCGTACGGGCACATGTACTTGCAGACCTGCTCGCGCATGAAACCGGCGTTGCCGTAGGTGGCGAAGCCGTAGAAGAAGATCCAGAAGGTCTGCCAGGCGCCCATGGTGCCCGCCAGCACCTCGGCGGTCTGGGCACGGATCGGCGTGAAGTAGCCCACGAAAGTGAAGCCGGTCCACAGCGCGAACAGCACCCAGGCCAGGTGCTTGGCACCGCGGCGGGCGAATTTGGTGCCGCTCAGGGGCGCGTCGTCCAGCCGGATGCGTGCCGCCCGGTCGCCCTCGATCTTCTTCTCGATCCACATGAAGATCTCGGTGTAGACCGTCTGCGGACATGCGTAGCCGCACCACAGGCGCCCGGCCACCGCAGTGAACAGGAACAGCGACAGCGCCGACATCACCAGCAGGCCGGTGAGGTAGATGAAGTCCTGCGGGTAGAGCACCAGGCCACCCAGGTAAAAGCGCCGCGAGAGCAGGTCGAACAGCACCGCCTGGCGGCCGTTCCAGTTGAACCAGGGCAGCGCGTAGAACAGGATCTGGGTGAACCACACCGCGGCCCAGCGCAGGCGGGTGAAGGTGCCGCTGACCGAACGCGTCTGGATCTTCTTGCGCGACTCGTACAGGGAGATTTCAACGGTGTCCGGCTCGGGACTGGCTGTCGATGCGGCGGTGGCTGCGGTCGTGGTGGACATGGTGGTGGGTGGGGAAGGACTGCCGATGCCAGCCACTGTCCAAAAACCGTGCCAGACACAAAAGCCTTTGGATTCAGGCACTTGCCATCGCCCTTGGGCCGCTGGAGCACTGCCAGTCTGCCAATGACTGCCAAGTGGCAGTCCAGGCGGTACCGGGGAATTTCCCGGTACGCACTTGAAATGGGCAGGGGTGGCCCTTATGATTAGCACTCGCTGGAGTTGAGTGCTAACACCCGATTCCCAGTCGATCCGCGGGGCCCTGCCCCATGGCCAGTGGCCCCGCCCATCTGACCCCCAACATTTGATCCATTTCAGGAGATGCAATGAACCTTCGTCCTCTCGCCGATCGCGTGATCGTCAAGCGCATTGACAGCGAAACCAAGACCGCCTCTGGCATCGTCATCCCCGACGCCGCCGCTGAGAAGCCCGACCAGGGCGAAGTCCTGGCCGTCGGTCCCGGCAAGAAAAACGACAAGGGCGAACTGTCGGCCATGAACGTCAAGGTCGGTGACCGCGTTCTGTTCGGCAAGTACAGCGGCCAGACCGTCAAGGTCGACGGCAACGAACTGCTGGTCATGAAGGAAGACGACCTGTTCGCAGTCGTCGAGAAGTAATTCGCCCCTCATCCATCCCCATTTACTGAATCGGAGAAATCAACATGGCAGCAAAAGACGTCATTTTCGGCGGCGAAGCCCGCGCCCGCATGGTTGAAGGCGTGAACGTCCTGGCCAACGCGGTCAAGACCACCCTGGGCCCCAAGGGCCGCAACGTGGTGCTTGAGCGCTCCTTCGGCGCCCCCACCGTGACCAAGGACGGTGTGTCCGTGGCCAAGGAAATCGAACTCAAGGACAAGCTCCAGAACATGGGCGCCCAGATGGTCAAGGAAGTCGCTTCCAAGACCAGCGACAACGCCGGTGACGGCACCACCACCGCCACCGTGCTGGCCCAGGCCATCGTGCGCGAAGGCATGAAGTACGTGGCCGCCGGCATGAACCCGATGGATCTGAAGCGCGGCATCGACCGTGCTGTCGAGTCCCTGATCGCCGAGCTGAAGAAGGCCTCCAAGCCCACCACCACCAGCAAGGAAATCGCCCAGGTCGGCTCCATCTCCGCCAACAGCGACTCCTCCATCGGCGACATCATCGCCAACGCGATGGACAAGGTCGGCAAGGAAGGCGTGATCACCGTGGAAGACGGCAAGTCCCTGCAAAACGAGCTGGATGTCGTGGAAGGCATGCAGTTCGACCGCGGCTACCTGTCGCCCTACTTCATCAACAACCCCGAGAAGCAGGCCGCCCTGCTGGACAACCCGTTTGTTCTGCTGTTCGACAAGAAGATCAGCAACATCCGTGATCTGCTGCCCACGCTGGAAGCTGTGGCCAAGGCCGGCCGTCCGCTGCTGATCATTGCCGAAGACGTCGAAGGCGAAGCCCTGGCGACCCTGGTGGTCAACACCATCCGCGGCATCCTGAAGGTCGTCGCTGTCAAGGCCCCTGGCTTCGGCGACCGCCGCAAGGCCATGCTGGAAGACATCGCCATCCTGACGGGCGGCAAGGTCATCGCCGAAGAAGTGGGCCTGACCCTCGAGAAGGTGACCCTGGCCGACCTGGGCCAGGCCAAGCGCATCGAAGTGGGCAAGGAAAACACCACCATCATCGACGGCGCCGGCGCTGCCGCTGACATCGAAGCCCGCGTCAAGCAAATCCGCGTGCAGATCGAAGAAGCCACCAGCGACTACGACCGCGAGAAGCTGCAAGAGCGCGTGGCCAAGCTGGCCGGCGGTGTGGCCGTCATCAAGGTCGGTGCCGCCACCGAAGTCGAGATGAAGGAAAAGAAGGCCCGCGTGGAAGACGCCCTGCACGCCACCCGCGCTGCGGTGGAAGAAGGCATCGTCGCCGGTGGTGGCGTGGCCCTGCTGCGCGCCAAGCAATCCGCTGGCGCCATCAAGGGTGACAACCCCGACCAGGACGCCGGCATCAAGCTGGTCCTGAAGGCCATCGAAGCCCCGCTGCGCGAGATCGTGGCCAACGCCGGTGGCGAGCCCTCCGTCGTGATCAACAAGGTGCTGGAAGGCAAGGGCAACTTCGGCTTCAACGCTGCCAACGACACCTACGGCGACATGATCGAAATGGGCATCCTGGACCCGACCAAGGTCACCCGCACCGCGCTGCAGAACGCCGCTTCCGTGGCGTCCCTGATGCTGACGACCGAGTGCATGGTCGCCGAGGCTCCGAAGGACGAGGCTCCGATGCCCGCCGGCGGCGGCATGGGCGACATGGGCGGCATGGGCATGGGCATGTAATGCCTTGACCCGGCCCGGGGGCTTCGGCCCCCCTGCCAGAGAAAAAGCCCCGCAAGGCCACTTGCGGGGCTTTTTCTTTGGGCCTTGCTGGGGGGCCGGAAGATCAGGACACGCGCTGCGGCCCGGTCAGCGCGTCGCGCATCGCCAGCGGCCGGAACAGGCGCCACCAGGCCAGGCTGATGCCGAGGGTGCCCAGTCCGCCCAGCACCACCGAGCCCACCGGCCCGAAGGCCGCGGCGGTCACGCCCGACTCGAACTCGCCGAGCTGGTTGCTGGCGCCGATGAAGAGCGTGTTGACCGCCGCCACGCGACCCCGCATCTGGTCGGGTGTTTCCAGCTGCACCAGGGTCTGGCGGATGACCACGCTGACCATGTCGGCCGCGCCGGACACCGCCAGCGCCGCCAGCGACAGCCAGAACGAGGTGGACAGGCCGAACACCACCATGCACAGCCCGAACAAAGCCACCGCCACCAGCAGCGTGCGGCCGACGCGCCGCTCCAGCGCATGGCGCGAGAGCACCACACCCGCCACCAGCGCCCCGACCGCCGGCGCCGACCGCAGCACGCCCAGCCCTTCGGGACCGACCTGCAGGATCTCCTTGGCGAAGATCGGCAGCAGTGCAGTCGCCCCGCCCAGCAGCACCGCGAACAGGTCCAGCGAGACCGCCCCCAGGAGCACCGGGTGGCCCCACACATAGCGCACACCTGCCAGCAGGGTCGCCGCACTGACCGGCTCACGCACGACCGGTGGGCGCTCATAACGCACCCACAGGCAGGCCAGGGCGGCGCCCAGGAACAGCAGCGTGCACACGATGTAGACCGCGTTCAGATCGACCGCGAAGATCAGCCCGCCCAGGGCCGGCCCGCCGATGACGGCAGCCTGGGTGCCCGTCGAGGTGACGGCCGTGGCGCGGGCCAGCAGCGGCGCCGGCACCAGCGACGGCAGCAGCGCTTGCTGGGCCGACATCTGGAACGGACGGACCGCCCCCAGCAGCGCCGACAGCGCCAGCAGCCATTCGCGCGAGACCGCGTGCGCCAGCGTGCCGCCCACCAGCAGCACCGCCACGGCGGCTTGCGCGGACAGGCACAGGGCCACGATGCGGGCCCGGTGGTGGCGGTCGGCGGCGTGACCGGCGGGCAGCGTCGTCGCGAGTGCCGGCACGAACTGGAACAGCCCGACCAGCCCCAGGTCCCAGGCGCTGGCGGTCAGCTCGTACATGTGCCAGCCGATGGTGAGCATCAGCATCTGGGTGCCCGCAACGGCCGCCACCCGGGCGCACCAGAAGCGGACGAAGGACGGATGGGAGAGCAGATCGGACATGGCCGCAGGCTAGCACGCGCTAGCTTTTGCGTTGCAATGGGCGCACCCCCGAGGCAGGAAGCCTGAGGGCGACTACCGAGCGCCGAGGAAGGCCTGCGTGTTGTAGTAGCTCATGTACGCATGGCAACCATGCGGTGGAATCTGAGCTGTGCTGCCGGGTTCTGCCACAGGCCCAATCGGTCGACTTCCGCTCGGTGTGCGGCCTGCACTGCGCCTTTCGCGACCTTACCGGCCTCACACCGCGCCAGTGGCAGGACGGCATGCCACCCCGGTTCCCGACGGACTGAAGCCAACCATAGCGACCAGGTGCCCATCGGAGACTTCATCGCCAACTCGATGGATCGTGCCGTGCCACGCAGGCCCGCAATACATGACAGGCCTCGGACATGAGCATGCGCCCCCAAGAAAAAAGCCCCACGATTCTCCTCGCGGGGCTTTTCGTTTGACCGGCTGCGCGTGGCATCGGCTGTCAGAACGTCATTTCCTTGTCCACGTCCTGAACCTTGCGGCGAGCCATGGCGAGGTTGGAACGGGACTTGTCCAACACCACATAGATGAACACACCTTCTTTGCGAGAGGAGGGACGCAGGATGTGGTACTGCTTTCCGAGGGTGATCAGCATGTCTTCGATCACGTCGTTGAGGCCCAGTGCGCGCATCGTCTTGTTTTTCGCGCGAACGACTTCGGTGTTGCCCGCAGCCGCCACTTCCAGATCCACACCGGTCCCGGCGCTACCCAGCATCATGCCGCTGGTGCTGTCCACAATGGCCGCGCACATTGCACCGTCCAGGGTGAGAACTTCGTCGAGCGTTTGTTTAATGGTTGCCATTCGAATTTTCCTCGTGGTTAGCGCAGTGTTTTTCGGTTACGGCCATCCTGCTGCGCAGACTCCAAAACGGTCGTATCAAGACTGAAACTGCTCAAGCGGCCCTTAGGCCCTTTGACAACCGGGCATGCGCTTTCTTCCATCGCTCCCAGTCCACGTCCGCGTCCCTGTCTGTGATGATCACGAGAATCAGACCAGGGCCGCATTCACTGACCGTGATACGCGCAGCGCGGTGAAACAGGATGGCCACCTGCAATTCGCCCACGGGCGAGAAGACTTCCCGGTTGCGTCGGTACAGACGCCAGTAGTCGGACACGGTGGACACCACGGCATCACACAATGCCGCGTCTCCTTCGGCATGCCAGACCATGCCGCCGTCAAGTTCCACCAATGCGGCCGCCTGAAAGCCACGCTGTGCGGCCATGTCGCTGAGCGCTTCGCGCAAAGACTCGGGTCGCATCATGACTGGGCCATGCCCTTCGCAAACTGATTGGCCTGGTACATCACCTGCGCGAGCAAGCTGCTGCCGTCTGCGACAAGAATCAGCACCAACTCGACGCGCTCCAGGACGAACTGCCGTACCACGGCGAAGCCTTGGTCGGTGTTCAGGACCAGGTTGATGCAGCGGCCCAGACCCGCCTCCTGGGTGGCCACAGAGCCAATGCTGGCGATCGAACTGGCCAACGCCGCGATGCGACCGGCATCACCGTTGCCTGCCAGCGACGAGGCCACCGGGAACCCGTCCACGGTGGCCAACACCACCGCCTGTACGCCCATGCCCGCCTCCAGAATTTCCTGCGCCCTGCGGTTGGCGAGGTTGATGGAGAGAGCGCTCAAGAGTTCTTCGGGATTCATCTAAAACAAGGCCTTCAACTTCACAACATATCGGCTTCGAGCTGCGACAGCAGGACATCGATGAGCAGCACCACATCCCCGCGCTGGCGCACATCCACGGGCAGCACGGGAAAAAGATATCCGCGCAGTTCCAGCGCGGCGGCCACGTCCTCGACACCGGGTAAGGGATGCGTCTCCGTGCGTCCCACACCCACCACGCAGGGCATGGTTTTCAGCTCATCACCAAACCCATCGAGATACACCGACAGATCGGCCAGCGGCTGGGGCCGGGAGTTGTCCAGAAGGATGATCAGGCCCAGTGCGCGCTTGGCGATCACGGACCACACGAATCGGAAGCGCTCCTGACCGGGTGTACCGAACAAACGAATGCGGTCGCCGTTGTCCAGTGTCAGCACGCCGTAGTCGAAACCGACGGTCGTCAGCTCCTTGTCGACAGACCGGTCATTGTTCGTGACATCCGTGACGATGGGCGGCACTTCGCTGACTGCAGCGATGGCGGTCGTCTTACCGGCCCCCATGGTGCCGGTGATGATGATTTTGTGTTCCTTCATGACTCAGAGAATTCCGAACCGCTTGCGGATGCTGGCGATGAGCGAACTCCCGAGGCCGCGTGTCCTTGGGGGAGTGGCAGGCGCAGAGGAGCTGTCCTGCTCCTCTGCCGCGTAGGGCGACGTCATGGTGACCGCCGCGGCTGCATCAGGTACCGCAGACTTCGCAGCCACGGATACCGGTTTCGACTCGAGCAGCTGTTCCTTGAACAGGGTCCGCACAAAGATCGAACACTTGTCTGCAGGCACACGGGACAACGACGCCAGATCTTTGAGGCTCAGGTGCTTTCGGGACAACAGGGTGGCGATCCGAATCCTGTTCACATCGCCCAACAGCAACTCCGGCGGCGGCCAGCGCTTGAGCTTGAACAGGCAATCTCCCGCGATGAACGGGTCCATAGCATCCCCGGCTTCGATGCCCAGCAAAGACGACACCTTCCCGTGCAGACGGCTTGCGCGCCACCCGCCGCCCGCGCCTTGCGACTGTTGTTGACCAGCGGTCGAAGCGAACTGATCGTGGCCACCGTGCAATATGCCGACCTCGATGGAGTTGAGCCAGTGCACCAGCAGGTCGGACCGGATAGGGCGAGGCATCACCCCCTCGGCATCGTCATTAAGTCGCCCAAGAACTTTGACCGCGGTCCCGCTGCCCCGCAGGGTCTGATATGAGAGAGGGTCGCAGCCGGCATCCACCAGCAGCGCATCAAAAGGCGAGGAAGTCGCCAAGGTCCAGATGAACGACGGATCGACTTTGTGTAGGCGAAACAGTGTCTGAACCAGTGACTCTTCTGCGGCGGAGAGACCGACCAGACCTAGCTTGAGTGAATCCATGAGAAAACGACATGCCTCGTCGGCGACATGCGGCTGTCGCGCGAGACGACGCGGTACTAGGTACTGTATCGACGCCTTCTCAGGAAACTGATGGATTTTCAGCAACGAGGACTGGAAAGTCCCACGTCACGTGACAAAGTTCACTCGGCTTTTGGCTAGCCCCACCAACTGTCACACCTGTCGTTACTCAACCGACTTCCAGCCTCCGCTGCGCTCGGACTGCCACAGCGCATCGATCACGCGGGCCTGTGCGACCGCGTCACCGAGCCCGGACGCGTCGGGCGGTGTGCCGGCACGCACCCGGCGCGAAAACGCCTCCACCTCCAGCCGGTACTGCTCGGCCGCAGGCAGGGTCTCGACCGTCACGCCGCTGCCGTCCAGCGCCCCGCCCTCGTCCAGCGCCAGCCGCATCTGGCCGCCGCGCGCCGCGTTGAAGGGGATGAACAGTTCGATGCGGCCGGTGGTGCCGACCACCTGCACCCGCTGGAACGGCACACTCTGGGTGGACACGGTGAAGCTCACCTGCCGCCCGCCACCGAAGTCCAGCAGGGCGCTGGTCAGCCGGTCGACGCCCATCGCCGGGTCGCGGTCGACCAGCGAGACCACGCGCAGCGGCTCGGCCTCGAACAGGTAGCGCCCCGCCAGCACCGCGTAGCAGCCGATGTCGTACAGCGCGCCGCCGCCGATGGCCGCCTGGTTGCGGATGTTGGCGCCGTCGTCGTTGAAGTAGGAGAAGAACACCTGCACGGCGCGCGGTGTGCCGATGCGACCAGTGCGCACCAGTTCGCGGGCGCGCTGCCACTGCGGGTGGTGCCGCACCATGAAGGCTTCTTCGATGTGCACCCGGGTGGCCGCGGCCTGCACGGTCAGCGCCTCGTCCGCGCTGAGGGCGAACGGCTTCTCGCACAGCACGTGCTTGCCGGCCGCGGCCGCCTGCAGGGTCAGCGGCACATGCAGGTGGTTGGGCAGCGGGTTGTAGATGGCCTCGATGGCCGGGTCGGCCAGCAGGTCCTCATAGCTGCCGTAGGCCTGCTGGATGCCCAGCTGGCCCGCTGCCGCCTGCGCGGACGGCAGGCTGCGCGATGCGATCGCACGCAGCTCGACCAGCGGGCTGGCGAGCATCTCCGGAATCACCTTCTCGATGCCGATCTTGGCCGTGCTCAGCACGCCCCACACCACTGGTTTCATGCGCGCTCCCGGTTCAGTTCAATGCTCAGATGTAGCGGTTGAGCAGGTTCTCCAGCAGCTCCTGGCGCCCGGAGACTGGCCGCGTGTCCTGGTTGCGCTCCAGCGCCCGCTCGGCCACCTGGTCCAGGCCCAGGCGACCGGCCATCAGGTCCTGGCCGAAGGGCGTGTTCCAGCCGGCGTAGCGCGCTTCCACATGGCGCGCCAGCTGGCCGTCGGTGATCATCTGCTCTGCGATCAGCAGCGCGCGCGCCGAGACGTCCATGCCGCCGATGTGGCCGTGGAACATGTCCTCGGCGTCGATGGACTGGCGACGCACCTTGGCGTCGAAGTTCAGGCCGCCGGTGGTGAAGCCGCCGCCCTGCAGGATGAGGTAGAGCGCCAGCGCGGTCTCGGGAATGTTGTTGGGGAACTGGTCGGTGTCCCAGCCGCACTGCATGTCGCCGCGGTTCATGTCGATGGAGCCGAAGATGCCCAGATCGATGGCGGTGGCGATCTCGTGCTCGAAGCTGTGGCCCGAGAGCGTGGCGTGGTTGGCCTCGATGTTGACCTTGATCTCCTTCTCCAGCCCGTGGCGCTGCAGGAAACCGTAGACCGTGGCGGTGTCAAAGTCGTACTGGTGCTTGGACGGCTCACGCGGCTTGGGTTCGATGAGGATGGTGCCCTTGAAGCCGATCTTGTGCTTGTAGTCCACCACCATGTTCAGGAAGCGGCCCATCTGGTCCAGCTCCTGCCCGACGCGGGTGTTGAGCAGGGTCTCGTAGCCCTCGCGCCCGCCCCACAGCACGTAGTTCTCGCCGCCCAGTTTCAGGGTGGCGTCCATCGCCTCCTTCACCTGCAGCGCGGCCAGCGCGAAGATTTCGGGGTCGGGGTTGGTGGACGCGCCCGACATGAAGCGGCGGTGGCTGAACAGGTTGGCCGTGCCCCAGAGCAGCTTCATGCCGGTCTGCGCCTGCTTGGCCTGCAGCACCTCGACCATCTCGTGCAGGTGGTTCACGCTCTCGCGCGGCGTGCTGCCCTCGGGCGCCACGTCGCGGTCGTGGAAGCAGTAGTAGGGCGCGCCCAGGCGCGAGAAGAAATCGAACGCGGCGTCGGCCTTCATGCGGGCCGCAGCCATCGGGTCGGCGACGCGCTGCCAGGGGCGCTCGAAGGTGCCGTCGTAGCCGAAGGGGTCGAAGCCGTTCCAGCAGAAGCTGTGCCAGTAGCAAACGGCAAAGCGCAGGTGGTCCTCCATGCGCTTGCCCAGCACCAGGCGGTCCTTGTCGTACCACTTGAAGGACAACGGGTTGGTGGACTCTGGGCCTTCGTAGGCGATGGCGGGAATGTCGGAGAAATAGGTGCTCATGGGTGTCTCGGGTGAAGTCGTTCGGTGAAGGTGATCAGGGCCTGCGGTACAGGCTGCGGAACAGTTCGTGGCGCGGTGCGAGCAGCGCGCGCTCGGCAGGGTCGGGGCAGTAGACGGTGTCGACAGGGGGCGGCAGGCAGACCGAGGCCATCGGCGCGCCCACGCTGAGCGCGCCCAGGCGGGCCGCCCCCAGCGCGCCGCCGACGGCCGAGCCGCCGTGGGTGACGATCTCGACATCGAGTGCGCTGGCCAGCATCTGCGCCCAGAAGGGGCTGCGCGCACCGCCGCCCACCAGGGACAGGCGCGAGACGCTGCTGCCTGCGGCGTGCAGCGCGGCCAGACCATCCAGCAGGCCGAAGCTCACGCCCTCCATCACCGCGTAGCCCAGGCGCGCGGCGTCGGTGTCGAAGTCCAGACCGTGGAAGCTGCCGCGCACATTGGCGTCGTTGTGCGGCGTGCGCTCGCCGCTCAGGTAGGGCAGGAACAGCGGGGATGCGGTGCGGTCCTGTGGACTCAGGGAGGTGGCACGCGTGGCCACCTCACCCGCGTTTGCAGCGCCCAGCAGGTCAGACACCCACTGCAGCGCGCTGGCGGCCGAGAGCATCACGCTCATCTGGTGCCAGCGGCCCGGCACCGCATGGCAGAAGGCGTGGGTGGCGCTGGCCGCATTGGGCTGGTAGTCGGGCGTGACCACGAACAGCACGCCGCTGGTGCCCAGCGACAGGAAGCCCTGGCCCGCCTCGACCGCGCCCATGCCCACGGCGCTGGCGGCGTTGTCGCCCGCACCACCGGCCACCACCGTGCCCGGCCGCAGACCCAGCGCCTGGGCCACGTCGGCCTTGAGCTGGCCGCTGGCCTCGCTGCCCTCAACCAGGCGCGGCATGTGGGCGCGCGAAAGACCGGTCAGCGCCAGCAGCTCGTCGGACCAGTCGCGCCGCCGCACGTCGAGCCAGAGCGTGCCGCTGGCGTCGGACAGGTCGCTCACGTGTTCGCCGGTCAGCATCAGGCGCACATGGTCCTTGGGCAGCAGCACCTTGGCCACGCGCTGAAAGATCTCGGGTTCGTGGCGCGCGACCCAGCGCAACTTGGGCGCGGTGAAGCCGGGCATGGCCAGGCTGCCGCCGAGCTCGCTGAGCGCGGGCAGCTCGGCCATCATCTCGCTGCACTCGGCAGCGCAACGCGTGTCGTTCCAGAGGATGGCTGGGCGCAGCACGCGGTCCTGCGCGTCCAGCAGCACCGCGCCGTGCATCTGGCCCGACAGGCCGATGGCCTCGGTGGCCGCGTATTCGGCCGGGTGCGCGGCGCGCAGCGCGGCCAGAGCGGCCAGGGTGGCGGCCCACCAGTCGGCCGGGTTCTGCTCGCTGTGGCCGGGGTGGGGCCGCGAGACGCTGAGCGCCGAGCCGGCCGAACCGATGACGCGCTGCTCAGGGCCGAGCAGCAGGGCCTTCACCTCGGAGGTGCCGATGTCGATGCCGATGTACATGGGGTGGGGTGTCAGTGGACGAGGGGTTGTGCGGCGGGCTCGGGCGCAGGGGCAGCGTCCGGCAGTTGGTTGACGACGGGGGCGTGCATGGGCCGCAGTTCGTGGTGCAGCACCAGGGCGGCCGCGCCCACGGCCGAAGCCAGCAGGCCGTAGCGCGCCGGGCGCACCGGCGGCGGCGGCACACCTGCGCTGGTGGCGTAGGCGTCGAGCGTGTCGCGCGCGGTGCGCACGATGCCCGGGTGCTGCTCGCAGGACGAGCCGCCCACCACCAGGGCGCCCGGGTTGAAGGTGGTCCAGAGGTTCTGCAACACCACGCCGAGGTACACGCCGCCGCGCGCCGGGTCGGGCAGCTGGCCCAGTGCGCGCGCGCCGAAGAAGGTCTCGGCGCAGCCCCGACGGCCGCAGGAACAGGCCGGACCGTCGATCTGCAGGATGCTGTGGCCGATTTCGCCGGCCATGCCCTGCAAGCCGGTAAACAGGCGGTCGTTGAGCACAATGCCGGCGCCCACGCCGACGCCGCAGGTGACAAAGATGAGCGAATCCATGGCGTCGCCATCGCTGAACTCGTATTCGCTGAGTGCTGCGGTGTCGGCCTCGTTCTGCACGTGCACCGCCACCGGCGGGCAGCCCGCCTCGGCCAAGGCCCGCGTGATCAGCGGCAGGAAAGCCACATTGCGCCAGCCCAGGTTGGGCGCGAAGCGCACGGTGCCGCTGGCCTCGTCGAACGCACCCGGCAGGCCGATGCCCACGCCCGACACCAGCACCGGGCGGGCGGCCAGTTCGGCGTGTGCGCGCACCACCAGCTGCGCCGCCTGGCGACACACGGCCCCTGGATCGCGGTCCGTCAGCGGTTCTTCGGCCGACCACAGCACCTCACCGGTGAGCGACACGCCCACCACCCGCAGCGACTCGACCGCGATTTCCACGCCAATCATGGCGCGGCGGCTGCCGTCGAGCCGCAGCGGCGTCGACGGCCGGCCCAGGCCCTGCGCGGTGGCCAGACCAGTCTCGGTGACCCAGCCTTCGTCGATCAGCTCGCGCACCAGCAGGCTGACCGTCGATTTGGTCAGGCCGCTCTCCTGCGCGAGCTGGGCCCGCGAGAGGCCGCTGCGCCGCCGCAGCAGCCGCAACAGCACGCTGCGGTTGATGCGTTTGACAAGTTGCTGGTCGCCGGTGGTTTTCATGCGGTGTGGTGGAACGCGCCAGGCCTCAGAGGCTGTGGGTCTGCGCCTTTCCTTCAGGTTGTTTGCCCGCGATGATCATGCCCAACACCTCGTCCTCGGTGACGTCGGGGGTGCGGTAGGCGCCCACCAGGCGGCCGTTCTTCATCACCGCCAGGCGGTCGCTCAGGCCGAACACGTCGGGCATGTCGTGGGTGATCAGGAAGATGCCCACGCCCTCGGCCTTGAGCTGTCGCACCAGGTTGCCGACCATTGCCGTCTCTTCCGGACCCAGCGCTGCGGTGGGCTCGTCCATGATCAGGATGCGGGCGTTGAAGTAGATGGCGCGCGAGATCGCCACCACCTGGCGCTGACCGCCCGAGAGGCGGCGCACCGGCGTGCGCACGTTCCTGAAGTTCTTGTTCAGACGGTGGAACACCTTGCGCGCCTCGGCGTCCATGCGGTGGTCGTCCAGCGTGTTCCAGCGCGTGAGCAACTCGCGGCCCAGGAACAGGTTGGCCACCGCGTCGAGGTTGTCGGCCAGCGCGAGGGTCTGGTAGATCGATTCGATGCCGCAGCGCTGGGCGTCGACCGGGGTGCGGATGTGGGCCTTCTCGCCGTTGATCCGAACCTCGCCGCTGTCGATGGGGTAGGCCCCGGCCAGCATCTTCATCAGCGTGGACTTGCCGGCACCGTTGTGGCCCAGCAGGGCCACGACCTCGCCAGGGTAGAGATTGATCGACACGTCGTCGACCGCACGCACGCCGCCGAAGGACTTGCCGATCTGGCGCATTTCCACCAGCGGGGCGCTCATGACAGATCTCCGGTGATGCGGCGATAGACCACGTCGAACACCACCGCGGCGATCAGCACCTGGCCGATGATCACGTAGCGAAGGCCGATCGAGATGTCCAGCAGCAGCAGGCCGCTGTCGATGCTCTGCATGATCAGCGCGCCCAGCACCGAGCCGAGGATGGAGCCGCTGCCGCCGGCCAGCGCCGTGCCGCCGATGACGGCCGCAGCGATCACGTACAGCTCCATGCCGGTACCCAGCGAGTTGGTGCCGGCGTTCAGCCGCGCGATGGAGACCATGGCGGCGATGGTGATCAGCACACCCATCAGGGCGAACAGCATCAGCGTGACCCGGCGCACCGGGATGCCGACCAGGGCCGCGGCCTCGGGGTTGCCGCCCATGGCGAACACGTAGCGACCGAAACGCGTGCGATGCACGATGAAGGACAGCACCAGCGCGACGGCACCCCAGATCAGCACGGGGATCGGCACGCCCTGCGGCGCGTCCTTGCTCGGGATCTGATAAGCGTTCATGGTGGCGACGAAACCCACCACGATCAGCGCCGGCACGGCCGCGACCAGCGCGTCCAGCCACAGCGGCGGGTTGGGCACGTCGTAGGCGGCCTTGGCGCGTCGGCGCAGCACGGTCTGCAGCACCAGCGCTGCCACCAGCACGGCGGCCAGCACCCAGCTGGCCTGCACGCCAATGGCGCCGTCGAAGCCACCGCCCAGTCGCTGGAAGAAAGCGTCGTTGACCGGCTGTGTCTTGCCGTCGGCCACCAGGAAGGCCGCGCCTCGGAAGGACATCAGCCCGCCCAGCGTGACCACGAAGGACGGCACGCCGAGCATGGCCGTCAGCGCGCCCTGATAGAGCGACACCGCAATCGCCACCGCCAGTCCGGCCAGCGAGGCCTCGACCCAGTGCCAGCCGGCGGTGTACATCAGCGTCGCGATCAGCACGCCGACAAAGCCCATCACCGAGCCCACCGAGAGGTCGATATGGCGCGCAACGATCACCAGCACCACGACCGTGGCGACGATGCCGACCACCGCCGTCTGCTGGGCGATGTTGTAGAGGTTCTCGGGCGAGAGGAACAGGCCGCCCGAGAGGATGTTGAACACGATGGCGGTGGCCACCAGGACCGCCCCCATCAACACCAGCCGCCAGTCGATGGCCAGTTGCCTGAGGACATTGGGAACAGGACTCACAGACGCACTCCGCCAGAAAAAAGGACCGCGGGCTGAACCCAGCCCGCGGTCCGAGGGCCTCCATCCATCAGGAGAAAAACGAACTCAGATTCAGGCGTCGCGTCATTTGCAGGCGGCCGGGCCCTTGGCGGCGTCCACGCCCTTGCACAGGTCTTCCTTCTTGATCCAGCCAGCCTTGACCACCAGGTCCAGGTTCTTGGCCGTGATGGGCACCGGCTTGAGGAATTGCGCCTGCAACGACACCTTCTTCTCGCCGCCGGCCCAGGTCGTGGCACCCGCCACCTTCTGGCCCTTGGCCAGGGACACGGCGGCGGTGGCCGCGTCGCGGCCCAAGTCGCGCGCGTCCTTCCACACCGACACCGTCTGCGAGCCCATGGCCACGCGGTTCAGCGCGGCGTGGTCGCCGTCCTGGCCCGAGACCGGAATGCCCTTGATGCCCTTGGCCGTCAGTGCCGCCACCACACCACCAGCCGTGCCGTCGTTGGACGCCACCACGGCGTCGATCTTGCCGCCGGTCTTGGTGATGATCTGCTCCATGTTCTTCTGCGCCACTTCCGGCTTCCAGCCGTCGGTGTACTCCTCGCCCACGATCTTGATGTCGCCCTTCTTGATCGACGCTTCCAGCACCTCCTGCTGGCCACCGCGCAGGAAGTTGGCGTTGGGGTCGGTGGGCGAGCCCTTGATCATCACGTAGTTGCCCTTGGGCTGGGCTTCCAGCACGGCGCGGGCCTGCATGCGGCCGACCTCGACGTTGTCGAAGGTGATGTAGAAGACACCGGGCGCCTCGATCAGGCGGTCGTAGGCGACCACAGGGATCTTCTGCTGGCTGGCCTTGTTGACGGCGGGCAGGATGGCGTCCTTGTCCATGGCCAGGATGATCAGCACCTTGGCGCCCTTGGCGATCAGCGAGTCCACGTCGGAGAGCTGCTTCTCGGGCGAACCGCCGGCGTCGGCGCTGATGTAGCTGGCGCCGAGCTTGGCCAGCTGGTCCTTGATGGCCTTCTCGTCGGTCTTCCAGCGCTCTTCCTGGAAGTTGGACCAGCTCACCCCCACCACCTGGGCGAACGCGCCAGCGCTGGCCAGACCGAGCGCCAAAGCGGTCAACGTTGTCTTCAGTTTCATCCTTGTCTCCAGTGAACGGCCTGCTTGCGGGCCGCGGTTATTGAACGGATTGGTTGGACACATCGTGCGCTGGCCCCTCGCCGGCAGCCATTTAGTACGAACGACAAACTAATTATTCGATGCCGCCACGGCGCTTCCCATTGGGACAAACCCGACATAGTTTGATCAGTGAACTTAATAAGATCGGCAGCGACTTTCCCCCGAAAAGGCCCGCCGTGTCCCCGTCGATTCCGTCGCTGCCCGCCCTGTGTGCGGCCCTGTTCCTGGTGTTGCCCGGCGCCCTGCGGGCGCAGGCCGCCAGCCCGGCGGTGCCGCGCTTCGTCGAAGAGACCGAAAGCGCCGGCCTGTTCAGCCGCTTCGAGGGCGAGGACGAGTACATGGTGGGCGGCGGCGTCGCCAGCTTCGACTGCGACGACGACGGACTGCCCGAGCTGTATGTCACCGCGGGTGTCGGCAAGGCACGGCTCTACCGCAACCGCAGCGCGCGCGGCGGGGCGCTGAAGCTGCAGGAATTCCGCTCGGGCTTGGAGACCACCAATGCCATTGGCGCCTACCCGCTGGACATCGACGGTGACCGCCTCACCGACCTGGTGGTGCTGCGCGTGGGCGAGGTGCAGGTGTACCGGGGCCAGGGCCAGTGCCGCTTCGAGCGCGCCAACGAGGCCTGGAACCTGCACACCGGCAACGGCTGGCACACCGCCTTCTCGGCCACCTGGGAGGCCGGGCAGACCTGGCCCACGCTGGCGATCGGCACCTACGTCGACCGCGCCAAGCCCGACTTCCCGTGGGGAAGCTGCACGCCCACGCTGTTCATCCGCCCGAAGGCGGGCGGCGGTGGATTCGGCCCCGTGCAGCCGCTGACGCCGGGCCACTGCGCACTGTCGATGCTGTTCTCCGACTGGAACCGCTCGGGCAGCGCCGCACTGCGCGTGAGCAACGACCGCGAGTACTACAAGGGCGGCGAGGAGCAGCTCTGGCGCATCCCCGCCGCTGCCGAGCCGGTGCGCTTCGGCACGGCCGACGGCTGGAAGCCGCTGCAGATCTGGGGCATGGGCATTGCCAGCCACGACATCACCGGCGACGGCCTCCCCGAGCTCTACCTCACCAGCATGTCCGACAACAAGCTCCAGACGCTGGAAGCCGGCGCGACCCAGCCGCGCTACATGGACATCGCGTTCAAGCGCGGCGCCACCGCGCACCGGCCCTACGTGGGTGGCGACGTGCGGCCCTCGACCGCCTGGCACGCGCAGTTCGCGGACCTCAACAACGACGGCCGCGCCGACCTGTTCGTGGTCAAGGGCAACGTCTCTTCCATGCCCGACTTCGCCGCACTGGACCCGAACAACCTGCTGCTGCAGACCGCCGACGGCCAGTTCGTCGAGGCCGGCCACACCGCGGGACTGGCGAGCGTGCTGCGCGGCCGCGGCGGCATGGTGGCCGATTTCAACGCCGACGGTCTGCTGGACGTGGTGGTGGTCAACCGCGGCGACCGGGCGCAGCTCTGGCGCCAGCTGCCCGCGAGCGCCACGCCACCCGCCCACTGGCTGCAGCTGCGGCTGCAGCAGGAGGGCGGCAACCGCGACGCCATCGGCGCCTGGGTCGAGGTGCGGCCGGGCGCGGACGAAGGCGCGCCCGTGCTGCGCCAGGAGCTGACCGTGGGCGGCGGCCACGCCAGCGGCCACCTGGGCTGGATGCATTTCGGCCTCGGCGGCGGCGAGCGCGCCCAGGTGCGCGTGCAATGGCCACAGGGTGGCTGGAGCGCCTGGCAGCCGGTGGAGGCCGACCGCTTCTACAACCTCACCCCCTCGGGGCTGAGCCCCTGGAGAGCACCATGATCCGCCGCCCCCTGTCGCGCGGGCTGCTGTGCCTGGCCGCGCTGTGCGCCGGGCTTCCTGCCGCCCAGGCCCAGTCGCCCGCCTCGGTTCCTACCGCCGCAACGCCATCGGCCGACGCCTACAGCGCCGAGGTCGCCACCGAGTGGTTCGCCCTGGCCCTGCTGCTGACCCAGCAGACCCCGGGCATGAGTCCGCCGGTGGCTTCGCGCGCGCTGGCCTACCTGAGCCTGGCGCTGTACGAGTCGGTGGTGCCCGGCCTGCCGGGGCAGCGCAGCCTGGCCGGCCAGCTCAACGAGCTGCAGTCGCTGCCCTGGGCGCAGCCGGACGAGGCGCTGCACTGGCCGACCGTGGCGCACACGGCGATGGCCAGCATGACGCGCATGATGTTTCCGCACGCCAGTGCCGAGAACAAGAACCGCATCGACCTGCTCGAACGCAGCCTGCCGCAGAAGCTCGCGCGCGACTTCGACCCGCAGCGGGTGAACGCCGAGGTGCGCACGCGCTCGGAGACCTTCGGCAAGCTGATGGCCATGGCGCTGATGACCTGGGCCCGCACCGACGGCGGCCACGAGGCCTGGGGCCCGCTGCGCCGCCACCAGGCCAACTACGTGCCGCCCAGCGGCGCCGGCCAGTGGTCGCCCACACCGCCAGCCTACGCCGCCGCGCTGCTGCCCTGGTGGGGCACGGTGCGGCCGTTCGCGCTGCCATCCGCCGACGCCTGCCAGGCCCCGCCGCCACCCGCCTATTCCGAAGAGGCCGGCTCGGCATTCCAGCGCGAGACCGCCGAGGTCCACCGCATCAGCCAGGCCGCCACGCAGGAGCAGCGGCAGGTCTCGCTGTACTGGGCCGACGACCCGCTGAAAACACCCACGCCTGCGGGTCACTGGTCCTTCATCGCCACCGACCAGCTGCGCACCGGCAAGGCCAGCCTGGCGCGCGCGGCCCGGGTGTATGCGCGCCTGCACCTGGCCATGGCCGACGCCTTCATCGCCACCTGGAAGACCAAGTACACGGTCAACCTGCTGCGGCCGGTGACGGCGGTGCAGCTGACCATCGACAGCCAGTGGGTGCCCACGCTGATGCACACGCCGCCGTTTCCCGAATACCCCTCGGGCCACTCGGTGCTGTCGTCGGCGGCCGCCGGCGTGCTGGAACAGGAGTTCGGTGCGGGCACCCGCTTCACCGACAACACCCACAACGACCGCGGCTGGGGCCCGCGCAGCTTCGCCAGCTTCCGGGCCGCAGCCGACGAGGCTGCGATCTCCCGCATGTACGCCGGCATCCACTTCCGAAGCGGTATCGAAGGTGGCAAGGCCCAGGGCCGTTGTGTCGCCGAGCGCGTGATCGGTCTGGCGATGGGCGCACGATGACCGCCGACACCACGACCGCCTTCATCACCCGCTGCGGCGCGCACACCGTGCACTGGCTCGACGACGGGCGCCAGCGCCTGGGCCTGGTGCCCGGCTTCGGCGGCAGTGCCGCCGCCTGGCTGCTGCACCCGCAGGCCGGTGCGGCCCCACGCCAGCCCGAGGTGCCGTTCCACCTCTGGCGCCCCTGGTTCGGCGACCCGGATCCGTTCAGCGTGGCCTCGCTGCCCCTGGTGCCCTGGTCGAACCGCATCAGCGGCGGCGGCTTCGAGCAGGACGGTGTGTTCCATCCGCTGGCGCCCAACCGCGCCGGGGAGGCCTGCCCCATCCACGGTGAAGGCTGGCTGCGGGCCTGGGACGTGGTCACCCACGACGAGCGGCAGATCGAGTTGCGGCTGGCCTCGCGCCGCTTCATGGGCAGCCCCTACGACTACATCGCCACGCAGCGCTACCAGCTGTTGCCCGACGGCATCGAACAGACCCTGTCGGTGACCCATCGGGGCGAGAGCTCCCTGCCCTATGGCCTCGGGCAGCACCCTTGGCTGCTGCGCACGCCGGGCACCCGGGTGCAGGCACGGGTCAGCGGCGTCTGGCTCAGCCACCCCGACCGCCTGCCCCTCGCCCACGCGGCCGTGCCACCGGACTGGGACCTGAGCGCCGGCATCGAGGCCCACGGGTCGCTGATCGACAACGCCTTCACCGGCTGGGACGGCACGGCCCGCATCGAATGGCCGGAAAGCGGCTGGGCCCTGACCGTGGAGGACACCACGCCGACTGGGGACGGCTGCCTGCTGCTGTTCCGGCCGGAGCACGGTCCCAGCTTCTGCTTGGAACCGGTCAGCCACCCGATCGACGCGGTCCACCTGCCGGGCCGACCGGGACTGCGCCACCTTGCGCAGGGCCAGTCGATGACCCAGCGCCTGCGGTGGCGGTTCCACCGCATCGGCTGATCCGGGCGCTCAGCGCATCATCGCTTCGAGCTTGATTGTGTCGGCCACGAAGGCGCGAATGCCTTCGGCCAGCTTTTCGGTCGCCATCGCGTCCTCATTCAGCGCGAAGCGGAAAGCCGCTTCGTCGTACTGCACGAACGGGATGTCCATGGCCTGGGCGGCCTGGGCGTCCAGGGCCTTGGCGAGCGGCGCCTCGCTGGCCTGCAGCTGGGCCAGCAGGTCGGGGCTGATGGTCAGCAGGTCGCAACCGGCCAGCGCCGTGATCTGGCCCACGTTGCGGAAGCTCGCGCCCATCACCTCGGTGGCGATGCCGTGCTTCTTGTAGAAGTTGTAGATGGCGCGCACCGACTGCACGCCCGGATCGTTGGCACCGGCCATGGCGGCCTCGTCCCATTTCGCGCCGGCCTGCTTCTTGTACCAGTCGTAGATGCGGCCGACGAAGGGCGAGATCAGCTGCACCTTGGCCTGGCCGCAGGCCACCGCCTGGCAGAACGAGAACAGCAGCGTCAGATTGGTGTGGATGCCATCGCGCTCCAGCCGCGCCGCGGCCTGGATGCCCTCCCAGGTCGAGGCGATCTTGATCAGGATGCGGTCCACGTGCACGCCCTCGCCCTGGTAGAGGTCAATGATGCGACGCGCGCGCGTCACGGTGGCTTCGGTGTCGAAGCTCAGGCGCGCGTCGACCTCGGTCGAGACGCGGCCGGGCACATGCTTGAGGATTTCGATGCCGAAGCGCACCAGCAGCCGGTTCATCACCTCGTCGACACCGTGCTGCCCGTACTTGGCCACGGTTTCCTGCAGCAGGTGCGCGTACTCGGGCTTCTGCACCGCCTTGAGGATCAGCGACGGGTTGGTCGTCGCGTCGCGCGGCGAGTAGGCGGCGATCTGGTTGAAATCGCCGGTGTCGGCGACCACGGTGGTGAGCTGCTTGAGGGCATCGAGCTGGTTCATCGGTCTCTCTCTCAGGGTTGTCGAGGTTTCACAGAAAGATGTAACTGGGTTACCATTTTCGCATGCTTGACCGAATCAGAGCCTCCATGCCCTCACTGGCGCCCGCGGAACAGCGCGTGGGCAAACTCGTGCTGCTCGACCCGCGCAGCTTCGCCAGCCTGCCGGTTTCCGAGCTGGCCGACCGTGCCCATGTGAGCAAGCCGACCGTGGTGCGCTTCTGCCGCAGCATGGGCTACGACGGCCTGTCCGATTTCAAGCTCAAGCTGGCCGGCACCGTGAGCGAAGGCGTGCCCTTCATCCATCGCAGCGTCGACGTGGACGACAAGGTCAGCGACGTGCTGGTCAAGGTGATTGATAACACGGTCGCGGCCTTTCTCAAATACCGCAACGACGCCTCGACGCACTCCATCGAGAAAGCCGTCGAAGCGCTGCTGACCACCTACAAGAACAAGGGCCGCATCGAGTTCTACGGTGCGGGCAACTCGGGCATCGTGGCGCAGGACGCGCAGCACAAGTTCTTCCGTCTGGGCATCAACGCCATCGCCTACAGCGACGGCCACATGCAGGTGATGAGCGCCTCGCTGCTGGGCCCGGGCGACTGCCTGGTGATCGTCTCCAACTCGGGCCGCACGCGCGACCTGATGGACGCGGCCGACATCGCGCGCAAACACGGAGCCACCGTCATCACCGTCACCGCCAGTGGCTCACCCCTGGCCACCGCCGGCCACATCCACTTGGCGGCCGATCACCCCGAGGGCTACGACCGCTACAGCCCCATGACCTCGCGTCTGATGCACCTGATGGTGATCGACGTGGTGGCGACCTGCCTGGCGCTGCGCATCGGCGGCAACAAGCTGCAGCCGCTGCTCAAGGAAATGAAAAACAACCTGAGAAGTAAACGCTACGCGTGACCGTGCGCGCTGCGCGGGCTTCCTCCTTTATTTCGCTGCGGGGAGCGCCCCTCGTCCGGGCCAACGCCCACCCGCCTTCGATCAGATCCGGCCTTCTTCCACCGCGTGGCAGGCCACACGGGTGCCACCGACATCCAGCAGCACCGGCCGCTCAACCCGGCAGCGCTCGTTCGCATGCGGACAGCGCGGATTGAACGCACACCCGGCCGGCGGGTCCAGCGGGTTCGGCACCTCGCCTTGCACCGGCGTGCGGGCCTTGCCGGTGTCGTGGATCTTCGGGATCGCGTCCAGCAACATGCGCGTGTACGGGTGTCGCGGACTGTCGAACAGCGTGTGCTTGTGCGCCAGCTCCACCAGGCGCCCGAGGTACATCACCCCCACCTGGTCGCTCACATGCCGCACCACCGCCAGGTTGTGGCTGATGAACAGGTAGGTCAGGCCCTGCCGCCGTTGCAGGTCCTTCATGATGTTGAGCACCTGCGCCTGCACGCTCACGTCCAGTGCCGAAGTCGGCTCGTCGCAGACCAGGAACTCCGGGTGCGTGGCCAGGGCCCGCGCGATCGAAATGCGCTGGCGCTGGCCGCCAGAAAACTGGTGCGGGAACCTCGCCGCGTCCAGCGGCGACAGCCCCACCGACTGCAACAGTTCGCCGACGCGCTCGCGCAGCTCGCCGGCCCCCGACAGAAGACCGTGTTCGACAAGCGGTTCGGCCACGATGTCTTGCACGCGCCAGCGCGGGTTCAGGCTCGCGTACGGGTCCTGGAAAATCATCTGGATGCGGCGGCGCAGCTGACGCCCCTGCGGCGTCCTGAACGCCGCGTGCGCGTCCTGCCCGTCGAACTGGAAGCCGCCGCGCGTGGGTTCGTACAGCCCCACCAGCAGTCGCGCCACCGTGCTCTTGCCGCAACCCGATTCGCCCACCAGCGCCAGCGTCTGCCCACGCTGGATGTCGAAGCTCACGCCGTCCACCGCACGCAGCAGCTGGCGCGGACGCCGCTCCAGCACACGGTTGAGCCAGGGCGCCGAGACGTCGAAGGTCTTGGCCAGGTCGGTGGCGCGCACCAGCGGCTGCGCCGAGGCATCGGCGCTCACGACGAAGCTCCTGTGGCATCGGCGTGCAGCCAGCACGCCGCCCGGGTCGACGCGGCCGGCATCAGGTCGGGCCGCTGCGCGTGGCAGCGGTCGAACGCGCGGTCGCAGCGCGGGTGGAAGGCACAGCCCGCCGGAATGGCGTTCAGCCGTGGCATGGCGCCGTCGATCTGGTGCAGGCGCTCGCGGTCCTGGGTCATGTCGGGAATGCAGGCCATCAGGCCCGCGGTGTAGGGGTGGGCAGGTCGGTGGATCACGTCGTGCACCGGCCCGATCTCGGCGACGCGGCCTGCGTACATCACGGCCACGCGGTCGCAGGTCTCGGCGATCACGCCCATGTCGTGCGTGATCAGCATCACCGCCGCGCCGCGCTCGCGGCAGATGGTCTTGAGCAGGGTGATGATCTGCGCCTGGATCGACACGTCCAGCGCGGTGGTCGGTTCGTCGGCCACGATGAGCTTGGGCTCGGCGGCCAGCGCGAGCGCGATCACCACCCGCTGGCGCATGCCGCCACTGAACTGGTGCGGGTGGTGGTCGATGCGCTGCTCGGCCGCGGGGATGCCGGTGTCGCGCAGCAGCTGGATCGCCCGCTCGCGCGCCTCGGCCTGGCTCACCGGCAGGTGGGTGCGGATGGTTTCGGTGAGCTGGCGACCCACGGTGTACAGCGGGTTCAGCGAGGTGAGCGGGTCCTGGAAGATCGCGCCGATCTGCC
This sequence comes from Hydrogenophaga luteola, assembly GCF_042648585.1. Lineage (NCBI taxonomy): Bacteria > Pseudomonadati > Pseudomonadota > Betaproteobacteria > Burkholderiales > Comamonadaceae > Hydrogenophaga > Hydrogenophaga luteola. The sequence goes on along the minus strand of NZ_JBHRXX010000010.1, from coordinate 282,439 downwards.
GCCCGCGCACCTTGCGCAGTTCGGCGAAGGGCAGGTTGTCGATGCGGCGCCCCTCCAGCAACACCTCGCCGCCCGCGATGCGTCCCGGCGGCTCCAGCAGGCCGATGATGGACGCCCCCGTGAGCGACTTGCCCGCACCCGACTCGCCCACCACGCCCAGGATCTCGCCGGGCGCGATGTCGAACGACACATCGTCCAGCGCGCGCAGCGTGCCGCGGCGGCCCGGGAACTCGACGACCAGGTTCTTGACTTGCAGCAGGCTCATCGCAGTTTGGGGTTGAGGGCGTCGCGCAGCCAGTCGCCCAGCAGGTTCACCGAGAGTGCGATCAGCACCAGCATGGCGCCGGGGAACACGGTGATCCACCACTCGCCCGAGAACAGGTAGTCGTTGCCAACCCGGATCAGCGTGCCAAGCGAGGGCGCGGTGATGGGTGCGCCGACGCCGAGGAAGGACAGCGTGGCTTCGATAATGATGGCGGTGGCGACCTGGATGGTGGCCAGCACCAGCACCGGCCCCATCACGTTGGGCAGCACATGGCGGCGCATGATGCGCAGCGGCGGCACGCCGGTCACGCGGGCGGCCTGCACATACTCCTTGTTGCGCTCGACGAGAGTAGAGCCGCGCACCGTGCGGGCGTACTGCACCCAGCCCGTCAGCGTGATGGCCAGCACCAGCACACCGAACGCGAGCTCGTCCTGCGAGTTGGGAAACAGCGCCCGACCCACACCCGCGATCAGCAGCGCCACAAGGATCGGCGGGAACGAGAGCATCACATCGCACAGGCGCATGAGGAAGGCGTCCACCCAGCCCCCCAGGAAACCGGCCAGCAGCCCCAGCACCACCCCGATCAGCACCGACAGCACGACCGAGGTCAGGCCCACCGCCAGCGAAATGCGCGCGCCGTACATGAGGGCCGAGAGGATGTCGCGCCCCTGGTCCTCCGTGCCCAGCAGGAAGGCGGGATTGCCGCCCTCCATCCAGGCTGGCGGTAGGCGCGCATTGCTCAGTTCCAGCGTGGCCAGGTCGAACGGGTTGTGCGGCGCCACCCAGGGCGCGAACACCGCACAGAACACGCAGACGAACGCGATCAGCGCCGCCACCATGGCGGTGGGCGAGGCACGGAAACTGTGGCCGACATCGCTGTCGAGCCAGCGTCGTACAAGCGCAATCAATGGATGGGTCTCAAAAAAAGCGAGCGAAGGGCAGTTCAGGCGAGGCCTGCGCGGAACCGGCTCCGCCGGGCCGCTGCTGGCGCCCCCTTGAGGGGGTGACGCCGCAGGCGGCGCGGGGGTGTTTATTTCACCGACATGAAGCGGAACGGCATGAAGTTGTCCGCCAGCTGCACCAGCTGCACGTTGCTGGCCACGCCCCAGGCCAGGGCCTGCTGGTGCAGCGGCAGATGCCCGACATCGTCGGCGTGCAGCTTGAAGGCTTCCTTGATCATCGCGTCGCGCTTGGGCTTGTCGGTCTCCGATTGGATCTTGTTGGTCAGCTCGTCGACCTTCGGATTGCAGTACGCACCCAGGTTGAACTGGCCGCTGCCCTTCTCGTCCACACAGCGCATCAGCGCGTTCAGCGCGTTGTGCGAGTCGTAGGTGCCCGGCGTCCAGCCCAGCAGGTAGAAGCTGGTGTCGCGCTTGAGGATCTTGGGGAAGTAGGTGCCCTTGGTCTCGGCCTGCAGGTTGATCTTGACCCCGATCTTCGCGAGGTTCGCGGCCACCGCCTGGCAGATGTCGCCGTCGTTCACGTAGCGGTCGTTCGGACAGTTCATGGCCACCTCGAACCCGGTGGGGTAACCGGCATCGGCCAGCAGCTTCTTGGCGGCCTCGGGGTCGTAGGGCAGACGGGTGTTCATCGCGGCGTCAAAGCCGTTGATGCCGGGGCCGACCATCAGCGCCGTGGGCTTGGATGCACCGCGCATCACCACCCGCTGGATGGTGTTGATGTCGATGGCCTGGTAGAAGGCCTGGCGCACGCGCTTGTCCTTGAACGGGTTCTTGCCCTTGACGTTCGAATACAGCAGCTCGTCGCGCTTCTGGTCCATGCCCAGGAAGATGGTGCGCAGCTCCGGCCCTTGCAGCACCTTGGACTTGCCGCTGGCGTTGATGCGCGCCACGTCCTGCAGCGGCACCGGTTCGATCACGTCCACCTGGCCCGACAGCAGGGCCGCCACACGCGTGGCGTCGTTGCCGATCGGCGTGTACTCCACGTTCACCACGTTGCCTTCGATCTTGCCCCAGTAGCTGCCGTTGCGAACGAAGCTGGTCTTGACGTTGGGCTGGCGCTCGCGCAGGCGGAAAGGACCGGTGCCGTTGGAGCGGAAGGAGGCCGCGTTCTCGATGCCCTTGCGACGATCCACCGGCCGGGTGGCCTGGTTCTCCTCGGCCCACTGCTTGTTCATGATGTAAACCAGCGCCAGCAGGTCGGGCAGGATGGGGAACGGCGCCTTGGTCTCGATCTCGACGGTGAAGTCGCCCACCTTGCGCACTTCCTTGAAGTCGTTGGTGTAGCTCTTCATGTCGGAGCCTTCGCCGGCCGCGCGGGCAAAGGAGAACAGCACGTCGTCGGCCGTGAACGGCTTGCCGTCGTGGAATTTCACGCCCTTGCGCAGTTCGAAGCGCCACACGGTTGGCGAGGTCTGCTTCCAGCTGGTCGCCAGCGCCGGCACGAGCTTGAGATCCTTGTCGCGGGCCACGAGGCCTTCATAGACGTTGCCCGTCACGCTCAGCTGCAGGGACTCATTGAGCGAGTGCGGGTCCATCGACAAGGCGTCGCCCTGGTTGCCAATGCGCACCGTCTGCGCCATCGCCGTGCCCGCGACGGCGGCCAGAGCGATGGAGGCGATCAGCGAATGCTTGAAATTCATGGTTTCTCCTGGTCGGTTGGATGAAAGCTCAGGGGGTGTCGTCGGACAGGGGCATGCCCTGTTCGATCAGGCCGGCGTGCAGGGCCGCACCCAGCGGCAGCACCTCGTCGTTGAAATCGTAGCGGCTGTTGTGCAGGAAGCAGCTGCCCTCACCGCCCTGCCCCAGCCGCAGGTAGGCGCCGGGTTTGACCTGCAGCATGAAGGAAAAATCTTCGGCGCCCATGCTGGGGTCCATTTCCGAGTCGACATGCTCGTCGCCCACCAGATCGCGCGCCACGCGGGTGGCGAACCGGGCCTCGTCGGGCGTGTTGATCGTGGCGGGATAGATGCGCTCGTATCGCACGTGCGCCGAGGCGCCCAGACCCAGCGCTACGCCGGAGCACACCTCGTTCAACCGCCGCTCGACCAGCGACTGGATCTCGGGGCTGAAGGTGCGGACCGTACCGACCATCGTGGCCTTGCCAGGCAACACGCTGAAGGCCCCTGGATCGCCCGCCTGCATCGAGCACAGGCTGATGACCGCGTTGTCGATGGCCCGCACGTTGCGCGAGACGATGCTCTGCACCGCCGTGATGATGTGGGCCGAGACCAGCACCGGGTCCACCGTGAGGTAGGGGTGCGCACCGTGTCCCCCCTTGCCGGTGACTTCGATGGTGATGCGGTCAGCCGCAGCCATCATCGGCCCGGGGTTCACACCCACGGTACCGGGCCGCATCTGCGGCCAGTTGTGCATGGCGTAGACCGACTGCACCGGAAAGCGCTCGAACAGCCCGTCCTCGATCATGGCTTTGGCGCCTGCAAAGCCTTCTTCGCCCGGCTGGAAGATCAGGACCGCCGTGCCGTCGAAGCGCCGCGTCTCGGCCAGGTAGCGGGCCGCACCGATCAGCATGGCGGTGTGCCCGTCGTGTCCGCAGCCGTGCATCAGACCCGCCCGGGTCGATTTCCAGGCGAAGTCGTTGAGCTCGGTCATCGGCAGCGCGTCCATGTCGGCGCGCAGTCCGATCATCCGACCGCTGTCCCGGCGGCGTCCGTGAATCAGCGCCACCACGCCGGTCTTGCCGATCTGTGTGTGGATCTCATCCACACCACAGACCTTCAGGGATTCGACCACCCGCCGGGCGGTGTAGTGCTCCTCGAAACCGAGTTCCGGGTGGGCGTGCAGCTCGCGGCGCAGCGCCGTCAGTTCAGGGTGCAGGGCCGCGATGTGGGCGAACGCGCGGCCATGGGCGCGGATGCGGGAGGTGTGAGGCATCATCAGTGGGCTCCGGCCCTTTCAATGCGCAAACGGGGATCGACCGCAAAATAGAGCAGATCGACCACCAGGTTGATCACGACAAAGATCAATGCGATCAGACAGAGATAGGCGGCCATCACCGGAACGTCGGCGAAGGTCACGGCCTGGATGAACAGCAGGCCCATGCCAGGCCACTGGAACACCGTCTCGGTGATGATGGCAAAAGCAATCAGCCCCCCGAGCTGCAGGCCGGTGATGGTCATCACGGGCACCAGCGTGTTCTTCAACGCGTGGCCGAAGTGCACCGCCCGGTTGGTCAGCCCACGAGCGCGGGCGAACTTGATGTAGTCGGTGCGCAGCACCTCCAGCATCTCTGCCCGGACCAGGCGCATGATCAGCGTGAGCTGAAAGATCGCCAGCGTCAGCGCCGGCAAGACAATGTGGTGCCACCCCTTGGCGGTAAGCAGCCCGCTGCTCCACCATCCCAGTTGGACCACATCGCCACGACCAAAGCTCGGAAACCAGCCCAGGTTCACAGCGAACACCAGGATCAGCAAGATGCCGATCAGGAACGTTGGCAGGGACACCCCCAGCAGAGAGACGGTCATGAACAGCTGACTCACAAAGGTGCCACGCTTCAGGGCCGCATACACCCCCATCGGGATGCCCAGCAGCAAGGCGAGCACAGCGGCCACCATCGCCAGTTCAACCGTGGCAGGCAGGCGCTCGGCGATCAGGCGCGAGACCTTGGCCCCCTGGCGCAAGCTGATGCCGAATTCACCCTGCACCGCGTTGACCAGAAAGTGCCAGAACTGCACCACCACGGGCTGGTCCAGCCCGAGATCGGTGCGAAGGTTCCTGATCTGCTCCGGTGTGGCGTCCTGCCCCAGCAGAAACACCACTGGGTCGCCAACGTACTGAAACAGCATGAAGGCGATGAGCGCCACGCTGACCATGACGAGCACAGCCTGGGCCATGCGTCGTAAGACAAATGCAAACATGAAGAACGATCTGAGACGCGTGGCTGGACACTGGCCGCACCCATAGAGAGCAGCCGCAGAACGTACAAAGACTTTGCAACAACTGTTCCAGCCACCCAAGCGTGCTAACCCTAGGGAGCACCTAGGCAAGATGCCACAAGACTCATCGAACGGTGAGAGTCATGCTGCCGTACCAGGCGCGCAAGCTGGACTGGGTATTGTCGGTGTCGGTCATGATTGCCACCGCACGCAGGGGTCCGGGTTCCTCACCGAATGCCCGGACGAAATCCTCGCGGATGTTCCTCTGATAGTCCCGCCAGCGTCCCACCTGCTGCGCACCGCTCTCCACCACCACCTTGCGGATGCGGTCGGTTCGTGCGTTGACGATGACTGTCTCTGGGGCATCGTGGTTCGCCCAGACGTACATCAGCGTGGCATAGGGCAACTCTTCCCCTGTGAGCAGACGACTCATTTCGGACATGCGATGGTTGCGCCCCGTCCACTTGCTTCGGTCGCCGTCGAACGACAGCAGAATCCGCACAGGCGCATCGTCCTTCCCCGCCTCACCCAGACGGGCATCGTCGGGAAGACCGTCGACCTTCCACGAGAAAGCAATCCGGTCGACGTCTGGAAGAGCTTTGTCGAACCGCTTGCGCAGAATGCTGACCGATCCATCGGCGCTCACCGACAGTGCCGCACGCGCAGATTGCCCGGCCAACTCAAAATCTGCGAAGCGCTTCCCGGGCAGAAGAAAGGGTTGCCAGGCATCTCCGCCTGGTGGAGTTTTCAGCAGTTCATCGACGGCCGTGCGCCACTGCGCCTGCTGATACGAGCCCTCACCACGGCTCGGTGATGCGAGTGAAGCCTGACTCTGCTCTCCAAACTGAGGTGCATGTGCCGCGCAGGCGACGAGCAGCGAGACCACCACAGCGCCCGGCAATGCCCTGATCAAACGGTTTTTCATTGCGCCGCGCATCCATACCCCACGAACTTTGTTTCTGCGACAAAAAGTAACCGCACTCCAGTCTATCGCCTCTGGCCCGTGCGTACCCCGCTCTGGGGAAGTCAAAAATCAGGGTATTCGATACATTTTTCGCCGTGGGCTCACCCAAGCGCCCACGCTCAACACAGCCCGTTCATTTTCAAGGAGGAACCCATGTACAAAAAGCTGTTGTCTCTGTTCATCGCCGCGTTCGCGGCCACGTCATTTGCAGCCGTGGATGTCAACACCGCCAATCCGGCCGATCTGGACAGCATCAAGGGCATCGGCCCTGGCACCTCGACCAAAATCCTTGAAGTCCGCCAGAACGGCAAGTTCAAGGACTGGGCAGACCTGATCGAACGCATGCCCGGCATTGGCGAGAAGCGGGCAGCCAAGTTGTCTGCAGAAGGTCTGACGGTGAACGGCGAAGCCTTCAAACCTGTCGTTAGCGCCAAGTCACCCACCGACAAAACCGCCAAGCCCAGTGCGGCATCTGCCCCCAAACAGTAAACAACAAGCACAAAAAAAAGCCACTTGGCGCTGCCAAGTGGCTTTTTCACTTTCAGACTCAAGCGGCCGAAGCCGCCGTCATCAGAAGGTGTGCTTCAGGCCAAAGCCGTAACGGGTGTCGGGACCGGTGTTCTTCGTGTCCAGGAAGCCGCCGTAAACGGTGGTGCGCTTGGACAGCGAGTAAGCAACGCCCAGACCCAGGCCGGACAGGCGCTCGGCACCGTCGGTCTTGGAGGAGGCATAACCAGCGGACAGCACCAGATTGGCGCCCAGCGGCACGTCGGCGCCGAAGGTCAGGTCGGTAGTCTTGACGCTACCGGCCTTCACGTTGCCGTAGCCAGCCAGCAGCTTGGCAGCGCCCAAGTCGTAGGAACCGTTCACGCGGGTGAACTTGGTATCGCCAGTGGCGGTCTTGTCCACTTGGTAAGCAACGCCAGCGTACACCGGGCCACCTTCGTACTTGACGTGGAAAGCGTTGGACTGGTTGCCCGAACCTTCCTTCAGGTTGGTGCTGAAAGCACCGCTCACGCCGCCCATGGCCGGCGAAGCGTAGTAGATGCCGTTGGACGGGTTGGCAGCGTAGCCGGAGCTGGCCCAGACATTGGTCGGGGACAGAACAGAGTCGAACACCGGGTTGGTAGCGCCAGAGATGTCGTCATAGGCGGTCCAAATGCGGCCCAGCTTGAACTCACCGAAACCACCCGACAGGCCAACGTAGGCCTGACGGTTGAACGAAGCGCCTTCCTGACCTTGCATGCCGGTGTCGATCTTGAAGCCGTGCTCCAGCAGGAAGTTGGCCTTCAGGCCACCGCCCAGATCTTCCGTGCCCTTGAAGCCCAGACGGCTGCCGCTCACACCACCCGAGGTCAAAGCAGCGGACACGCCTTTGTCCTTGTGCAGCACAGCGTCAGCAACGCCGTAGACGCTGACGGAGGATTGGGCTTGGGCCACGCCGGCCACCGAACCCAGAACAGCAAGAGCAATCAGAGATTTCTTCATATCAACATCCTTTAATGCTGGGCTTTGCAGCCCGGTTGAGAAACTGACACTTCATGGTAGCGCGAGCCTTCTCCCACTTCGAGGGAAAACCCGTAAAAAGATAGCAAGCTGTGGGATTTTGGCGACACCCCAACAGCACCGGCACAGAAGGTCGCTGATAGGAACAAAAAAAGCCTGTCTTGTTCCCAAGACAGGCTTTGATTTTTGTGCATCAGCCAGCGCTTGCTGGCCGACAGACCATCAGAAGTTGTGATGCAGAGTCAGGTCGTAGCCACGCTTGTTGGTGGTGGCCTTGCTGTCGCTGCCCACAGTGAATTCAATGGTCGTGCGCTTGCTCAGCGGGTAGAAGTAACCCAGACCCACCTTGGAAGCGTTGGTCACGTCGTCGGTCTTGTTGCGGGCGTAACCCACCAGAACACGACCAGGACCAGCAGGAATGGTGGCGCCAACCAACAGGCCGTCGGTGTCGACGCCGGCAGCGGTGGAGCGGCGGCCCATACCAACGGCCAGCTTGGCAACGCCCAGGTCGTAGGTTGCGTACAGGTTGGTCAGGTTGCCATCGTCTTGACCGTTGTCACGACCGACCCCCACGTCCAGAGGACCATTGGCGTAGCCCACCGCGATGCTGTTGTGGGCCTTCGCCGCGCCTTCTTTCAGGCCAGTCGATACGGCCACGTTCACACCACTGAAGTTACCGCTGTAGTGAATGACGTTGGCAGTCCGGATGTAAGGAGCAGTCGTCAGCATACCCACACCACGCAGGGCTGCAGCACCATCGCCACCGAACGGGTCGGCCTTGTTGTTGGCCCCCAGGAAGTTGGCGCTGTAGTAGCGACCCAGGCGCAACTCGCCGAAGCCACCGGCCAGACCAACTGTCGACAGGCCGTTCCAGAACCGCGCCACAGCAGGAGTGGTCACACCGGTGGTGGGGTTGGTGGAAGCAGCGGTGTAACCTGCATCGGTACCATCGTCAGGGCGGAAGCGGTGCTCAATCTGGAACTTGGCTTTCAGTCCGCCACCCAAATCTTCCTCACCACGGAAACCCAAACGCGAACCATGGGGCGTGTACAGATCAGCCGAAGAATCGCTCATCTTGCGAATGCCAACGTCGACCTTGCCGTAGATCGTGACGGAAGACTGTGCAAACGCGGCACCGGTGGCAGCCACAGCGGCCAGAGCAATCAGGGTCTTTTTCATTGAGGGAATCTCCAAGGTTAATGAATGGGCCGGCGGTCTGAGCCTCCGAGCCAACCTCCGTTACTGGAAGTGTCTTCATTGCACCAGAAGGACTTTAGGGGCGCAAAGCTTTCGGCCTTGTTTGTCGTTCATGGACAACAAGGAAAAGCCCTTATTCGGGCGATTACCTAGAACATTAGTAATCATCCTTGTGCGAATCATCAAGCGACAATCCATTTGCCAATTTTCATGACCGCAAAACCCATGGACTCTCTTCTGGTTGCTGCCGACTCTGCTTTGCGAACCCTCTTTGCACAGCCGCGGACGACTCGCCCCTGCAACACAGTGGCTGAAGTCCAGAACACCCGTCTGAGTGCAAAGGACAAGGCACTATCTGGTGCACTGATGCGCGTGAACCACGTCGGTGAGGTGTGCGCACAAGCGCTTTACACCGCTCAGGCGATGGCTGCGCGCAACAGCACCCATCCACAACGAGAACGACTGGCGCAACAACTGGAAGCGGCGGGGAGGGAAGAGACCGACCACTTGGCCTGGACACGGAAGCGCTTGGATGAACTGGGCGCCCACCCGTCCCTCCTCAACCCGCTGTGGTACGCAGGGGCGTTCGGAATCGGACTGCTCGCCGGACGGATGGGGTCCGGCATCAGCCTGGGGTTTGTGGTCGAAACCGAGCGCCAGGTCGAGGATCACCTGGCCTCTCATATGGACCGGCTGCCCACCTCTGACCAGGCATCACGTGCCATCGTGGCCCAGATGAAAGCTGATGAGGCTCGGCATGCCCGGGAAGCCCAGCATGCGGGCGCAGTGGAACTACCTTTGCCAGCCAAGGTACTCATGAAGGCCGCCGCCAAGGTGATGACCACCTTGGCTCACCGCATCTAGACAAAGGCAGGCCGCTCAGCCCTCCAGCAGATCAAAGCTGGTGCTGATTTCCGCAGTCTTGCCTAACATGATGCTGGCAGAGCAGTACTTTTCGTGGCTCATCGCAATGGCGCGCTCCACGGCAGCCGCGGGAATTGCCCGACCGGTCACGGTGAAATGCATGTGGATCCGTGTGAACACCTTCGGATCAGTCGGCGCGCGCTCGGACGTGAGTTTCACGCTGCAGCCCCGCACATCATGGCGGCCCCGCTTGAGAATCAGGACCACATCGTAGGCAGTGCACCCGCCCGTCCCGGCCAGCACAGTTTCCATCGGCCTGGGCGCCAGATTCGCTCCTCCATTCTCAGGCTTGGCGGCATCCGGCGCGCCATCCATGGTCAAAACGTGGCCACTACCGGTTTCTGCGACAAATCCCATGTGGGAGCGGGTGCCGGCGGCGCCGGTCCAGGTCACGGTGCATTCCATAGGTGTGTCGGTTGTGAAAAATCTGACAGATCGAGAGTCAGCTCCCTAAAAGCTAGCAAAAACACGTCGGACTGTGTTGCGCCGCAGCATTTCTCGATACAATAGCGGCATTGTATTGAAGGTTGTCTCCTCTGCCCTCTACGGGTGGATTCAAACCCGGACCGGTTCCACCAGTCCGGGTTTTTTTTCGAGGCCTCGGCTCGCTATCATCGTTGGACAGGACTAACAATGACCACACGATCCAACAAGAAGGGGGCCGCGGCACTGGCGCCTCGCACCAGAGCCCCGCTCAGCCCTTCGGACTATCTCACCAGAATTCTCAATGCGCGCGTCTATGACGTCGCTGTGGAGTCTGCACTGGAGCCGGCCCGCAACCTCAGTCGCCGCCTCCACAACAAGGTGCTCCTCAAGCGCGAGGATCAGCAGCCGGTGTTCAGTTTCAAGTTGAGGGGCGCCTACAACAAGATGGCGCACCTGACGACCGAGCAGCTTCGCAAAGGCGTGATCTGCGCTTCGGCTGGCAACCACGCGCAGGGCGTCGCGCTGGGTGCCCACAAGCTGGGCACGCGCGCGGTCATCGTCATGCCCACCACCACACCCCAGGTGAAGGTGGACGCCGTTCGCTCTTTTGGCGGTGAGGTGGTGCTCCACGGCGACAGCTATTCCGATGCCTATGGGCACGCGGTTCACCTCCAAAAAAAGGAAGGGCTTACTTTTGTCCACCCATTCGACGATCCGGACGTCATCGCGGGACAGGGCACGATCGCGATGGAGATCCTGCGCCAGCTGCAAAGCCTCGGGTCAGACCATCTGGACGCGGTGTTCGTCGCCATTGGCGGGGGAGGCCTGATCTCCGGCGTGGCCAACTACATCAAGGCCGTACGCCCCGAGATCAAGGTGGTCGGCGTTCAGACGGTCGACTCGGATGCCATGCTGAAGTCCGTCCAGGCGGGAGAGAGGGTCACGCTCGGAGACGTCGGGCTCTTCGCCGACGGCACCGCGGTCAAACTTGTGGGAGAAGAAACCTTCCGCATCGCCAGCGGCCTGGTGGACGAGTTCGTGGTGGTGGACACCGACGCTGTCTGTGCCGCCATCAAGGACATTTTTGTGGACACCCGCAGCATTGTTGAACCGTCGGGCGCGATGGCCGTGGCCGCCATGAAGCAGTACGTGGCCAAGCACAAGACCAAGGGCGAGACCTACGCCGCCATCCTGTGCGGGGCCAACATGAACTTCGACCGCCTGCGTTTTGTCGCCGAGCGGGCAGAAGTTGGCGAGGAACGCGAGGCGCTGTTCGCAGTCACCATTCCCGAGGAGCGGGGCAGCTTCAAGCGCTTCCTCGAGTCGTTCGACACGCTGCCCGGCGGCCCGCGCAACATCACCGAGTTCAACTACCGCATTGGTGACGCGAAAGTAGCCCATGTGTTTGTTGGTCTCACCACACAAGGACCAGGTGAGTCGACCAAGATCGCCAGCAACTTCCGCAAGCGGGGTTTCGAGTCGCTGGACCTGACGCACGACGACCTGGCCAAGGAACACATCCGACACATGGTGGGCGGCCACTCGCCTCTGGCCCAGGACGAACGCCTGCTGCGTTTCGTGTTTCCGGAACGACCCGGCGCGCTGCTGAAGTTCCTGAGCCTGATGCGTCCAGGATGGAACATCAGCCTGTTCCACTATCGCAACCAGGGTGCCGACTATGGCCGGATTCTGGTCGGGCTGCAGGTGCCGCCCAAAGACGACAAGGCGTTTGCAAAGTTTCTGGGGACTTTGGGCTACCCCTGCGTGGAAGAGACCCACAATCCGGTGTATCGACTGTTTCTCAAGAGCTGAGCAAGCCCATGAACCAACGGCCCGGCCCCCTTGCGGACCTGTCAACGGACAGCGACGACCGGGTATTGCCGCCATGGCCTGAAGTGTCTCAGACGGCGAACACCCAACTCGACCAGATGGTGCAGAACCGTCTGCGGGGCATCCATGGGCAGGAGCCACCTCTTGGGCGTCTTGAGGGACTGGCCATGCAACTGGCCCGCATCCAGCACCTCTCCGGACACAGACTGGAGGAGAGTCGGCTCGAGTCTCCCCAGCTGGTGGTGTTTGCTTCCGACCACGGCCTAGCAGATGAAGGTGTATCAAAGTCCCCTCAAGACTTGACACATCAATGCGCTTGCGAGCTGCTCGCAGGCAGGAGCCCGGCCAACGCGCTGGCCAGGCTCCATGGCTTCGATGTGACCCTGGTGGATGCCGGTGTCGCGCATCACCTGCAGCTGCCCGAGGGCACCGAGACCGCCGCCACCCTTCTTCTGCGCAAGATCGGCTACGGCACCCGCAACGCGGCACTGGCACCGGCCATGTCGCCAGCGCAGGCACGCGCAGCCATCCAGGCGGGCATGGATGTGGTGCGCCACCTGCCTGGCAATGTACTGGCGTTGGGCAGCATCGGCGTTGCAGGTGAAGCCTCGGCGGCTTTGCTGTTGTCCCGCCTCTGCGGGGTTCCGCTGTCCGATGCCTGCGGGAAGGACCAGGAGGCCGACGAGGTGTTCGGACAGCGCAAGCTGGAGCGGCTGTTCGTCGCCGCCAGCAGGCACCGCCGCGCCATCTCGGCGCCGGCGGCTCTGGCCGCCATGGGAGGTTTCGAGATTGCCATGCTGTGCGGCGCGATGATCCAGGCCGCCAGCGAGCGACGGGTGGTGCTGGTCGATGGCTTCGTGGCCGGAACCGCCGCGCTGGTGGCTCGCGCTTTTGTTCCGGCTGTGGCGGACTACCTGGTGTTTGCTCACCGCTCGGCCGAGCCTGGACACCGGCTCCTGCTGATCCACCTCCAGGCCAATCCGCTGCTGGACATGGAGCTGCGCAGCGCCGAGGGCGTCGGGGCCTTGCTGGCCTGGCCGCTGCTGCAAGCGGCCCAGCAACTGCTCCAGCACTGACCGGCGGCCCAGTCCGCCCTCAGCGCTCGGCCAGCCAGCGCCGGCGTCCGGCCAGCCTGACAAGGTCGCGCCAACGACCACCCTCCAGTGCGATGCGAGGCCACAACCGGAGCAACAACTCGGCCGTGGCCAGCGCGTCGGCGGACGCCTGGTGCCGGGCCGGACACTGGATGTGGAAATGCGCCATCCAATCGTCCAGCGACCTGGCCTGCACCTCCTCATGGGTCACGGCGCAGAGATCGGCCAGATCCAGCCATGGGTTGAGCAGTCGGTGTCCGAGGTGTCGCCGGCAATGGCGGTCGATCAGGGTCTCGTCGAAGGCACTGTGAAAGGCCAGCAGCGGCGATTCGCCGATGAAGTCGACAAAGGCCTGCAGCGCTGCCGCAGGATCCACACCGTCGCGCTGGCGCTGTTCCCCGATACCGTGCAGAAGGATGTTGTCGCGATTGGACACCGCGTCCTGACGCAACACCACCTCGAAGCTGTCGCCCAGCACGATCTCCGGCCGCGATACCGGCGCAGGACCAACCCTGAGACCGATGGCTGCGATGGCCAGGAGCCGGTCATTCTTTGCGTCCAGTCCACTGGTTTCCACATCGACGACCACCCAGCGGCGAGCATCGGAAGGCGCTCCTGGATCCTGAAGCCCCCACCACGACCGCACGGACGCCAGAAGCGCTGCACTCATCGCTGGTAGTCGAGCTGCACACGCTGCTGCAGGCTGCGCACCACCCGCAGCGTCTCGCGCAGGATGCGGCGGTCGATGTCGTTGAGTGCGCCCACCGCGATGCGGTTGGGGTTGTCGCCCACCGAGCTGCCATCGAGCTGGGCACGCAGACGGAGCATCTGCAGAAACTCGAACCCGGCCACCCAGGCCTGGTATTCGCGGGCAGGGACGCCGAGCTTCGGACCCGCGGTTTCGAACCGCTCCCGGGTCGAGGTGGCTGCGATGCCGTTGGCCAGCGCATACAGCCGGGCCACATCGACCAGGATGGCCGTGCCCTGCAGCTTGAGGTCCAGCGTGTCAAGACCACCCACGGGCGTGGTGTCGATCTGGCCGCGCCAGTTCAACGGGGGAGCCTGCACGAGACCATTAACCGCCAGCTGGCGCACAAAACGCGGATTGGCCGACGCTCGCTGGGTCACGAAACCGCGCAGACCGGTGGCCAGGCCCACCTGCCCGGTCAGGGCGCGAAAATCGAAATAGATGCTGGCATTGAGCAGATCCTTGGGTGCCCCATGCTCAATCCACTGCTCGAAACGGTGCTGCCACTGGGACAGCGTGAGGCAACACCCTGGGTTGCCGGCCATGATGTTGCCCCTGCACAGCGGGTAGCCGCAGGCGTCCAGGGCCTGGTTGATGTCCTGTGCCATGCCCAACAGGGCGTCCCGCTCACCAGGATCCACGTCGTCGGCAAGGATCAGCGCATTGTCCTGGTCGGTCGCAATGGTCTGCTCACCCCGTCCCTCGGAGCCCAGGGCGATCCAGCAGAAACGCTGCAGATCAATACCGTGTTCGGCGGCCTTCAACGCCACCAGCCGAGCCGTCAGCAGGTCGTTGAGGTGGCTGATCAGCTGGGTCAGCTGCAGCGCCTGCACACCCTGGCCGAGCAGGTGCCGCGCAAACTCGCGGACCTCCCTGGCGGCCGCCTGGAGTGCGGCGGTATCTGACGCCTGGCGGATGCGCTCGCTGACCTGGTTGAGGCTCATGCGCTGAAGGGCATAGAGGTCGCGCTCGGACACGATGCCCACCAGCCGCCCCTGCTGCGTCACGGGCACATGGCGAATGCCCTTGGCCGACATCAGCAGCGCCGCCTCCTGGGCGCAGCGGTCAGACTCCAGCGCGTGCACCGGCCCCACCATGACCGCCGACATCGGCACGTCCAGTGACACTCCGGCCAGTGCGACGCGGTCCAGCACGTCGTAGCGGGTGAGGATGCCGACGGGGCGCTGCCCTTCGTCCACCACCAACATAGACCCGATGCGCAACCGGTGCATGTCCTCCAGCGCCTGGCGCAGCGGCGTGCCGGGCGCGCAGCTGACGGGCGCGTGGCGGCACAGCCGCTCCAGCGGTGTTTCCATCGACTGCTCGGCCAGGACCCTCGATGCGTAGGCCGCTTGCAGCGCCGCGCGTGAAAGCTCCAGGAACCGCAGCACACGCCGGTTCAGGAAGTCCCCGAACACCGGGCTGCGCTGCGCCAGGGCCTGCATCTGCTCGGCCGGCAGGCGCAGCACGAAGGTGTCATCGGTGGCCAGGTAGGCGGTGCTGGTGGCGCGCTGGGCGAGCACGGCGCTGATCGGGAACAGATCTCCGGCCTCGTATTCAAACGCCCCGCCGGCGACATCGGAAAGGCCCCGTTTGCCCACCACCGCGCCGCGGCGGATGAAAAACAGCTCGCTGGCGGGTCCATCCTCGGGCCTCACCAGCGCCTCGCCGGGAGCGAAGTACGCTTGCCGAGACCCCTCCACAAAAGCCCTGACGTGCCCCGAATCCATCTCGGCGAACGGAGGGAATCGCCCCAGTTCCGCCGCCAGCTGGTCCAGCAGCGAGGCGGACGGGCTGGGGGCAGATGGCGCATGGCTCACCGGGACTCCACGAGCTCCGGGAGATTGAGCTCCAGCGCGGCCGGGTCGCCAGGAGTCTTGCCCAGGCGGGCTACTTTGGGCCCGACCGAGAGCAGTCGGAGTTCACCATCGACCACATCACCAACCACCACGGGGCGCGGCGGCTGTCCATCGATGGCAATCAGCGCGGAGCCGCTCTGGTCTGGCTGACTGGCCAGCCCCAGAAGCCTGAAACGGGATGACAGGGGCGGCGCCACCGGAGCAGCCGCTTGCGCCTCGGGCACGGCCCCGAGAACGCGGGCAACACCCGCCGCGTCCGACTGGATCGGCGGGGTGCCGAGAGCACTCACGGGAACCAGCGGTCCTCGGCCCCACAACTGCAACATCCAGTAACCCGAAAGCAGTGCCACCACCAGCCAGAGCAGGCCGGCCGTGAGGCTTGCAAGGGAAGGTGTCTTGAGCATGAACACATTATCATCCACCTTCTCCGGCGCACCGCGCCGCGCGCTTCCGGGAGCCTGTCTTGAAATCTGCCTCTGTCACTTCGATCCCCACCCTTGGTCCTTCGCCTGCGCACGGTCGGCGCCAGCGCGGCTTCACGCTGATCGAGCTGATGGTGGTGCTGGTCATCATCGGTGTGCTGGCAGCCCTCATCGTGCCCAACGTCCTGAACCGTGCCGACGATGCGCGCGTGACCGCCGCCAGGACGGACGTCAACAACCTCATGCAGGCGCTCAAGCTGTACAAGCTGGACAACCAGCGCTTCCCCACCAGTGCGCAAGGCCTGACCGCACTCGTGGCCCGGCCCACCGCTGCGCCGGTGCCGCCCAACTGGCGCCCCTACCTCGACAAGCTGCCCGCCGACCCCTGGAACCAGCCCTACCAGTACGTGAACCCCGGTGTGCACGGCGAGGTGGATGTGCTGTCGCTGGGCGCTGATGGTCAACCCGGCGGAGAGGGCAAGGACGCCGATATCGGCAGCTGGCAGTGAACATCCGCACACGCGGCTTCACACTGCTGGAGCTGCTGGTGGTGGTGTCCATCATCGCGCTGGCCACCGCCGGCGTGAGTCTTTCCTTGCGGGACAGCGATTCCACGGCGCTGGAGAACGAGTCTCTCCGGCTGGCCGCACTGCTCGAGTCGGCGAGAGCGCAGTCGCGAGCCAGCGGCGTGCCGGTGCGCTGGAAACCCAATGGAGAGGGTTTCGAGTTCCAGGGCATCACATCGCGTTCCAAGTCGGCAGACTCACTGACCCGACCCCGCAGCTGGCTCCACCCGGAAACACGGGTGCGCGTGGTCCAGCCGCCCGGCACTTCGGAGCTGCTGCTCGGGCCGGAACCGCTGATCGCCGCCCAGCGCATAGAACTGGCCCGAGGCGAGCAGCGCCTGGTGCTGGGCACAGACGGCCTCGCACCCTTTGCCGTGATCGCTGATCCATCCACGCCATGAACCGGCACAGCTGCGGCTTCACGCTGATCGAGATCCTCGTGGCCCTGGCCGTGGTGGCCGTGGCGCTGGCCGCCGGCTCCCAGGCGACCTCGGCGCTCACACGGGCCGCCGCACGCCAGAGCGACCAGTGGCTGGCGCAGCTGTGCGCCGAAAACGAGCTCATCCGGCTGCGCCTGCTGCGGCAGTTGCCGGGCACCGGTGAAAGCACCAGCGAGTGCCAGCAGGCGGGCCGTACCCTCAAAGTGAGGCTGTCGGTGCAGCCCACCCCCAACCCGAATTTCCAGCGCGTCGATGCGATCGTGGAGGGTGCGGTTGATGGCAACGAAGTCCGGCTGCTGAGCCTGTCGACCGTGATGGGGCGGTACTGATGCGCGCGGGTAACCCGACTGCACGGCCACACGAACGGGGCTTCACCCTGGTCGAACTGCTGGTGGCGCTGGCGGTGATGTCCATGCTGGCCATGCTGAGCTGGCGCTCGATCGATGCCATGCAGCGAACCCAGGCCCTGACCCAGGAGCGGGCCGACGAACTGCTGCGGTTGCAGGCGGCGCTGGGCCAATGGGCCGCCGACCTGGACGCACTGGTGGACACGAAGGAGCTCAGCCCGCTGGCGTTCGACGGCAGGGTGTTGCGGCTGACCCGGCGGGACGCCGCCGAGAGCGGGCTGCGCAGCGATGGCATCCGAGTGGTGGCCTGGGCCCGCCTGCAGTCCGGCAATGCGGCCGGCACCCAGTGGATGCGCTGGCAATCCGGACCGATCAAGCGCCGTGACGAGCTGGCCGATGCATGGGATCGGGCCGCGGCTTGGATCGACTCGCCAGCAGAAATCGATCCACGCGACACCCAGGTCACACTGGCTGCGATCGACCAATGGCAGCTGTTCTATCACCGCGGGGAAACCTGGGGCAACCCGCAGTCGTCTGTCGGCAACGAGAACGCTGGCATCACCCTGGGGGGCGACGACGCGATCCCCAACGGCGTGCGGCTGGTGCTGACGCTTTCGGCGGGACGGGGCCTCTCCGGAACGCTGTCCAGCGACTGGGTGCGCCCGTCCCTTCTGGCTGCACGCTGATGAAGAAGACGCACGCTTCGTCCAGAGAACACGGGGCCGCCCTGCTGCTGGCCATGCTCACGGTCACCTTGGTGGCGACCCTGGCCTCGGCGGCTCTCTGGCAGCAGTGGCGCTCTTCCGAAGTCGAGGCCGCCGAACGGCAACGCCTTCAGGCCGGCTGGATCCTGGTGGGTGCCCTGGACTGGGCGAGGCTCATCCTGCGCGAAGACGGACGCAGCAACCGCACCAGTGGCGCCGCCGATCACCTGGGCGAACCCTGGGCGACCCCTCTGGAAGAAGCCCGACTGTCTTCCTTTCTCGCCGCCGACAAGAACAACAGCGCGGACGACCTGATGCCCGCGTTTCTGTCCGGCGAGATCAAGGATGCCCAATCCAAGCTGAACTTCGGCAACCTCGTCAGGGTCAGCCAGACGGGTTCGCAATCGAAGGTCGAGCTGTCGACCACCGACCTTGCCATGTTCGAGCGCCTGTTCACCCTGCTGAACCTGCCCAAGCCCGAACTGGAAGCGGCGTCGGCCAACCTGCTCAAGACCACCGAACGGGCCCTCAATGACCCGGAACCGTCCACCTCGCCGCTGACACCCCAGCGCTTCGCTCAGCTGGCCTGGCTGGGCCTGAGTCCGACCACCCTGCAGGCCCTGCGGCCTCATGTGACGGTCCTACCCGAACGCACCCTTCTCAACCTGAACAC
This sequence comes from Hydrogenophaga luteola, assembly GCF_042648585.1. Lineage (NCBI taxonomy): Bacteria > Pseudomonadati > Pseudomonadota > Betaproteobacteria > Burkholderiales > Comamonadaceae > Hydrogenophaga > Hydrogenophaga luteola. The sequence goes on along the minus strand of NZ_JBHRXX010000010.1, from coordinate 263,619 downwards.
AGTCACGCCCGAAGTGCTCAGCGCCAGCGTACAGGGCCTGGACCTGGCGCTGGCCCAGCAGGTGGTGGCTGCACGGGACACCGCGCCGTTCACCAAACTGGAGGATGCCATCCAGCGCATCCCTGGCGCCAGTCAGCAATCGGTCGGCAGCCAGCGCCATGATGTGCGCAGCCGGTTTTTTGAGGTGTACATCCGTCTTCGACTGGACGACACCGTGATCGAAGAACGTTCGCTGGTTCAACGTGATGGCTTGAGAACCCGGGTGCACTGGCGCGAACGGGTGGCGCCATCATGAGAGCCCGCTTCATCCGCTGGCCCCGGCTCGTCCCTAAAATAGTCCTCCGCCCAGTACCCACGGGGCATTGCAGCCCCTCTATCACGTGCTGATCCTCACTCCGACCAACTTCAGCGCCGCCATGCCCACATCGACTTCGGTGCTGGACTGGGCGCTTTCTTCCAACGGCCGGGTCGTGTCGGACCACGGGGGCTGCGCGCTGTCGTTGCTGCCCGCCGACGACGATGTTGTCCTGATGCTGCCGCCCCGTCTCGTGTCCTGGCACCGGGTGGCCCTGCCCAAGGTGGCAAGCGCCCGCGTGAAGGCCGCCCTGGACGGGATGCTGGAGGACCGGCTGCTCAACGATCCCGCGGAGCTTCACATGGCCCTCGAACCGGGCAGCCGTCCCGGGCAGACGCTCTGGGTCGCGGCCTGCAACAAGGCCTGGCTCCAGGCCTGGCTCCAGGCCCTCGAAGCGGCGGGACGGCCCGCCACACGCATCGTGCCAGCCCTCTGGCCCACGTCGGCGGGAGGTTCTGAATACGGTGAAACCGTGCACTGGGCGCACGACGAAGGCAACCGCGTCTGGCTGTCCACCGCCAGCCCGCTGGGGGTGCGCAGCATTCCCCTGCGCGAGAATGGTTCGAGCACCTACGGCGCCACCAGCCGGTTCGGCACCGACAGCAGGTTCGGCCCCGACAGCTCCTTTGGTCCGGCCAGCACCTTCGGCGACTCCAGTTTCGGCAGCCTAGGCTCTTCAACCGGCCGAGGCCCAGAGTACACCCTGACCGCGGCGTCCGACCCAGCCACCACGAGCTGGTTCGCGGACCCGTCGATCATCGGTCTGGCCGAACAGGTGTGCAACCAGCGCTTCGACCTCATGCCGACCGCCGACTGGCTGCTGCGCTGCGCACAGTCCGACTGGAACCTCGCCCAGTTCGATCTCCGGCTGTCCAGCGGAGCACGGCGCACGCAGCGCATGCGGCAAGGATGGCGCCACTTTGCCAGCGCCGCACCATGGAAACCGGCGCGATGGGCCTTGGCGGCGCTCGTGCTGACCGTCCTGGGTGGGGTGAACGCGATGGCCTGGAAGGAGCGTTCGGCCCTTCAGGCCAAGCAGCAGGCTATCCGGCAGACCTTGCAGAGCACCTTCCCCGAAGTCGGCCTCGTGCTGGACGCCCCAGTGCAGATGCAGCGCGAACTCACCCGGCTGCAGCAGGCCAGTGGCACCCTGTCGGCACAGGATCTCGAAGGCATGCTCGCCTTCATCGCGACAACCGAGCCCGGCGCATCGCTGAGCAGCATCGACTTCCTCAGTGGCGAAGCAAGGCTGGGCATCGGGGGTCTGCCCGAAGACCGACTGATGGCGCTGCAACAGGCCATGGCCTCGCGGGGCTGGCAGGTCAGCTCGGATTCGGGCATGTTGAATGTCCAGGCGAAGGCTCCCTGATGTCTGCCAAACGATCTATCACTGTTTCTTCGCCCTTCGCCCGGGTGGGCCAGCGCCTCGGCGCCTCCTTGCAGGGTCTGCCTGCCCGCCAGCAGAAGGCGCTGCGCCTTGCGGCCTGGGTGGTGGGGATGGCGCTCCTGTGGTGGGTGGCGCTGGCACCGGCCGTGTCCACCCTGCGGCAGGCACGCACACAGCACAACGAGCTGGACAAGGCCTTGGGGCGCATGCAGGAACTGGCGGCCAGCGCGGAAATCATCCGCACCCAGAACGCCGCCCCTGTGCCCGCACCCGAAGTGGCCAGGCAGGCGCTGGAGCAGGCCACCAGCGGACTGGGCGCCGGCGCGCAGCTCGCGCAACAGGGCGATCGCGTCACCGTCACCCTGCGGGAGATTCCGGCAGCGACCCTGGCACAGTGGCTGCAGCAGGTGCGCGTGAACGCCCGCGTGGTGCCGGTGCAGGTGCAGCTCCAGCGCAGCGGCAACAACCCCTCATGGACAGGACAGGTGGTGCTGGCCGGTCCGGGACTGGGCCAATGACAGAACACCGCAAGCCCGCACGCTGGGCCTGGCTGGGGGCCTTCTTCGGCGCGCTGCTCGCCCTGGTCGCGTTTGCGCCCGCCCTGTGGGTGGGCGCCCTGCTCTCGCACTACACCAGCGGCAAAGTGCAACTGCTCAACACCGCGGGCACGGTGTGGAGCGGGCAAGGCGATGTGCTTCTGAGCGGCGGCGAGGGCAGCCGCGGGCAGACGGCGCTGCCACAGGGACTTCGCTGGAAACTGCGTCCCGGCTGGTCCCAGGGCCCGGTGCTGCGCGTGAGCCTGGTCTCGCCCTGCTGCACCGAACAGCCGATGGCCATCGCCTTGCGTCCCGGCTTCGGCGGTGCGCATGTGCACGTCGACGCCTTCAGCAGCCGCTGGCCGGCCGCCATGCTGGTGGGCCTGGGCACACCGTGGAACACCCTGCGCATGGACGGACAACTGCTGCTGCAGTCGCCCGGGTTCTCCCTGGCCCTGAACGGCGGGCGCCCCCGTCTGGACGGGCTGCTGGTGGTGGAGGCCCACGACCTCGCCACGCGCGTATCCACTCTGCGCCCCCTAGGCAGCTACCGCGTCGAGTTCCGCTCGGAGGGTGGTGGAGACAACGCCGCACTGAAACTGGCCACGCTCAAAGGCGGCCTGCTGCTCGATGGCGATGGTCAGTGGTCGGGCGGTCGCCTGCGTTTCCGGGGCGTGGCATCGGCCGCACCAGGCCAGGAGTCGGCGCTGGCCAACCTGCTGAGCATCATTGGCCGCCGCGACGGCGCCCGTACCCTGTTGACGTTTGGTTAACAGCCAGAGCGAGACTTCGCGATAGGATCAACCGATGAAATCGACCCACTCCCCCGCCGTGCTGGCACTGGCGCTCGCCGTGCTGACCGGCACCCTGGGCGCCCCGACCGCATGGGCCCAGTCCAAGAACGCTGCCGAGCCGGTCGTGCTCAACTTCGTCGGCGCCGAGATTGAAGCCGTGGCCCGCACCATGGCCACCATCACCGGGCGCAATGTCGTGGTGGACCCGCGGGTCAAGGGCACCGTCAACCTGTCGACCGACAGGCCGGTGGCCCCCATCGTGGCCCTCAACCAGTTCGCCGCCGCGCTGCGCCTGCAAGGCTTTTCGCTGATTGAAACGGGGGGGCTTTACAAGATCGTGCCGGAGGCCGACGCCAAGCTCCAGAGCAACACCGTCAGTGCCGGCCCGGTCAGCCAGCTGCCCGCCAGCAACCAGATCGTCACCCAGATCTTCCGCCTCAACCACGAATCGGCCAACAATCTGGTGCCCGTTCTGCGCCCACTGATCGGCCCCAACAACACCATCAACGTCAACCCGGGCAACAACTCGCTGGTCATCACCGACTATGCCGACAACCTGCAGCGCATCGGGCGCATCATCGCGTCGCTGGATGTCGCTGGCGCCACCGACGTGGAAGTGATTCCGCTGCAGCACGCCCTGGCGGCCGACCTGGCCCCCATGGTGCTCAAGCTGATCGAACCCGGCAGCACGGGGGTAGCGGCCGCCGGGCAGGCGGGGGACACCTCGTACAAGACCACCCTGATCGCCGAACCCCGCAGCAACAGCCTCGTGATGCGGGCCGCCAACCCGGCGCGCCTGGCCCTGGCCAGATCCCTGGTGGCTCAGCTGGACCGCCCGAGCAGCATTGATGCGGCCGGCAACATCCACGTCGTCTATCTGAAGAATGCCGATGCGGTCAACCTCGCGACCACGCTGCGAGCGGCCATGGCCGGCGAAGGCAGCAGTGGAGCAGCCGGGTCGGGTGGCGTCACGACCGTGCGCAACAGCACCGGTGGCACCTCTCAGACGCCCAGCACCGCCGCCAACCCTGCCACAACGCCAGTGACGGCAAGCGCCGGCCCGTCCACCGGCGGCCAGATCCAGGCCGACCCGGCAACCAATGCGCTGATCATCACCGCCCCCGAGCCGCAGTACCGCCAGCTGCGCGCCGTGATCGACCAGCTGGATTCGCGCCGCGCGCAGGTCTATGTGGAAAGCCTGATCGCCGAGGTCAACGCCGACAAGGCGGCCGAGTTCGGCATCCAGTGGCAGGGCCCGCTGGGCAACCTCGGCGAGAACACCGTCGGGCTGTTGGGCACCAACTTCGGCACCGGCGGCAACAACATCCTGACCAACCTGCTGCCCATCGCCCAGGCCGACACCGCCAACATCCAGGCGCCGGGGACCGGGCTGAACTTCGGCATGGCCTCGCGCCGCAACGGCATCTACCTGCTGGGCTTCCTGGCGCGCTTCCTGCAGCAGAACGGCGACGGCAACATCCTGTCCACCCCCAACCTGCTGACGTTGGACAACGAAGAAGCCAAGATCGTGATCGGCCAGAACGTGCCCTTCGTGACCGGCCAGTTCACCAACACCGGTGCCGGCACCGGCAACAACGGTTCCGTCAATCCGTTCCAGACCATCGAGCGCAAGGACGTGGGCCTGACGCTGCGCGTCAAACCGCAGATCAGCGAGAACGGCACCATCAAGATGACCATCTTCCAGGAGGTCAGCAGCGTGCAGGCGTCGTCGGTCAACTCGACCACCGGCCTCATCACCAACAAGCGCACCATCGAATCGACCGTGCTGGTCGACGACGGAGGCATCGTGGTGCTGGGCGGCCTGCTGCAGGACGAGTACTCCGGCAACCAGGAGAAGGTGCCTGGTCTGGGCGACATCCCGCTGTTTGGCAACCTCTTCAAGAGCGAGAGCCGCAACCGCAAGAAAACCAACCTGATGGTGTTCTTGCGGCCGGTGGTATTGCGCGACGCACGCTCCACCAACAGCTTCTCGCTCGACCGCTACGAACTGATGCGGTCGGCGCAGAAGGACGCGCAGCCTTCCTCCAGCGCTGTGGTTCCCGTGAATGTGGGTCCGGTCATGCCGCCGCAGCGCGCTCCCGAAAGCACACCCCCGGCCGCTCCTGCTGCCACGCCTGCGCCACCGGCCGCGCCGTCGAACTGACGGAGCCACGATGAAACACCCGCTGCCCTACGCATTCGCGCGCGAGAACCTCTGGCTGCTGGAAGAGGAGGACGGGCGGCTGACCCTGCGGGGCAGCTCCAGCGCCGCCGAAGACGAAGATGCGCAGACGCGCCGGCTCTCTGCGCTGTCGGAGATCCTCCGCTGCCACGACGTGGAGGAGCTGCAGTGGGAGCCCGGTGAACTGCTGACCCAGCGCATCAGCGCCGCCTACGCCCAGGGTGAGTCCAGCGCCGCGGCGGTGGTCAGCGAGGTGCAGAGCGACGCCGACCTCAGCCGCATGATGCAGGAGCTGCCGGCCATTGAGGACCTGCTGGAGACAGCGGACGACGCGCCCATCATCCGTATGCTCAACGCGCTGCTGACCCAGGCCGCGCGCGACGGCGCCAGCGACATCCACATCGAACCCTTCGAGCGCCATTCGAGCGTGCGCTTCCGCGTCGACGGTACGCTGCGCGAGGTGGTGCAGCCCAACCGGGCGCTGCACGCCGCACTCATCTCGCGCCTGAAGATCATGGCCGAGCTGGACATCTCCGAGAAGCGCCTGCCGCAGGACGGCCGGATCTCCCTGCGCATCGGCACGCGCGCGGTCGACGTGCGCGTCTCCACCCTGCCCAGCGCCCATGGCGAGCGCGCGGTGCTGCGTCTGCTGGACAAGAGCGAGAGCCGTCTCAACCTGGAGGCGGTCGGCATGCAGGGAGATGTGCTCGAACGTTTCGAGAAGCTGATCCACCAGCCGCACGGCATCATTCTCGTGACCGGGCCGACCGGCTCGGGCAAGACCACCACGCTGTACGCCTCGCTGCAGCGGCTGGACGCGACGCAGCAGAACATCATGACGGTCGAGGACCCGATCGAGTACGAGCTGCCCGGCATCGGCCAGACCCAGGTCAACGCCAAGATCGACCTCGATTTCGCCCGCGCCCTGCGCGCCATCCTGCGCCAGGACCCGGACGTGGTCATGATCGGTGAGATCCGCGACTTCGAGACCGCACAGATCGCCATCCAGGCTTCGCTCACCGGTCACCTGGTGCTGGCCACGCTGCACACCAACGACTCCGTCAGCGCCGTCACCCGCCTGATCGACATGGGCGTCGAGCCCTTCCTGCTGAGCAGCTCGCTGCTGGGGGTGCTCGCGCAGCGCCTGGTGCGCAAGCTCTGCCCGAAGTGCAAGCGCCAGGACGCCAACGGCCGCTGGCAGCCGGTGGGCTGTGCGCACTGCAACCAGTCCGGCTACAAGGGCCGCACCGGCATCTACGAGCTGCTGGTGACCGGCGACAAGATCCGCTCCCTCATCCACAACCGCGCCGCCGAAAGCAAGATCTTCGTGGCTGCCGAAGCCGCGGGCCTGCGCACCATGCGCGCCGACGGCCAGCGGCTGATCGACGAAGGCATCACGTCGGAAGCCGAAGTCCTGAGCGTCACCCGAGACTGAGCGTTCTCATGCCCGCCTACTCCTTCGAAGCGCTGAACGCGCAGGGCGCGACGCAGAAAGGTCTGATCGACGCCGACACCGCCAAGGCGGCGCGCAGCATGCTGCGGGGCCGGGGCCTGGTGCCGCTGGCGGTCGAGCCGGCGGTGTCGTCCCACAGCGGCGGCCGTGGCAGCGGGCTGAACATGACGCTCTGGGGCGGTCGCGTGTTCAACGCCACCACGCTGGCGGTCTGGACCCGGCAACTCGCCGGCCTGGTGTCCTCGGGTCTGCCGCTGGAGCGCGCACTCTCTGCGCTGGCCGAGGAAGCCGAAAAGGACGAGCAGCGCCGCCTGGTGGCCAGCCTGCGCGCCGAGGTCAACGCCGGTGCGGCCTTCGCCACCGCGCTCGGGCAGCATCCGCGCGAGTTCTCGCCCATCTACACCGGCGTCATCGCCGCCGGTGAACAGAGCGGGCAGCTGGGCACGGTGCTGGAAAGCCTGGCCGACGATCTCGAAACGCGAGAGGCCCTCAAGAACAAGCTGATCGGCGCCTCGCTGTACCCGGCCATCGTGACGGTGGTGGCGATCGTGATCGTGGTGTTCCTGGTCAGCTACGTGGTGCCGCAGGTGGCGGGCGTGTTCGCGGGCAGCAAGCGCGCCCTTCCCTTCCTGACCGTCGTGATGTTGGCCATCAGCGACTTCGTGCGCAGCTACGGCTGGCTGATGCTGGGCCTGCTGGTGCTGGCCGGCGTGGGGCTGGTCCTGGCCCGGCGCAACGACGCGCTGCGGTTGCGCATGGACTCGGCCTGGCTTCGCCTGCCTCTGGTGGGGCGCCTGGCGCGCGGCTACAACGCGGCCCGCTTTGCTGCCACGCTGGCCATGCTCGCGGCGGCGGGGGTGCCGATCCTGCGCGCGCTGCAGACCGCCGCCGAGACCCTGTCCAACCGGTCAATGCGCGCCGACGCGCTGGACGCACTGGTGCTGGTGCGCGAGGGCGCGCCACTGGCGTCCGCGCTGGCCAGCAAGAAGCGCTTTCCGCCGCTGGTGTCCATGTTCGCGCGGCTGGGCGAACAGACCGGGCAGCTGCCGGTGATGCTGCAGCGCGCCGCCGTTCAGCTCGGCGCCGAGGTGCAGCGCCGCGCCATGCACCTGGCGACCATTCTGGAACCGCTGCTGATCGTGGCCATGGGCGTGGTCGTGATGCTGATCGTGCTGGCAGTGCTGATGCCTATCATTCAACTGAATCAACTTGTGAAGTGAGGCCACCATGCCGGTGACGCTGGACGGGCAGCTGGTGGTCGCGATCTCCTCGCGCGCCTTGTTCGACTTCGAGGAAGAGAACCGCGTTTTCGAGACCGGCGACGACCGGGCCTACATGAAGCTGCAGCTGGACCGGCTGGAGCAGCCCGCCCAGCCGGGGGTCGCCTTCTCGCTGGTGAAGAAGCTGCTGGCCTTCAACGACCCGCAGTCCCAGCGGGTCGAGGTGGTCATCCTTTCGCGCAACGACCCGGTGTCGGGCATGCGGGTGTTCCGTTCGGCCCAGCACTACGGCCTGCCGATCCAGCGCGGCAGCTTCACGCGCGGCCAACCGCCCTGGCGCTACCTGCGACCGCTGCGCGCCAACCTGTTCCTGTCGACCCACCTGGCCGATGTGCGCGCGGCGCTCGACGCGGGCGTGCCGGCCGCACAGGTCTATCCGCAGTCTGTGCATGCCAGCGACGCCCACCCGCACGAGGTGCGCATCGCCTTCGACGGCGACGCGGTGCTGTTCTCCGACGAGGCCGAGCGCGTGTTCCAGGCGCAGGGCCTGAACGCCTTCCAGCAGCACGAGCGCGACAAGGCCGCGCAACCGCTGGCGGGTGGCCCGTTCAAGCCCCTGCTGGAAGCCCTGCACCGCTTGCAGGCCGAGGGCACGAACGCGATGCGCATCCGCACCGCCCTGGTCACGGCGCGCTCGGCACCGGCGCACGAACGCGCCATCCGCACCCTGATGGACTGGGGCATCGACGTGGACGAGGCCATGTTCCTGGGTGGTCTGCCCAAGGGGCCGTTCCTGCGCGAGTTCGAACCCGACTTCTTCTTCGACGACCAGACCGGCCACATCGAATCGGCCTCGCTCCATGTGCCGGCCGGGCATGTGGCCAGCGGCATTTCGAACAACTGATCCATGAACAAATTCCAGAGCTTTCGCGCCTTTGCCCGCAAGGTGCTTGCGCTCGCAGTCCCCTACTTCAACTCGGAGGAAAAGTGGAAGGCGCGCGGCCTGCTGGCGGCGATCATCGTGCTGAACCTCGCGGCCGTGTACATGCTGGTGCTGCTCAACGAGTGGAACCGCGTGTTCTACGACGCGCTGCAGAACAAGGACCAGGTGACGTTCTGGCGCGAGCTGGGCCGCTTCACCTATCTGGCCTTCGGCTTCATCATCATCGCGGTCTACCGCTTCTACCTGCGCCAGGTGCTGGAGATGCGCTGGCGCACCTGGATGACCAAGCACTACCTCGACCGCTGGCTGTCCAACAAGGCCTTCTACCAGCTCGAACTCAACCGCTTCGCCAAGGACACCGACGCACCGCCCGACAACCCGGACCAGCGCATTGCCGAGGACCTGAACCTGTTCACCAGCTCGACGCTGGGTCTGTCGATGGGCCTGCTGAGTTCGGTGATCACGCTGGTGAGTTTCGTCGGCATCCTCTGGACGCTCTCGGGCAGCTTCTCGTTCGACTTCAACGGGGGTTCGTACACGATTCCCGGTTTCATGGTCTGGATGGCGGTGCTGTACTGCGCCATCGGCAGCGTGCTGGCGCACTACATCGGCCGGCCGCAGATCAAGCTCAACTTCCAGCAGCAACGCGTGGAGGCCGACTTCCGGGTGCACCTGGTGCGCGTGCGCGAATACAGCGAATCGATCGCGCTGGACCGCGGCGAACCGGTGGAGCGCCAGCACCTGGGCGAGCGCTTCGGTGCGGTGCTGGACAACTACTGGAAGCTCATCAAGGCCCAGAAGCGCCTGATCTGGTTCACCAACGGATTCGGCCAGGCCGCGGTGGTGTTTCCCTTCATCGTCGCCGCGCCCCGCTTCTTCAGCGGTGCGATCCAGCTCGGCGAGCTGATGCAGATTTCTTCGGCCTTCGGCCGGGTGCAGGACTCGCTGTCCTGGTTCGTCGACAACTACGACGCCCTGGCCGCCTGGCGCGCCACCACCGACCGGATCACCAGCTTCGAAGAAAGCTTCCAGGCGCTGCAGGCGGCGCCGCTGCAATCGGCGCCGGCCACCCAGACCGACACGCTGCAGATAGAGGCGCTGGACCTGGCGCTGCCGGGCGGTGTCGCGCTGATGTCGGCCGGCGGACTGAGCCTGAAGGCGGGCGACAGCCTGCTGGTCAAGGGCCCGTCCGGCAGCGGCAAGTCGACCCTGTTCCGTGCCCTGGCCGGCATCTGGCCCTGGGCGAAAGGCAAGCTGCAGAAACCGGCCGATTTTGAACAGCGCGTGATGTTCCTGCCGCAGCGGCCCTACTTCCCCGTGGGCAGCCTGCGCAAGGCGCTGGCCTACCCCGAACCAGCCGACCGCTACAGCGACGACCTGCTGCGGCAGGCGCTGGTCGACGCCCTGCTGCCGCACCTGGCCGACCGGCTGGACGAAGAAGACAGCTGGGGCCAGAAGCTCTCGGGCGGCGAACAGCAGCGGCTGGCGGTGGCGCGCGCCCTGCTCAAGCAGCCGCGCTGGCTGTTCGTCGACGAGGCGACCAGCGCACTGGACGAGGCGGCCGAACACGCGGTCTACGAAAAGCTGCACGCGCTGGTCCGGGCCCAGAACGGTGCCCTGGTGTCCATCGCCCACCGGCCCACGGTCGCGGCCTTCCATGCCCAGCGCTGGGAGCTGGAACCCGGCGCCGCGGACGGAGCCCGTTTCACCCTGGCGGCGCGCTGAGCGACGCCTGGTAACACTCTCGGCCGGCAAGGCCTTGCGCGGCAGGTTGCGCCGCCGTAGGCTGGGTGCTTTCCGTGGTGGAGATACGCCGTGGACACACACCTGCCGTCTGCGACCAGGCGCCCGTCGCCGGCCCGTCACCAGGCCCTGCAACAGTACAGGGCCCGGGCCGACCGGTACGACAGCGAACTGGAACCGTTCGAACCCCTGCGCCGGGAGGCGATACAGCGCCTGGACCTGCGGCCCGGCGAGACCGTGCTCGACGTGGGCTGCGGCACCGGTCTGAGCTTCGGGCCGCTGCTCGACCAGCTCGGCCCCACCGGCCACATCGTCGGCATCGAACAATGCCCCGAGATGATGGCCCGGGCACGCCTGCGCTTGATCGACCAGCACGCACAACAGCTGCGGCTGGTGCAGGCCCCGGTGGAAGAGGCGCAGTGGCCGGGCCAGGCCAATGCCGCCCTGTTCCACTTCACGCACGACATCCTGCGCAACCCGCGCGCGCTTGACAACGTGCTGGCCCACCTCGCGCCCGGCGCGCGCGTGGTCGCCACCGGACTTCAGTGGGCAGCGCCCTGGGTCTGGCCGGTCAACCTGTTCGTGCTCGGTGCGGCGCTGTACTCGGTGAGTTCGCTGGACGGTCTGGCGCAGCCCTGGAGCGAACTGGCCCCGCGGCTCACCCGCTTCGAGGTGCAGCCGACCTGGATGGGTGGCATCTTCATGGCCACCGGCGTCTGGCCAGGCCAGCAGCCCTGATTCCGTGGCCGCGGGCGAGAGGCCGGGTCAAGGCGCCTCGGGGTCGTGGCAGGCCACGCACAGCTTGTTGCCCTCCGTGTCGCGGAAGTAGGCACCGTAGTAGTTCGCGTGGTACTCGGGCCGCAGCCCCGGCGGCCCTTCGCAGCGACCGCCATGGGCCAGTGCGGCCGCGTGGGCTCGGTCGACCATGGCGCGGCTGCTGGCCATGAAGGCCGTCATCGCCCCGTTGCCCGGTGTGTGCGGCTGGCCATCGAAAGGGGTTCCGATGAGCAGCAGCGGGCGCGGGTCGGGCGACGACTGCCAGCCGGCCCAAGGGCGCCCGGGTTCGCAGAAGCGCTCCTGCACACCGAGCACGGGCATCAGGGCGCGGTAGAACGCCAGGGCCCGCGGGAAGTCGGCCACGCCGATGAAGATGTGGGAAAACATGCGGTGCGCCCTCCTTGGAACCGGCCTCAGACCCGTGCCCGCAGTTCCTGCACCGTCGTCACGAGCAGGCGCAGCCCGAAGGCGCCCACCAGGCCGGCCGCCCCGCGGTTGAACACCGTGCGCCCTCGCTGGTAGGCGGACTGGACGCGGCCGTGCGAAAACGCGAGCGCCAGGAACACATGCCACACCACCGCGTTGAACCAGCACAGCAGCACCGCGCCAGCCAGCACCGCCGGCCCTGGCGAGGGCGGCAGCGCGGTGGCGAACACGCTGCCGAAGAACAACGCCGTCTTGGGGTTGAAGACATTGGTGATGAAGCCCATGCGGAACGCCGCCGCACGGCTGGTCGTCACGGCCGTCACCTCGGTGGCGACGGCCGCCGGCGCGCGCCACAGCTTCCACGCGACGTAACACAGGTAGGCGCCACCGGCGATCTGGAACGCCTGGCGCAGCGCCGGGTGGGCGGAGAACGCCGCCCCCATACCCAGGATCGCCAGCAAGGCCCAGAGAAAGGTCACGGTCGTGATGCCCGCCGCCGCCGACAGGGACACGCTGCGCGGACTGCCCGCCGCCAGCTGCAGGATCAGCACGAAGTTCACGCCCGGCGTGACCAGGGCGACCCAGTGCAGCACGGCGATGGTGAGGAAGGTGGTGAGCATGATGGAAACGTCCGAATTCAGTGGCCAGGAAGCAGGCCCGCCTGGTTTTCAGCCGCCTCGCGAAACAGCACCCATGGGCACGAGGCGGCAAACGACAGCAACACCTCAACCGCCTCTTCCGTCTGGCCTGCGAGCATCAGGTCGTCGGCCCGGATGATCGCCGACATCGTTGCCCGGTTCCAATCACTTTCGTTGGCGCGTAGGTCGAGCACCGTTTCAGAGAATTGCGCTGGCGTCCTGATCGCAGGGAGCTCGGCACCGTCCAGACAGAGCACCACATGGGCCTGAAGCCGCGCCAGGCTTGCCGAGGAAAACCGAGCAGCGATCTGGTCTGACCCGAGTTCAGCCAGTTGGTGAAACCAGTCGATCGAGGCCGTGCGCAGGACATCTTGGTCCTCGGTGCTCACAACACCAGCTCCGCTGCCGCCACCACCCAGTTCCCGCGCCCCGGGTACGACAGCCAGGGCAGCACGGCATTGAACTCGCGCACGATGGCGTCGGCTTCCACCGCGTAGCCATTTCCAGCGTCCAGGCGTTTGGCGATATGGCCGTCGCCGATCAGCGTGAGGTCGTAGCCGCGTTCCAGCGCGGCGTAGGCGGTGGCGCGGATGCACCAGCCGGTGACGGCCCCGCACAGCACGAGGTGGGCGACGCCGTGCGCCGCCAGCTCGGCCTCCAGCGTGGTTTGTTCGAACGATGAGTTGTGCCGCTTGTAGACGCGGATGTCGTCCACCTGGGGCTGCAGCGCCGGCACCCACTGCCATTCGGCGCTGCCCCGGGGCAACTCATCGTCGTCGTGCTGCACCCAGATGACGGGCACACCCGCATCACGGGCCTTGTGCACGGCGAGCGTGATGGCGTCGATCTGACGGGAAATGTTGCCCGCAGCGGCGACGACACCGACCTGCACGTCGACGATGAGCAATGCGGACCGGTTGCCTGTTCGGATGGTGGCCATGCGCTGGATCTCCCCAAGGTAGGCCACAGTCTAAGGGCGCACAGGCAGGACCGGCCCGCAGGCCGTACGCGCCTCACCCCAGCGGATTGATCACCCCGGCGGCCGGTATGTTGCCCTGCCCCTTCATGCTCTCGACGAACTTGAACAGGTCGGCCATGGTGAAGTGGGCTCCCGCCTTCGGCAGGGCGCGCGGCGTGCCGGCATTGAGCACGCTTTCCGGGTCGTCCTTGATCAGGCCCACGATCACCTCGGCCACGATGGTGCCGCCGATCGGCCCCAGGTGCTGCCCCTCTTCCAGCACCTCGGCCTCCTTGAGGATATAGAACCACAGCGGCGTCTGGTGGGTCAGCTGGTGTTTCTGGACCACGGCACCCGCGGTACCGGACTGCAGCTGCGCCGCCGTCAGCGGCGCAATGCCCATGCGTGCGGCCACCGCCTGGCCCGAGGGCAGCTTGTAGTGCTTCGCGCCGCGCAGCAGGTTCAGCTGCGCCAGGAACGGCGAGTCGGGTGCGTTGCCGATGCGCAGCCGGTCGGTGAGCGCGGCGTCGATGGCGAAGGCGCGCTGCGCCGTGGCGCCCAGCCCGTCGAACATCTGGCGCCAGTCGAGCAGCCAGTTGGTGGGATAGCGTGTGCCGCCGGGGATGCTGGGGTCGGGGGTGAAGCCGCCGTCACCGGTGAAGGCGAACGCCAGGCGGAAGTCCGCCAGCTGGGGCCCCGCTGCGAAGTTGAACACCTTGTTGAAGTTGTAGGCCGGTCGCACCATGCTGTGACCGAACCGGTAGGCCGCGCCCGAGAACTCCAGCGGCATGTAGGGCGAGCTGGCCAGGTAGCCCGGGCCGATCAGGTAGTACTTGAGCTCCTTGAGCGCGTTCTCCACCGCCTGGGCGCCCGCCACCGCCGGCAGGAATTCGTGCAGCACGATCTGCTGGTAGTGGTGCGTCACCACCTTGCGCACGTCAGCGAACGACAGCTCGGGAAAGCGCAGGCTGACCGCGTTGTGGAAGTGCAGCATGGTGCGGTGCAGCTGCGCCACGATGAGGTTCTCGTCGTTGCGCTTGTCGCCCAGCACCGCCGTGCGCTCGGGCAGGCCGTCGGCCACGCGCGGCAGGTCGTAGAGCGCGCCGTCCAGGGCCTGCACCTGCGCGTCGCCGCCGCCCGGGGCCTGGGGCGGTACGGCCTGCGCCGGCCCGACCAGCATCTGCGCCGAGGCGGTGGTGGTGTTGCGCTGGTAGAGGTAGGGCTGGTCGCGCGGACCGGAGCCGTACACGCTGTCCAGGTCGAGCGCGGGTGTTCGGAAGTTGACCAGGTCGTCCACGTCCACCGCGTTCTCGCCCAGGCTGGTGGGGTCGAAGGTCATGTCGTGGTCGACGAACTGGCCGAAGTAGGTGAAGCCGGCGGGAATCGCGCCGTCCTTGCGTTCGGCCACGTGCATGGCCTCACCCAGTTCGCGCAGGACGGTCTCGTCCTGCATGGGGTTGCCGGTGGTCCAGGGCACGGCGGCGAGCTCTGGAAACAGCAGGCCGAAGCGGCCGGGCTTCTGCAGGTTGCTGCGCGTAGGGTTGGCGTTGTCGGTGCTGTACCCGTGGCTGCGGGCATGGTGTTTCTGATCCATCGTGACACTCCTGAAAGGCGCGGACACGGTGGTCCGCTCAGACATGGGTGACAGATTCACGTGGGCGAAGGCTGCTCTCCAGAGCTTGTACTTCTGCAGCGCTGCTCTCGATGATCCGCCGCGGTGCCGGACAGGTGTCGCGGTGCGGCACGTCTCCAGCGGCGGCGATGCTATGCCCGCCCCCTCGCGGGCGAATCCACCGCCCGAGGGATCACTGCGGGCGGGTTGTTTCAGACACGTAACAGCCTGTCATGGCCACGTGCCGCGACGCCCGCGCATCGTCGGTCAGCACCATTTGTGTGCAGATACAAACGCACACAAAAAGCCGGTCTGCCGTGCTGCGGCGCCGGCCGGGGTCATCGCAGCGTGCGGTACCCCGCCCACCCCCTCGCCCTCAGCTCACAGGCCGGGCAGCTGCCGCAGCCGTAGCCCCAGTCGTGCCGGTGTTCGCGGTCGCCGAGGTAGCAGGTGTGGGTGTGTTCGACGATCAGGTCGACCAGCGAGTGGCCGCCGTTGACGATGCCCGAGTCTTCGCCGAGTGCGTGCGCGAGCTCCCAGGTCTGGGCCTTGTCGATCCACATCAGCGGCGTGTCGATGAGGAAGCGGTGGTCCATGCCGAGGGACAGCGCCACCTGCAGCGCCTTCATGGTGTCGTCGCGGCAGTCGGGGTAGCCGCTGAAGTCGGTTTCGCAGACGCCGGTGACGATGACCTGGATGTCGCGCCGGTAGGCCAACGCGGCTGCGAGCGTGAGGAACAGCAGGTTGCGGCCGGGCACGAAGGTGTTGGGCAGGCCGCTGGACTCCATCTTGAAGGCCATGTCGCGGGTGAGCGAGGTTTCACTGACCTTGCCGAGCACGGCGAGATCCAGCAGGTGGTCTTCGCCCAGTCGGTCGCTCCAGGCCGGGAACTGTTCCCGCAGCTTCTGCAGCACCACGGTGCGCGCCTGCAGCTCGACGCTGTGGCGCTGGCCGTAGTCGAAGCCCAGCGTTTCGACGCGCGGGTAGCGCGCGAGCGCGTGGGCCAGGCAGGTGGTGGAGTCCTGTCCGCCTGAGAACAGGACGAGGGCGCTGGTGTGGTGGGCGGTGCGGGTCTGCGCGTTCATCCGCGCATGGTAGCGGCCACGGGCTTCAGACTCCCCTCAAGGGAGCCTGTGGAGCGGGTGCGAGCCCGTGGTCGCGGCTGGTGGCCAGCATGCGCAGCAGGCCGCGGTTGGCGTGTTCCAGAGAGACCTCGTGTCGCTCGCAGATGCCCTGCAGCCGGTCGATACGGTCGGCGTCGCCCTGCGCTCGTGCGACGTCCAGCAGCGGGTAGTAGGGCCCCATGTGGCTGAGCAGGGCATCGGCGACGCGCGGCGACAGCGGCAGGTGGCCAATCAGCTGGGCCAGCGGCTCGTGCAGCAGCCGGTCGAGCTGACCGAAGATGGCAGTGGTGTAGACCTCGGCGCGCAGCGCCTCGTCGGACCCGGGGTCGAGCAGGTGCTGGGCCAGCCGCGCCTGCATCACGCGACCGTAGCGCACCGGGTGCAGGGCCATGTCCTCGTCGGCTCCGGCCTGCTGCTCGACCAGCCAGCGATCCAGCGCCGAGAAGCCCAGCATCATGATGGCGTGGCGCAGCGCACCGATCTCGTGCCGGCCACCGTACAGCGCAGAGTTCACGCGCAGCAGCAGGCGGTAGGCCAGCACCGGGTCCTGGCGCACGTAGCGCTCGACGCGTTCGATGGAGGCGTCCTTTTCCAGCGCCTGGCGGATCAGGGCGATGGCCACCGGGTCGCAGCCGGGCGCGCGGTGGCGGGTGCTGTGCAGCACGTCTTCGTCGGGCCATCCCAGCACCCCCCAGGCGCCCGCCTCGTCGAGGCAGTGGTCGGCCAGCGCCCGGCTGCAGACGTTGCGGTAGATCTGTCCCGACCGGATCGGACTGGGCCGGGCTGGCGCGGGCATCGCCGCGCTGGGCCGGCACTGCAGAGCCTCCAGGGCGTCGGCCGCGTCCAGGTGCAGCAGGCTGCGCACGTCCAGCGGCACGTTGTACTGGTGGCGCACCTCGGCGAAGTCCGCGCGGCGGATGAGCTGGTGGCCGTGCTGCACGGCCTGGGACAGCAGGGCCAGGCTTTCCGGGTGGCCGAACAGCGCCGACGGCACTTCCAGGCAGGTGTTGGGCACCGGCGCGCAGCGCAGGGCCTGATGCAGCAGCGAGGGCGATTCCAGCGCGAGGATGAGCATGGGCGCGGCGACCGGCCAGTCGTCGCCCAGCACCTGCATCAGGTGGGCTGCGTCGACCGAGGCCGGGTCGGTCGGCAGCACCGTCAGGCGCACCGCCGCGAGCAGCCGGTGCCGGTTCCAGACCGGCTGGTAGGCCATCGCGACGCTGTCAAGGACGGTGTGGCTCATGCAGCGGGTCCGGTGTCAGCCCAGGTACTGGAACAGCGAGAGCTTCTGGATCGAGGCATAGGACTGGAGCGCCGCCTGGGCGCCCACTTCCATGGTCTTGAAATCCGAGTAGGCCTTGACCAGATCGATGTCCACGAGCCGGGAGTTCTCGATGGTGTGGTCAGCCTCCCGGTTGCCGAGCATGTTGTCCATGGCGTCCGCGCGGTTGAGCCATTCACCGGCCTGCGCACGGGCCATCAGCATGCGCTCGTGCCCAGCGTCGAGTTCGGTCAGGGCGCGGCCCAGGTTGTGGGTGCGCTGGGCGGCGTCGCCGCTGCTGCCGTTGTCCAGGCGCAAGGTGTCGATGGCGTCCTGCATCACCCGGAACATGTCCGTCGGCGCGGTGGACGGGGTGATGTCCAGCTGGTCACCGGCGCGCGGATCGCCTGTGAGCTGGAAGGACATGCCGTCGAACTCGATCTGCGATCCGCTGCTGTAGGGCATGCCGGTCTGGCCGGCCACGGGGGTGCCGGTGGTCACGTCGACCACGCTGTACTGCATGGCACCGGCGGTGCCGCTGAAGTCGATGCGGTAGTCGTGGCCGGTGAGCGCCGAGGGGTCGCTCACCTGGCCGGTGTCGGCGCGCAGGCTGCCGGTGTTGCCGGCGGCCAGGTCGATGGAGAAGGTGCCATTGCCAGCGGGAATGCGCATCCAGATGGCCTCGCCGTCCATGGCGTTGGGCAGCTGGTTGTCGCCGGCGGCCTTCTGGCCGCGCTGGCCATCAAAGCGCACCTCGTTGCTGCCGCTGCCGAACTCCTGCACGAACGGCACGGGCGAGCCGCCCAGTCCGCCGAACAGGCTCTGCCCGCTGCTGTTCTGGCGGTTCGCCGCCGCGAACAGCTGCTCGCGCAGCCCTTCGATCTCCTTGGCCAGCGCCTGGCGTTCGGCAGGGCCGTAGCCGGCGTTGCCGCCCGCGATGATCAGTTCGCGCACCCGCTGCACCAGGTCGCCCGCTTCGCCCAGCGCGCTCTCGGCCTGCTGGATGCTGGTGCGCGAGGACTCCAGCGCGCGCTGGTCGGTCTGCACGCGCGAGAGCCGGGTCTGCACCGCTTCGGACAGGGCGGCGGCCACCGGGTCGTCGCTGGCGCGCAGCACCTGCTTGCCGCTGGAAATGCGCTCCTGCTGCGCAGCCATCTCCGCCTGGCGCTTGGTGATCTGGGCGATGGTGGTGTCGTAGGCGTGGGCGGTGGCGACTCTCATGTCGGTGCTCCGGTGGATCAGCGCATGGTCTGAATCAGCGTGTCGAAAGTGCCCTGGGCGATCTGCATGTACTTGGCGGCGGCCTGGTAGGCCTGCTGGTACTGCAGCAGGCGCGCGGCCTCCTCGTCCAGGTTGACGCCCGAGACCGCGGCGCGCGCCGCTTCGTTGCTGGCGGCCACCTGGCCGGAGTAGCTGGCGGCGAACTGCGCGCCCTGCACCCGCGTGCCGATGTCGGAGAGCACCGAGCTGTAGCCGTTGGCGAGCGAGACGCCGTCGAAGGTGGCCAGGTCGCGCAGCGCGAGCATGCCGCCGGCGTTGCCCCCGTTCTGCCCGTAGTTGGTGCTGGGCGCGGCGGTAATGGCGAAGCTGTCGCCCGCAGACGGGTTGCCACGCAGCGTGAGGCTCCAGCCGTTGAGCACGATGGGCTGGCCCGGCGTGTAGTTGTAGCTCGCGGGCGGGCCCACGTTGTCGGGCGGCGGGTTGCCCGGGCCCAGGCCGGTGGCGGTGAAGCTGCCGTCGGCCAGGAAGGTCAGGGTCACCGGGTCGGTGAGGTTGGCCGAGGGCTCCACGGGGTACAGGCTGACGATGCCCATGCCGCTGGTGTTGCCGCTGCCGGGCGCGACCATCACCGGGCTGGCCGCGGCAAGGCGGTCGGCCGCGCTCACGGCCATCTGCATGTTGCGGGCGACCGCTGCGAACGGGCGCACGAGGAAGCCGTCGCCCGTGGCCGCGGCACCGCTGTCGATCTGGAAGCTCAGGCCGTCGAGCTCCGCGGGCAGGCCGGCGAAGGAACTGATCTGGCCGTCGGAGAGGCGCACGATGTCGACACCGGTGGCCGTGAAGTTGACCTGGTAGTCCGACGGCTGAAGGGCCGTGGGGTCGCTCACCTCGGCATGCATCGCCGCATTGCCCGTGTTGGTGGGCACGGGCAGGCCGGCCACATCGGCCGGCGGCACAAAGAAGGGCTCGCCGGTGCCGCCCTGCAGATTCACGCCAAGTGCGTGCTGGGTATTCACCGTCGTGGCCAGTGCCAGCGCCATGCGGCCGATCTGGTTGGTGACGTCTTTCAGGTCCTCGTCGATGAACTGCATGACGCCGCCCAGCTCCCCGCCCAGGGCGCTGCCGGCGAGCTCCATGGAAGAGCCACCCTGCTGGAACTGGATGCGCTGCTGCGCACCGTCGGTGCTGTCGGGCACCACAGCCAGGCGGGCGGCGCCGCTGCCCAGCACCAGCGGCTGGCTGCCGGCGACGAACACGTTGATGCGGCCGTCGTCGGCGTTCACCGTGCTCACCTGCACCAGCTTGCTGAGCTCGCCGATGAGCTGGTCGCGCTGGTCCAGCAGGTCGTTGGGTTCGCCAGCGCTGCCCTGGTTCTCCATGATCTTCTGGTTGATCTTGGCGATGTCCTCGGCCAGCCGGTTGATGTTGTTCACCGTGTCGCCCACCTGCTGGCGGGCGCTGGTGTTGAGGATGTCCAGCTGGCCTGCGGTGTCGCGCAGGCGCGAGGCGATCTCCTCGCCGCGCCCGATCACCACCGAGCGCGCGGCCATGTTGGTGGGCGACGAGGCCACGTCCGACCAGGCGTTCAGCAGGTCGTTCATCGCCGCGCCCAGGCCGCTCTCACCGGTCGGGAAGATGTTCTCCAGCTGCGCCAGCCGCGCCAGGCGCTCGCTGTCCGCGGACGCCACCGAGCTGGAGAGCTGGGCCTCGCGCGTGAGGTAGGCGTCGTGCATGCGAGCCACGGTGCCCAGCTCGACCCCTTTGCCGAGGAAGAAGCCGCCCATCGCCTGGTAGCCCGCGCTGCGCATTTCCACCGTCTGCCGCGAGTAGCCGGCGGTGTTGACGTTGGCGATGTTGTGCCCGATGACCTGCAGCGCCGACAGGTTGGCCGTGAGGGCCTGGGAGCCGATGTTGAGTGCGGACGACATGGCGGTGTTCCTGCGCTCAGTTCAGGGCCGAGACCTGCGCACGCTGCAGGTTGAGCGTCATGTTGATCGCCCGGCTGAGCTTGGCCGCGTACTGCGGGTCGGTGGCGTAGCCGGCGCGCTGCAGGCTGCTGGCGAAGCCGTTCACCGAGCCGATCTGGTCCATGGCCTTGTCGTAGCGCGGGCTGCGCGTGATCAGGCGCGCGTAGTCGCGGAAGGAATCGGCGTAGGAGTCGTACGCTCGGAAGCGCGCCGTGGTCTTGCGCGGCACACCATTGACGTATTCGGTGGTCGTCACCTCGGCCACCTTGCCCTTCCACGAGGACGTGGCCTTGATGCCGAACAGGTTGTAGGACGGCGTGCCGTCGCGCATGCGGATCTCGCTCTTGCCCCAGCCGGTCTCGTGGCCGGCCTGGCCGATCATGTAGCCGGCCGGAATGCCCGATTCGCGCGCCACGGTGGCCGCCGCCTGCTGGTGCTGCTGCACGAAGGCGGCATGGCGCTGGCTGGGCGACATGGCGCGCCGTGCGGCGGCAGAGGTCTGGTCGGTGGCGGCGGATGCCTCGGCGCCGGTCGCGGGCGTGGCCGGTGCGTACTTGAGCAGGTTGCGCAGGTCCGAGCGCTTGAGCGGCTTGAACTCCACCGGAGCCCCCGCACCGGCGGTGCTGGCCGACGGCGCGCCGGCCGGGGTCTCGCCCGAGGCGTCGGTGGCCGTGCCGGCCTTGGCCTGCGCCGCGTTCATCTGGCGGCTGAGCTGGCGTTCGATCGACTCGCTCAAGCCCCCGGGCAGGCCAGAGAGCTGCACCGCCAGCTGCTGGTCGAGCAGGTCGGTGCCGAGGTCGCTGCCTTCGCCTTCGAGCAGGCCGGACTTCTGGGTCGCGTCGCGCATGCTCTTGATGAGCTCGCGCATGAACAGCGACTCGAACTGTTTGGCCGCTTCCTTGAGCGCACCCTTGCCACCGTCGCCTTCCTTGGCGGCGCTGTACTTCAGTGCGTTGAGCGCGCCGGGATCGGCGGCCAGGCCCTGGGTGGTGGGGGACAACGAAGCCATGGCGTCAGATCACCTCAAGCTCGGCGTTCATGGCGCCCGCGGCCTTGATCGCCTGCAGGATCGCCAGCAGGTCCTGCGGCGTGGCGCCCAGGCCGTTGAGCATGCGCACCAGGTCGGCCAGCTGTGGCGCAGCGTCCATCTTGATGAGCGCGCCGCTGTCCTGGCTGATCTTGATGTCGGTCTTCTCGGCCACCACGGTCTGGCCCTGCGACAAGGGGTTGGGCTGGCTGACCACCGGCGTCGAGCTGATGCTGACCGAGAGGTTGCCATGCGCCACCGCACAGGGGCCGAGGGTGACGGCCTGGTTCATGACGATGGAGCCGGTGCGGGTGTTGATGATCACCTTGGCCACAGGGATCGTGGCCTCCAGCGGAATCTCCTCGATCTCGGCCATGAAGCTCACGCGCGAATCGGGGTTGGCCGGCGCGCGCAGGCGCACCAGGCGTCCGTCCAGCGCACTGGCCACGCCGGCGCCCATGCGCTCGTTGATCGCCTGCGCCACGCGGCGTGCGGTCTGGAAGTCGGCCGAGTTCAGGCCCAGGTCGATGGTGTCGCCGAAGGCAAAGGCCGTGGGCACGGCGCGCTCGACCTGCGCCCCGGACGGGATGCGGCCAGCGCTCAGGTGGTTGATCTGCACCTTGCTTCCGCCGCCCGAGGCACCGGCACCGCCAACCAGCAGGTTGCCCTGGGCCAGCGCATAGATCTCGCCGTCCGCACCCTTGAGCGGCGTGGTGATGAGCGTGCCGCCGCGCAGCGACTTGGCGTTGCCCATGGACGAGACGGTCACGTCGATCATCTGCCCCGGCTGGGCGAACGCGGGCAGTTGCGCAGTCACCAGCACCGCTGCCACGTTCTTCATCTGCACC
Organism: Hydrogenophaga luteola; assembly: GCF_042648585.1. NCBI lineage: Bacteria > Pseudomonadati > Pseudomonadota > Betaproteobacteria > Burkholderiales > Comamonadaceae > Hydrogenophaga > Hydrogenophaga luteola. The sequence continues at coordinate 241,147 of NZ_JBHRXX010000010.1, read as the reverse complement.
TTGGCGTCGGCCGGCAGGGTCAGGCCCAGCTGCTGCAGGTAGTTGTTCATGCCCTGCGAGGTGTAGGGCATCTGGGTGGTCTGGTCGCCTGTGCCGTCCAGGCCCACCACCAGGCCGAAACCGGTCAGCTGGTTGGTGCGCACGCCCTGCACCGCCGCGATCTCCTTGATGCGCATGGCGTTGGCCGGCAGCGGCCAGCCCATCCCGATCAGCAGGCCGATGGCCAGCGCGGACCAGGCCAGCAGGCGGCGCAGGCTGGCGTCGAGGGAAAGGGAGCGGTGCTGCGGGTTCATGAGGGCAATGCTAGGCAGCCTCAGAACGGGAAAACATTCAAAAAGAACCGTCCCAACCAGCCTATTGAGAGCGCTTCGTCCACGGCGCCTCGTCCTCGCGACTCGATGCGCGCGTTGGCGACCTGGGTCGAGGCCACGGTGTTGCCCGGGCGGATGTGGCGCGGATCGATGGTGCCGGAGAACCTGAGCACGTCGACGTTGCTGTTGATGCCAATCTGCTTCTCACCGGCCACCAGCAGGTGGCCGTTGGGCAGCACCTCCTGCACCGTGACGGTGATGACACCCGAAAAGTCGTTTTCGTTGGCGTTGTCGCCCTTGCCGGCGAACTCGTTGCCCGACTCGCCGCCGAGGTTGAAGTTGCGGTCGCGCGTGAGTTCCTTGGCGACGATGCCGGGGATGGCGGAGATCGAGCCCGAAGCGCTGCCGGTGCGGTTGATGTTGGCCGAGGACGACTGGCTGGCGCTGACCTTCTCGGTGATCTGGATCGTCAGTGTGTCGCCTGGCAGGCGCGCGCGCGGGTCCTCGAACGCGGGCCGGTAGCGCGCCGCCGAGAACAGGCTGCCGCCGGTCTGCGCGGGCGCAGTGGTCTGCACATAGTTGATGGGTCGCACCGGCACCACATCGACCGGTTTGGTCATGCAGCCGCTGAGCGCGACCGCGGCGAGCAACAGGAGGTGTTTCATGGTCGTGATCAGAGTTGCCCCAGCCTTTGAAGCATCTGGTCCGACGTCTGGATGGCCTTGGAATTCATCTCGTAGGCGCGCTGGGTCTGGATCATGGTCACCAGTTCCTGCACCACGTTGACGTTGGAGGTCTCGACATAGCCCTGCATCAGCGTGCCCATGCCGGCGGTGCCGGGCGCGCCGGTCACCGGGTTGCCCGAGGCCACGGTCTCGGTGTAGAGGTTCTGGCCCCGGGGCTCCAGGCCGGCCGGGTTGATGAAGGTGGCCAGCTCGATGTTGCCCAGTTGCTGGGGCTGGGCATTGCCCGGCACCTTGGCGGTGACGACACCATCGCTGCCGATGGTCACGCTCTGAGCCTCGGCGGGCACGGTGATGTCGCCCGCGATCGCCATGCCGTTGGAGGTCACCAGCCGGCCTTGCGAATCGACCTGCAGGCTGCCGTCGCGGGTGTAGCCGGTGGTGCCGTCGGGCAGCGCCACCTGCAGGAAACCCTGGCCGTTGACGGCGATGTCCAGCTGGTTGCCCGACTGCTGCAGGCTGCCCTGGCTGAACTGGCGCGAGGTGGCCACGGTGCGCACGCCCAGGCCGACCTGCAGGCCGGTGGGCAGGTTGTTCTGCTCGGTGTCGGCCGCGCCGACCTGGCGCAGGTTCTGGTACATCAGGTCCTCGAACACGGCGCTGGCGCGCTTGAAGCCGTTCGTGGACACGTTGGCCATGTTGTTCGAGATCACGTCCAGCTGCGTCTGCTGGGCCTGCATGCCGGTCTTGGAAATCCAGAGGGAGTTGATCATGGTGTGCTCCTATCAGGCGTTCATGTTGAGCAGACGCGACGCGGTCTGGTCGTTCTTTTCACCGTTCTGCAGCATGCGCATCTGCTGCTCGAACTGGCGCGAGACCGCGATCATTCCGACCATGGCCTCGATGGGGTTCACGTTGCTGCCTTCCAGCGCCCCGCCCTGCACGCGGGCGTTGGCATCGGCGTCCAGCGCCTCGCCCACCACCGGGCGGAACAGGCCGTCCTCGCTGCGCTTGAGGCGGTTCTCGTCGTTCGGTGTGACGAGCTTGAGCTTGGCCACGCGCTGCGGCGCCTGGTCGCCGACGCGCGCGGTCAGCGTGCCGTCGGCACCGAAAGAAAGCTGGGCGTTGGCCGGCACGCTGATGGGCGAGCCGCCGTCGTCGAGCACCGGCAGGCCGTGTGCGTTCACCAGGGCACCGTCGGCGCTGACCTCGAAGGCGCCGCCGCGGGTGTAGGCCTCGGTACCGTCCAGGCCCTGCACCGCGAACCAGGCGTTGCCGCGCGCGGCCACATCCAGGCTGCGACCGGTCGGGTTGATCGGGCCGGACACTTCGGAGTGACCGGCGCTGGCTTCGAGTGCGAACACCCGGGAGCTGGTGCCGTCGCCGCGCACCGGCACCGCGCGGAAAGTGGCCAGCTCGGCGCGGAAACCCGGCGTGGACGCATTGGCCAGGTTGTTCGCCAGCAGCTGCTGCCGGTGGGCAGCGGCGTTGGCGCCGGTCATGGCGGTGAAGATCATGCGGTCCATGCAGGGCTCCTAAAGAAGTCGCGTCAGACGATCAGCGCATGTTCAGCAAGGTCGACAGGACCTGGTCCTGCGTCTTGATGGTCTGCGCATTGGCCTGGTAGGCGCGCTGCGCGGTCATCATGTTCACCAGCTCGGCGGTGAGGTCGACGTTGGAGTCTTCTACCGCGCCGGAGCGCAGCAGGCCCATGTTGCCTTCGCCCGGCGCGCCGCGAACCGGTTCGCCCGAGGCGAACGTCTGCGTCCAGTTGCCACCGCCGTTGGGCTGCAGGCCCTGCACGTTGCGGAAGTTGACCAGCGCGATCTGACCGGCCGCCTGCGACTGGCCGTTGGAGTACTGGGCCATGATCACACCGGCGTCGCTGATGTTCAGGCTGGTGAGTTCGCCGGGGCGGTAGCCGTCCTGCGTGAGCTCGTTGACCGCGAAGTCGACACCGAACTGGGTGGTGTCGCCAAAACCGAGATCGACCATGAAGGTCTGCGCCGGGTCATTGGGCGAGGCCAGCTGCAGCTGCGGAATCACCGTGGCGGGGTCCAGGGTGCCATCGGCCAAGAAGTTCAGCGCAAACGGCACCGACGCCGCCGGGTCGGCACCGTTGACACCGGTGTAGACGTTCCACTGGTTGTTGCCGATCTTTTCGAACACCAGGCTGACCGGAACCTCCAGCCCCTGCTGGTCGTAGGCGATGACGGAGGTGCCATAGGTGCCGAACGGCGTGGGCGGTACGACGGCGGCCGCGATCGGCGCGCGGGCATCCAGGTTCACCTGGGTGTCGATGGCCGTGGTCGCCCGGGCCGGGATCGGGCCGCCCGTGGGCAGGGTCAGAGGCTGCGACTCGAAGCCCTGGCGCACGCCTTCGATATCGGTCGGATAGCCCATCAGCTGACCACCGAGGTTGTTGATGATGTCGCCGTCGCGGTTGAGCTTGAACATGCCGGCGCGCGAATAGGCCAGCGAGCCGTCGGGCATGGTCAGCTCGAAGAAGCCGTTGCCGTTGATGGCCACGTCCAGCGAGTTGCCGGTGACGGAAATGTTGCCCTGCGTGAACTGCTGCGCCACGGCGGACACCTGCACGCCGATGCCGGCGTTGGCGCTGCCTGCGGCGTTGATGGAGCTGGCATAGATCTCGCCGAATTCGGCGCGGGAGGCCTTCATGCCGACGGTGTTGGCGTTAGCGATGTTGTGGCCAATCACGTCCAGGTTGCGGCTGGCGGAGTTCAGGCCGGAAAGTCCTTGCTGGAATGCCATGGTGGTGTCCTTCGGGGGGTGGAAATCGGATGCGGATGGGTTACATGAAGCCGCGCACCTGGTCGTACGCCAGGGTGCGGCCGTTGCTCAGCTGGATGCTCATGGCGCCGTTGGACAGGCCCACGGAGGCAATGCGCACGCGCTGCAGTTCGGTGTCGGTGACGGGGGTGCTGCCGTTGCTGGCGCGCACGGAGAACTTGGCCACCTGGTTCGGGTCGATCGCGCCGGCGGGCCATTCGAAGCCGTGCTGGCCGGCTTCGCGCGCGCCCAGGTCGAGGGTCTGCAGGGTCTCGCCGTTCTTGCCGATGATGTCGACCTTGACGCTGGTGGCGGCGCCGTCGAGCGTGAAGGCGCCCTTGCCGGTGCTGCCGTCGAAAGCCAGGGCATCGCCCTCGACCAGCGCGTCCTTGCCGATCAGCGTGGTGCCCTGCATCGCCTGCGACGAGGCCATCTGGTCGGCCATGCCCTTGAGTGTCTCGTTGAGCTGCTGGATGCCGCTGACCGTGTTGATCTGCGCCATCTGCGTGGTCATCTGGGCGTTGTCCATCGGATTCAGCGGGTCCTGGTTGTTGATCTGCGCGACCAGCAACTTGAGGAAACGGTCCTGCATCGCCTGCGGATCGTTGGTGGTGTTCCCACCGGCGCCGGTGGTGCTGCCCACGGTGGTGCCGAGGTTGCTCAGGTCCAGGGGGCTCATGAGGCTCATGGTGGGATTCCCTTTACGACTGGCCCATCTGCAGCGTCTTGAGCAGCAGCGACTTGGCGGTGTTCATGACCTCGACGTTGTTCTGGTAAGCGCGCGAGGCCGCGATCATGTTGACCATCTCCTCCACCGGGTTGACGTTGGAGTGCGTCACATAGCCCTCGGCGTCGGCACTGGGGTGGTGCGGGTTGTGCACGCGGCGGCCCGGGGCCTCGCTCTCGGTGATGTTCTGCACCTTGACGCCGGCCGTGGCCTGGTCGCCCATGGGCACGGTCTGGAACACCACCTGGCGCGCCTTGTAGCTCTGGCCGTCGGGGCCGGCCACAGCGTCGGCGTTGGCCAGGTTGCTGGCCACCACGTTGAGGCGCTGGGCTTGCGAGCTGATCGCACTGCCACTGACGCCGAAGATCGAGAACATGGACATGAGGGACTCCTTCACTGCCCCGTGATGGCGGACAGCATGGTCTTCACGTTGGAATTGATGAAGCGCAGCGTCGACTCGTAGCGGATCGTGTTGTCGACGAAGTTGGCGCGCTCGCGGTCGAGATCGACCGAGTTGCCGTCCTGGCTGGGCTGGGTCTGCACGGCGTAGCCCATCTTGGGGTCGCCGGGCTGGGGGCCGGACAGGCGCATGTGGCCGGCCGCGGTCTGGGCCAGGCCCTGGCGGTTCGTGCCACCGCTGGCGTCCTTGAGTGCGGCGGCGAAATCGAAATCGCGCGCGACGTAGCCCGGGGTGTCGGCGTTGGCGATGTTGCTGGCGATCACCTGCTGGCGGTGCGAACGCAGCATCAGCGACTGGCCATAGGCGTCGAGCCGGGCGGTCATCTGTTCGAGCATGGTGTTCTCCCGCAGGTTGAAGGAAGGCGGCGCCACAGGGACAGGCACCGGGTTGCGGACAAGTGTGCGAAAACTTGAGGGTCGACAACGCCGAAAGAAAGCGCGGGTTTGACCCGCATTTCGGTCCTTAGCGAGCTCTTCATCCGACCTACAGTGGCCCTATGCGAACTTGTCTTTACCCCTTTTCACGCGCCCTGGGCTGGCTGCTGGCCGGCCTGATGGCCACCGGCCTGGCGCGCGCACAGGCGGTGGCTTCGCAGAGCGAATTTGCGCAGCTCGAACAGATGGCGCGCGAGTGGGTGCAGCCCGCGCTGGCCTCGGTCACCGGGCCGGACGGTGGCGGCGCGCTGCGCCCCGAGATCCTGTTCGGCTCCCTGGACTCGCGACTGAAGCTGACGCCCTGCACCCACATCGAGCCCTACCTGCCACCGGGCACGCGGCTGTGGGGCCGCAGCCGGATCGGCCTGCGCTGCCTGGACGGCCCGGTGCGCTGGAATGTGTTCATGCCGGTCACGGTCAAGGCCTGGGGCCCGGGCTGGGTGCTCAAGCGCCCGGTGCCGGCCGGCTCGGTGCTGGCTCAGGAAGACGCGGAAATGGCCGATATGGACTGGGCGGAGCAACCCTACGCGGTGCTGGCCAACCCGGACCGCTGGGTCGGCCAGCAGGCGGCCTACGCACTGCAGCCCGGCCAGGCCATCCGTCAGAACATGGTGCGGCCGGTGGCCGCCTTCGGGCCGGGCGCCCAGGTGCGGGTCAGCAGCATCGGCGCCGGCTTCCAGGTGGTGGTCAGCGGCGAGGCCCTGACCGCCGGGGTGCCGGGGCAAAGCGTGCGGGTCCGCCTGGCCGGCGGCCGCATCGTGACGGGCACCGTGCGCGACGGCCAGACGGTCGACGTGCGCTTGTGAAACCTTTTTTATCCAGATTTAGCGGGACTTTTGTGATGTACTCCACGAAAAAGGGCTCAAGTCCCCCCGCTTTTGAGCCGATAGTCATTCCACAACGCCCCAAATGCGGGGTCTGGAGAGTGAAATGAAAGTCGAATCTTCTGCACCGGATTCCTATATCGGCTCCGTGGCTGGCGGCCCCCAGAAGGCCGCCGAGAAGCCGAACGCAGGCGCCGAAGCCGCTGCCGCCGGAGGCTTGGCCGCCGCGACGGCACAGCCCCAGGCCGGCGTCACCGTGACCCTGTCGTCGTCCGCCTCGCAGGCCCTGTCCAGCGGCGGTGGCAGCGATGTGTTCAACGCCGAGAAGGTGGAGGCCATGAAACAGGCCATCGCCGACGGCAGCTTCAAGGTCAACGCCGAGGCCATCGCCGACAAGATGTTGTCCAACGCCGCCGAAATGCTCAGCGCCAACACCGGCGCACCGCGCGGCTGATCCATCTCCCCCAGGAGCACGCCATGAACCAGCGCACCTCGCCCCACCCCTGGATCGCCGCCCTGCAGGTCGGTCTGGACGGGCTGGAGAAAGCGCTGCTGCAAGGCGACGCCCCGGCCGTCGAACGTGCCAGCCAGCACGTGCAGACGGTGCTGAAAAAAGCCCCGCGCACCGCCGATTTCGCTGTGCCCGGCAGCCGCCTGCGCGACGACATGCTGCAGGCCGCCCACCGCTTCGGACTGCTGCGCCAGGCCGTGTTGCGCGCCCAGGCCCAGAGCCAGCGCGCCGTGCGCAGCCTGCTGCCCCAGCAGGCACCGGGCACCTACGGCCGCCTCGCCGGCCAGAACCCCTCCACCGGCGGCGCCGGCCAAGCCTACCTCTCGGCCTGATTGGTGCTGCGGGCGTAGAAGACGCCCGAACCGCAAAGTGCCGCGTCAGACCTGCTCGACGATGGCCTCGATTTCAACGGCGAACCCCTTGGGCAACGACCCGACACCCACGGCCGAACGTGCGTGAGACCCCTTTTCAGCGCCCAGCACATCCACGAACAGATCGGACGCGCCATTGATGACCTCGGTGTGCTCGGTGAAATCGGGCGTGGCGTTCACCATGCCAAACACCTTGACCAGTTGGCGGAGGTTCTCGAACCCGCCGAGCGCCTCCTTCATGGCCGCCAGCAGATAGATGGCCACCTCTCTGGCGCACTGTCTCGCGTCGGCCACGCTGACTTCGGCGCCCACCTTCGGCACAGGCACACCCGCCGGTCGAAGGGGCGCCCCCTTGCCGGACAGATAAATCGTCTTTCCGCTGCGGACGTAGGTGACAAAGCTGCCGCGAGGAGCGGTCAGCTCGGGCAACGAAATTCCAAGCGCTGCAAGGCGTTGTTCCGGCGTCTGGTTCATTCGACATCCACCTTCCGGACGGTGCCCAGCCACCCTCCATCACACCGTTCGGCCAGCACCAGGTGATCGCCAGTGGCAGGAGCTGCTGCAAGCAGCTGCCCGCCCGGGCCCCAGAGCGCGCTCCGTCCTGCCGCAACAAGACCGCCCGTGGGTGCACCATGGTTGGCGACCAGCACCGCCATGTCATGTGCGGCGGCCCAGTTCCGCACGATGGCAGCATCCGCGGCGTACCCCGCACCGCTCCAGAGCACGCCCGCGGCGTAGACCGTCGCCCCGGCGGCCCTGGCCCAGCGGGGGTGCTCGGCGTGAACGGTGTCGGCGCAGATGGCCAGCGACACCCGTTGGTCGCCGACGTCGAGGCCGTGGGCGTTGACCTCCCCCGGTGAGGCGAACTGCGCTTCGCCGGCGTGCAGGAACCGCTTGCGGTAGATGGCGCTGGAACCATCGGGGCAGAGGCAGATGGCGCCGATGGCAGGCAGTGCGTCCGACACCCCCGGCACCGGCGCGCCCACAACGACTGCGATGCGGCGCAGCCGAGCCAGCCTGCGCAGCGGCTCCAGCACCGGAGCGTCCGCCGACAGGACATGGCGCTTCAACAGCGGCAACTCGTAACCGGTGAGCGACAGCTCGGGAAACAGGATGAGCGACACACCCTCCGCTGCCGCGGCCTCGACAAACGGTAGGTGCAGGCACAGGTTCCCGCGCACATCGCCGGGGAGGGACGATGACTGCGCGGCGGCGATCCGCAGAGGGGGCGTGGCGGTCATGAGTGACTGGTTGAATCGGCTCTATCTGTCACGCCGCCTCGGCGACCGGTTGGCCCCATCCGCCGCCGCCGGGCGTGCGGATGACGAACACATCCCCCGGCTGCATGGCCACCTCTCCGATGTGCGAGAGGTCCGTCACCTTGCCCTCGGCCCGCTCCACCCAGTTGGCCCCGGGCTTGCCCGCCTGACCACCCGCGGCACCGAAGGCGCCGTAGCGGCGGCCGTTGCTGAGGATCGAAGCCGTCATCGGTGCCAGGAAACGGATGCGCCGCTCGCCGCCGTCGCCGCCCTTCCAGCGCCCTGCCCCGCCCGTGCCCCGGGCGATGGCGTATTCGTCGACCCGCACCGGGAAGCGCCACTCCAGCACCTCCGGATCGGTCATGCGCGAGTTGGTCATGTGGGTTTGCACCACCGACGTGCCGTCGAACCCCGGACCGGCGCCGGAACCGCCGGCAATCGTCTCGTAGTACTGCCGCTCGTGGTCGCCGAAGGTGAAATTGTTCATGGTGCACTGGCTGGCCGCCATCACCCCCAGGGCACCGTAGAGCGCATTGGTCACGCAGGACGAGACCTCGACGTTGCCGGCCACCACCGCTGCGGGGTGGCGCGGATTGAGCAGGCAGCCCTCTGGCACGATCACCTCAATCGGTTTGAGGCAGCCGGCGTTCAGCGGGATCGCGTCGTCGACCAGGGTGCGGAACACATACAGCACGGCCGCCATGGTGATCGAGCGCGGGGCGTTGAAGTTGCTCGGCTGCTGTTCGCTGGTGCCGCTGAAGTCGATCACCGCCGAACGGCGCGCGCTGTCCACACGTACCGCCACCCGGATGCAGGCGCCGTTGTCCATGTGCAGTTCGAACTGGCCGTCGCGCAGGGCGGTGATGGCCCGGCGCACGCACTCTTCGGCGTTGTCCTGCACGTGCTGCATGTAAGCCCGCACAGTGTCCTGGCCGTACTGGCGCACCATGGTGAGCAACTCCTCCTGCCCCTTGCGGTTGGCGGCGATCTGCGCGCGCAGGTCGGCGAGGTTCTGTTCGGGGTTGCGGCTGGGGTGCGGACCCGACCGCAGCAGCGACAGCAGGGCGCCCTCCTGCAGGCGGCCTCCGCGCACCAGCTTCATGTTGTCGATCAGCACACCTTCGTCTTCGATGGTGGCCGAGAACGGCGGCATGGACCCGGGGGTGATGCCGCCGATGTCGGCGTGGTGCCCGCGGCTGGCCACATAGAAGGCGGGCTTGCGGTCGGCGACCGACAGGAACACCGGCGTCACGACCGTGATGTCGGGCAGGTGCGTGCCGCCGTGGTAGGGGTCGTTGAGCACGAACACGTCGTCGTGCCGCATGTCCGGGTTGCGCTCAATCACCGAGCGGATGGACTCGCTCATGGAGCCCAGGTGCACCGGCACGTGCGGCGCGTTGGCGATCAGCTGGCCCTGGCCGTCGAAGATGGCGCAGGAAAAGTCCAGACGCTCCTTGATGTTCACCGACTGTGCCGTGTTCTGCAGCCGCAGGCCCATCTGCTCGGCGATGTTCATGAACAGGTTGTTGAACACCTCCAGCATCACCGGGTCGACCTGGGTGCCCACGGCCACCGCCTGCACACGCGGCCGGGTGCGCTGCAGCAGCAGGTTGCCGCGCCCGGTCATCACGGCCTGCCAGCCGGCATCGACCACGGTGGTGGCGTTGCGCTCGGCCACCACGGCGGGGCCATCGATGGTCGCGCCCACCCGCAGCGCCTCGCGCTGGAACAGCTGCGCGTCGCGCCAGCCGGCGGGTTGTTCATCGGCCAGGCAGTACATGCGGATGGTGGTCACCGGGTCCGGCCGGTGCGCGGTGCCCGCCGCCGTGGCCCCGCCGCCCTGCACCGGCTCCCCGGCGAGGCTGGCCTCCACACTGACCGACTCGATCACCAGCGCACGGTCCGCCATCAGGAAGGAAAAGCGCTGGCGGTAAGCGGTCTCGAAGGCATCGCGCAGAGACGCCATTTCGTGGGCCGGTGTTTCGTTCAGACCCAGCGCGCAGGGCAGCGCGGTGTCGGTGCCCTCGTAACGGACCAGGGCCTTGAAGCCGGTGGTCACCGCCTGGGTGTCGATGCCCTGGGACCGCATCTCTTCCAGCGCTTCCTCGCGCAGGGCCAGCGCGCGCCCGCGCGCCGCGGCCAGACCGGGCTCGTCCAGCGTGCGCTCCACCGAGCCTTCCCGCATCACCGTGCGGTCGGCCAGGCCCATGCCGTAGGCGCTGAGCACGCCGGCCAGCGGGTGCGCCAGGATGCGCCCCATGCCCAGCGCGTCCGCCACCAGGCAGGCGGCCTGGCCACCGGCGCCGCCGAAGCACTGCAGCGCGTAGTCGGCCAGGTCGTAGCCGCGGGCCACGGAGATCTTCTTGACCGCGTTGGCCATGCTGGCCACCGCAATCTGCAGGGCACCGGCGGCCACTTCTTCGGCGGTCACCGCGGGCGTTCCCGCCACGGTGCGGGCCGCGTTGATCGCGCGGGCCATGTCCGCGAAGCGGTCGACCACCACCTCGCGGTCCAGCGGCTCATCGGCGCCGGGGCCGAACACCTTCGGGAAGTGGTCTGGCTGGATGCGGCCCAGCATCACGTTGGCGTCGGTGGTGGCCAGCGGGCCGCCGCGGCGGTAGCTGGCTGGCCCCGGGTTCGCCCCCGCGGACTCGGGACCCACGCGCAGCCGGTGCCCGTCGAAGCGGATGATCGATCCGCCCCCGGCGGCCACGGTATGGATGCTCATCATCGGCGCGCGCATGCGAACGCCGGCCACCTCGGTGTCGAAGGCGCGCTCGAACTCGCCCGAGAAGTGGCTCACGTCGGTCGAGGTGCCCCCCATGTCGAAGCCGATCACCTTGTGCAGGCCGGCGGCCTGGGCGGTGCGCACCATGCCCACGATGCCGCCCGCGGGGCCGCTGAGGATGGCGTCCTTGCCCTGGAAGTGGTCGGCCTGGGTGAGACCGCCCGAGCTCTGCATGAACAGCAGCGGCACGCCGGGCATCTGGTCGGCCACCTGCTGCACGTAGCGCCGCAGGATCGGGCTGAGATAGGCGTCGACCACCGTCGTGTCGCCGCGCGGCACGAACTTCATCAGCGGGCTGACCTCGTGCGACACCGAGACCTGGGTGAAGCCGATGGCCCGCGCCATGACCTGGGCGGCCATCTCGTGCGCGGGCGATCGCCAGCCGTGCAGGAACACGATGGCGCAGGCGCGGATGCCCTCGTCGTAGGCCTTCTGCAGGTCCACGCGCAGCGCAGCTTCGTTCAGCGGGGTCACGCAGACGCCGTCGGCGCCCACCCGCTCCTCGGCCTCGATGACGCGCTCGTACAGCAGCTCGGGCAGCACGATGTGGCGGTCGAACAGGCGCGGCCGGGCCTGGGTAGCGATGCGCAGCGCGTCGCGAAAGCCCCGCGTGGTCACCAGCACGGCGCGGTCGCCCTTGCGTTCGAGCAGCGCGTTGGTGGCCACGGTGGTGCCCATCTTCACGCACTCCACCCACTCGGGCGTGATGGGCGCGCCGGGCGCCAGACCGAGCAGGCGGCGGATGCCTTCGACTGCCGCGTCCTTGTACTGCTCAGGGTTCTCGGACAGCAGCTTGAGCGTGTGCAGGCCGCCGTCGGGTGCACGGCCGACCAGGTCGGTGAAGGTGCCGCCCCGGTCGATCCAGAACTGCCAGCGCAGCGAAGGGGGAACGTGTGTCGGGTTCATGTCGGTCATGTCGGAATTCACTGTTGACTGAAATAGGGAATGAAGATCTGGTTGGCCTGGGGGCCCACCTCACGCACCCATTCGCGCGCGAAGCGCTCGCCCATGCGGACCAGGGTGCCGCGCAGCTGCGTGGGCGTGGGTTCGACCTGGATGCCGTTGCCCGCCAGCGTCTGGGCGGACTGCTGGGCCGCCTTCTCGGCGGCGGCCCAGCCGCGCTGCTCGGCCTGCAGCGACAGCTCGGCCAGCGTCTGGCGCACCGCGGGATCAAGCGACTGGTGCGCGCCGTGGTGGACCATGACCAGGTTCTTGGGCATCCAGGCGTTGAGGTCGTAGAAGTGGCGCATCCAGCGCCACACCTGCTGTTCCACACCGGTCACGGACGAGGTGATCATGCTGTCGATGCGCCCGCTCTCCAGCGCCTGGCCAACCTCGGCCATGGGCACCTCGACCGGCACCGCCTCCAGCATCTCGGCGATGCGCCGCGTGGTGGCGTTGTAGGTGCGCATGCGACGGCCGCGCAAGTCCGAGGCGCTGCGCACGGGCTCGGTGCAGTACAGGCCCTGCCCCGGCCATGGGGCGGTGTACAGGGGCACAAGCCCCGCCGACGCCAGCGCCTTTTCAACCACCGGCCGCTGCACCTTCCACAGGCGGCGTGCGTCGTTCATGTGGCGGGTCATGAACGGAATGGCGTCGGCGCCGCATACCGGCCAGGTGCTGGCCATGGTGGTCATGATGCATTCGCCCGCCTCGGGCTGGCCCGTCGCCACCGCCTCGGGAATCTTGGCGAGCGGCACCCGCTTGCCCTCGGCCACCACGGTCCAGCGCAGCGCGCCCCCGGTGGCCTGCTCGACCGCAGCGCCCAGCCACGCCAGCGTGCTGGCGTGGTAGCCGTCGGCCTTGTAGCCGGTGGCCACGGTCCAGGCCGCGGGCGGGGCGGCCAGGCAATGGCGGGCGGTGCTCCACCCTGCCAGGGCGGCCGCGAGGGCCACCGGCATGTTGCGTCGGCGCATGGGAGTCTCCTGGGTCGGAAGGGACGGGAGGGCAGAGGGCCGCGGGGGCTACTGCATCAGGCCGGGCAGCCAGGTCACGGTGCCGGGCACGAAGTAGACGAACAGCACGAAGGCGCACATCAGCCGGAACAGCGGCATGGAGACCCGGGCGATCCAGGTGATCTCGCGCTTGGTCAGGCCCTGGATCACGAACAGGTTGAAGCCGACCGGGGGCGTGATCTGCGCCATCTCCACCACCAGCACGATGAAGATGCCGAACCAGACCAGGTCGAAGCCGGCGGCCTCCACGGTGGGCAGCAGCACGGCCATGGTCAGCACCACCATGGAGATGCCATCGAGGAAGCAGCCCAGCACGATGAAGAACATGACCAGCATCACCATCAGCGCGAAGGGCGAGAGCCCCAGGCCGCCGATGAACTCGGCCAGGTGCCGTGGCAGGCCGATGAAGCCCATCGACAGCGTGAGAAACGAGGCGCCCGCCAGGATCAGGCCGATCATGCAGTAGACCCGCGCGGCGGAGGCCAGACCGTCCAGCAGGCGCTGGCGCGAGAGCGAGCCTTCGATGGCCGACAGTGCCAGCGACCCCGCCACACCCAGCGCGGCGGCCTCGGTGGCGGTGGCCACGCCGGTGTAGATCGAGCCGAGCACCAGACCGATCAGGGCCACCACCGGCAGCAGGTGCCGCCCTTCGTAGAGCTTCTGCTTCAGCGTGAGCGCGGCGTCGGCGGCCGGGATCTGATCGGGGTGCCGCAACGCCCAGAACACGATGTAGCCCATGAACAGCAGCGCCAGCAGCACGCCCGGGATCACGCCGGCCATGAACAGCTCGGCGATCGAGACGTTGGCCGCCACCCCGTAGACGATCATGATGATCGAGGGCGGGATCAGCAGGCCCAGGGTGGCCGCGCCCGAGAGCGTGCCGACGGACAGCCGGTCGGGGTAGCCGCGCTTGTCCAGCTCGGGCAGGGTGATCTTGCCGATGGTGGCGCAGGTGGCGGCCGAGGAGCCCGAGACGGCCGCGAAGATGGTGCAGCCGATCACGTTGACGTGCAGCAGGCGCCCGGGCAGGCGGTTGAGCCACGGCGCGAGACCGCGGAACATGCCTTCGGCCAGCCTGGACCGGAACAGGATCTCGCCCATCCACAGGAACAGCGGCAAGGCGGTCAGCGTCCAGCTGGTGGTGCTGCCCCAGATGGTCAGCACCATGGCGTCGCCCACCGGGCGTTCGGTGAAGAACTGCATCGCGACCACCGCGACGCCGAGCAGGGACAGGCCGATCCACAGGCCGGAGCCCAGGACCACCAGCATGAAGACGATCAGGAGCAGCGCAATCAGGGCATCCATGGTGGTCTCCTCATTCGACCCGGGCCGTTTCGCCGGCCGGGGCATGCTTGAAGAACGGACGACCGGCAAAGTGGCTGGCGGTGGCGTCGATACAGGCCAGGGCCAGTCCCGCGGCACCGATGGCCATGCTCAGCTGCGGCAGCCACAGGGGCGTCGCGTCCATGGTCTGCGCGATGTCGTGTGTGGTGCGGGACATCCACACCAGCCGCACACAGGCCCAGGTCAGGAACAGGCTGAGCACGCTGGCGGCGACCAGGCTCCAGACCTGCAGCGCACCCCGCCACCGCCCGGAGACCTTCTCCATCAGCAGGGTGACGCGGATGTGTTCGTTGCGCTGAAAGGTGGCGGGCAGCGCCAGGAACAGCGCAGCGGCCATCGCGTACCCGGCGTAACCGTCCAGCCCCTGCACGTCCCAGTGCAGCTGGCGGGCCAGCACCCCGAGCGCGATGATGCCGAAGGTGGCGGCCAGGCCGAGCATGGCCAGCCACGCGAGCGCGGCGTAGACCGAATCCAGAAGGCGTCTCATGGCGGTTCAGGGCTTCTGGAAGCTGTCGATGATGGCCTTGCCGTCGGCGCCCGCCGTGGCCAGCCAGTCGGCGGTGAGCTTGTCGCCGATGGCCTTGAGGTCCTTCTTCAGGGCCGGGCTCGGATCGGCCAGCCGCATGCCCTTGGCGGTCAGCGCCTTCTGGTACTCGGTGTCTTTGGCCTCGCTGAGCTTCCAGCCGCGCTCCTGGGCCTCGGCGGCGGCCTTGAGCAGCACCTCCTGCGTGGGCTTGTCCAGCGCGTCGAAGGACTTCTGTGACACCACCACCGCGTTCTTGGGCAGCCAGGCGTTGACCCGGTAGAAGTACTTCACGCTTTCGTAGAGCTTGCTTTCCACACCGCTGGCGCTGCTGGTGAGGAAGTTCTCCACCGTGCCGGTGGCCAGCGCCTGGCCGAGTTCGGCCAGCTGGATGGTGGTGGGCTGCGCGCCGGCCAGCTGCGCGATGCGCGAGGTGGCCGGGTTGTAGGCGCGCATCTTCGTGCCCTTGAGGTCGGCCACCGACTCCACCGGCTTGGTGCTGTAGAGGCTCTGGCCCGGCCATGGCACGGTGTAGAGCAGCTTCATGCCCTGGCTGGCAAGCAGCTTCTCCATGTAGGGGCGCTCGATCTGCGCGAGCCTGCGGGCTTCGGCGTAGCTGTCGGCCAGGAAGGGCAGCGAGTCGGTGCCGAACAGCGGGTTCTCATTGCTGTGACCCGAGAGGATGAACTCGCCGGCCTGCACCTGGCCGGTCTGCACCGCGCGCTTGATTTCGTTGGCCTTGTAGAGCGAGGCACCCGGGTGCAGGGTGATCTTGAGCTTGCCGCCGGTGGCCTTGTCCACGTCGTTGGCAAAGGTCTGCAGGTTCTCGGTCTGGAAGCTGCCGACGCCGTAGGCGGTGGGCAGGTCCCATTTGGCGGGCGACTGGGCCAGGGCGTTCGGGCCCGCTGCCAGCAGCACCAGGGCGGCGCTGGCGCCGAGCAGGGTTCGTTTGGAGATGGTCATGTCGGTTCCTCGTGGGGTGGGGTTGGAAAAGGGCCGGGTCATCCCAGGCCGAGTTGGTCGTTGAGACGGTCGGTCACCAACATGCAGCCGGGCGCATGGGTGATGCAGAACGCGGGCTTGGACGCCGCGATGGCGGCCTGCGGTGTGACGCCGCAGGCCCAGAACACCGGCAGCTCGTCGGGCATGACCTCGACGGCATCGCCGTAGTCGGGGCGGGAGAGGTCGCTGATGCCGATCTGCGACGGGTCGCCGATGTGCACCGGCGCCCCGTGCACCTCCGGCACGCGGGAGGTGATCTGCACCGCCTTGATGGCGTCGGCGGCCTTGAGCGGGCGCATCGTCACCACCATCGGCCCCTGGAACGGGCCGGCGCGGCGGGTCGGGATGTTGGTCCTGAACATCGCCACGTTGCGGCCCTGTTCGACGTGGCGCAGACGGATGCCGGCGGCCAGCAGGCCGTGCTCGAACGAGAACGAGCAGCCCAGGGCGAACACCACCATGTCGTCGCGCCACACGGCGGCGAGATCGGTGGGCTCGTCGACCAGCTCGCCGGCCTGCCACACACGGTAGCGGGGCAGGTCGGTGCGGATGTCCAGGTCGTGGCCCAGCTCGGTCAGGCGGTACTGCCCCGGCTCGCCCACGGCCAGCAGCGGGCAGGGCTTGGGGTTGCGCTGGCAGTAGCGCAGGAAGTCGTCGGCCAGGGCCTTGGGCAGGATGGCGAGGTTGGCCTGCACATGCTGGCGGGCCAGACCGCTGGTGTGCCCGGTCAGTTGGCCGGACCGGGCGGCGAGGCGAACCTCCAGCGCGCTGGAGCTTTCATGCAGGTGATGCGGAACGGTGCTGTTCATGTTGGATGGGATCGGCCATGGGTGAATGGCGCGGATTCTGGGCATTGCGCCCGGATTCATCCAACGAGAAATTTGCGCGCGACCTCATCGAAAAAATCGATGACCTGATCGAGTGCGTATTAACCCTATCAAGGTTAACCCTAAGCACCGGCGCGGTGCACTCAGGGCTTCGATCGGGTGCGCGAGGACCTCAGTTGCGCGGTGGCCGAGGCCAGCAGCGACTCCGTCAGCGTGCTGGTGGGGTCCTCGCGGTAACTGGCGTGGATGGGCAGCGGCGCCAGCGCCGGGGCGCCCGGCAGAGCCCGCAGGGGCGAGCGGTGCGCCAGCGCGGACACCACCTCGGAGGGCAGCGTGGCGACCCCGAATCCCGCCTCCACCAGCTGCACCATGGCGGAGATCGAGGAGATGGTGTGGATGCGGGGCGTGGGTGTTTCGTCGCCCTGGAACAGCTCCAGCAACGCCTGGTGCGGCTGCGATCCGCGCTGGAAGGTCAGCAGCTCCAGACAGGCCAGGTCGTTGAGCCGGTAGCGCCGGGCCAGGTGCATGTCCTGGTGGCCGACGAAGGACATCTGCATGGCCGGCAAGGCCACCGAGCGCAGTCCGGCGTCGTTGGCGGGGATGGCCGCAAACACCAGGTCGAGCGCGCCGCGGCGCACCTGGTCCACCAGCACCGGCGAGGTTTCCACCGTGAGCTCGAACGCGAAGTCGGGCTGGTCGGCCCGCATCTGCACCAGCCAGCGCGGCAGCCAGCTGTGCACCACCGACTCGATGGCACCGATGCGCACGGTGACCATGTCGCCGCTGTTGTGGCCCATGGCTTCCTTGATCTGGCGCTGCATCGACAGCAACTGCTGCGCCAGCGTGTGGAAGCGCTGCCCCGCAATCGTGAGGCGGAACTGCTTGTCGCGCCGGTCGACGAGCACCGTGCCCAGTTCCTCCTCCAGCGCGGAGATGCGTGCCGAGAGCGCGGACTGGGTGATGTGCAGCTTCTGAGCGGCCCGGGTCACGCTGCCCAGGGACACCGCCCAGTGAAAGGCTTCGACGAATCGCAGGTTCATGGCGGGCCTATGTCGATGGTGGTCTTCATCTCGTCCAGCAGCCACTGAAGAAAGGGCTGGGTCTGCGGGGACGCGTTCGGTGCCACTCCGATGCAATGGCCGCTCAAAGGCATCCGCACATCGGGCAAGGGGCAGACCAGACGCCCCGACGCCACGTCGTGTGCGATCAGGGAGGTTGGCGCCAGGGCGAAGCCCAGCCCGTCCACGGCCGCCTGCAGCACAAAGTGCAGGTGTTCGAACTGCAGGCAGCCGGAGGGCATCAACCCGGGCGCGCGCACCAGCCGCTTCCAGTGCTCCCAGTCCTCGCTGCGCGATCGGGACAGCAGCAGCACATGGAACGCCAGGGCCGCAGGTTCGTGCACAGGGCATCTGGCCCACAGCGCGGGCGACCCCACCACAACCGCCTCGTCGTCCAGGCACGGATGGATCTCCATCGCCGCCGGCCACCCCTGGGTGCCGCGCCGGATCGCCAGGTCGTAGGCGTCGAGCGCCTTGTCGGGCGGCAAGGTGGTGGTCATCACTTGCGGCTCGATGTCCGGATGCCGGGCCACGAACCCCGGCAGCCTCGGGATCAGCCACCGCACCGCGAACGAGGGCCTGACGTTGATCTTCACCGTGCGCAGCGACGCGCTGCCCTTGAGCGACTCGGCGGCGGCACCGATCTGCTCGAGCGCCGGACCCACCTGCGCATGGAACTGGTGACCGGCGGCCGTGAGCAGCACCTGCCGGGTCCTGCGTTCGAACAGGACCACGCCCAGATGGGCCTCCAGCGCCTGGACCTGGCGGCTGATGGCGCTGTGCGTCACGTGCAGTTCCAGTGCGGCCAGCGTGAAGCTCTGGTGGCGCGCAGCGGCCGCGAAAGCTCGGACAGCGTTCAACGGAGGCAGGCGGGGCGGCATGCGTGCAATTTTCTCACGCATGCCGCGCAGCAAAACCGTTTGTCGCGCGTGGCGGCGCTGCGCACCATGACCCCATGCCCACACCCGACACCCTCCTCCTCACCGACCAACACTCGCGCCGCGCCGCCTGGGTGCTGGGGCTGTCCCTGCCCGGGGACACAGCGCTCTACCTGCTCCTGCCCATGTTTGCGCCGGCCTTTGGAGTCAGCCTGCCCGAGGCCGGGATGCTGCTGGCGGCCAACCGCCTGGTGCGCATCGCCGGGTACGGTGCGGTGGCGCGGTCCTATGCCCGACACGGCGAGCGGCGCACCTGCACGCTGGCGGCGCTGGCGGCGGCGGTGTGTGCGCTGGGCTACGCCACCCTCACCGGCTTCATCGCCTTGTTGTGCCTCCGGCTGGTGTGGGGGCTGGCGTTCGCAGCACTGAACCTGGCCACACAGGCCCTGGCCACGGCGGAACCGGCCGGCGCCGCGCGCCGGGCCGGCCGCTCGCGCGCGGTGACGGCCCTGGGGCCGATGCTGGCGCTGCCCCTGGGTGGCGTGTGTGCGCTGTGGGCGGGCCCCAAAATCATCTTCTTCCTGTTCGCGATGGCCGCGCTGGTGGCGGTGGCGGTGGCCCGCCAGTTGCCCGACGCGCCCCACGCAGAGCCCCAGCCAGAGAAGAAGAGCAGCAAGCTGCCGGGCAGCCTCGACCGCTTTTCCTTCGTTGAAGGCCTGGTGCTGGACGGCCTGTTCATCATCGGCCTGTCCTACCTGGGTCGGGACCTGCTGCCGGGTCAACCAGTCCTCGTGGCGGGTCTGCTGCTGTCGGTCCGCTACCTGGCGGAAATCGTGCTGGCGTCTTCGGGCGGGCACCTGGCGGACAAGCACGACCCGACCGTGCTGCTGGTGGTCTTCGCGGTACTCACGTCGATCGCCATCGCGGGCTTCGGCTTCGGCTGGTTGTGGAGCTGCGCACTGGCCATCGTGATCCTGCGCGCCCTGCTGCTGCCGCTGCTGCCCACATTGGTCGCGCTTCGCACGCCGGGGCCAGGGCGCATACAAGCCCTGGCCACGCGGTCTGTCTGGCGCGACATGGGCGCCGGCGGTGGTCCGGTGCTGGCTGGGCTGTTGTTGCCCGTCGTGCCGGCCGCGTGGATCTATGGCGGCGCGGCGCTGCTGCTGGCCACCACGGCGATGGACTGCCTCAAGCCGCACAAGCGCTGACTGCACGTGGCGCGGATGCCCTTTTTCCCCTGCTTTCTGGAGACATTGAAATGAACCTGCATCGCACCCTCGTGGTTTGCGCGGGCGGCACCGTGGATCTGCCTGCGCGGCCGATGAACCACCGCAGCGACGGCGGGCACCTGCTGGTCCACCCGCCGCGGCCGGTCTGGGAACGAAGCGAGCTCACGCCCGATGAGCTGACGCGATTGGCCTGCCTGGTGGCTGCCACCGGGAAGGCGATGCTGGACACCTTGCCGCAGCTCGACGGAGGGTGCCTCAACTACTGGGAGGCCGGCAACAACGCGCTCAACGAGAAGGCCCATCCGATGGGCCCCAAAACCCCCCGGCTACACCGCAGGGTGCACCTGCATGTGTTTGGGCGAAGCCCGAAGGCGACGCATCCCGATTGGCAATGGGGCGAGCCGCCGCGGTTTCCGGCGTTCGCCGATTCGGACGCCTGGACTGCGCAGTTCAGCCCGCTGAATCCTGGCGAATGCGACGCCATCGCGGCGGCCATACGGGTGCTGCTGAACACCCGCTATGGCATGAACGCCGGGGCTGCAGACCTGCCGACCTCAGGCTCCTGAGCCGCTCACGCCTTCTCGGACGGTGCGTGCATGTGCGTGCCGAAGTAGTTGCTCATACGGAACAGGGTCTCGGTGCGCTTGTAGAAGATGATGTACTTCTTGCGTGGGCCACCGCGCGTCAGGCCCACTTCCGGCGTGCGGAAGTCGACGAAGCAGCCGTGGTCGGCCGCCACCTTGATCAGCGACAGCGGCGTCCAGTAGGCCACATGGCCCGGCACGAAGGGGTACTGGTGGAATGTGATGTTGCTGCCGTCGTAGATGTTGGAGCTGCAGATCAGGATGCCATCGTCCTTGAGCAGGCGCAGCAGCGACTCGAAGTGAGCCACCGGTTCGGTGAAGTGTTCGATCACCTCGGAGGCGATGACCACGTCCGACGGTGTGGCCTCGGCGATGGGCTCGAAGTTCTCGGCCTCCTGCATGTTCTCCAGGTCGACCAGCTTGGTCTGCACCTCGGGGTACATGCGCTTGACCCACACATGGTCGGTGTTCAGGCCCGAGCCGAAGAAGCTGATGCTGGCGTTGTGCTTGCCCACGATCTCCATGCCCATCTCGGCCATGTAGAACTCGCGGCCCGGGCGCTCGTCGTTGGCGTTGCGCAGTTCGCGCAGTGCAGCCTCGGACGACTGACGGGCAATGATCTTGACGTAGCTGCCCAGGTTCTCGGGGTAGCGGATCAGGCCGCAGGAGCGGCACTGGTGGCCGCGCATGGTCTTGCCCTGGTACGGCTTGACGCGGCAGGTGTGGGCGACGATGTCTTCTTCACCGCCACAGACGGGGCATTGGCTCATGGGGTTCTCCACGGTACGGAATGAATGGTTGCGGTATCAGACGCGGGCGATCACGCCCGTGTCGCTGGAGCTGAGCAGCTTGGCCGATGCCAGCGCCACCTCGTAAGGGCTGAGCAGGGTGCGCTGGTCTTCGCCGGCGAAGTTGCTGCGGCGCATGCCGGTGTCGGTGCGGCCGGGCACGATGCAGTTGACGCGGATGCCGTCGTCCTTCCACTCGTCCGACAGCGCCTGCGTCAGGTTGACGATGGCCGCCTTGCAGGCCGAATAGGCCGAGTAGTCGGCACGGCCGCGGGTGAAGGACGACGAGGAGAACTGCAGCAGCATGCCGTGCGACTCCTTGAGCGGCGCGTGCGCGCACTGCGCCACGTTGAGCGAACCCAGCAGGTTCACCGAGACCTGCTGCGCCACGTCGGCGGGCGACTGCTGTTCCA
Source organism: Hydrogenophaga luteola (assembly GCF_042648585.1). Taxonomy (NCBI): domain Bacteria; kingdom Pseudomonadati; phylum Pseudomonadota; class Betaproteobacteria; order Burkholderiales; family Comamonadaceae; genus Hydrogenophaga; species Hydrogenophaga luteola. Next base: position 219,388 of record NZ_JBHRXX010000010.1, on the reverse strand, counting down.
GCGGGCTCTTGATCAGCAGGCCGGCGGCGTTGACCACGTGGTCGATGCGGCCCCATTCCTTCATCAGGCGCCCGAAGGTGTCCTCGACCTGGTCGTGGTCGGCGATGTCGCAGCCGGTGCGGCGCGAGACGCTGTGCACCGTGCTGCCGGCTTCTTCGAGGATCTGCACGATGGCCTTGCCGATACCGGCGCTGCCGCCGAACACCACCGAGTGTTTGCCCTTGAGGTCCAGGCCGTTGAGGTTGGGCGCGAGCTGCTGCTGGCGGATGCGGAACAGCTCGTCGGCCAGCACCAGGTCCACCGAGTCGGTGATCTTGATGTTCTCGGAACTGCCCTTGACGATGCGCACCTGCCCCATCGGGTGGCAGGCCATGTAGATGCCGCAGTCGTCGGTGAACTCGCCCATCTTCTCGGGACCGATCTCTTCGTAGCTCTTGACCAGGGCGCCGTAGCGGAAGCCCTGCGGCGTCTGGCCGCGGTAGATGTGGTCGCGCTTGGGGATGCTCTGGATGAAGCCGTCGCGCTCGACGATGATGGTGTCGCTGGTCTTGATGGCCACGTCCACCGCCTCGTGCGATTCGAGCGCGTCGACCACGTCGTGGATGATCTGGTGGCTCAGGAAGGGCCGCGCCGAGTCGTGCAGGATCACGTTCTTCGGCGGGTCGGCGCGCAGGTACTTCAGCGCCGCCCAGGCCGAGGCCTGGCGCGAGGAACCGCCGACGATGACCTCGGCCCGAGTGTCCTTGAACAGCTTGCGCGCCATCTCCAGTGCGTCGGCCGGCACCGTAATCACGATGCGCGCGTCGGGCGCGTAGCTGTGCAGGGCGTCGAAGCTGTGTTCCACGATGGTCTTGCCGGCCACGCGGATGAACTGCTTGGGAATCGGGGAATCGAGCCGGGTGCCGCTGCCACCGGCCAGCAGGACAAAAGCAAAATCGTTCATCACGCCACCTCTGCAACGGTTCGCTGGTCGTAGGCCGTCTGGAGCAGCTCCAGGATGTGCGGCGACATGCCGCCGGGGCGGTCCTGGTGCTCGGTCATGATCTGGATGACGCGCGAGAGCTTCTCGAGCTTGCCCGCGTTGATCGCCTCCAGCGCGCGGATGCGACCGACGATCTGGAACACCTTGCCGCCGACATCGACGGTCGAGGGCGACTGCAGGTGCGAGATGTAGTCGGGGTCCGACTGGCGCCAGTTGCCGAAGTTCTCGGCCAGGTTGCGCTCGATGTCGTCGGGCACGTAGAACTCGATGCCCAGGAAGCCGGTCTTGTTCAGGCCGAAGGGCGTGAAGGCGAACTTCTGCAGGTAGCCGAATTCGGACTGGACACCCGTCACCAGTTTGCCGCCCTCCTCGTGGTAGACGAAGATGTCGATGCTCACGCCGGTCCCGATGTGGCGCACCGGAACGTGGTACGTCTTGTGGCCGTGCAGGCGCCGCAGGTCCATGCCGAAGCGGCCGCTCTGCAGCAGCGCGTTGACCACCTCGTACTGGTCTTCCCAGCCGATGATGCCGACGTCGATGTCCTTGTCGTGCGCCAGCAGACCGCCTTCGCGGTGGAAGCCCAGCAGCGTGCCCGAGACCAGGAAGGCCTTCTTGCCGATGGGCTCGAGCGCGTTCTGCAGGTCCAGCAAGGCCCCGGAGGCCTGCACCGGGTCGAAGATCGTCTTGGGCGGCCCTTTGTCCTGTTTGGGCGCCTGGCCAGCGTGGACCTCGGTCACTGGCTGCGGCGTCTGGACTGGACCGCGCGCGCACTGAAGTTCGAGCACCTGGTCCATCCACACCAGGGCCTGGTCCAGGTCGCCCGAGAAGCAGTGCGCGCGCGCCGTATCGAAGGCGGCGTGGATGCGGTGGTCCGCCGAGGTGGCGTGCCGGGCCGCCTCGATGGCGGCCGCGTAGTTGCCCGCCCTGAAGTGGCATTGGCTGATGTACAGCGCCAGACGGCTGCGCACCTTGTCGACCGCGGGCAGGCGAGCGATCAGGTGGTCGCGGATGCAGCTGTAGGCGCGGCCCAGGGCGACGGTGTCGGCGGTCTGGGGAATGTGGATGTGCCTTGAGATGAGCACCTGGGTGAAGCGCAGCCAGTCCTGCACGCCGGGCTTGCGGCGCACCAGCTCGCGCACGATCTGCTCCAGCAGATCGAAGCGCTGCTGGTCGATGGCCAGTTCGGCGGCGTGGCACCAGTCGTCCAGCGGACCGTGGCCGTTTTTCAGCACGGCGGCATCGACCGCGGTCTTGCGGACCATGGCTTCAGCGATCAGGCGCAGCGGGTGGCGGCCGGGCAGTGCGGCGAGTTCGGCGGTGGCCGCACCGTTCGCGATGGACTGGTAGACCGCCAGCCAGGCCTTGAAGCGGAAGGGTTTGGGCAGGTTCTCGACCGCCAGCGAGGCCAGGAAAACGACGGTGGCGTTCTGGCGCAGCAGGCGGGCAGCGTCCAGCGTCTCCTCGCTCAGCAGCTGCCGGGGCATTTCCTTGACGACCAGGGTCTCCAGCGCGGCGTAGTCCTGGCGCTGGAGCAAGCGCTCGATGCGGACCAGGCGGGGGAATTCGGCTTCGAACATGGGGGTTCCTTGGCGTTGGGGACCGGTCGGCTCAGTGCTCGCGCAGCTTGGTGCGCAGGCGGGCAATCGACTGGCTGTGCAGCTGGCAGATGCGCGATTCGGTGACGCCCAGCACGGCGGCGATCTCCTTGAGGTTCATGTCGTGCTCGTAGTACATGGACATGATCTGCTGCTCGCGTTCGGGCAGGTTCTTGATCGCTTCCACCAGGGCCATGCGCATGCGCTGGTCCTGCAGCAGGCTCGACGGGTCGGCCTCGTCGTCGCCCATGTGGCGATCCAGGAAGCCTTCTTCGTCGTCGTCGCGGCCGCTGATGTCTTCCAGGTACACCAGCTGGGTGCCGCGCACCTTGGCCAGCATGTGCTGGTAGTCGGCCAGGCTCATGCCCAGTTCCGCGGCGATCTCGGATTCCATCGGCGCGCGGTGCAGCTTCTGCTGCAGGCGGTGCACGGCCTGCTCGATGTCCTTCTGGCTCTTGCGCGAGCCACGGCTCATCCAGTCGCCCTCGCGCAGCTCGTCGAGCATGGCGCCGCGGATGCGCTGGCTGGCGAAGGTCTCGAACTGCACGCCCTGCGAGGGCTCGAAGCGCGCGATGGCTTCGGTCAGGCCGATCATGCCGACCTGGATCAGGTCGTCGACCTCCACGCTGGGCGGCAGCTTGGCGATCATGTGGTGGGCCAGGCGGCGCACCAGCGGGCTGTACTTGCGCAACTGGTCGTCCCGGTTGAGGGTGCCTTTGGCGGTGTACATGTCGTTCAACTCCAGAGTGAGGGCATCGCGCCCACAGGGGACGGTCCGGTGGCGGCAAACCGGTTGTCGCGCAGACCGTGGAAGGTGTCCTGGCGCTGGGGCCGGGTCAGGGCGTGTTCCTGCGCGCAGGCGGCCCACACGGGCTCGCTCCAGCGCTCTAGGTCCAAGCCGAGGTGCCGGTCCGCGCAGTCGCAGACCGTGGCCAGCACGGTGTCCAGCGCCTGGTCGGGGTCGGCGCTGGTCACGGGCGCCAGCACCGGGCGGGCGCCGGCCATGTGCAGCAGCTTGACCGCGCCGTAGGCGTCGATGGCCGCCTGTGGATGGGGCAGCACCGGCACCACCACTCGTGCCTGCAGCTCGCTGCACAGCGGCGAGAGCTCGTGGGCGGGCGCAAAGAACAGCAGCAGGGTGCCGCTGGTGAAGGGGGCCAGCAGGCGCGAGAGCGCCACCGTCCCGCCGGCGGTCAGCGCGGTGCGCTGCAGGGCCCGCAGGCCCTGGGCGGCGGGCATCACCAGCCACTCGTGGCCGTCGGCCGGATGGCCCAGACCGCAGATGGCGGAGTCGTTGAGGGCGTGCAGCAGGCCCAGGTGGTGGCCGTCGCCGCTGCGGCGTTCGGCGGCTTCGGTGGCGGTGCCGTCCAGGATCACCGGCAGGCGGCCCTGGGCCTTGAGCTGCGCCGACAGGTGGCACAGCAGCTCGTAGGCGCTGGCCGGCTGGGCCGGGCTGGCCACCGCCAGCAGGGCCGGGCCCTCGCGCATCGGATGGGCGCGCAGGCCGGCGGCCTGGTCGCAACCAGCTTCAAACATGGCCAGCCCCCAGCTGGATGCCACGCGAGGAGGCCTGGGAGAAATAGAAGCCCATGTCGGTGGCGACCGGGTCGTAGGCCGACTTGCCCTCGGTGCCCATGGCCACCCGCACCAGCGTGGCGGCATCGGGGTTCTGCCAGTCTTCGGGCACGCGCTGGCCGTTGGCCACACCGCGCAGCACCACCTGGTGGCGCACCAGGGCGTCGATGGCCGGGCCGAGCTTGACGGCTTCGTCGACCTTGGAGAGCACCACGCCGTGCAGACCGCTGGACTTGAACGAGGTCAGCACATCGTCCAGCGTGTCGCCGTGGGAGCCGGCGTTGAGCACCAGCACCTTCTTGACCGAGGGCATGTCCAGCACGTCCAGCATCTCCTGGATGCGCTGGTCGCGCTGGCCCAGGCCGGCGGTGTCGATGATGACCATGCGCTTGCTCGACAGCAGGTCCAGCAGGTCCTTGAGCGCGGCGCGGTCGTGTGCCAGGTGGGCGACGACGCCGAGCATGCGGCCATAGGCGCGCAGCTGTTCGTAACCCGAGACGCGGTAGGTGTCCAGGGTGATCAGGCCGACGCTGGCGGCGCCGTGCTGGCGCACGCACTGCGCAGCGAGCTTGGCGGCGGTGGTGGTCTTGCCGACCCCGGTGGCGCCGATCAGGGCGACCACGCCGCCTTCGTCGCACAGGCCGCTGCCCGGGGTGGCGGTGCGCAGGTTGCGGGTCAGGGTGTCCATCACCCAGCGCACGGCCTGGCTGGCACCGGTGTCGGCCGGCATGCGTTCGAGCACGGCGCGGGCGATCGCAGGCGAGTAGCCGGCGCGGATCAGCTTGAGCATCATCGTGGACTGGATGGGGTTCTGCTTGGAAGAGCCGAGCCAGGCCAGCGTGTTGAAGCGCTCCTCGATCATGTCCTTCAGCGCCGAGAGTTCGACCGCCATGCGGCCTTCGCTGGCGGAGGCGGCAGAGGCGGCGCGCGGGGCCAGTGCCTCGCTGTCGGACCAGACCGGGGCCGGTGCGGCGGCTCGGGTGCGGATCGGCGCAGGCTCGGGCGTGGCCATCGGGGCCGGCGGCATGGCCAGGCGCACCGGCGCGGGGCGCTCGGTCGGGGCCTGCACGCGGGCGGCGGGAGCGCGGGGTGCGGCGGCCTCGCGGGCGGCCGGTGCGCTGTTCTCGGCACCCTCGCCCTCCATGGCGGCGCGGCGCTTGCGCAGCATGCGCTCGCGCACGTACTCCTGGAACGAGAGCGTGCTCATGGCCATCTGCTCGGTGTCGTCCTGCACCGAGTCGCGGAAGGCGGGCGGATCGGCGCGGCGGGTGCGGATGACCGGCATGCGCTCCTCGGCGCGGCTGGCCAGCGAACCGGGCTGGGCCACGGGCGCCAGGCTTTCTTCGGCGGCGGCCATCACTTCGAAGCCCCCGTCGGTGGCACGGCTGGAGAGAATGACGGCGCTGTCGCCGAAGGCCTGACGGGCCTTGGCCATGGCTTCGCGCGAGGTCGGGGCGGTGAATCGCTGGATGTTCATGCTGCAAGCTCCCCAAGAATCGGGCCGATACGGATAAGGTGGGTTTCAGGAATCTCGCTGTGGGCGAGTACCTGCAGGCGCGGTGCGGCGCGGCGCAGCAGGCGGGCCATCGCGGTGCGGATGGCGTCGGGCACCAGCAGGCAGGCGGGCACGCCCCGCTCTTCCTGACGGTTGGCGATTTCGGCGGCCGACTTCGACAGCGTCTCGGCCACGCCAGGGTCCAGCGCACCGGCACCGTTGCCGGTCAGGGCCTGCATCAGCAGGCGCTCCAGGCCGGGTTCGATCGCGATGACCTCAAGTTCCTTGACCGAACCGCCGTAAATCTGTTGAACGATGGCCGGCGACAGTGCGGTGCGCACGCGGCGGGCCAGCTCGACCGGGTCGGAGGTGCTGCCGGCGTGTTCGGCCAGGGATTCGATGATGGTGCGGATGTCGCGCACGTGCACCGACTCTTCCAGCAGCAGCTGCAGCACTTTCTGGAAGGTGGCGACGGGGACCATTTTTGGCACGACCTCTTCGATCAGTTTCGGGGCCAGGCGGGTCACGTGTTCGACCAGGTCCTGGGTCTCCGTCCGGCTGAGCAACTTGGCGGCCTGGACTTGCATCAAGTGTGAAAGATGGGTCGCCAGCACGGTCTCGGAATCAACCACCGTAAAACCGGCCATTTGCGCGTTCTCTTTCTGCTTCTCGTCGATCCAGTGCGCGGGCAGGCCAAAAGCAGGGTCCTTGGTGGGGGTACCGATCAGCGGCGTGCCCACGCCACCCGGGTCGATGGCCAGGAACATGCCGGGGAAGACCTCACCCTCGCCCACCACCACGCCGCGCAGGGTGATGCGGTAGCCGCTGGGGCGCAGTTCGAGGTTGTCGCGCACGTGCACGGCCGGCGGCAGAAAGCCCACCTCCTGCGCGAACTTCTTGCGCACGCCCTTGATGCGGGTGAGCAGGTCGCCCTGGCGGTTCTTGTCGACCATGGCAATCAGGCGGTAGCCCAGCTCCAGGCCCAGCAGGTCGACCGGCTGCAGGTCGTCCCAGGTGGCCTCACCATCGCTGGGCGGGGCGACCGGCTGCTCGGCGGGCTTGGGCCGGCGCTCTTCCTGCAGCCGCCACCAGGCCAGGCCACCGATGGCCGCGGCGAAGGTCAGGAAGACCAGATGCGGCATGCCGGGAATGACGCCCAGCAGGAACAGCACACCGGCCGTGATGCCCAGCACGCGCGAGGACATGAACATCTGCTCAACCATCTGCACGCCCAGGTCCTGCTCCTTGCCCACGCGCGAAACCACCATGGCGGCGGCCACCGAGATCAGCAGGCCCGGGATCTGCGCCACCAGCGCGTCGCCGACGGCCAGCAGGATGTAGCTGTCGGCGGCCTCGCCGGCCGACAGGCCGTGCTGGACCATGCCGATGACCAGGCCGCCGATGATGTTGATGAACAGAATCAGGATGCCGGCGATGGCGTCGCCACGCACGAACTTGGAGGCACCGTCCATGGAGCCGAAGAACTCGGCCTCTTCGCCCACCTCGGCACGGCGGCGCTTGGCCTCCTGTTCGTTGATCAGGCCCGCGCCCAGATCGGCGTCGATGGCCATCTGCTTGCCCGGCATGGCGTCCAGGGTGAAGCGCGCCGAGACCTCAGCGATGCGCTCCGAGCCCTTGGTGATCACCACGAAGTTGATCACCACCAGGATGGCGAACACGATGAAACCGACCGCGAAGTTGCCCCCGATCAGGAAGTGGCCGAAGGCCTCGATCACCGCGCCCGCGGCGCCGGGGCCGGTGTGGCCCTCCATCAGCACCACGCGCGTGGAGGCCACGTTCAGCGACAGGCGCAGCAGTGTGGTCAGCAGCAGCACGGTGGGGAAGACCGAGAAGTCCAGCGGCGCGCGCATGTAGGCCGCCACCATCATCACCACCAGCGCGATCGCGATGTTCAGCGTGAAGAAGGTGTCCAGCACCCAGGGCGCCAGCGGCAGCACCATCATGGCCAGCACCAGCACCACCAGCATCGGTGCGGCCAGGCCCTGGGCCAGCGCGGCGTGGCGGCCGAACCACTGCTGCAGGAATTTCAGTTGGGCGTTCATTCAGCGGCTCCCCGGGTCGGAGGTTGCTTCCAGTGCGGATCGAGTTCGGGCGGCACCTGCGGATCGGGCGCGGCGCCGGGCATGGCACCACGACCGGCGAGCGCGGCCTTGAGCTGGTAGACATAGGCCAGCACCTGGGCCACCGCGGTGTAGAGGGCGGACGGGATTTCCTGGTCCAGCTCGGCGTGGGCGTAGAGCGCGCGCGCCAGCATGGGCGACTGCAGCACCGGCACCTTGTGTTCCTTGGCCACGTCGCGGATGCGCAGGGCCAGCAGGTCGGCGCCCTTGGCGATCACGCGCGGCGCGCTCATGGTGGCGTCGTCGTACTGGATGGCCACCGCGTAGTGGGTCGGGTTCATCACCACCAGATCCGCCTTGGGCACGGCGCCGATGCTGATGCGGTGCGCCAGCTCGCGCTGGCGGCGGCGGCGCTGGCCCTTGACGTGCGGGTCGCCTTCGTTCTGCTTGTGTTCCTGCTTGACCTCTTCGCGCGACATGCGCAGGCGCTGGGCGTGCAGGAACTTCTGCATCGGGAAGTCGATGAGCGCGAACAGCATCACCACCCCCAGCAGGATGCCCACGCCGGTGCGCATCCACTGCGCCAGCTGGCCCAGGCCGCCCTCCAGCGGCTGCATCAGCAGGCTGGCGAAGCCGGCGATGTGTGAGGACAGGAACTTCCAGCCCACAAAGCCGACGATGAGGGTCATCACCGCCAGCTTGACGGTCTCGAACAGCTGCTGCTTGGAGAACAGGCGCCCCAGCCCGGCGATGGGACTGAGCCGGGTCAGGTCTGGGGCCATGGTGTGGGTGGTGATGGTCCAGCTGCCCGAGGCGAAGGCGGCGAACACGGCCAGCGCCAGGGTGGCCAGACCCAGGGGCATGAACACCACCAGGCCCAGGCCCAGGCTGGCGTGCAGGCGTTCGATCAGCAGCTGGGGCTGCAGCAGCGCGCTGTGGTCAAAGCGCAGCTGCGAGGCCAGTGCGGTCTGCAGATGCGCAAAACCCATCGGCAGCAGCAGCATCAGCAGCACCGCGCCACCGCCCAGCACTGCGAAGTTGGACAGCTCCTTCGAACGCGGCAGCTGGCCTTCCTCGCGCGCCTTTTTCAGGCGGTGCGCGGTGGCCGGCAGGTTCTTGTCTTGGGAGGAGGACATCGGTCTGGCTCAGGAAAACTTGAGTCAGATTGTGGAAGTCGGCCCCCGAAATGAATGCGTGAAAAGGCGGTGAAGCACCGCCCTATTCCCCCAGCGCGAAAACTGAAAACTCAGAATCCGAGGGAAGCGAGGAGATCGTCCACGTCCTTCTGGTCGGCCACCACGTCGGTGCGGCCTTCGGGGTCGACCACCGGCCCCTGCAGGGCGCTCATGTCGTAGGCCTTGTCCTGGCCCGGGGCGCCGGAAGGCGCCGACTGCAGCAGCAGGGCCAGCAGCTGTTCCTCGATGGTGGCGGCCAGTTGCACCACCCGGTTGATCACCTGGCCGGTGAGGTCGTGGAAGTCCTGCGCCATCATGATCTCGGTCAGGCGCGCGTCGCTCTTCTCGCTGAGCTCGACCACGTCCTTCGCCCAGTTCAGCAGCTCCGGCATGGCCTTGGCCAGACCCGGCACAGCAGCGATGGTGGAGGTCAGCTGGCGACCACGCTCGGTGATGAGCTCCTGTTCGGACTTAGCGCCGTCCACGTGGTTGAGCACCTTTTCGGCCGCCTCACCGGTGAGGCGGGCGATGTAGGAGAGCCGGCTCTGCGCGTCGGGCAGCTGGTCGACCGTGCCCTTGAGCTTGTCGGCGTACCCCAGTTCCTTCAGGGCGTCGTGCAGCTGGCGCGTGATGGAGCCCAGTTGCTGGAACATTTCCGGGTTGCCCGGGCTGTTGCTCTTTGACATGTGAACTCCCGCTGGGCTCAGAGGCCGAGTTTCTTGAAGATGTTGGCGAGCTTGTCTTCCAGCGTGGCCTTGGTGAACGGCTTGACGATGTAGCCTGCTGCGCCGCCCTGTGCGGCCATCACGATGTCTTCCTTGCGCGCCTCGGCCGTCACCATCAGGACCGGCAGGTGCTTGAGCGCCTCGTCCTTCTTGATCTCGGCCAGCAGCTGGAAGCCGTTCATGTTGGGCATGTTGATGTCGCTGACGACAAAGTTGAAGCTGCCGTTCTTGAGCTTGTTGAGCGCGATCACCCCGTCTTCCGCCTCATCGGCGTCGGCGTGACCGATCTCCTTGAGCAGGTTGCGCACGATGCGGCGCATGGTGGAGAAGTCGTCAACGATCAGGAATTTCATCGGGGTGGACATGGTGGGGTCTCCTGTCAGGAAACAGTGGCGGTTAGCGGGGCTTGACAGGCCCAGCCTCTTCTCGGGGTTTCGGCACTTCTGCCAGTTTCTGAAGATCGGGCAGGCCCATCGGCAGCTTGCGCACCGGTTCGACGGGCGCTTCAACCTGGGGAACGGCCGTTTCTGCGCCGGCTTGCGGTACCGGCATGGCCCCGGCAGCGGGCTCGGCGGGCACCTCGGCAACAGGTGGGCGCAGCGCCGTGCCGTCGCCGGTGGGCGCCATGCGCTCCTCGGCCTCGCGGGTCATCACCAGGATGCTGATGCGCCGGTTCATCGGCGCGTCGGGCTGGTTGGCGTCCAGCAGCCGGCTGGAGGCCAGACCCTCGACGCGCGCCAGCTTGTTGTCGGGCAGACCGCCGGCCACCAGCTCGCGGCGCGAGGCGTTGGCGCGGTCGGACGACAGCTCCCAGTTGCTGTAGCCGCGGTCGCCGCTGCCGTAGGGCGTGGCGTCGGTGTGGCCCGATAGTGCGAGCCGGTTCTCCATGTCGCCGATGGCCCCGCCGATCTCGCGCAGGATCTGGCGCATATAGGGTTTGACCATGGCGCTGCCGACGTCGAACATGGGGCGGTTCTGGTCGTCGACGATCTGGATCTGCAACCCGTCGGCGGTCTTCTCCATGCGGATCTGCGACTTGAATTCGGACAGCGCCGGGTTGCTTTCGATCAACTCGTTGAGCTTGACCTGCAGCGCGTCGATGCGCTGGGCGTCCCTGCGCGCGAGCTCGGCCCGCGCCATCTGCGCACCCATGAGCTTGGCCGCGCGTTCGGCGTCGCCGGTGTCGACCTGGCCGGCGCGGCGCGAGAGGTCCTGTCCGCCTCCGGGCAGCACGGAGTCGCTGTTGCCGGTGCCGTTGCCCCCCATCAGCGTGACCTTGACCGGATTGGAGAAATAGTCGGCGATGCCCTTGAGGTCGCCCGACGAGGTCGAGCCCAGCAGCCACATCAGCAGGAAGAAGGCCATCATGGCCGTCACGAAGTCGGCGTACGCGATCTTCCACGCGCCGCCGTGCGCCGCGTGCCCGCCCTTCTTGACGCGCTTGACGATGATGGGCTGGAGCTTCTTGCCGTCGGCCATCACTTCTTCCCTTTGACGTGGCCTTCCAGCTCGGAGAAGCTCGGGCGCACATCAGAGAACAGCACCTTGCGGCCAAACTCGATGGCGGTCGAGGGCGCGTAGCCCTGCATCGAGGCCAGCAGCGTGGTCTTGATGCAGAGGAATTCCTTGGATGCCTCTTCGGTCTTCTGCTCCAGCAGGCCACCCAGCGGTTCGAACACACCGTAGGCCAGCAGGATGCCGAGGAAGGTGCCGACCAGGGCCGATCCGATCATGCCGCCCAGCACCGCCGGCGGCTGGCCCACCGAGCCCATGGTGTTCACCACACCGAGCACGGCGGCCACGATGCCGAAGGCCGGCAGCGCGCCGGCCAGGCGGCCGATGGCCGCCACCGGGGCGTGTGCCTCCTGGTGGTGGGTCTCGATCTCTGCGTCCATCAGCGACTCGATTTCGTGGGCGTTCAGGTTGCCCGAAACCATCATGCGCAGGTAATCGGTGATGAACTCCACCACGTGGTGGTCGGCCGAGATCACGGGGTACTTCTTGAACAGCGCCGACTGCTCGGGGTTCTCCACGTCCTGCTCGATGGCCATCAGGCCTTCCTTGCGCGCCTTCTGCAGGATGTCGAACTGCAGCGCCAGCAGCTCCATGTAGCGCGCCTTGGTGAAGCGGCTGCCCTTGAAGCACTGGCCGAATCCTGCGAGCGTGGCCTTGACCACCTTCATCTGGTTGTTGATGAGGAAGGCGCCGATGGCGGCGCCGAAGATGGTGGTCATCTCGAACGGCAGCGCCTTGAGGATCACGCCAATGTTGCCGCCGTGAAAGATGTAGACCCCGAAGATGCAGGCCATCGAGATCAGGAAGCCGACGATGACAAACATGAAGTGAACCTTGAATTGAAACGGAACCCGGAGCGCAAAGCCCCAACGACTGTCTTTCCTATCGGTCCAACTCTAGGGGTGATTGAGGTCCGCCAGAAACGCAAAAAGGACCCTCGCAAGGGTCCTTTTCAGGGTTTGAACGGAGCGCGCGTTCAGTGCAGGCGCAGGCCGCCGCTGGCGCTGCCCTTGCCGGCGCGGGCCGGCGGCTCGCACAGGCCGCAGACGAAGCTCTTGGCGTTCTCGTAGGGCTCGGTCACGAAGTGGCCGCCACAGCAGGAGCACTTGGTCAGGGTCAGCATGCCGCTGTCCACGAACTTCACCAGGCGCCAGGCGCGGGTGACGGACAGCAGAGGCTCGATGGCGCTGGCCTGCATCTGCTCGCTGTAGAGGCGGAAGGCCTTGATCACCGTGTCGATCTCTTCCAGGTCGCTGGTCTTGGAGAGGTACTCGTGGATGTTCAGGAACAGCGAGGCGTGGATGTTGGGCTGCCAGGTCAGGAACCAGTCGGTCGAGAACGGCAGCTGTCCCTTGGAGGGCGACTTGCCGGCCACTTCCTTGTACAGGCGCAGCAGGCGCTCATACGACAGGCTGGTTTCGTACTCCAGAACCTGCAGGCGGGCACCGAGCTGGATCAGGGCCACGGCACGGGCGATGTCGCGCGACTCGTTGAGGATGCTTTTTGCGGTGGCCATGGTGCGTGCTCCGGAAGGTAAAAGCTCAGTGCGTGGTGTTCGCCATCGACTCGGCAAACTTGCCGGCCATCAGGATCGACGCGTGCAGCTGGGTCGTGGTGGCGTTGTCGACCTTCTTCACGTTGTGGCTGGTCAGCAGGTTCCACACCAGGTCGTCGTCCACACGGAAGCGGCACAGCAGCATGTTGGTGGAAGCGATCTTGAGCAGCTGGGCGGTCGAGAGCATGCCCAGCAGGTCGGCAGCCTCTTCGGTCAGGCCCAGGCGGAACAGCGCTTCGGCGCGGTCCTTGCGAATCAGGTTCTGGGCCAGCATCAGGTAGGTCAGGTTGGCTTCGCGGATTTCAGCCAAGAGTTGTTCGCTGTCCATGGTGTTTCTCCTAGAGGTCGGTCGGCGTTGCTGGCGGGTTGCTACATCTGCTGACTTGGTGTGAGTAATTGTGTCGGCCGGTAAAAAAACTTGAATCGGGAAACGGCTGTTCGCACTGTCGGCGCGCACCCGACACCGTGTCGGATTTCTTCCTACAACCTAGGTACTCATCCGGGTGTCCACCGAGCACCCGCCGGCGCGCACCCCTGTGGGCGGGTGGCGGCACTAAGACCGGAACAGGGACGTGCAACCCTTGCTTATTTCGCCGATTCGGTATAGCGCGGGGCTAAAGAATATGTCAGGGCCACCGAAAAGCATCTCAACGAACTTCTAAAAGGTTCGTCGTCCGGCAAGCAACGCGGCGAGACGGTCAGCGGCCCGAGGGCCAACCGGCTGGCGGCAACGAGCACCGGTCATGGCGGCCCGTCGAAAGACGGGCGTTGAGATTGGCAGCAATGCCGGATTACTTTGTCCAACTTTAGGAGTTAACGATGAGCACCATCAACACCAACGTGCAGTCCCTCAATGCACAACGCAACCTGGCCCAGTCCACCGGCTCCCTGTCCACCTCGATGCAGCGCCTGTCTTCCGGCCTGCGTGTGAACACGGCCAAGGACGACGCCGCTGGCCTGGCCATTGCCGAGCGCATGAACGCGCAGGTCAAGGGCATGAACGTCGCGATCCGCAATGCCAACGACGGCATCTCCCTGGCGCAGACCGCTGAAGGCGCACTGGGCCGCGTCGGCGACGCGCTGCAGCGCATGCGCGAACTGGCCGTGCAGTCGGCCAACGGTTCGAACTCCGACGACGACCGCGCCAACCTCGACGAGGAATACCAGGAACTGGCCCTGGAAGTGACCCGCGTGCTGGACGGCACCAAGTTCAACGGCACCAACCTGCTGAACACCTCGGCCTCCCTGACCTTCCAGGTCGGCGCCGACAACGTGACCACCGACCAGATCGACATCGACACGACCGATCTGACCGCCGGCTCGGGCGTGACGGCCGTCGTGGCCGGCGCCATCGGCACGAGCTCTGGTGCTCTGGCCGCCATGGACGACCTGGACGCCGCCATCGACGAGATCACGACCGCCCGCGCCACCTACGGTGCCAAGCAGAACCGCTTCGACTCGGTGATCGCCAACCTGCAGGTCGCGTCCGAGAACCTGGCTGCGTCCCGTGGCCGCATCGTGGACGCGAACTTCGCGGTGGAAACCTCGAACCTCTCGCGCGGCCAGATCCTGCAACAGGCCGGCACCGCCATGGTGGCGCAGGCCAACCAGCTGCCCCAGGGCGTGCTGTCCCTGCTGCGCTGATTCACGACACCGTTTCGTCACACCTTCGGGTGTGGCGACCGGCGACGGCGGCACCCCGGTGCCCCGTCGCGTCGTCTTTCGGGGCATGCACCGATCGCATGCAGCCCGCGTGCGATGGGTACATCCCGTCGGGGATGACAAGGAGCGCCCATGGCCACCATCTCGTCACCAGGCATCGCCAGCGGCCTGGACATCCAGAGCATCGTCTCGCAACTCGTCGCCCTGGAAAAGGCGCCGCTGACCCAGCTCAAGACGCAGGCCACCTCCCTGCAGACCAAGCTCTCGACCATGGGCACCATCAAGTCCCAGGTGTCGGCGCTGGGCGATGCGGCGGCCAAGCTGTCCAAAGCCTCGGGCTGGGACCCGGTCAAGGCCACCTCGTCCAACCCGTCCGCTGTCGGCGTGACGGTCAAGGCCGGCGCGCCCGCCACCTCGATCACCATGGAGGTGCAGAACCTGGCCAAGGCCCAGTCCACCGCCTCCGCTGCCGTGACCACGGGCACCGCCATGGGCACCGGCAGCATGACCATCGAACTTGGGCAATGGAGCGGCAGCAGCTTCACCGCAGGCAGCGGCACACCGGTCACCATCGACATTGAGGCAGGCGACGACTCGTTATCGGACATCGCCGCCAAGATCAACGAGTCCGACGCTGGCGTGAGCGCCACCGTGCTGCGCGACGCCTCGGGCGAGCGCCTGCTGGTGCGCTCCAAGGCCACGGGTGAAGAGAACGCCTTCCGCATCACGGTCGCCGACGACGACGGCGACGACACCGACGCCGCCGGCCTCTCGCGCCTGGCCTTCAGCGTCGGCAATGCCAACGGCATGTCGCGCTCGCAGAGCGCCGAGAACGCGCAGGCCACGATCAACGGCGTGCCCGTCACCTCGGCCAGCAACACGCTCAGCGGCACCCTCACGGGCATGACGATCCAGCTCAGCCAGGAGACCACCGCGCCTGTGAACATCGATGTCACCAACGACACCGAGGCCATCCGCAGCAACGTCAAAGCCTTCGTCGATGCGTACAACACGCTCAACACGACGCTGACCAGCGCCTTGCGCTACGACGAGGCCACCAAGACCGCCGGCCCGCTGCAGGGCGACGCCACCACGGTGGGCCTGCAGAACGCCCTTCGCGGCATGATGCGATCGGTGTCCGCCAGCACGCCCTACAGCCGCCTCTCCGACGTCGGCATCGAACTCAAGTCCGGAGGCAAGCTGGAAATCGACGCGACCAAGATGGACGCCGCCATGGACAACCTGGACGACCTCAAGGCCCTGTTCACGTCTACCAGCAACGACGCCACGGCGACCGGCTTCGGCTGGAAGATCAAGAGCTTTGCGGAGGGCCTGATCGACGCCGACGGCACGGTCTCCAACAAGACCGATGCCCTGAAGGCCTCGATCAAGCGCAACTCCCTGGACCAGGACCGCGTCAACGACAAAGCCGCGCGCTCCGAGAAGCGCCTGCTGGCCCAGTACAACGCCATGGACGCTGCCGTGGGCTCGCTCAATGGCCTGAGCGCTTTCGTCAGCCAGCAGATCATCATGTGGAACAAGAGCTGACGCAAATGAACACTTCCGTGACTACAGTCCCTCTCGCCGATGCCGATAAAAAAAGGCATCAGCAACAAGGAACCGACACCATGTTCACTTCTGCCAGCCACCGCGCCGCCTCTGCCTACAAACGCGTTGCCGCCGAAACCAGCGTGCAGGGCGCCGACCCCCACACCCTGGTGGGCCTGCTGTTCGACGCCCTGCTGCAGTCGATCTCCGAAGCCCGCGGCGCCATGGTGCGCGGCGACATCGCCGCCAAGGGTGCCGCGCTCGGCAAGGCCGTGCGCATCCTGGAAGAAGGACTCAAGGCCGGCCTGAACCTGCGCGAGGGGGGCGAGATCGCCACCAACCTGCGCGATCTCTATGCCTACAGCACGCTGCGGCTGACCCAGGGCAACCTGCGCAACGATCCCGCGGCGCTGGAAGAGGTGAGCAAACTCATCGAGCCCGTGGCGCAGTCGTGGAAGCTCATCGGGGGCCCGGGCCCCGCCTACCTGCAGCCCGTTGCGGGCCGTGGAGCCTGATCATGGAGCACAGCTTGCTGGACTACTACAAAGCCATCGAATCTGCCAGCCAGCGCATGCTGGAGGCCGCCCGGGTGGAAGACTGGGACCAGATCGTTCACCTGGAGGGCACCTGCGCGGTGCTGATCGCCCAGCTGCGCCACAAGTCGCGCAACATGAAGCTGGCGCCCGACGAGCGCAAGGAAAAGGCCAAGATCATGCAGCGCATCCTGCGCGCCGACGCCGAGATCCGCTGCCTGGCCGAACCCTGGCTGGGCGACCTCGAACAGCTGATGGACGCAAAACAGGTGCACTGAACAAAGCCCGCCACGCGGGCTTTGTTCAAACGCTCATATTCATGATGTCGGTGTAGGCCTGGACCATGCGGTTTCTGACATGCATGGTGGCCTGGAAGCCGATCTGGGCCTTCTGCATCGCGAGCATGGTCTCTTCCAGGCTTACGTTGGGGTTGCCCTTCTGCACTTCGTTCTGCAGCTGGGAGGCCTCGTTCTGGGCCTTGCTCACCGATTGAAGGGCGGTCTTGAAGTTGTCGGCAAAGCCGCTGCCGACACCGCCCACGCCGGCCGACGCGCCACCGCGCGCAGCCGCAGGGCGGCCGATGCCGTTGACGGCCTGGCTGTTCAGGGCATTGATTCGCAGGTCCATGGCGGTGTCCTTTCACTCTGACGGGTGCAGGACTCGATGCTAGTGAGAGGCCCCCTTCCGCGCGCCGGGAATAGGGGGTCAAAGGCGGCCTTTTTCATGGCTATGCCGGGGTGAGCGGGACCGGATACTCGGTCGCAACAGGGAAGATTCCCCCACTTGCCGACCCACTTCGAAGCCCCCCGCCATGAGCACCGCCGTCGCCGAAATGGACCTTGCACCCGAGAACCGCAACGCGCTCAGCGCCGGACTCTCGCGCCTGGACCGCGCGCAGAAGATCAAGATGGGCCTGGGCGCCTTCGGTCTGCTGGCGATCGCCATCGCCCTGTTCTTCATGGGCCGCCAGCCCGACTGGAAGGTGCTCTACAACAACCTGGGCGACAAGGATGGCGGGGCCATCATCGCGCAGCTGACGACGATGAACGTGCCCTACAAGTACACCGAGGGCGGGGGCGCCATCATGGTGCCGGCCGACAAGGTGCACGACACCCGCCTGCGCCTGGCCTCGCAGGGCCTGCCCAAGGGCTCGGTCAGCGGCTTCGAGCTGATGGAGGCCAACCGCTTCGGCATGACCCAGTTCCAGGAGCGTCTGACGTTCCAGCGCGGTCTGGAAGGCGAGCTGACCCGCTCGATCCAGTCGCTCTCGTCGGTGCAGGCCGCCCGCGTGCACCTGGCGCTGCCCAACCAGAACGGCTTCTTCCGTGAGCAGCAGAAGCCCAGCGCCTCGGTGCTGCTGACCCTGCACCCCGGTCGCACGCTGGACAAGGCGCAGATCGCCGGCATCGTGCACCTGGTCGCCTCCAGCGTGCCCGAGATGAACCCCAAGGCGGTCAGCATCGTGGACGACGCCGGCACCCTGCTCTCGGCCACGCCCGACGGCATGGCCCAAGGCGCCGACACCCAGAAGCTGCAATACACCCAGCAGGTTGAACAGCTCTACACCCGCCGCATCCTGGACATGATCGAGCCCCTGGTGGGCGCCGGCAACGTCAAGGCCCAGGTCAGCGCCGACATCGACTTCTCGCTGGCCGAGTCCACCTCCGAGCAGCACCGTCCCAACCAGGGCGGCGAGCCCGGCGCTGTGCGCAGCCAGCAGCTCGTCGAGGACGGCACCCCCGCCCAGGCCCAGCCCGCGGGCGTGCCCGGCGCCACCACCAACCAGCCCCCTGCGACCGGCACCGCCCCCATCAACGGCGCCGCCGCGCCGCTGGGCGTGGCCAGCAACGCCGACAAGGCCGGCACGATGCGCAAGGAATCGGTCATCAACTACGAGATCGACAAGACCGTGCGCACCGTGCGCGAGGCCAGCGGCACCGTCAGGCGCCTGACCGCCGCCGTGGTGGTGAACCACCGCAGCGTCACCGACAAGACGGGCAAGGTCATCACGACAGCCATCCCGCCCGAGCAGCTGGAGCAGATGACCGCCCTGGTGCGCGAGACCATTGGTTTCAAACAGGATCGCGGGGATTCCGTCAACGTGGTCAACGCCGTGTTCAACGTTCCCGCACCGGTCGAGGAAGTGCCGGTGGCCTGGTGGAAGCAGCCCGAGAACATGGAACTGGCCCGCAGCCTGGCCTGGCCGGTCGGTGCCCTGGGCGTGGCCCTGCTGATCCTCATGGGCATGGTGCGCCCGGGCATGAAGATGATGCGCCAGCCAGTGGTCACCAAGACCGAGGAAAAGGCCAAGGTGCAGCAGCTCGACGCCGTGCTCGACGAAGCGCCCGAGCGCCCAGGCCTGCCGATGCCGGAGGAAAACCAGCGCCTCACGGACGCCAAGCGGCTGGCGCTGGAAAACCCGATGGCGGTGGCCAACATCGTCAAGAGCTGGGTCAACGGCGAAGCGCCCGCGTAAGCGAGCCAAGGAAAGACGATCATGGAAGAACAGGGAATCCAGGACGCCGCTATCTTCCTCATGACGCTGGGCGAGGAAGAGGCGGCCGAGGTCTTCAAGCACCTGAGCCCCAAGGAAGTTCAGAAGCTGGGCGAGGCCATTGCCAAGACCCGCGCCGTGTCCCACGAGCGGGTCGATCAGGTGATGCAGAAGTTCACCTCGGTGGCCTCCTCGCAGAGCCTGCTGGTGTCCGACACCGACAACTACGTGCGATCGGTGCTGCGGCGCGCCCTGGGCGACGACAAGGCCGCGTTGCTGATCGACCGCATCCTGCAGGGCGGCGATGTCTCGGGTATCGAGAGCCTGAAGTGGATGGACCCGCTGTCGATTGCCGAGCTGCTGCGCAACGAGCATCCGCAGATCGTCGCGGCCATCCTGGTGCACCTCGAATCGGACCAGACCGCCGACGTGCTGAAGAACTTCACCGAGCGCACCCGCAACGACGTGATGCTGCGCATCGCCACGCTCGAAGGCATCCAGCCCACCGCGCTCAAGGACCTCAACGAGGTGCTCTACAAGGTGCTGGCCGGTGGCGACAAGATCCGCAAGACCTCGATGGGCGGCGTCAAGACCGCGGCCGAGATCATCAACATGATGGGCAACCAGATCGAGACCTCGGTGATCGAGTCGATCCGCAACTTCGACGCCGACCTGGCCCAGAAGATCATGGACAAGATGTTCACCTTCGAAGACCTGCTCAAACTCGACGGCAAGTCGATCCAGCTGGTGCTCAAGGAAGTGGCGTCCGAGTCGCTGGTGATCGCGCTCAAGGGCGCTTCCACGGAGCTGCGCGAACTGGTCTTCACCAACATGTCCTCGCGCGCCGCCGAAGGCCTGCGCGACGACCTCGAATCGCGCGGACCGGTCCGCCTGTCCGAGGTGGAAGCCCAGCAGAAAGAGATCCTGAAGATCGTCCGGCGCCTGTCCGAAGAGGGTCAGATCGCGATCGGCGGAGGCGACGATGAAGGCTTCGTCTAAGCCCAGCGCGCACACCCGCTTTATCCCGCGGGAGGAAATCGACGGCGTGTCGGCCTGGCACTTCTCGTCCATGGACGGCAGCGACACGCTCCCGGTCGCCGCGGTGGCGGTGGCGGCCGAGTCCGAACCCGACAGGGCCCTGGAGGAAGCGCTGCACGAGGCCCGCCAGCAGGCCTATGCCGATGGCTTCGCCCACGGCCACGACACCGGCAGCAAAGAGGTGCGCGACGCGCTTGAAGCCGCGATGCGCCGCACCATCGAAGAGACCGGCGTGCGCATGGGCCAGATGCTGCACGGCATGGCCGAGCAGCTGATCGCCGCCGAGCAGAAGATCGGCCGCCAGATCCTGGACCTGGCCTGCGACGTCGCGCGCCAGGTGGTGCGGCAGGAGCTGCAGAGCAACACCGGCCACCTGCGCGCCGTGATCGGCGAGGCGCTGGAGCAGATCGTCGAGGACGGCCTGCCCGCCACCGTGCGCATGCACCCCGACGACCTCGCGCTGATGCGCGGTGCGCTGGTGGAGACCCTGGGAGAAAACGCCCCCGACTTCGTGGCGGACGTGACCATCACCCCCGGCGGCTGCCTGCTGCAGACCCCGGGCGCGACGGTGGACGCCACCATCGAGAAGCGCTGGGCACGGGCCCTGGGCAACCTGGGCTTGGACGAACCCTGGAATCCGGAGGCCGGCGATGTCTGAACCCGACGGCCGCTGGGCCCAGTACATGGACGACCTGCGCATCGGGGCCAACGTGCACACCCCGCTAGAGGTGCGCGGCACGCTCACCCGCCTGGCCGGCCTGGTACTCGAAGCCGTGGGCCTGCGCGTGCCGGTCGGTTCGCAGTGCCTGATTGCCAACGGCAAACGCGAGCCGGTGCTGGCCGAGGTGGTGGGCTTTGCGGGCAACCGTGCCTTCCTGATGCCCGCGGGCGACACCCGCGGCCTGGCCAGTGGCGCCAGCGTGACCCCGCTGGCACCCTACCGCCCGGTGCCGCGCATGGGCCAGGTCAACAAGCCGCCATCGGCCGGCGACCGCGGGCTGCTGCGCCTGCCGCTGGGCCGCGGGCTGCTGGGCCGCGTGGTCGACTCGCACGGCAATCCCATGGACCACATGGGCCCGATCACCGAGGTCGACATCGAGCCCATGAACCAGGCGCCGCTGAACGCGATGGACCGCGACCCGGTGCGCGAGTCGCTGGACACCGGCGTGCGCGCCATCAACGCCCTGCTCACGGTCGGCCGCGGCCAGCGCCTGGGCCTGTTCGCCGGCTCCGGCGTCGGCAAGTCGGTGCTGCTGGGCATGATGGCCCGCTACACCAAGGCCGATGTGATCGTGGTCGGCCTCATCGGCGAACGCGGCCGCGAGGTCAAGGAATTCATCGAGGACATCTTGGGCGAAGACGGCCGCAAGCGCTCCGTCGTGGTGGCCGCGCCGGCCGACGCGCCGCCGCTGGTGCGCATGCAGGGCGCGGCCTACGCCACGGCCATCGCCGAGCGCTTCCGCGACGACGGGCTGCACGTGCTGCTGCTGATGGACTCGCTCACCCGCTACGCGATGGCGCAGCGCGAGATCGCCCTGGCCATCGGCGAGCCGCCGGCCACAAAGGGCTACCCGCCGTCGTGTTTTGCCAAGCTGCCGCAGCTGGTGGAGCGCAGCGGCAACGGCCTCAACGGCGTGGGCTCGATCACCGCTTTCTACACTGTGCTGTCCGAAGGCGACGACCAGCAGGACCCGATCGCCGACGCGGCGCGCGCCATCCTGGACGGCCACATCGTGCTCTCGCGCGCGCTGGCCGAGTCGGGCCACTACCCCGCCATCGACGTCGAGGCCTCGGCCTCGCGCGTGATGCACAACGTGGCCACGCCGCAGCACCTGGAGCTGGCGCGCAAGTTCCGCAACTACTACTCGCGCTACATGAAGAGCCGCGACCTGATCCAGCTGGGCGCCTACGCCGCTGGCAGCGACCCCGAAACCGACCGCGCCATCGTGCTCTATCCCGCGCTGCAGCGCTTCCTGATGCAGGACATGCGCGAGGCGGCGACCATGGAACACAGCCTGCAGCAGCTGGCCGTGGCGCTGCAGGAAGACCAGCCCGCCCGCAACGGCCGCGGTGCGCGCGGGCACGCCCACCACAACCTGTATGAAGGAACCCACGCATGAGCAACCTGCAGACCCTGCACAAGGTGGTGGACCTGGCCACCCGGCGCCGCGACGACGCGCTCACTGCGCTCGGCCAGGCCCAGCGTGAACTGCAGGCGGCGCAGGCCCAGATGAACCAGCTGCGCAACTACGCCGACGAGGCCCTGCAGCGCTGGGCGCAGCGCAGCACCACCGGTGGCGTGGACGCCAACCTGCTGCACCACCACCGCCAGTTCATGGAAAAGATCACCCACGCCATCGAGTTCCAGCAGGCGGTGCAGCGCAGCCGGGAAGAGGTGGTCGAGCGCGCCCAGGCCCAGGTCTACGCCGCCGAGCGCGACGTCGCCGGCCTGCGCAAGTACGCTGAGCGCAAGCAGCAGGCGATCGAACACCGCGCCATGCGCCAGGAACAGAAGGCCACCGACGAGATGGCCCTGACCATCCACCTGCGCCAGGCCCTCTCGGCCGTCCACGGAGCCCGTTCATGAGCAGCACCGCCCCCTCCACCTCGCACAGCGCGTCCGCAGGACCGACCCAGGCGGCCCAGGCCGCCGGTCGCAACGGCGCCCAGGGCGCCCGCAAACCCGGTGGCCAGGAGACCGGCGCCGACCTGTTCGCCAACTTGCTGTCGCTGCTGAGCGCCACCAACGACACGCTGCCCCTGGCCGCCGACGCGCCGGCCGAACTGGTGCAGGAGACGGCCGGTAACCCGGCGACCGATTCTGGCGAAGCCCAGCTGGAAGCCATGATGGCCTGGGCCGCCCTGCCCTCCGCAGGCACATCCACCACCGCAGTCCCCAGCACCGACGCACCGACTGCGGCCTCTGCGACCGCCGACGCATCGGGCGTCCTGGCCAGCGGCACCGCCACCGGCCCGCGCGCTCTGGCCGGCCCCTCCCCGGACACCGGAACGCCCCCCCAGGTGTTGGCGAGCGACGGAGCGCCTGCCGACACGCTGCAGGGCATGCAGGTGCTGGACCAACCCGAGGCGCTGGACGAACAGACCCAGGCCCAGCTCTCGGCGGCCAACGCCAGCCCGCCGGCCGCAGGCAACAGCGCCCCGGCGCCAGCCGCCGCCCGGCCCGCGGCCTGGCGCAGCACCGCCCAGATGGCGGGCACCAGCGCCCTCCAGCAGTGGCACCACACCCAGGCCCAGTCGGGCCCGGGCGTCGAGCGCGCCGCGGTGCGGGTCGACACCGGACCATCGCTGCCGCTGCACAGCACGGTGGCGCTCGACCAGCGCTTTGCGCAAACCATCAGCGACGAGACCACGCCCGACGCCCCGCTGACGGCCGTGCCGCTGCAGGGCGGCGTGGTGCCCATGGCCGGCGGTGCGGACCACAGCGGCCAGCCGGGCACCGGCGGCGAGGCGGGCGCCGACGGCGGCGACCACACCGACACCCGCGACGGGCTGAGCAGCGACGCACGCGACGAGACCTACGAAGAGACGCTGGCACAGGCCGATGCCGAGGCCGAAGAGCGGCTCGACAGCTTCGCCTCGCCGCACCTGCGCCAGGCCAGCCTGCGCATCGGCGAGGACGGCGAGAACGCCATCGACGTGCGGCTCTCGCTCACCGGCCAGGAGCTGGACCTGAGCTTCCGTACCGACAACGCCGAGGCGCGCGCCGAACTGCGCCAGAACGCCGAGGGCACGCTGGCCGACCTGCTGCAGCGCGGCGGCATCCAGCTGGGCGACGTGAACGTCAGCGACCAGCGCGGCCAGCAGGGGCAGGGCAGCCCGTCCGCAGCCCCCGCCCGTACCGGCGCGCCATCGGTCCGTGCCGACACCGCGACGGCACCGGCTGGCAGCGCCGTGCCGGCCACGCCACGGCCGCGCAGCGACGGCAGCCGGCCGCTGGACCTGTTCGTCTGAGAACGCCAACCGGGCCGCGCGGAGCCGGCGAATAGCGGGGTTTTCCGGCGCTATTCAGGGCTACGCCCGGGGGGGGTGGCTCCAATAATTCCTCCACAGCCCGCCGTTCCTTTCGGCGGGCATCGCCCCCCGCGGGGCGCCCTTCCGGAGGATGTCCATGTCTGCTGCCGCTGCTGCCGCCCCCGCCAATGGCGAGGCCCCAGCCAAACCCAAGAGCAAGAAACTGCTGTTCATCATCATCGGCGTGGTGGTGCTGGCGCTGGTCGGCGCGGGTGCGGCCTTCTTCCTGCTGAAGAAGTCCCACAGCGAAGACGAGGAGGACGGCACCGAAGTGACGGCCGAGGACGAGGGCCACGCCGCCCCCCTGCGCGACCCCAAGACCCCGCCGACCTTCCTGCCGCTGGACAGCATGGTGGTCAACCTGGCCGACCCGGGCGGCAACCGATTCGCGCAGCTGGGCATCACGCTGCAACTGGCCGATGCCAAGACCGGCGAGGACATGAAAACCTACATGCCCAGCATCCGCAACGGCATCCTGATCCTGGTCTCGCAGCGCACCGCCGAACAGATGCTTCGCGCGGACGGCAAGCAGGCCCTGACGCAGGACATCATGGCCGAGATCTCCGATGTGATGGGCTACGACTACGAGCACCCGGACGCCGAACCGGAGCCCTCCCCCAAAGGCAAGAAAAAGAAGAAGAAGGCCGCGCCCAACCCGATCGAGGGTGTGCTTTTCTCCAGTTTCATCGTGCAGTGACCCAGGGGACCTGACGCCATGGCCGATTCGTTTCTGTCCCAGGAAGAAGTCGACGCCCTTCTGGAAGGGGTCACGGGCGAGAGCCAGAAGCTCGAAAAGGACGACGTCCCCACCGACGGCGTCCGGGTCTACAACCTCTCCAGCCAGGAACGCATCGTCCGTGGGCGCATGCCCACGATGGAGATCGTCAACGAGCGCTTCTCGCGCAACCTGCGCCTGGGGCTGTTCAACTTCATCCGGCGCAGCCCGGAGGTGTCGGTCGGCGGCGTGCAGGTGCAGAAGTACAGCGCCTTCCTGCGCGAGCTGGCGGTGCCCACCAACTTCAACATCATGGCCGTGCGCCCGCTGCGCGGCAATGGCCTGGTGGTGTGCGAACCCAACCTGCTGTTCGGCGTGATCGACAGCCTCTACGGCGGCAACGGCAAGTTCCACACCCGCATCGAGGGGCGCGACTTCTCGCCCACCGAGCAGCGCGTCATCGACCGCCTGGTCGAGGTGGTGGCCGAGGAATACAAGAAGGCCTGGCGCGGCGTGTACCCGATCGAGCTGGCCTACCAGCGTTCGGAGATGCAGCCCCAGTTCGCCACCATCGCCACCCCCAGCGAGATCGTGGTCTCCACCAGCTTCACGCTGGAGATTGGCGACATCACCGGCTCGCTGCACATCTGCATTCCCTACGCCACGCTCGAACCCATTCGCGACGTGCTGTATTCCAGCGTGCAGGGCGATGCCATCGAAGTCGACCGCCGCTGGGTCAAGCTGCTGGGCCAGGAGATCCAGGCGGCCGAGGTGACCATGGTCGCCGAGCTGGCCCAGACCGACGCCACGGTGGAACAGCTGCTGGCGATGCAGGTCGGCGACTTCATCGAGCTGGACCGCAACCCCGCCATCAAAGCCCATGTCGACGGTGTGCCGCTGTTCGAGTGCCAGTACGGCACGCACAAGGGCAAATACGCGCTGCGCATCGACCGCAAGCTGAGCAACAGCACCGACAAGACCTGGCAAGGAGATCCGTATGTCCACTGAGAACACCGACACCATGAACGATTCCGTTGCCGACGACTGGGCCCAGGCCCTCGAAGAACAGGCCGTGGCCAGCGCCCACGACAGCGCGCCCGCGTTCGACGACCACCCCTCGGCACCTGCCACCAGCGCGGGCAACGTCGTGCAGGACATCCAGATGGTGCTGGACATCCCGGTGCAGCTGACGGTGGAACTGGGTCGGGTGAAGGTGCCGATCAAGTACATCCTGCAGCTGGCACAAGGCTCCATCGTCGAGCTCGACGCGCTGGCCGGCGAGCCCATGGACGTGCTGGTCAACGGCTACCTCATCGCCCAGGGCGAGGTGGTGGTGGTGAACGACAAGTTCGGTATCCGCCTGACCGACATCGTCACGCCGTCCGAGCGCATGCGCCGTCTCTCCAAAGGCTGAAGGCTGCCCATGCTCCAGAACGCCGCCCCGGCCATCGTGCTGCTCATCGTCATGGTGGGCATCGCCTGGTTGCTGCAACGCTACCGCCGCCACCTGCCCGGCGCCGCGAACCGCGCCGGCCCGCACCTGCAGGTGCTGGGCGGTGTCGCGATCGGCCCGCAGCAGCGCGTGGTCACGCTGCAGGTCGGCCAGGGCGAGCAGGCGGTCTGCCTCGTGCTCGGCGTCTCGCCGGGCAGCGTCACCGCGCTGCACCAGATGCCGCTGCCGCCCGAAGCCACCGAGGCACCTGCCGCCCCGGGCCATACCCCCGCCCCCGCCGGCTTCGCCGCGCGGCTGGCCCTGTTCCGCAAGGACGGTGATGCAAACCGCTGAACGTTTCCGCGGCGCCCGCCTGCTCGGCCTGGCGCTCCTGCTGCTGGCCACCGTGCCCGCCTGGGCCCAGCAGACCGGCAACGCCGCGCTGCCCATCGTGGTCGGCCAGGGCGCGGGCGGCACCAGCTACTCGGTGCCGATCCAGACCCTGCTGTTCTTCACCGCGCTCTCGTTCCTGCCCGCGGTGCTGCTGCTGATGACGGGCTTCACCCGCATCGTCATCGTGCTCTCGCTGCTGCGCCAGGCCCTGGGCACGCAGTCCGCGCCGCCCAACCAGGTGATCATCGGCCTCTCGCTGTTCCTCACGCTGTTCGTCATGGGACCGACGCTGGACAAGGTCTACAACGAGGCCTACCAGCCCTACACCAGCAACCAGATCCCGTTCGACCAGGCGCTGGACCGCGCGCAGGGCCCGATGCGCGATTTCATGCTCAAGCAGACCCGCCAGAGCGACTTCGAGCTGTTCGCCCGCCTGGCCAAGCTGCCCGAAGACGTGAAGGCCGAGACCGCGCCCTTCCGCGTCATCGTGCCGGCCTTCGTCACCAGCGAACTCAAGACCGCGTTCCAGATCGGTTTCATGATCTTCATCCCCTTCCTGGTGATCGACATGGTGGTCGCCAGCGTGCTGATGTCGCTGGGGATGATGATGCTTTCGCCGGTGCTGGTCGCCCTGCCCTTCAAGCTGATGCTGTTCGTGCTGGCCGACGGCTGGAACCTGCTGCTGGGCTCCCTCGCAGCCTCGTTCGCCACATAGTCAAGGAAACCCCATGGACCCCCAAGCCGCCCTCACGATGGGCCAGAACGCCCTCTTCATGGTGCTCATGGTAGCCGCGCCCGTGCTGGCCGTGGTGCTGGGCGTGGGCCTGCTGGTGAGCCTGTTCCAGGCCATCACCCAGATCCACGAAGCCACCCTCTCCTTCGTGCCCAAGCTGATCGCCGCCATCGCCGTGTTCGCGATCGCCGGCCCGTGGATGATGACCACCCTGGTCGAGTTCATCCGCAACACCATCCTGGCCATTCCGAACCACGCGATCTGATCGATCACGCGGCGCCATGTTCTCGTTCACTGAAGCGGACATCATGTCGCTGGTGGCGCCGGTGTTCTGGCCCTTCCTGCGCATCCTCGCGGTGTTCTCCAGCGCGCCCATCTTCTCGGCGCGCTCGGTGCCCATGCGCGCCCGCGTTGCGCTGGCCATGCTGGTGGCCATCTGCGCCCAGGCGGCATTGGCCGACCAGCCGGTGATCGGCCTGACCGACCCGCAGGCCATGGGCGTGGTGGTGCAGCAGGTGGTGATCGGCCTGGCGATTGGCCTGGCGGTGCGCATCGTGTTCGCGGCCGTGGAACTGGCAGGCGAAGTCATCGGCCTGCAGATGGGCCTGAACTTCGCCGGCTTCTTCGACCCCAGCACCAACCAGCAGACCAGCGCCGTCGGCCGTTTCTACGGCAACAGCACCATGCTGCTGTTCGTGGTGCTCAACGGCCACCTCATGGTGCTGCAGGCCGTGGTGGCCAGCTTCGAGACCTTCCCGCTGGGCACCGGCGCGTTCGAGGCCATCGAACGCATGCGCCTGCACGAACTGGGTTCGGTCGTGTTCCGCTACGGCCTGTGGATCGCGCTGCCCATGGTCGGCATGCTGCTGTTCGTCAACATCGTGCTGGGCTTCATCTCGCGCGTGGCGCCGCAGATGAACGCCTTCGCCATCGGCTTCCCGCTCACCCTCACCACCGGCCTGCTGGGCATCGCCGTCACCCTGCCCATGCTGGAAGGTCCGGTGGTGGCGCTGATGAAGCTCGCCACCGGCATGTTCACCGGAAATTGAGCCTGCGGCTCACTCCCAGCGCACGTCGCGCAGCTTCCAGTCCGACCCGTCCAGCGCCCACTGCAGCTGCACCGAATAGGGCGAAGCCCGCTCGGGGATCAGGCCCTGCGCCCCGGTGAACAGCACCTGAGCCTCGGTGATGCCGATGCTCGAACCCGGCGGGTCGATGCGGCTGCTGCGCGTGACCGCGATCACCTTCACGTTGGCATAGCGCAGGAACATCAGCGCCATGGTCTTGCGCGCCCACTCGGCGTCGTACTCGTCCTGCGCCCGGAACCGCGTGTCCAGCATCGTCAGCACGGCTTTGCTGTCCCGGGCTTCGAGGTGGTCCTGCAGCTGCTGCACCGCGGCTTCCAGCGCGGTCTGCGGGTCGGGTTTGCTGCAGGCAGTGAACAGGCCGGCGGCGGTGACGAGCAGGATGAGGGAGGCGGTGCGGCGGTGCATGGTGATGTTGCGATCTGGATCGTCCGCCGTCAGGAAGCTACGCCAAGTTGGCTCACGTAACAAACTCACCTATCGCGCGAATCCACGGCAGAGACCGCGAGAAAAGCGCGGCACATCCTGACGAATCCAAATGAGAACACCACAGCGAACGCCGAATAGAAGATCACCGAAACCAACTGAGCCACTGGTCCAAACGTCAACTCAAGGCTGCCGCCCCAAAGTTGCTCGAAAACCCACCAAAGCGGCAACACCAGGACACTCAAAAGAACGCTAAACCGTCCTGGCAATCGCGTCCTCACCGCCACCATTAAAGCGGCACCCACCACACACAGAAACGCCAATGCCGCCAGAGAAACACTGACACCCAAGATCACAGCCAGTAGTTCCACCTCGTCCTGGGTTGGGGGTCTCACCATCTGGTACCCCTGAACATTGCTTCCCATATGCCCCCATCAACTGACAGAAATCTCACAAAACAAACCGGTACGCCTTGCCCAACAAATGGAAGAGAAGGTGCTCCAGCTCACACGGGGCACCAATGCAGCTTCCAACCGGACATCACTTCGACACATGAATCCACACTGCGTTGGCAACCCAATCTGTTTTCGATATGGGGTTCGTTTAGGGCCGACGCACTACGCACCGCCAGCATGCGAACTCCAAAGAACAACAGCCTCGTCAAGCCACATGTCTTCGTGTGGACGCACGATAACGCGGTCGGCATTGCCGAACCCACTTTCGTAGCCCACTCCTATCAGAATCGACGCATGCTCGAACTTCAGCCTCAAAAAGGCGGGCGTTTCGAGCCAACCGAGTACATCTGCAGCAACCAGGCGGGCGCCAAGACAGGACGTCCAGTTGGAAAGGAGGCTTGCATCTTCATAGACAAGCGAGCCTGCGCAGTGAAAGGAAGAAACGGCCACGGCAAGCGAGTTCGTTTCCGACCAGCCTGCTGTTTGGGTCCAGCTGACAAACAGTTTGGTGCCGTCCGAAAAGCACAGCCGAACCTCTGCATCCAGTGACAACGGCCCCAACTCGCTGAGTCGGAACGATTCCGCCTCATATGGAAACAGCCCATAGTGCACAGCGACCAGCGTCTTTCCCGGGCCCGCCCTGAGCGGCTGTACTACTTGCTGCAACAGCAGCGCATTTGCTTGAGGCCACTGACTCATTCATCAATCCACTGCTGTGAACCCCTTTATCCAGCAACCCATCACACCAGACTGTTCCGGATCGCATACACCGTCAGTTCCGCGTTGTTCGACAGGTGCAGTTTCTCCAGCACCCGCGCGCGGTAGACGCTGACGGTCTTGGGGCTGAGCATCAGCTCGTCGGCGATCTCGGAGAGCTTCTTGCCCGAGGCGATCTTCTGCAAGGTCTGCAGTTCGCGCTCGGACAGGCTGGCGTGCAGCTCTTCGGTTTCGGGCGCGTTCAGGTTGTCCACCAGCATCTGCGCCACCTCGGGCGTGACGTACTTGCGGCCCTGGTTCACCGTGCGAATGGCGGCGATCATCTCGGCCGGCTCGCCCGCCTTGTTCAGGTATCCCCGCGCGCCGGCCCGCAGGCAGCGGATGGCGTACTGGTCTTCGGGGTACATCGAGACCACCAGGGTCTTGACCTGCGACCCCTCCTCGCGCAGCGCGGCCAGCACCTCCAGCCCGCCGCGGCCGGGCATGTTGAGGTCGAGCACCAGCACGTCGCACTCGGTCTTGCGCATCTGTTCGCGCAGCTCGGGGTAGCTGCCGGCTTCGCCGACGACCTGGATGTCGACCGCTTCCGAGATGGTGTCGCGGATGCCGCGACGGACGACTGCGTGGTCGTCGCACAAGATGACCTTGATCATTGTTCTTCGTCCCTGTGGTGGTTACCGTCCTCGCCATCGAGCGGCACCGAGAGGATCACCGAGGTGCCCCGCGATGAGCTGCTGATGTCCAGCCAGCCGCCGACCTTGGCGGCGCGTTCCTTGAGCCCGAGCAGGCCGAAGGACTTGGCCTTGCGCAGGGCGTCGGCGCTCAGGCCCTGGCCGTTGTCGCTGACCTCGAGCGTGAGCACGCGTTCGCGGTCGCTCAGGTCGATGTCGACGGCGGTCGCCCGGGCGTGTTTGGCCACATTGGTCAGCGCTTCCTGCGCGGTGCGGTAGGCCACCAGCTGCACGGCGCGCGGCACGTCGATGTGCTCGGACGAACGGCGCACGGTGACACGGGTGCCGTTGCGTTTCTCGAAACCACTGGCCATCCACAGCACCGCGGCCACCAGGCCCTGGTCGAGGATGGGCGGGCGCAGGTTCATCATGATGCGCTGACTGGCACCCAGGGCGTGCTGCAGCATCTCCAGCGCGGTGTCCATGTGCTGGCGCACCTCGGGCTCCAGCGCCGGGCGGCGGGCGATCCAGGCCAGGTCAAGCTTGACGGCGGCCAGCGAGCCGCCGATGTCGTCGTGGATTTCGCGGGCGATGTCGGCGCGTTCCTGCTCGATGCTGGTCTGCAGGTGCTCGGCCAGTTCGGCCAGGCGGCGCTGGGAGTCGGCCAGTTCGGCGTCGGCCCGGGCCTTGGCGCGGCGGGTTTCGGAGACCTCGATGGCGCGCTGGATGACGTGCGCCACCCGGTTCATGCTGTCCTTGAGCAGGTAGTCGCTGACGCCACGGTGCATGGCCTCGACAGCCGCGGCCTCGCCGATGGCACCCGAGAGGATGACGAACGGCAGGTCCATCCCGATCTCCTGCAGCCGTTCCCAGGCGTCCAGCCCGGAAAACCCGGGCAGGTGGTAGTCGGCCAGCACGATGTCGTAGCGGTTCTCGCGCAGCTCGCGCTCGAAGTCGTCGAGTGTGTCGACCAGCTGGATGTCGTGGTTCAGACCGCTTTTCTGCAGCGCGAACTTGACCAGGGCGTGGTCGACGCGGGAATCCTCGAGGTGGAGGATGCGGACAGGACGGGATTCAGTGGTATCGGGCATGCGGCTCGCAGTGTTCGAAATAGCGCTGAATTCGGGCCGTTTTCTGCCGATACAGCCTGTCACAGATCCTGAAAATTGTACTGCCCCAACACACTGGAGCGGTCTCGAAAACGACCCTCAAGCCCGACCACAAGGACCCGCCGATGACGCCCCAGACCTCGCCATCTGTCAACTTGCCAGTGAATCTGGTCGCCGATGTCCAGGACTCCCTGCTCATGGCCATGACCGACCTCAAGCGACTGGAAGGTCTGCTCGACCACGCCACCGGCAACCTGATGGAACGCTTTTCCACCGCCAACCACGCCCTGGCCCACCTGGCCGGCAACGAGAACGACGACCTGCTGAACATCCGCCGCAGCCTGCACCAGGCCGTGACCGAGTTGCAGTTCCACGACATGGCGACCCAGCTGATCGCACACACCGGCAAGGTGTTGCAGGGCTGCGCCTGGAAGCTGGCCGAAGAGGCCATGGAGCCGGAGGAAGACGAACTGCCGGTGAGCCTGGACCCAACCCCCGACCGCCCCAGCCCGGTCACCCAGAACGAGATGGACGCTGGTTCCATCGACCTGTTCTAAAGAGCCCCATCTGTTTGCCGATATCCGAACGAACCACGGAGAACCCACATGCAATCCATTCTTGCCGTCGACGACTCGGCCTCCATGCGAAAGATGGTGTCCTTCACCCTCACAGGGGCAGGCTTTCATGTCGTGGAGGCTGTCGATGGACAGGACGCGCTTGAGAAGGCGCAGTCCCACCACATCGACCTGGTGCTGACCGACCAGAACATGCCCCGTCTGGACGGGCTGGGCCTGACCAAGAAGCTGCGCGAGAACGCCAAGTTCAAGGCCACGCCCATCCTGATCCTGACCACCGAGTCCAGCGACCAGATGAAACAGGCCGGCCGCGCCGCTGGGGCCACCGGCTGGTTGGTCAAACCCTTCGATCCGGGTCGCCTGATCGAGGTCATCCAGAAAGTGATCCGCTGAGGAGCGCCCCATGGCAGAAGCAACCCACGAACACTCCTCCGCCGGTGGCAACATCGACCTGAGCCAGTTCTATCAGATCTTCTTCGAGGAAGCCGGCGAAAACCTGGACCAGATGGAGCAGATGCTGCTCGCGCTGGACCTGGAGACGGCCGACGACGAGGAACTCAACGCCATCTTCCGCTGCGCCCATTCCATCAAGGGCGGCGCCGCCACCTTCGGTTTTGCCGATGTGGCCGAGCTGACGCACCAGATGGAGTCCCTGCTGGACAAGCTGCGCCGCCACGAGCTGCAGCCCACACCGCCCATGGTGGATGTGCTGCTGGAATCGTCCGACGCGCTCAAGCTGCTGCTCGCCCGCCACCAGGGCCAGAGCGTGGAGCCGCCGCCCACGGGCGAGCTGGTGGCGCGCATCAGCGCGCTGGCGCACGGCACCGCCGCCGTGATGGCGCCAATTCCAGCCCCCGTCGCGGCACCTGTGGCCGCCGCGCCAGCCCCGGTGCAGGCAACTGCGCCTGCACCCGCTGTGGCGCTGGCCGAAGGAGAGCGAAAGCTGACCATCCGCATCGGCCCGCTGGACCACCTGGACCAGGCCAACGGCATCGCCGAGCTGTTCCGCGACATCGCCGGTCTCGGGCGCATTGAATCCACGAATGACGACGGCAAGGTCCGATCGTTCGAGGTGCTCACCCGGTCGAGCGACAGCGACCTGCTGGACCTGTTCACCTTCCATGTGAGCAAGGAGCAGATCCAGATTTCCAGCGCCAGCGCAGCACCGGCCCCCGCCCCCGCATCGATCGCAGGGGAAGGCAAGGATTTCGGCTTCTTCGACGACGCACCGGGCACCCCTGCGGCGGTCGCGCCGGCCGCGCCGGTGGCAGAAGCCACCCCGGTGACCCCGGCCCCGGCCGCTCCCGTCCCCGCGGCCAAACCGGCAGCGCGCGCCGAGGCACGCCCGGCCGCTGCCGGCGGCCTGGAATCGAGCACGCTGCGCGTGTCCGTGAGCAAGGTCGACCAGCTGATCAACCTGGTGGGTGAACTGGTCATCACTCAAGCCATGCTGGCTCAGAAGAGCCGCGAACTCGACAGCACCGCCAACCAGCAGCTGCTGGCCGGCCTGGTCGACCTGGACCGCAACACCCGCGACCTACAGGAAGCGGTGATGTCGATCCGCATGATCCCGATGTCGGTGGTGTTCAACCGCTTCCCGCGCATGCTGCGCGACCTGGCCTCCAAGCTGGGCAAGAAGGTCGAGCTGATCACCCACGGTGAGGCCACCGAACTCGACAAGGGCCTGATCGAGAAGATCACCGACCCGCTGACCCACCTGATCCGCAACAGCTGCGACCACGGCATCGAGATGCCGGAGGAGCGCCTGGCCCGAGGCAAGACCGAGCACGGCACGATCACGCTCTCGGCCTCGCACCAGGGTGGCAGCATCCTGATCGAGGTGCGCGACGATGGCAAGGGCCTCTCGCGCGAGAAGCTGCTCAGGAAGGCACGCGAAAAGGGCATGGATGCGCCCGATTCGATGACCGACGCCGAGGTGTGGAACCTGATCATGGCGCCGGGCTTCTCCACCGCCGAGGTGGTGACCGACGTGTCCGGCCGCGGTGTCGGCATGGACGTGGTCAAGAAGAACATCCTCTCGCTGGGTGGCACGGTGGAGATCGACTCCGCCGAGGGCTACGGCATGAGCGTCAAGGTGCGCCTGCCGCTGACCCTGGCCATCATGGACGGCATGAGCGTTCGCGTCAGCGACGAGGTCTACATCCTGCCGCTGTCTTCGGTGATCGAGTCCTTCCAGATCAACCCCAGCGACATCAACACCGTGGCGCAAGGTGCGCAGCTGGTGAAGGTGCGCGAGGAGTACATGCCGGTGATCGAGCTGGAGAAGATCTTCAGCGTGCCGCGCTTCGAGTTCCATGGCGGCAGCCCGATCATGGTCGTGGTCGAGGCCGAGGGATCGCGGGTGGCCCTGATGGTGGACGAGCTGCTGGGGCAGCAGCAGGTGGTGATCAAGAACCTGGAGTCCAACTACCGCAAGGTCCCCAACGTCTCGGGCGCCACCATCCTGGGCGACGGCAAGGTCGCCCTGATCCTGGACACCTCAGGCCTGGTGCGCCGCTCGCGCCACTGAACGGACCGGTCCCAAGGACAACCGATGCTGCAGCAGACACGCACCCCTTCCCGTCCCTCGGCGTCCACGCTGGATCTGCCGGTGTTCGACGACGGTCCGCTGGCCCAGGGGCGCGAGTTCGTCTGGTCCGACGCCGACTTCTCGCGCATCAAGGCGCTGATCTACAAAAAGGCGGGCATCAGCCTGCACGACGGCAAGCACGCCATGGTCTACAGCCGCGTCTCGCGCCGCCTGCGCGAGACCGGCCACACCAGCTTCAAGAGCTACCTGGACGCGCTGGAGCAGCACGACGGTCCGGAGTGGCAGGAGTTCATCAACGCCCTGACCACCAACCTGACCGCCTTCTTCCGCGAGCAGCACCACTTCGGCGTGCTCGAAGAGATGCTGGCGGCCAGGCGTTCGCACAACTGGAAGATCTGGTGCTCGGCCGCTTCCACCGGCGAGGAGCCCTATTCGATCGCGATGACCGCTGCGGAGACGCTGGGCGCCTCTGGCAGCTTCCACATCGTCAACAGCGACATCGACACCAAGGTGCTGGCCACCGCGGCGCGCGGTGTCTACAAGGCCGACGGCGTCAAGGGCCTGAGCCCCGAACGCCTGCAGCGCCACTTCATGCGCGGCAAGGGTGCCAACGCCGGGCTGATGCGCGTCAAGCCCGAACTCCAGAAGCACATGGAGTTCATGACCATCAACCTGATCCACGACCTGCCGTTCCGCGAGCCGTTCGACGTGGTGTTCTGCCGCAACGTGATGATCTATTTCGATACGGCCACACAGCGCCAGGTGCTCGAGCGCATCCACCGCGTGATGAAGCCCGGCGGCATGCTGTTCGTCGGTCACGCCGAAAACTTCAGCGACGCGCGCAGCCTGTTCACGCTGCGGGGAAAGACGGTCTATGAGCGCATTTGACGCCGCCCCCCGGGTCCGCAGCACGCCCACGCCGCCACTGGCCGGCGCTGCGCTGAAAGCCATGGCCGCCCCGGCGGGTCGCGGCAGCCTGGAGATCCTCAAGGCCCGCACGCCCAAGCCGGGCGAGGCCTCGTTCTTCTACCGGGACCACCACTTCAACGTCGACACCGTCAAGGTGCTGCCCGGCGAGTACTACGTGACCACCGACGACATGATGATCATGACGGTGCTGGGCTCGTGCATCGCCGCCTGCATCTGGGACCCGAAGGTGCGCGTGGGCGGCATG
The DNA here is from genome assembly GCF_042648585.1 of Hydrogenophaga luteola. Lineage (NCBI taxonomy): Bacteria > Pseudomonadati > Pseudomonadota > Betaproteobacteria > Burkholderiales > Comamonadaceae > Hydrogenophaga > Hydrogenophaga luteola. The sequence continues at coordinate 183,347 of NZ_JBHRXX010000010.1, read as the reverse complement.
AACCACTTCATGCTGCCCGAAGGCGCCGGCGACACCTCCGGCCGCTACGGCTCGTATGCGATGGAACTGCTGATCAACGAGATGATCAAGCTCGGCGCCCGGCGCGAGAGCATGCAGGCCAAGGTGTTCGGCGGTGGCCAGGTGATGCACAGCTTCACCACCATGAACGTGGGGGAGCGCAACACCGCTTTCGTGCTCGACTACCTGCAGACCGAACGCATCGCCGTCATCTCCAAGGACGTGCTGGACATCTATCCGCGCAAGGTCTGCTACTTCCCGGCGACGGGCAAGGCCATGGTCAAGCGCCTGGCCCACTCGCACCCGGAGACGCTGGAAACGCAGGAACGCAAGGGCAATGCCGCAACGGTCGCCAAGACCAACGCCGGCGGCTCGGTGGACCTGTTCTGAGGGAGCACAACAATGGCCAAGATCAAGGTGGTGGTGGTCGACGACTCGGCGCTGGTGCGCAGCCTGCTGACCGAAATCATCAACCGCCAGCACGACATGCAGTGCGTGGGCGCAGCCAGCGACCCGCTGGTGGCGCGCGAGATGATCCGCGAGCTCAACCCCGATGTCATCACGCTGGATGTCGAGATGCCGCGCATGGACGGGCTGGAGTTCCTCTCGCGCCTGATGCGGCTGCGGCCGATGCCAGTGGTGATGGTCTCCACGCTGACCGAACAGGGCGCCGACATCACGCTGCGTGCGCTGGAAATGGGCGCGGTCGACTACGTGGCCAAGCCTCGCATCGGCATCACCAGCGGCCTGAACGAACTGGCCGGCGATATCGTCGACAAGATCCGCATCGCTGCGGCTGCACATGTGCGGCGCCTGGCCCCGACGCCGGCTGCGCCCGGCGCCACCACCCAGGCCACCTCGGCTGCGGCAGCGGCTGAGGCCCCGCGGGCGCCGCTGCCGCGTCTGGCCACTACCGAAAAGATCATCTGCATTGGTGCCTCCACCGGGGGCACCGAGGCCATCCGCGAGGTGCTCACGCCGCTGCCAGCGGATTCGCCCGCGATCGTGATCACCCAGCACATGCCGCCGGGCTTCACCACCAGCTTTGCCGCCCGGCTGGACTCGCTGTGCAAGATCCGCGTCGAAGAGGCTCGCGACGGCCAGCGCATCCTGCCCGGCCACGCCTACATCGCCCCGGGCGGCCACCACCTGCGCATCGACCGCAGCGGCTCGAACTACGTCGCCGTGGTCGAAGACACCGAACCGGTGAACCGCCACCGACCCTCGGTGGAGGTGTTGTTCAAGTCGGCCGCGCGCGTGCTTGGCCCCAATGCGCTGGGCATCATGCTCACCGGCATGGGCGCCGACGGCGCCCTGGCCATGCGCGAGATGAAGGACGCTGGCAGCTACAACTACGTGCAGGACGAGGCCAGCTGCGTGGTCTTTGGCATGCCGCGCATGGCCATCCAGGCCGGCGCGGCGCACGAGGTCCTGCCCCTCAAGCAGATCGCCCCGGCCCTGCTCAACCGCCTGGCCAGCAACCCCGCCCTGGTGCGGCACCGCATCTGAGCCCCCATTCACCCCACACACGCTGATCCGCGAAACCGCCATGAACAACCGCCGCCTCTTCACAGCCAGCGCCCTGCTCTGCGCGCTGAACCTCTCCAGCGCCGCGCTGGCCCTGGACACGCCCAAAGAGCGCCCCATCCTAGTCATCAGCGGCAAGATCGCCGATAAGAACGCTGGCGACGTGGCGCGCTTCGACATGAAGATGATCGAGGCCCTGCCCCAGCACACGTTCACCACCAGCACGCCCTGGTTCGACAAGCCGGTGAAGTTCACCGGCCCGCTGCTGGCCGACGTGCTGGCCGCCGTCAAGGCCAGCGGTACCAGCATCAGCGCCGTGGCGATCAACGACTACAAGATCACCATCCCTGCGGCCGACGCCGCGAAGTTCAAGGTGATCGTCGCCCGCCTAATCGACGACAAGCCGATCCCGGTGCGCGAGAAGGGCCCGCTGTTCGTGGTCTATCCGTTCGACAGCAGCGCCGAGCTGCGCACCTCGACCTACTACGAGCGCTCCATCTGGCAGCTCAAGGCACTGGACATCCAATGACCATCAAATTGCCGAATCTGGCCCGCTGGCAAGGTCGGCAATGGGCCATGGCCATCTCGCTGATGCTGGCCATCACTCTCACGCCACTGGGCTGGATCCAGTGGCGCCAGTACCGCATGCTCGACGATGTGTCGACCAACCAGGTCGACTCCATCATGTGGCAGGCCTACCAGCTCGAACGCGAGCTGGGGCGGCTCGAACACGCGATCATGGACGCCCTCCAGGCGCCCGGCACGGTCGACGGCTACGAGCTGCTGGAGCGCTACGAGGTCTACCTCAGCCGCATCGACCTGCTGACCAAGATACCGCGCCGCGACCTGCTTGAAGCGTCCTTCGAATACACCTCGACCATGGCCAAGGTCAAGGACTTCAACCAGATTGCCGACCCGCTGTTCGCCGATCCGCAGGCGCTGGCGGCCAGCCCCGGGAAGCTGGCCCGGCTGGACCGTGCCATCGAGGACCTCAAACCGCTGATGGGTGAGCTCACGCGCGAGGCCAACCGCGCCGTGGCCCGATTCGTCGACGAGCGCAACACCCAGCTGCGCCAGCAGGGCCTGCTGGTGATCGGCCTGGCCGCTGCGCAGATCGCAGTGATGCTGCTCTTCGTCGGCCTGCTGGTGCAGCACATCCGCAAGCAGCAGCGTCAGTACGCCACGCTGCAGAAGCTGAGCCAGGAGCTGGAGGTAGCCCGTGACCAGGCCGAGGCTGCCAACCATGGCAAGAGCGTCTTCCTGGCGAACATGAGCCACGAGATCCGCACCCCGTTCCAGGGCCTGCTGGGCATGCTCAACCTGCTGGACAACGCCTCGCTGAGCAGCCAGCAGCGCGACTACCTGGGCACCGCGCGCGACTCCGCGATGCACCTGCTGGGCGTACTCAATGACATCCTGGACGTCTCGACCATGGAGTCGGGCACGCTCAAGCTGACGGTGGCGCCGATCCACCTGCCCAGCGTGGTGCACGAGGTCGACGGCCTGATGCAGGTCGCCGCGCGCGACAAGGGCCTGGAGCTGAACATCTACGCCGCGGCCGACCTGCCCGGCTGGGTCGAGGCCGACGCCACGCGCCTGCGTCAGATCATGTTCAACCTGATCAACAACGCCATCAAGTTCACCAGCGAAGGCAGCGTGATCGCCGAGCTGACCCGGGCGCCCGCGGGCAAGACCGGTGTGCTATTCACCGTGCGCGACACCGGCATGGGCATGGACGAAGAAACGGTCAGCCGCCTGTTCACCCGCTTCTACCAGGCCGACAACTCACTGCGCCGCCGCATCGGCGGTACCGGACTGGGTCTGGAGATCTCGCGCAACCTGGCCCGCATGATGGGCGGCGACATCGAGGTCAGCAGCCAGCCGGGTGTGGGCTCGGTGTTCACCGTGCACCTGGACCTGCCGGAGACCAAGGCCCCGGTCGAGGAAGAGCCGGTCTCGGTCATCGGCAGCATCCAGCGCAAGCTCAAGGTGCTGGTGGCCGAGGATCACCCGATCAACCTGAAGTACATGAGCATCCTGCTCGAGAAGATGGGCCACGAGGCCACCTTCTGCGAAAACGGGCAGGAGGCGCTGCAACTGCTGGCGTGCGAACCCTTCGACGTGGTGCTGCTGGACTACCACATGCCGGTGCTCGACGGCCTGGCGACCACCGAGGCGATCCGCCGGATCGACGGCCCTGTGTCGGAGATCAAGGTGATCCTGGTGACCGCCGACGTCGTCAACGACACGCGCAAGCGGGCGCTGGAAGTCGGCGTGAGCGAGTTCACCAGCAAGCCGCTGCAGGCCGAGGACCTCAAGCGGGCGCTGCGCCGCTGCGGCCTGCTGGACGATCCCGGCATGACCGTGGAAGAGCTGGACCCGTCCACCCTGCGCGCCTCCAGCCCCTTCCCGCTGTCGTCCTACGAGATGCCGGTGCGCCTGCCCAACCTGAGCCATGTGGCGGTGGGTCTGGTCGACCCCGAGTCCTACCGCGAGATCCTGGACATGATGCCGGAGGAGTCGCTGGACGAGCTGCTCAAGACCCTGTTCGAGCCGCCCGAAGGCACGGTGCATGTGCTGAGCCAGGCCCTGCTCGACGGTGATCGCCAGTCCATTGGCTACAACGCCCACAAGCTCAAGGGCACGGCCATGTTGATGGGCTTCCGCGCTCTGGTGAGGACATCTGCCCAGATCGAGCACATCGCCACCCAGACCGAAGACCCGGTGCCTTCCGAACTGGGCCAGCAGCTGCTGCGCGAAGCCGACCTCACCCGCCAGGCCCTGCGCGACTTCGAGGCGGTGCAGGCGGCCTGAAGCTTCGCCACCGGTTCGGCCCAAAAAAACAGCAGGTCAACGACCTGCTGTTTTTTTTGGGAAGATTGAACGGGGCAGCGCCCTGGCCTCCCGGTGTTCAGACCCGACGGTTGAGGAGGCTGCCGGTTTCCAGTGGTGGCCAGGTGCTGGCGCCCTGTTCGGTGTAGGCCACCGGCTCCTGTTCCCGCCGCAGCGCGGCCGGAACGGCCTCGATGCCCGGCAGGTTCCCTTGGGCGTCGTTGGCGACGGGCCGCTGGTTCGCGGCCCCCACGTCCCGCACCCCGGTCGTCGCCGAGGCGTCGACAGCGGGGGCCTCCTGCTCTCGCTTAAGCACCACATCGACCACGGCGGCGCTGGCCTTCCATACCGTGGTCAGCACTTCCTGCAGCTGGAGCTTCTGCTCCGCCTGCTCACGGGCCTTCTGCTCTTCTTCCTGGCGCTGCTCGGCGCGCAGCTTGGCATCGGCCAGGTAGTCGGCGGGTGAACTTCGTTCGGCGTCCTTGCGACCGCTTGGCAGAATGGGCGCCGGCTGCACGTTGGGCGCACCAGCACCAGCGTCCTGGCCGGTGCGGACCGTGGACGGAACGCCGCCGCGCGCACCCTGACCGCCGCGGCCCGAATCGGCCTGGGGATCTCGTGCAGACGGCTGTGCAGCCCCGACCGACGAAACGGCAGGCACCGGCGCCACGGACACTGGCGCCGCGGTCGGCCAGCTCACGGGCTGGCTGGTACTGATGTTCAACATGGAAAACCCCTCTTCAACGGGTCAGCGGCCATGACAATTCCGCTGGTCCTCCGGGTTTTCGACCACCTAAACCGGAACTTGAGGGGTTTTCACCCCCCAGTTTCAGCTGGCGGCGAGTTCTTTTTCGTGCATCCAGGCGGCGTGCTTGGGCGCACGCTTGGTCTTGCTCCACTCGTCCAGCATGTCCCACTTCACATCGTCGAGTTTTTTCATCATCTCGGGCGTGGCGGTGTTGGCCGCCAGCTCCAGACGGTGGCCGTTGGGGTCGAAGAAGTAGATCGACTTGAAGATGGTGTGGTCGGTCACGCCCACGACGGGGATGCCGGCCGCCTCCAGCCGGGCCTTGGTGGATTCCAGCTCGGCCACGGTGTCGACCTCCAGCGCGATGTGCTGCACCCAGTCGGGTGTGTTCGGATCCTTGCCCATCTCGGGTGAGTTGGGCAATTCGAAGAAGGCCAGGATGTTGCCGCCGCCCGCGTCCATGAACAGGTGCATGTAGGGGTCGGGCGCGTGGGTCGAGGGCACCTGGTCTTCGGCGATGGCGAGCACGAAGTTCATGCCCAGGTGCTTCTGGTACCACTCGACCGTGGTCTTGGCGTCCTTGCAGCGATAGGCGACATGGTGGATCTTGCGGATGTTCATGGAGGTCTCCTTCAGGAATGAGATTCAGACGCCTTCGCGCGCGATGGCCAGGGCCTGCTTCAGGGCAGAAATGTCGCCGACCTGGTTGGCCAGCAGCAGGATCAGCTTGGCGTTCAGCATCTGGCTCTGTTCGTCGCTGAGGTCGCGGTGGGTCTCGATCAGTGCCTCGTAGAAATCGTCACCAGGCGTGAAGTCGCGGAAATAGCGCTGGCCGGGCTCGGCGAGATTGGGTTGCAGTTGCAGGCTCATCAAGGTCTCCTCGGGTTCAGGCGGCGACGGCTTCGGGCTGTTGGGATGCCGCGGTCAATCCCTGCCCGGTGGCGCGGGCCAGCGCGACCCGGACGGCGGCCAGATCGGCGCGGCGCCAGCGGGCGGCCACGTGCTGGTCGGGACGCACCAGGTAGGTCGTGCCCGGGCGGGCGTCGTAGCGCTGGGCGAACAGGCCGTCGCGGTCCTGCAGCACGGTGAATCCGGCGGCGCTGCCGCCGTGTGGCGTGACCAGCACGGTCTCGACCGGCACCGCTCCGGCGGCCAGCGCTGCGGCCTGGGCGCGCAACGACAGCTCCAGCTGGCCCGGGTCGTCGACGAAAGCGAGCAACACGAAGCGGTTGCCCAACTGGTCGAGCAGCCAGGTGTCCCGGCCGGCCACGCGCACTGGCGCGTCGTCCATGGGCGCACCCGGCACCATGTTGCCGTCGAAGGCGTCGACATCGGGTGTGTTCAGCGCCGAATGCACCAGAAATGCCGGCATCGACAGGCGACCGGAGTTCACCAGCTTGCGCGCAAAGGGCTGGCTGCGTGCCAGTTCAAGCGCCGCGTTGCGGAACAGCTTGCTGACCGCACTCTTGGGCGTGATGAAGTCGGTGGAACGGGTGGAGTTGCGGATGTTCTCGTCGGCCGCGTAGATGCGGTCGGCGTCGTAGGTGTCGAGCAGCGCCTCCGGCGCCTGTCCCTTGATCACCAGCGCCAGCTTCCACAAGAGGTCGTCGGTGTCCTGGAAGCCGGAGTTGGCGCCGCGCGCGCCAAAGGGCGAGACCTGGTGCGCCGCGTCGCCGGCGAACAGCAGGCGGCCGTGGCGGAAGTTCTTCATGCGCCGGCACTGGAAGGTGTAGATGCTGGCCCACTCCAGTTCGAACTCGCGCTCGTCGCCCAGCATGGCCTTCACGCGCGGGATGATCTTTTCGGGCTTCTTCTCTTCCTCGGGGTCGGCGTCCCAGCCGAGCTGGAAGTCGATGCGCCAGACGTTGTCGCTCTGCTTGTGCAGCAGCACGCTCTGGTTGGGGTGGAACGGCGGGTCGAACCAGAACCAGCGCTCGGCCGGAAAGTCGGCCTTCATCACCACGTCGGCAATCAGGAAGCGGTCCTTGAAGACATGGCCCTCGATGTCCAGCCCCAGCTGGCGCCGCACGTTGGAGCGCGCGCCGTCGGCCACGATCAGCCAGTCGGCGTCGATCTCGAAGTTCCCGTCCGGGGTTTCGACACTCACGCGGGCCCCTGCGCTGCCGTTGTCGCCCAGGGGCGTGACACCCGCCACCCTGTACTTCCAGCGCAGGTCGGCACCCAGTTCGGTGGCGCGTTTGACCAGCGCCTCTTCCAGGTGGTACTGCTGCAGGTTGATCATGCCCGGGCGCTTGTGGCCGGCGTCGGGCACAAGGTTGAAGCGGTAGACCTCTTCCTCACGCAGGAAAGTGCGGCCCACATTCCAGCTCACCCCCTTGTCGACGATGGGGTCGCCGACGCCGAGGCGGTCGAGGATTTCGAGCGCGCGCTTGGCGTAGCAGACGGCGCGCGAGCCGAAGGAGACGCTGTCTTCTTCGTCGAACAGCAGCACGTCCAGGCCCTGCAGTCGGGCGTCGATGGCAGCGGCCAGGCCGACCGGGCCGGCGCCGATGACGATGAGGGGTTTGCGCTGGGGCGCGCCGGCCATCAGGTCGGCGGGGGCGCGGTACGGGAAGGTGGGGTAGCTGTAGGTTCCCATCGAGGTCTGTCTCCTGCGTGGTCTGCACCGGCGTGTTTTGGTCTGCCGGCCGGGTGGTTTGGTCCGGGGCGTACTGTAGCTCAGAATTTCTTATTGGTAAATACGTTTCTCTAAACGTAATTTCAGTTCAACCCGGGAAAGCGACTTTCGCGGCGTTTTTCGGCTGCTCCTTCGCTGGCCCGAAAGCGGTTGGGTGCCCTGCGCCGCTCATGTCCCCCGACGGCCTGCGGCCGTCTCCTCCTTTACTTCGCTCTGCAGGGCACCCAACCGCTTTCGGGCGAAACATTGCAGGCGCACCCACGGAGGTTTGCCCACAGTCGTGCGGGCGCCAACGGCGCGGGGTGATCACGCAGCGAAGTAAAGGGGGAGGACCGGCGCAGCCGGTCCGGGGGACATGAGCGGAGTGGTCACCCCGCGCCGTTGGCGCAAAGAGGGGGAGTCCCCAACAACGCAACGTACGAAGACAGGCCGCCGGAGAAAGAAAACTACGCGTCTTCTTCGGAAGGCGCGACTGGCTCCCGCACCACCGTCACCGGCACCGGCGAGTGGTCCACCAGGTGCTGGGTCACCGAACCCAGCAGGGCCGCCCGCAAGCCCCCGCCGGTGCCCGCCGTCATGATCACCGCGTGGCAGCCGTACCGCTCGATGATGTCGATCAAGGTGTTCGCCGGATCACCGCTGGCCACTTCCTTCTCGACCTTCTGACCGGCCGCCTCCAGCAGCGCCACCGCTGGCCGCATCAGGTCCAGCCCCGCACCCTCGCTCACCTTCTCCAGCACCTCTGGATCGTGCGCCACCACCATCTCGTACAGTGTCGCGCTCTCCTGCACGTTCGCCACCACAAAACGCGCCCGCAACCCCGCGTGCACCAGCCGCACCGCGTGGTGCACCGCCAGCAGCGCGTGAGAGGAACCGTCGACCGGAATCAGGATGTTCAGCATGGCGATCACCTCCAGCGAATGGCCCCGCCCCTTGCAGGACCGTCGGGCCATGATGCCATGCGAGTGCCGCGATGACCATGCCGGCCTGCGCCGATGCCACCAGGTCACACCGTGTGCGGAAAGTCTCGCCCTGGGGCCGGCACTGCAGGCCCCCTGTCAGTCCTGACAGCCGTCCGCGACAGCAACCGGGGCAAGATTGCTGCAGCAACCGCTCCTGTCCCGTCAGACCGCCTTCCGCCACACCATGTGCCCCCAAACCCGCGAGCTGTTCACCGAGTCCGCCTACGGCGCCCTGCCCCAGCCGGATCCGTGGCTGGTCGCCGCCAAGGCAGCCCAGCCCGTCATCGAACCGCCAAGCTTTGTCGAAACCCTGGGCTTTCCCAAGGGCACGCCTGCGCTGCCCCTCGCCCAGGTGCTCGAAGATATCCGCGCCACGGCGCCCGGCACCCGCGTCAACCGCCTGCTGGCGCCCGGCACGCTCAGCCGCCTGTTCAGCCAGGAGGCCGCCGAAGCGTCCTACGCACTCGCCATCCTGTCCATCGTCGAATCTCCCGACTTTGAGTCGATCCTGGCGCGGCTGCGCGCGTGCTGAGTTTCTGCACCTTGCCGCAGGTGCGCGCTTAAGATCCGGGCTCACCACAGCCGCCGAGCACCACGTGAACACGGACACTTCGACCGACCTGACGCTGCAGGCCGAACCCGGCCACCTGATCCGCCGCGCGCACCAGCTCGCGGTCTCCACCTTTCACGACACCCATGGCCGGCAGGTCACGCCGGTGCAGTACGCCGTGCTGCGCGCGCTCAAGGCCGAACCCGGAATCGACCAGGTGACACTGGCCGACCGGGTGGCGCTGGACACCTCCACCACCGCCGACATCGCCACCCGCCTCGACGCCAAAGGCTGGATCGTGCGCGAGCTGCTGCCGCGGCGCCAGCGAGCCCTGCGCCTGACCGCCGACGGCGAAGCGGTGCTGGCCGACATGTTGCCGCGCGTGCACCCGATGTACTCGCGCCTGCTGGAGCCGCTGGAGCCCCGCGAGCGGGACGAGTTCCTGCGCCTGCTGCGCAAGTTCGTGCACCTCAACGAACAATCGACCGCCCCTTCGGATCAGGGTTAACCCGGACTTCCGGGGTCTTTTTTTCTTTGCACGCCGTTCTTACAATGCGCTTCATTCAGCATACTGAATGAAGAAACCACCCACCAAGGAGACCCACATGTTCCCCGTCAACACCTGGTATGTGGCCTGCACGGCCGACGAGATCGACGAAAAGCCCCTGGGCCGCACCATCTGCAACCAGGCCATCGTGTTCTACCGGGCCCACGAGGGCAAGGTGGCGGCGGTGGAGGACTTCTGCCCGCATCGCGGTGCGCCGCTGTCGCTGGGTTACGTGTGCGAGGGCAAGCTGGTCTGCGGCTACCACGGGCTGGAGATGGGTTGCGACGGCAAGACGATCGCCATGCCGGGCCAGCGCGTCGGTGGCTTCCCGGCGATCCGCAGCTTCCCGGTGGAAGAGCGCTACGGCTTCGTCTGGGTCTGGCCCGGCGAGAAGGACAAGGCCGACCCGGCGCTGATCCCGCACATGGAGTGGCACGACAACCCCGAGTGGGCCTATGGCGGCGGGCTCTACCACGTCAAGGCCGACTACCGCCTGATGATCGACAACCTGATGGACCTGACGCACGAAACCTATGTGCACGCGACCAGCATCGGCCAGCCCGAGATCGACGAGACGCCCTGCAAGACCACGGTCAACGGCGACGAGGTGGTGACCAGCCGCTTCATGACCGACATCCCCGCACCGCCGTTCTGGAAGGCCGCACTGCGCGCCAAGGGCCTGGCCGACGACGTGCCCGTGGACCGCTGGCAGATCTGCCGCTTCACCCCGCCCAGCCACGTGATCATCGAAGTGGGCGTGGCCCACGCGGGCCACGGCGGCTACGACGCGCCGGCCGAGCACAAGGTCTACAGCAAGGTGATCGACTTCATCACGCCCGAGACCAACACCTCGATGCACTACTTCTGGGGCATGGCGCGCAAGTTCAATCCGGGCGACAAGGCGCTGACCGCGCAAATCCGCGAAGGCCAGGGCAAGATCTTTGCGGAAGACCTCGACATGCTGGAGCGCCAGCAGAAGAACCTCAGCGCCTTCCCCGACCGCGCGCTGCTCAAGCTCAACATCGACACCGGGGGCGTGCAGTCGCGCAAGGTGATCGAGCGCGTGATCGCAGCCGAGAAGGAAGCGGCAGCATGAGCCAGCTCATCCGCGTGCGCGTGGCAGCCCGGCAGGGCGAGGCGCTGGACATCTGCAGCCTGGACCTGGTGGCGACCGACGGCACCGCCCTGCCGGCTTTCAGCGCCGGCGCTCACATCGACGTGCACCTGCCCGGCGGCCTGGTGCGCCAGTACTCGCTGTGCAACGCGCCGGGCGAGACGCACCGCTACCGCATCGCCGTGCTGCGCGACGCAGCCTCGCGCGGCGGCTCGGCCACGGTGCACGACCAGCTGCAAGTCGGCACCGAACTGGACATCGGCGCGCCGCGCAACCTGTTCGAACTTCACCCGTCGGCACAGCACCACCTGCTGCTGGCTGGCGGCATCGGCATCACGCCGCTGCTGGCGATGGCAGAACAGCTGGCGGCGCAGGGCGGCGCCTTCACCCTGCACCACGCCACGCGCACGCGCGAACGCACGCCGTTCGTGGCACAGCTGGCGGCCGCTCCCTACGCACACCGGGTGCACCACCATTTCGACGACGGTCCGGCGATGCAGAAGCTGGACCTATCCGCCACGCTGCGCAGCGCGCCGGCCGGCAGCCACCTCTACGTCTGCGGCCCCACCGGGTTCATGGAGGCGGTGCTGGCCGAAGGCCGCGCCCAGGGCTGGGACGAGGCGCGCTTGCACCGCGAATACTTCGCGGCCGCGCCCACCGGCACGGCGGGTGACGGCGGATTCGAGCTGGAACTGGCGAGCAGCGGCCGCGTGATTCCGGTGGCGGCCGACCAGACGGCACTGGCCGCCCTGCTGGCGGCCGGCCTGGACATTCCGATGTCGTGTGAACAGGGCGTCTGCGGCACCTGCCTGACGGGGGTGAAAAGCGGCGTGCCCGACCACCGCGACCAGTACCTCACGCCCGAGGAGCGGGCGGCGAACAACCAGTTCCTGCCCTGCTGCTCGCGCGCCAGCAGCGCGCGCCTGGTGCTGGACCTCTGATCAGACCCGGCCGGGCCGCTCGTTGAGCACGCACCAGTACAGCTCGATCTGCTCGGCCACTTCCATGAACTTGCTGAAGCTCACCGGCTTCTCAATGTAGGAGTTGGCGCCCAGGTCGTAGGCGGTCGTGAGGTCGCGGTCCTCGCGTGAGGAGGTGAGGACCACCACCGGGATGCGGCGGAAGCGCTCGTGCGCCTTGAGCTGGCGCAGCACCTCCAGCCCGTTGACCTTGGGCAGGTTGATGTCCAGCAGGATCACCGCCGGCACCGGCTCACCCGCATCCCAGCGCGCCATGAAAGCCAGCGCCTCCTCGCCGTCGCGCGCCACCTGTACGTGGTTACTCAACCGCTTCTTGGTGAACGCGCGCAGGGTCAGGTCCAGATCCATCGGGTTGTCCTCAACCAGGAGGATCGGAGGAGGTTGCACAGCCGTGTTCATTGCGAGAACTCCAGATAGAAGGTGGCGCCGGCGCCCGGGGCACTTTCGGCCCACACGCGTCCGCCCATGCGCTGCACGGCCTTGGCCACCAGAGCAAGGCCGACGCCGGTGCCCGGAAACTCCTCCGCCCGATGCAGGCGCTGGAAGATGCCGAACATGCGATCGTGGTATTTCATGTCAAAACCCACCCCGTTGTCACGCACCCAGAGGACACGGCGCCCGTTTTCCAGGCGGCTGCCGATCTCGACCTCCGGCGGGTGGCTGTCCCGGCTGAACTTCAGCGCATTGCCGATCAGGTTGCGCAGCACCACCGAAATGCCCTCGCGGTCCAGCGCCAGCGTGAAGTCGTCCAGCCTGGTGCGCACCTGCACACCCTGGCGCTCGATGTCGGCATGGAAGCCATCCAGGATCGATTCGACCAGCGGCCGGATCGCCACCGGAGCGGCCGCCATGTCGCGCCGCTCCATGCGCGAGTACTCCAGCAGGTCGGCGATCAGCTCGCCCATCTGCTGCACCCCGTGGCGGATGCGGTGCACGAAATGCCGGCCCTCCTCGTCGAGCTTTTCGCCGTACTCCTCGACCAGCAGCTGGCTGTAGCCGTCGATGCCCCGCAGCGGCGCCTTGAGGTCGTGCGACACGGTGTAGGAGAACGCCTCCAGCTCCTGGTTCGCCTGGATCAGCTGCGCGGTGCGCTCGGCCACGCGTTGCTCCAGCGCCTGGTTGATGTGCCGCAGCTGCTCTTCGGCCTGCACCGATTCGGTGATGTCCAGCAGGGTGCCGATGTAGCGCGGCCGCAGGCCCTCGGCGCTGCGGTCGATGCGGCGCGCGGTCCGGCGCATCCAGCGTACGGGGCCGTGGGCGGGGTTTGTGCGGAACACGAAGTCCTGCGGCGGTTCGCCCGCTCGGATGGTCTGCATATCCTCGATCACCATGGGACGGTCGTCGGGGTGGATGCGGTCGAGGTACTGCGCATCCGTCGGCGGCCGGTTCGCCGGCTCCAGGCCCAGGTTGCGGAACAGCTGGGCCGAGACATTGAGCCGCTGCGTTTCAGCGTCGCCGGCCCAGCTGCCCAGCAGCGACACCGTCTCTGCCTGCTCCAGCATGTCCTTGAGATCGGTCACCACCTGCGAAGCCAGCACCCGCTCGGTGACGTCCATCGTGGTGCCGAACAGGCCCACCGGCTGCCCCTGGTCGTCGCAAGACAGCCGCGCCCGGGTTTCCAGGTACCGAACACCGGTCGGCGTCACCGCACGGTGGTCGACCACACGGGTATCGCCGTCCTTGCCACCGAGGTGCTCCTGCATGGTGCGCTCCATGCGCGCACGGTCGTCCGGGTGCATGCTGACCAGGAAGTTCTCCATCGAGGCCTGGTCGGCATCCGGGTCGTAGCCCAACAGCGAAAACAGGCCTCTCGACCAGGACACCCGGCGCAACCGCAGATCGATGCGCCAGTTGCCCATGCGCGCAAGTTCCTGCGCCTCGGCCAGCACCCGGCCCTGTTCGCGCAACGTGGCCTCGGCCGCCTTGCGCTCGGAAATGTCGCGCAGGATGGTGGATAGGTACATCAGCTGCCCGTCCGACCCGTGGTGCGAGAGGATCATCTGCGACATCGGGATCTCGCGGCCATCCGCTCCGTTCACCGCCGTCTCGCCCAGCCAGCGGCCCTGCGCGATCGCAACCGGAATGCCTTCCTCCTTCACCAGCCGTACGGCCCACTGGGGGTGCACGCGGCCGATCGCATCCGCAAGCGGCGCGTCCTGGGGCAGCCCCAGCACCTCGTAGCCGGCCCGGTTGAAATAGAACACCTCTCCCTGAGGGTTGGCCATGCTCACAATGTCCGGGGTCGCCTCCAGCACCGAGATCAGGCGGTCCCGGTCGCGCTGTGCCATGACCAGTTCGGTCTCATCGACCACCATGCCGACGCAGCGCACGAACTGCCCGTCCTCGCGTTCGAACTCGGCCCGCACGTGCAGGTGGCGCACGCCGCGCTCAGGGTTCTGCACCCGGCAGCGCAGGTCGCAGGGCTCACCGGTGACGGCACCGCGCCGGACGGCCTCCCGCACCAGCGCCCGGTCCTCGGGCACCACCAGAGCGTCGGCTTCATCCAGCGACATCTCGTGGCGCGCAGGGTCGGTGCCATAGATCACCAGCGCCTGCAGCGAGGCCACAAAGCGGCGGTTGCGGAGGTCGATCGTCCAGCTGCCCATGTTGCCCAGGCGCTGCGCCTTGAGCATCTGGTCCTGCATCTGCTGCAGCGCCAGCTCGTAGCGCTGGCGTTCGGTTACGTCCTGCACCGTCGTGAACACCTGCTGGACCTGACCGCCCGCATCGCGCAGGGCCCGCACGTCAACCTCCACGTGGATCGGGTTCCCATGCTTGCGCAAGTACCGTTTTGCAACGCGGTACCCGTCCCGCCGATTCGCCATGAGTTCTTCGAACAGGCCGGCATTGCGCTGGAGATCCTCCGGCATGGTCAGTTCCGCCCAGCTCTTGCCGAGCAACTCCTCGCGCGAATACCCCAGCATGTCACAGAGCCGATCGTTGACCTGCAGCCATCGCTTGTCGGTCGGCGAGGAAATCGCCATGCCCAGGAAGGGCAGCTCGTAGAACATGCGCAGCAGCTCGGCCTGCTCCCGCTGGGCCTGCTGGGCCTCCTTCTGGGCACTGATGTCCAGCAGGATGCCGCTGATGCGCACCACCTGCCCGAGTTCGTTGCGCTCATAGCGGGTGTGATCGTGCACCCAGGCGATGGCCCCGTCGGCCCGCAGGATCCGGTATTCCTGGTGGTACTCGTCCGGCCCGTGCTCCAGGAAGCGGTCCACCTCGGCCCCGACCCACCCCGCATCGTCCGGGTGCAGCAGCGAGACAAACGGCACGCCCCCCGCCACCAGCGCCTGCGGGTCGTAACCCCACTGACGGATGTTGTCGTTGACATAGTGCACGGGCCAGCCCGGCTCCAGGCGCCACTCAATCACCACCAGCGGCGAGCGGTTGACCAGTTCGATCAGGTGCAGGGCCACGGTCCGGTCGGCCTGCAGTTGCTGGGCCATGTGGTCGGTGGCGCGCCCGATCTGCGCCAGTTCGTCCTCCCCGGTCAGCCCGGCGCGCACCGACAGGTCGCCGGCGCCCATGCGGTCCAGGGCCGAGACCAGCTTCTGAGCCCGCCGGAACCAGATCAGGTGCAGCAACAGCGCCAGAAGGGTCGCCACACCCAGGGCAGCCAGCGCCTCGGCGGCCATTTCCTGTTGCGCCAGTTGCCGGCGCTGCGCCAGGGGAACACCAATGTCCACCAGCACACCCAGGCGGTGCCCGTCCAGCAGGGGGACCCATCCCGTCAGCAGCGAGGCCTTCCGGTCCACCGAGATGTCGATCCCGGTGCGCGCCGGCCCGGTGAGCAGTGTCCGTAGGCGCTCGCTCTCGCCGACCCGTGACAGTGCCTCGTCCAGCGACCGTCCGATGTCGGCCCGCGACAGCGAGGCCAGCACCGCATTCTGGGGACTGACGAGATAGGCGTGGTCCAGGCCATCGTGCAGGCCCAGCGAACTCACGATCCGTCGCAGCGTCAGAGGGTCGGACATGCCCATCTGCACATCGATGCGGTTCTGGTCGATCCCCAGACGGTCGCGCAGACGCTGGGTTTCGATGGACTCCACCTCGACCACTATCTGGTCCATCTGGTACTGGTACCGGATGCCGATCGCCAGCAAGGCCACCAGAAAGATCAGCATCGGCACCAGCCGGCGGCCGGACATGCCCAGCAGACCGTGGTGCAGTGCCTGCATCACGGTTGCGCACCCTCGAGGGTCCGCAGGCGGTCGGCCCAGTCCTCGTCCAGCAGGCGCCCCCAGTCCGGAGTCTCCCGGATCAGGCCCATGAATCCAAGGGTGATCGCCAGACCTTCCGACTGCTGGCCCAGCGCGCGCGGCCGGCCGGACAGGAGCGCCTGGCTTTCCTGGTCGCTGTAGAACTTGAGCCCCTTCAAGGTGGTCAGGTAGTCACCGGGCGAGAGATCGACCCCCGCCGACAGCAGCTCGGCGCTCGCTTGGGGATCGCTCTCCAGGGCACTGAGCCCGCGGCGCCAGCCGAGCACGGCGACCTCAACCTGCGACCGACGGGCCGACAACACCTCTGCGCGGACCACCAGCACATCCACAATGTCTCCCGGCATCTGCCGGCTGTCGAACAGCGGTCGCAACCCTTCGGCCTGCAGTGGTCCGGCCAGGGGCTCGAACGTGACGACCGCATCGACCAGTCCGTTGCGCAGCGCGGCCAGATGCCGCGAGGCCTCCAGGTTGCGGACCTGCACCTCGTGTGGCTGCAGGCCTCCGGCCTGCAGAAGTCGCTGCAGCATCAGGGCACCCACCGTGGTCCGCTCAACGGCGATCGAGCGGCCGCGCAGGTCGGTCAGGGTGCGGATGTCCGGGCGCGCCATCACCACGTCGGCACCGGCCGAGGTCGACAGCAGGCGCACGATGCGCAGATCCACCCCGTCATCCGCCAGGCGCAGGGTCTCGTCCAGCGTCAGTGCAGCGCCGTCCAGCAAGCCGTTGCGCAGGTAGCGCATGGTTTCCGAGCTGGAAGCGAGCTCCACCACCTTGACCTGCGCCGCATCCAGCAGCCCCCTTTCGCGCGCCAGCACCATCGGGTCGTAGCCGACCCAGGGGTTCAAACCCAGCTTCAGCGGTGCCTGGGGCGGCGGTTGACAGCCGGCCAGCGCCGCCACGCCCAAGGCCAGACAGGACAGCAGGCCCCTGCGGTTCAGGGTCCTCCCGGTTTCCTGTCCTGCACCTGTCTGTGGTTCCTGTGGCATGCAATGGGCCGCTGGCTGCTGGTGTGGAACATTCTGTCACCGAAGCTGACAAGCAGGAACCAATGGAGATCAACGAAACCTGCTGGTCTCCACAAGAAAGGCTCACTCCACCGTCACGCTCTTGGCCAGGTTGCGTGGCTTGTCGACATCGGTGCCCCGGGCCAGCGCCGTGTGGTAGGCCAGCAGTTGCAGCGGCACCACATGCAGGATGGGCGAGAGCGCGCCGTAGTGCTCGGGCATGCGGATGACGTGGATGCCTTCCCCGCTGCCGATGCGGGTGTCGGCGTCGGCCAGCACGTAGAGCACGCCGCCGCGGGCCCGCACTTCCTGCATGTTGCTCTTGAGTTTCTCCAGCAGCGCGTCGTTGGGCGCCACTGTCACCACCGGCATGGCGCTGGTCACCAGGGCCAACGGGCCGTGCTTGAGTTCACCGGCCGGGTAGGCCTCGGCGTGGATATAGCTGATTTCCTTGAGCTTGAGCGCGCCTTCGAGCGCGATCGGGTAGTGCAGGCCGCGGCCCAGGAACAGCGCGTTGTCCATGCGCGCGAAATCCTCGGCCCAGCTGATGACCTGGGGTTCGAGCGCCAGCACCGCCTGCAGGGCCACAGGCAGGTGGCGCATGGCCTTGAGGTGCGCCGCCTCCTGCTCGTCCGACAGGCGCCCGCGCACCTGGGCCAGGGCCAGCGTGAGCAAGAACAGGCCGGCCAGCTGGGTGGTGAAGGCCTTGGTGGAGGCCACGCCGATCTCCACCCCGGCCCGCGTGATGTAGGCCAGCCGGCACTCGCGCACCATGGCGCTGGTGGCGACATTGCAGATGGTCAGCGTGTGCGCCATGCCCAGGCTCTGCGCGTGGCGCAGCGCGGCCAGGGTGTCGGCGGTCTCGCCGCTTTGCGTGATCGTCACCACCAGCGTCCTCGGGTCGGGCACGCTGGTGCGGTAGCGGTACTCGCTGGCCACCTCCACCTGGGTCGGGATCTGCGCGATCTCTTCCAGCCAGTACTTGGCCGCACAGCCGCTGTAGTAGCTGGTGCCACAGGCCAGGATCAGCACCCGGTCGATCTGTTTGAAGATGCCGTAGGCGCCGTCACCGAACAGCTCGGGCGTGATGCCGTTGACCCCTTCGAGCGTGTCGCCGATGGCGCGCGGCTGCTCGAAGATTTCTTTCTGCATGTAGTGGCGGTAGGGGCCAAGCTCGGCGGCGCCGCTGTGTGCCTGCACCGTCTTCACCGGGCGCTGCGCGGCGTCGAAACTGCGCCCCTGTCCATCGGTCACCCAGTAGCGGCCCAGCTGCAGGTCCACCAGGTCGCCCTCTTCCAGGTAGACGATCTGGTCGGTCACGCCGGCCAGGGCCATGGCATCGCTGGCCAGGAAATGTTCCTTGCCGCCGTCGCCCACCCCCAGGATCAGCGGCGACCCGGCGCGCGCGCCCACCACGCGGTGTGGCTCGTCCTTGTGAAACACCGCCAGCGCGTAGGCTCCGTGCAGCTGCGCCACCGCCGCCTGCAGCGCCACGAACACGTCGCCTTCGTAGAGCGAATCGATCAGGTGCGCGATGACCTCGGTGTCGGTCTGGCTCTCGAACACGTAGCCCTTGGCCTGCAGCGCGGCGCGCAGCTCGTCGTGGTTCTCGATGATGCCGTTGTGCACCAGGGCGACGCGGCCTGCCGCACCGCTGGCGCTGGTGTGCGCCGGGCCATGACTGAAATGGGGGTGGGCGTTGTGCACCGCCGGCGCACCGTGAGTGGCCCAGCGCGTGTGCGCAATGCCGGTGCCGCTGGCGATGTGCTCGGCCTTCACCTGCTCGACCAGTTCGGCCACCCGGGCCGTGCTGCGCGCGCGCCGCAGGCCGTCCGTATGAACCGCCACGCCGCAGGAGTCGTAGCCGCGGTACTCCAGCCGCTGCAAACCCTGGACCAGAACGGGCACCACATCACGCCCCGAAACCCCTGCCACGATGCCGCACATATTGGTTCACTCCATTGGTTGGTATGGGGTCATGGTAGGCACGACAAAAAGAAATAGGCACTCACATACCTGGCACCTTGTGTTTGATAATTTCTTTGTTTTCAGGGTTTTTGTTTTTATTTCACAAGCCAACTCCTTATGGAATCTGAATTCCTTGATGCCATCGATCTGAGGCTGCTGGAGCTGCTGCAGACCGACGCCAGCCGGCACAACCAGACCCTGGCCGCCCTGGCCCACGTGTCACCGCCCACCAGCCTGCGGCGCATCAAGCGCCTGCGGGAAACCGGCGTAATCGAACGCGAGGTGGCACTGCTGCACCCCGACCGACTGGCCCCGCTGATCGGCCATGGCCTGACCACCCTGGTGGAGGTGACGCTGGAGCGCCAGGGTGCCGAACACCTGGATGCCTTCGAGGCCCATGTGCTGCCCGACCCCGCCGTGCAACAGTGCTACCGCGTCAGCCCGGGGCCCGACTTCATGCTGGTGGTGCACACCCGGGACATGCCGGCCTACCTCGCGCTGGCGCAGAGGCTGTTCACGTCCAGCGCCAATGTGCGCAACGTCAAGGCCTTCTTCAGTGTGAAGCGGGCCAAGTTCGATCCCCGGATCCCGCTGTCCCGCGGCCCCCAGCCCAGCCCAACCGACTAGTAACAAGGGGTTATTTGCGGCCGGACTGCGTAACACCCCACCTAGAATCCCTGCATCAAAAAGTTGCCATTTGCCAACAGTCAGGAGGTTGCATGTTTCCGTTGTGGATCGCGTTCTTGGTCGCCATCGCCCTGGTGGCCGCTGGCGTCTGGGCCTATCGCCGCTACTTCCGCAAGGTCTCGGGGCGCGAGGACCGCTACACCCCCGAGCGCATCCTGACGCCCGAACAGGTCGCGATGCTGGACTATCTGCGCGACACCTTCCCGGACCAGGTGGTGCTGCCCAATGTGCCGCTCCAGAGCATGCTGTCGGTGCGGCGCTCGGCCGACATCCAGCGTGCGAAGGAACGGCTGAAGACCCAGAAGGTCGACTTTGTGGTCTGCGACGCCGAGGGGCGCGCGGTGTTCGCGTTTGATGTCGAGCAGTACCACCTCAGCGACGCCAAGGCCAAGGCCCACCAGGTCAAGATCAAGAACCGCATCCTCAAGACCGCCGGCGTGCGCTTTCTGTTCCTCAAGAACAGCATCCACCGCATGCCCACGCCCAACGACTTCCGCCGCCAGCTCGATCTGGCTGCCCTGCCCCGGCCCAAGGCCCAGGAAGGCGAAGGCAACAGCGGCGAAAGCGTCCGCCAGCAGCTGGAGTCAAAATTCTCGGAATTCGACACCCTGGTCTATCCCAGCACCGGCTTCAAGGAGTCCGAGGTGATGGGCCTGAGCGGCCTGATGGAACTCGGGGAGGCCCGGACCGACCGCAAGTCCCAGCACGAGCGGCAGATCGAAGCGGTGCGCCGCCGCGCCTGACCCTGCCCGACCGGCCGCCCGTCCCGATCAACTCTTTTTCTTCGCGGGCCGCTGCCAGTTCGGAATCACCGTCTGGCGCCCGCGCGCCACGCTCAGTGCGCCCGGCGGCGTGTCGCGGGTGATGGTCGAGCCGCCCCCCACCGTCCCGCCCGCGCCAATAGTGACCGGCGCCACCAGCACGCAATTGCTACCCACGTGCACATCGGCCTCGATCACCGTGCGGTGCTTGTTTGCGCCGTCGTAGTTGGCGGTGATGCTGCCGGCGCCATAGTTCACCCGCTCGCCCACGCTCGCATCGCCCAGGTAGGCCAGGTGGTTGGCCTTGGCGCCGTCCGCCAGCGTGGAATTCTTGACCTCGACAAAGTTGCCGATGTGCACCTCGCGACCCAGGATGGCCCCGGGGCGCAGGCGGGCAAACGGCCCGATCAGCGCTCCCTCGCCGACCGACACGCCGGCTTTCTCGCCCTCGATGTGGGTGAACGGGTGGATCACGGCGCCCGCACCAATCACGGCGTTGGCGATCACGCAGTTGGCGCCGATGCGCGCGCCGTCGCCCAGCTCGACATGGCCTTCGAAGACGCAGTTGAAGTCGATCTCCACGTCCTGCCCGCACACCAGCGTGCCGCGCACGTCCAGCCGCGCGGGGTCGGCCAGGCGCACGCCCTGCTCCATCAGCGCCTCGGCCACGCGCCGCTGGTGTGCCCGCTCCAGCTCGGCCAGCTGCAGCGGGCTGTTCACGCCTGCGACCTGCAGCGCGTCGGTGATGCGGTGCGCCTGCACCGGCAGCCCGTCGGCCACGGCGAACTTCACCACATCGGTCAGGTAGTACTCGCCCTGGGCGTTCTGGTTGTCCAGACGGGCCAGCCAGCCGCGCAGCAGCTTCGTGGGTACGGCCATGATGCCGCTGTAGATCTCGGTGATGGCGCGCTGGGCGTCGCTGGCGTCCTTGTGCTCGACGATCGCGGCCACCGAGCCGTCGGCGGCGCGCACGATGCGCCCGTAGCCTGTGGGGTCGGGCATGTCGAGCGTCAGCAGCGCCAGGCGCTGCCCGCCGCACAGGTTCAGCAGCGCCTGCAGGGTCTCGGGCCGGGTCAGTGGCACATCGCCCGAGAGCACCAGGGTCACACCATCGTCGGCCAGCACCGGCACCGCCTGCTGCACCGCGTGGCCGGTGCCCAGCTGCGGCTCCTGCCGCACGAACTGCAACTTCAGCGCCTCACCCGACTCCAAGGCCGGTGCGACCAGGCCGGCCTCCACCTGTCCGGCGCCGTGCCCGGTGATCACCACGACGGTGCGGGCCGATACCCGAGCCGCCGTGTCGATCACATGTTGGGCCAGTGCACGACCACCCAGACGGTGCAACACTTTGGGCTTGCTGCTCTTCATGCGCGTGCCTTTGCCGGCCGCCATCACCACCACATCCACAGGGAACGACATGAACACCTTTCCTGAGGCCGACAAGGGCACCTCTTCGATGGCGCGGATTATCGCGCGCGCCCTGGTGCTGGGCCTGCTCTCGCTCGTGCTCGCGGGCTGCAGCGCGCTGCGCCTGGCCTACAATCAGGCGCCCAGCCTGAGCTACTGGTGGATCGACGGCTATGCCGACCTGAACGAGGCACAGACGGGCCAGCTGCGGCGCGACATCGATGCCTTTTTCGCCTGGCACCGCACCACCGAACTGCCCGGCTACATCCAGCGCCTACAGCAGTGGCAGCAGATGGCCCAGACCGACAGCAGCGCCGACCTGGCCTGCACCCAGTTCGAAGTGCTGCGCGGCGCTTACCTGCGCATGGTCGACCGCAGCCTGGAGCCGATGGCACGACTGGCCCTCACCCTCACCCCGGCCCAGCTTCAGTATCTGCAGAAGAAGTACGACAAGAACAACCGGGAGTTTGAGCAGAAGTACATCCGCGTGAGCGACGAAGATCGGGTGGACAACCTGATGGAGCGCGCCCTGGACCGCTACGAGCCGCTCTACGGCGACCTGAGCAACGCCCAGCTGGCCCTGCTGCGCGAACGCATCCGCAGCTCCCCGTTCGACGCCCAGCGGGTGAACACCGAGCGCCTGCGCCGCCAGACCGACCTGATCCGCACCCTGCGCGAGCTGCAAGCCGAGCGCGGCGCCACGGTGGCCACCGCCACTACCGCACTGCGCCGCTGGCACGACCGCGTGATGCAGTCACCCCTGCCTGGCTTTGCCGCCTACAGCGACAGCCTGGTGCGCAACGCCTGCGAGCAGTTCGCCGCCCTGCACAACACCACGACGGCGGAACAGCGGCAGCACGCGGTGCGCGTGCTCAAGGACTACGAGATCGACTTGCGTTCGCTCGTCGCCACCCACTGAGTCTCAGGCCAGCAGCCAGACCACAGCCAGCGACATAAGGGTCACGGGAAGACCGGTGACCACGTGCCGCTTCCAGTCCAGCACAATGCCTTCCCGGGCCGCCAAGTCGGCCACGATCAGGTTGGCGATCGAGCCCACCAGCAGCAGGTTGCCCGCAAAGGTGCTCACCAGCGCCAGCTGGGCGCCGGCCTGCTGGGGGTCGGCGCCCAGGTGCGGCAGCAGCAGCATCACCGCCGGCACGTTGGACACCAGGTTGGACAGCACCGTGCCCAGCACCAGCAGGGGGCCCGGGTCGGTCAGGTGCACGCCCTGAGTGGCGAGCCAGGCCACCACCTGGGCCGCCAGCCCGGTCTGCTCGAACGCGTGGTTGACGATGAACAGCCCGATGAACAACAGCAGCAGCTGCCAGTCGACGGAACCCATCACATCCGCGGAATGGAGGCGGCGGCTGAGCAGCAGCACGGCCGCCCCCACCAGCGCGGCCACGTCACGGTGCCAGCCGGTGAACAGGAACACCACCATCAGCACCAGCGCCACGGCCAGCCCCTTGGCTGTCTGCCAGCGGTCAAACGGCGGTTCGTCTCCGGCTCGCCCCGTGCCGCTGGCCGGCTGAGCCGCCACCGCGGCGCCCACGCGGGCCCCGGGGCCGTAGGCCAGCCAGAGCCAGAGCAGCACCAGGCTGATGCCCACCGGCAGCAGGGCGTGCCGCATGTAGCCGTCGAACGGCAGGCGCAGCACCGAACCGATCAGCATGTTCTGCGGGTTGCCGATCAGGGTGGCGGCCGATCCGATGTTGGCGGCGCAGGCCAGGCCGATCAGGAACGGCACCGGGTTGAGGCCGCGCTGCAGGCACAGGCGCGCGACCACCGGCGTCATGGCCAGGCAGACGATGTCGTTGGAAAACACCGCCGACAGCCCGCCAGCGACCACGATCAGCGCGGCCAGCAGGCCCGCCCGCGACAGCGGCAGACCGCCCACCCGGCGCGTGACCTCGGTGTAGAAGCCACCCAGCCGCATCTGGGCCGACACCACCATGAAGGCGAACAGCAGCACGATGGTGGGCAGGTCCACCGACCGGGCCGCGTCCTCCACCGCCATGCCGGAAATGGCGATCACAGCGATCGCTCCCAGCAGCGCCACGCCGGACCGGTCCAGTTTCAGGCGCGGCAGACCGCCGAGAAACATGCCCAGATAGACGGTGGCGAAGACCAGAACCACCCCCCATTCCGAGGGCGACGAGACAAAGGCAGACAGCGCAGGTGACATGAGGAGGCTACAGATCGATACACGATTGTCGACCCTTGTGCGGTAGCTACCGGACCCCGAATGGGATTACCATCATTGACCAACGATCCGGGAGCCGCACATGACAACGTTCAGAAACCTGACCTTTTCGAAATTCCTGCTGGCCAGCTTCACGGCGCTGGCGCTCACCGGCTGCCTGCCGGTGCCCATTTACGAAGTCACCCCCAGCACCGCGCGGGCCGGCACCGAGCTGACCTTCGACGCCTCCGGCTCGGTGGTGTCCAACATGCCCGAGGACAACGTGGCCGTGGGCTGGTCGTGGAGCTTCGGTGACGGCAGCACCGCCAAGGGCGAATCCGTGACCCACACCTACGACAAGGCCGGCACTTACACCATCAAGCTCACCGTGACCGACAGCGCGGGCCGCGAGGCCTCTGTCGAGGACCAACTGGAGGTGAAAGAGGCCTTGGTGATCGAGGACACGACCAGCGATACCGAGGACACCACCACGACAACGACAACGCAGTAGCCCTCTCACAAGCAACAAAAAAGCCGCTGTAGACACAGCGGCTTTTTTGTCGTCGGTGCGGCATCAGGCCTGCAGCGATTTCCACATCTCCATGTCGCGCTCGGCCGTCCAGATGCGCGGGTTCTTGATGCCGCTGGCCTCGTCGTAGGCGCGGCTGACGTCGAACGGCAGGCAGTGTTCGTAGATGAACACGTGGCCGAACACCGGGTCCATGCTCTGGCGGGTGTGGGCCATGGCGGCCTTGAGGTCCATGTTGGCAGCCACGGCCTCCTTGCCGGCCTGGAACAGCGTCGTGACCCAGCGCTTGGTGTAGTCCAGCGCCTTGTTCACATTGGCGTTGCCCTTCATGGCCTCGCCGCGGCCGGGCACGATGAATTCGGCGTTCAGCGCACGCAGGGCTTCGAGCGTGGCGGGCCACTCTTCGAGCTGGGCGTCGCCGGTGTAGACGCCGGCCTCGTACTCGACCAGGTCGCCGCTGAACAGCACCTTCTCTTCTTCCACCCAGGCGATGGTGTCACCGCGGGTGTGGCCGTGGCCCGGGCTCCAGATCTGCACCACCACGCCGCCGAGGTTGATCGACAGCTTGCCGGGCTTCTCGCCCTTGGTCGGGTCGCCACCGCCGATCACCATGCTCGGCCAGGTCAGGCCGGGCACCGAGTCAGCGCCGCGGAACAGGCGCGGGAAACGCTCCATCTCGCTCTTCATGTCCTGCGCGCCGCGCTCCTGGATCAGCTCCAGCGTCCCCTGGCTGGCGATGATCTCGGTCGCTCCCTCTGCGAAGTAGGCGCTGGCGCCCAGCACGCGCACCGCGTGGTAGTGGGTCAGCAGCACGTACTTGATCGGCTTGTCGGAGACCTTGCGGATCTGTTTGATCAGGTCCTGCGCCATGGCCGGGGTGGCGGTGGCGTCGCTGACCATGATGAAGTCGTCGCCGATGATCACGCCGGAGTTCGGATCGCCCTCGGCGGTGTAGGCCCAGCAGTGCGGGCTCAGCTGTTCAAACGTGGTCTTCTTGTCCTGCAGATCGGCCTGTGAGGCGAAGGCTTTGCTCATGGGGTGGTCTCCTGTGGGAATGGTCGGCATCGGGCGCCGGGGCGCGAATCGCCGAATTTTACCTAATCGAAATTGATTACGGATGGGTAAATCAATAACCCCGCGCTTCCACAGGGTCAGCCCCCAGGCCCTGCTCCAGCACCGCCACCACCTCGTCGGCGAAGGCGGCGTAGCTCATGGGCCCACCGGGGCGCAGCCAGGTGAAGGTCCAGTTGATCATGCCAAACAGCATCATGGTCAGCGCGGTCTGGTTGGCCGGCGTCACGCGCCCGGGGTAGGCGCGCTTGATGAACCGGGTGAAGGCCGCGACCACGTCGCGCTGGCGGTTGAGGATGAGCTCGCGCTGCGTGTCGCCGAGGAACTTGGTGTCGGACACCAGGGCCACATGGCGCGTGGCCGAGCTCTCGTATTCGGCCAGGAAGGAGCGCACCAGCGCATGCAGGGCCTCACGCTCGCTGAGGTTCTGTCGCTGGGCGTGGGCCTCGGCCTCGCCGATCAGCGCCAGCAGGCGCTGGGTGTAGCGGTCCAGCAGGTCGAACAGGATCGCTTCCTTGCTCTCGTAGTAGTGGTAGAGCCGAGCCTTGCTGGTGCCGCAGGCGGTGGCGATGTCGTTCATGCTCGCGGCCGGGAAGCTCTGACGGGCGAAGCACTGGGCGGCGACTTCGAGGATCTCCTCGCGTTTGAGATCGTGAGAGGCGGATTTCGGACGGGCCATGTGGAGATTGTCCACCCCCGCGAGCTTGTCTACGATGCGCCCATGGCGACGAAACCCATCACCGATCCTTTTGTGCTGCACGCCTGTGAGCTGCTCTCATGCCTCGGCCCGGTCAAGGCGACGCGAATGTTCGGCGGCTACGGCCTGGCGGTGGACGGCATGAACGTGGCCATCATTGCCTGGGACACGCTGTTTCTCAAGACCAACACCGAGACCGCGCCTCGGTTTCTGGCCGAGGGCGCCCGGGCGTTCGAGTACGAGGCCCGGGGCAAGACCATGAGCCTGCACTACCACACGCCGCCCGAGGAAGCCCTGGAATCACCGGCGCTGATGGCGCCCTGGGCGCGGCTGGCGCTGCAGGCAGCGGTGGCGGCGCGCCAGCCGGCGCCCCGTCGTGCGAAGCGCTCCTGAGCGCTTGCCGAACGGGGTCTGTCAGCGCATGCACTCCAGCGGCGACAGCACGCGACCGCGGCCGGACACCAGGAACTCGCTGTAGCCCAGCAGGCCACGGGCCACCCGAACCAGCGCCCAAGCCGCCTGGCCGAAGGCCGTGATCGCCTCGTGCAGCGGCGCCCGCACCTCGCGGCCGAAGCGGCTGTCCTGCGCCCGCACGGCACCCGACCAGTCGAAGCAGACCGGCTCGTCCGACTCGCGGGTGGACAGAGGCTCCATCACCAGCCGGGCGCCGGCGGGCACGACCATCGACTCGCCGTCCATCAGGAAGCGGTCGCCCGAGGCCTGGGGCGACAGAGCGCCCGGCTCCCCCAGGGTCACCCACACCGGGCCGCGGTGGATGCGCAGCACCGAAGTCTCCTGCGGGTGCAGGCTCATGGCATGACCGGGGTGCAGGCGCCAGGCGCCCACCGGACGGGACAAGGAGACAGAGGAAGCAGCGGATGAGGGCATGATGGACTCCAGTGACGACAGCATGGGTGTCATCTTCTGTGTTGCAGCGCCGCACGTCCAATGAAATGGGGCTAAGCTATTGATTCGCCATCCGCATCAATCCTGCCCACCCTGTCCGCCCATGTCCCAGGCCCTCACCCCCAGCCATCCGCGCACCCGGCCGATCTCGGCGGGTCATCTGCGTGCCTTCGAGGCGGTGGCCCGCCACCTCAACTTCCGCGCCGCCGCCGAGGAGCTTTCCCTCACGCAGAGCGCGGTCAGCCGGCAGATCCAGTCGCTGGAGGACGAGGTCGGGTCGGCCCTGTTCCTGCGCCACACGCGCTCGGTGGAGCTGACCGGTGCCGGCACCATCCTGCTGCGCGCGGCAGGTTCGGCACTGGAGCGGATTGATGCGGCCGTGCGGCAGATTCGGCAGAGTGCGGGGCGGCGCAGCGTGGCCATCACCACCTGGGCCTCGTTCGCCTCGATGTGGCTGATCCCGCGCCTGGAAGCCTTCCAGCGCGAGCACCCGGACATCGACATCCGCATCGACGCCACCGACGCCGCGGTCGACCTGGCGACCGCCGACGTGGACATGGCGCTGCGCTACGCCGTACCCGAAACCATCCCCGCCGGCGCCATCCGGCTGTTCGGCGAGCAGCTCACGCCGGTGGCCAGCCCCTGGCTGCTGCGCGAGCACCGCATCGCCACGCTGGACGACCTGGCCAAGGTCACGCTGATCGAGGCCGGCGATGCGCACCGCACGCGCCACCTCGAATACCTCACCTGGCAGCGCTGGCTGGACCACTACGCGCCCACACCCACCGGCAACGCCCGCGCGCGCAGCAAGGCGCGCCTGAGTCCGCAGCGCTGGCTGTACTTCAACTACGCCAGCCAGATCGTGCAGGCCGCTCTCACCGGCCAGGGCGTCGCCCTGGCGCGCATGCCGCTGGTGGCCGAGAGCCTGGCCAGCGGCGACCTGGTCGAGCCGCTGCCGACCATGCGGCTGGATTCACCCCTGGTCTATTGGCTGGTGCTGGCGCCGCGCAGCAAGACGCGCCCCGAAGTCAAGGCCTTCTGCGACTGGCTGCGGCGCGAGGCCGAGCGGACCAGGGCCGCGATTGGCGACATCCCCGACCCCGACACGGTGGACCACATCGACTGACCCCCAGTGGTGCCCGCGGCAGAACGCGACTCGGGCACACTGCGCCGCTTTGCTTCCTCGCCCATGACCTCCGCCGCCCAGCACGCCCAAGGCAATCTCCGCAGCATCGTCAACATGATGCTGGCGGTGATGTTCTTCTCGCTCATGGACGCGGTGCTCAAGACCCTGTCGGCGCACTACCCTCCCCTGCAAATGGCCTGCCTGCGCGGCCTGACCGCGCTGCCGCTGGTGCTGGCCTGGATCCAGTGGCGCCGCGGCTGGGGTCGGCTGAAGAACCTTCGCTGGTCGCTGCACATCCTGCGCGGCTGCCTGGGCATCACCATGCTCTCGCTGTTCACGCGCGGCGTGAGCGAACTGCCGCTGTCGGCCACCTACACCATCTTCTTCATCGCGCCGCTGCTGATCACCGCGCTGTCGGTGCCGGTGCTCAAGGAACGCGTACCCAAGGCGCACTGGTGGGCCATCGGCGTCGGCTTCATCGGCGTGCTGGTGGCGATCCGGCCCAGCGGCGGCGATCTGCAGGCCGGTTTTGCGACCGTCGGCGGCCTGGCCGTGATGACCGCCGCCTTCTGCTACGCAGTGGCCGCGGTGGCGGGCCGGCTGCTCAGCCGCACCGACAGCACCGAGTCGTTGATCCTGACCATGATGATCTTCATGAGCGTCGGCGGAGGCCTGCTGGCCTGGCCCCAATGGAAGCCGGTCCAGATGGCCCACGCGGCCCTGCTGCTGGCGCTGGCGATCACCGGTTTCCTCGGCCAGCTGACCATCAACGAGGCCTTCCGCAGCGGCCAGGCCAGCGCCGTGGCGCCGTTTGAATACACCGCCCTGGCCTGGGGTGTGGGGCTGGACTGGCTGATCTGGCAGACCCTGCCCGAGGCCCACACCTGGTTCGGCGCCGCCATCATCATCGGCAGCGGGCTCTACCTCGTCAGCCGGGAAAAGCGCATCAGCGAGGTGCACGCCAACGCCGAACACCCCTGAGCCGGGGGCTTCGCGGGGTTTCAGCCGAAGCGCTGCCGCGTCCAGCCGCTGACCAGCGCCACACCCTGCTGCAACTGCTCCGGCTGTCCCTGAAAGTAGTGGTTGGCGCCAGCGATCACGTGCATCTGCTTGTCGGCGCTGCCGGCGGCAGCGAACATGAGGCCGATGTCGGGCTGCGGCACCGCATCGTCGGCACCGTGCTCGATCGTCAGCAGCGGCACCGTGATCTGCCGCGCGCAGACTTCGCCGTCGGCACGCGAATCGTCGATGGACCATTGCGACAGCCAGGATCGCAGCGTGGAGAACCGCGCCATGCCCACCGGCCCGGTGTTCACCGTCTCGGGCACCCCGAGGTAACAACGCCCGACCGGGCGCCCGTTCGGGTCGATGGACCCATCCAGAAAGCGCGGATCGGCGAGTGTTCGGTGGGTGACGAACCCGCGCTCCAGTTCGGCGCCGCCGCGGCGCTTCAGTTCACCCAGCGTGTCCTTCACGCGGGCCGTGATGCGCCGCATGCGCGCCAACTGTGCCGCGCGGTAGGCCACCAGCCAGTCAGCCGGGTACGGCGGCCTCACCGGCCGGTCGGGCGAATAGAGATCCAGCGCCGGGTCGCGTCGGTCCGGGTCGGCCTCATCCAACACGGACGGGTCGATCCAGTCGCGCAGGCACTGCGCGCGCGAGCGGTGCGCCGCCTCCAGCACCACCGCGTCGGCCGGAATCAGCCCGGCGCCCACCAGGTCGACCGGGTCGCCCGCGGGAGTGTGCGTGATCGTCGGCTGCTCGGCCTGCGACTGATAGAACAGCGCCAGCGAACCGCCACCCGACCAGCCCATCAGCACCACACGGCGGAAGCCCAGCACTTCTTTCGCATGGCGCACGCAGGCGCCCATGTCCAGCGCGACCTTTTCCATGATCAGCGCGGTATCGTTCTTGGCGTAGCGGCTGCCCATGCACAGCACCGGATAGCCGGCGGCTGCCAGCGCGGGCGGCAGTGGCAGCAACTGCAGCGTCGAGCTGGGGTGCATCATCAGGAACACCACCTCGCGCGAGGCGCCAGGTGCGCTGATCAGCAGGCCCTCGAGATTGACCGCACCCTGGCTGCCGGAAAAGCCGTAGGTCTCGGTGAAGGCGCTGGTTTCGCGGTAGGCGATGTGCACCCACTGGTGCTGCAGGCCGCCCACGGCTGTCAGCCCTTGAGCGGCCACATCACGCCGGTGTCTGCCAGGATCGCGTCCAGCGGCACATCGTGGGTCTCGGGTTCCAGGTCCGGCAGGTAGGCGAAGTCATAGCCCAGGCCGACGGTGAAGGGCTTGGGCCGCATTGACGCCAGGGTGCGGTCGTAGAAGCCGCCGCCATAGCCCAGCCGGTAGCCGCCCGGACCGAAGCCCACGCAGGGCACGAAGATCAGCGTCGGCTCGATGATCTCGGTGTCCTTGGGCTTGGGAATGCCAAAGGCGTCTTCCTCCATCGGGCAGCCGGGGTACCAGCTGTAGAAGGTGAGCGTCTTGTCCACCTTGTTCACCACCGGCAGGCCGATGCGGCGGTGCCGCGCGGCGCTCTGCGCGTCTTCTTCCAGCCCAGCCTCCTGCCAGCGGAACAGCGCGGGCAGCGGATCGAACTCGCCCTTGATCGGCCAGTAGGCGCCGATCACGGTGTCGGGGCGGTGGATCAGCCAGACCCGCATCACGCGCTGCAGCAGGTCGTTGCGCCAGGCACGGTCTGCGAGATTCTGCCGCTTGTCGATCAGCTGCTTGCGCCAGACGGCTTTGGGGCCTTGCGAGGCCGGGTCTTTCGCGGGGCTGGAGGGGTTGTTGTCCATAATCGACGCATGAGATTGATGCGCGTGAAACAGGGGCTGTTGCCCATTATGGCCGCGCTGCTGATGCAGGGACCGGTCCGGGCGCAGGGCGCCGCGGACGCTGCCCTGCTGGAGATGCGCGACGCCTTCCGGCGCAATGCCACCCCCACCCTGACCGCCCTGCTTTGGCGGGTGCAAGGCCATGTGCTCGAACCGATGGCGGTGTACTGGGAGGCCAGAGCCCGCCTGGAGTCCGCACCGCCGGCCGATATCCGTGCCGCCATGGATCGCATGGCCGGCAGTTACTGGGAAGACCGGCTGCGCAACGACTGGCTGCTGCAGCTGGGCAAGCAGCGCGACTGGGCCACCTTCGAAGCCGAGCTGCCGCGCTACCGCATGAACGACGACCGCCAGGTGCAGTGCTACGCACTGATGCTGGACGCCGCGGCCCGACGCAAGCCGTCGGAAGAGGCGGCGCAGGAGGTTGCCCGCCTCTGGCATGCACAGCGCGAGGCGGACGACGCCTGTGCCACCGCGGCCAAGGCCTTCCTGGACAGCGGCCACCTGCGGCCTGATGCCGCCTGGCAACGCGCACGCCTGGCCATGGAAGCCGGCCGCACAGCCGCGGCGGTGCAGGCGGTGAACCTGCTCAACCCCGACTGGGTGCCGATCGTGCACGCCATCGCCACCGACCCGGCGCGCTACTTGGACGAAAAGTTCACCGCCATCCGCCCGCGCACCAAGGAGTTGGTGACGCTCGCCCTCATCCGGCTGGCCAGCCAGGACGTGGCCGCCGCCGCGCGCGAGATGGACCACACCCGCTGGAAGGCACAGCTCACCACCGAGGAGCGCAGCTGGGTCTGGGGTGTGATCGGCAAGCGCATGGCGCAGTCGCTGCAGGGCGACGCGCTGGCGGCGTTTGCCAACGGGAGCGACCGCCACATGGCGCCCGACCACCTGGCCTGGAAGGCCCGCGCCGGGCTGCGCGCGGGCACCTGGGGCCATGTGCGGGACGCCATCGCCGCCATGGACGAAACCCAGCAGCGCGAACCGGTCTGGATCTACTGGCGCGCCCGGGCCACACAGGCCCTGCGCGAACCCGATGCGCTGACGGCACAGATCGTCGCCAGCGGCCTCTACCGCTCGATCGCCTCGCACCAGGGCTTCTACGAGCTGCTCGCGCTAGAGGAGCTGGGCCACAGCGTGACCACGCCGCCGGCGCCTTCGCCCCCGACCCCGCAGGAGATGACGGCCGCCCAGACCCACCCGGGGCTGCAGCGCGCGCTGGCGGCCGTCCGGTTGGGCTTGCGCAGCGAAGGCGTGCGTGAGTGGAACTACACCACCAACCTGCACACGCGCGGCGGCATGAGCGACCGTGAGCTGCTGGCCGCCGCCGCGCTGGCCTGCCAGCACGAGCTCTGGGACCGCTGCATCAACACCAGCGAGCGCACCCGTACCGTGCAGGACCAGGCCCAGCGCTTCCCGATGCCGTTCCGCGCGCAGGTGCTGCGGCGCACGGCCGAGATCGGGCTGGACCCGGCCTATGTCTACGGCCTGATCCGCCAGGAAAGCCGCTTCATCACGGACGCGCGCTCGGGTGTCGGC
The DNA here is from genome assembly GCF_042648585.1 of Hydrogenophaga luteola. Taxonomy (NCBI): domain Bacteria; kingdom Pseudomonadati; phylum Pseudomonadota; class Betaproteobacteria; order Burkholderiales; family Comamonadaceae; genus Hydrogenophaga; species Hydrogenophaga luteola. The sequence continues at coordinate 150,486 of NZ_JBHRXX010000010.1, read as the reverse complement.
GCCTCGGGGCTGATGCAGGTCATGCCCGCCACGGCCCGCTGGACCGCACGCAAGATCGGGTTGACCGACTTCCAGTCGCACCAGATCACCGACCGCGACACCAACATCCTGATCGGCACCGCCTACCTCAAGCTGGCGCTGGACGACCTGGACGGCTCGATGCCGCTGGCCGCCGCCGCCTACAACGCGGGACCGGCTCGCGCCCGCGCCTGGCGCCAGGGGCCGGTGCTGGCCGGCGAGGTCTGGGCCGAGAACATTCCGTTCGAAGAGACGCGCGACTATGTGAAGAAGGTGCTGGCCAACACCACGCACTACGCCAGCCTGATCACCGGACAGCCGCAGTCGCTGCGCGCCCGGCTCGGGGTCGTCGGCCCCCCCGCCCGCCAGGACACCTACAACCGGGAACTGCCATGAAGCGGGTGCTGGTTCTGGGCGGCACCGGATTCGTGGGGCGGCACCTCTGCGAGAAGCTGCAGCGCGCGGGCTGGCAGATCACCGTGCCCACCCGGCGCGCAGTCAACGCATTGTCCGTGCAGCACCTGCCGCGGCTGACCGTGGTCGAGGCCTCGGTGCACGACGAGGCAACGCTGACCCGGCTGCTGGCGGGCCACGATGCGGTGGTCAACCTCGTGGCCATCCTGCACGGCAACGAGGCCGCTTTCGAGCGGGCGCATGTGCAGCTGCCCATCACCATCGCCCGCGCCTGCCTGGCCAGCGGCGTGCGCCGGCTGGTGCATGTGAGCGCGCTGGGTGCCCAGCTGGACGGGCCATCCATGTACCAGCGCAGCAAGGCGCGTGGCGAAGAAGTGCTGCGGTCCGCCGGACTGGCGCTGAGCATCCTGCGGCCCAGCGTCATCTTTGGTGATGGCGACCGCTTCCTGAACCTGTTCGCGCGCCTGCAGTCGGTGTTCCCTGTGATGCCGCTGGCCGGCGCGGGCACCCGCTTCCAGCCGGTCTGGGTGGAGGACGTTGCCGACGCAGTGATCGCCTGCCTGCGCGACACCGGCCTACCCTGCAGCAGCATCGGCCAGACCTTCGAGTGCGCCGGGCCCGAAGTGTTCACACTGGGCGAACTGGTGCGGCTGGCGGGGCGGCTGGGCAGCCGCGAGCGGCCGGTGCTGCCGCTGCCCACCGCCATGGGGCGCCTGCAGGCCCTGGCCATGGAGTGCCTGCCGGGCGAACCGCTGATGAGCCGCGACAACCTCGATTCGATGGCGGTCGACAACGTCGCCACCAGCCAGTGGCCCGGCCTGTCCTCGCTGGGCATCTCGCCCCAGTCGGTGCGCGCGGTGGCCCCGCTGTATCTCGGCACGCAGGCCGGCCGCGGCCACCTCGACGGCTACCGCAAGCCCCGGTAGCCCGCGACGCCTCAGTACCGACGGCTGTACTGCAGACCGAAGCCGTTCTGGCTCATGCCGATGGTGGTCGGGGCAGGCGCTGAGCCGCTCACGGTGTTCTTGCGGCCGTGCCAGGCCGCGAAGGTCAGCTCGTCCTTGGCCGACAGGCTGTAGGTCGCCCCCAGGGTGAGGTGCGACTTGATGACGCCCGGCGCCAGCGTGTTGAGGAACACGTCCGGTGAGGTCACCGGGTTGGTGCCCTGGTTGTAGCCGGCGCGCAGCGTCCACTGCGGGTTCAGCTGCCACTGCACACCCAGCTTCACCACCTCCACATCCCTCCAGCCGAAGCCCGGGCCGTTGCTGGCCCCGAAGCCGTTGCCGAAGTTCGCCAGACTCGCGTTGCCGATGGCCTTCACGCCACTGTAGTTGATGCGTGAGTAGTCCAGCGCCACCTGCACCGCGGGACTGACCTGGAACGCCACGCCCAGCGCGTAGTTCTCGGGAATATCGAAGTCGCCGCGCTCGGCGAACAGGCGCTCATACTTCTTGAAGCGGCCCATGGCGATCTTGGGCGAGTAAGACGCGCCGATGGTGACCGCGTCGCCGAACTTGCCCATGTAGCCCAGGCGCAGGCCGATGCCGGTGCTGTCGTCGGTGCCGGGGTTGTTGATGCCGAAGGCCTGCAGACCTTGGGCCTTGAAGCGCTGGTACACCAGCAGCGGCGACACACCCAGCGCATGACCGGGGGCCACCTCGTACGACACCGTGGGCGCCACGATCAGCTGCATCAGGTCCACACCCAGCTTGCCGGTGCCGCAGGTGGTCGGGCTGCTGCACATGAAGTTGCTGTTGCCCGGGAACACCGCCGGGTACTCGGTGTTCATGCCGCCGTTGCCATAAACCGTCAGCCCCGCCGACAGCGGGCCCGAGAGCCTGGTGGTGAACCCCAGCTCCGGGATCAGGAAGCTGTCCTTGCCGCTCTTGACCTCCATCGCCCCCATCGGGGTGCTCACGGTGGCGCTGCGCTTGGGCATGAACACCTCGGCCCCGAGGTCCCAGCGGTTGCCGGCATAGGACACCGAGGCCGGGTTGTTCACGCCGCCGAAGGCGTCGTGCGACTGGGCCACGGCGGTGCCGCCCATACCCTTTGCTTTGAGGCCGAAGCCGTGGGGAAAGTAGCCATTGGTGGCCTGGGCGGGAGGCAGGACGGCGCTCAGCGCGAGCAGGGTGGCACCTCGCAAGACATGCATGCGAACGTTCATGGGTGGTCTCCGTTGTGGTCGTGGGGGATGGGAACGCGGCGGGGCAGGCGCTCAGAACTCACCCTTGGAGGCGCGTTCCATCATCTGCCAGATGGTCTCGCGCACCGCCCAGGCTTCTTCCTTGAGCGGCGAGGGCAGCTTGCGGCCCATCTTGACCATCATGTCCATGTTGAGCGTGTACAGCCACAGGCTGCCGTCGTCGTGCTCCACCACGCTGATGCGGCAGGGCAGGTAGGCCGCCATGTGCGGGCTGAAGTCCACCATCTTGCGGGCTGTGGCCGGACTGCAGTAGGAATACACGGTCAGCAGCTTCTCTTTCTTGCCAGAGCGGGCTTCGAGCTCCTTGGACAGCGGCAGCACGCCGACGTCGCGCATGTTGCGCTCCACCGCCACCAGCTTGAGGATTTCTTCGATGTCCTTGGCCGTCACCCCCGGCTTGACCTTGCGCTCCCAGGTGGTGGCGACGGCGATGTCCCCGTTGCCCTCGACCCAGCGGTCCCACATGCGGGAGGCCTCGCCACCGGCGCCGTCCTCGAGCTTGCCGATGGTCGCGACCGTGCCACAGCCGGTGGTCAGAAGCGCGGTGGCCAGCAAGGCCGATGCAACAGAAATTCGTGTCCAGATGCGCATGGAAATGTCCTCGAAGGGCGAATGAATGAGAGGTGGACCGCGGCGCCGACCTGACATTTGTCAACGCCACCGACAGACCACACCGTATCCGTGCATCCGAATATCGCCATCGGCGATTACCCTAGGGGGTAGGGTAATTTCGATACCACTCCCAAAGCATCGCGCCGGGCGGCACCCGTGCCCGGGGTTTTTTGGCACACTCCCCCGGTCCCATCCAACCGAGACACAACATGGCCAGCACTTCTGCCAAAACCAAGCCGACGTCGTCCACCGACGCCGCGGCATCCGCCTTCCGTTCGGAACACCAGCGCGACGTGGTCAACCGCCTCAAGCGCATTGAAGGCCAGGTGCGGGGGCTGATCGACATGGTCGAAAGCGGGCGCTCCTGCGAAGACGTGGCCCAGCAGATGTCGGCTGCGCGCAAGGCCATGGACAAGGCCTTCTACCGGATGATGGCCTGCTCGGTGATGGAGGCCGTCGCGGTGTCGGACTCGGAAGAGCAGACCATCCGCGAGGTCGAGCGCTCGACCCGCATCCTCGAAAAATACGCCTGACCCCCTTGTCGGCAGGCGGCGAATCAATCGGCCGCCTCTTTGTCATCAATGGCCCGCGGCCAGCGCCCTACCATGCGGGATCTCAACTGGAGGAACCCATGGCACTGCAGCTCTACATCGGCAACAAGAACTACTCGTCCTGGTCCATGCGCCCCTGGGTGCTGTTGACCGGGGCCGGCATCCCCTTTGAAGAAAAAATGGTGCGCTTCGACTCGTTCGATGCGCAATCGGCCTTCAAGTCGGTGGTTGCAGCCATCAACCCGGTGGGCAAGGTGCCGGTGCTGGTGGACGAAGGTTTCGTGGTCTGGGACACGCTGGCGATCGCCGAGTACCTGGCCGAGCGTTTTCCCGAGAAGCACCTGTGGCCGTCCGACGCGAAGGCCCGTGCGCGGGCACGCAGCGTCTGCGCCGAGATGCACAGCGGCTTCACGGCCCTGCGCAGCCACTGCCCGATGAACATCGAGGCCTCGCTGCCCGAGGCCGGCCGCATCGTCTGGCGCGACCAGGCCGGCGTGCGCGCCGACATCGCGCGGCTTGAAGCCATGTGGACCGGCCTGCTGGCCGAACACGGCGGGCCGATGCTGTTCGGCGATTTCGGCATCGCCGACGCCTACTTCGCCCCGGTGTGCTCGCGCATCCGCACCTACGCCCTGCCCGTGAGCCCCACAGTGGCGGCGTACGTGGACCGCGTGCACCAGCTGCCGGCGGTGCAGACCTGGGTCCAGCAGGCCCTGGCCGAACACGACTTCATCGACTTCGACGAGCCCTACCGCAGCCGGCCCTGACGCCAGCCGACGCGACCACAGGACGGACCCCATGCAGGTCGCCGTTCACATCGTCAACGCCTTCCCCGATGCCCCCGGCGGCGGCAACCCCGCCGGCGTGGTGCTGGACGCTGACGCGCTGACCGCGGCCCAGAAACTGTCGATTGCGCGGCAGGTGGGCCTGTCCGAGACCGCGTTCGTTTCGGCGTCGCAGATGGCCTCCGTCAGGCTGGAGTTCTTCACGCCTACGCGACAGATCGCCCACTGCGGGCACGCGACCATCGCCACCTTCTCCCTGCTCCGACAACAGGGCGTGCTCGGGGAAGGCCGCTTCTCGAAGGAGACGGTGGACGGTCCCCGCGACATCCTGCTGGACGGCGACATGGCCTTCATGGAGCAGACCGCGCCGACCTACACCCGTGTCGACCCCGCATCGGAGCTGGGCGCCCGGATCGCGTCGTCCCTGGGACTTCTGCCAGCGCAGGGAACAGGTGGGGTGGCCCCGCATGTGGTCAGCACGGGCAACGCCTTTCTGCTGGTCGCCCTGCCGGACGCGCGTGCCCTGGCCAACCTCACCCCCCGGCAGGACCTGGTGCAGGCCATCAGTGACGAGCTGGACCTGATCGGCTTCTACGCCTTCACCACGGAAACGCAGCGTCCGGGTCGCCATGCAGGCGCGCGCATGTTCGCACCCCGGTTCGGCATTCCCGAGGAGGCAGGCACCGGCATGGCAGCGGGGCCGCTGGCCTGCCTGCTGCACGACGTGCTGGGCGTCCCGGATCGGGTGCTGCTCATCGAGCAAGGCTGGTTAATGCACCCCCCGTCGCCGAGCCTGATCCGGGTGGTGCTGGAACACGAGCAAGGCCGCATCACCCGCCTGATGGCCGGTGGTACTGGCCGCATCAGCCGGTCGATGGTGCTGGAGGTCTGACCGCGCACGCTGGTGGGAGGCAGGCCGCTGTCTACACTTGCGGCATGGACATCTACCTGGTGGGCGGCGCCGTGCGCGACGCCCTGCTCGCCCGCGACACCGCCGCCGCTGCCCACGTGGACCGCGACTGGGTGGTCGTTGGGGCCACGCCCGAGGCCATGGCGGCTCAGGGTTTTCTGCCGGTCGGCAAGGACTTCCCGGTCTTCCTGCACCCGCAGACGCGCGAGGAGTACGCGCTGGCCCGCACCGAGCGCAAGACCGCCCCCGGCTACCACGGCTTTGCCTTCCACACCGACCCCGGCGTCACGCTGGAACAGGACCTGGCGCGGCGCGACCTGACCATCAACGCGATGGCGGTGGCCCAGGCCGAGTCCGACGACCCGGCGCGCGCCGCACTGATCGACCCCTACGGCGGCTGGAGCGACCTGCAGAACCGCGTGTTGCGCCACGTCACCGGCGCCTTCGCCGAAGACCCGGTGCGCATCCTGCGGCTGGCGCGTTTCGCCGCCCGCTTCCCCGACTTCACAGTCGCGCCCGACACGCAGGCGCTGATGGCACACATGGTCGAAGACGGCGAGGTCGACCACCTGGTGCCCGAGCGGGTCTGGCAGGAGCTCTCGCGCGGCCTGATGGAGCAGCGGCCCAGCCGCATGTTCGAGGTGCTCAGGGACTGCGGCGCGCTGGTGCGGCTGCTGCCCGAAGTGGACCGGCTCTGGGGCGTGCCGCAGCGCGCGGACTACCACCCGGAAGTGGACACTGGCGTGCACCTGATGATGGTGCTGGACATGAGCGCCCGCCTGGGCGCCAGCCTGCCGGTGCGCTTCGCCTGCCTGTGCCACGACCTGGGCAAGGGCACGACGCCGGCCGACGTGCTGCCACGCCACATCGACCATGAAGTGCGCAGCGCAGAGCTGCTCAAGGACGTGTGCGAGCGCTGGCGCGTGCCGCGCGAATGCCGGGAACTGGCCGACGTGGTGGCGCGCGAACACGGCCACATCCACCGCTGCGAAGGGCTGGGTGCGGCGGCGCTGCTGCGGCTGCTGGAGCGCTGCGACGCGATCCGCCGCCCGGAGCGTTTTGACGAGGTGCTGCTGGCCTGCGAGTGCGACGCCCGGGGGCGCCTGGGCTTTGAGGAACAGGCCTATCCCCAGCGCGAACGGATGCAGGGCGCGCTGCGCGCGGCGCAGACGGTCGACAGCGGGGTCATTGCTCGCCAGGTGATGCAGCAGATCGGGCGATCGCGCGAGAATGTTGCCGATCTGCCCGCGGCCGACGCCGGCCCGCGCATCGCCCAGGCCCTGCACGCCGCCCGCGCGGCCGCCGTGGCCCAGGCGCTGAAAGCGGAGAGCCCGACCTAGGAGACGGCCATGGCCCAGCGCAACCCGTTCAACCCCACCCTGGCCGACGGCATCCGCCGCTACGGGTTCCGCAAGTGGTACGAACGGGAGCTGCTCTCCAGCCACGCCCACATGGCGCTGGCGCTGCTGGCCTCGGTGGCCCTGATCGCCAGCTTCGAGGCCTTCCAGGGTGGCAGCTGGGGCGAGAAGCTGCTGGACACGGGCTTCGTGCTGGCCTGTGCGGCGATCGCGCTGTGGGCGCTGCGGCGCTACCTCTACCTGCTGATGCACGCCGAGGAAATGGCCAACCAGGCCAACTGCGGCCAGTGCAAGGCCTACGGCCTGCTGCTGGTGCCGGACGACGCCCGCAGCGATGCGCGGCGGCTGGTGCCGGTGTGCTGCAAGCGCTGCGGCTTCCGCTGGGACATGCAGGACGGCTGAGCCGCTCGCCGGATAATCGGACGCATGGCCCATTTGCTGATTGTTGAAGACGACGAACTGCTGCGCGACGGCCTGAGTGCCCAGCTCATGCAGGCCGGTCACCGCATCGACACCGCGGTCGATGGCGAGCAGGCGCTCAGCCGCCTGGACACCGAGGCCTACGAAGGCGTGGTGCTCGACCTGGGCCTGCCCAGGGTGGATGGCCTGACCGTGCTGCGCCGCCTGCGCCAGCGCCTGCCCGCGCTGCCGGTGCTGATCCTGACCGCGCGCGACGGCATCGAGGACCGGGTCGAGGGCCTGAATGCCGGCGCCGACGACTACCTCACCAAACCCTTCAACCGCGACGAGCTGCTGGCGCGCCTGCAGTCCATGCTGCGCCGTGCCAGCCTGCCGGCCTTCGGCCCCAGCCCGCAGGTGCCGCCACCGCCCGCGCCAGGCACGCTGCGGCTGGACCCGGTGCTGCCGCGCGCCTGGCTGGGCAACGAGGTGATCGACCTGACCCAGCGCGAGTGGTCGCTGCTGGACCTGCTGGTGCGCCACAGCGGCCAGGTGGTCAGTCGCGAGGATGTGCTGGCGGTCTGGCAGTCCGACCCCGGCGAAACAGGGGTGACCTCCAACGCGCTGGAGGTCTACGTGCACCGCCTGCGGCGCAAGCTCGCCGGCTCGACACTGAACATCCGCAACATCCGCGGCCTCGGGTACCTGCTGGAAAACACCGGCGCGCCATGACGGCCGCGACCACCACCCGGCTCTCGCTGCGGCGCCAGCTGCTGCTGTGGCTGCTGCTGCCGCAGCTGGTGCTCTGGGCCGGTGGCGGCCTGCTGGCCTACCGCATCGCGCTGTCCTACGCCGAGAAGGGCATCGACCAGTCGCTGACCCAGTCGGTGCGGGCGCTGGCACGCCAGGTCAAACCCATCGGCTCGGGCCTGCTGATCGACTTTCCACGCGCGGCGCAGGACGTGCTGGAGCAGGACCCGAAGGACCGCATCAGCTACATGGTGTCCTCGCCACCGGGTCAGTTCCTGCTCGGCAACCAGACACTGCCGCAGCCGCCTGAGGGCACGGTCGGCACCGAGGAGCCCCTGCTCTACGCCTCCGAGATCGACGGCAAGCCGCTGCGCATCGTGGCGCTGGACGTGAACTACGGCGAGGTCAATGCGCCGCAGACCCTGCGCGTGCAGGTCGGCAAGAGCCTGGCGGTGCAGCAGCGCATCGCGCGCGAGCTGATCGCCGACATGCTGGCTCCGCTGCTGGCGGCCGGCGTGCTGCTGAGCCTGGCGGTGTACGGCGGCATCCAGCGCGGCCTGGCGCCGCTGACGCGACTGACGGCCCAGCTGGAGAACCGCTCGGTCAACGCACTCTCGCCCATCGGCATGACGCAGGCGCCCAACGAGGTGCACGCGCTGGTGCAGGCCATCAACGGCCTGCTGGATGAGGTGGCGCGCAACGTGAACCAGGAGAAGCGCTTCATCAACGATGCGGCGCACCAGCTGCGCACGCCGCTGGCCGGGCTGATCAGCCAGGTCGAGCTGGCGCAGCGCGAGAACAGCGACCCGGTGCTGGGCGCACGCCTGACCAAGGTGCGCACCGGCGCCGAACGCAGCGCCCACCTGGTGCACCAGCTGCTCACACTGGCCCGTACCGAAACCACGGCGCGGCGCGAGCCGCTGGATCTGGCGGCCCTGGCGCGCGACGTGGCGCGGGAATGGACCCCGCGCGCGGTGGCCGCCGGGGTGGACCTGGGCTTCGAGGGCGAGGAGCACCGCATGGTGGAGGGCGACGCGCTGCAGCTGCGCGAGGCCATGGCCAACCTGATCGACAACGCCCTGCGCTACACGCCACGCGGCAGCGCGGTGACGCTCAAGGTCGAGGCCGACGGCGAGCGCACGCGCCTGCTGGTGGAGGACAACGGCCCCGGCCTGTCGGAGGCCGACATGGCCCATGTGTTCCAGCGCTTCTGGCGCGCCAGCGAGCTGCCGGGCGGCTGTGGCCTCGGGCTGGCCATCGTCCGCGAGATCGCTCGCCGCCACGGCGGCGAGGCGACGGCCGAACACCTGCAACCCCATGGGCTGCGGGTGGTTCTGCGACTGAACTGAGCCTTCAGCCGACGAACAGCGAACTCGAATCCATCTCGGTGATGCGCGCGCCCGTGGTCTTGTCGAACCAGTTGTTGTGACGGCCGCTGACCGTCATGCCGACGTTGTCACCCACCGCCACCTTGGTGTTGGCCGCCTCGCGCACCGTGATCAGGCCCACAGCCGTTTTCACCACCACGTAGGTGTCGGCGCCGGTCGGCTCCACCAGCACCACCTCGCCGCGCCAGCTGGCGTCGGCGTTCAGGTGGATGTGCTCGGGCCGCTGGCCCAGCGTGGCCTCCGGGCCTTCCGGGCAGGGAATGTCCAGCGCGCCGCCTTCGAACACGAAGCGGCCGCCCTCACCGGCGCGCTCGACACGGCCGTTGATGAAGTTCATGGTCGGCGAGCCGATGAAGCCGCCCACATAGGTGTTGGCCGGACGGCGGTAGATCTGGTCGGGCGTGCCGATCTGCTGCAGGATGCCGTCCTTCATCACCGCGATGCGGCTGCCCAGGGTCATGGCCTCGATCTGGTCGTGCGTCACATACACCGTGGTGATGCCGCTGTGCTGGTGCAGGCGCTTGATCTCGGCGCGCATCTCCACGCGCAGCTTGGCGTCCAGGTTGGACAGCGGCTCGTCGAACAGGAACAGCTGCGGGTCGCGCGCCAGGGCACGGCCCATGGCCACGCGCTGGCGCTGTCCACCCGAGAGCTGGGCCGGCCGGCGGTCCAGCAGGTGCTGGATCTGCAGGATGGCCGCCACTTCCTGGATGCGCTTCTCGCGCTCGGCCTTGGGCACCTTGCGCATCTCCAGCGCGAAGCCGATGTTGTCGGCCACGCTCATGGTCGGGTAGAGCGCGTAGCTCTGGAACACCATGGCGATGTCGCGCTGCGCCGGCGGCATGCCGATCACGTTCTTGCCGCCGATGTGCAGCTCGCCTTCGGTGGGCTCTTCGAGGCCGGCAATGATGTTCAGCAGCGTGGACTTGCCGCAGCCCGAGGGGCCGACCAGGATGAGGAACTCGCCCGGCGCGACGTCGATGTCGATGCGCTTGAGCACCTCGACCGCCTTGTCGCCCTTGCCGAAAGCCTTGCGGATGCCCTTGATGTGGAGTGGAGAAGCCATGTGATTCAACCTTTGACGGCGCCGGCCGTCAGACCCTTGACGAAGTACTGGCCCGCGAGGACGTAGACCAGCATGGTGGGCAGGCCGGCGATGATCGCCGCGGCCATGTCCACGTTGTAGTTCTTGACGCTGCTGGTGGTGTTGGCCATGTTGTTCAGGCCCACAGTCACCGGCTTGCTGTCGGCGCCGCTGAAGGCCACGCCGAACAGGAAGTCGTTCCAGATGTTGGTGAACTGCCAGATGAGCGTCACCATCATGATGGGCGTGGACATCGGCAGCACGATGCGCCAGAAGATGCGCCAGAAGCCCGCGCCGTCGATGCGCGCGGCGTTCACCAGTTCGCGCGGTACCGCGGTGTAGTAGTTGCGGAAGAACAGTGTGGTGCCGGCCATGCCGGCCAGGCAGTGCACCAGCACCAGCCCGCCGATGGAGCTGGACAGCCCCAGCCAGCCCAGCACCTGGCTCATGGGCAGCAGCACCACCTGGAACGGCATGAACACGCCGAACAGCAGAAAGCCGAACAGCACCTCCGAGCCGCGGAACTTCCACATGGACAGCACGTAGCCGTTGATGGCGCCCCAGGCGGTGGAAATCAGCACCGCGGGCACCGCCATGAACACGGAGTTCATGAAGTAGGGCTTGAGGCCGCGGCAGTCGACGCCGGTGCAGGCGGTGTTCCAGGCCAGGTGCCAGGCGTCCAGGTTGAGCGAGGTCGGCAGGCTCAGCAGGTTGCCGGCGCGCAGCTGGTCGGCGTCCTTGAACGAGGTGACGACCATCACGTACAGCGGCGCCAGGAAGAACAGCGCCGCCACCAGCAGCAGGCCGTAGGTGAACACCCGGCCGAAGGTCAGGGATTTAGCGGTCATGGGGCTTGCTCCGCAGTTCGCTGTACAGATAGGGCACCACGATGGCCGCCACGGTCGCCAGCATCATGGTGGCGCTGGCTGCGCCCAGGCCGATCTGGCCGCGCGTGAAGCTCATGGTGTACATGAAGGTGGCGGGCACATCGGTGGCGTAACCGGGGCCGCCGGCGGTGAGGGCCATCACCAGGTCGAAGCTCTTGATCGACAGGTGCGAGAGCACCAGGATGGTGGAGAACACCACCGGGCGCAGGATGGGCAGGATGATGCGCCAGTAGATCAGCGGCAGCGAGGCGCCGTCGATCTGGGCCGCCTTGATGATGCTGTCGTCGATGCCGCGCAGGCCGGCCAGGAACAGCGCCATCGCAAAGCCGGCCGACTGCCAGATGCCCGCGATCACCACGCAGTAGATGGCGTAGTCGGACTGCACCAGCCAGTCGAAATTGAAGCTGGTCCAGCCCAGATCGTGCATCAGCTTCTGCAGGCCGTCGCTGGGGTTGAGGATCCACTTCCAGGCCGTACCGGTCACGATGAACGACAGCGCCATGGGGTAGAGGTAGATGGTGCGCAGCCAGCCTTCGGCGCGGATCTTCTGGTCCAGGAAGATCGCCAGCACCATGCCGACCAGCATCGAGCCGCCAACATAGAGCACGCTGAAGATGCCCAGGTTCTTGAGGGCCACGTACCAGCGGTCCATGGTCCACAGCTGCGCGTACTGCTCCAGGCCCACGAAGTTCTCGTAGTTGGGCAGCATGCGCGAGCCGGTCATGGACAGCACGCCGTTCCAGATCATCAGCCCGTAGATGAAGGCAAAGCCGAGCACGAAGCCCGGTGCGATCACCAGCTTGGGCAGCAGGTTTTCAAAGGATTTCATTGCGGGGACTTCTGTGGGCCGGCCGCCAGGGCCAGCAGTTGTTTCTGTGCGTCATTGACCGACATCTGCGGGTTGTTCCAGAAATCCGAGACCAGCTTGCGCATCTGCGCCTGCTGCCCCGGGGCGAGTGCCATGCCATGGGCCACCGAGGGCACCAGGGTGCCGGCCTTGGCGGTCTTGCCAAAGTCCTGGGCGGAGACTTTGGCGCATTCGTCGAATTTGTCCATGGCCACGTTCTGCCGCACCGGGATCGAGCCCTTGCGCAGGTTGAAGCGCTCCTGGAAGTCCTGCCCCATCAGCAGATAGGCCAGGTAGCCCTGGGCTTTCTGCGCCTCCCAGGCCTTGAGCTGGAACATGGCGAAGGAATCGACGTTGTAGGTGAAGGCCTCGGCCGTGCCGGGCGCCGGGAAGCAGCGGAAGTCCTTGCCCGGCTGCTGGCCGGCGGCGAGGAACTCGCCCTTGGCCCAGTCGCCCATGAACTGGAAGCCCGCCCTGCCCTTGATGACCAGGTCGGTGGTGGCGTTCCAGTCGCGGCCGGGCGAGGCGGCATCGACATAGCCGCGCAGGCGCCGGAAGGTGTCGAGCGAACGGCGCATGGTGTCGCTGCCCAGGGCCTGCGCATCCAGCTTCACCAGGGCCGCGTCGTAGAACTTCGCACCGCCCACGCCCAGCACCACCGACTCGAAGGTGGTGAAGTCCTGCCAGTCCTGGCCACCGTGGGCCAGGGCGATCAGACCGGCCGAACGCACCTTGTCGGCGGCCTTGAAGAATTCGTCGAAATTGCGCGGCGCCTCGTTCACGCCCGCCTGGCGCAGCACCTCGGCGTTGGCCCAGAGCCAGTTCACCCGGTGCACGTTGACCGGCACGGCCACGTAGCGGCCCTTGTGCTTCATCTGGTCGGCCACCACCTTGGGCAGCACCTCGTCCCAGCGGTCGAAGGAGGCCATGGCGTCCAAGTTAGTCAGCGCGCCCAGCGCCGCCCACTCCTGGATCGCCGGGCCCTTGATGTTGGCCGCGGCCGGCGGGTTGCCCGCCAGCACACGGGCCTTGAGCACGTCCATGGCGTTCTGCCCGCCACCGCCGACCACCGCAAAGTCTTTCCAGCTGTGGCCGCGCTGGGCCATCAGGCCTTTGAGTTCGGCGAGCGACTTGGCCTCGCCACCCGAGGTCCAGTAGTGCAGCACCTCGACCTCACCCGCCCGGACACCGGAGCCGGCGGCCAGCAACAGCGACGCCAGCAGCGGCGCGCACACGCGACGGAAGCCTTGGTGATGGAGCATGGTGAAGCGAGGAGAAGGGGTGGCGGGCGTCCGGCGGGCAACACCCGTCCCACCCTCCCCGGTGACGGGGCGGATGAAAACCGGGTGTGGCACCGGACGGGACTTACTTGGTGGTCGCGGCCTTGGCGATGTTCTTCACACCGTCGGCGACCGAGATCTTGTCGTCGTTCCAGAACTGGCTGACGGCGTCCTTGATGGCGCCTTCAGCGGCCGGGCTGACCGCCATGCCGTGGGCGATCGAGGGCACCAGGCCACCGCTCTTGGCGGTGTCGACGAAGTCCTTGCTGGAGAGCTTGGCGCAGTCGTCGAACTTGTCCATCTTCATGCCCAGACGGACCGGGATGGAGCCCTTGTTCAGGTTGAAGACTTCCTGGAACTCGTTGCCCATGATGGCGGCGGCCAGGTCGCCCTGGGCCTTCTGGGCGGCGGCGTCCTTGAGCTTGAACATCGCGAACGAGTCGACGTTGAAGGTGTAGGCGTTGCCCGTGCCCGGGGCGGCGGCGCAGATGTAGTCCTTGCCCGGCACCTTGCCGGCGGCGGTGAACTCGCCCTTGGCCCAGTCACCCATGAACTGGAACGCGGCCTTCTCCTGGATCACCATGGCCGTGGCCAGGTTCCAGTCGCGGCCCGGGGCGGCGGGGTCGGTGTAGGACTTGATCTTGCGGAAGGTTTCCAGCGACTTGGTCATGGTCGGGCTGGTCAGGGCCTTCTGGTCCAGCTTGACCAGGGCGTCCTGGTAGAACTTGGCGCCACCGACGCCCAGCACCACCGATTCAAAGGTGGTGAAGTCCTGCCAGTTCTGGCCACCGTGGGCCACAGGAATCAGGCCGGCGGCCTTGACCTTGTCGGCGGCGGCGAAGAACTCGTCCCAGGTCTTGGGCGCGCTGGCCACGCCGGCCTTCTTCAGCACATTGGCGTTGGCCCACATCCAGTTGACGCGGTGCACGTTCACCGGCGCGGCCACGTAGTTGCCCTTGTATTTCATGACATCGGCGACCACGCCGGGCAGCAGGCTGTCCCACTTCTCGGCCTTGGCGACGGCGTCCAGATTGGCCAGCACGCCTTCGTTCGCCCATTCCTGGATGCCGGGGCCCTTGATCTGGGCGGCGGCGGGCGGGTTGCCGGCGACGACGCGGCTCTTCAGCACGGTCATGGCGGCGTCACCACCACCGCCGGCCACGGCGAAGTCCTTCCAGGTGTGGCCCTTGCTCTGCATGATCTTCTTGAGCTCGCCCACCGACTTGGCCTCACCGCCCGAGGTCCACCAGTGCAGGACTTCCACCTCGCCAGCGACGGCGGCGGAGCCGGCCATCACGAAGGCAACGGCGGTGGCGAGTTTCGAGAGTTTCATCATCATGTCTCCAGTAAAGAAGGGACGCCGCACGCGAGGGCGTGCACGGCGCGGAACCATCCAGAGCGGCACCATGCCGCCGGATGTCTGTAATTTATCTTTAATTAAAGAAATATTACATCCGCAGAAACCCGAGGTCCCTGCCCTTCCACTCCGCTGGTGACAAAGTTTCAGCGGTGGCCGTCCAGCGCGCGGGCCGCGCCCAGCAGCGCGGGCGACTGGGCCGAGGTGATGACCCAGACCGGCATGCCCTGCAGCAGACCGGTGAAGCGGCCCTTGTTGTCGAAGCGCTCGCGGAAGGGCGAGCTGTCGAACCAGGCCCCCAGGCGCGGCACGATGCCGCCGCCCACGTACACCCCGCCGCGCGCGCCCAGCGTCAGCGCCAGGTTGCCGGCCACCGAGCCCAGCATGGCGCAGAAGATGTTCAGGGTCTCCAGCGCCTGCGGGTGGCCGGCCTTGAGCGCGGCCGCGCTCACCGCGCTGGCGGAATCGAGCCCCTGGACCGTCACGCCGTCGGCCTCGCAGAGGATGGCGCAGGTGTCGACCAGGCCCTGGCCGCAGCAGACACGCTCGGCCGAGGCATGGCCGTAGCGGCGGATCAGACCGTCCATGACGATGCGCTCGCGCGCGGTGGTCGCGGGCAGCGTGACGTGGCCGCCCTCGCCCTCCAGCGGCACCCAGCCGCCGCGGCCGTCTGGCAACAGTCCGGAGACACCCAGCCCGGTGCCGGCGCCGACCAGGCCCATGGCCACGCCGGGCACCGCCGCGCCGCCACCGACCTGGCGCAGTTCGTCCGCCGGCAGGTCCGGCAGGGCCAGGGCCAGGGCGGTGAAGTCGTTGAGCATGCGCAGCGTGCGCAGGCCGAACTCGGCCTTGACAGCGGACTGGGAGAAGGCCCAGTCGTGGTTGGTCATGCGGACCTGGTCGCCGGTGATCGGGTTGGCGATGGCAATGGCCACCGCCGCGGGCGCGCCGCGGCCCAGGCCGTCGAGGTAGGCGTGCATCGCCGCCTGCAGCGTGGGGTACTGCGCACCGGGGAGCACCTGCACGTCGGTGATCGGCGCGCCGGGTGCGGCCTGCCAGGCGAAACGGGCGTTGGTGCCGCCGATGTCGGCCAGCAGCCGGGCGGTGTCGGAGGGGGTCAGGGACATGGCATCGGTTCCGGAAAAGGTCCCGGAATTATGCCGGAGCTGTAACCAAATTACAGCCGCCCTGCCCCTAACGGGTGCTTCAGGCGAGCTGCGAGCGGGTCCAGCGCACGATGTCGGCCGCACCCATGGCACCCGGCTGACGCGCCACCTCGCGACCGTTCACGAACAGCGCCAGCGTCGGGATGCTGCGGATGTTCAGCCGCGCGCCCAGCGCCTGCGCTTCTTCGGTGTTGACCTTGGCCAGGCGCACATGGGGTTCCAGCTGCTTCGCCGCCGCCGCGAACTGCGGCGCCATCATGCGGCAGGGGCCGCACCAGGGGGCCCAGAAATCGACCAGCACAGGCAGCTGCGAGCGCGCGATGTGCTTCTCGAACGCTGCCTCGTCCAGCGCGACCGGGTGACCGTCGAACAGCGGGCGGTGGCACTTGCCGCAATCGGGGGTGGCCGACAGATCGGCCGGTGCCACGCGGTTGGTGGTGTGGCAGTGCGGGCAGACAACGTGCAGGGATTCGGTGGCGACGGTCATGGGCGGCTCCAGGGTTTCCGCGCAGATGGGGACCATCGGCACCACTTCAAGGGACACCCCGCAGGGTATGCAGCCGGTACTCAGATGACCTGGCCGATCAGGCTGGCGATGAAGCTCAGCAGGATGGTGGTGGTCAGCGGGATGAACCACTCGCGGCCGAAGGCCTTGAAGCGCAGGTCACCCGGCAGCTTGCCGAAGCCCAGCTTGTGCAGCAGCGGCGTAAACCAGCTGATCAGCAGCAGGGCCAGGAAGATGACGATCATCCAGCGGATCAATCTCGCACCCCGGTTGGCTTGGTAATGGAAGGGCTTGACCCAGTGGCGCCGCGGAACCGGCTTTGCCGGGCCGCAGTGGCCGCCCCCTGGAGGGGGTCACGCGAAGCGTGGCGGGGGTGCTTCATAGTCTGTGGGTGCGGTCGCCTGCAGCGAAACCGATGGGGTGCCAGCCTTCGGCGCTGGGCGCTGGCGCCAGGCCGATCACCTTGAACAGCTCGCCCATCTCGTGCTCGTTGACCAGCTTGGAGAGCATGGCGTTCTCGCGAGGGCCTGCGTCTTTCGCCACCTCCAGCAGGCCGCAGTTGATCAGGAAACGCCCCTGCGAGGTGTAGCCCAGCACCGCCATGCCGGCGTCCTGCGCGGCCAGCGCGATGCCGGTGAAGTTGACGTGGGCGGTGATGTCCTTGAGCCCCAGATCGGTCAGCGGGTCGTCGTCGCTGCGGTGCGCACGGTGGCAGATCAGCGTCCCCATGTGGCGCTGCGGGTGGTAGTACTCGGCCTCGGGGAAACCGTAGTCGATGAAGAACGCCGCACCGCGCACCAGGCGCTCGGCCAGCGTGCGGATGAAGGCCTCGCCCTGCATGTGGATCTCGGTCAGGTAGTCGTGCGGGCCCTCGATGTCCAGCGGCGGCCGCAGCGCGGTCGGCCGGTCGGCCCAGGCCAGGCGCCCGCCGTCGGCCAGTGCCACACCGCGCTCGTGCCAGGTGCCGTCGACCTGCCCGCCGACGCGGCGCAGCAGTTGAACCGGCATCGCGTCCAGCACCTCGTTGCCGATCACCACGCCGTCGAACACCTCGGGCAGCCGGTCGGCCCAGACCACCCGGTCCGCACGCCTGGCCAGCGTGGCCTGCTGGCGCTCGCGCAAGCTGCCCGAGAGGTCGACGATGGTGTAGCGGCGCAGCGGCTGGCCCAGGGCGTCGAGCGCGTCCAGCACCTGCAGCGCGAGAGCGCCGGTGCCGGCACCGAACTCCCAGACCTCGTCGGTGCCGGTGGCTTTCAGCGCCTGTGCCACCTGGCGCGCCAGGGTGTGGCCGAACAGCGGCGAGAGCTCGGGCGCGGTCACAAAGTCGCTGCCCTGCCCGGCCACGCCCTGCGGCATCTGGCCGAACTTCGGGGTGGCGTTGGCGTAGTAGCCCAGACCAGGCTCGTACAGGGCGATGGCCATGAAGCGGTCGAAGGGCAGCCAGCCGCCATGCTCGCGGATGGCCTCGGCCACGCGCTGCAGGAGGGCGCTCGTTACACTGCCGGGCTGGTTCACTGTGTCGGTGTTCACCCGCCGATTGTCCAGGATCGACCGCCCACCATGTCCGGAACTCCCCCCTCTTCCCCGCCCCCGATCCGCACCGCGCTGGTCACCGGTGCCGGCAAACGCCTGGGCCGCGAGATTGCGCTCACGCTGGCCCGCGCCGGCTGGAACGTCGCGGTGCACTTCCGGCAGTCGGCAGCCGAAGCCGGGCAGACCGCGCGCGACTGCGACGCGCTGACCGGACGCCCGGGCAGCGCCGCCACCTTCGGCGCCGACCTGGCCGACGAGGCGGCGGTGCGCGCCCTGCTGCCGGCCGTCGTGGCGCACTTCGGCGCAATCGACGCCGTGGTCAACAGCGCCTCGCTGTTCGAGCACGACGATGCCAGCAGCTTTGGTTTTGCCACCATGGAAAACCATCTGCGCAGCAACACCGGCGCGCCCATCCTGCTGGCGCAGGCGCTGCACGCGCACCTGGCCGCGCGCGATGCGGACGGTGCGGTGGTCAACCTGCTGGACCAGAAGCTCTGGAACCTCAACCCCGACTTCCTCAGCTACACCCTGTCCAAGGCCGCGCTCGAAGCCGCCACCGGCATGCTGGCGCTGGCGCTGGCGCCGCGCGTGCGCGTGGTCGGCGTGGCCCCGGGCCTGACGCTGACCAGCCACCTGCTCTCCGACGAGAAATTCCAGGCGCTGCACCGCCAGTCGCCGCTGGGCCGGTCGTCCACCCCGGAGGACGTGGCCGCCACCGTGGCCTTCGCGCTGGCCAACCGGTCCATCACCGGCACCACGCTGCTGGTCGACGGTGGCCAGCACCTGATGCGCTTCGAGCGCGACTTTTCGATGATGTGAGGCGGACGCCCATGAACACCCCGAACTACGCCGGCACCCAGATCCTCACGCTCACCGGGCTGCGCTTCGACGCCAACCTGGGCATCCTGGAGCACGAGAAGACCAGCCCGCAGCCGATCCAGGTAGACGCCGAGCTCAACCAGGGGACCCAGCCGCTGCTGCCGCACGACGACGACATCAGCCATGTGCTGGACTACCGCAAGGTGCGCCAGATCATCATCGACGAGTGCACCGCCGAACACGTCAACCTGCTGGAGAGCCTGATCGGCAAACTCACGCGGCGGCTGATGCAGCTGCCCGGCGTGATCGGCGTGCGCGTGAAGATCGCCAAGCTCGAAATCTTCGAGGACTGCGAGGTCGCGATCCGCATGGAGAGTGGGCAGTGGTGACCAGACCAGCGCCACCGGTGGATTCACCACATTGAGGCGCGTACCCCCTGTGCACCGGGAGGCCGGTTCACAGGGCCGGGCTGCGCAGCATGAGCTTGGGCGTCAACACCCTGCCCACCGAAGCGGGCAGCGAGCCGAATTTGCGTTCCATCTGCGGGCGCAGCCAGCAGATGGCCAGAAAACGGATCGATTCCGGCCGGCTGTTGTCACGGAACTCGTCGAGCGTCATGCGGCGTGTGGCGTCGCCGGCATAGATCACCTTGGCCAGCCGGCGGACGTTGTTGGTTGCCGTGGTGCCGATCCATTCCAGGCAGTCCGCAGGCAGCCGGTTGCCGTAGGCCTTGATGATCTCGTAGCTCAGGTCGTCCAGAACGGCCACCACCAGGCTGTCCAGGTCGCCCGCCAGCCGCTCCATCACCTCCTGGTGCGATGCGAACCGCGCCGGCTGGGCGGGTGGCTTGGTGGTGGAGCGCTGCGGCTCGCGGGTCTCGGCGCCCGTCATCAGAGGTCCCAGGCCAGCAAGGCTTCCGGGCCATGGAAGGCCACCCGGTAGAGCAGGGTCAGTTGCTCGGCCAAGCGGACGGCGCGGGGTGCGTCCTCGCCCAGGCCCATGGCCAGGCGCATCACTTCCCCACAGCTGGCGTCGATCTGCATTTCCAGCTGAGCGCCTTTCGAAGGAATGAGCCCTGAAATCTCCTCGCGAACGGCCACGAAATGCCGCGCCGCCAGCCAGGCGAAGGGCGCATCGCTCATCCTGAGCATCATGGACGCCACCCGCCAGGGGATGCCCAGCATCGGGGCCGGTTCCACATCCGACAACTTCAGCAGGTCCAGCGTTTCCTCCCACAGCCGGGCCAGTTCCGTCCGGCCCGAACGGGACTGGAGCCAGTCGTCCATGGACCGTCCCGACAGCAGCACACACAGCGCGGCCAGCTGCAGCATCGTCTGGCCCCACTGCACCGCCCGCATGTCCGGCCGCAGGTCCACCACGCAACCCGCCCGCTCGAAGCAGCCCTGCCAGCGGGCCAGGCGGCTGTTGGCGGTGAGGCACAGCAGCGGTTTTGCGGACCCGCCCGGTGCCTGGGGCTGCGCCGACGCCGCGCCGGACCGGACCACACAGCGGATCCACTGAAGCCTGGGCGCTGCGTTCGCGGCCCAGGACAGGCGGCGGATCCCGGGCAACAGCGCGACCACCGGGGTTCCGGTGATCACCAGGCGCTCCAGCCGCTGGGCCTCGCTCAACGCACGGTCCGGGTTGACCCCGAACAGGACCAGGTCCACCGGGCCATGCACCTCCTCGGCCGGCAACCCGCTCTCCGCAGGCCATTCGTCCATGTCGGCCAGAAAGCTCACAGCGACACCGGCCTGGCGCAGGGCCATCCCCAGGCGGACAGCATCCTCATGGGCACCCACAACAAGCACATGATTCGGGTTCATTTCCATCGCTGCAGGACCTCGTCATCCAGATAGATTGACCACTCATCACAAAGCGCCAGAGGCTCCGACATACACCGCTTAAGCATTACCTTGTTTGACCAGTGCACCAACTTTGCCCAAGCCAACTTAGTTCGACTGTCAAACTTTGGACAATTTACGGACTATCCCGTACGTTTTTTTAATTCTTTGTTCATCCACCCATGAAAACAGTCACACTCCGGCGCGCCCTCTGCGCCGACCGCTGGTTTCAGGCGTGTCCGGAAGAACTGCAGACGGCGCTGATCAGGCTCGGCCGGCCCCAGCGGCTGGCGCATGGCGAACCCCTGTTTCGCGTGGGGGACCCGGACCACGGGTTGTTCTGCGTGCTGCACGGGGCCGTTCTGGCCAGCAACATCAACCCCGAAGGCAAGGTCTCGGTGCTGTCCCAGGTGGAGCCGGTGCAGTGGTTTGGCGAGATCACCACCCTCGACCGGGGGCCGCGCCAGTTTTCCGTCCACGCCAACGGAGACGCCGAGGTGCACTGCGTGGACGGCCCAGGGCTGGAAGAGTGGCTGAATGCCCACCCTCTGCACTGGCGACACATCGGGATCCTGGCCAGCGCCAAGCTGCGCGTGGCCATGGACGTTCTCCAGGAGGCCGCCTTTCTGTCGCTGGAACAACGCATCCTCAAGCGGCTCGAACGGATTGCGTCGGGCTACGGCAGCCGGGTCTCGCCCCAACGGCATGTCAAGGTTCCCCAGGAAGTGATCGCCCAGATGATGGGCATCAGCCGGCAGAGCGCCAACAAGGCGCTCAAGAGTCTCGAAGAGTCCGGACTCATCGCCAGGAACTACGGGATGGTCGAGCTGCTGACCAGGCCCTGAAGCAGCCCGTTGAACTGCGCCGGCTGCTCCAGCTGCGGCGTGTGCCCGCAGTCGTCGAGCACCACCAGTTCCGACCCGCGCGCCACGGCGTGTGCGCGGCGGGAATGATCCGCCGGCAGCACCACATCGTGTTCGCCATGCACGAACAGCACCGGCAGACCCGGCAGCTGGCGCAGGATGTCGTGCGAGCGCTGCCACACCCGGGCGTGCTGCCCCCGCAGCGAGGTCAGTCCACGCAGCAGGGCCAGGAAATGCCGGCCGCCGCCCGGGCGGCCCACGTTGCGTTCGATCGCGGTCCGGACCTGGGGCGTGATCGCCTCGGGGCGGTGCACGATGGCCTTGATCTGCTGCGCCACCGCGGTCGGACCGGGCTTGTTCATCAGCTCGCCCAGCAACGGCAGCGTCATGAGCCGAAACGCGCCGAATACCTCGGCCCCCAGGGCGGCCGAGTTGGCCAGCAGCAGCGACGCCACCCGCCCCGGCCCCTGAGCGGCCATGCGCAGGGACATGGCCGCGCCCAGCGAGTTGCCCACCAGGTGCACGCGTTCAACCCCGAGCTGGTCCAGCAGCTGCCAGGCCACTGCCGCCTGCCCTTCCAGCGTCATGGCGTCCGCCCGCTCGTCCGACAGGCCATGCCCTGGCAGGTCCCAGGCGATGAGCCGCAGGGACTGGCCCAGCGCATCGAACTGCCGGTGCCAGAACTCCAGCGACTCGCCAATGCCGTGCGTCATCAGCACCGCGGGGCCGGTGCCCCCGCTGTCCCGGTAGCGCAGCCGGGTGCCGTCGATGTGGGCGAACTGTTCAGCCATGGGCGCTCCTTCAGAAAGGAATGGTGGTTTTGATCCAGAACGAGGTGCCTTCGGTGCGCGAGCGCACCGAGAACTCCTTGCTCAGCTTGGCGGTGATGAACCAGCCCTTGCCGCTGTCGTACTTCAGGTTGGGTCCGACCGCGTATGAGCGGCCCTTGTTGCCGGCGACCGTCTCGCCGTGTTGCCGGTCGTCGCTCAGCTGCTGGTAGAGGTGGCCACCCACACCTAGCACCCAGCCGTTGCCCAGGCCCCAGCCCAGCGCGTAGTCGATGTTGAGTTCGGTGCCCGAGCGGTAACCCGTGTCCTTGTTGGTCCGGTTGAAGCTCATGCCGATCTTGGCGTCGGCGTTGAAGCCGGCCGGGTCGATCCGGGACACCAGGTAGGCCGGCTGCAGCGCGGCGTAGTTGCGGCCGATGTTCACCGGCTCCGCGGCGTCGTACTGGCCCACCGGCAACACGAGGTCCAGCGCCAGCACGCTGTGCAGCTGCGGCGAGTGGTGCCAGGCCACACCGGTGCCCAGGCTCACATCGCCCAGGCCGGATGCCGAGTTGCTCTGCCCCGCGGCGCTGACCTTCACGTTGACCAGCGGCAGGATGGCGTGGGCCACCAGCTGACCGCCCATCACCGGCGTGGTCGTCACCCAGGCAATGCGGGTGGCTGCGGCGTTGGCCTTCACCTTGAAGCCCGGCACCGGCACCGCGCGGCCCTGGCCATCGTTGACGCGGTCGGCGCTGTAAACGTTGACGTACTCCAGCACATAGACGCCCGGCGGCGGTGCCGCGCCGGCCAGGTGGTTCTCGGCGCCGATGGGGTAGCTCGATCCGCCGCCTTCGGTGGCGAAGCTCGCGGTCGTCGCGCCCAACAGGGCGAGGGCGGCCAGGGACAGGGTGCTCTTGTTCATGCAGTCTCCTCTTGTGGTTGAAAAAATCGGGGTGGAAAAAGTCGTTGTTCAGGGTGGGCCTGCGGCCAGCGGCGGGGCCTCGATCCAGACCGGGGCGGCGATCTTCCAGAGCCCGTTGCGCCAGACGACGGGCAGGCTGGAACGGTTGGGCGCGTGGACCCGGGCCTGCCCCACATGGAAGGGCATGCCCAGGAACGAGAGCGGGGTCGGCGGCAGTTCGCGCAGGGCCTGTGCGAACGAGGTGCGGGTGACGGGGCCATTGATCCCACGCGCCACGCGCACGAAGAGCTGCGCCGACACATAGCCGCCCTGCGACAGCGCGCTCAGCGGCAGCCCGCCCTCGCGCATCACACGCTTCCAGTCCAGCATCGCCAGCGAGGCGCTCTGCCAGGGCTCGAACTCGGCCATGGCGTGCACGCGCGCCTGCGGATCGCGGATGGCCTTGGCCACCTGGTCGGTGTAGGCCGGGGTCAGAAAAATCCAGTCGGTCTCGCCCAGGCCCTGCTTCTGCGCCTCCTGCAGCCAGCGCAGCACCGTGGGCTCGTGGCCGGTGAAGACGATGGCACCGCAGCGCCGCGCCAGGCGCTCGCGGATGGCGGCGGCGAAGTCGGCATCGGGTGGCAAGAAGGCCACGTCGTCCAGCGCGGCCTTCAGCGACGGCTTGAGCCGTCCCAGCGCGCGCTGGTAGCCGCTGGCCATGCCCGGCAGGTCCAGGATCGACAGACAGACCCGCGCGTGCTTCAGGTGTTCGACCGCGTAGGCGACGGCGTTCTCCAGGCCCAGATAGGGCCCGTTGTTCATGGGCACGATGTGCGAGGACGCAAAGCACTCGGGCGCCACCGAGGCCCCCTGCAGCGACACCAGGCCAGCGGCCGCGTAGGCGGCGGCATTGACCGGGCAGTCGAACAGGCCCGAGCCTCCCACCAGGGCCACCACCTCGGGGTCGGCGATCAGCTTCCGGGCCGCACCAGCCGCGGTCTGGGGGCTGGGGCCTTCGTCCAGCGACACGTAGTCGATGCGCCGCCCGTTCACACCACCGGCGGCGTTGACGGCATCGAAGTAACGCCGCGCCGCCTGCGAGGACTCGGGGAAGCCCGCCTGCACACCCAGCGCACTCACGGCGCCGACGCGGATCGGCCGCTCGCTCTGGGCCGGCGCCGCCGTGGCCAGAGCGGCCAGCAGCGCGCCGGCCATCCAGCGCCAGGCCGAAGGTCCAGAGGGAAGCGACCGCACGCCCGTCTCCGCTCAGATGTAGGTGGAGGCCAGCCCGCCGTCCACCGGCAGGTTGATGCCGCTGACCCAGCGCGACGCGTCGCTGCACAGGAAGGCGATCACCGGGGCCACCTCGTCGCTGAAGGCTGGGCGCTTCATGCGGTGGGCGTCCTTCTCGACCCGCTCGTTGCCCAGCATCTGCACAAAGTCGCCCAGGATGGGCGTGAACACCGGACCGGGCGCCACACAGTTCATGCGCACGTTGTGCTGCATGAAGATGGGCTGCGACTGGGTGTAGGTCCAGACGATCAGCGCTTCCTTGAAGTACTGGTAGCAGGTCTCCTGCGGCACCGGGTGCTGGGCCAGCCAGGCCTGGCCGTCGGCAAACGAGGTGGTCTGGCCCAGCGCGCGGTGCGGCTCCAGCCGGGCCGGCCATTCGGCACCCAGGATGGACGAGATGTTGACCACGCTGCCGCCGGTCATGCGGTCCAGCAGGCCCAGCGTCAGGTGGCGCAGCCCCAGGTAGTTGACTCTGGCCACCAGGTCCACCGGCGCGGTGCCCGGCACGCCGGCGATGTTGCACAGCGCGTCGATGCGCTCGGGCAGCTGGGCGATGGCGTCGTCGATGGCCCCGGGGGTGGACAGGTCGGCCTTGACGAAGCCGTCCAGGGTCAGCATGGGGTCGTTGCGGTCGACGCCGATGACACGGGCGCCCTGCAGACGCAGCAGCTTGGCGGCGTCGCTGCCGATGCCCGAGCTGACGCCGGTGATGACGATGGTTTTGCCTTGCACGCTCATGGTGTGGAACTCCTTGGAAGTGAGGGAACGGATGGGGAAAGGGGTGTGACGGCCAAGGCCCGGCGGGCGCGCCAGTCGTCCCAGACGCCGGCCAGCCCGCGGGGCAGCCACAGTGCAAAGACGGCCGCCACCACCCCCAGGCCGGCGAGGTACCAGGCGCCCAGGTGGCCCAGGCTTTCCTGCAGCACGAACAGCAGCAGCGCGCCGAGCAGCGGCCCCCACTGGCTGCGCAGGCCGCCGACCAGGGCCATGAAGAGCATCAGCACCGACCACTGCACGCCAAAGTTGGTGCGCGGCAGGAAGGTGATGGCCGAGGCCAGCCAGGCCACGCCGGCCAGCGCCGCGCCGAAGGACGCCAGCACATAGACCCGGCGCCGCGTGGGCGTGACCCGCACGCCCAGCGAGGCGGCGGCCTCGTCGTCCTCGCCGATGGCGCGGGTGGCGGTGCCCACCGCGCTGCGCAGCAGCCAGGCCGTCACGAGCAGCATGAGCACCAGCGAGCCCAGCGCCATCCAGAAACCGAGGTTGCGGCGCAGTTCGGGTTCGACCGCGTTGAGCGCGATCAGCGAGGTGCCAGTCTCGCCCTGCACCAGCGGATCGAGCATCACCCCGATGCGGATCACCTCGGCCACCACCCAGGTGGCGATGGCGAACTCGCCGTCCTTCAGGCGCAGCACGAAAAACGACAGGCCCCAGGCGACCACCGCGGCGCCCACGGCGCCCGCGAACAGCGCCGGGTAGGCGGACCAGCCGCCGTCGACCAGGCGCAGAGCGAAGTAGGCGCCCAGGCCGAAGAAGGCCTGCTGGCCGACCGACACCAGCCCCGCCTGCCCCGCCAGCAGTCCCCAGGTGGCCGCCAGCAGCATGTAGATGAACAGCGTGGTGAGCTTGTCGATGGCGTTGGCGCCGAGTAACAGGGGCAGCGCAGCCAGCGCCAGGGCGGCGGCCAGCATCCAGGGCAGATGGCGCGTCATGGCTGCACCTCCACCACCGGGGTCGTCGCCGGGCGGGCCGTCGCACGGGTTCGCGGCACGGGCCACACCGACAGGCCCAGGCCGTGGCGGTACTGGCTCCACAGGCGACCGCCCAGCACAGTGAGAAACAGCAGATGCCCGCCGAGCTGGAAGCCCTGGGGCGACACCAGCGCGCCGAAGCTCTGCGCCAGGCCCAGCAGCACGCCGCCCAGCAGCGTGCCCCAGAGCGAACCGATGCCGCCGATGACCACCGCCTCGAAAGCCATGATCAGCAGCAGGGGGCCGCCATAGGGTTCGATGGTGGCGCGGGTGGCCAGCATGGCGCCGGCCAGCGCCGCCAGCCCGACCGAGATCGCGGCGGCTGCCCGGTGCACGCCGGCCGCGTCCACCCCGCACAGGGCGGCGGCCTCCGGGTCGGACGAAGCGGCGCGGATGGATCGACCCAGGCGGGTGCGGTTGAGCAGCAGCTGCAGCCCGGCCAGCACCGCCACGCCCAGCGCCAGGGTCAGCACCGGCAGTTGCCCGACGACGATGTCGCCCGGCAGCGTCCAGCTGGCCCAGGACAGCTCGCCCAGCGCGTCGGCCAGCGAGCGCGCCTCGGAGCCGAACACGCCATACAGCCCGTTCTGGATCAGCGCGCCCAGCCCCATGGTCACCAGCAGCGGCAGCAGCACGCCCGAGCGCAGCGTGCGCGCCAGCACCCAGCGCTGCAGCAGCCAGCCCACCACCCCCATGGCGGGCACGGTGACCAGCACCGCGAGCCAGGGCGACCAGCCCAGGCCGACCAGCCACAACACGCCAAAGGCGCCCGCCATGGCCAGGTCGCCGTGGGCGAGGTTGATGATGCGCATGACGCCGAACATCAGCGAGAGTCCGGCCGCCAGCACGGCGTAGTAGCCCCCCAGCAGGGTGCCTTGAATCAGGGCGTCGATCATGTGGCGTGCTCCATGCCGAAATAGGCGTCGGTGACGGTCTGGCGGTCGAGCCCGGCGGCGGGGGCGGCCAGCACGATGCGGCCTTCGCGCAGGCACAGCACCCGGTCGGCGAAGGCCATGGCGCGCCCCAGGTCCTGCTCGACCAGCAGCAGCGTGGTGCCGGCCTGCCCTCGCAGCTCGGCCAGGTGGGCATAAACCTCGTCCACCGCGCGCGGCGACAGGCCCAGGGAGACCTCGTCGATCAGCAACACGCGCGGGTTGGTCATGAGGGCGCGGGCAATGGCCGCGGCCTGGCGCTGCCCGCCCGAGAGCGCGCCGGCGGGCCGGTTCATCAGGGGCGCCAGCGCGGGCAGCGCCTGCACCACCCGCGCAATGGTCCAGGCAGGCGGGCCGTCGCGCCGCTCGCCCCGGTGCTCCTGGGCCAGCAGCAGGTTCTCGCGCACCGTCATGTCGGCGAACAGGCGCCGGCCCTCGGGCACCAGGGCCAGACCCTGCTGCACCCGGCGGTGCGCCGGCAGCGCGGTCACGTCGGCGCCGGCCAGATGGACGCTGCCCCCGCCGGCGGGGTGCACGCCCGCCAGGGTGCGCAGCAGCGTGGTCTTGCCGGCGCCGTTGGAACCCACCAGGGCCACCACCTCACCGGCCTTCAATTGCAGCGAGACCTCGCGCACAGCCACCAGCTGGCCGTGGCTGGCGCCGAGGTCACGGGCCTCCAGCAACACCGGGAAATCAGGTGTCTGTTTCATGCAGCTACCCCGCCCAGATAGGCCTCGACCACGCGCGGATCGCCCATCACCGTGTGCGGCTCGCCCTGCGCCAGCACAGTGCCGGCGTCCATGCAGACCAGGCGGTCCACCACCTTGAGCAGGGCGTGCAGCACGTGCTCGATCCACACCACCGTCAGACCCTCGTCGCGCAGCGAGGCCACCAGGGCCGAGAGCGTGTGCAGCTCGGCCTCGGTCAGGCCGCCGCCGATCTCGTCGAGCAGCAGCACGCGCGGCTGTGTGGCCAGCGCGCGCGCCAGTTCCAGCCGCTTGCGGTCCATCAGGCCCAGGGTGGCAGCCGGGCGCTGGGCCAGGTCGGCCAGCCCGCAGCGCTCCAGGCTGTGCCGCACCGCCGCCTCGGCCGCGTGTCCGCGCAGGGCGGCGCCGTGCTGGGCCGCCACCAGGGTGTTCTCGTACACGCTCAGGCCGAGGAAAGGCCGCGGTACCTGGTGCGTGCGCGCGATGCCGGCGCGGCAGCGGCGCGCGGCGTCCCAGGTGTCGATGGCCTGGCCATCGAAAACCACACGCCCGCCGCTGGCCGGCAAGGTGCCCGCCAGCACGCCGAACAGCGTGGTCTTGCCGGCACCGTTGGGGCCGACCACGCCCAGCGCCTCGCCGCGGTGCAGGCGCAGGTCCACACCGTGCAGCACCTGCAGGCGGCCGAAGTGCTTGCACACGCCTTCGGCTTCGAGGATGACGGTCTGCGACACGTTCAGGCTCCGAGCTGATAAGGCTTCATGGCGGCCGTCAGCGGCACCTTCGGGTGGTCGGCGTTGGACACGATCTCCAGCCCGAACTTGTTGGCCCCGCCCTTGCCGCGCAGCCACTGCACGCCCACCAGACCGGTGGTGGCGCAGTTGGGCACCGGGCCGGTCGTGAAGTCCACCGGACCGACGGCGGTGTCGGCCTTCAGGCGCGACATGGCCTGCGCCAGCGAGGCGCGGTCCTTGGGGTCGGCCGCGCTGCGCAGTGTGGCCAAGGCGGCATCGAACAGCGAGGCGGTGGCGCCGATCTGCTGGTTCCAGGCCTTGCCGCTGGCCTTCTCGTAGGCGTCGGCCAGCTGCGTGCTGGTCAGGCCCGTGGCCGGCGACGCAAAGGGGAAGCTGCGGTGCCAGTAGGCGCCCGCGTGCAGGCCGTTGCCCAGCTGGCCCAGCGCTTCCAGCTCGGCCGCGAACAGGCCGGCCTTGGCCATCTGCACCACCTTGACCTGCTTGGCCAGCCCGCGCTGGGCGGCCTGGCGCCAGAACACGGCGAAGTCGGGCGGGAACGGGAAGGTGTTGAAGATCTCCACGCCTTCCTTGCGGAACAGCGCGATCTGGGCCGAGAAGTCGGTCAGGCCGTTCTGGTACGGGCCGGCGTCGACCACGGTGAAGCCGGCCTTCTGCAAGGCCGGGATCAGCATGCCGCGGATGGCGTTGCCGTCGGCGTCCGCCGGCAGCAGCATGCCCACCTTCTTGTTGGTCGGCACCTTGCTCCACTGGTCGGCATAGAGCTTGGCGAAGTTGCCCACGCCAAAGCAGAAGTGGTAAGTCCACTTGAAGGGCGAGGGCTCGCCCGGCTTGGCGCCGCGACCGAAGTAGAACGCCTCCCAGGGGCTGGTGGTCGAGAGCGCGGGCACACCCGCCGCCTCGCAGGCGTCGGCCACCGGGTTCACCGTCTCGGGCGTGGAGGTGGACAGCACGAAGTCCACCTTGTCGCTGTTGATCAGCTCCTTGGCCATGGCGGCGGCACGCACCGGGTTGCTCTGCGTGTCCTTGGCAATGAACTCGACGCTGTAGCGCTTGCCGCCGGCCTCGATGCCACCGGCCAGCTGCTTGCGCACCTGGTCGAGCACGAAGCCATCGCCCTCGCCGAACAGGGCCAGCGGGCCCGAGCGCGGGCTGACCACGCCGATGCGCAGGGTGTTGCCCTGGGCGCGGGCGAGCATGGGGAAGGCGGTGAGACCCGCAGCGGCCAGGCCGGCGGAAAGAACATGGCGGCGCGAAGCGCCACCCTCGGAACGGGGTGTCTGAACAGTCATGCTTGTCTCCTGGCCGGCGCATCGGGGCGCCGGTCCGTGTGGTTGAAAAACCGGGGGTCACCGCCCGGCGCGAAGCCGGGCGGCGGTGGGGGTCAGAACGGGTACTGCGGCAGGGCGGCCTTGACCGTCCACCACTGCCAGCGCGTGTACTCGTCGATGTCGGCCGGTCCACCGACCGCACTGCCGTTGCCGCCCAGGCCGGGGCCGCCGAAGGGGTTGGTGCAGTCGTCGTTGACGGTCTGGTCGTTGATGTGGACCATGCCGGCGTTCAGCCGCTCGCCGATGGCCATGGCGCGGCCCACGTCGCGGCTGATCACCGCGGCGGCCAGCCCGCCCTGGCTGGTGTTGGCCAGGGCCACGGCCTCGTCGTCAGAGCCAAACGTCACCAGGTTCACCACCGGACCGAAAGGCTCCTCGTCGAAGCTGCGCATGCCCGGCTTCACACCCGAGAGCACCGTGGGCTTGTAGCAAAGGCCCTCGTGCGTGCCGCCGGCCTCCAGCGTGGCGCCCTGTTTCACCGTGTCCTTGACCACCGCATCGAAGTGCGAGAGCTGCTTCTGGTCGATCATCGGCCCCAGGGCGACCTGGCCGCTGGCGCCATCGCCCACCGGCAGGTGCGTGGCCTTGCCGACCAGGCGGGCCTTCAGGCCCTCGGCGATGGCCGCATGCACCAGCACGCGGTTGCTGGCCATGCAGATCTGGCCCTGGTGGAACCAGGCGCCGAACGCGACGGCGCTGGCGGCAGCGTCCAGATCGGCGTCTTCCAGAACGATCAGGTTGTTGGCGCCGCCGAGCTCCAGCGACACCTTCTTGAGGTGCTTGCCGGCCAGCTCGCCGATGCGCCGGCCGACTCCGGGCGAACCGGTGAAGGCGATCATGGGCACGCGCGGGTCCACCACCAGCGCCTCACCGGCCTCGGCATTGCCGGGCAGCACCTGCAGGACGCCGGCCGGCAGGCCCGCTTCCTGGAACACCCGCGCGATGATGAAGCCGCCGCTGGCGGGCGTGCGCACATCGGGCTTGAGCACCACGGCGTTGCCCAGCGCCAGGGCGGGCGCCACCGAGCGCAGGCTCAGGATGAGCGGGAAGTTGAAGGGCGAGATCACGCCCACCACGCCGTGCGGCACGCGGCGCGCGATGGACAGGCGGCCCGGCGTGCTGGGCAGCACCTGGCCTTGCGCCTGCATCGGCAGGGCCGCGGCCAGGCGGCACAGCACCACGGCCTCGCGCACCTCGTGCTGGCCCTTGGGGATGATGCCGCCGGTCTCGCGGGCGATCATCAGCGCCAGCTCGTCGAAGTGCTGCTCGAACAGCGCGGCGGCCTTGAGCAGGATGGCCGCACGGTCGCGCGGTGGCGTGGCGGCCCAGGCGGCCTGCGCGGCGTGGGCGCGGCCGATGGCGGCGTTCATGTCGGCGCCACTGGCCACGCCGGTGCGCCACAGCGGCTGGCCGGTCGCCGGCTCCACCACGTCCTGGCTGGCGGCCAAGCGCGTGTTCCAGCCGCCGTCGAAGGCGGTGCCGTTCCAGCAGGCCGCGTCGGCCCAGTTGATGTGTTCCGCAACACCCATGTGATGTCTCCTTTGGTTGAGGGTTGTGTGCCGGGTGCGCCCCGGCTGTGCCCAGCGTGCTTTGCAACGGGCGTACCAGTCCCGGTCCACCGCGCGGGCCGCGACCGTCCGCCAGGCCCTTGCGCCAGAGGGAGCGCTCCGGACAAACCCTGATCGCTGGAAAGTGCCCTTCGGACCCCGCGGCTGCGGGAAAACATCACTGCAAAGAGACATTCATGAATGCGAACATTGAATGTCTGCATTCATTTTTGGTTGCTCCATGCCCAGTCCCCGCATCTCCCTGGCCCAGCTCCACCGCGCCACCGGCGCCGCACGGCCGGCGCCGCCGACTCAGGCCCCGTTCTCCGGCCAGTGGCGCTTCGACCTGCAGCAGGTCGACGGCAGCAGCCACCCGACCGTGGCCGACCTGAGCGAATGCCTGTTCTTCTCGCCCGGCGACGGCCGCATCTGGCTGCAGGACCAGCGCATGGTGCTGATGCACGCCGAGGCCCTGGGCGGGCTGCGCCGCGAACTGATCGAGACCATGGGCCTGGACAAGGCGCGCGGCCTGCTCACCCGCATGGGCTACCTCAGCGGCGCGCGCGACGCCGAGCTGGTGCGCCGCCAGTGGCCGGACGCCGAACCGCCCGTGGCCGCCGTGGCCGGCACGCGGCTGCACGCGCTGGAGGGTGTGGTGAAGGTGGAGGTGGTGCGCGTGAGCTACGACGCCGCCACCGGCGACTACCAGGGCGAATTCCTCTGGCACAACTCCAGCGAGGACGACGAGCACATCGCGGTCTACGGCGTGGGCGGCTCGCCCGCCTGCTGGATGCAGACCGGCTACGCCACCGGGTACGTGAGCACGCTGTTCGGCCGTCTGATCCTGTTCCGCGAGGTCGCCTGCCGCTCGGCCGGCGACGCCCAGTGCCGGGTGATCGGCCGCTCGGTGGAACTCTGGGACGACCCGCAGGAGGACCTGAGGTACCTGCAGCTGGGCGAAGACGGGCCGGACGCCGAGCCGGCGGCGGCGCCGCTGGGGCCGTGGGCCACCCAGAGTGCCACGGGCGGGCAGGACCCGACCCTGGTCGGTGCCTCGTCCGCCTTCAACGCCGCCTTCCACATGGTGCGCCGCGTCGCCCCCACGCCCGCCACCGTGCTGTTCACCGGCGAGTCCGGCGTGGGCAAGGAGATGTTCGCGCGCAGCCTGCACCGCAGCAGCGACCGGGCCGGCCAGGCCTTCGTCGCCATCAACTGCGCAGCGATTCCCGAAACCTTGATCGAGTCCGAGCTGTTCGGGGTGGAACGCGGCGCTTACACCGGGGCCGGCGCCTCGCGTCCGGGGCGCTTCGAGCGCGCCGACGGCGGCACGCTGTTCCTGGACGAGATCGGCACGCTCAGCCTGGTGGCTCAGGGCAAGCTGCTGCGCGCCCTGCAGGAGGGCGAAATCGAGCGCGTGGGCGGCACCCGGACCCTGCGGGTGAATGTGCGGCTGGTGGCCGCGACCAACGAGAACCTGCGCGAGGCGGTGCGCCAGGGCCGCTTTCGCGAAGACCTGTTCTACCGGCTCAACGTCTTCCCGATCCACCTGCCGCCGCTGCGTGAACGGCGCGACGACATCCCGCTACTGATGCAGCACTTCCTGCACCACTACCGCGAGCGCTACCAGCGCGACGTGCCCGGCTTCAGCCAGCGCGCCGTCAAGGCCCTGTTCAACTATGGCTTCCCCGGCAACATCCGCGAGCTGCAGAACCTGATCGAGCGCGCGGTGATCATGGTCAACGACGGCGAACTGATCGACGTGCACCAGCTGTTCCGGGGTGGTGAAGAGCTCGGCGACGGCGTGCTCTCGCTGCCGGCCGAAGGCGGCACCGGAGGGCGCCTGGTGGGCACACCCGAAGGCACCGCCGTAGGTGCCGCGCAGATGCCCGGGCAGACACTGGAAGACGCCGAGCAGCAGTGGATCGCCGCCGCCCTCAAGCGCACCGGCGGCAACGCGGCCGCTGCGGCCCGGCAGCTGGGCATCACCCGTGCCACCCTGCTCTACCGCGCGCGCCGCCACGGCCTGGCGGTGGGCCGGGACGCCCGGCCCTGACGGCGGCACGCGCCGACCCCCAATGAAAAAGGGCCCCTCGCGGGGCCCCATTTGCTTCAGGCTGGCGCGTCAGGCGGCCAGCACCGGCATCACTTGAAGTTGTACTGGACGCCAACGCCCAGGTACATCAGCTCTTTCCAGGAACGGGCTTCGTCCGAGCTCTTCTTCAGGAACACGTCGAAGTCGCTGCGCAGCGACAGGTTCTTGGTGAACGCGTGGGTCAGGCCCAGGCCCAGGGTCGGGCGGGTCTGCGTGCCTTCAACGGCGTCGGTGTGCTTCACGCGGGCGACGCCGGCCTTGCCGAACAGGCGGGTGGCTTCACCCAGATCGGTGCCGACGGTGCCGCGCAGGCCCAGGGCGCTGACCTTGGACTCCAGGCCGTTCTCGAAGTTGTGGCCGCTGCCGAACTGGGCAAAGGCTTCCGCACCCCAGAGCTTGTTGAACTGGTAGCCGGCGCCCAGCTGCAGGGCGGGCTTGGTGTCGTGGTCGTTGTGCTGGGCGATGCCGTCGATCGGGCCGTTGCCGATCAGGTCGCGCTGGGCGCCGACGGTGCCGAAGACGTACGGGAAGGCCACGACTTCAGCGGCCTTGAGCACCGGTGCGGGTGCGGGCACCGGTGCGGGCGCAGGCGCGGCCGCCACCGGGGCGGGCGCGGGGGCTGCTGCGGGAACCGGCACCGGAGCGGCCACCGGGGTCGGGCGCGGCAGCAGGTCGGAGAAGTGGTTGTCGCACTGGCGCATGGTCACGCGAACGATCTTGCCGCTGGCGTCCTTGTACGCGTTGACTTCCATGTTCGGGCTGAACGGGATCCACTTGCCCTGCAGCGCCTTGCTCACACCGCCGCGGCCGCGGGCCGTGGCCACGCCCTTGTCGCAGGCGCCCTTGCTGTAGGTGGGGCTCAGGTCCTTGAGCAGCATCGGCGACACCGAGGCTTCACCGGCGCGCAGCTTGGGCTTCTGCTTGGTCTGGGGCTTGTAGAACTTGGCCGTGCCGTTCTGGATGGCGGCGTCGCAAGCCTCGGGCGTGGCGTAGCCGGTGTTGCCGTCGCGGTCGGTGGTCATGCCGGCGGTCTGGGCGGCGGCGACGGAAGCAACGGTGACCAGAGCGGCGGCCAGGGCCACCCGATGAAGAGCAAAAGACATCAAGAAGACTCCAAATAAAATCGTGGATCGCCCGCAACGACCGAATCGCGGGCCGCAACAGATGAAGAGGGAAACCAATGCGGGGCCCTGAGGGCCTCGACACGGACCGGGATTCTACCTATTGACCCGTGCCGGCCACGGGGGCGTTTCCGTTCTGCCACAACCGACGCCCGCCCTGTGAATTTCCGCTCGCCGCGGCGTTTCTCCGTCGCGTCTGGCGCAACGCCGAACCCCTCTGAACCGAGGCCCGACCCATGACCCCAGAAAAACTCGCCTTCGAAAACCAGAAACTCGAAAAACGCCTGTGCCGCGAAGTCGGCCGCGCCATCGTGGACTACAACATGATCGGGGAAGGCGACCGCGTGATGGTCTGTCTCTCGGGCGGCAAGGACAGCTATGGCCTGCTCGACATCCTGATGAAGCTGCAGAAGCGCGCCCCGGTGAACTTCGAGCTGATCGCGGTCAACCTCGACCAGAAGCAACCGGGCTTTCCGGCCCACATCCTGCCCGAATACCTGTCCAAACTCGGTATCAAGTTTCACATCGAGACACAAGATACTTATTCGATCGTCAAGGAAAAGATCGAACCGGGCAAAACCATGTGCAGCCTGTGCAGCCGGCTGCGCCGCGGCATCCTCTACCGCGTGGCGAAGGAGCTGGGGGCGACCAAGATCGCGCTGGGCCACCACCGCGACGACATGCTGCAGACGCTGTTCCTGAACATGTTCTTCGGCGGCAAGCTCAAGGGCATGCCGGCCAAGCTGGTCAGCGACAACGGGGAGTTCATGGTGATCCGCCCGCTGGCCTACGTGCCCGAGAAGGACCTGATCCGCTGGGCCGAACACCGCCAGTTCCCCATCATCCCCTGCACCCTCTGCGGCAGCCAGGAGAACCTGCAGCGCAAGCAGGTGGGCAACCTGCTGCGCGACTGGGACAAGCAGTTCCCCGGCCGGCTGGAGAACATGCTGCATGCCCTGCAAAACGTGGTGCCCAGCCACCTGATGGACCGCTCGCTCTACCCCTTCCAGACCCTGCAGACCACCGGCGCGCCGGTCGCAGACGGCGACCTGGCCTTCGACGAGGAACCGCTGGTGGCCCCGCCCGCCGCCAATGCGGATG
Source organism: Hydrogenophaga luteola (assembly GCF_042648585.1). NCBI lineage: Bacteria > Pseudomonadati > Pseudomonadota > Betaproteobacteria > Burkholderiales > Comamonadaceae > Hydrogenophaga > Hydrogenophaga luteola. The sequence continues at coordinate 114,615 of NZ_JBHRXX010000010.1, read as the reverse complement.
CTGAAGAAGTGAACGTCCGGCCCCGTGCAACGGTCATACCGATCGCCGCCACCACCTGACCCGGGCGCCGTGCCAGGCGCCCACCCCGCCGGAGGACCCATGACCCGCCTCGCCCTTGCCCTGCTGACCACCCTCGCCCTGGCCGGCTGTGCCGGTACCTACCGCGTGGACAACGCGGTGCAGAGCTACGCGCACTGGTCGGCCGACATTCCCACAGGCGCGGCGGGCGCCCAGGCGCCGGCGGCCGTGCCCCAGGCCCCGCAGACCTACCGCTTTGAGCGCCTGCCCTCGCAGAAAGAGGGCGGGTCCGCCGAAGACCAGAACCGGCTGGAAGCCTGGACCCGGACCGTGCTGGAAACGCACGGCTGGACGGTCGCCGAGGCGCCGGCCAACGCCCCCTGGCGGGTGCAGGTCACGGCCACCACCCTGCGCAACGCCCGCAGCCCCTGGGACGACCCCTGGGCCGGCTGGCGCTTCCGGGGACAGGTCGTGGCCGGCAATGGCTACTTCTACTGGTCGCCGATGTTCGTCATGCCGATGGACATGCCCTGGTACGAGCGCAAGGTGACCGTGGTGATCCGCGATGCGGCGTCGGGCCGTGTGGTCTACGAAACCCAGGCCGGCCACGACGGCCGCTGGAACAGCACGCCCGCGCTCTGGCAGGCCATGCTGCAGGCGGCGCTGAACGGGTTCCCGGTGCCACCGTCCGGCCCCCGGCAGGTCGACATCGACCTGGCGCGCTGAGCCCGTCCGGCACCGTCAGCGCGGCGACTCCTCCATCAACGCGCGCACCGCATCGGCCAGCGCGTCCATGCTGTCCTGCTTGCCCAGCACGTCGTACACGCCGGCCGCGGCCGCGGCTCCGAGCAGCGCCTCGTTCACATGGCCGGAGACAATGGCGATGCGCAGACCGGGCCGCAGCGCATGCACCGCCTGCGCCAGTTCCACGCCACTCATGCCCGGCATGTTGTGGTCGGTCACGCACAGGTCCACCGGATCCTGGCTGCTGCGAAACCAGGCCAAGGCCTCCTCGCCCGAAAGGAAGGTGCTGACCCGATACCCCTGTTTGCGCAGCAGCCGGCCGGCCAGGAACACCAGCGCCTCGTAGTCGTCCACGTAGACGATGTGCCGCCCCGGCGGCCCGGGAACCGGCGGTGGTGGCGCGGCTGGCGCGGGTGCCTCGGCGTCCGCAGCGCCCGAGGCCAGCGGCAGGAAGACGTCGAACCGGGTGCCTTCGCCCGGCGTGCTGTGCAGCGTGATCGCCCCCTGGTGCGCCTTGACGATGCCGTGCACCACCGACAGCCCCAGCCCCGTGCCACTGCCCGGCGCCTTGGTGGTGAAGAAGGGTTCGAACACGCGCTGCTGCGTCGCCTCGTCCATGCCCGGCCCGTTGTCGGCCACGCTCAGCAAGGCATAGGCACCGGGCGGCAGATGGCCCAGCCGCAGCGCCTGCGCCGCATCCAGCGCCACCTCGTCCAGCCCCACGGTGATGTCGCCCGGTCGCTGGTCCAGCGCCTGCCAGGCATTGGTGCACAGGTTCATCAGCACCTGCTGCACCTGGGTGGCATCGGCCAGCACCGGCAGCGGTGTTGCGGTCAGGCGGGCGTTCAACCGCACGCCCGCGGGCAGCAGCGAGCGCATCAGACGCAGCGCCTCGTTCACCAGCGGCTTGAGCGGCTGGCGCTGCAGCTCCTGCGCCTGGCGCCGGCTGAAGGCCAGAATCTGCTGCACCAGCTGCCTCGCGCGGATGGCGGCGCGGTGGATCTCGGCCAAGCTCTCCTGGGCGGCGTGGTCCGGCCCCACGTCTTCGCGCGCCAGGGCCAGGTTGCCCAGGATGGCGGCCAGCAGGTTGTTGAAGTCGTGCGCCACGCCGCCGGCCAGGGTGCCGATGGCCTCCATCTTCTGTGACTCGCGCAACTGCGTCTCCAGCGCCCGCTGCTGCGCCTCGGCCTGCTTGAGTTCGGTGATGTCGGTGTGCGTGCCCACCATGCGAAGCGGCCGGCCGTCGGCGTCGCGCGCGATCACCATGCCGCGCGAGAGCACCCACTTCCACGACCCGTCCTTGCAGCGGATGCGGTGTTCGTTGCGGTACAGCGCGCTGCGTCCCTCGAAGTGCGCCTTCCGGTCGGCCTGCATCTGGGCCACATCGTCCGGATGGGTCCGCTCGTCCAGCTCTTGCGCGCGCGGCGCCAGCTCGTCGTCGGCGTAGCCGTACATGGCCTTGATGCGCGGCGACACATATTCTGCGCCGGTCACCAGGTTCCAGTCCCACACGCCGTCCCCGGTGCTGTCCAGCGCCAGCTTCCAGAGCGCCTCGCTGTCCCTCAGCGCGAGTTCGGCCTGCACCCGCTCGCTGATGTCCTCGACCGTGCCTTCGTAATAGAGCAGCTGCCCCTGCGGGTCGTACACCGCGTGGGCGTTTTCGTTCACCCAGCGGTGTTCGCGATCGCAGTGGCGCACCACCTCGGAGACGAAGCCGCGCACGAAACCGTCGCGCACCAGTTGCGACTGGAACTCGGCCCGGCGGCCGGGTTGCACGTACCAGTCGCTGGCCGACCGGTTCACGTCGGCCAGCATGACCTGCTCGTCGCTGTAGCCGTTGATCTGCACCAGCGCCGGGTTGGCACGCAGCATCACGCCGTCCCTGGAACTGCGGTAGGCACCGATCGGCAGGAACTGGAACAGCGACGAGAAGTCCGCCACGCGGGCGTCGTGGTGATCCGGCATCGCCACATTGTGTCTTGCAACCCGAACCCCAGACACCCGCCGGCCATCCGATGGTCAGACCGTGCGTCCGGCGCTACAGTGGCCGTTTTCTCCCCGAGGACCATTCCTTGCATGTCACCCGCATCATCGCCGTGCGCCATGGCGAAACCGCCTGGAACCGCGACACCCGCATCCAGGGCCACACCGACATCGCCCTGTCCGACAAGGGCCGCTGGCAGGCCGAGCGCTTGGCCCAGGCGCTGCGCGACGAAGCCATCGCCGCGTTCTACGCCAGCGATCTATCGCGCGCCTTCGACACCGCCAGCACCACGGCCCGCGCCCACGGCAAGCTGGTGCACACCCACAAGGGCCTGCGCGAACGCGCCTTCGGCCGCTTCGAAGGCCTGACCTGGGCCGAGATCGAGGCCCACCATCCGGAGGACGCGCTGGCCTGGCGCAAGCGCGTGCCCGACTTCGCGCCCCCTGGCGGCGAGTCGCTGCTGCAATTGCGCGAACGCGTGGTCGCCGCGGTCGACGAGATCGCGGCGCGCCACCCCGGGGAACAGCTCATGCTGGTCGCCCACGGCGGGGTGCTGGACATCCTCTACCGCGCCGCCACGCGGCTGGAGCTGCAGGCACCGCGCACCTGGGACCTGAGCAATACCGCGGTCAACCGCCTGCTCTGGACGCCCGAAGGCCTGGGCCTGGTCGGCTGGGCCGACACCGGCCACCTGCAGGACGGGGCGCTGGACGAGAGCACCACCTGAACCGCCCCCGCCGCCCATGAGCCCCAACCAGGTCATCGTGCTCGCCACACCGGTGTTCCTGCTGCTCATCGCCATCGAGTTCTGGGTCGGCCGGCGGCGCGGGCGCAACACCTATGCGCTGGCCGACACCTTCAACAGCATCGGCCTGGGCATGCTCAGCCGCATTGCCGACGTGTTTACGCTCGCATTGCGCCTGGGCATCTACGTCTGGGTGCAGGACCACGCCGCGCTGTGGAACAACGACGCCTTCTGGACCTCGCCCGCCGGCTGGCTGCTGGCCCTGGTGTTCTACGACTTCCTCTACTACTGGAACCACCGCCTGGGCCACGAGGTGGGCGTGCTCTGGGCCGCGCACGTGGTGCACCACCAGAGCCAGCACTACAACCTCTCGACCGCGCTGCGCCAGCCCGCCAGCTACGCGCTGCTGGGCTGGGTGTTCTACCTGCCGATGGCGCTGGCCGGCGTGCCGCCGCTGGTGTTTGCCGTGGTCGGGCTGATCGACCTGCTCTACCAGTTCTGGATCCACACCGAGCAGATCGGCTCGCTCGGCCGCTTCGACCGCTGGTTCGCCTCGCCCTCCAACCACCGCGTGCACCACGCCGTGAACGACCGTTACCTGGACAAGAACTACGGCGGCATCCTGATGCTCTGGGACCACCTGTTCGGCAGCTTCGAGCCGGAGGACCCGAAAGAGCCCTGCGTCTACGGCACACGCAAGCCGCTGCAGAGCTGGGACCCGGTCTGGGCCAATGCCGAGGTCTATGCGGGGCTGGCCCGCGACAGCGCGCGCACCGGCAGCTGGGGCGACCGGCTGCGCACCTGGCTGCGGCCGCCAGGCTGGCAAGCGGCCGATGTGGCGGTCCGCTGGCCAGCCCCCGCCTTCGAGATCGCCACGGTGCAGCGCTTCGACCCGCCCACCACCCGCGGCGCGCGGGCACTCGCGGCGCTGATGTTCGTGCTGCTGCTCGGCGGCGTGGCCTTCTTCCTCTGGACCGCCGACGCGCGCCCCCTGCCCGGCAACCTGGCCTGGGCCGCCGCCCTGCTGGCCGGGCTCTGGGCGCAGGGCGCACTGCTGCAAGGGCGCATCGGTCCCGGTCTGGTGCTGATGCTGCTCAGCGCCGCCGTGGCCACGCTCGCCGCGGCCGAAGGCTGGACCGTGCTGCACCGGGTGTTCAAGCCACTGACCATGCTGATCGCCATTGCGCTGGTGCTGCGCACGGACGGGCGCGGCCGGGGCTGGCTGCTGGTCGCGCTGGCCGGCTCGCTCGCGGGCGACGCCTTCCTGATGTTCGATGGCTTCTTCATCGCCGGCCTCGCCTCGTTCCTGCTGGCGCACCTCGCCTACATTGCCCGCCTGAAGTCCGACGCTCCCTGGTTCGCCGATCGGAGGGCGCTGGTGGCGGTGGGCGCCGTGGGACTGGCGATGTACGCGCTGCTCTGGAGTGGAGGGCCGTGGAGCGATGGTCTGCCAGCGGGTCTTCGGGCGCCGGTGGCGGCCTACGTGCTGGCCATCGCGCTGATGGCGTCGCAGGCCCTGGGCCGGGCCCGCGTGCACGCGAGCCCGGCGGCCTGGCGCGTGGCCACAGGCGCCGTGTGCTTCATGCTCAGCGACACCCTGCTGGCGACCGACCGCTTCCTGGTGCCGCTGCCGGCGCGCGACCTGCTGGTGCTCTCGACCTACTACGCGGCGCAGTGCCTGATGGTGGCCGGCCTGCTGCGAGAGGGCACGACTCAGGGCGCGTAGACCCGGGCCTCCAGTCCCAGCGCCCGCACCTTCGCCGCGGCCGCCTCGGCCTCTTCGCGCCGCTCGAAAGGCCCCACCCGCACGCGGGTGAGCGGCCCCCGCGCCGACTCGATCGGGTCTTCCAGCACGGGCAGACCGGCCTCGACCAGCAGGGTCCTGGCCCGCTGGGCATTCGCTTCCCTGGCGAACATGCCCACATTGACGCCGAAACCGCGCGGCCGGGGCCGGAGCACCGGCTCGGGCCCCGCCGGGGTGGGTTCGGCCGCCGGCGCTGCGAGCACGGCTGCCACGGGTTCGACAGGGTCCTGAACCGGCGGCACGGCGGGCGGGGCCGGCGGTACCTCGGTGGGCGATGCGACGGGCGGTGGCACAACCCGCGGAGCCTGCTGCTGCGGCGGCACGGGCAGTTGGGCCTGTGCCGCTTGCGCCACCGCAGTACGCCACTGCTGCCCGACCGCCCCGGCCAGCAAGGCCACGACCACCAGGGTCGCCGCCGCGGCCACAAGGCCCGCCACGCGCCAGCCGTACTCCGAGCGCTCCAGCCGCTCCACAGCCTCCTGGAAACTGTCGGCCTGCTCCACAGCGGCGGCCACACGCTCGCGCAGCCCCCTGTGCAGCCAGGCCATGCCCCAGAGACCGGGCAGCGCGCACCACAGCACCAGAGCCGACGCCGTCAGCCCGACCCGGATGCCCGTGGGCACGCCCTCGGCGCGCGCCCACAGCCAGCCCAGGGCTGCGGCAAGGGCGAGCGCCAAGCCGGCCTGCGCGAACGCGGCGCCCCACAACCGCCAGTAGGCCAGCCAGGCCAGCTGGCCCAGGGCCGCACGCGTGTTCCAGACCAGGGCCGAGCGCCCGCGTTCCTCAAAGCGCGCAATGACGGGCAGGTAGGCGCTGGCTCCGGCCGGGCCCAGGGCCGCGCGGTACAGCGAAGCCGCGCTGAGGGGCAGTCCGGTCGGATCGTTCTGCCCGGTATTCACGTCAGCCCGCGTCCTGGAACAGCTGGTCGCCCGAGGCCGGCGGCGCCACGCCCAGGTGGCGGTAGGCCGCCAGCGTGGCGGTGCGCCCACGCGGCGTGCGCTGCAGGTAGCCCTGCTGGATCAGGTAGGGCTCGATCACGTCCTCGATGGTGTCGCGCTCCTCGCCAATGGACGCCGCGATGTTGTCCAGCCCCACGGGGCCGCCGTCGAAACGGTGGATCACCGCTTCCAGCAGCTTGCGGTCCATCAGGTCGAAGCCCTGCGGATCGACATCCAGCATGGTCAGCGCGCGGCCGGCGATGTCCGCCGTGATGCGGCCGTCGCCCTTGACGTCGGCGTAGTCGCGCACGCGGCGCAGCAGGCGGTTGGCGATGCGGGGCGTGCCGCGCGAGCGGCGCGCGATCTCGAACGAGCCGGCCGCATCGATCGGCGCGTTCAGCAGGCCGGCGCTGCGGGTGACGATGCGCGAGAGCTCTTCGGCGGTGTAGAACTCCAGCCGCGCCACGATGCCGAAGCGGTCGCGCAGCGGGTTGGTGAGCATGCCGGCGCGGGTGGTGGCGCCGACCAGGGTGAAGGGCTGCAGGTCGAGCTTGATCGAACGGGCCGCCGGCCCCTCGCCGATCATGATGTCGATCTGGTAGTCCTCCAGCGCGGGGTAGAGGATTTCCTCGACCACCGGGCTGAGCCGGTGGATCTCGTCGATGAACAGCACGTCGTTGGGCTCGAGGTTGGTCAGCAGCGCCGCCAGGTCCTTGGGCTTTTCCAGCACCGGCCCGCTGGTCTGGCGCAGGTTCACGCCCAGCTCCTGCGCAATGATGTGGGAGAGCGTGGTCTTGCCCAGGCCAGGCGGGCCGAACAGCAGCACATGGTCCAGCGCCTCGGCGCGCTTTTTCGCCGCGCCGATGAAGATCTCCAGCTGCTCGCGCACCTTCTGCTGGCCCACGTACTCGTCCAGCAGCTTGGGGCGCAGGGCGCGCTCGATCGCTTCTTCCTTGGGCGAAAAAGTGGTGGCGGAAACGACCCGTGGTGCGGGGGCGAAATCGTCGGTCTGGATGCTCACGGAGCCGACTATACAGGCCCGTTTCCGAGGCGTGGCTCAAGTCGGGAGCGCCGCCTGCCGATACCCGAAACACCCCCTGTTGTCCGACCTCACCCACCATGCACCGCTCCACCACCGCCCACCGTCCAGCGACCTCGGTGCTGACCCGGACCGCCCTCGCTTCGGCGTTGCTCATGGCAGCGGCCTGGTTCCTGACGGCGCCGGGCACGGCTCGGGCGACCGGCGGTGCAGCGGCCGCTGCCCCGCCACCGCCCGCCCCGATCTCGCTGCCTGTAGGCACCGCCAAACCCGGCGCCCAGCCCAAAGCCGCCATAGCCGAGCCGGCTGCCGCTTCCGCGTCCGCCTCCGACCCGCAAGCGGTGGCAGCCAAGATCAAGGCGGTACTGGACAAGCACCGCGGCACCGAGGTCGCACCGCCCTCGACCCACCAGACATCCAAACGGGTGGTCAAGGCCATCCGAGACGGCCACGCCGCGCCCGAGGCCCATGGCGGCTTGGCGGCCAAAGGGCACGACCCGCACTGGTCCTACGAAGGGGAGTACGGCCCCGAGCACTGGGCCCGCGTGAAACCCGAGTTCAATGTCTGTGCGATCGGCAAGCGCCAGTCGCCCGTACACATCCAGGAGTCCGTCACGCTGCAGGGCCCGGCCGAACCGCTGCAGTTCGACTACCGACCCACTGGCGGCAGCGTGGTGAACAACGGCCACACCATCCAGGTCGACCTGGAACCGGGCAACACGCTGAGCGTGCGCGGCTCCACCTACGAGCTGCTGCAGTTCCACTTCCACCACCCGTCGGAAGAGCGCGTCAACCACCGAAGTTTCGCGATGGTCGCGCACCTGGTGCACAAGAACCACGAAGGCCAGTTGGCGGTGGTGGCGGTGCTGATCGACCCGGGCGCGGCCAACGGGCTCATCCACAAGGTGTGGACCCACATGCCGCTGGACAGCGGCGACCGGGTGCGCCTGCCCGCGGGCCTGATCGACCTGCGCGAACTGCTGCCCACCGACCAGCGCTACTACCAGTTCATGGGTTCGCTCACCACCCCGCCTTGCACCGAGGGCGTGTTGTGGAACGTGCTCAAAACCCCGGTGACGGTGAGCCGGGAACAGCTCAAGCTGTTTGCCCAGATCTTCCCGAACAATGCCCGCCCGGTGCAGGCGCTCAACGGGCGGGTCGTGCGCGAGGGGATGTGAGCCGCGGCGCCACCGCCGTGGTGCCGCTGAACTCGTACTGGGCCAGCCCGTCCGCGCTGCGGCCGGCGTACCGCCCCACCGGCTCGATCGGGTGGGCCTTCACGCGCGCCAGCAGGGCCGGGTCCAGGGGCGCGCGACCGGTGCTCGCCTGCTCGCGGAAAAAATCCATGCTGATCTGTCCCGACTCGACCACCACCCGGTCCAGCGGACAGACCACCTCCTCCTTCTCCTCCCCTGGGGCGCAGCGCTGCGGGTCGTAACCGATGTCTTGCACCGGCACTCGGACCGTGTTGATCAGCAGGGCCTCCCCGGCGCGGACCTCCAGCGTGGCCAGCGGCCCCCGCATGCCGAAGGCCAGCACGCGGTCGACCACGTTGACGGCCGGGCGGTAGCGCTTCTCCTCGTACCAGCCCGCCTCCTGGGCGATGCGTTCGTAATAGGTGGGCGGGTTCTGGCCCCACACCAGGCAGTCGCCGTAGCGCCCCGCGGACGCGCAGTAGGAGGCTCCGGGAATCATCCCCCGCTCGACCACGCGGTCCTTCCAGACCCGCTCGATGTACGGCTCGCTGTACATCCGGTTGAGCATGATGACTTGCCCCACCGCCCCGACGGCGCCCGGCGCCGGCAGGGCCCCGGGGACCGCCCGCCCGGGCCCGGCGTAGCCGGACACGCCCACCAGGTGGTAGGTGCCCGGCTCTACCACCGCCATCTGGTAGGCGGTGCCGATGCGGGTCTTGGCCTCGGCCATGATCGTCAGCGTGAACCGCTGGTCCGGGTTGCCCTGCCGCACCCACAGCGCCCCGCCAGCAGTGAACCCCGGACTGATGACCACCGCGCGGCCGGACTTCAGCGCCTCTTCCATCTTGCCGCTGGGCGTGAACGCACAACCCGACAGCGCCAGCACCACCAGGTGCAGCGACCACATGACTTTTTTCATTTCCACTCCCCTGGCCGTGTCCGGCCTGTGCCTGCCTACTTCGCCAGCGACTTCAGCGCCAGCTTGATGCCCTCGCTCACGCCCACACCGGCCGGCAGCGCCTTGAGCGCCGCCGCGGCGTCCTTCTCGCTGTAGCCCAAGGCCATCAGCGCCTGCTGGATGTCGCTGGCCGCGTCGCCCACCGCGGCGGCCGCGCCCGGCAGCGGCAGGTCGGCGCCCAGCTTGCCCTTGAGCTCGAGCAGCAGGCGCTCGGCGGTCTTCTTGCCGATGCCCGGCACCTTGACGATGCGTCCGGCTTCCTGCGCCGTGACCGCCTGCGCCAGTTCGGCCACCGAGAGGCCCGAGAGCACCGAGAGGGCGGTGCGCGGGCCGATGCCGGAGATCTTCACCAGCTGGCGGAACGCCTCGCGCTCGGCCGCGCTGCCGAAGCCGTAGAGGATCTGCGCGTCCTCGCGCACCACGAAGTGCGTCAGCAGCGACACCTTCTCGCCGGCGGCCGGCAGGTTGTAGAAGGTGCTCATCGGCACGTCGACCTCGTAACCGACGCCGTGGCAGTCGATCAGGATCTGGGGCGGGTTCTTCTCCAGCAGCGTGCCGGTCAGCTTGCCTATCATTGGGGGCCTTTCACCAATCAGTCCGGGATTATCTGTTTTGATCCTCCGCCACACCTTCTCGCCGCCCGACAACACCCGCATGGCCCACCTGTGCGGACCGATGGACAGCCACATCCGCAGCATCGAGGCGGCGCTGCAGGTCAAGGTCGCACACCGCTTCGAACAGTTCCGCATCGAAGGTCCCAAGGCCAAGGCCAACCAGGCGCTGGAGGTGATCCAGGCGCTGTACGAGATGGCGAAGAAGCCCATTCCCGAGGAGAAGGTGCAGCTGATGCTGGCCGGCGACACCGCGCTGCCGCCCGGCGGTGACGAGGCCACCGCCATGCAGACGCGCCGCGGCGAGGTGCGCGGGCGCACGCCCAACCAGGCGCGCTACCTGGAGAACATGGCCACGCACGACATCACCTTCGGCATCGGTCCGGCCGGCACTGGCAAGACCTACCTAGCGGTGGCCTGCGCGGTCGATGCGCTGGAGCGCAGCGCGGTGCAGAAGATCGTGCTGACACGCCCGGCCGTCGAAGCCGGCGAGAAGCTGGGCTTCCTGCCCGGCGACCTGGGCCAGAAGGTCGACCCCTACCTGCGCCCGCTGTACGACGCGCTCTACGACCTGATGGGTTTCGACAAGGTGCAGAAGGCCTTCGAGCGCCAGCAGATCGAGATCGCGCCGCTGGCCTTCATGCGCGGGCGCACGCTCAACCACGCCTTCGTGATCCTCGACGAAGCGCAGAACACGACCGTGGAGCAGATGAAGATGTTCCTCACCCGCATCGGTTTCGGCAGCAAGGCGGTGGTGACGGGCGACGTGAGCCAGATCGACCTGCCGGTGACGCAGCTCTCGGGCCTGATCGACGCCGAACGCGTGCTCAAGCGCGTGACCGGCATCGCCTTCAACCGCCTGACCAGCGCCGACGTGGTGCGCCACCCCCTGGTGGCGCGCATCGTCGACGCCTACGACGCGCGCAGCCCGGGCGTGGCCGAAGCGCCCGCCCGCACCCGCCGCAAGTCGGCCTGACCCCTCGACCGACACCCCGACCATGGCCCTGCCTTCGCTCTCGTTGTCCCTGCAGTTCGGCGACTTGAAAGACGCCGCCCGCCACCGCGCCGCGCTGCCGCGCCACACCGTCGCCCGCTGCATCCGCCACGCGCTGGAGGCCGACGCCGAAATCACCGTGCGCATCGTCGACGCCGAGGAAGGCCAGGCGCTCAACCGCGGCTACCGCGGCAAGGACTACGCGACCAATGTGTTGACCTTCGACTACGCCACCGAGCCGGTGGTGATGGCCGACCTGGTGCTGTGCGCGCCGGTGGTGGCACGCGAAGCGAAGGAACAGAAAAAGACGCTGGCCGCCCACTACGCGCACCTGCTGGTGCACGGCACCCTGCACGCCCAGGGCTGGGACCACGAGACCAGCGAAGAAGACGCCGAGGCGATGGAAGCGCGGGAGATTCAGATCCTTGCGGGCCTGGGCATCAAGAACCCGTACTGATCAACGGACGCACTGCCCTTCGATCTCGACCAGCAAATCGGCGCGGCAGACGTCGGCCAGGACGTAGCTCACCGGCGCATCGCCCAGGCGCTGCGCCACCACCTCGCGCACGGTGGCCAGATCGGCCGCGTGGCGCACGTAGGCGCGGTAGCCCAGATCGCCCAGTGCGAACGCGCCGCTGCGCGATTTCAGCGAAGCCTCGGCCAGGACCGCCGCGATGTTGTCCAGGCTCTCCGCGGTCTGCGCCCGCACATCGCCCCGGTGCACAGTCTCGTGCCCCACGATGCTGGCGGTGCCCGAGACGAACAGGATTTCCTGCCCCGGCGGGTGCACCAGCGCCGCGCGCGAGAAGGTCGGGCTGCGTGGACCGTAGCGATCAGGGTAGTGGAAGGCGCTGACCTGGCGCGGGTTTTCGACCGGCACGATGGGCGTCGGCCCAGCCAGGAAGGCGACCGTCAGCGGGCCGGACGCCACGCCCAGCGCACAGGCCGCCGGCACACGGCCCACGACGCTGCGCTCGCCGGCCTCGAAGGCGTCGCCGCGGCCCATGTTGAACTGGCGGTAGCGCTCCAGGCCGTCGGCCTCGCCATTGATGTCGGCCATGTAGTTCCACAGCCGCCAGAGGTGGGGCAGGCCCTGGGCGTCGAGCAGGCGGAATATGCGCGCGTAGATGTCGAAGGCGGCCTGCTGCAGGGCGCTTCGGCCGGGTTCGAAGGCCAGCCCGGCCTCCTGCACGTCGACCACCCCGAACAGCAGATCGCCGCTGCGGCGCCAGGCCACGCCCTCGTGCTCACCAATCAACATCGGCGCACCGTCCGGCACCACCCAGCACTCCAGCAATGGATCACCACCGTGCAGCACCGGGGTCGACAGGTGCTGCAGCGGCCATGCCACCGATGGCGGAAACGCGGCGCCGACGTGAAAGCCGCCGAGCACCTGCCCGGGTGGCAACGAAGCAAAGGAACGAGGGCTCAGGAGCGACAGGCTCATGCGGTCAACAGCGAAAAAAACAGGAAGAACGCGCTCAGTGCATGCGCATCGGGATCGTCACCGGGCCGTCGTTGACGAGGTACACCTGCATGTCGGCGCCAAAGCGCCCGGTGGCGACCTGCGGGTGCTGGGCCCGCGCCAGCGCCACGAAGCGGTCGTACAGCGCCTCGCCCAGGGCCGGTGGCGCCGCGCCGGTGAAGCCCGGGCGGTTGCCGCCGCTGGTGTCGGCGGCCAGGGTGAACTGGCTGACGATCAGGAGCCCGCCGCCCACGTCCTGCACGCTGCGGTTCATTTTCCCCGCCTCGTCGGCAAAGATGCGCAGCTTCAGGATCTTGGACAGCAGCTTCTGGCCCACCGCCTCGGTGTCCTCCGGTTCGGCGCACACCAGCACCAGCAACCCGGCGCCGATGTGCCCGACCGTCTCGCCCGCGATGTCAACGCGGGCCTCGCTCACCCGTTGCAGCAGCGCGATCATTTGAGGTCCGCCTCATCGTAGAAATGCGCCTCCACATCCGAGGGCAGCAGCTGGATGCTGGCGCGCAGCCCGGGCACGGCGCTCATCAGCGCCTGTTCCACGCTCGAGCGCAGGGCCGCCGCACGCCCAAGGGTCCAGGCCGCGGGCATGTGCATGTGCAGGTCCACGAAGCGCCGCTGGCCCGCCTTGCGGGTGCTGACGTGGTCGAAGCGGATGATCTCGGTCTCGCCACGCGTGTGGGCAAAACCGGCGAGGGTCTGTTCAATGGTGGCCAGCACCTCGGGCTCGACCGCCTCGTCCATCAGGCCCTGGGTCGAGCGCCAGATCAGGTGGAAGCCTTCCTTGAGGATGTTCAGCGCCACCCCGATGGCCACCACCGGGTCCAGCCACATCCAGCCCGTGACCTGCACCAGCGCAATGCCCGCCACCACGCCGGCCGAGGTCCAGACGTCGGTCACCAGGTGTTTGGCGTCGGCCTCCAGCGCGATCGAGCGGTGCTGCCGCGCGGCCCGGAACATTACCCAAGCCAGCAGGCCATTGAGCGCCGAACTGGCCACCGACAGCGCCAGGCCCCAGCCCACCTGTTCCAGCGGCTGCGGGTCGAGCAGGCGCTGTCCGGCGGTCCAGACAATGCCCAGCGCCGCAACGATGATCAGAATGCCCTCGAACCCGGACGAGAAGTACTCGGCCTTGTGGTGGCCGTAGGGGTGGTCGTCGTCGGCCGGACGGGCGGCGATGGTGACCATCACCAGGCCGAACACCGCGCTGGCCAGATTGACCAGCGACTCCATGGCGTCGGACAGCAGACCGACCGAGTCGGTGACCCACCAGGCCAGGGTCTTGAGGGTGATCGTGATCAAGGCCACCACCACCGACGCCATCAGCAGGCGGCGGGGCGTGAGCCAGGATGAAACAGAGGCAGTCATGGCCCGATTGTCGCCCGGCGATCCGATGAAACCTTAACGCCATAAACGTGTAATTTTGTAACCACACGGTATCCATTCGGTGCCAGAATGCCCCGAGAGCGAGACAAGCATGAACACCCACACACCCTCCGACGACACGTTCTGGATCGGTCCCACCGACGCCTGGTTGCTGGCCGAGGGCAAACACCTGCGCCCTTGGCAGAAGCTGGGTGCCCACCCGACCACGATGGGTGGACAGGCGGGTGTGGCTTTCGCGGTGTGGGCGCCGGCCGCCCGCTGGGTCGGACTCAGCGGTGACTTCAACGGCTGGCAGGCGCAGGGCATGCGCCACCGCCCCGAGTGCGGCGTCTGGGAGCTCTTCGTACCCGGCGCTGGCGTGGGGGCCTGGTACAAGTTCCAGGTGGAAGGCGCCGACGGCCGCACCGTCCTGAAGACCGACCCCTACGCGCGCGAGACCGAGCTGCCGCCCGGCAATGCGGCCCGCGTCTGCGAACCCTTGCGCGCCTCGCACGCACACGCCGCACCGCACCAGCGGCCGGCCGTGCCGATGGCGATCTACGAGGTGCACGCCGGTTCCTGGAAGCGCCCTGGCGGCTGGGATGTGATGCCGACCTGGGACGACCTCGCGCAGCACCTCGTGCCCTACGCCACCAGCCTGGGCTTCACCCACATCGAACTGCTGCCGGTCAACGAACACCCGTTCTACGCCTCCTGGGGCTACCAGCCCACCGGCCTGTACGCCCCCACCGCACGATATGGCCGGCCCGACGGCTTCCGCCGATTCGTCGAGGCCGCGCACGCCGCCGGCCTGAAGATCATCCTGGACTGGGTGCCAGCCCATTTCCCGACCGACGAACACGCGCTGGCGCGCTTCGACGGCACCCCGCTCTACGAACACGCCGACCCCCGCGAAGGTTTCCACCGCGACTGGAACACCCTGATCTACAACTTCGGCCGCCACGAGGTGAAGAACTTCCTGGTCGGCAATGCGCTGTACTGGGTCGAGCAGTTCGGCATCGATGGCCTGCGCGTGGACGCCGTGGCCTCCATGCTCTACCGCGACTACAGCCGGCCTGCGGGCGAGTGGGTGCCCAACAAGGACGGCGGGCGCGAGAACTACGAGGCCATCGCCTTCCTGCGCGAGGTTCACGAAGTGCTGCAGCGCGAAGCGCCACAGGCCACGACCATCGCCGAGGAGTCGACCGCGTTTCCGCAGGTCACCGGCCCGGTGCAGCACGGCGGCCTGGGCTTCGACCACAAGTGGAACATGGGCTGGATGCACGACACCCTGGCCTACATGTCGCAGGACCCGGTGCACCGGCGCTGGCACCACCACAAGATGAGCTTCGCGATGATGTACGCCTACAGCGAAGACTACGTGCTGCCGCTCTCACACGACGAGGTGGTGCATGGCAAGGGCTCGCTGCTGGGCAAGATGAGCGGCGACCCCTGGCAGAAGCTGGCCAACCTGCGCGCGCTCTACGCCTGGATGTACGCGCACCCGGGCAAAAAGCTGCTGTTCATGGGCGCCGAGCTGGCCCAGCCGACCGAGTGGAACCACGACGCCGAGCTGCCCTGGCACCTGCTGGAGCAGCCGGCCCACGCCGGCGTGCAGAACCTGGTGCACGACCTCAACATGCTCTACCGCCAGCAGCCGGCCCTGCATGCGCGCGACACCGACCCCGACAGCTTCCGCTGGCTGGTGGTGGACGACGCCGACCAGTCGGTGCTGGCCTTCGTGCGCTTCGGGCGCGCGCTGGAGGACACCCTGGTCGCGGTGGCCAACTTCACACCCGTGGTTCGGCACGACTACCGCGTCGGCCTGCCGCACGACGGCGCCTGGACCGAGCGCCTGAACACGGATTCGAGCCACTACGGCGGCAGCAACGTGGGCAACCATGGGCGCGTGCAGGCGCAACCCCAGCCGATGCACGGCCAGGGCTGGTCGGCACCGCTGACCTTGCCGCCGCTGGGCGTGCTTTTTCTGCAGCCCGAGAAGACATGACACACGCGGCGGCACCGGCGCTGGGCGCACACCTCGTCCGCCAGAACGGCACCGACGGCGTGCGTTTCGCCGTCTGGGCGCCCGAGGCCACGGCGGTGGAGGTGCAGCTGTTCGGCACGGACCGCGAACCCACCGGCCGCGTGGCGCTGGACGCGGCGGGGGATGGCGTCTGGTCGTATTTCGTGCCCGGCATCGGCGCCGGCCAAGCCTACGGACTGCGTGCGCACGGCCCCTGGAATCCCGAGACCGGACACCGCTTCAACCCGGCCCGGCTGCTGATGGACCCCTGGGCAACCGGTTTCGTGGGCGATACCTCGCGGCTGGCGCTGCAGACAGGCCATGCGGTGGCCAATCCGCTCCAGCCGGTGCAGCCCTGGGCGGAGCACGCACCCGAACGGGCGGACAACGCAGCGGCCATGCCCCGCTGCCTGGTGGTCGACACCGCAGCCGAGCTGTCTGCTGGCGCCACTATCACGCCCGGTCCCGGCACCGCACCAGACCGCGTCGTGCTCTACGAGGCCCATGTGAAGGCCCTGACCCGGCTGCATCCCGAGATCCCGCCCGCGCTGCGCGGCACCTACGCCGGTCTGGCCCAACCGGCGATGCGGGACCACCTGCGCCGCCTGGGCGTGACCACGGTCTGCCTGCTGCCGGTGCACGCTTTCATCAGCGAACGCCACCTGCTGGCGCGCGGCCTCACCAACCACTGGGGCTACAACACACTCAACGCCTTCGCGCCGCACGCCGGCTACGCGGCCTGCACGGCGGGGCGCGACCCGGTGGATGCCGGCGAGGCCCGGGCGGTGCGCGACGAGTTCCGCGCCATGGTCGACGCCCTGCACCGCGACGGCATCGAGGTGGTGCTGGACGTGGTGTTCAACCACACGGCCGAAAGCGACCTCGACGGCCCCACGCTGAGCTGGCGCGGGCTCGGACAGAACCACTGGTACTTCATGGGCGAGCGCGGTGTGCCACACAACTTCAGCGGCACCGGCAACAGCCTGAACGTGAGCGAGCCGCGGGTGGTGCAGTGGGTCATGGACAGTCTGCGCTGGTGGGTGCAGGCTTTCGGCGTCGACGGCTTCCGTTTTGATCTGGCGGTGTCGCTGGGTCGCGTGGCGGCGCAGGGCCATCGCTTCGACCGCCAAGCACCGCTGCTGACCGCGATGCAGCAGGACCCGCTGCTGCGCGGCGTGCGCCTGATCGCCGAACCCTGGGACATCGGCCCCGATGGCCACCGCACCGGCGGCTTCGCGCCCGGCTGGCTGGAATGGAACGACGCCTTCCGCGACGGCGTGCGCGCCTTCTGGCTCGGCCACCCGGCCTCGCGCGGCGAACTCGCCACCCGCGTCTGCGGCAGCAGCGACAAGTTCCGCCACAGCGCCCGCACGCCGCTGGCCAGCGTCAACCTGCTGACCGCCCACGACGGCTTCAACCTCGCCGACCTCACCGCCTACGCGCGCAAGCACAACCGGGCCAACGGCGAAGACAACCGCGACGGCCACGGCCACAACCTGTCGGCCAACGGCGGCACCGAAGGGCCGACCGACCAGCCGGCCGTGCTGCACCGGCGCGCGCTCTGGCGCCGCGCACTGCTGGCCACGCTGTTCTGCGCCCAGGGCACGCCGCAGCTGCTGGCCGGGGACGAGATGGGCCACAGCCAGCGTGGCAACAACAACGCCTACTGCCAGGACAACGCCCTGACCTGGCTGGACTGGCCGCGCGTCGACCCGGCGCTCGAAAGCTTCGTGGCCGGCCTGGCTGCCCTGCGCCGCGCCCACCCGGGCCTGCGGCAAGCGCGCTGGTTCGACGGCCGGCCGCCTGCGGACGGCTCCACGCCGGACATCGCCTGGTTCGACACCGACGGAGCCCCGCTGAGTGCCGCCGCCTGGCGCAGCCAGGAGCACCGCACGCTGGCCGCGGTCATCACGGTCGGCGAAGGCACGCGGCCTGCGCAGGAATCCCTGCTGGTGGTCTGGCACGCGGGCGAAGGCGCCGAACTGCAGCTGCCACCAGGGCTCTGGGCGCTGCGGCTGGACAGTGCCCGGGCGCTGGTGGCAGACGCTTCCGGCGCCCAAGCCGGCCCGTGGATCAACGACCGGCTGGTGCTCAGCGAGCCGACGGTGTGCGTGCTGGTCCGGGCCTTGCATGGCCCGTCGAACCCAACCGACACCGCTTCATGAACACCACCGTCCACCCCCTGCTCGCGCGCCGCACCAGCGGCGTGCTGTTGCACATCACCAGCCTGCCCGGCCCCCATGGCTGCGGAGACCTCGGCCCTGCGGCCCGCCACTTCGTCGACTGGCTGGCGGCTGCCGGCCAGTCGCTCTGGCAGGTGCTGCCCCTCTCGCCCGCCGGCCCCGGCAACTCGCCCTACCAGAGCGTCTCGGCCTTCGCCGGCAACCCGCTGATGGTCGACCTTGACGACCTGGTGCGCCAGGGCTGGCTGCCGTGGACCGCGCGCCAGGGCTTCGACCACCACCGCTGCGACTTCGAGCGCGTCGCCCCCTGGCGCATGGCCTGCCTGCGCAAGGCCTGGAACGGCTTTGCCGAACGTGCCAGCGAAGAATGCCGCGCTGCCCTGGACGGTTTCTGCACCGAACACGCGCACTGGCTCGACGACTACGCCCTCTTCATGGTGCTCGACGAGCGCTACGGCGGCCCCTGGTCGCGCTGGCCTCAGCCGCTGGCGCACCGCGACCCGGCGGCCCTGGACGAAGTGCGCGCGCAATCGGCCCACGCCTTGGGCTTCTGGCGCTTCGTGCAGTGGCGCTTCTGGGTCCAGTGGCAGGGCCTGCGCGACTACGCGCGCTCGCAGGGCGTGCAGGTGGTCGGGGACGCGCCGATCTTCGTGGCCCACCACAGCGCCGATGTCTGGGCCCACGCCGACCAGTTCCTGCTGGACGAGCGCATGGAGCCGAACGTGGTGGCCGGCGTGCCGCCCGACTACTTCAGCCCCACCGGCCAGCGCTGGGGCAACCCGCTGTACAACTGGGACGCCATGGCGCACCACGGTTACCGCTGGTGGAAGGACCGGCTGGCACACCAGTTCCGACAGGTCGACATCGTGCGCCTGGACCACTTCCGCGGCTTCGAGGCGCACTGGGAGATCCCCGCCAGCGAACCGACGGCGGTGGCCGGCCAGTGGCAGACCGGGCCGGGCCTTCGCTTTTTTGAGGCCATCACCGACGAACTCGGTCCGCTGCCCATCATTGCGGAAGACTTGGGCCTGATCACGCCCGAGGTCACCTCGCTGCGCGAGGCCTGCGGCTTCCCGGGCATGCGCATCCTGCAGTTCGCCTTCGGCAGCGGGCCGAAGAATCCCTACCTGCCGCACAACCTGGAACGCCACGCCGTGGCCTACACCGGCACCCACGACAACGAGACCACGGTGGGCTGGTGGAACAGCGCCCCCATCGGCGAGCGCCACTCGGCGCTGGACTACCTGGGCCCCTGCATTGCCACCGAGCCGCACTGGACCCTGGTGCGCGCGGCCTCGCAGTCGGTGGTCAACACCGTGGTGGTGCCGTTCCAGGACGTACTCGGCCTGGACACCCGCCACCGCATGAACACGCCCGGCATGGCCACCGGCTGCTGGGAGTGGCGCTTCGAATGGAGCCAGGTCAACCACGAGCCGGCCGAACGCCTGGCCGCAATGACACGCGCGCACGGCCGCTGGCCAGAACACTGACCCCCCTTAACCACAACAACCACCGGAGACAACCCATGGACAAGCATTCCCCCCAGCAACTGGCCCGGCGCACCATCGGCCTGGTGCTCGCCGGCGGCCGCGGCTCGCGCCTGAAGGCCCTGACCGACCGGCGCACCAAGCCGGCTGTGTACTTCGGCGGCAAGTTCCGCATCATCGATTTCGCGCTGTCCAACTGCCTGAACTCGGGAGTGCGCCGCATCGGCGTGCTGACCCAGTACAAGTCGCACTCGCTGCTGCGCCACCTGCAGCGCGGCTGGAGCTTTTTGCGCAACGAGTTCAACGAGTTCATCGACCTGCTGCCCGCCCAGCAGCGCATCGACGAAGACAGCTGGTACCTGGGCACGGCCGACGCGGTCTACCAGAACCTGGACATCCTGCGTGCCCACAACCCGGAGTACATCCTCATCCTGGCCGGCGACCACATCTACAAGATGGACTACGCCGAGCTGATCGCCGACCACGTGGCGCTGGGCAAGAAATGCACGGTGGCCTGCATCGAGGTGCCGATTGCCGAGGCCAGCGCCTTCGGTGTGATGGCCATCGACCCCATGCGCCAGATCGTCGAGTTCGTCGAGAAGCCGGCGAACCCGCCGGCCATGCCCGGCAAGCCCGAAGTGTCGCTGGCCAGCATGGGCATCTACGTGTTCGACGCCCAGGCGCTGTTTGCCGCGCTGGAGAAAGATGCCGCCACGCCCGGCTCCAGCCGCGACTTCGGCAAGGACGTGATCCCCGCCATGGTGGCCGAGGGCCAGGCCGTGGCCCACCCCTTCGGCATGTCCTGCGTCAAGAGCTCGCCCGAGGCGCCCGCCTACTGGCGCGACGTGGGGACCGTGGAGGCCTACTGGGCCGCCAACCTCGATCTGACCAACACCATTCCCGAACTGGACATGTACGACCGCGACTGGCCGATCTGGACCTACCAGGAGCAGCTGCCGCCGGCCAAGTTCGTGTTCAATGACGACGGGCGCCGCGGCATGGCGGTGGACTCGCTGGTCTCGGGTGGCTGCATCATCTCGGGCGGTTCGGTGAACCGTTCGGTGCTGTTCTCCAAGGTGCACATCCATTCATACGCCGAGGTTGACGAGGCGGTGCTGCTGCCCGAGGTCGACGTCGGCCGAGGCTGCAAGCTGCGCAAGGTGGTCATCGACAACGGCTGTGTGATCCCGCCGGGCATGCAGATCGGCTACGACGCGGACGAAGACGCCAAGCGCTTCTACCGCTCGGAGGGCGGCGTGGTGCTGGTGACACGCGCGATGCTTGAGGCCCTGAAGTGAGCCTGCGCGTCCTCTACGCCTGCTCCGAGGTCTTTCCGCTGCTCAAGACCGGCGGTCTGGCCGACGTGAGCGCGGGCCTGCCGCCCGCCCTGGCGGCGCAGGGAGCGGACGTGCGCCTGCTGCTGCCGGCCTTTCCGTCCATCGTGGCGGGCGTGGCGCCCGAGGGGCCGAGCCTGCTGGTGCCCGGCGGCGACACCGTGGGGCTGCCGCATGGCGTCGGCCCGCGGCCCGACACCACGAACGGCCCCACGCCCTGGCTGCGGCGCGGGCGCATCGAGGCGTCGGGCCTGCCGGTGTGGCTGCTGCACGCACCCGGCCTGTACGACCGGCCGGGCAACCCCTACCAGGACGCCAGCGGCAAGCCCTGGCCCGACGCCGCAGAGCAGTTCGCCTGGCTGGGCTGGGCCGCCGCCCTGCTGGGCACCGGTCTGGACAGCGGCTGGGTCCCTGATGTGGTGCACGGCCACGACTGGCACACCGGCCTGGCCTTCGCCTATCTGAACCGACTGGTGGCCGCCGGCCACCGCCGCCCCGCCAGCGTGTTCACCGTGCACAACCTGGCCTACCAGGGTGTGTTCGGCCCGCACGTGCGTGAGCGCCTGGGCCTGCCCGATGCGCTCTTCCACCTGCACGGCCTGGAATTCCACGGCCAGGTCTCGTTCATGAAGGCCGGCCTGCAGTTCGCCGACGCCATCACCACGGTCAGCCCGACCTACGCGCGCGAAATCACCGGCGAGGAACAGGGCTGCGGCCTGGACGGGGTGCTGCGCGAGCGGCGCGACCGCCTGCACGGCATCCTCAACGGCGTCGACGACGCGGTCTGGGACCCGGCGAACGACGCCCTCGTGCAGCCCGGCTACAGCGCCGACGACCAGCGCGGCAAGGCCGCCGCCAAGGCACGACTGCAGCAGCGTCTGGGCCTCAGGACCGACCCCGACGCGCTGCTGTTCTGCGTGGTCAGCCGCCTGACCGAACAGAAGGGCTTGCACCTGCTGCCCGGCGTCGTGGACGAGCTGGTGCGCCGCGGCGGCCAGCTCGCCGTGCTGGGCGCGGGCGACCCGCTGATCGAGCAGGCGCTGCAGCACGCGGCCCAGCGCCACCCAGGAGCGGTCGGGCTGCACATCGGCTACGACGAGGGCCTGGCCCACACGGTCATCGCCGGCAGCGACGTGATCCTGGTGCCCTCGCGCTTCGAGCCCTGCGGCCTGACCCAGCTCTACGGCCTGCGCTACGGCACGCTGCCGCTGGTGCGCGCCGTCGGCGGACTGGTCGACACCGTCACCGACAGCCGCCTGGAGAACATCGACGACGGCAGCGCCAGCGGCTTCGTCTTCCATGAGCTGTCCGAGGCCGCCCTGCTATCGGCGATCCGCCGCGCCTTCGCCCTGCGCCGCCGCGAGGCCGACTGGCGCGCCGTCCAGCGCCACGCCATGTCGCTGCGCTTCGATTGGGCGCGCGCCGCCAGCGACACCCTCAAGGTCTACGCACTTGCCCGTTCCGACGCCACTGGCACGGCATCTGCTTGACCCCACCACCTTCCGCCTTTGGACCGCACCGACATGCCCAACACGCTCTTGCCCTCCACCGTCGGCACCGCCACCGCCCCCTTCGAATACGACCAGCTGGAAAACAGCGTCGCGGCGCTGCGCAAGTCGATCGCCAACCGGCTGGTCTATGCCGTCGGCAAGGACCTGCGCTCGGCCACCCGCCGCGACTGGCTGTTCGCCCTGTTCCACGCCGTGCGCGACCGCATGATGCACCGCTGGCGCGAAACCCTCGCGGTCTCGCAGGACAGCGATGCCAAACGCGTCTACTACCTGTCGATGGAGTTCCTGACCGGTCGCGCGCTCACCAACGCCCTGCTCTCGGTCGGCATCTACGACGATGCCAGGGAGGCCTGCACCCAGCTCGGCGCCGACTTCGACGCGCTGATCGACCTGGAGACCGATGCTGGCCTGGGCAACGGCGGCCTGGGTCGCCTGGCGGCCTGTTTCCTCGACTCCATGGCCACCGTCGGCCTGCCTGGCATGGGCTACGGCATCCGCTACGACTTCGGCATGTTCGCGCAGAAGATAGTCGACGGCCGCCAGGTCGAGGAGCCGGACTACTGGATGGTCAATGGCAACCCCTGGGAATTCATGCGCCCCGAGTTCAGCTACGAGGTGCAGTTCGGCGGACGCCTGGTGCAGGAGGGTGACCACGTGCGCTGGGTCGACACCGACGACGTGATCGCCACCGCCTACGACACCGGGGTGCCGGGCCACGAACTCACCAGCGTGTCCACCCTGCGCCTGTGGACCGCCCGCGCGACCAGCGGCATCAACCTCGACGCCTTCAACAAGGGCGACTACATGCGAGCGGTCGAGGCCAAGAACGAATCCGAGAACGTCTCGCGCGTGCTCTACCCCGACGACTCCACCGAGCACGGCAAGGAGCTGCGCCTGCGCCAGGAGTACTTCTTTGTCAGCGCCTCGCTGCAGGACATCCTGCGCCGCTACCTCAAGAGCCATGGCAGCTTCGAGCAGCTGGCCGACAAGGTCGCGATCCACCTCAACGACACCCACCCCGCGCTGGCCGTGCCCGAGCTCATGCGCCTGCTGGTCGACGAGTACCAGGTCGAGTGGGACGCCGCCTGGGCCCTGTGCCAGCGCATCTTCAGCTACACCAACCACACGCTGATGAGCGAAGCGCTGGAGACCTGGCCGGTGGACCTGATGGGCCGGCTGCTGCCACGCCACCTGCGCATCATCTACGACCTCAACGCACGCTTCCTGGCCGAGGTGCACGACCGCTTCCCGAACGAGAACGACCTGCTGCGCCGCGTCTCGCTGATCGACGAACACGGCCAGCGCCGCGTGCGCATGGCCTACCTCTCGGTGCTGGCCAGCCACAAGATCAACGGCGTGTCGGCCCTGCACAGCGACCTGAT
The DNA here is from genome assembly GCF_042648585.1 of Hydrogenophaga luteola. Classification (NCBI taxonomy): domain Bacteria; kingdom Pseudomonadati; phylum Pseudomonadota; class Betaproteobacteria; order Burkholderiales; family Comamonadaceae; genus Hydrogenophaga; species Hydrogenophaga luteola. The sequence continues at coordinate 90,816 of NZ_JBHRXX010000010.1, read as the reverse complement.
GGTCAAGACCATCTTCGCCGACTTCGCGCGCCTGTGGCCCGAGCGCTTCAACAACAAGACCAACGGCATCACGCCGCGGCGCTGGCTCTCGCAGGCCAACCGGCCGCTGTCGGCGCTGATCGACGCGCGCATCGGCACCACCTGGCGTCGCAACCTCGACGAGCTCAGCGCATTGCGCCCGCTGGCCGACGACGTCGAGTTCCAGAGCGCCTTCCGCCTGGCCAAGACGCAGAACAAGAAGCGACTGGCCGAGCGCATCGCGCAGGAGACCGGCATCGTCGTCAGCACCGACAGCCTGTTCGACGTGCAGATCAAGCGCATGCACGAGTACAAGCGCCAGCTGCTCAACCTGCTGCACGTGGTCACGCGCTACCAGCAGATCCTGGCCCACCCCAACCACAACTGGGTGCCACGCACAGTGATCTTCGGCGGCAAGGCGGCCTCGGCCTACTACATGGCCAAGCTGGTGATCAAGCTGATCAACGACGTGGCGCGCGTGGTCAACCACGACAAGCGCGTGGGCGACAAGCTCAAGGTGGTGTTCCTGCCGAACTACCGCGTCTCGCTGGCCGAGGTGATCATCCCCGCCGCCGACCTGTCGGAACAGATCTCCACCGCCGGCACCGAGGCCTCGGGCACCGGCAACATGAAGTTCGCGCTCAACGGCGCGCTGACCATCGGCACCTGGGACGGCGCCAACATCGAGATCGCAGAGAACGTCGGGCTGGACAACATCTTCATCTTCGGCAACCGCACCGAACAGGTCGCGGCCCTGCGCGCCAGCGGCTACAACCCACGCCGCTACTACGACCACAACTACGACCTCAAGACCGCGATCGACCGCATCGCCGAAGGTGCGTTCAGCCCCGAGCAGCCCAACCGCTTCCACGACATCACGCGCACGCTGCTGGAGTCGGACTACTACCTGCTGCTGGCCGACTACGCCGACTACATCGCCACCCAGCACAAGGTCGACGAGCTCTACCGCCGCCCGAACGAATGGGCGCGACAGGCGATCCTCAACGTCGCCGGCATGGGCATGTTCTCGTCCGACCGCACGATCCGCGAATACGCCGACGACATCTGGAAGGTGAAGCCGCTCTTCGACTGAGGCATGACAGAATCCGCCGCATGCGGACCAGCGGCGGATTGTGGCGGTGGCGGTGGTGGTGGCTCGGCGGCGTGGTGCTGTCCGCCGCCGGCGCGGTCGTGATCGCCCGCCAGGCCATCGACGAACAGCGCGCGCTGTTCGAGACCGACGCCCGCATCGTGCACCGGTTGCTGAGCCAGCAGGTGGTGCAGCACGACGCCATCCTCGACACCTTGGCCCTGCTGCAGCCCGCGCCCGGAGCACCCGGCATGGCCACGCCGGAGCAGCGCCTGCCCTCGCTCTACTCCCACATCCTTTCGGTGCAGCGGCGCGAGCGCGGCGCAGCCTGGGCCGACCCCGACCTGGCCGCGGCGGAGCAGCGCTCGACGCAGGACCGACGGCCGGCGCTGGCCCGCCCGGACCTGGCCTCGGGCCGCTACCGCCTGGTGCTGGCCGCCCAGCCCACCGCCTACGCGCTGACCATCGACCTGCGTGGCATGGTGCCCTGGGACGAGTGGCCGATGAATGTCGACAGCAGCCCGGTGCGCGTGGTGCTGGAGCACCAGGGACAACGCGTCGAACTGCAAAGCGGGGACCCGGCCGCACTCGCCAGCCCCGGCGGCTGGCGCTTCGAATTCCACAAGCACCTGGCTGCGGCCAGCCAGCCCTTTGACGTGGTGGCCGAGCGGCGGCTGGGCTGGGCGCAGCTGCCCTGGGGCCTCATGCTGGCGTGGACCGCCCTGGTCGCGACTGCGTTGACGCTGGGCGCGCAGTGGCAGCGCCAGCGCACTGCACGACAGCGCGCCGAGGAACTGCTGCGTCTGGGCCAGGTGGCGCGCCTGAACACCCTGGGCGAACTGGCGGCCGGGATGGCGCACGAACTCAACCAGCCGCTGACCGCGGTGCTTGCCAACACGCAGGCCGCGCAGCGCCTGCTGGCCGAGGACCCGCCCGAGCTGGACACGGCGCGCCAGGCCATGGCTCAGGCGGTGGGCCAGTCGCGGCGCGCGGCCGAGGTGGTGGGCCGCCTGCGGCGCACGGTGGAGCGACCCGGCACGCCGGACGGTGCGCCGACCGCCGCCGTGCTGTCGCTGGACCTGGCCGAGTCGGCGCGGCGGGCAGCCCACCTGCTCGAACCCGAATGCCGTCGGCGCGGTGTGGCGCCGCAGGTGCAGGCCGGCGCACCGGTGCTGGTCGCCGGCGACCCGGTGGCGGTCGACCAGATCGTGCACAACCTGCTGATGAACGCCCTGCAGGCCATGGATGCGGTGCCTGCGGCGCAGCGCGCGCTGCTGCTGACGCTGCACCGTGATGGGGACGTGGGCGAGCTGGCCGTGGCCGACCGCGGCCCGGGCATCGCTGCCGAGGCGCTGCCACGCCTGTTCGAACCGTTCTTCTCCACCCGCGACGGCGGCCTGGGTCTCGGCCTGTCGCTGTGCGAGACGCTGGCCCAGGGCATGGGCGGAACGCTGACCGCCGCGAACCGTCCGGACGGCGGCGCGGTGTTCACGCTGCGCCTGCCGCTGACCAAGAGCACCGCATGACCAGCCTCTCGCCGACCATCCATCTGATCGACGACGACGCAGCGGTGCGCGAGGGCCTGGCGCTGCTGATCGGCACCGTGGGCCTGCGTGTGACCCCCTGGGCCGACCCGCAGGCCTTCCTCAGCGGCTTCGATCGCGAAGGCATCGGCGCCATCGTGCTGGACGTGCGCATGCCCGGCATCAGCGGCCTGACCGTGCTCGACACCCTGGTCGCGCAGGGCGTGGACCAGCCGGTGATCATGCTCACCGGCCACGGCACGGTGGAGATGTGCCGCCGCGCCTTCAAGTCGGGTGCGGCCGAGTTCCTGGAGAAGCCGGTCAACGACGAGCTGCTGATCGAGGCGCTGCAGAACGCGGTGCGCCAGCATGTGCGCACCCGCGAACGCCACCAGGCCGACCGAGCGGCGCGCGAGCGCTACGCACAGCTGTCCGAGCGCGAGCGTGAGGTGCTGGGCCTGATCGTCGCGGGCCTGACCAACAAGGAAATCGGCCGCGCGCTCGACCTCTCGCCACGCACCGTCGAGACGCACCGTGCCAACCTGTTCGCCAAGCTGCAGGCCGAGTCGCTGGCGCAGCTGATCCGACACTACGCGGCGCTGGTGGACGAGGCGTCTGCCGGCTGAGGCCCCCGGGCCACTCCGTAGTTCTACGGAGCCTGGCGCGTAGCCGTCCGAATGTTGCGAACAGGCGCAAATTTCTACAGTTCTCCCACGGTTGATCGAACCGCATAACCCCGAAGGAGAACCCATGAAAACCACCGTTTCCGCATCCGCCGTCGCCCTGTCCCTGATCGCTACCGCCGCCAGCGCCCAGGCCGTGCGCACTGAAAAGAACATGTCGCTGGAACTGGCCAACCAGATCGCCACCGCCACTGTGGCTGCGTGTGCCGCGAACAACTACAACGTGACCGCCGCAGTGGTCGACCGCGCCGGCGTGCTGCGCGCGCTGCAGCGCGCCGACAACGCCGGCCCGCACACGGTGGGTGCCGCGCAGGGCAAGGCTTACACCTCGGCTTCCGCCCGCAACACCACAGCCGCGATGCTGGAGAACGTGCAGAAGAACCCCGGCGCGGCCACGCTGGTGGACATCCCGGGCTTCCTGGTGCTGGGCGGCGGCGTGCCGGTCAAGGTCGGCAATGAAGTGATCGGCGCGGTGGGCGTGGGCGGTGCGCCCGGTGGCCATCTGGACGAGCAGTGCGCGAACGCCGGCATCGCCAAGGTCGCGGACCTGCTGAAATGAAGACGCTGCAGGTCTTTTCGCTGGCCCTGTCGCTGGCGTTCGTCAGCGCCGGCGCGGTGGCCCAGGTCGCGCCCAGCTCGGCCGAGGCCGCGGCCTACACCGGGCTGCACCTGGCGGCGCACAAAGGCGATGTGGCCAAGGTCCAGCGCCTGGCGGCCTCGGATGCGGCGCTGAACGCCACCGACGGATACGGTCGCACATCGCTGCACGTGGCGGCGTTTGCACGCCAGCGGGAGGTGATCCGGGCGCTGGCGAAAGCCGGCGCCGACCTCAACGGGCTCGAGAACGACCGCTACGACGCCGTGACCATTGCCTCGGTCGCGGACGACGAGGCCACGCTGAAGGTGCTGCTGGAACTGGGGGCGAGCGCGAAGCAGGTGACGAGCCGCTACGACGGCACGGCGCTGATCGCGGCGGCGCATCTGGGACACGACGGTGTGGTGCGGCAGCTGATCGCCGCCGGTGCACCGCTGGACCATGTGAACAATCTGCACTGGACGGCGGTGATCGAGTCCATCGTGCTGGGCGATGGCGGTGCAAGGCATCAGGCAACGCTCAAGGCGCTGATCGACGCGGGGGCGAATCTGCAGCTGACGGACCGCGGCGGTCAGACGCCTCTGGCGTTGGCGAAGGCCCGTGGGTTCACGGCCATGGTTTCTATGTTGGAGAAGGCTGGGGCGCGTTGAGCCTTGCTCACTCCAGCACCTCCTCCATAGTTGGAAGGGCTGGGGTGGCCGACTCCGCTCATGTACCCCGGGGCCGCTTCGCGGCCCCTCCTCCTTTACTTCGCTGCGTCAGCCACCCCAGCCCTTCCAACCGCCCACCGGCAGCTGCTCCAACGGTCGAGTGCCAACACATCCGCAGATCGTGACGGCTGGGCGTCCTGCAGAGCGAAGTAAAGGAGGAGAACCGGGCGCAGCCCGGTCCGGGGGACATGAGCGGCGCAGGGCGCCCAGCCGTCACGATCCCGAAGCAACGCAGATGTGAAAAATCAGGACAGCGTGACCCGAGCAAACTTCCGCTTGCCCACCTGCACCACGTAAACCCCAGCGCCCAGCTTCAGCCCCTTGTCGCTGACCACCGACGAGTCGATGCGCACACCGCCGCCGTCGATCAGACGGTTGCCCTCGCCGTTGGACGCCACCAGCCCAGCCGCATTCAGCAGTGCCGCCACGCCCATCGGCGCGCCCGACAAGGTGACCTCGGGAATCTCGTCCGGCACACCGCCCTTGCTGCGGTTGATGAAGTCCTGTTCGGCCGCATCGGCCGCGGCCGCACTGTGGAAACGCGTGGTGATCTCCTTGGCCAGCATCACCTTGGCGTCCTTGGGGTTTCGGCCGCCTTCGACTTCCTTCTTCAACGCCTCGATCTCGGCAATCGACTTGAACGAAAGCAGCGTGTACCAGCGCCACATCAGCGTGTCCGAGATCGACAGCACCTTGGCAAACATGGTGTTGGGCTCTTCGGTGATGCCGATGTAGTTGTTCTTGGACTTGGACATCTTTTCGACGCCGTCAAGGCCTTCGAGCAGCGGCATGGTCAGGATGCATTGCGGCTCCTGGCCGTACTCCTGCTGCAGGTGGCGCCCCATCAGCAGGTTGAACTTCTGGTCCGTGCCGCCCAGCTCCAGGTCGGCCTTGAGCGCCACCGAGTCGTAACCCTGCATCAGCGGGTACAGGAACTCGTGCACGCTGATCGGTGTGCCGGCGGTGAAGCGCTGGTGGAAGTCGTTGCGCTCCATCATGCGCGCCACCGTGTACTTGGCCGCCAGCTGGATCATGCCCATCGATCCCAATGGGAGCGACCACTCACTGTTGTACCGAATCTCGGTTTTCGCGGGGTCCAGGACCAGGCTGGCCTGCTTGTAATAGGTTTCGGCGTTGGCCTTGATCTGCTCTGGCGTGAGCGGCGGGCGGGTGCTGTTGCGGCCCGAGGGATCGCCGATCAGGCTGGTGAAGTCGCCGATCAGGAAGATCACCTGGTGCCCCAGGTCCTGCAGCTGGCGCATCTTGTTGAGCACCACCGTGTGACCGATGTGGATGTCCGGCGCCGTCGGGTCCAGGCCCAGCTTGATGCGCAGCGGCACGCCCGTCGTCTCCGACTTCATCAGCTTCTTCACCCAGTCGTCCTGCGGGATCAGCTCGTCGCACCCCCTCAAAGTCACCGCCAGCGCCTCCCGCACGCCGTCCGTCGGCTGGACACGTCCGCCGACCGGCAAAGACACACCTGAAACATCGGTATCGCTGTGATTCATAAGGGTTTTTTCAGATGCGGACACCCCTCGCGGGGCTACAATTGCGGGTTTGGCGAGCCCGGATTTTAGTGGGCCCGCGCTTTGGGTCTGCTCCATGGCGACCGATCCATAGCAGGTTCTTCTGACGACAGGCGGCTTTGTTCGCCGCTTTTTGCCGGACACCGATTTTGAAGCTCACGCACCACAGCAACAGACTGCCCACCCTGGCGCGATCCACCAGCAACTCCCTGCTGTCCGGCCTTACCCGCCATCCTCGCCGCGTGATGGCGGGCATCGGTGTGCTGTTGCTGGGCACTGGCGTCACGGCCTTTGGCATTGCCCCGCTGGCCCCTGACGCGTCCCTTCTGCCTGTGCAACAGGTCGTCGAGGAAATCCAGGCCCAGCCGTTCGCCCCTCTCAATGGCGCCACGCTTGATGCCTGGTCCCTCTTTCGCAGCGACACCCTTCGGCGCGACGACACCCCTCAGACCCTGCTGCAGCGCCTGGGTGTAAACGATGCCGCGGCAGCGGCCATGTTGCGCACCGACAGCACCGCGCACCAGCTGTTTGCCGGCCGGGCAGGCAAGCTGGTCACGGTGGAAGCCAACAGCCGGCAGGAACTGGTCAGGCTGACCGCCCGCTGGCTGCCCGACGACGGTCGCATTTTCCAGCGCCTCGTGATCGAGCGCCAGGGCGACAGCTTCAGTTCCCGCGTCGAAAGTGGCGAACTGAACGTCCAGTCGCGGCTGGCCAGCGGCGTGATCCGCAGCTCGCTCTTTGCAGCCACCGACGAGGCCGGACTGCCGGACAGCGTGGCGGTGCAACTGGCTGAAATGTTCTCCGGCGACATCGACTTCCGTCGCGACCTGCGCGAGGGAGATCGCTTCTCCGTGGTGTACGAGAGCCTGGAAGCCGACGGTGAATCGCTTCGGGCCGGCCGCGTGCTGAGCGCCGAGTTCATCAACAACGGGCGCGAGCACGAGGCCGTCTGGTTCGAAGAGCCTGGGCTCAAGGGGGCCTACTACGGTTTTGATGGGCAGAGCACGCGCAAGTCCTACCTGGCCTCGCCGCTGGAGTTCTCCCGCGTAAGCAGCGGCTACGGCATGCGCTTCCACCCGATCTCTGGCAAGCAGAAGGCCCACTTAGGCGTGGACTATGCGGCGCCCACGGGCACGCCGGTCCGCACCATCGGCGACGGTGTGGTGACCTTCGCCGGCTGGCAGCGCGGCTATGGCAACACCATCGAGGTGCGGCACCGCGACAACCAGACCACACTGTTCGGCCACCTCAGCCGCATCGACGTTCGCGTGGGCCAGAAGGTCGCGCAGGGCGAGTTCATTGGCGCCGTCGGCTCCACCGGGCTGTCCACGGGCCCGCACCTGCATTTCGAGTTCCGTGACAACGGCGTTCACCAGGACCCGCTGGCCATCGCCCGTCAGAGCGAGAACATCCCCGTCAGCCCAGCAGCCCGTGCCCGTTTTGATGCCGTGGCCCAGTCGATGCGCATGCAGCTGGACGCCGCCGCCACCGTGCAACAGGCCAGTGCAGAGTAGGCGTCGCGCCGTCCACAAGTCCGCGCAGACCAAAACAAAAGGGAGCCGATGGCTCCCTTTTGTTTTGCTGGTCCTGACAACAGGTATCAGACGCTGAAGCTGGACCCGCAGCCACAGGTGGTGGTGGCGTTCGGGTTGCGGATCACGAACTGGGCGCCTTCGAGATCTTCCTTGTAGTCGATCTCGGCCCCCACCAGGTACTGGTAGCTCATCGCGTCGATCAGCAGGGACACGCCGTTCTTGGTCATCTGCGTGTCGTCCTCGTTGACCACTTCATCGAAGGTGAAGCCGTACTGAAAACCGGAACAGCCGCCACCCTGCACGAAAACACGCAGCTTGAGGTCCGGGTTACCCTCTTCAGCCACCAAGTCGGCCACTTTGGCGGCTGCACTGTCGGTGAAGATCAGCGGGGCGGGCATTTCTGTCTGTGTGGTTTCGGCAACGGCGCTCATGGTGTTCCTCGGTACGGTGGGACGGTGGCGTGCAAGCCGGGCTCACACGTGCAGGACCCGAATGGTAGGGCAAATCACTCGGGATTGTGCTCAGCCGTTGTTTGCCGCCAGTTTCAGTGTGGGTTTGTCCTCAAGGCTGCCGGTCATGGGCTTGAGCTGGCCCGCAATGGTGGCGCCCTGGTGCATCTCCAGCGACTTGTAGGACACATCGCCCTCGATGCGGGCCTTGGGCTGCAGCTCCAACAGCTCCAGGGCGAACACCGGCCCTTTGACCGTGCCGTTGATGATCACGTGATCAGCATGGATCTGGCCCGTCACGCTGGCAGACTCGCTGATCACAAGGATGCTGGGCTGCTCTTCGCTGGCACGGATGTCGCCTACGACATCACCATCCACACGAAGACCATCGTGAAACAGCACGTTTCCCTCGATCCGGGTGCCTTGCGCGATCAGGCTTTTGATGGGAGGCTGTTTTTTCTTGTTGAACATGTCGTACTCCGGTGCAACGGAATCAGAGTTTGATGGTGTGCAGAGCCTTCACGGCCCCACCCTGGAGGATTCTGGCGGTCACGGTTTTTACCATGGCCTGCGGAGGAACGTCCACCAGCCCCTCCTGCCGCAAATAGCCCTTGATCAGCACCGACTGCGGTGCCGCCGCGTGCTGCGCCGACCACGGTTTGCCATCCAGCGTGCCGGTAAAACTGATCTCCAGCTGCCCCCTGAATTCCGGGGCATTCTTTTCGGCCTGGATCATCAGAACCTGCCACTTGAGCTGGGCTTCCGCGACCCGTTCGATCTGGAGCCCTCGGATGCTCAACGCATCAGACCCGGTGCCAGGAATCAGTCGCTCGAAGAAACCAAGGTCGCTGCGCAGCGTCATGTTGTCGGCCTGCAGCTGGCGGATCTGCAGAAGCAATTGCTCTTGCGCAGTCTTCTCGGTGGTCAGCAGACTCTCGGAGGTGTTGGCCACCGATTGCGCCTTGCCCAGCGCCTCCCGCAGTTGACTCACTTCCGCGCGCAACTGCTCCAGCTCCTGTTTGGCGTTGCGGTCCAGACCCGCAATCTCCTTGCCGAACTCGAAGGCCCAGAGCGCCAGCGCCCCGGAGAACCCCAGCACCACCGCTGCCAGCAACCACCGCAGCGGCCAAGGCGTGGCGCTGCGGATGGCCATGCGTGGGGCACTAACCGTCAACCGTCTGCGCAGAAGACGCAACCTCATCGGACAGGCCCTTTCAGGAAACGGATGATCACAAAAACAAAAACCGCCCCAAGACGAGCTTGAAGGCGGTTGTTGCGGCAGTGAGCGGCGTATTAGCGCTTGCTGAACTGCTTGGCGCGGCGTGCAGAACGCAGACCGACCTTCTTGCGCTCGACCTCGCGGGCATCGCGGGTCACGAAGCCGGCGTTGGACAGCTCGGACTTCAGTGCGGTGTCGTAGTCGATCAGGGCGCGGGTGATGCCGTGGCGGACAGCGCCGGCCTGGCCGGATTCACCACCACCGTGCACGTTCACCTGGATGTCGAACGTTTCGGCGTTGTTCGTCAGCAGCAGAGGCTGCTTGGCGATCATGATCGAGGTCTGGCGGCCGAAGTACTGTTCGATGTCCTTGCCGTTGACCGTGATCTTGCCGGTGCCTTTTTTCAGAAACACACGGGCGACGCTGGATTTGCGACGGCCGGTGCCATTGTTCCATTCACCAATCATCGTCGGCTCCTCAGATGTCCAGCACTTGCGGCTGTTGGGCGGTGTGCGGGTGCTCGGCGCCACCGTACACCTTGAGCTTCTTGATCATGGCGTAGCCCAGAGGACCCTTGGGCAGCATGCCCTTGACGGCCTTCTCGAGCGCGCGGCCGGGGTGCTTGGCCTGCATGTCGCGGAAGCTGGTGGCGTAGATACCGCCCGGGAAACCCGAGTGACGGTAGTACATCTTGTCGGTGTTCTTGGTACCGGTCACACGCAGCTTGGCGGCGTTGATGATGACGATGAAGTCACCGGTGTCGACGTGAGGCGTGTAAATGGCCTTGTGCTTGCCGCGCAGACGGAGGGCCACTTCACTGGCGACCCGTCCGAGAACCTTATCGGTTGCGTCAATCACAAACCACTCGTGCTTCACGTCAGCGGGTTTGGCGCTGAACGTTTTGGTCATGAGATTTCTCTTGCGAGCTGATTTGGCGGGCCCCACGTGAGCCCGCGAACGTTGCGACCCTTTTCCACGGTCGGTCGTTCTCTGGCGGAACGCTCTTAGGTGGTGGTGAAAACTCCGCCGCGGGGTCACGAAATCGCTGCGAAGCCCGACATTGTACGATTTTTCGCCACCAGCTGGCAAACAGGGCCCGCAACTGGCCGGCCGGCGCTACCATCGCCCGATGTTCAGTTACCGCCACGCCTTCCATGCCGGCAACCATGCCGACGTGCTCAAACACATCACCCTGCTGGCCACCCTGCGCCATCTGATGAAGAAAGAGGCGGGCATCACCCTGGTCGACACCCATGCCGGCGCCGGCCTGTACCGGCTGGACGGCGACTACGCAGAAAAAGGAGGTGAGGCTGCAGACGGCATCGTGAAGCTGATGGCGGCGATGCGCCCCGCCACCGGCACGCCTCCCGCGTCCACCGCCGCGCTCGATGACTATCTCGACCTCATCGCAGGCTTCAACCCGGACGGCCAGCTGCGCGTCTACCCGGGCTCGCCCTTCGTGATGCACGCCCTGATGCGCACCGAGTCGCGCGACCGGCTCAAGCTGTTCGAACTGCACCCGACCGACAGCCGCACGCTGAACGCCAACATCGCCCAGCTCGAAGCCGGGCGCCAGATTGCGGTCGCTCTGCAGGACGGCTTCGAGGGCCTCAAACCCCTGCTGCCCCCGCCGCCATCGGTATCGGGCTCCAAGCGAGCCCTGGTGCTGATTGACCCGAGCTACGAGATCAAGAGCGACTACGCCAAAGTGAGTGCCTGCATACAGGAATGCCTCAAGCGCTTTCCCACCGGCACCTATCTGGTGTGGTACCCGATCATTCCCCGGGCCGAGGCGCACGACCTGCCGCGCAAGCTCAAGACCCTGTGCAACCACGCCAAGCGCCCTTGGTTGCATGCCACGCTGAGCATCGGCCACGGCCCACTGGCCCTCGGCGAACGCCCGGGACTGACCGCCAGCGGCATGTTCGTGATCAACCCGCCGCACACGCTGAAGGCCGAGCTGCAGGCCACACTGCCGCTGCTGGTGACGCTGCTGGGGCGGGGCCGCGGCCAAGCGCAGTCGGTGGAAGCGGGCGGCGCCTGAAGCCGAAAAATGGGGCCACGGGTAAATCCCAATCCACTCCCTGCGAATTAACCAACCGATCGGTCGGTTAATTCTCTATACTGCGCTTCCACCCCACTTCGGTGGTGCAGGAGACGCGCATGTACACCCAATCGTTTTCCGTCGCCGATGGCGATACCAAGGGCGCGCCCAAGTCGGGCGCAACGCCCATCCGCGCCGAAGACGCCGCGCTGCAGGCGCACTTTGACGCCGTGATCGACGCCGATGGTAAGGTCGAGCCGCGCGACTGGATGCCCGAGGCCTACCGCAAGACGCTGGTGCGCCAGATCAGCCAGCACGCGCACAGCGAGATCGTGGGCATGCTGCCCGAGGGCAACTGGATCAGCCGCGCGCCCAGCCTCAAGCGCAAGGCGATTCTGATCGCCAAGGTGCAGGACGAGGGTGGCCACGGCCTCTACCTTTACAGCGCCGCCGAGACTCTGGGCACCAGCCGGGACCAGATGCTGGACGCGCTGCACACGGGCAAAGCCAAGTACAGCTCCATCTTCAACTACCCGACGCTCAACTGGGCCGACGTGGGCGTGATCGGCTGGCTGGTCGACGGCGCGGCGATCATGAACCAGATCCCGCTGTGCCGCTGCAGCTACGGCCCCTACGCCCGCGCCATGATCCGCGTCTGCAAGGAAGAAAGCTTCCACCAGCGCCAGGGCTATGAGGCTCTGCTGGTGATGATGCAGGGCACGGCCGAGCAGAAGGCCATGGTGCAGGACGCGGTGAACCGCTACTGGTGGAAGTGCCTGGCCATGTTCGGCCCGCCCGACGCCGACAGCCCCAACAGCGTGCAGGGCATGCGCTGGGGCATCAAGCGCATCAGCAACGACGACCTGCGCCAGAAGTTCATCGACGCCACCGTGCCGCAAGCCGAGGTGCTGGGCGTGACCCTGCCCGACCCGGACCTGAAGTGGAACGAAGAGCGTGGCCACTACGACTACGGAGCGATTGACTGGGACGAGTTCTGGGCCACCGTCAATGGCAACGGACCCATGAACAAGGAACGCCTGGCCACCCGCGTCAAGGCGCACGAACAGGGCGCCTGGGTGCGCGAAGCCGCCCTCGCCCATGCCGCCAAGCAACAGCAACGTCAGCAGAAGGAGGCCGCATGAACGCGCCCGCTTTGAAAGAATGGCCCCTGTGGGAAGTGTTCGTGCGCAGCAAGCAGGGCCTGGAGCACAAGCACTGCGGCAGCCTGCACGCCAGCGACGCGCGCCACGCGCTGCAGATGGCGCGCGATGTGTACACGCGGCGGCAGGAAGGCGTGAGCATCTGGGTCGTGCCGTCCACCGCCATCACGGCCAGCGAGCCCGACAGCAAGGACAGCTTCTTCGACCCGGCGGCCGACAAGGTGTACCGCCACCCGACGTTCTACGAGATCCCCGACAAAGTGGGGCACATGTGATGAAGGCGCCGGTCGACTATTTGCTGCACCTGGCCGACAACGCCCTGGTGCTGGGCCAGCGCAACGCCGAGTGGTGCGGCCATGGCCCCATCCTCGAAGAGGACCTGGCCCTCGCCAACAACAGCCTGGATCTGATCGGGCAAGCGCGCCTGCTGTACCAGCACGCGGCCGAGCAGATCAACGGCGACGGCGCACTCGCACAGCGCTTCGCGCACCTGCAGGGCGCGCGCCAGGAAGGCCGCATCACCGAAGACACCCTGGCCTACTTCCGCGACACAGCCGAGTTCCGCAACCACACGGTCATGGAACTGCCGCACCACGGGCCGCTGGTCGGCTACGCGGTGAGCGAGCGCGACTACGCGGTGACCATCGCGCGCAACTTCCTGGTCAGCGCCTTGATGGTGCTGGTGTGGGACCGGCTGCAGACTTCGAAGGACGCGCAGCTGGCCGGCATCGCGGCGAAGTCGCTCAAGGAGGTGCGCTACCACCTGCCGCACGCCAGCGACTGGCTGGTGCGCTTTGGCGATGGCACCGAGGAATCGCACCGCCGCGCGCAGGCGGCCGTGGACCACCTGCTGCCCTTCTGCGAAGCCTTCTGGCAGCCCGGCCCGGCCGAGCGCGCCGCGGCGCAGGACGGCAGCGGCGTGGACATCACCACCCTGCGCGAGCCCTGGAATGCGTTGGTCGACGAGACGCTGAGCGAGGCCACGCTCACGCGCCACGACCAGCCGCACGAGGGCTACGTGGCGCAGGGCCACGTGGGTGTGCACTCCGAACACCTGGGTTTTCTGCTGGCCGAGATGCAGAGCCTGGCCCGCGCCCACCCGACCGCCGTCTGGTGAACACCATGGGCGTGACCACCGAGTCGTCACTGCAGGCCATCGAACGGGCACTGGCCCATCTGGCCGACCCGGAAATTCCGGTGGTCAGCCTGAGCGAGCTGGGCATCCTGCGCGAGGTGCGTGCGGGCGGCGACGGCGTGCCCGAGGTGGTCATCACGCCCACCTACAGTGGCTGCCCTGCCATGGGCCAGATCGAGGACGACATCGTCGCCACCCTTCGCGAGGCGGGACTGCCCGGCCGGGTGGTGACACAGCTCTCGCCGGCCTGGACCACCGACTGGATGAGCGAGGTCGCAAAAGACAAGTTGCGGGCCTACGGCATTGCGCCGCCGCAGTGTGGCAGCGCAGCCGCCACTGGAAACAGCGTGCTGCAGTTCAGCCGCCATGCGACCCGGCCGGTCGATGTGCCTTGCCCCCTGTGCGGCTCGCGCAACACGACACAGACCGCACCCTTCGGCTCCACGGCCTGCAAGGCGCTGTACCGCTGCCTGCACTGCCTCGAACCCTTCGACTACTTCAAGCCGTACTGAACCATGAGCACCGCCGCCGCCCGCTTTCACGACCTCACCATTGCACGCGTCGATCCCGAGGCCGCCGGCGCAGTCGCCGTTTCGCTAGCGATTCCCGAGGCCCTGCGCGAGACGTTCGCCTTCGAACCCGGCCAGTTCCTGACGCTGCGCGCCACCATCGGCGGCCAGGACGTGCGGCGCAGCTACTCAGTCAGCAGCCCACGCAGCCGGCTGATGAAACACGGCGAAGTCACGTTGGGCATCCGACCGGTGGAAGGCGGTGTGTTCTCCAACTGGGCCGCGTCGCAGCTCAAGGCCGGCGACACCCTGCGCGTCATGCCGCCGGACGGCCGCTTCACCATCCACAAGCCCCGCGCCATCCACCGCGTGGGCTTTGCGGCCGGTTCGGGCATCACGCCCATCCTGTCCATCATCGCCAGCACGCTGGAAGAATCGCCCGACGCCAAGTTCACCCTGGTCTACGGCAACCGCCGCATGGCCAGCGTGATGTTCAACGAGGCGCTGCAGGATCTCAAGGACCAGTACCCGGGCCGTCTCACCCTGATCCACGTGCTCTCGCGCCAGGCGCAGGAAGTGCCCCTGCTCGAAGGCCGCATCGACGGCGACAAGGTGCGCGAGATCATCGCCGCCTTGCTGCCGGTGGGCAGCATGGACGAGGTGTTTGTGTGCGGCCCCGAGGCCATGATCGAAGCCACCGAGAACGCGCTGCTGGACGCTGGCGTGCGACCCGACCGCATCCACACCGAACGGTTCACCTCACCGACGCTGGAGGCGCTGCCCGCCGGCCAGCGCCAAGCCGCCGTGCTCGGTCACCCGGCCGTGCGCACCGATGGCGAGGTGGCGCTGACCGTGGTGCTCGACGGCAAGCCGCACCAGCTGCGCATGGGCAAGGACGAGCACGTGCTGGATGTTGCCCTCAACGCCGGGCTGGATCTGCCCTGGTCCTGCCGGGGCGGTGTGTGCTGCACCTGCCGCGCCAAGGTGATGGAAGGCGCGGTGACCATGGACAAGAACTTCACGCTCGAACCCTGGGAAACCGAGAAGGGTTTCGTGCTCTCCTGCCAGGCGCGGCCGACCACCAGTACCCTGGTGGTCAGCTACGACGAGCGCTGAATCAGAACTTCCAGCCCAGGCCCACGCCCACGAGCACGGGGTCGACCTTGAACTTGCCGATTTCGCTGCCACCGGCCGAGACCTTGGTGCTGATGTACACCTTCTTGACGTCGAAGTTGAGGTACAGGTCCTTGCCCACCGGGATGTCGATGCCCGCCTGGAGCGACGCACCCACGCTGTTGCGCTTGATGTCCACGCCCGCCGGCAGGTTCACCGAGCTGAAACGGGTGTAGTTCAAACCAGCGCCCACATAGGGCTTCACCGGACCGGCCGGGAAGTGGTACTGCACGCTCAGGGTGGGCGGCAGGTGCTTGAGGGTACCGATCTCGGCGCTGCCGGCTGAGAGGGTGTGCTTCTGCGGCACGGTCAGGATCAGCTCGGCGGCCAGGTTGGGGCTCAGGAAGTAGGTGAAGTCCACTTCAGGCAGCCACTTGTTGTTCACGGACAGGTCCAGACCGGTGCTGTCCTTGTTGGCGCTGTTCAGGTGAACGGCGCGGGCTCGGACCAGCAGGTCGCCGGCCTTGAGGTCCTGGGCCAGCACGGGAGCGGCCACCAGGGTGGAGAGGGCGGCGATGGCAATGATGTGCTTCTTCGACATGATCAACTTCTTCCTCGTCACGGGAACATTCCCGCGCGGGCATTGGAGTCGCTCGACCCGGTCTGCCGCTTGAGTCATGTCAATGGATGTGGGCAGCGACGCGGGCGATGCGCCGCTTCTGCGCGGGCGGTTGACCCAGATCAAATCGACGCCAAGACCGGCATCCAGGGCATGCAGTTGGCGCGGCGTCTGCGCTCACCGCACAGCGTCGACCAGCGCCCGCGCGTAGATCGGGCTGGCACTGATGTCGTTGTGCCCCACGCCCGGAATGACCACCAGACGCGCCACCCCGGGCCCGAAGCGCGCCATCAGCGCAGCCGTGCGCTCCGGCCGGATCAGGGTGTCGCGCTCGGCCGCGATCAGGGTCGTCGGCACGCCGATGCGCCCCGCCACAGCGGCGGAGTCGAAACGGTCCCGGATCAGCCAGCGCACAGGCCACCAGGAAAACTGCTCGGCCGCGACGTTTTCGATGCTGTCGTAGGGGGTGAGAAGCACCAGCCTGGTCACCGCCCTCTCGCTGGCGAGGCGAATGGCCACGCCACTGCCCAGGCTGCGCCCCACGATCTTGATCTCAGAGTGCGCGTGCCGCGCATGTTCGTACAGTGCCTGCGCATCGGCGTGCAGGGCCGATTCGGTGGGCTCGCCGGTGCTCTGCCCATAGCCCCGGTAGTGCAACAGGTACAGCGCGTGGTCAGGGAACAGGCGCGCGAGCTGCGGCAGGGTGGCCGACACGTCCTCGGCGTTGCCACCGAAGTACAGGAGGGCGGGCGCGCCAGGGCGCGCGCGCACGCTGACCTGCAGCGTGGCGCCGTCCACCGGCAACGTCAGCGATTCGCCCGCCTGCCGCGCCGGCTGCGGGTGGTAGAGCAAGGAGCGCTGCCACCCGTACAAGGCCCCACAACCAGCCAGGCAGAGCAGCGCCACGGCCGACAACACCCGCACCAGCACCACCTTCAGCGCACGCATCGGGCGTCGCCCCTCACACCTTCGCCAGCGCCTGCTCCAGATCGGCGATCATGTCGTCGATGTGCTCGATGCCGACCGAGAGGCGAACCATGTCGGTGCTGACGCCGGCCTTCTTCAGCTCGTCGGGGTTGAGCTGGCGGTGCGTGGTCGAGGCCGGGTGGCAAGCCAGCGACTTGGCATCACCGATGTTCACCAGGCGGGTGAACAGCTGCAGCGCGTCCTGGAAACGGGCGCCCGCAGCGATGGCGTCGTCGGCCTTGAGGCCAAAGCTGATGATGCCGGACGCGCGGCCGCCCATGTATTGCTGCACCAGGCCATGGTCCTTGTGATCGGGCAAGCCGGCGTAGTTGACCCAGCCCACCTTGGCGTGGTTCTGCAGGTGCTGCGCCACCTTGACCGCGTTCTCGCAGATGCGGTCCATGCGCAGCGCCAGCGTCTCGATGCCCTGCAGGATCTGAAATGCGTTCATGGGCGAGAGCGCCGCGCCCATGTTGCGCAGCGGGACCACGCGGGCACGGGCGATGTAGGCGGCCGGGCCCAGCGCCTCGGTGTACACCACGCCGTGGTAGCTCACGTCGGGCTCGTTCAGGCGCTTGAAACGTGCCTTGTGTTCGGCCCAGGGGAATTTCCCGCTGTCAACGATGGCGCCACCGATGCTGGTGCCGTGGCCGCCGAGGTACTTGGTCAGCGAGTGCACCACGATGTCGGCGCCGTGCTCGAACGGGCGGCACAGGTAGGGGCTGGGCACGGTGTTGTCCACGATCAGCGGCACGCCCGCCGCGTGCGCCACCTTCGCCAGCGCGCCGATGTCGGTCACGTTGCCCAGCGGGTTGCCGACGGACTCGCAGTAGATCGCCTTGGTGCGCTCGTCGATCAGGGCCGCGAACGCTGCCGGATCGCGCGGGTCGGCGAAACGCACCGTGATGCCCTGCTGCGGGAAGGTGTGGGCAAACAGGTTGTAAGTGCCGCCGTAGAGCGTGGAGGCCGAGACAATGTTGTCGCCGGCCTCGGCAATGGTCTGGATCGCGTAGGTGATGGCCGCCATGCCCGAGGCCACGGCCAGAGCACCAATCCCGCCTTCGAGCGCCGCGATGCGGGCCTCCAGCACCCCGTTGGTGGGGTTCATGATGCGGCTGTAGATGTTGCCCGCGACCTTGAGGTCAAACAGGTCGGCGCCGTGCTGCGTGTTGTCGAAGGCGTAGGCCACCGTCTGATAGATCGGCACCGCAACGGCCTTGGTGGTCGGGTCGGGCGTGTAGCCGCCGTGCACGGCGAGGGTTTCGAGTTTCATGCGGGTCTCCTTGGTGTAGTTGATGAACAGCCGGTCATTCTGGCAGCAACTCGACCTGGGTCACCCCGCGCCCCTGCAGCCCCAGCGCGTTGAACGCCGCCTGGCTCAGATCGATGACGCGCGAGCGCTTGAATGGGCCCCGATCATTGATGCGCACCACCACCTCCTGGCCCGTGACCACGCTGCGCACGCGCACGCGGGTGCCGAAGGGCAGCGTCCTGTGCGCGGCGGTAAAGGCATGGCGATCGAAGCGTTCGCCGCTGGCCGTGCGGCGGCCGTGGAACTTGCTGCCATACCAGGAGGCGAGCCCCTTTTCGAGAACGCCTGCGGAGTCGCGGGACTCGTCCGGGCTGCGAGCCCCGTCAGCGGAGCGTTCGGCAGCGGCGGCCCCGGCGGGCTCGGTCACGGTGTCGCCGCTGCGGGGCTGGGGACTGGCGGGGCCTTGTGGCACCACCGGCACGACGGCCGGCAGCGGGTCGACGGCAGCTCCCTGCACAGGCCCGGCGGGCGGCGTGGCACAGCCTGCCAGCACCGCCGTCAGCAAAGAGAGCGCGAAGAACCGCGCGCAGCGTTTCAAAAGCGCCAGTCCAGACGCAGGCTAACGCCTTGGTCGGTCATTTTCCCGCGCAGGCTCAGGTCGTAGTGCACGCGCATTTCCAGGGCATCGCCAACCTTGTGGACCACGCCCAACCCCAGCTCGGCCAGGGTGCGCCGCTGCTCCGATCCCGGGGTTGAAAACACCGATCCACCCCCGACGAACTGGGCCGCGGTGCTGTCGCGACCGCCAGACAGGTCGTACCCGACAGCGGCCTGCGCGAGCAGATGGCTCTGTGCGCCCAGCGGATGGCGTGCCTCCACGCCCAGCTTGGCGACCAGCTCCTCCGCCTTCTGGGCCGCGACCCGCAGGTCGAGCGCCCCGGCCCCTGTTTCGGTGTACGCGTTGTGGCGCGCGCGGCGCCAGTCCAGACCCACCGACGGCGTGACCGAGGTGGTGGCCACGGTCATGGGACGTCCCATGCTCAGCCCCAGGTGAGAGGCATGACCGCGGTAGCTGGCCTTGGCCGACCGTCCGATGAAGCCCAGGCTGCGCGCGGACTTGACCGAGCTGCGCGTGGCATCGGCCTGCCATTGCAGGCGCCATGCCGAGAGATCATAGGAACCATAGCCCAGCACCTGGACACTTTCCAGATCGCTGCGGTGCGCCTGCGCGAAGTCACGGCCTTCCACACGGCCATCCAGGTAAGCCAGTCCGAAGCCCAGGGTGCTGCCGGACGCCATCGAGCCCTGGTAACCACCCGCCAGACCTTGTGTGCGCACCCGATAACCGCTGGCCTGGCGGTAGCGATCCTGGTCAACCCGGTGGTTCAGCGGCTGAACCCAGAGTCCCGCGCCGGACTTCGCGGCTGCCCCATCGGAACCGCTCCCGGCCTGCTGCCCGACCACAACCGAGCCGGTGCTCGACACATGCGCCAGCAGGGCCTGGGCCGCGTTGCCATGCATGGAGGGCATGGCCTGTCCGACGGCCCGCGCCACCGACGCGTCGTCGGGCAGACGCCCCAGGGCTGTTACCACGGCATCCCAGTCGGTGCCCGTGCGCCCGCCGCGGATGTAGCCATCCAGCACCTGGGCGGTCGGCACCCCGTTGATCAACCCCGCCTGTATGGTCGCCGGCACGATGCCCTGCCCGGGTGAGGGCGCAGGCGTGGGCACGGGCGTGGCACCACCACCGTGACCACCACCGCCCGGAGAGGGCGCAGGTGCGGGTGCTGGAGCCGGGGGAGGCGCAGGAGGCGGGGGCGTACCTGCGGCATCGACCAGCAGGTTCACCTGGTTGCCACTGGTCTGCGACCGGAAGTTGAACAAGGCGCTGTTGTCAGACACATTCGTGGCCGAAGCGGCATTGGTCAAAGTGCCTCCGGCGGTCAGTACGCCCTCCAGCGTGTCGCCTGCGGCCAGGGTGTTCGTGCCATTGACATCCACCACGAACGTGGCGCTGGGTTGCAGGTTCACGTCGCCAGACACCGTCAGACGGCCGAAGCTGGAGGAACTGCTGGCCCCCAGGCGCAAGGCTCCGGACTGGGTGTAGTTGCCCGTGATCTGGGCGTTGACGCCCTCGGGCACGTGCAGGGTGCCAGCGTTACTGAAAGCGTCCGACGTGGGGGAGAAAACCTCAATGACATGCAGCGTCGACCCCACCACCAGGCGTGCGCCCGACTGGATGCGGAACACGTTGGACCTGAAGGTGTTTTCGGTGGTGAAGACAGCGCCAGACACAACATTGACGGAGCCGTTCGTACCCACAACATTGACCGGCCCCGTGATGCGCGCCGAACCGCCACTCAGGTTGATCGTGGTGTTGCCGGTCCGTATTCCGCCCAGGATGTGCCCCGCATTGTTCAGAGTACCGAGCGTGCCATACGACTCGATGGCGTTGATACTTCCAGTCCCAGCCTGGATCTGGGCGCCCGCCTCGTTGTTCAGGACAGTGATCGTGCCGGTGCTATACACACCCAGGGCAAACGGCCCCGCGCCGATGCGACCTCGGTTGGTGACCTCGGTGATCGTCCCCTCATTCCACAATCCGTCGGACGGGTTGCCGATGATGTCTCCGTCGTTGGTGATCTGAACGCCAGTCTGCCCCGATACCACCCGCACACCTACGACCGAACTTCCACCGTCGCCGGTGATGCTGCCGGTTCCCGTGACAGACAGCGCATCCCCGGTTTGCAGCTGGCATTCACCGACCCGGGCATCCGACACCGTGATCGCGCCCGCCCCGACACACGAACCGGTGCCGGCCAGTACGGTCGAGGCAGGCAGCCCCACCGCCAGAACGGAGGCTGTGGCGAGCCCGGTGGCCGCCTGGCGAAGATCGCGACGCCTGGCGCGCGCGTTGCCAGACCGGGAAGAATGTGTTGATTTGTTTTTCATGTGGGGCCCCTGGATGAAGTCGGCGCTCAAGGTGCGTCGGCATTGCCGCCCCTCAAGCAATGGGTATTATCTTCTTACACCCACAGGCCGATTTTCCCCCTGATCCAGGGGCCACATGACAGGTCCAGGCAGGTGTCAGTGCTGAGACTGCTGCCCCGCCAGCCGCCGCACGATCTCCAGCGTCGCCACGCTCTGATTCATGGTGTAGAAGTGCAGCGCGGGCACACCGGCGCTGCGCAACCTCTCGCACAGATCGGTCACCACGTCCAGCCCGAAGGCCTTGATGGACTCGGTGTCGTCCCCGAATGCCTGCAGGCGCAAACGGATCCAGCGCGGGATCTCGGCGCCGCAGGCGTCCGAGAACCGCAGCAGCTGCGAGGAGCTGGTGATCGGCATGATCCCGGGCACCACCGGAACATCGGCACCGTGCCGGCGCGCCTCGTCCACAAAACGGAAATAGGCGTCGGCGCTGTAGAAATACTGCGTGATGGCCGAGTCGGCGCCCGCCTTCACCTTGGTCACATAGGCCTGCAGGTCGGCCTCGGGCGACTTGGCCTGCGGGTGGATCTCCGGGTAAGCGGCCACCTCGATGTGGAAGTCGCGCCCGGTCTGCTCACGGATGAAGGCCACCAGGTCGCTCGCATGCTGGAACTCGCCGCCCAGGCCGTAGCCGCTGGGCAGGTCGCCACGCAGTGCCACCAGGCGACGCACGCCCATGGCCTTGAGCGTGGCCAGCTGCTCACGCACGCCGGCCTTGGTGGCGCCGATGCACGAAAAGTGCGAGGCCGCGTCCACGCCTTCGGCCAGGATCTCCTGCACGGTGTCGAAGGTGCCCTTCTGGGTGGAGCCGCCGGCGCCATAGGTCACCGAGCAGAACTCGGGCTGCAGCGCGTACAGCTTCTGGCGCACCACGCGCAGCTTCTCGGCGCCCTCGGGCGTCTTGGGCGGAAAGAATTCAAAACTCAGGGGCAGGCCCATACGAAGAACTCCCGGTTGCCATCACCACCGGTGATGGCGCTTTCAAAATAGTCCCGCAGTCGCAGGCCGTTGTCGTCGCAGGCCTGTGCGATGCGTTGTTGCACGAGCGCGTGGCTCGCGTTGTCTTTCACCAGCCCGCCCTTGCCGATGTGCCCGGGCTGCAGCTCGAACTGCGGCTTGACCAGCATGAGCAGGTGGCCAGTGGGTTTGAGCAGCGGCACAATGGCCGGCCACACCAGGGTCTGCGAAATGAAGGACAGGTCGCCGACGATCAGGTCGAAGCTCTCGCTGCCGCCACCGGCATCCGCCAACTGCTGCGCCGTCAGCTCGCGCGCGTTGCACTTCTCGATGCAGACCACACGCGGATCGCTGCGCAACTGCGGGTGCAACTGGCCCTGGCCCACGTCCACGCCCACCACCTGCGCCGCGCCGCACTGCAGGAGGCAGTCGGTGAAGCCGCCGCTGCTCTGCCCCACATCCAGACAGCGCAAGCCGGCGACGTCGAGGCGACAGTGCGCCAGCGCGCCGTCCAGCTTGAGGCCGCCCCGCGAGACGTAGCGCGACTCTGCCGTGTCCAGCAGCTCCAGCTCCACCGTCTCGCGCAGCTCCTCGCCGTTCTTGGCCACTGGCTTCCAGTCGCCGCCCGGCAGGCGCCAGCGCACCCCCGCGGCGATCAGCCGCTGGGCCTGCGAACGCGACGCGGCCAACCCTCGCTCGACGAGCAACTGGTCAGCGCGCATCGGCGATCAGTACCGGTACGTATCCGGCTTGTACGGACCGTTCTTGGGCACACCGATGTACGCGGCCTGCTCGTCGCTCAGCTCGGTCAGCATGGCGCCGACCTTCTTCAGGTGCAGGCGCGCGACTTTCTCGTCCAGGTGCTTGGGCAGCACGTAGACCTTGCCCACGTCATAGCCTTCGGGGTGCGTGAACAGCTCGATCTGGGCGATCGTCTGGTTGGCGAACGAGTTGGACATCACGAAGCTGGGGTGGCCAGTGCCGCAACCCAGGTTCACCAGGCGCCCCTTGGCCAGCAGGATGATGCGCTTTCCATCCGGAAAGATCACGTGATCGACCTGGGGCTTGATCTCTTCCCACTGGCACTTCTCTTCCAGCTTGGCGACCTGGATCTCGTTGTCGAAGTGACCGATGTTGCAGACGATGGACTGGTCCTTCATCGCGGCCATGTGCTCGTAGGTGATCACGTCGCGGTTGCCGGTGGTGGTCACGAAGATGTCGGCCTTGTCGGCGGCCCACTCCATGGTCACGATTTTGAAGCCTTCCATCGCGGCCTGCAGCGCGTTGATCGGGTCGATCTCGGTCACCCAGACCTGGGCGCTCAGGGCGCGCAGGGCCTGGGCCGAGCCCTTGCCCACGTCACCGTAGCCACAGACCACGGCCACCTTGCCGGCGATCATCACGTCGGTGGCGCGCTTGATGCCGTCCACCAAGCTCTCGCGGCAGCCGTACAGGTTGTCGAACTTGCTCTTGGTCACCGAGTCGTTGACGTTGATGGCGCGGAACATCAGCGTGCCCTTGGCCGACATTTCCTTGAGGCGGTGCACACCGGTGGTGGTCTCTTCGGTCACGCCGATGATCTGGGCGCTCTTGCGGCTGTACCAGGTGTCGTCCTCGGCCAGCTTGGCCTTGATGGCGGAGAACAGGATGCGCTCTTCTTCGCTGCCGGGGTTGGCCAGCACCGACTGGTCCTTCTCGGCGCGCTTGCCCAGGTGCATGAGCAGCGTGGCGTCACCGCCGTCGTCCAGGATCATGTTGGGGCCTTCGCCTTCCGAACCCTTGGGGCCGAAGTCGAAGATGCGGTGGGTGTAGTCCCAGTAGTCGACCAGGGTCTCGCCCTTGACGGCGAACACCGGCGTGCCGGCGGCGGCGATGGCGGCGGCGGCGTGGTCCTGGGTGGAGAAGATGTTGCACGAGGCCCAGCGCACGTCGGCGCCCAGGGCCTTGAGCGTCTCGATCAGCACGGCCGTCTGGATGGTCATGTGCAGCGAGCCGGTGATGCGCGCGCCCTTGAGGGGCTGCTTGGCCGCAAACTCTTCGCGGATGGCCATCAGGCCAGGCATCTCGGTTTCGGCGATCTTGATTTCTTTGCGGCCCCAGTCGGCCAGGCCGATGTCGGCGATGACGCAGTCGGTGGCGACGGCGGGAATGCGTGCGTTCATGGTTCGCTCCATTGAAGGTTGATGAACCACTTCACGGGCGACACGGGGACAAAAAAAAGCCCATCGCACGGAAGTGGATGAGCGTCGTTGCATGGATGTCCGAGCCTCACGAACCGCGCCGACCGGGGGTCGGGGGTGCGCTGCAACGCTCCTCGGATGGCCACGATTCTACCGCAGCACCCGGATTTGCGCATCTGCGAAACTGGCGGACCTTTATGACCCATTCCCCGCTTTCCGACTGGCCGCTGGCCGATCGCGCCCGCATCCATGGCGTGCTCACCGACATCGACGACACCCTGACCACCGACGGCGCGATCACGTCCGATGCGCTGGCCGCGCTGCAGGCCCTGCGCGCCGCGGGTCTGCCCGTGTTCGCCATCACCGGCCGGCCCGCAGGCTGGAGCGAGCCGTTTGCGCTGGCCTGGCCGGTGGACGCCATCGTGGCGGAGAACGGTGCGGTGGCGCTCTGGCGCGGCGCCGACGGCTCGCTGCAGAAGGACTGGCTGCAGGACGAGGCCACCCGCCGCAGGAACTTTGCGCAGTTGCAGGCGGTGGCGCAGCGGGTGCTGGCCGAGCTGCCGCACGCCCGCCTGTCGCAGGACAGCCCCGGGCGCGAGACCGACATCGCCATCGACCACAGCGAGTTCGCCCACCTGCACGAGGCCGACATCCAGCGCGTGGTGGCGCTGATGCGCGAAGGCGGCCTGAACGCCACCGTGAGCTCCATCCACATCAACGGCTGGATCGGCGAACACCACAAGCTCGAAGGCGCGCGCTGGATCGTGCGCCAGCGCCTGGGCCGCGACCTCGATGCCGAGCGGGACCGCTGGGTCTATGTCGGCGACTCGACCAACGACGCGCGGATGTTCGGCCATTTCCCGCACAGCGTCGGTGTGGCCAACGTCGCCCGCTTCTGGCACCAGCTCACGCAGCACCCGCGCTACGTCAGCACAGGGGAGCGCGGCGCCGGCTTTGCCGAAGTGGCGCAGGCCGTGCTGGCCGCACGTTCGGGCGGAGTCCCCGCATGAGCGGACCGCTGCAACCGCCGCTGTCCAGCACCACCGCAGCACCACCGCCTGCGCTCGCGCGGCGTGGGCTCTGGGCGATCTTCATCGCCACCTTCTGCGAACTGGTCGGTTACTTCATGCTCGCGCCCTGGCTGCTGCTGCGCCTGAAGGATGGGGGCGTGTCCACCGCGCTGGCTGGGCTGTTCGCGGCCAGTGGCTGGATCGGCATCTTCGTGGTGACGCCGTTCGCCTCGGCCATCACCCAGCGGCTGGGGCGGCGGCCCACGCTGTGGTTGTCGGCCGCGGTGCCGGTGGTGGCCACCACCGGTTTCCTGTTCACCGACGCCCTGCCGCTGTGGTTCCTGTTCGAGTTCATCGCCGGCATCGCCTCCGGCCTGCGCTGGGTGCTGGCCGAGGCGGTGGTGGCCGAGTTCGCACCGCCGCAGCAGCGCGGGCGCATGGTCGGCCTGTTCGAGACCATGGTCGGCACCACCTTCGTGATCGGCCCGGCCCTGCTGGCACTGGTGGGGCCTACCAGCCCGGTGGCGCTGTGGATCGTGCTGGGCTTTCTGGTGCTGGGCCTGCTGGGCAGCTTCTGGATTCCGCGCCTGCCAGCTGCGGCCGACGCGCACGAGGCGCGGGTGGGCCTGCACGGGGTCTGGCACGCGCTGCGCGCGCACCCGCTGATCATGACGGTCGGCTTCGTGGGCGGCTTCTTCGAAAGCGGCCTGACCTCTATCCTGCCGCTCTACGGCCTGGCACTGGGTATGGGGGCCGCTGCGGCGGCGCTGCTGGTGTCAGCCAGCGGTCTGGGCAGCGCGCTGATGATGCTGCCCGCCGGCCTGCTGGCCGACCGGCCCGCCCTGCAGCAGCGCCACGGCGGCGAACACGGCGCCCGCGTGGTAATCCTGCACGCCTGCGCCCTGGTCACCCTGCTGGCCACGGTGCTGATCCCCTTCGTGGCCGGCGCGCCCTGGCTGGCCGCGGCGGTGGCCTTCGTCTGGGGCGGGGCGGGCGGCAGCCTGTACACGCTTGCCATGATCGACATCGGCTCGCGGGAAGAAGGCATCACCCTGGTCAACAGCACGGCGGTGCTGGTGCTGTCGTACACGCTGGGCGGCGTGCTGGCGCCGGCGTTGGGTGCCGCCATGCTGGACTGGGCGCCGGTGATCGGCTTCCCGGCGCTGCTGCTGGCGGTGGCCGGACCGGGTTGGTGGCTGCTGCGGCGCGAGCACCGCAGCCTGCGCTCAAGGCGCCGCGGCCGCGCCTGAGGGCGACTCGGCTTGCGCCGCGGGGCGAGGTCGGTCCAGCACCCGGTCGGCCAGGCCGCCGCCGATCCACATGCCCGCCAGCGTGAGCCAGGCCGTGACGGCAAAGATGGCGCCGCCGGTCATGCCCGCGCCCACCGCGCAGCCGCCGGCCAGCATGGAGCCGAAGCCCATGAAGATGGCGCCGGCGATGTAGCGTGGCATGGTGTAGCCACCGCCGAAACCTTCGAGCTTCCAGTCGCCGCCCACCAGGGCTCCGATCAGCGAGCCCAGGAACACGCCCGGCATCAGGCCGAGGTCGAAGCTCCAGGGTTCGGCTGGGTTGCTCAGCACGCGCATCAGCCACTCGGCCGAGGGGCCGCTGAAGGTCATGCCCTGCACCTGCACCGGCTCGAAGGAATGCGCCAGCACCTGGTAGGTGAACAGCCAGGCCAGGGCCACGGCCAGCCCGGTGCCGATGCCGCCCAGCCATTTCCAGGCACCCCAGCCGCTGTAGTAGGCGAAGAAGCCCGCCGTCACCATCCACACCGCACCGAAGGCCAGGCCGTCGTTCGGCCCCACACCGACCAGCGCCAGCAGGCTGCGCGCCGGCCCGCCGTCCACCACCCACAGCCCGGCAACCGCCTCGCGCCAGGGGGCCAGCACGCCAGCCAGCGAGGCCTGTGCTGTGACCGCGAAGATCAGGCCCGAGAGCAGCGCGCGCAGGTTGCCGTTGGCCGAGAGCACCAGCAGTCGGCTGGCGCAGCCGCGCGTCATCACCATGCCGACACCAAAGATCAGGCCGCCGATCAGCGCCCCCGACAGACTGCCCCGGGACGAGAGTTGCCGCGCCGTGCCCACATCGAGCAGGCCCGACACCACGAACAGCTGCACAGCCACCACCGCGGTGGAAAAGGCCAGCAGCCAGACCGCGAGCTTCTCACCGAATTTCCCATGCCAGAACTCGATGACCGCCGCGCGCAGACAGAACTTCGAGCGCTGTGCAAAAAAGCCGAACAGCAGCCCGCTGAGCAGGCCGCACACCAGCAGCACATGGGGTTCTCCGTAGTGTTCGATCCAGCCGGTCCAGTCCATTTCGGCACTCCATTCGCACATTTGCAATGACTGATATTAAGTCCGGACCGCCCACTGCGAACTGATCCAGATCAGCGCCGGCGCAAAGGCATCTGGTAGAGCCAGACGGGTTTGCCGGGCACGGTTTCCAGCCGCGCCTCGGGTCGGTACCCGTTGGCTTCGAACTCCAGACTCACCAGCCAGGCACCCGGCGCCAGTTCGGCGGCGGCCTTTTCCATCGCCCGCGGCATGCTCTCCGGCCGCTGGAACAGGTAGACCAGCTGGTAGACCGACCAGTCTTCGGCCCAGATGTCGGCCCGGCGCACCGACGCGAAACGGCAGCGCAACCGGCACAGCAGGGCCAGCGGCCAGCTCCATTCCAGTCCGTGAATCTGCGCCTTCGGGTACTGGCGGTGCAGCGCCATCAGGCCGGCGCCGAGCCCGCAACCGGCGTCCACCACCCGCGCGCCTTCGGGCAGCGGCGCCTTCTGCGCCAGCCCGTCCAGCGCCTCGCCGGGGGTGGGAAACAGTGGCGCGTCGCCCCAGCTGCCCAGCGGGTACAGGGCCAGCAGCAGCGCCAGCGGCAGCAGCCACACCCAGCCGGGCACGGCCGCCGCCGCGCCGCTGGCCAGCAGCGAGAGCGGAAAGCCCGCGAGCATGAACAGGCGCCGCCAGGGCGTGCGCCCGGTCCAGGCGGCCAGACCGGCGGCCAGCAGCGCCACCACGAAGGCCCCCACCGGCCCCAGACCAGCCACCTGAAAGCCCATGAACAAGCCCCAGGCCAGTGCCCAGGTCAACAGCGCGGGAAGCGGCCAGATCAGCATGCGGGCATTGTCATCGCTCGCTGCGCAGGCTCGCGTCACAACCGATGCCGGCCGCGATCCAGCGTCGGGCCAGTCGGCGCAGCAGCGGCGCGGCCCAGCGCCAGTGCAGGCCGAGCACGCCTTCGGCATCGCTGATCGCACCACAGCGGTAGAGACCTTGCGCCCCGTCCCAGCGCAGGGCGTCGCAGGCGCCGTGGCGCTTGCGCGAGATCACACGCCCCAGCGGACAGGGTTCGGCCAGGCAGCAGACGCCGCAGCCGTTGCAGGGCGCGCCCTCGGCCGGCTGGGCCGGCGCGGCCGGGTGAATGTGGATGACCTGGTGCGGCACGGCCACAGCGTAGCGCAATCACGGGCGTCGCCAAGGCGATGCTGGCGGCTTGCCTCGGCTGCGCCGCGTGTCTATGGTGCGCCTTCCACCACCACATTCAGGAGACAACACCATGGGCTTCGACCCGCGTTTTTCCGTGCTCGTCTCGGGCTACTCCTTCCTTGAAAGCCCGCGCTGGCACGACGACCACCTGTGGCTGTCGGACTTCTACACCCACCAGGTCATCCGCGTCGACGGGCAGGGCCGGGTGGAAAAAATCGCCGACGTGCCGCAGCAGCCCTCGGGCATGGGCTGGCTGCCCGACGGGCGCCTGCTGGTGGTCTCGATGCGCGACCGCAAGCTGTTGCGCCGCGAGGCCGACGGCCGCCTCGTCACGCACGCCGACCTGTCGCCCATCGCGGACGGCTCGGTCAACGACATGGTGGTGGACGCGCAGGGCCGCGCCTACGTGGGCAACTTTGGCTTCGACCTGATGGGCGGCGGAACCCCGCAGACCGCCACGCTGGCGCGGGTCGACCCCGATGGCTCGGTGCACGCGGCGGCAGAAGGCCTGTATTTCCCCAACGGCAGCATGATCACGCCAGACGGCCAGACCCTGATCGTCGCTGAGACGATGGGCAACCGCATCTCGGCCTTCGACATCCAGCCCGACGGCCAGCTGGGGCCGCGCCGCGACTGGGCCGCCTGGGGTCCGCTGCCCGCGATGACCGACGTGCCGAGCGTGCTGGGTGCGCTCAAGGCCGCACCCGACGGCGCCACACTGGACGCCGAGGGCGCGGTGTGGTTCGCCGACGCCGTGGGCCACCGCGTGGTGCGCATGGCCCCGGGCGGCGAGATCCTGGAAAGCATTTCCACCGGGGACCAGGGCGCCTTCGCCTGCACACTTGGCGGCCCCGATGGCCGCACCCTGTTCATCTGCGTCGCGCCGGACTTCCTGGAGCACGCGCGACAGGCCACGCGCGAGGCGGCCATCTGGACGACCCGGGTCGCAGTCCCGGGGGCCGGCCGCCCCTGAAATCAGCGTGCCAGCACCGGCGCGAGCACCTTCCCGGTGTGCGTACCGAGCCTGACCACGTCCTCGGGCGCCGCCGCCGCCACGATGCGACCGCCGCCCGAGCCGCCTTCCGGCCCGAGGTCGATGATCCAGTCGGCTTCGGCCATCACGTCCAGGTCGTGCTCGATCACGACCACGCTGTGGCCGCCGTCCACCAGGCGGTGCAGCACGCGGATCAGTTTTTCCACGTCGGCCATGTGCAGACCTACCGTGGGTTCGTCCAGCACGTACAAGGTGTGCGGCGCCTTCTGCCCGCGGCGGCCGATGTCGTCGCGCACCTTGCTGAGTTCGGTCACCAGCTTGATGCGCTGCGCCTCGCCGCCCGACAGCGTGGGCGACGGCTGACCCAGCGTGAGGTAACCCAGCCCCACGTCCTTGAGCAGTTGCAGCGGGTGGCTGATGGCGGGCATGCTGGCGAAGAACTCCACCGCCTCGTCCACCGCCATCTGCAGCACATCGCCGATGTTCTTGCCTTTCCAGGTGACGGCCAGCGTTTCGGGGTTGAAGCGTGCGCCGTGGCAGACCTCGCAGGGCACCTTCACGTCGGGCAGGAAGCTCATTTCGATGGTGCGCATGCCCTGCCCTTCGCAGGCTGGGCAGCGGCCTTCACCGGTGTTGAAGCTGAACCGGCCCGGCCCGTAACCGCGCGCCTTGGCCTCCAGCGTGTCGGCGAACAGCTTGCGCACCGTGTCCCAGAAACCGATGTAGGTGGCCGGGCAGGAGCGGGGGGTCTTGCCGATGGGCGTCTGGTCCACTTCGAGCACGCGGTCCACGGTCTCGCTGCCCAGCAGCTTGCTGCAGCCGGTCCAGGCGGGGCGCGCGCCCTCGTTGTCCCAGGACTGGCGGCCAGCGAAGGTGCTGCGCAGGGACACCGCCTCGGCCACGTTGGTGAGCAGCACGTCGCGCGCCAGCGTGGACTTGCCGGAGCCGCTGACGCCGGTGACGACCACCAGGCGCTTGAGCGGCACGGCCACGTCCACCTGCTGCAGGTTGTGCATGGTGGCGCCGCGCAGTTCGAGTTGCTCGGTCTCAGCGGTCACCGCACGGCGCGGCTGCAGCGGATGCTTCATCGCGTGCAGCAGGTAGCGGCCGGTCAGCGATTCGGCGCTGGCCGACAGATCGGCCACGCTGCCCTGCGCCACCACACGCCCCCCGCGTTTGCCCGCGCTGGGGCCGATGTCGATGATGTGGTCGGCGCGGCGGATGGTGTCTTCGTCGTGCTCCACCACCACCAGGGTGTTGCCCATGTCGCCGAGCTTGTGCAGCGCGTCCAGCAGGATCTGGTTGTCGCGCGGGTGCAGGCCGATGGTGGGCTCGTCCAGCACGTAGCACACGCCCTGCAGGTTGCTGCCCAGCTGCGCTGCCAGGCGGATGCGCTGCGCCTCGCCGCCGCTCAGCGTGGGCGCGCCGCGGTCGAGCGTGAGATAGCTCAGTCCCACCTCTTCGAGGAAGGCCAGACGACTCTCGATCTCGGGCAGCAGGTCGCGCGCGATGTCGGCCTCGCGCTGGCTCAAGCCTCCCTCGGCCATGAGCGCACGGACCTTCTGCCGCACCTCGCTGACCGACAGCCGCGCGATGTCGGTGATGCCGATGCCGCCGAACTTCACGGCCCGCGCCTGCGCGTTCAGACGTGTGCCTTCGCACGTCGGGCAGGCCTCGTCGGTCAGGTCTTCCACCTCAGGCTCGGCAAAGCTCTGTTCGCGCCCCTTCTGGTCGTCGTCGCGCACCGAATCGTCCAGCGCCTTGCGCTGCTCGCGCGAAAGCTTGACGCCGGTGCCCACACAGTCCGGGCACCAGCCGTGTTTGCTGTTGTAGGAGAACAGGCGCGGGTCCAGTTCGGGGTAACTGGTGCCGCAGACCGGGCAGGCGCGGGTGGTAGAGAACACCTCCAACTTGCCCAGACCTGCGGTGGAACGGCCTTCGGCCAGCGCAGGGGCCAAACCGTCCAGGTCGGTCAGCAGATGCAGCGTGCCCTTGCCGAGTTCAAGCGCCTTGGTCAGCTGCGTGCGCAGCCAGGCCTCGTTCGCCGGGTCCACCACACCGTCGGCCACGGGCAGTTCGATGGTGTGTTCCTTGAAGCGGTCGATGCGCGGGAAGCCGGTGGTGGGCAGGAACTCGCCGTCCACCCGCAGATGCGAGTAGCCACGCGGGCGCGCCCAGTCGGCCAGTTCGGTGTAGACGCCCTTGCGGTTGACCACCAGCGGCGCCAGCAGGCCGATGTGGCGGCCGCGGTAGCGCGTGAGGATGGCAGCCGCGATGCTTTCGGGGCTTTGCGGCATCACGGCCGCACCGTCGTGCACGCAGTGCTGGGTGCCCAGCTTCACGTAGAGCAGGCGCAGGAAGTGCCAGACCTCGGTGGTGGTGCCGACGGTGGACTTTCGCCCACCGCGCGACAGCCGCTGCTCGATCGCCACGGTGGGCGGGATGCCGTAGACCGCGTCCACCTCGGGCCTGCCCGCCGGCTGCACGATGCTGCGCGCGTAAGCGTTGAGCGATTCGAGGTAGCGCCGCTGCCCTTCGTTGAACAGGATGTCGAACGCCAGCGTGGACTTGCCCGAACCGCTGACACCGGAGATCACGTTGAACTTGCCGCGCGGAATGTCCACACTCAGGTTCTTGAGGTTGTGCTCCTTGGCGTTGACGATGCGCACCGCATTGCCGCCGGCCTGCGCGCGCCGCTTCTTCACCGCGTAGGCCGCCACCCGGTCACTGACCGTGTGCACCTTGTCCATGGCCGCGGCGTAGTCTCGCAGCGCCTTCGCGGTGTGGCTGGTCCGGTGTTCGCGCACCTCTTCGGGCGGCCCTTCGGCCACCACCAGCCCACCACCCGACCCACCTTCCGGGCCGAGGTCGATCAGCCAGTCGGCGCTGCGGATCACGTCCAGGTTGTGCTCGATCACGATCAGCGAATGACCCGCTTCGAGCAGCTTGCGCAGCGAGCGCATGAGCTTGGCGATGTCGTCGAAGTGCAGGCCGGTGGTCGGTTCGTCGAACAGGAACAGCGTGCCCTTTTTCGCCAGTGCCTGGCGGCTGGCCGCGCTGTTCTTGGCCGCCTCGGCCAGGAAGCCGGCGAGCTTGAGGCGCTGCGCCTCGCCGCCCGACAGCGTGGGCACCGGCTGGCCCAGCTTCACGTATTCCAGACCCACGTCCACGATGGGCTGCAGCACGCGGATGACCTCGCGGTCGGCCTTGAACAGCTCGGCCGCCTCGCTCACGGTCAGTTCCAGCACGTCGGCCACGTTGATCAGGCGCCCGCCGCGTTCGATGCGCACCTCCAGCACCTCGGGGCGGTACCGTTTGCCGTCGCAGTCCGGGCAGCGCAGGTAGACATCCGACAGGAACTGCATCTCCACATGCTCGAAGCCCGAGCCGCCGCAGGTGGGGCAGCGGCCATCGCCGCTGTTGAAACTGAATTTGGCTGCGGTGTAGCTGCGCTGGCGCGACAGCGGGGCGTCGGCGAACAGCGAGCGGATCGCGTCCCAGGCGCCCACATAGCTGACCGGGTTGGAGCGCGCAGTCTTGCCAATCGGCGACTGGTCCACGTAGACCACTTCGCTGAGGAAGTCGGCGCCCAGCAGGCGGTCGTGTGCGCCCGGCGTTTCGGTGGCCTTGCCGAAGTGGCGCAGCAGCGCGGGGGCGAGCACGTCCTGGATCAGCGTGGACTTGCCCGAGCCCGACACGCCGGTGACCACCGTGAGGCGCTGCAGCGGGAACTCGACGTAGAGGTTCTGCAGGTTGTGTTCGCGCGCGCCTTCGAGGATCAGGCGGGGCGTGCTGTCGGTGACCATGCGCTTGAAACCCATGCCCACGGTCTTGCGCGCGCCCAGGTAGGCGCCGGTCAGGGTGTCGGCGCTGCGGATGGCCTCGGGCGTGCCGTCGAACACGATCTGCCCGCCGCGCTCACCCGGGCCGGGACCCATGTCGATCAGGCGGTCGGCCGCCAGCATCACCGCCGGGTCGTGTTCCACCACCACCAGGGTGTTGCCAGCATCGCGCAGGCGCAGCATGGCGTCGTTGATGCGCGCCATGTCGCGCGGGTGCAGGCCGATGCTGGGCTCGTCCAGCACGAAGAGCGTATTGACCAGCGAGGTGCCGAGCGCGGTGGTGAGGTTGATGCGCTGCACCTCGCCGCCCGACAGCGTGCGGCTCTGGCGGTCGAGGGTGAGGTAGCCGATGCCGACTTCGCAGAGGTAGCGCAGGCGGGTGTTGATCTCTTCGAACAGCAGCTTGAGCGCCTGCTGCTCGCCGCCTTCGCCACCGCTGCCCGCCAGCGTGGCGGCCAGGTCCTCGAAGAAGCGCCGCAGGCTGGTCAGCGGCATCAGCATCAGGTCGTGCAGGCACAGGCCGGGCAGCGCTTCGAGCTGGCCACGCGACCACTTCACGCCGGTGGGCAAATAGCGCTTGTCCGCGGGCAGCACCGCATCGGCCTGCGCCTTCGTGCCGATGCGCCACAGAAGACTGTCGGTCTTGAGGCGCGCACCACCGCAGCTGGGACATTCGGTGTAGCTGCGGTACTTGGACAGCAGCACCCGGATGTGCATCTTGTAGGCCTTGCTCTCCAGGTACTCGAAGAAGCGCGCCACGCCGTACCACTGCTTGCCCCACTGACCGTCCTTGTAGCTGGGCGTGCCGCCGATGACCCACTGCTTCTGCTCAGGCGTGAGCTTGTTCCAGGGCGTGTCGCGCGGAATGCCGGACGCTTCCGCATGGCGCATCAGATCGTCCTGGCACTCCTTCCACGCGGGCGTCTGGAACACCTTGATCGCGCCGTTGCGCAGCGTGAGCTTTTGGTCCGGGATCACCAGGCCGTAGTCGACCCCGATGACGCGACCGAAGCCGCGGCAGGCCTCGCAGGCGCCCACGGCGGAGTTGAAGGAAAACGCCGAAGGGGTGGGTTCGGTGTAGCGGATGTCGCTTTCGGGGCAGTGCAGGCCGGTGCTGAAGCGCCAGATGTCGGGCTCGCCCTCTTCACGCAAGACATAGACCATCAGCTTGCCCGCGCCGCGCTTGAGCCCGGCCTCAATGGCTTCCATCACCCGCGCGGGCTCGGCGTTGCCCAGGCGGAAGCGGTCGGCCACGACGTCCAGCAGCTTGACCGCCTCGATCACCGGTTTGGCCTTCTTCCCTTTGGCCGGTGCTTCTTCCTTCGCCTCCCGCTGGACGGTGCGCTCGGCCTGCACCCGCGTGTAGCCGCTGGCAGAGAGCCACTGCTCCACCTCTTCGGGCGTGGTGGACGCAGGCAATTCGACCGGGAAGGTCACGACGAGCCGGGGGTCGCCTTGTTCTGAAGCTCTTCGTTGCAGTTCCGCAAAGATCGACTCCGGCGAATCGTGGCGCACCGGCAGCGCCGTTTCGCGGTCAAACAGGTTCGCGCCGCGCGCAAAGAGCAGCTTGAGGTGGTCGTTCAGTTCGGTCATGGTGCCGACCGTGGAGCGAGAGCTGCGCACCGGGTTGGTCTGGTCGATGGCGATGGCGGGCGGCACGCCCTCCACCTTGTCCACCGCCGGCTTGTCCATGCGGTCCAGGAACTGGCGCGCGTAGGCGCTGAAGGTCTCCACATACCGCCGCTGGCCTTCGGCGAACAGGGTGTCGAACACGAGGCTGGACTTGCCCGATCCGCTGGGGCCGGTGACCACCGTCAGTTCGCCGGTGCGGATGTCCAGATCGAGGTTCTTGAGGTTGTGCTGGCGGGCGCCCCGGATGCGGATCGTGCCGCCACCGTCTGCGGGCGCCTCGGCGGGAGACAGGGGTTCGTCGGCGGGGCGGAGATCGTCGGACATGCAGGCCTTCCTGAGAGGGAGCCGAACATTCTAGGAGCCGCACGTCGGGCTGTCCGGGGGCTACGTCATTCCCCCAATGCCGCGCCCCCATCCACTGCCTAGACTGGCACTTCCAAAGGAGACATACGAATGACCAACACAAAACACGTGCGCCGGACCCTCGGAGCCCTGGGCCTGACCGTCGCCATGACCTGGTCCGCAGCCGCCTGGTCTCAGATCCGCATCGGCCAGACCGCCGGCTTCAGCGGACCAGTGGCCGACGGGGTGAAAGAGACCACCGACGGCGCCAAACTGTACCTTGACGCGGTCAATGCCAAAGGGGGGGTCAACGGACAGAAGATCGAGCTGGTGTCGCTGGACGACAAGTTCGATCCCAAGCTGGCCGCTGAAAACGCCCGGACACTGGCCAACGACAAGGACGTGATCAGCCTGTTCCTGAACCGTGGCACACCGCACACGCAGGCGATCCTGCCGGTGCTGGCGGACGCCAAGCTACCCCTGGTCGGCCCCTCCACCGGCGCCATGGCGCTGCACAAGCCGGTCCACCCCTGGCTGTTCAACGTGCGCGCCACCTACCAGCGCGAGGCCGAGCGCGCGGTGCAGCACCTGAGCCTGATCGGCATGGACCGCATCGGTGTGGTGCATGTGGACGACAGCTTCGGTGCCGACCTGCTCGAAGGCGCCCAGAAGGGCTTTTCTTCAGTGAGCAAGAGTCCACTGTTCATCGAGAAGTTCGACCGCGCCAAATGGGACTTCAGCGCCATCGCCCCCAAAGTGGCCAGTTCGGGCGCCCAGGCGGTGCTGTTCATCGGCTCGGGCGTGGCGGTGGCCGATGGCGTGACCGCCATCCGCAAGGCCGGCTCGCGCGCCCAGATCATCACCAACTCCAACAACGCCTCTGCCGGCTTCGTGAAGTCGCTGGGTGCTCACGCCTCGGGCACCATCGTCACCCAGGTCTTCCCCTACGAGCGCTCGCTTTCGGTGGCGATGGTGAAAGAGGCGGCGGACCTGGCCAAGGCCAAAGGGCTGGAAGGCGTGAGCCCGGCGATGCTGGAGGGCTTCGCGGCGGCCAAGGTGCTGGTGGCGGGTCTGCAGCGTGCGGGTGCCAACCCGACCCGGGCCAAGCTGCGCGACGCACTGGAAGGGCTGTCCAAACTGGACATCGGCGGCCTCGAAGTCGGCTTCGGGCCGGCCGACCACACAGGTCTGGACTTCGTCGACCTCTCCATCATCGACAGCGGCGGCAAGTTCCGCCGCTGAGCACCCTCAGCCCAGGAACCCGAGGTTCCTGGTGCTGAAGTTGGTGAGGTTCGGCAGGATGGTGTTGAGCTGAGGGTCCGAGGCCCCGAACCAGCGCAGCAGGGTCGCCGCGTACTGGTCGACCGAGGTGGTGGGAATCCACCGCCCGTGCAGCTCCCAGGACGAGACCCCCACGTCGTTGGGGCCGCCAGCCACCAGTTCGGGGTAGATGCCGTAAACCGCCCCACCCTGCACCGCGCCGCCCATCACCAGGTGGTGGTTGCCCCAGGCGTGGTCGGTGCCGGAGCTGCTGTTGGGCACGAAGGTGCGGCCGAAATCGCTCTGGGTGAACAGGGTCACGTTGTTGCCCATGCCGATGGCCGCCATCGCGTTGTAGAAGCAGGCCATGGCGTCGGCCAGGCCTTGCAGCAGGCGGGCATGCACGCCGCTCAGGCTGTCCGCTGCGATCTGCTCGTTGTGCGTGTCGTACCCCCCCTGCTGGGCAAAGAAGATCTGCCGGTCGCCCTGCACGGTGGCACGCCCGGCCACCAGCTTGGCGATCTGGTAGAGCTGGCGGCCGAGGTCGGTGCTGATCACCCCCTGCGCATTGGTCAGCGGCGCGAAGGCCGTGTCGATCAGGGTCGGCGCCGCCGGGTTGGGCTCCACCCCGACGATGGCGCCCAACCGGGACGACACCTCGAACGCGGTGCGCTGCTGCTGCGCATAGGCGTCCAGCAGCACGTTGGAGCTGCCCAGGTTGCCCGGCTGGTACAGCGCCTCCAGCGCGGTCTTGCGGGCGACTGTGGGTGCCCAGGTGCCCTCCAGGCCTTCCACCCCGAAGGTGTCACCCGGTCCCGGCAGCACCAGGGGCGTGCCAAGGGCCGACAGACCGAAGTGGCCGTTGCCGCCCACCGAGATCACCGGGTTGGTGGTACCCAGGGTGTCGGTCGCACGGCCGCCCCAGCCGGTGCGTTCGAGTGAGCGGGCGCTGGACGCTTCCCACTCGATCTGCTGGTCCGAGTGCGAGAACAGGTTGTCCGGAATCAGCGGCGAGGTGCCCGGCAGGCTGCGGAACTCGGTCTTGGTCAAGGGACCGAAGAGCGGACCGACGTTGGCCACAGCGGCGATCTTCCGCGCGTTGCACACCGGCGCCAGCGCGGCCATGGACGGGTGCAGGCCCAGGTCCGTACCCGCCATAGACACCAGGCTGTTGCGCGGCAGGGCGAGAGGGCCGCGCACGGCGGCGTACTGGTTGTAGCGTGTGGTGTCGGTCGGTACCACCGTGTTCTGTCCGTCGTTGCCTCCGTACAGGAAGACACACACCAAGGCCTTGTAGCTGTCGGCCTGGGCCTTCACCGGGTTCTGCAGCAGGGCCGACAGGCTGCCCACCCCGAGGGCGCCCGCCAGGGAGGCGCCGCCCCAGCGAAGCCACTGTCTCCGGTCCATCGGCGCGCACTGCGATGCATGTTGTCTTTTCATGTCGATCACATCCCTTCAGCGGACCAGGTGGTACTGGGGCGAGGCGAACACCAAGAAGGCAGCCTGCCGCACCCGGTTGGTCCGGTCGCTGGTGGTCCGGGACGGAAACGCGTTGACGGCCGTGATCACCGCCGTGCGGGACCCCGCAGGCAACGGCTCGCCCAGCGCCAGCAAGGACAGCCGGTCCACGAGCCGGGCAGCATCGCCAGCATCCGATTCGAAGCCGCTGAGCTCCACCCGGGTGCCCACCGCGCCGGGCACGCTCGCGCTCGGACCGGAGCCGTTCCAGAAGATGAGGTAGTTGAGGTAGTTGATCCGGTTGAGCGCGGTGTTGGCGTTGTGGATACCGAACGCGGGCCCTACCAGGGCCGTCCCGGCCACGGGGTACTCGGGCGGGTAGAAGTTGAACACCGAGGGCGGGCGGAAAGCGTGCTGGCGCATGTCTTCGCCCCACCACCAGCCGAGCGCCTCGCCGTCGGTCCGGCCGTTGAGGGCCCGCAGCACACCGGTGAAGAGCTGGATGGGCTCGCGCAGCCGGCCCGCCGAGCTGGCCACTGTCGTGCTGCGGGCCTCCGCATCCAGCAGCACCGCGGCCACGGTGGCGGCGAGATCGCCTTTTCGTCCGGTGCCAAAACTGCCGTGTCGGCCGGTGTTGAATGCCCCGGCCACGCGCTGCACGTATGCAGGGCTCGGGTTGCTCGTCACCAGCTGCTGAATCAGGTGCCGGCTCACGAACGGCGCCACGTTCTGATGGGCCATGATGCTGTCGAGCACCGCCTCCAGCGCCACCGGCGCGGTGTTGCCCGAAGCCAGGCTCACCCCGGACAGCAAAGAGCGCGCTGCGGTGTTGTGGAACGAAGCCACCGACACCATGTCCCCGTCGTAGAACTGGCAGTTGGCGCCCCGAGGCCAGCAGCCCCATGGCGTCGCGCCCCCGGGAGGGTAGGTCCAGCCGGTGAGCGCGTGGGCATAGGCGCGCACACGCTCGTTGTCGTAGGTGGGCGTGCAGTTGCCACCCTGCAGCGAGCCATCCGGGTTGAGCAGGCAGGTGCCCAGCGAAAACAACTGCAGCAGCTCGCGAGCGAAGTTCTCGTTGGGTGCGTCCTTGTCGTTGTTGACATGGTCGAGGTAATCGCCCATGACCGGCGACAGGATGACTTTGCGCAGCAGGTCGCGGTAGTTGCCGAAGGCGTGGTCCAGCAGCATGTTGTGGTAATTGCGCAAGCCGTAGGTGCCGCTGACCTCGTAGTTGGACACCACCAGCATCTGCTGCAGCGCCAGCCCGACGCGCTGCCGCAGCTGGTCCCGGCCGGTCACCGCATGGCGGTAGAAGTCCCATACCAGAGGCGTGGACGAGTACCAGTCGCGCCAACACTGGTCACCCCGGGTGTCGCAGAAATCCACGCTCTGGCTGGTGTGCTTGTGCACAGCATTGGAACCACCGCTGGTGTAGCGGGATCGCGGATGTTGCACAGTGATGACCCCACGCACGCCGCTGGGGATGGTTCGGATGCCCTGGCGCGGCTCGCTCATCTGATCTGCGATCCAGCCCGCAGCCCCCCGCTCGCGAAGCTGCGCCACCAGCGATTCGCTGGGACCGAACGTCGCCTGGTTCGCCAACCGGACAGCGTCCACCTGTGTCATGAGCGCCTTGGGCGAGGAGAACGTGCGGGGACTGTCGGTCGACCCCTCAACCGTCGAGCGAAGGCTGGACCAGGTCGAGCCAGATGAGGCCGAGAAGCGGCCAGCGACGTCTTCGTAGTCACGGACTGCTGCTCCTTCCGCCTTCCGTGCCGACGCCTGATCGGCACTGTTTCCGGTTTCGCCGCCACCACCACACGCCGCAAGGGCTGCCATCACGACCAGCAGCGGCCACCGTAGCCAGGAGAGGCGGCGGCGCGGGGGGGCGGACAGTGCGATAGGGGGCTCGATGGCGTTCATGGGCCGCCAATGTAGGCGGCCGAACCCGGCCTGCGAAGGACCGGATTCGGCCGTTGTTACATTTTGTGAATTATTTACAGAACGTGACAATCACGTCGGCTGCACGCACACCAGGCTTGCCGCCTGACCGGAAAAGGCGTCCGCCGGGCGCTCAGTCCTTGACGATCAGAACCGGCAGGCGGGTGTGCGTCAGCACCTTCTGTGCCACGCTGCCCAGGACCAGCGCCTTGACGCCCTGGCGGCCGTGCGAGGCCATCACGATCAGGTCGCAGCCTTCGGCCTGCGCCGTCTCGATCACCCCTTCGTAGACCACGTTGCGCTCGATGGTGTCACCGGCGAATGGCACGCCTTCGGCCGCAAAGACCTTGCCCAGTGCATCCAGCGCCTGTCC
This sequence comes from Hydrogenophaga luteola, assembly GCF_042648585.1. Lineage (NCBI taxonomy): Bacteria > Pseudomonadati > Pseudomonadota > Betaproteobacteria > Burkholderiales > Comamonadaceae > Hydrogenophaga > Hydrogenophaga luteola. The sequence goes on along the minus strand of NZ_JBHRXX010000010.1, from coordinate 50,196 downwards.
GGCCACGCTGCGCGACTCGGCCAGATAGGCCTGCAAGCCGGCGGCCGACGCGTCACCGATGCCGATGTAGGGGAACGGGTCGATGACGTAGACGCCGATCACCTGGGCGCCTTGCGACTTGGCCAGCTGGACGGCGGTGGCAGCCGCACGCAGTGCCAGCGCGGAACCGTCGGTGGGGACGAGGATTTTCTTGAACATGTCGGATCTCCTTGTGGGTGAGCGCATTTCTCAGAGTGCCCGGGCGCAGGGACAGGCCCAGGACGGCATTCATATTAGTAGCATCCTGCGCCTGCGCCTCTGCGCAAGATCAACGAGGCTGCGTCAGGCCTTGCGCTGCACGCCCACCGGCAGGCGGTGCGCCGCCTCCCAGCCATCGCCCTGGAACCAGGCCGCACCGTCCAGGTATCCGCGCAGCATCGGCAGCGCGTCCAGCCCCCAGAACACCCGCCCGCCCGCCACCATGGAAGGCACGCCGAACAAGCCCTGCGCCAGCGCCTGCTCGGTGTTGTCGCGCAGCCGCTGCTTCACCACGTCGCTGTCGGGCCCGAACCAGGGCTTGTCGCGCTGTCGCATGTGGTCCTGCAACTGCGACTGCAGGGCTTGCAGGCGCGCGGGGTCGATCGGATCGGCACCGCCGTGCCAGACGTGATGGAACAGCCGCTCGGTCACGTACCGGTTGGTCTGGCCGGGCGCATCGTCGGTGGCGGTGCACAGCCCCAGGCGCAGCAGCGGCAGCGGGTTGAAGGGGTGCATGGCCGGCAGGTCCAGCCGCACGCCGTGGTGCTGCGCCAGCCAGAGCACCTGGCGGTAGGTCCAGTCGCGCTTGCCCGGGATCTCGGCCGGGCCGAGCTGCCCATGCGCCTTGAGCAGCGCCGCAAACAGCACCGGGCGGTAACGCACCAGCACACTCAGTCCTTCGAGGGCCTGGGGCAGCCGCTCGAAGGCCAGGTGGGCATAGGGCGAGATCGGGTCGTAGAAGAAGTCGATCTCGTGCAAGGTGGCGGACATGGCGGCGGAGAGGATCAGGTGATGGTGCGCGGCACCTGCCGCGACTCGATGCGCTCCCAGATCGCCAGTCGCTGTGCTTCACCGGCCTGACCCCAGCCGGCGATTTCTTCCACCGTGCGGTAGCAGCCGCTGCACAGACCGGTGGTCGCATTCATCCGGCAGACCGAGATGCAGGGCGAGGGCACCTCGGGGTCGAGGTGGCGCGCGCGCGCGTCCTCCAGGTTGATCAGCGGTTTGGGGCGCGGTGGCGGCGGGGCCTCGCGGCGCCCGAAGAGTTTCTTGAACATCTTGAAAAGCTCAGGGGGAAGGAGGCACTGTCACATCGTGCACCGGCGCGCCGGTGAGCCGCTTCAGGTCGTCGGGGCTCAGGCGGAACACACCGTGCGGATGGCCGGCCGCGGCCCAGACCACGTCGAAGCGGAACAGCTGGTCGTCGATCAGCGTGACCGGCTGCTCGGCGTGCGCCAGCGGCGACACGCCACCAATGGAGAAACCCGTCTTGGCCTTGACGAAATCAGCGTCGGCGCGACCGAGCTTGCCGCCGTCCGCGCAGACGATGGCCTGGACCTTTTTCTCGTCGACGCGCAGGTCGCCCGAGGTGATGACCAGCACGGCCGCATCGTCGCCGGACGGGTGGTTTTTGCGCCGGAAGATGATGCTCTTGGCGATCTGGCCCAGGGCCACGCCCAGCGCGTCGGCGGCCTGCTGCGCGGTGCGTGCCGCGTCGTCGAGCATCACCGGCGCATGCGGGTGGCCCAGAGCGGACAGGACCTCGGTCACGCGCAGCACGCCGGGTGGCAGGGGTTCGGAAACAGAGAGGTTCATGGCCGCCGATGGTAGCGGGCTCAGCCGCCCTTGCGCACCAGCAGCAGGCTGGCCCCCATGGCCATCAGCACGCCACCGAACACACGGTTCTGCGCGCGCCGCGCCTTCGCCGTCGCGAGCCAGCGTTGCGCGCGCGAGGCCAGGAAGGCGTAGCCGTGCATCACCACCAGGTCCACCCCCACCGAAGTGGCCAGCAGGATCAACAGCTGCAGCCAGAGCGGCCGGTTCGGGTCGATGAACTGCGGCAGCACCGCCACCATGAACACGATGCCCTTGGGGTTGGTCACGTTGGTCATGAAGCCGGTCAGCACCCGCTCGCGCGCCGATGGCAGACCAGGGTGCTTCACCAGCGCCTCGCCAGCGGCGGGAGCCTGCTGCGCGACAGGCGCGCGCCACTGCTTCACCCCCAGGTAGAGCAGGTAGGCCGCGCCGACCACCTTGACCACGGTGAAGGCGGTGGCCGAGGCCAGCAGCAGCGCCCCCACACCCACTCCGGCGATCAGCAGGATCACCGCCAAACCCAGCTGCAGGCCCGCAATGGTGGCGCTGGTCTGGCGCACGCCATAGGCCAGGCCGTGGCTCATGGACAGCACCGCGCCGGACCCCGGCGATACCGCGATCACCCAAGACGCGGCGAAGAAAGCCAGCCAGACGCTGAAATCCATGCCGGTCACCCGGCCCGCTTGGCCAGCAGCGCCCGCGCCACGCGCGAACCGCTGGGCCGCCCAAGGTATTCGCTGATGAACTGACCGGCGTCGACCAGCGCGTCCAGGTCGATGCCGGTGTGAATGCCCATGCCGTGCAGCAGGTAGACCACATCCTCGGTGGCCACGTTGCCGGTGGCCCCCTTGGCATACGGGCAGCCGCCCAGCCCCGCGACCGACGACTGGAAGTTCCAGACACCCAGTTCCAGCGCCGCCAGGGTGTTGGAGAGCGCCTGGCCGTAGGTGTCGTGGAAGTGGCCGCTGATCTGGTCGATGCCGAAGTGATGCAGCGCCGCCTCGATGGCGGCCTGCACCTTGCGCGGCGTGCCCACGCCGATGGTGTCGGCCACATCGACGCGCTCGACGCCGATGCCTTTCATCAGGCCCGCGAGGTAGGCCACGCGTTCGGGCGCGATCTCACCTTCATACGGGCAGCCCACGGTGCAGCTCATCGCCCCGCGCACTGCGATGCCGGCAGCCTTCGCGGCGGCGACCACGGGCGCAAAACGATCGATGCTCTCGGCGATGGAGCAGTTGATGTTCTTCTGGCTGAAGGCCTCGCTGGCAGCGCCGAAGACGACGATCTCGTCGGGCTTGTCCAGCACCGCCGCCTCGTAGCCCTTGAGGTTGGGCGTGAGCACCGAGTAGCGCACACCGGACTGACGTGTGAGGCCGGCCATCACCTCGTGGTTGTCCGCCATCTGTGGCACCCACTTCGGACTGACATAGCTGGTGACCTCGATCTCCTTGATACCTGCGGCCTGCAGGCGGTGCACCAGTTCGATCTTGACCGCCGCCGGCACCGGCTGCTTCTCGTTCTGCAGACCGTCGCGGGGGCCGACGTCGATGAGGCGGACTTTGGATGGGATGCTCATGGGAAGTCTCTTCTTCAATAGCCGCGGACAGGGTCAACGACGCCGGCGATGGGCTGACCCGCTTCCAGCGCGCGGATCTTGCCGGCGATCTGGGCGATGCTCTCGTCGCGCAGCGTGCGCGCCGAGGTGTGGGGCGTGACGGTGATCTTCGGATGGACCCAGAACGGGTGGCCGGCGGGCAGCGGCTCGGTGCGGAACACATCCAGCGTGGCGCCGGCCATCTGCCCGCTCTCCAGCAGGGCCAGCAGGTCGTCCTCCACCAGGTGGGCACCGCGCGCCACGTTGACCAGGTAGCCGCCGGGCTTCAGACGGCCCAGGGTCTTGCGGTTCAGGATGTCCTGCGTGTCGGGCGTCAGCGGCAGCAGGTTCACCAGCACGCGGCTGTTCGAGAGAAAGGTGTCGAAACCCACCTCGCCACTGAACGTCACCACGCCTTCGACGGCCTTGGGGCCGCGGCTCCAGCCGAAGACCGGAAAGTCGAACACCCGCAGCGCGCGCGCCACGCGCTCACCCAGCACGCCCAGGCCCATGACGCCGACGGAGAAGTCCTTGCGCTCGCGCGGCTTGCGGAACGACCATTTGCCCGTCTTCACGTCGGCCTCGTAGCCGTCGAACTCGCGGAAATGGCGGATCACCGCGTGGCACACGTACTCGGCCATCTGCACCGACATGCCCGCGTCGTCCAGACGGACGATCTTCACGCCGGGCGGCAACTTCAGTTTGAGCAGCGCATCAACGCCAGCGCCGATGTTGAACAGGCCCTTGAGCGCGGGCTGTTCGTCCAGAAACTGTTGGGGCGGGGCCCAGACGACCGCGTGATCGGCCTGGGGCGCGCCAGGTTGCCAGACGTCCACGGTGGCGCCGGGCAGCGCCGCGCGCAGGCCGTCCAGCCAGGGCTCGGCCTTGGTGTCGGTGCAGCAGAAGGTGATGTTCATGCGCCGAGCTTAGCGCCGCCGCCAAGCCGATGCTGTCATGCGGTCACGGCTTGCAGCTTCAGCAGCTCCGCGCCTTCGGCCACCTGGTCGCCCGGCGCGAACAGCAGCTCGGCCACGGTGCCGTCGGCCGGTGCAGCGATGGTGTGTTCCATCTTCATGGCCTCCATCACCGCCAGCGGCTGGCCCTTCTTCACCGCGTCGCCGGCCTTGACCGCGAAGCTCACCACCTTGCCCGGCATGGGCGCGGTCAGGCGCCCGCCCTCGGCCGCGGTCTCGCCCGCGTGCGCCAGCGCATCGAGCTCGGTGATCACGGTCGCCCCGCGGTCGCAGAACAGGTGCACGCTCTCGCCGAGCTGCCAGCACTGCACCGTCTGGCGCTGGCCGTTGTACTGCAGGTCCACCACGGTGCCACTGTCGGCCGGCTGGGACTGGAAGGCGAGCACCGCGTCGGCATCGCCCACCGCCAGCCGCAGTGCGCCATCGTGGAGGTAGGTGAGCTGTGCGGTCAGCGCCTCGCCCTGGTATTCGAAGTCGAACCGGCGCTGGGTCAGGCCGAAGGGCCGCCAGCCGTCGGTGCGGGAGAACGGGTCGGTGCCCTCGCCCGCTTTCTCGTGCACCAGGGTCTGGGCCACGGCGGAGGCCACCGCCAGGGTGCGGCCCACCGGGTCCTGGTTGAACAGTGCTTCGGCTTCGCGCGGAATCAGGGCGGTGTCGAGCTTCGCGGACGAGAACGCGTGGCTGCGCACCACGTGGCGCAGGAACTGCACATTGGTCGCCAGCCCCACGATGCGCGTCGCCGCCAGCGCCGCATCCAGCTTCGCCAGCGCCTCGGCGCGCGTGGCGCCGTGCACGATCAGCTTGGCGACCATGGAGTCGTAGAACGGGCTGATGGTGTCGCCTTCGCGCACGCCGTCGTCGAAGCGGACGCTGCCGCGCTCGAACGCCACGTGCGCGGGCTTGCGGTACACGTCCAGGCGCCCGGTGGCGGGCAGGAAATTGTTGTCCGGGTTCTCGGCGCAGATGCGCGCCTCGATCGCGTGGCCGTGGATCTTCAGATCCTGCTGCTGCATCGGCAGCTTTTCGCCAGCCGCCACTCGCAACTGCCACTCCACCAGATCCAGGCCGGTGATGGCCTCGGTGACCGGGTGCTCCACCTGCAGGCGCGTGTTCATCTCCATGAAATAGAAGCGCATCTGTTCGGGGTGTTCGTAGCCGCCCGGCTGTTCGACGATGAACTCCACCGTGCCGGCACCCACGTAGTTCACCGCCTTCGCCGCGGCCACCGCGGCCTCGCCCATCTGCTGGCGCAGCTCGGGCGTCATGCCCGGCGCGGGCGCTTCCTCCAGCACCTTCTGGTGGCGCCGCTGCACCGAGCAGTCGCGCTCGAACAGGTAGACGCAGTTCCCGTGCGTGTCGCCGAAGACCTGGATTTCTATGTGGCGCGGGCGCTGCACGTACTTCTCGATCAGCACCGCGTCGCTGCCGAAACTGTTGCGCGCCTCGCGCTGACAGCTCGCCAGGGCGGCCGCGAAGTCCTCGGCCTTCTCGACCGCACGCATGCCCTTGCCACCGCCCCCCGCGCTGGCCTTGATCAGCACCGGGTAGCCGATGCGGTCGGCCTCGCGTTGCAGCAGCGCCGGGTCCTGATCAGTGCCGTGGTAACCGGGCACCAGGGGCACACCCGCCTGCTCCATCAGGCGCTTGGACTCGGCCTTCAGGCCCATGGCCTGGATCGCCGACGAGGGCGGGCCGATGAAGACCAGCCCCGCTTTCGCACAGGCGTCGGCAAAGGCCTCGTTCTCGCTCAGGAAACCGTAGCCGGGGTGGATCGCCTGCGCGCCCGTGGCCTGGGCCGCCGCGATGATGCGCTCCCACTGCAGGTAGCTCTCCTTGGGCGCGCTGCCGCCGATGTGCACCGCCTCGTCGCAGGCCGCCACGTGCTTGGCGTTCGCGTCGGCGTCGGAGTACACGGCCACGGTGCGCACGCCCAGGCGGCGGGCGGTGGCGGCGACGCGGCAGGCGATTTCGCCGCGGTTGGCGATCAGGATCTTGGAGAACATGGTCAAGCCTCCTGCCGAGCCGCCTCAAAGGAGGCTTGCGCCCCCTCGGGGGGCAGTGAGAACACGAAGTGTCGAACGTGGGGGCACATATGGTTTCCTATGCGGGAGCGGAGTCGGGGGAGAACAGGCTGCGCAGGCGACGGAACGCCGCGCGCAGGAACTTGAAGAGCATCCAGGTGACGACCCACATCAGCACCAGCGCAATCAGCAGCAGGATGCCGAAGATCACCGGGTGGTTGGTCGCGAGCCAGACGGCGCCGATCACCAGGCCGTCCTCGACCAGGCTCATGGCGATGTTGGAAAACGGCTCGGGCGAGGTGTTGATGGCCGCGCGCGTGGTGGTCTTGGCGGCCTGGCTGCTCGCGGCCAGCGTGCCACCCAGCAGCGCAGCGACCACGGCCATGGTGGCGTTGTCGGCGCCGAACACGCCCGCGGCCAGCGCCGCGCCGGCGGGCACGCGGACCACGCTGTTCACGAGGTCCCACAGCGAATCGAGCCCCGGGATCTTGTCTGCGAAGAACTCGACGAACAGCAGTGCGCCGCTGACCACCAGTACCGCTGGGTGCTGCAGCACCTGCAGGCCCTCGGGCAACGGAATCCAGCCGGCCAGGCCGGCGGCGCCGACCAGGAACACCACGGCGTAGAGCCGGAAGCCGCTGGCCCAGCCCAGTGCGGCGGCCAGCGCGAGCAGGCTGGTCATGTCCAGCTGGCTGGCGGCTGCGCCCACGCCCTCGGCGACCTGGCCGCCGATCTGCGCGCCGGCCTCGACCGCCTGCTGCCCGGCCTGGGCACCGAAGCCCCTGAGCCATTCCACGAAGCTGTTCCAGATCGCGTCCATGCCGTGTCCTCCTGAAGGGAAAGGACCAGATTACCCCGCCAGCCAGGCGGGTCTGCGCTTCTGCAGAAAAGACGCCACGCCTTCGCGACCTTCGTCACTCGCGCGTATCTCGGCGATGCCTTCCACCGTCGCGGCGACGAGTGCGTCGTCGATGGCGCGGTCGGCCACGTCTTGCACCAGCTTCTTGCAGGCGCGCACGGCGGCCGGACTGGCGCTCACCAGCGCCTGTGCCAGCTCGCCCACCTTGGCCTCCAGCGCATCGGCGTCGACGAGTTCGTGCACGAAGCCGATGCGGTGCGCCTCTTCGGCCGAAAAGCGCTCGGCGGTGAGGAAATACCGGTGTGCGGCGCGCGCGCCCATGGCGCGGATCACATACGGGCTGATGGTGGCCGGGATCAGGCCCAGCTTCACCTCGGACAGGCAGTAGGTCGCGGTGCGCACACTCACCGCCATGTCGCACGCGGCCACCAGACCCATGCCGCCCGCGAACACGTCACCCTGCACGGCGGCAATCGTCGGCTTGGGACATTCGTAGATGGCCTTGAGCATGGCGGCGAGCTGCCCGGCGTCGGCGATGTTCTCGTCGCGCGTGTAATCGGCCATGCGGCGCATCCAGTTCAGGTCGGCACCGGCGCAGAAGGCCGGGCCTTCGGCCGCCAGCACCACGGCGCGCACGTCTTCCATCGCGCCGACCGATTCAAACGCGGCCTTCAGCTGCTGGATCACCTCGTCGTTGAAGGCGTTGCGCACCTCGGGGCGGGTGAGCGTGATTCGGGCGATGCGGTCCTGCACCGCGATGGTCAGGGCTGTGCTCATGGCTTTGTGGCCTCCGCAGCTTCCAGTTGCAGGTGGTACACCCAGTCCAGCTCGGGGCCGGGCTGCCCCAGCGCGGTGAGCGCGGCGGTGATCTGGCCGCGGTGGTGGGTGGCGTGGTTGAACACGTGCGCCAGCGTGGCCGCGAACGGCAGCGACTGCGGCACGCCCTTCATGGTCTTGTAGTCCAGCTGACCGTCAAACCGCTCGACGGGCCAGGTGGCGATCAGGTGTTCCCAGTTGGCAGCGCCGCCCTTGAGCGCCTGTCCCAGGCGTTCGCGGTCGGGTTCGATTTCGGCATCCAGCGCCAGCAGCGGCGAAGCGCCTTTGGAAAAGCGCGCGTACCAGAGCAGGTGTTCGCCCACCAGCAAGTGGTTGAGCGTGCCGTGGATGCTCTTGAAGAACAGACCCACGTCCTTGCGGTAATCGTCGTCGGACACGCGCGAGACGGCATCCAGCAGGCGGTGCGTGGCCCAGACGTGGTAACGCGCTTGGCGGGTGAAGTGGGCGATCGGGTCCATGGGGGTGCTCACATGCGGAAGAGGCCGAACTTGGTTTCCGGGATCGGCGCATTGAGTGAAGCGCTCAACCCCAGCGCCAGCACGCGGCGCGTGTCGGCCGGGTCGATCACGCCGTCGTCCCACAGGCGTGCGGTGGCGTAGTAGGGGTGTCCTTGCACCTCGTACTGCTCCTTGATCGGCGCCTTGAACGCCGCCTCTTCTTCCGCCGTCCAGCTACCACCTTTGGCCTCGATGCCGTCGCGCTTGACGGTGGCCAGCACGCTCGCGGCCTGCTCGCCCCCCATGACCGAGATGCGCGCGTTCGGCCACATCCACAGGAAGCGCGGCGAGTAGGCGCGGCCGCACATGCCGTAGTTGCCGGCGCCGAAGCTGCCGCCGATGATGACCGTGAACTTGGGCACCGCGGCGGTGGCCACGGCGGTCACCATCTTGGCGCCGTTGCGGGCGATGCCTTCGTTCTCGTACTTGCGGCCGACCATGAAGCCGGTGATGTTCTGCAGAAACACCAGCGGCGTCTTGCGCTGGCAGCAGAGTTCGATGAAGTGCGCGCCCTTGAGCGCCGACTCCGAGAACAGGATGCCGTTGTTGGCGATGATGCCGACCGGCATGCCTTCGATGCGCGCGAAGCCGCAGACCAGCGTGGTGCCGAAGCGCGACTTGAACTCGTCGAAGTCCGAGCCGTCGACGATGCGGGCGATGATCTCGCGCACGTCGAAGGGCTTGCGCGTGTCGGTCGGGATCACGCCGTACAGCTCCTCGGCCGGGTACAGCGGCGCCACCGGGTCGATGGTGGTGATCGGCGGCACCTTGCGGGCGTTGAGGTTCTTCACCGCCTGGCGCGCCAGGGCCAGCGCGTGCAGATCGTTCTGCGCCAGGTGGTCGGCCACGCCCGAGAGGCGCGTGTGCACGTCGCCACCGCCCAGGTCTTCGGCGCTCACCACCTCGCCGGTGGCGGCCTTCACCAGCGGCGGGCCACCCAGGAAGATGGTGCCCTGGTTCTTGACGATGATGGTCTCGTCGCTCATGGCCGGCACGTAGGCGCCGCCCGCCGTGCACGAGCCCATGACCACCGCGATCTGCGCGATGCCCTGGGCGCTCATGTTGGCCTGGTTGAAGAAGATGCGGCCGAAGTGGTCGCGGTCGGGGAAGACCTCGTCCTGGTTCGGCAGGTTGGCGCCGCCCGAGTCCACCAGGTAGATGCAGGGCAGGTGGTTCTGCTGCGCCACTTCCTGCGCGCGCAGGTGCTTCTTGACGGTGAGCGGGTAGTAGGTCCCGCCCTTCACCGTGGCGTCGTTGCAGACGATCATGCAGTCCACGCCGCTGACGCGGCCGATGCCGGCGATGACGCCGGCGCAGGGCGCGCTGTCGCTGCCGTCGCGGTCCGGGTACATGCCCATCGCGGCCAGCGGGCTCAGTTCGAGGAACGGCGTGCCCGGGTCCAGCAGCATCTGCACCCGGTCGCGCGGCAGCAGCTTGCCGCGCGCGGTGTGCTTGGCGCGCGCGGCCTCGCCACCGCCGAGCGTGGCCTTCTGGATCTGCGCCTTCAGGTCGTCGACCACCGCGCGCATGGCGGCGGCGTTGGCCTGGAAGTCGGCGGAACGGGCGTTGAGTTTGGTGTCGAGTGCGGGCATTTTGTGCTCTGGTTCAGGCGGTTTTCGCTTCGGCCAGCCCCAGCTGGTCCTTCATGGCGTCGCGGATCTTGAACTTCTGGATCTTGCCGGTCACCGTCATCGGGAAGGCGTCCACGAAGCGGATGTAGCGCGGCACCTTGTAGTGGGCAATCTGGCCCTTGCAGAAAGCGCGCACGGCGTCTTCATCGAGGCTCTGGCCGGGCTTGATGATGACCCAGGCACACAGTTCCTCGCCGTACTTCTGGTCGGGCACACCGACGACCTGCACGTCCTGCACCTGCGGCATGCGGTAGAGGAATTCCTCGATCTCGCGCGGGTAGATGTTTTCACCACCGCGGATCACCATGTCCTTGATGCGGCCAACGATGTTGACGTAGCCCTGATCGTCCATGGTGGCGAGGTCGCCGGTGTGCATCCAGCCCTCGGCGTCGATGGCTTCTTTGGTCTTGGCCTCGTCGCCCCAGTACCCGTGCATCACCGAATAGCCCTTGGTGCAGAACTCGCCGCGTTCGCCGCGCGGCACGGTGGCGCCGGTGTCGGGGTTGACGATCTTCACCTCCAGGTGCGGCTGCACCAGGCCCACGGTGGACACGCGCTTGTCCAGCGGCGTGTCCGTGCTGCTCTGGCAGCTCACCGGGCTGGTCTCGGTCATGCCGTAGGCGATCGTCACCTCGCCCATGTGCATGTCGGCCTGCACCCGCTTCATCACCTCCACCGGGCAGGGCGAACCGGCCATGATGCCGGTGCGCAGGGTGTGCAGATCAAATTCCTTGAAGCGCGGGTGGTCCAGCTCGGCGATGAACATGGTGGGCACGCCGTGCAGGCCGGTGCACTTCTCGGCCTGCACCGTCTGCAGCACGGCCAAAGGGTCGAAGGCGTCGCTGGGGTAGACCACGGTGCTGCCATGCGTGAAGCAGGCCAGGTTGCCCAGCACCATGCCGAAGCAGTGGTACAGCGGCACGGGGATGCACAGGCGGTCTTCCGGCGTGAGCTTCATGCACTCGCCGATGAAGAAGCCGTTGTTCAGGATGTTGCGGTGGGTCAGCGTCGCACCCTTGGGGAAGCCCGTGGTGCCGCTGGTGAACTGGATGTTGATCGGGTCGTTGGCCGTCAGCCCCTCAGCCGCCTGCGCCACGCGCGGGTCGTCGGTCTTTCCGGAAGCCAGCAGCGCGGAGAAGCGCAGCATGCCCGGCTGCTCGGCGCCCTCGCCCGCCACGTCGATCCAGGCCACGGTGCGCAGCTCCGGCAGGCGCGCGGCCTGCAGCGCGCCGGGCGCGCAGGTCGCCAGCTCGGGCGCCAGCTCGCGCAGCATGCCCAGGTAGTCGCTGGTCTTGAACGTCGCCATCGACACCAGCGCCTTGCAGCCCACCTTGTTGAGCGCGTACTCCAGCTCGGCCGTGCGGTAGGCGGGGTTGATGTTCACCAGCACCAGGCCGACCTTGGCCGTCGCCAGCTGCATCAGCACCCATTCCACGTTGTTGTGCGACCAGATGCCGATGCGCTCGCCCGGTTGCAGACCGAAGCCCAGCAGCGCGCTGGCCAGGCGGTCCACGTCGGCCGCCAGCGCGGCGTAGCTGTAGCGGCGGCCCTGGTGCACGCTCACCAGCGCCTCGCGCTGCGGGTGACGCGCGGCCATGGCGTCGAAGAAGGCGCCGATGGTCTGCTCGATCAGGGGCGTGTCGGTGCGGCCCGCGGCGTGGCTCAGGGCCGTGGTGGTTGCGTCGTCCATGGGGGTGTCTCCTCTGGCGTCCAGGCGAAATCCGGCCCCCAGCATAGCGGCCAGCACCGGTTTCGGGGCGGGCAAACAGGTCACAAATCATGCCATCCGTGGCAGACTCCGGCCATGCCCACCCCGCGCCCCACTGCCCCCGCCCGCCGGCCTCTGGTGGCGGCCACCCCCATGGCCTTCGTCAAGGCAATTTCCCACGCCTTGGCGCTGCGCGGGCTGTCCGCGAACGCGGCGCTCGAAGCCGCACAAATCGCGCCAGCCGACACTCACCGCCCCGATGGCCGCATCACCGCGCTGCAGATGGAGTGGCTGTCGGCCGCCGCCATGCAGGCGCTCGACGACGAGGCCCTGGGCTGGTTCAGTCGTCCCCTGCCCTGGGGCAGCTACGGCATGCTCGCCCGCGCCTCGCTCTCGGCGCCGACGCTGGGCGTGGCGCTCAAGCGCTGGTGCCGCCACCACGGCCTGCTCACGCGCGACATCACGCTCGCCGTCCAGACCGATGGCGACGAGGCCCGCATCGTGCTCACCGAACACCGACCACCCGGCGGGGACGGTTCGCTGCGCGAGTTCTGCTTCGTCTCGGTGCTGCGCAACGTGCACGGCCTGGCCTGCTGGTTCGTGGACTCGCGCATCCCGCTGCTGGGCGCCAGCTTCCCGTTCGCCGCGCCGCCGCACGCCGACGCCTACGGCGTGCTGTTCGACGGCCCCACGCGCTTCGACGCCGACGAGACGGCGATCCGATTCGACGCCCGCTACCTCGCGTTGCCGATCAAGCGCGACGAGGCCGCCATGAACCAGATGCTGCAGCGCGCGCTGCCCATCCAGGTGCGCCCCTACCGGCGCGACCGCCTGCTGGTGCAACGCGTGCGCCAGGTGCTGATGAACCAGCCGCTGGACGCCCACAACGCCGACGACCTGGCCGCGCTGCTGCACACCTCGGCGCGCACCCTGCACCGTCAACTGAAAGAAGAAGGCGCCACGCTGCAGGCGCTCAAGGACGAGGTGCGGCGCGAGCGCGCCATCGACCTGCTGCAGCGCACCCGCCGCCCGATCAAGCAGATCGCCGCCGCCACCGGGTTCCAGAACGAAAAGAGCTTCATCCGCGCCTTCAAGGCCTGGACCGGGGTGGCGCCGGGGGAGTGGCGGGATGCGCGTGGACCATGAGCACAGCAAACCCGAGTTGACCTGCCGGTGTCCCTCCGCTCAAACCAACCACCATCTCGCAAGCCCTTGATTCTCTGAGCATTTTTCCTCGGCCGGGGCATTCGGTCCGCCGCCGACCATGCGAGTAGTCGGACGCAAACCCGCTGCCGACAATCGTGCGATGCGACAGCCTCACCTCTTCTGCCTCCGCGCCTGGCTCGGCGCCCTGGTCCTCGTCATGCTGGCCACCTTGCTGCCGGCGCAGGCGTCCGAGGCGGACTGGGACCGGGTGCTGGACCGCATCGATGCCGAGAGACTCAACGTGCACAGCGTGCTGGTGATGCGCGGCGACCGCGTCGTCGCCGAGCGCTACCGCAGCGGGCAGGACCGCGGGCTGTACAGCCTCTGGTCGTCCTGTCGCCACTTCGGACCGGACGACCTGCATGACATGCGGTCCATCAGCAAGAGCGTGGTCGGCCTGGTGTACGGCGTGCTGCTGGCGCGCCAGCAAGTGCCCGGGCTGGACACGCCGGTCGCGTCGCTGTACCCCGAGCATCCGGCGCTCGACCAGCCGCCGAAGAACACGATCCGCATCCGGGACCTGCTGACGATGAGCGCCGGGCTGGCGTGGGACGAACCGTCCCCCGTGCGGCGCACGACCGACGACGACCAGACGCCCCTGGTCTGGACCGGCTCCTTTTATTCCACCGTCTTCGGACGCGAGGCCGTGACCCGCCCGGGCGAGGCCTTTGTCTACAGCGGGGGGCTGACCTCGCTGCTGGTCGACGTCATCGAACGCTCCACCGGCCGCCCTTGGACCGAAGTGGTCGACACCGAGCTGTTTCAGCCCCTCGGCATACAGACCTGGACCTGGGGCCGCGACCTGCGCGGGCGCCCGCTCGCGCACGCCGGCCTGCGCCTGCGCCCGCGCGACCTGCTGAAGATCGGCGCCCTGGTGTTGCAGGGTGGGCAATGGCAGGGGCGGCAGGTGGTGCCGTCGGCCTGGGTCCAGGCCACCACCTCGACCCACGTCCGGGCCAGCGACCGCCTGGGCTACGGCTACCAGTGGTGGACCAGCGAACACACGACGGCGGGACGATCACTGGCGGTGATCCAAGCCATCGGCAACGGAGGGCAGCGGCTGTTCGTGGTGCCCGGGCTCGACCTGGTGGTCGTCATGACGGCGGGTGACTACGGCACGCCCGACATCCTGGCGGCCGAAGACGGCGTCTTTGCCTCGCTGCTGGCGCTCGCCGCCCGAGAGGCTCCACCCGCGGCAACGGCCAGGTAAGCGTGGACCAGTCGAACCGCCTCGTCCTCCAGCGCCTGGTCGGACGCGGGCAGTGCCTCCGCGTTTTCGGTCAATGCCCGGGCGACCCCCAGCACGGCGCGCGAGATCACAAAGAGCTGGGCATCGGTGAGCGACCGGCCGGCCAGCGGCCAGCCGGGATGGGCCGCCATCATGGCCACCTGCGCTCGCACCTGCTCGGCGTCGTCCGCCGCCAGGCCGGCGCCCAGGTAGGCACCCAACAGGGTTCTGCGCAGACCCGCATCCTGCCGGTGGCGCCCGAACAGCGCACGAACAATGCAGCGCACCGGGTCGCTGTTCTGCGCTGCGGCGGTCTGCAGCGCATCCGACACCGCCAGCCGGTCCGCCTGCAGCAGCCGGCGCGCCAGCGCCACCAGAATGGACTGCTTGTTGGGGAAGTAGCCATAGAGCGTGCCGATGCTGACGCCGGCCCGCTCGGCAATGCGGTTGGTGTTGAACCCTGAAAGCCCCTGCTGGAGCAACAGCCACGCCGCATCCAGGATCACGGCCACGGTTTCGTGCGCCCGCTCCTGGCGGGGGCTGCGCCGGGTGAGTGCAGAGCGGTGCTTCTTCGGGGGGCTCATGGGCCGCATTCTGGACTTCCACCGTGACACGCCACAATGCGCCCATGACGACGCCCGACCACGACGCCGCCAACGCCCGCAGCAACAAGCGCAGGCGCTGGGTGCGGCTGGGCGCCAAAACCGTCCACGACCTTGCGTCCATCACCTTCGGCGGCGCGCTGGTCGCCTGCATCGTGCTCAACCAGATGGTGCCCCGCGACACGCTGGCCGAATTCGCCGCCGCGCGGACGCTGCACGCCGCCATCGCGCAGTATCTGCTGGTGCCATCCATGGCCGTGGTGGTGCTCAGCGGCCTGCTGGCCCTGGCCGCCACACGGGCGTACATGGGCGCCGGCTGGGCCTGGCTCAAGGCGCTGCTGGGCCTGGGCGTGTTCGAGGCCACGCTGGTGGTCGTCGGTTCGAAGGAGAAGCAGGCCGCCGTCGTCGCCGCCTACGCCGACTCCGCGCAACTGGACACCCTGCTGCGCTCCGAGCGCAACACCCTGTGGCTGCTGGTCGTGCTGGCCGCCATCAACGTGCTGCTCGCCGTGTGGAGGCCGCGGCTCGGGCCGAAGGAGCGCTGAGCCCCACCGCAGCCCTCGCGATTCGACACGCCACCATCAACCCACCCCCCCGGAGAAAGCCCATGGCCCTGCTCAGATGGATCGTCATCGTCCTGCTTGCTCTTGCCGTCGCCACGGCACTGGCCGGACAACTGGGGCTGCTCAGCGGGCGCATGCCCGACGACCTCGGTGTGAAAGACGGCCGGCTCAAGCCGCCGTCCACCACACCCAACAGCGTCAGCAGCCAGGCCAACCTCTACCCCGACCACCCCATGCGCGCCTACGCCGAGATCGCGCCGCTGCCCCTCCACGGCGATGGCCCCGCCACCCTGGCCAGGCTCCGGCAGCTGCTGCAGGCCATGCCCGGCGTGAAGATCGTCCGGGACAACGGCGACGGCTACCTGTACGCGCAGTGCACCACGCGCTGGATGAAGTTCGTCGACGACCTGGAACTCTGGGTCGACCCGGTCCACCAGGTGGTGCAGGTCCGCTCGGCCTCGCGCGTGGGGCGCAAGGACTTTGGCGTGAACCGGGAGCGGGTGGAGATGCTGCGGGCGGGGTTGGCAAGAACGGGGTGATCGCTCTAGCCCCTAGGACCTGTTTCCACTGACGGCAGCCTTGGAGACGTGCTGTCAATGGGGCCCTCGAACAGCCCCAACCTACCGATCAGGTCCAACACCACACCATCAATCTGCGCACGTATCGCATCGCGAACAGCGCCCTCCACCCTGGGGGGGAGGATGGGCCCTTTCTCAAGCGCCGCAAAAGGAAGGCGCTGGAAGCTCTCAGAAGACACGATCTGAACCTCTTTGGGGTGAGACGGGTTCAGGATGCGGGCATCCAGTTGGACGTAGGTTGCCGATGCAGCCTCCATGCCGAACCATGTGTGCTGACGAAGCCCGATGCCGCTGACGTAAGGCGGTCGGTTGAACACCTTGTCCGGCCCATAGCCTGGGGCGATGACCAACACGACCTCGTTGGTCGTGTCGATCATCTGGGCGAGGGCGACCTGTGCTCCAGGCTGAAGAACAAGGGCACGAGCCTTCCGACCAGCCTGGCGCAGCACGGCCACGCTGCGCTCTTCGACCCAGTGTTTGATGGCCCAATCCGGGTTCGCATGAACGGCCGACTCATTGTTCAACAGCGTCGTCCCCAGCCAGGACAGCGACAGCTCATTGGGCACCCTCACCAAAACGACCAAGCCCTTGTCACCCACTTGCGACCGTATCCGCAAGGGATCGACAGTCCCGCACCCTGAGAGGATCGCAGAAGCAGCCAGACACATCGCCACAAACAGTTTTTTCATCGTCTCTATATCCGGTTTCAGTTCCGTCTCATCCGCTCCAATGACCAGACCGAAGCACACGAGCCACCACCCTCAAGGCCTTGAGTCAGCGCCTCCCGCAGGCCCCGGAATCCCCCGCCCCTCCACCGTCGTCGGCGCCACCGGATGGGCGCTCGCTGAAGGCTTGACAGGCTGTGCAGCGGGAGCGACTGAAGCCGGTGCGGGCGCCGCCGATGGCGCAGGCGCCGCAGCAGGTGCCGCGGCCGGCACCACCGCCTTGCCCAGCCCCAGTTGACTCACCAGGCTCTGCAGCGCCGCGTCCACCTGCACCTTGAGCGATTCCCTCGCCGCGGCCGCCACATCGTCATTGAGCCGCGGACCAGTCAGCAGCGCGGGCGCGGGCACGCGCTGGGCGGTGTGCACCGTGGCCTCGCCGAGCACCGCGCCGAAGGTGCTGGGCACCAGCAGGTCGGCGCGCAGCGAGACGTGGGCGGCGGATTCGGTGTTCACCCGCACGATGCTGCGCTGCGCGATGCCCAGACCGTTGAAGCCCTCCCTCGTCGCCCAGAGGCTGTCGCCAGAGGGTGCGGCGGAGAGCAGCAGCACGTGGTCGGTGGGCGTCTTGAGCTCCTTCAGCTCCTTGAGCGCTTCTTCGCGGCGGGTCGAGGTGATGGTGACGCGCTGCACGCTGGAAAAGCGCCCCGAGGCCTTGAGCAGTTCGACCGTGCTGTTTTCCAGCTGTTCCTTGAGCCCCCAGCCGGGCACGAAGGCTTCGCCGAACTCGTTGTTGAACGGCGTGGTGCCGCGCCAGGACAGGCGCAGCGTGGTGCCCACGGTGCTGATGACGGTGATCGAGCGGCCCTGCAGCCGCGCTTGCACGCTGGGTTTGTCGACGGTGGCGCAACCGGCCAGGCCCAGGCTGGCCAGGGGCAGGACGGAGGAACGGAGCAGGAGTTGTCGGCGGGTGATGGACATGGCCTGTTTTTACCGCAGCGGGGCGAGGTGCTGCACCAGCTCGCCCATGTGGTGCAGCACCCGTGCCACCGGCATGCCGTCGAAGGCTCGGCCGTCGCCGTACTGGCAGTAGCCCCAGACGGTGGCACCGGCGGTCAGGCCCGCCTGCGCGCCGGTGGCGGTGTCTTCGATCACGAGGCAGCGCGTGGGGTCCACGCCCAGGTGGGCGGCGGCGGCGAGGTAGACGTCGGGGTGCGGCTTGGAGCGTGGCAGGTCGTGACCGCTGAAGATGCGGTCTTCGAAATACCGCGCCATGCCGGCCATGCCGATCTGCATCACCACCTTGGGCCGGTCGGCGCCGGAGGCGCAGGCGATGCGACCCGCGGTGTGGCCGTGCGCGGCAATGACCGCGTCCAGCGCACCCTGCACCGCCTGAAGCTCGGCCATCAGTCGCTGGTTTCGGCGCTCATAGAACGCGCGCATCCACTCTTCGGTGAGCGGCTTGCCGGTCTCTGCTTCGATGAGGGCGCGCTGGTCGCGCACCGCGCGGCCGATGAAGTGGTGTTCGCATTCGGCGGGCGTGAGCGCCCAGCCGGCCTCGTTGAGCATCTGGCGCAGCACGCCGTTGGTGATGGGCTCGCTGTCCACGAGCACGCCGTCGCAGTCGAACAGGACCGCGTCAAACTGTTTCATCAATGCATTTCTCCGTCAACGTAATACCAGCGCCCGCTCTCGCGCACGAAGCGGCTGGTCTCGTGCAGGCGCACACCGCGGCCACCCACGCGTGAACGGGCGACGAACTCAACCTCGGCGTGGTCGGCGTCGATCACGCGGTGCCGCTTCACCTCCAGCCCCAGCCACTTCTGCCCCTGCTCCAGCGCGAGCCGGGCGGGCCGGGTGCTGGCGTGCCAGCTGGCTTCGAGGTAGGCCACGCGGCCGAGCACGAAGGCGCTGTAGCGCGAGCGCATCAGGCTCTCGGCGTCGGGCGCCGGGGTGTCGTGGTCAAGGTAACGGCCGCAGCACTGCGCGTAGACGAGCACCTTGCCGCGCGCATCGGTGCGACCGCAGGGGCAAACCTCGGTCTGCGTCACGTTCATCCGCGCGCCGCCTTGCTCGCGGCCTTGTGGGCCTCCAGCGTTTCGGTGGGCGCGCCGGCCTTCACCCAGGCACTGAAGCCGCCATCGATGTGCGCCACGTTGGTCATGCCCATGTCTTTCAGTGCCTTGGTCGCCAGCGCACTGCGCCAGCCGGCGCCGCAGAACAGCACGAACTCCTTGCTCTCGTCGCCGAACACCGGCTTGAAGTACGGCGATTCGGGGTCGACCCAGAACTCCAGCATGCCGCGCGGCGCGTGCACGCAGCCGGGCACCGTGCCTTCGCGCTCCAGCTCGCGCGGGTCGCGGATGTCGACGATCTGCAGCGTCGGGTCGCTGCCCATGCGGGCGCGCACCTGTTCGACGCTGTAGGTGGTGATCTGCGCGTTGGCTTCGTCGACGAGGGCGCGAAACCCCTTGGTGATCGGCATGGTGCTGTCTCCTGTCCGGTGGGTGCGAAAAGGCCATCGTAGCGCGGCGTGCACGGTGGCCCTCAAGCTGCTAGGGTGTGGGCCGCAAAGGAGATTGTCATGCCCGATCTGTCCGCTTTTCCCATCACCCGCAAGTGGCCCGCAGAGCACCCCGACCGCCTGCAGCTCTACAGCCTGCCCACGCCCAACGGCGTGAAGATCTCCATCATGCTGGAGGAGTGCGGCCTGCCCTACGAGGTGCACCGCGTGAGCTTCGATACCAACGACCAGTTCACGCCCGAGTTCCTGTCACTCAACCCGAACAACAAGATCCCGGCCATCCTGGACCCGAACGGCCCCGGCGGCCAGCCGCTGGCGCTGTGGGAGTCGGGCGCGATCCTGGTGTACCTGGCCGAGAAGACCGGAAAGTTCCTGCCTTCCGACCCGGCGCGCCGCTACGAGACCTTGCAGTGGCTGATGTTCCAGATGGGCGGCGTCGGCCCGATGTTCGGCCAGGTCGGTTTCTTCACCGTCTTCGGCGGCAAGGACTACGAAGACAAACGCCCGCGCGACCGCTACACCGGAGAAACCAAGCGCCTGCTGGGCGTGCTGAACCAGCGCCTGAAGGGCCGCAGCTGGATCATGGGCGACGAGTACACCATCGCCGACATGGCCATCCTGCCCTGGGTGCGCAACCTGGTGGAGCGCTACAAGGCGGGCGAACTGGTGGGCTACAGCGAATTCACCGAGGTGCAGCGCGTGCTGGCCGCCTTCGTGGCCCGGCCTGCCGTGGCCAGGGGCCTGGCGATTCCGCCAGCGCCGAACTGAGCGCCGGAAGTGAAGCCGGTGGCGCCGGCTTCACTTCCTCCAGAAGGCGCCGGTGAACAGCACCAGCACCGTCAGCAGTTCCAGCCGGCCCAGCAGCATCGCGAAGCTCAGCACCCAGATCTGCACATCCGAGAGCACACCAAAGTTGCTGGCCGGCCCCACCAGGCCCAGCCCCGGGCCGATGTTGTTGACGGTGGCGACCACGGCCGAAAACGCGGTCACGATGTCCAGCCCGGTGAACAGCAGGACCATGGTCAGGCCCATGGTCACCGCCCCGTAGATCAGCATGAAGCCGAAGGTGGCGTTCATCACCGACGGTGGCAGCACCGCGCCGCCCAGCGTCACCGGGTTGACCACGCGCGGATGGATGATGCGCACCAGCTCGCGCCGCGCCTGCTTGATCAGCAGCACCATGCGGACCATCTTGATGCCGCCCCCGGTCGACCCGGCGCAGGACACGAAGGTGCCCAGGAACATCAGCATCACCGGCGCGAACACCGGCCAGGCCGAGTAGTCGGTGGTGGCGTAGCCGGTGGTGGTGGCCAGCGACAGGACATGGAAAGCGCTGGTGCGCAGCGCCTCACCCGCATCGCCAATGACCCCGTGCGCCAGCAGCATGGCGGTGAGGACTGCGATCGACACCAGCAGCACTCCCAGGTAGGTGCGGATTTCGCGATCGTTGACGATGGGGCGCAGCGAGCGGCTGCGGATGACGATGAAGTAGCGCAGGAAGTTGATGCCTGCGAGCGTCATGAACAGCGTCGCCACCCACTCGACCGCAGGCGACTGGAAGTACCCGATGCTGGCGTCGTGCGACGACAGGCCGCCCAACCCCATGGTGGTGCACATGTGCATGAAGGCGTCGGCCCAACCCATGCCGGCCCAGCGGTAGGCCAGCAGGCAGGCCACGGAAAACCCGAAGTACACGCCCCACAGGCCGCGCGCGGTCTCCGAGATGCGGGGCGTGAACTTGGCTTCCTTCATCGGCCCCGGGGTTTCGGCCTTGTAGACCTGGTAGCCGCCCAGCCCCAGCATGGGCAGCACCGCCACCACCAGCAGCATGATGCCCAGCCCGCCCACCAGCTGCAGGAAGCAGCGCCAGACATTGGCCGAGACAGGCAGTGCGTCCAGCCCCGACAGCGCCGTCGCGCCGGTGGCTGTCAGCGCGCTCATGGCCTCGAAGTAGGCCTTGGTCCAGGTGATGTCGGGCACGGTGTACATCAGCGGCACGGCGGCGTAGACCGGCAGCACCATCCAGACCAGGTTCACCAGCAGGAAGCCATCGCGCGCCTGAAGCTCGCGCCGATGGCGGCGGGAGACCGCCCAGACCAGCAAACCACTGACCGCCGTCAGCGCGAAGCCCCCCTCCCAGACCAGGGTGTGGTGGTGCGCATCCAGGAACCAGGCCCAGGCCAGCGGCACCAGGAAGGTGAAGGAGAACGCGAACAGGATGCGCGAGAAGATGTTGAGGACCGGCAGCAACATGGCACCGCCTCAGCCGAAGAACGTGGCGCTGACCTGGAACAGCTTTTCCACTTCGCGCACCAGGCGCTTGTTCGGGATGAAGATGATCACATGGTCGTCGGCCTCGATCACCGTGTCGTGGTGCGGCATCAGCACCTGCGAGCTCCGGCCCTCGCCGCGCACGATGGCGCCGAAGCGGGTGCCCTTGGGCAGGCGGACCTCGTCAACCCGCCGCCCTACCAGTTTGGAGGTCTTGATGTCACCGCGCGCGACGCCTTCGAGCGCTTCGGCCGAGCCCCGGCGCAGGCTGTGCACCGCCACCACGTCGCCCCGGCGCAGATGGGTCAGCAG
This sequence comes from Hydrogenophaga luteola, assembly GCF_042648585.1. Lineage (NCBI taxonomy): Bacteria > Pseudomonadati > Pseudomonadota > Betaproteobacteria > Burkholderiales > Comamonadaceae > Hydrogenophaga > Hydrogenophaga luteola. The sequence continues at coordinate 28,293 of NZ_JBHRXX010000010.1, read as the reverse complement.
CTCGCCGATGACGGCGTGCGAGGGCGAGACCGCGATGTCGATGGTGCTGCCCTGCATCATGTCGGCATAGGCCCGCCGGTTGATCAGCGACAGCACCCGGTTGGCCCCCAGCCGCTTGGCCAGCATGGCCGACATGATGTTGTCCTCGTCGTCGCTGGTCAGCGCCAGGAACAGGTCCATGTCGCCCACGTTCTCTTCCAGCAGCAGGTCCTCGTCGGCGCCGTCGCCCTGGAGGATCAGCATGTTCGACGGCAGCTGGCTGGCAAGGTACTCGCAACGGCGCTTGTCGCGTTCGATGATCTTCACCTCGCACTGGCCGACCAGGCTGCGCGCCAGGCGCAGTCCGACCCTGCCACCACCGGCGATCATCAGGCGCTGCACCGGTTTGTCGATGTTGTGGATCGCGCCCAGCACAAAGCGGATCTTGTGCGTGTCGGCGAGCACGAAGACCTCATCCCCGGCCAGGATACGGGTCGCGGGCGTCGCCTCGATCTCGGTGTCCTGCCGGTAGATGGCCACCACCCGCATCTCGGCCTGCGGGAAACGACCACGGAACTCGGCGATGCTGTGGTTGACCAGCGCGCTGCCCGTCGTGGCGCGGACCACGATCAGGCTGGCGCGGCCGTCGGCGAACTCCAGCACCTGCAGGGCTTCGGGGTAGCTGATGAGCTGGTGGATGTAGCGCGTGACCGACTCCTCCGGGCAGATCACGTTGTCCACCGAGAAGCCGTTCTTGCCCAGCAGCGCGTCGCCCTCGACAAACTCGGGCGAACGCAGGCGGGCGATGGTGGTGGGCACGTTGAACACGTCGTGCGCCACCTTGCAGACCACCAGGTTGGACTCGTCGGCCGCGGCGCAGGCGATCACCATGTCGGCGTCGCGCGCGCCCGCTTCCTGCAACACGGAGGGCTGGATGCCGTTGCCCACCACGCCGCGCAGGTCGAGCTTCTCTTCGAGCAGGCGCAGCCGGACAGGGTCCTGGTCGATGACGGTGATGTCGTTCTGCTCGGACACCAGGCTCTCGGCCACGCTTTCACCGACGCGGCCGGCGCCCAAAATGATGATCTTCATATTCCGATGGTAGCCCCCCTGCGCCGCTTCGCGGCTTCCCCCCGGAGGGGGACGCTCCCTGTGGCCCGGCGAAGCCGGTTCCACGGGAGCCCTGGATCAGGCACTTCGCGCCGGAGGAGGCTCGCGCCTACAGCGCTCGCTGGATGATGATTTTTTGAACGTCGCTGGTGCCTTCGTAGATCTGGCACACGCGCACGTCGCGCCAGATGCGCTCGACCGGGAAATCGTTCACGTACCCGTAGCCGCCCAGCGTCTGGATGGCCGCGGAACACACCTGTTCGGCGGTCTCGCTGGCGAACAGCTTGGCCATGGCGGCTTCCTTCAGGCAGGGCCGGCCGGCGTCGCGCAGGGCGGCGGCGTGCCAGATGAGCTGGCGGGCAGCCTCCAGCTTCGTGGCGCACTCGGCCAGGCGGAAGCCCACGGCCTGGTGGTTGAAGATAGCCGTGCCAAAGCTCTGGCGCTCCTTGGCGTAGGCGATCGCCACGTCCAGCGCGCTGCGCGCCATGCCCACGCTCTGCGCTGCGATGCCGATGCGCCCGCCTTCCAGTGCGGAGAGCGCGATCTTGTAGCCCTCGCCTTCCTGGCCAATCAGGTTCTCGGCCGGGATGCGGCAGTTGTCGAAGTTGATCTGCGCGGTATCGCTGCTGTGCTGGCCGACCTTGTCTTCCAGCCGCGCGACCACGTAGCCCGGGTTGTCCGTGGGCACCATGAAGGCGCTCATGCCCTTCTTGCCCGCGCCCTTGTCGGTCACGGCGATGACCACCGCCGCCTGGCCGTTCTTGCCCGAGGTGATGAACTGCTTGACGCCGTTGATCACGTACTCGTCGCCCTCGCGCACCGCCGTGGTCCGCAGGCCCGACGCGTCGGAACCCACGTGCGGCTCGGTCAGGCAGAAGGCGCCCAGGATGTCGCCGCGTGCCGCGGGCACCAGCCACTGCTGTTGCTGCGCGGGTGTGCCGTACTTCATCAGGATGGCGTTGTAGGGGCAGTTGGTCACGCTGATGGCCGTGCTGGTGCCGCCGTCGCCAGCCGCGATCTCTTCCAGCACCAGGGCCAACGTCAGGTAGTCCAGCCCGGCGCCGCCCAGCTCCTCGGGCACACAGATGCCGTAGGCGCCAAGCTCGGCCAGGCCCTGGTGCACGTCCTTCGGGAAGTGGTGTTCCTTGTCCCACCGCGCGGCGTTCGGCCACAGCTCTTCCTGTGCAAAGCTGCGCACGGCGTCGCGAATCATCTCCTGGTCTTGGGTCAGCAGCATGGCTTGTCTCTTCGGGTGAATGCGTATCGAAAAAAGCTCACCAGGACGTGGCGCGGCGCCCGTCGTGGTGGATGAGTTGTCCGTTGTCCTTGGGCGTCAGGCTGGCGAGCACGGCGCGCAGGCCACGCACGCTGGCCTCGGCGGTCAGCGGCGCCGCGCCACCGCCCATGTCGGTCTGCACCCAGCCCGGGTCCAGCGCCACCAGGGTGGCCTTCGGGTAGTCGAAGCGCGCGCTGCTCACGGCCATGTTCAGCGCCGCCTTGCTCACGCGGTAGAGCCAGCTGTTGCTTCCCGGCACCGGGCCGATCTGGCTCATGGCAGAGGAAAGGGCACCGAACGCACCGCCCGCCGCCTCGACCATGGGCATGACTTGCGGCAGCACCTGCATCAGGCCCAGCACATTGGTGTGCATGAGGTGGTCGAAGGCCTGCTGCGTGGGCGGCGAGGTCGCGTTGCCGCGGTCGATCACGCCGGCCACGTACAACGCCACATCGATCTCCTCGCCATCGAGCTGCCAGGACAGGCCGCTCACGCTGGCGGGGTCGGCCACATCCACACGCAGTGCTTCGGCCCCCAGATCCCGCAAGCGCGCCAGCCCCTCGTCGTCACGCACCGTAGCGATCACGCGCTCGCCCGCCGCGCGGTACTGCCGAACGAATTCCAGGCCGAGACCGCGCGAGGCGCCGATGACGAGGACAGTGGCCATCAGAGCAGCTCGACCGCCATCGCCGTGGCTTCACCGCCGCCAATGCACAGCGTCGCCACGCCCTTCTTGCCGCCGCGCGCCTGCAGCGCGTGCAGCAGCGTCACCAGAATGCGCGCGCCCGAGGCGCCGATGGGGTGGCCCAGCGCGCAGGCGCCGCCGTTGACGTTGACCTTGTCGTGCGAAATGTCCAGCTCGGTCATCAGCGCCATGGGCACTACAGCGAAGGCTTCGTTGATTTCCCACAGGTCCACGTCGCCCACGGACCAGCCGGTCTTGGCCAGCAGCTTCTGCGTGGCGCCCACGGGCGCGGTGGCGAACCAGTTGGGTTCCTGCGCGTGGGTGGCATGGGCCACGATGCGGGCCAGCGGCTTGAGGCCCTGGGCCTTGGCGGTGGATTCGCGCATCAGCACCAGCGCGGCGGCGCCGTCGTTGATGGACGACGACGATGCGGCGGTGATGGTGCCGTCCTTCTTGAAGGCAGGCTTGAGCGAGGTGACCTTGTCGAGCTTGACCTTGCCCGGGCCTTCGTCCACCGAGACCACGCGCTCGCCGCTGCGGTCCTTGACCGTCACGGGGGCGATTTCCTTGGCGAAGGCACCGCTCTCGGTGGCGGCCTTGGCGCGCGTCACCGAGGCAATGGCGAAGGCGTCCTGCTGCTCGCGGGTGAAGCTGTACTTGGCGGCGCAGTCTTCTCCGAAGGTACCCATGCTGCGGCCGGGTTCGTAGGCGTCTTCCAGACCGTCGAGCATCATGTGGTCGTAGATCTTGTCGTGGCCCATGCGGTAGCCGCCACGGCCCTTGAGCATCAGGTAGGGCGCGTTGGTCATGCTCTCCATGCCGCCCGAGACCATCACGGTCGCGCTGCCGGCCAGCAGCATGTCGTGCGCGAGCATGGTGGCCTTCATGCCAGAGCCGCACATCTTGGACAGCGTGACGGCGCCGGCCGACAGCGGCAGACCGCCCTTGAGCGCGGCCTGGCGCGCGGGCGCCTGGCCCTGGCCGGCCATCAGGCAGTTGCCAAACAGCACTTCGTCGACAAGGGCCTTGTCCACGCCGCTGCGTTCGACCGCGGCCTTGATGGCCACGCCGCCCAGGTCGTGGGCGGACAGGCTGGCGAAGTCGCTCTGGAACGAGCCCATGGGGGTGCGGGCGGCGCCGACGATGACGACAGGATCGGTGTTGCTCATGTAAATCTCCTTTGAAAAGTCAGTCCAGAAGCTCTTTGTGCGCCTGCGCGCGGAAACGCCGGGCACGTTCGTAGGGGAACACGTCGTAGACGTGTCCGGCGGCGATGCGTTCCTTGTGTGCCTGCCAGAACGCCGGGTCCAGCAGGTCGGCGTGGTGCTTCATGAAGTCTTCGCGCACCAGCGGGTTGCCCAGCAGGAAGGGTCCGAAGGTCTCGGGGAAGACGTCGTGCGGGCCGACCGAATACCAGACCTCGCCCGACATTTCGTCTTCCTCGTTGCGCGGTGGCGGCACGCGGCGGAAATTGCAGTCGGTGATGTACTCGATCTCGTCGTAGTCGTAGAACACCACCTTGCCGTGGCGCGTGATGCCGAAGTTCTTCCACAGCATGTCGCCCGGGAAGATGTTGGCGGCCACCAGGTCCTTGATGGCGTTGCCGTACTCAACCACGGCCCGGGTGATCTGTTCGCGCGCGCGCCGCAAAGAGACATCCTGGACGTCAGGCGTCTGCAATACGTCGAAGGCTTCCTGCAGGTAGATGTTGAGCGGGATCATGCGCCGCTCGATGTAGCAGTGCTTGAGGATGACCTCGGTGGTGCCGTCGCCGTCGCGGTCGCTGATCTCCAGCTGGCTGGGCGCGAATTTCTGGATCTCGGCGATCAGCTCGTCGGTGAAGCGGTCGCGCGGGAAGCCGACCTCGGAAAACTCCAGCGTGTCGGCCATGCGCCCCACGCGGTCGTGCTGTTTCACCAGCAGGTACTTGCCGCGGATCTGTTCGCGCGTGGTGTCCTTCTGCGCCGGGTAGAAGTCCTTGATGACCTTGAACACGAAGGGAAAGCTCGGCAAGTCGAACACCAGCATCACCATGCCCTTGATGCCAGGCGCGATGCGGAACTGGTCCGTGCTGTGCCGCATGTGGGCCAGGAAGTCGCGGTAGAACAGGGTCTTGCCCTGCTTGGCCAGGCCCAATGCGTTGTAGAACTCGGCGCGCGGCTTGCGCGGCATCAGGCTGCGCAGAAACTGCACATAGGCGCTGGGCACCTCCATGTCGACCATGAAGTAGGCGCGCGCGAAGCTGAACAGCATCAGCAGGTCGTCTTCGCCGAACAGCGCGGCGTCGATCACCAGGCGGCCGTTGTGGTCGTGCAGGATCGGCAGCGCGAACGGCACCTCCTGGAAGCCGTTGATGATCCGACCGACCACGTAGGCGCCCTTGTTCCGATAGAACAGGCCCGACAGCGCCTGGATCTGGAAATTGGCGCGCAGCTTGTAGTGGTCGAAGCGCTGGCGCATGGCTTCGAGCACCAGGCCGGCGTCGCGCCCGAGGTCGTCAAAGGGCACGCGCAGGTCGAAGTCCTCGATCATGCGGCGCACCTCGGCGCGCATGGTCTCGTGCGTCGGGTAGTAGCTGCGGTAGGTGGGCAGCGCCTTCGGCTCGTCGTTCTCGATGTACTCGGTGGACACCGCAGGCCGCACGAAGATGAAGTCGTTCTGGAAGTAGGCGCGCTTGAGGATCTTGGTCGTGACCGAGTTGAAGAAGGTCTCGGCCAGTTCGGGCTGGTGATGGTTCACCAGCAGGCCGATGTAGTGCAGCTTGACCTGTTCCCACACCGCCATGGGCTGTTGGTCGGCCTTGAACTCCTTGACCAGGCGCTGCAGGCACTCGCGCACCCGCAAGTCGTAGAACTCGATGCGGTCGCGCTGCGCCCGCTGCTGGGCCGGCCAGTCGCGCGACTCGAAGCGGTGCTTGGCGCGCGCGGACTCAGCGCGGAACAGGCGGTAGTGGCGGTTGAACCCGTCCATCATCGCTTTCGCGATGTCGTAGGCCACGGTCGAGTCCAGCCGCTGGGGGAACATGGCCTGCAGGCGCCTCAGGTTTCGGCGCGCGGGTATCGCTTGAGCGCCGAGCGGAAGATGGGCATGACCTCCTCACGATTGCTCATGCTCACGCCCAGGTCCTTGACCAGACCGTCCTTGAGGCCGTAGCACCAGCCGTGCACCGACACGTTCTGGCCGCGCGCCCAGGCGTCCTGCAGCACGTTCGTCAGCGCCACATTGCCCACCTGCTCGATCACGTTCATCTCGCACAGCACGTCTTCCTGCACCGCCACGGGCAGGTGGTCCAGGCGCTTGCGGTGGCGCATCTTCACGTCGTGCACATGGCGCAGCCAGTTGTCGGCCAGGCCCACACGCGCGCCACGCAGCGTGGCCAGCACACCGCCGCAGCCGTAGTGCCCCACCACGAGGATGTGCTCGACCTTGAGGTACTCGACAGCGAACTGGATCACCGAGAGCGCGTTGAGGTCGGAGTGCACCACCACGTTGGCCACGTTGCGGTGCACGAACACCTCGCCCGGCTCCAGACCCGTGATCTGGTTGGCCGGCACGCGGCTGTCGGAGCAGCCGATCCACAAATACTTGGGGGTCTGCTGCTGCGCCAGCTCCTGGAAATAGCCAGGGCGCAGGCGCTCGGTTTCGGCGGCCCAGCGGCGGTTGTTCTCGATGAGGGTCTGGATGGATGTACTCATGCGGCGATGTTACCCATCACCGCTTCGCACGCCACCCTGTTCGCGAAGCGATCGCCTACTGAAAAATGCGCCCGCCCGCCCCGAACATGGCGAAGTCCACATAGCTCGACGCCGCACGCTTGTTGTCGCTGAAGTCGAGCACAAAGCCGCCAACATCCACCGACCGGGCCGCATTCAGAGCATCCGTCACGCGACCCGGTGTCGGATCTCCGATGCCTTGCAGCACCCGGACCAGTGCCTTCGCCGCGATAAAGCCCTCCATCGAGCGGGAGCGGATGTCGGCATCCTTGCTGGCGGCCTTGAGCTGCTGATACTCCCGAACCACCGACAAGGTGGTGCTCTGGGCGAGCGGCGTCACCACCGAAAAGGCATAGCCCCTGGCACGGTCTGGCCCCAACTCGCCGAGCACCGCGTCTGTATCGATCACCGAGAGGCCGTACAGCGTGCCCTTGCCACCAGCTGCCTTGTACTGGCGAACAAATGCAATGGCTGGAGCCGTGGTCGCGGCCAGCAACACCGCCTGAACATTCGCAGCCACGAGCTCCGAGACCGCCCTCTCCACAGCAACCGTGTTGCGTGCATAACCACTGCGCGCCGCGATGTCGATGCCATGCTTCCGAGCGGCAGCCTCCGCACCGGCAATCACGTCTTGACCGAAGGTGTCGTCCTGGAACATCAAACCAACACGCGTGAGCCCGTTGGTGGACAGTTGCTTGAACAGGTGTCCGACTTCGTCGTGGTAGCTGGCCTTCACAACGTGGATGTTGGACGCCTGCACGATGCTGTTGGCCCCAGAACTCGCCCCCACCACCGACAGTCGCGCCGACTGCAACACGCCGTCCTTGTGCAGAGCCTCCAGATTGGCCGTGCCGATGGTGCCCATCAAGGCCACCGGGGATTCGGCGGCGATCAGCTCCCTGGTCAGCCGCACGGTTTCTTCCGGTTTCTGCCCGTCGTCGCGAGTCACCAGTTTCAGGGGGCGTCCATTGATACCACCACGCGCGTTCACAGCCTCGAAGCACAGCTTGATCCCCGCGTGAATGGCCTTGCCGGACACCGCCTGCGGTCCACTGAAGGGGGCCACCTGACCGACCACCAGGGGATTGTTGGCCAAAGCGTTTATAGGCCATGCGGTCGTTGTCGCACACGCGGCCATCCAGCCAAGGGTTTTGCGTCGTCCGGCATTCAGCGGACGACCGTTTTCGATCGACAAAAAAATCTCCATCTGGGTGCCGACGGCACCCTTGTGGAGGAATCGTAGCGAAAACCAAGGGTTAACCCTTAAATAACAACATCAAACCCGCCGAATGGATAGAACTTTCAACCGAACGGCCAAACAGCTCAGCAGGTTTCGGCGAACAGCTCGCGGCCGATCAGCATGCGGCGGATCTCCGACGTGCCGGCACCGATCTCGTACAGCTTGGCGTCGCGCCACAGGCGACCCAGCGGGTACTCGTTGATGTAGCCGTTGCCACCGTAGATCTGCACGCCCTCGCCCGCCATCCAGGTCGCCTTCTCGGCGGTCCAGAGGATGACCGAGGCGCAGTCTTTGCGCACCTGGCGCACGTGCTCGGTGCCCAGCAAATCGAGGTTCTTGGCCACGGTGTAGGCGAAGCTGCGCGCGGCCTGCAGCACGGTGTACATGTCGGCCACCTTGCCCTGGATCAGCTGGAACTCGCCGATGCTCTGGCCGAACTGCTTGCGGTCGTGGATGTAGGGGATCACGTTGTCCATGACCGACTGCATGATGCCCAGCGGCCCGCCGGTCAGCACCGCGCGTTCGTAGTCCAGCCCGCTCATCAGCACCTTGGCACCATTGTTCAGGCCGCCCAGGATGTTCTCGGCCGGTACCTCGACGTCCTGGAACACCAGCTCGCCCGTGTGGCTGCCGCGCATGCCCAGCTTGTCGAGCTTCTGCGCGATGGAAAAGCCCTTCATGCCCTTCTCGATCAGGAAGGCGGTGACGCCACGTGCGCCCATCTCCGGTTCGGTCTTGGCGTAGACCACCAGGGTGTCGGCATCCGGGCCGTTGGTGATCCACATCTTGCTGCCGTTGAGCAGGTAGTAGCCGCCCTTGTCCTCGGCCTTGAGCTTCATGCTGATGACGTCGGAACCGGCACCCGGCTCGCTCATGGCCAGCGCCCCCACGTGCTCGCCGCTGATCAGCTTCGGCAGGTACTTGGCCTTCTGCGCGTCGGTGCCATTGCGGTTGATCTGGTTCACGCACAGGTTGCTGTGCGCGCCGTAGGAGAGGCCCACCGAAGCGCTGGCGCGGCTGATTTCCTCCATGGCCACCATGTGGGCCAGGTAGCCCATGTTGGCGCCGCCGTACTGCTCGGGCACGGTGATGCCCAGCACGCCCAGCTCGCCCATCTTGCGCCAGCAGTCCATGGGGAACTGGTCGCTGCGGTCGATCTCGGCCGCGCGCGGGGCGATCTCGGCCTGTGCGAAGTCGCGCACCGCGTCGCGCAGGGCGTCGATGTCTTCTCCGAGCTGGAAATTGAGGCCGGGCAGGTTGGTCATGAGGGTCTCCGTGGGACGTTAGATGCGTTGAGGGGGTCAGTAGGTCTTGGGCACGGGCACCAGGGTCTGCTGCATCACGGCGCAGTCGGTCCGCTGACCGTCGGGGGCCACGTGCACCACCTCGGCGGTGGTGACGATGATGCGTTTGCCGCCGCGCACGACGCGGCCGGTGGCCTGCAGCTCGCCGCCCTGGAAGGCCGCGAGGAAGTTGATCTTGTATTCCACGGTCGTGACTTCCATGCCCTCGGGCGCCACGGTCAGGGCCGCGTAGCCACCCGCGATGTCGGCCAGCGCGCCCATGGCGCCGCCATGGAAGCCGCCCTGCTGCTGCGTCACGCGGTCGGAGTACGGCAGGGCCAGCGTCACCATGCCCGGCGCCACGGCCAGCAGGCGCACGCCCAGCTGCCGCATCATTCCCTGGCGGTCCAGACTGGTCTGTACGCGCTGGCGCAGGGCCTCATGGTCGGGTGTTGTCTCGCTCATGGTTTTTGATTTACGTTTACGTAAACGTCAATTATGACCGACACCACCGGAAGGCGGCAAGCCCGCGGTGGCCACACGGGCAGTGCAGGCGTTCTTCGGACGATGTCAGCCCCGGGCCAGCCCGTTGAAGAGCCGCCGGAACGCTTCGCGGTAAGGACCGGGCGCCTCACCCTGCGCGATGGCCAGTGCCGCCCGGTCGAATGCGGCGGAGAGCAACACGGTCAGCTCGTGCAGCGGCACCGGTTCACGGGCCGCGCCGAGCAACTGGTTCAGCCCCTCCTTCAGGGCGAGCGCGCCGGCGCGCTCACTCAGCGCCATCACCTGCGCGGGCGACAGCACGGAGGGCGCCTCCACCAAAAGCAGCCGGGCGCGGCCCGGTTGCCCCATGGAGGAGAAATAGGCCTCCGCCCCCGCCAGCAGTGCGTCGATGGGGCGCTCGTGGTGGGCCGAGCCCCGAGCCACATCGTCCGCCACCTCCTGCGCCAGCTGCTCGGCGACCGCCAGGAACAGCGCCGTCTTGTCGGCGAAGTGGTGGTAGAGCGCCCCCCGCGTCAGCCCGGCGGCCGCCACGATGTCCGGCGTGCCCGTGGCGGCGTAGCCGCGGCTGACAAACAGTTCGCGCGCCGCAGCCAGCAGGGCCGCACGGGTGGTGTCGGTGCGCTCGGCCTGCGAGCGACGAACGGCAGCAGCGGGTCTTTGCATACATACAGCCTGTATGTTAGATTGAAGATACATGCAGATTGTATGTATCTAACCGGAGCAGCGACATGAAGATCACCCAGTACTACCCCGTGCTCATGACCGACCGCGTCGAACCGACGGCACAGTTCTATGAACGGCATTTCCGTTTTGTGCGCCAGTTCAGCAGCGACTGGTACGTGCACCTGCAGTCGGCCGACGATCCCTCGGTCAATCTCGCCATCCTCGACGGCGACCACGGCAGCATCCCGGCGGGCGCACGTGGTGGCCGGGCCGGCGGGCTGCTGTTGAACTTCGAGGTGGCCGACGTCGATGCCGAATACGCCCGCGCACAGTCCGCGGGGCTCGACGTGCAGCTGGTCCTGCGCGACGAGGCCTTCGGCCAGCGGCACTTCATCGTGCGCGATCCCAACGGGGTGTTGATCGACGTGATCCAGCCGATCCCGCCGAGCCCCGAATTCCTGGCGCAGTACGCCGACGGCGCGGCGGCGGCCCCACCGGCCTCCGGACTCAGCGGCTGAACCAGAGCGCGATCAGCCCCAGCGTCGCCGGCACGGCCTGGACAAACAGGATCTTGCGGCTGGAGGTGGCCGCGCCGTACAGGCCGGCCACCAGAATGCAGGCGAGGAAGAAGACCTTCACGCCGAAGCCCTCGTCGCCCAGCGAGAGCCCCCAGAACAGGCCGGCCGCAAGAAAGCCGTTGTACAGCCCCTGGTTGGCCGCCAGCACCTTGCTCGCGGCCGAAAACTCCGGCGTCAGGCCAAAGGCCTTGCGGCCCTTGGGCGTGTCCCAGAGGAACATCTCCAGCACCAGGATGTAGACGTGGATCAGCGCCAGCAGGGCGATGATGGCGGTGGCAACGAGGCTCATGAAGCGACTCCGGCAACAGATGGAGCCGCCGAGTCTAGGCCTTGTCGGCCTTCTCCACCTTGGCCAGCAGCGCCCGCGCCTCTTTCTCGTGCACCTTGACCTCGTCGAGGTTGGCCACCAGGTCGGCCAGCTGCTCTTCGAGCTGGCGCTTGTGGTCAGCCAGCACGGTGAGGAACTTGCGCAGCTGCGGCCCGGTGTCGCGCGGGCTGTCGTACATGTCGATGATGTCCTTGGCCTCGGTCAGCGAGAGCCCCAGTCGCTTGGCGCGCAGCGTAAGTTTCAGACGGGTGCGGTCGCGCGCGCTGTAGACCCGGTTGCGGCCGCCCGGCCCTTCGCGCTGCGGCTGCAGCAGCCCCATGTCTTCGTAGAAGCGGATGGCGCGCGTGGTCAGGTCGAACTCGCGCGCGAGGTCGCTGATGGAGTAGGTCGGGTTGGTCGCCATGGTGGTCGCAGGGGGTGTCGGCTTTCGGACAGCGGCGGCGGGGATCGCTCCCTAGAATGCCTCGCATCTTGACGTTTACGTCAACGTCAGTTTAACGGAAGCTTTTCAGGAAACACCCGTGACCCCACCCTCCAGGGACGCGCTCGAAGCCCGTCTGCACTACCCGCTGGGCGATGCCCTGCCCCCGTCCGGCGGCGCCATCGCCGTGGCGCCCGGCGTGAAGTGGGTCCGCATGACCCTGCCCTTCGCGCTGGACCACATCAACCTCTGGCTGCTGCGCGACCGGCTGGACGGCCGCGAGGGCTGGACCGTGGTGGACACCTGCATCGCACGCGACGAGGCGAAAGCGCAGTGGGAGCAGATCTTCGCGCATGAACTCGACGGCCTGCCGGTGCTGCGCGTGATCGTCACCCACATGCACCCGGACCACATCGGGCTGGCGCAGTGGCTGTGCGAGCGCTGGAGCACGCCCGGTCACGATTGCCGGCTCTGGATCAGCGGCACCGACTACCACATGGCCCGCATCGGCTCGCGCAGCACCACGGGCTTCGGTGGCGACGGCGCAGCAGCTTTCTTCCGCGCCAACGGCCTGCTCGACGCCGACGCCCTGGAGAAGATCCGCGCCCGCGCCGGCTACTACCCCGGCCTGGTGCCCGGTGTGCCCGCCCAGTTCCGGCGCCTGATGGACGGGCAGGAGGTGACCATCGGCGGCCACGGCTGGCGCTGCATCGCGGGCTACGGTCACGCGCCCGAACACATGGCGCTGCACAGCGGGGCACTGGGCGTGCTGATCAGCGGCGACATGGTGCTGCCGCGCATCAGCACCAATGTCAGCGTCTACGACGTCGAGCCCGAGAGCGACCCGCTGGCGCTGTTCCTCGACTCGTTGCTGTGCTACCTGCCCCTGCCCCATGACACGCTGGTGCTGCCCTCGCACGGCAAGCCCTTCACCGGCCTGCACGAGCGCATCCGGCAGCTGCAGGAGCACCACGACGAGCGGTTGGCCGAGGTGATGGCGGCCTGCGCCCGCGAGCCGCACAGCGCCTGGGAAATGATCCCGGTGCTGTTCCCCCGGCCGCTGGACCTGCACCAGAGCACCTTTGCATTGGGCGAATCGGTGGCGCACCTGCACCGGCTGTGGTTTCAGGGCAGGCTGCAGCGCGCGCGGGATGCCGAAGGCGTCTGGCGCTTTGCGGCCGGCTGACCTCAGTCGCCCAGCGGCACAGCCACCCGCTTGAGCGCCTGGCGCCGGTCCAGGTGGTCGGGCATCACGCTGGCGACCACGTCCCAGAACTGCGGGCTGTGGTCCATGTGGCGCAGATGACTCAGCTCGTGCACCACCACGTAGTCGATCATCTCGGGCTTGAGGTGGATCAGCCGCCAGTTCAGGCGGATGGTGCCGTCGGCGCTGGCGCTGCCCCAGCGGGTGCCGGCGCTGGACAGCCGCAGCCTGCTGTACGACACGCCCAGCTGCGGCGCAAAACGGTCCAGGCTTTCGCTGAACACCTGCTGCGCCTGCCGCATCAGCCAGGCCTGCGCGGCGTCTCGGATCTGGACTTCGGTCGCGGTCCGGGCCAGCCCCAGCCGCAGCACCGGCAGGGCATCCCCCTCGCCTGGTTCCAGCGCCGCTCCAGCCTTTGCAAACGCATGGGCCGAGTCCAGCACCAGCCGCACCCGCTGCCCCAGGAAGTCGAACTCCGCGCCGTCGGCCCAGATGGTCCTCGCGCGCTCCAGCGCCCCGGCGCGCTCGCGCGAGGCGCGCAGCTTGTCGAGCACCCAGCCCGATTTTTCCTGGATGAAGGCCTCCACCTCACCGACCGTGGTCCAGCGCGGCGCGCGCACGCTCAGCCCGTCCGGCCCGACCGACAGGCCGATGGTGCGGCGCTTGCCGCGCTTGAATTCGTAGCCCACCTCGCAACCGGCCAGCCGCACGCGGCGGTTGGCGCGCGGGTGGTGCCAGGTCCCCGGCTGGAACACCGCCGACATCGGCTCGGCCGGGGGCGCGTCGTCGCGCGGCGCCGGTTCCATCGTTTGCGGCGGCGGGACCACCGGATCGGGTCCGGTCAGGAAATCAAGCGCCAGCTGGACGAAGCGCTGCATGGGTCGGGTCAGCCCTTGGCGTAGGCCTCGGGATCAAGGCGATGCATCTCGCCCTCGATCCAGTCCTCGACCTCTTTCATCAGCTCGTCGGCTTCGCGCCCCTGGCTGGGGATCGGCTTGCCGATCGAGAACTCCACCGTGCCCGGCTTCTTGATGAAGGCCTTGCGCGGCCAGCACTTGGCCGAGGTCACGGCGATTGGGATCACCGGCGCGCCGGTGCGGATCGCCAGGCGGGTGCCGCCGGTCTTGTAGATACCCTTTTCGCCGCGGGCGATGCGCGTGCCCTCGGGAAACATGATCACCCAGGTGCCCTGGTCGAGCAGGCGCTGGCCTTGCTGCACAACCTTCACAAAGGCGCGCGCGCCGTCCGCGCGGTCGATGTGGATCATGTCCATGCGCGCCATGGCCCAGCCGAAGAACGGCACCTTCAACAACTCCTTCTTGAACACGAAGGCCAGCGGGTGCGGCATCAGCGCCGCCATGCTGAAGGTTTCCCACAGCGACTGGTGTTTGACCAGCAGCACCGCTGGCGCGGTGGTGCCGACCGGCAGGTTCTCATACCCGATGACCTTGTTGCGGATGCCCAGGATCACCGTGCCTCCGTCCACCGCGAGCTTGAGCCAGCGCGCGCACATCCAGTAGATCTGCGTGCTGTTGAGGAAAGGTGCGGCAATCACCACCGCCAGCGCCCAGGGCACCACGGTCACCACCATGAACAGCATGTGGAGCACCGAACGCAGGAAGTTGATCAGGATCATGGAGCAATCAAAGTCATGAAGTGGCCGCCGGCTGCGCCAGCAGCCAGTCGGCAAAGGCCCCCAGGTCGTCGTGCAGCAGGGTGCCGGTTGGCAGCCCGGGCACCAGCGCCGAGTCGGGTACGCCGACTTCCCGGCGCAGATGTCCGGATTTGCCGGTCAGCAGCAGGTGGGTCGGACAGCCCGCCGCTGCCCCGGCCTGCACGTGGCGCAGCGCGTTGCCCGCCACCGGCACCTCGGCGGGTGGGATGCCGAAGCGCTCCGCCACCTGCTCGAACAGGCCGGGCTCGGGCTTTCGGCAGTGGCAGGCGTCCTCGGGCGCGTGGGGGCAGAAGAAGATCGCCTCGACCCGCCCGCCCACCGCGGCCAGCGCGCGGTGCATCTTGGCGTGGATGGCGTTGAGCGAGGCCATGTCGAACAGGCCGCGGCCGATGCCCGACTGGTTGGTCGCCAGCACCACGCGCCAGCCGCCATGGTTCAGCCGCGCCACGGCCTCGAGCGCGCCGGGCAGCGCCTCCCATTCGTCGGGCGATGCCACGTGGTCGTCGCGGCTGCGGTTGAGCGTGCCGTCGCGGTCGAGGATCAGCAGTTTCATGCGGGCTTCCTTCGGGGTTCCGGGACGGCCAGATCGTAGGGCTTAGGCCGCGAGACGCGACAGGTCCGCGACGCGGTTCATCGCCTCGTGCAGCGACTTCAGCAGCCCCAGACGGTTGGCCTTGAGCGCCGGGTCTTCCGCGTTGACCATCACGCCGTCAAAGAAGGCGTCCACCGGCGTGCGCAGCGCAGCCAATGCCTGCAGGCTGGCGGTGTAGTCGCCCGCGTCGAACTTCGTGTTGGCGGCGGGCACGGTGGCCTGCATGGCAGCGTACAGATCCTTCTCGGCGGCCTCCACGAACAGCGCCGGGTTGACCGCCGCGCCCTCGCCTTCGGACTTCTTGAGGATGTTGCCGATGCGCTTGTTCGCAGCCGCGAGTGCGGGAGCTTCGGGCAGTGCGGCGAAGGCTCGCACGGCCTGCAGGCGCTGGGCCACGTCGGCCAGGCGCTGCGGGCGCAGGGCCAGCACGGCGTCGACCTCCTGTGCGCTGGCGCCCTGCTCGCGCAGGCCGCCGGCGAGGCGGTCGTAGATGAAGTCGGTCAGGGCCGGCGTGGCGTCCGTGATCTTGTCGCCGAAGGCAGGTGCCGCACCCGACAGCAGCGCGGAGAGTTCCAGCGGCAGGTCCTTCTCGACCAGCATGCGGATCACGCCCAGCGCGTGGCGGCGCAGCGCGAACGGGTCCTTGTCGCCAGTAGGCAGGTTGCCGATGCCGAACATGCCGACCAAGGTTTCCAGCTTGTCCGCCAGCGCCACCACCACACCCGTCTGCGTGCGCGGCAGTTCGTCGCCCGCGAAGCGCGGCTTGTAGTGGTCTTCGATGGAGAAGGCGATGTCTTCGGACAGGCCGTCGTGGCGCGCGTAGTAGCCGCCCATGATGCCTTGCAGCTCGGGGAACTCGCCCACCATGTCGGTCACCAGGTCGGTCTTGGCCAGGCGCGCGGCCAGCAGCGAACGCGCCGCCAGTTCGGGGCCACCCAGCTGCAGGCCAATCGTCTCGGCGATGGCGCAGACGCGCTCCATGCGCTCGCCCTGCGTGCCCAGCTTGTTGTGGTAGACCACCTTGGCCAGGGCCGGCACGCGGCTCTCCAGGGTCTTCTTGCGGTCCTGGTCGAAGAAGAACTTGGCGTCGGCCAGGCGCGGGCGCACCACGCGCTCGTTGCCGCCGATCACCGCGCTCGCGTCGTCGGGGCGGATGTTGCTGACCACGAGAAATTTGTTGGTCAGCTTGCCCTGGGCGTCCAGCAGCGGGAAGTACTTCTGGTTGGCCTTCATCGTGAGGATCAGGCACTCCTGCGGCACATCGAGGAACTGCTTCTCGAACTCGCAGATGAGCACGTTCGGGCGCTCGACCAGCGCCGTCACCTCTTCCAGCAGCGCGTCGTCGTCGATGGGTTGGCAACCACCACCGACCTTCGCGGCCGCAGCGGCCAGCTGCTGCTTGATTTCATCCTTGCGCTCGGCGAATGAGGCGATCACCGCGCCATCCTTCGCCATCGTCGCGGCATAGCTGTCGGCGTCGGCCAGCGGCACCGGGTCCATGGCGGCCTCGAAGCGGTGGCCGTGCGTCACGTTACCGGCTTTCAGGCCGAGGGCCTTGACCGGCACCACGTCGGCGCCGTGCAGCGCCACCAGGCCGTGCGCCGGGCGCACGAAGTTCACGCTGCTCCAGCCGGGCAGCTCGCAGTCGGTTTCGAGCTGGTAGCTCATCACCTTCGGGATCGGCAGCCTGGCAATGGCCTCATCCAGCGCCTTCTGCAGACCAGCGGCCAACTCGACACCCGGTTGCACGCTGTCGAAGAACAGGGCTTCGGCCTTGCCGTCCATGGCCCGCTTGAGACCGGCCACGGCCGAGGCGTCGGCGCCCAGCCCGGCCAGGCGCTTGAGCAACGCGGGCGTGGGCGCACCGCTGGCGTCCAGACCGACGCTGACGGGCATGAGCTTCTGCGACACGGCCTTGTCGGCGGCCTTGGCCGCGACGCCGGTCACGTGTGCTGCCAGGCGGCGCGGCGAGGCGAACGGCGTCACCACCGCATCGGCAGCGGCCAGGCCCTGGGTCTTGAGTTGTTCGGCCAGCACGCCGGCAAACGCATCACCCAGCTTCTTGAGCGCTTTGGGCGGCAGCTCTTCCACAAACAGTTCGACGAGGAGGTTCTTCGTTGTCATTCTTGTGTTCTCCCGCTCAGGCGGCCTTCTTCTCGATCTGCGCCACCCACTCGCGCGGCGCCATGGGGAAGCCCAGGCGTTCGCGGCTTTCGTAATAGCTCTGCGCCACGCTGCGCGCGAGGTTGCGGATGCGGCCGATGTAGGCGGCGCGCTCGGTCACGCTGATGGCACCCCGTGCGTCCAGCAGGTTGAAGCTGTGCGCGCACTTCAGGACTTGTTCGTACGCCGGCAGCGCCAGTTGCTGCTCCATCAGGTGCTTGGCCTGCTTCTCGTGCGCATTGAAGGCGGTGAACAGGAAGTCGGCGTCGCTGTGCTCGAAGTTGTAGGCCGACTGCTCCTTCTCGTTCTGAAGGTAGACGTCGCCATAGCTCATGGTCTCGGTCCACTTGAGGTTGTAGACGTTGTCCACGCCCTGCAGGTACATGGCCAGGCGCTCCAGGCCGTAGGTGATCTCGCCGGTGGCGGGCTTGCAGTCGATGCCGCCGACCTGCTGGAAGTAGGTGAACTGCGTGACTTCCATGCCGTTGAGCCAGACCTCCCAGCCCAGGCCCCAGGCGCCCAGCGTGGGGTTCTCCCAGTCGTCCTCGACAAAGCGGATGTCGTTCTTCTTCAGGTCGAAGCCCAGGGCTTCGAGCGAACCCAGGTACAGCTCCAGGATGTTGGCCGGCGCGGGCTTGAGCACCACCTGGTACTGGTAGTAGTGCTGCAGGCGGTTCGGGTTCTCGCCGTAGCGGCCGTCCTTGGGTCGGCGGCTGGGCTGCACGTAGGCGGCTTTCCAGGGCTCGGGGCCGATCGCACGAAGGAACGTGGCGGTGTGGCTGGTGCCGGCGCCGACTTCCATGTCGTAGGGCTGGAGCAGGGCGCAGCCCTGTTTGTCCCAGTAGGACTGCAGGGTCAGGATGATTTGCTGGAAGGTCAACATGGTCGGGTGCCGACGGCGGGTCGGTCGGCAAGGTGATGCGGTGTGTGGCGCGGCGGCAGCCCCAACGGCGGGCCGCGCAAAACCCTGGATTTTACGGGCCGGCCTGCGCGTCGCCGCCGCCCACGAGCACCGGCCGGCGCGTCCCCACGCGGCGCACCAGCAGCGCGAGCGCCACCACCGCCAGGCACAGCACCCAGACCGGCCCCTGCCCCCAGCGCGAGGCCCAGGCGGCGTAGGGCGTGAGGCCCGTGCGGCCCTGCACCGAGGCCTCCAGCCGGTCGCGCACCAGCCGCGGCAGACGCGCGGTCACCACGCCGCGGTGGTCGATAGCGGCGGTGGCGCCGGTGTTGGTGGCGCGCAGCATCGGGCGCCCCAGCTCCATGGCCCGCAGGCGTGAGATCTGCAGGTGCTGGTCGATCGCCACTGTGTCGCCGAACCAGCCGATGTTGCTGAGGTTGACCAGCACCGTGGGCGCCACGGCCGGATCGCGGAACGAGGCCGCGAGCTCTTCGCCGAACAGATCCTCGTAGCAGATGTTGGGCGCCACGCGCTGGCCCGCCCAGTCCCAGCCCGGCTGCACCAGCTCACCGCGTGCAAAGTCGCCCAGCGGGATGTGCATCAGGTCGGTGAACCAGCGGAACAGCGGTGGGATGAATTCCCCAAAGGGCACCAGGTGGTGTTTGCTGTAGCGGTAGAAGCGCTCGCCCGGGAAGCCGTCCTCGCGTCCCTTGAGCATGTCGGCCGACACCCCCCAGGCCGAGTTGGTGTAGCCCGACTCCATGGAACCCAGCGGAATGCCGACCATGACGCCCAGGCCCGACGACCCTACCGGTGCCGACGTCTCGATCACGCCGAACAGCGGCTCCCAGAACTCGGGCCCCAGCTGCTGCGGCAGCACCGGCACGGCCGTCTCGGGCGCCACCACCAAGTTCGGCCCGGCACCCGCCAATTTCGCGCGCGCGGCCTCCGCGATCTGTGCCGGGTACCAGGACAGGGCCGTGGCGACGCCGGTGCCGGTCTCGAACTTCTCGTTCTGCGGGATGTTGCCTTGCAGCAGCCAGACGCGCAGCGGCCCCGCGTCGCCCGTTCCTCGCAGGCCGGCGTCGCGCCAGTGCTCACCCAGCACCACGCTGAGCAACAAGGCCAGGGCGACAACGCCCGCGCCCACCTGGCCCAGGGTCGTGGTCCAGTGGCGCACCGGGGCCTGAAGGCGGCCGCCGATCCGGCGCAGATTGGGGAACAGCCACCGCAGCAGCCCGCCCCACACGGCCGGCACCAGCAGCGCCAGCGCGTAGGCCAGCAGCGCCGCGATCAGTCCCATGCCGTAGACCCCGACCCAGGGTGCCCACGCAGCCATCAGGTCCGCCTGCGCATAGCCGCCAGCCCCCCAGGGCAGACCGGTGAGCCAGCGACCGCGCACCAGCTCGGCCAGGGTCCAGAGCGCTGCGAACAGCAGCGCCTGCAGCCAGCGCGGCCGCGGCGCCCAGGCGCACAGCGCCCACGCCGCCAGCCCGTAGAACAGGGCCAGCGCGCCGGACAGCGCCGCCACGGCGAGCACCGCCATCCACGAGGCCAGGCCACCGTAGGTGTGCATCGAGACATACAGCCACCAGAGGCTGCCGGCCAGCCAGACCCAGGCGAACACCCAGCCGCGCCAGAAGCCTTGGCCGTTGCGGTGGGCGTGGCGCAGCGCAAACACCAGCAGCGCCAGCGAGACGATCTGCAGCCAGCCCGACGGTGCCCCGGCCACCACACCGGGCGGCACCCAGGCCGGCCAGGGCCAGGCGAGCGAGGCCGCTTGCAGGGCACCGCCCAGCACACAGACCAGAAACCAGAACACGCCCGAGCCCCGCGCCGGGCGACCGGGCGGCAGGCCCGTCAACGGGGACAGACTCGAGGGCGTGTGCAGGTTGCCGAACAGGCTGCGCATGGGCCGGAGGGGGTGTTCAGGCGCCGGCGGGCACCGGCATCACCTTGAACCACTTCACCGCACCGCCCTTGGTGTGCAGCACGACAAAGCGCAGGCTGTCGAGTTCGTGCGTCTCGCCGCGCTTGGGCACATGGCCCATGGTGTGTGCGATCAGACCGCCGATGGTGTCGAAGCCGTCTTCAGCCAGCTTGAGGCCGAAGGACTCGTTGATGCGCTCGATGGCCGTGTCGCCGCTGACGCGCCAGGTGCCGTCGGCCAGTGCGAAGATGTCGCCGTCGTCCTCGGCCACATCGAATTCGTCCTCGATCTCGCCGACGATCTCTTCGAGCACGTCTTCGATGGTGATGAGGCCCGCCACGCGGCCGAACTCGTCGATGACGATGGCCAGGTGGTTGCGGTTGCCGCGGAATTCGCGCAGCAGGTCGTTCAACCCCTTGCTCTCGGGAACGAAAGTGGCCGGGCGCAACAGGGCACGGATGTTGAGTTCGGGCGCCCGCTGCAGCTTGAGCAGGTCCTTGGCCAGCAGGATTCCGATGATGTTCTCGCGCTCGCCCTCGTAGACCGGGAAACGCGAGTGCGCGGTGTCGATGACCAGATGCAGAAGCTCGTCGAACGGTGCGTCGATGTCGAGCACGTCCATGCGCGGGGCCGCCACCATCACGTCGCCCGCGCTCATATCGGCGATGCGGATCACGCCTTCGAGCATGACGCGCGACTCGGCATTGATGATGTCGTTGTCCTCGGCCTCGGCGAGCGTCTCGATCAGCTCGTCCTTGGAGTCGGGCCCGGGGTGGATGAATTCCGCGAGCTTCTGCAGGAATCCACGTTTGTCTTCATGCCGCAGGCTGCGCTGCGGCCCCGTACTGGGGGGGTTGTCGGCCACTGGGGAGAGGGGGTGGTTGAAACAGCGGCAAAGGATACCGCAAGGCCGTGACACCAGCCAGACGCCGCGTCAGCGGCGCAGGGGGTCACTTCATCCGGTCGCGCGAGTCGCGTACGCCCTGGCGGATTTCCTGCAGCAGCGCCAGCGCGTCCCAGAAATTCTTGGCCTGGGCCTTGAGCTGGTAGTTGGTCAGGGCCAGTTGCTCGTCGATGAGCTCGGTGACGCGGGAGTCGAAATCGGCCGGTGGCAGGCGCAGATGCGCCTCGGCCTCAGGGCCGTCGCGCTCGATTGACGCGCCCGCCTTGCGCGCGATGCGCAGCATGGCGGTGTTCTCGGACAGCGCGTGAATGAACAGCTGGTTCACGCCTTCATTGCGCGCGTGCATGACGGCGCGCTCGAACAGGCGGCTGCCATAGCCCCGACCACGCGCCGACTTCGATACCGACACGCCGAATTCGGCACAGCTGGCGCAGCTCGGATCGACCGAGTAGGCCAGGTGCGCCATGGCGATCAGCTCCAGCTTGCGGTTGAAGATGCCGAACAGTTCGTCGCGCCTGAAGTTGAGCTTGTCCACGTAACGGGCGATCTGTTCGTCGTTGGCGGCATAGCCGAAGCGGAGGTAGCGGTCGTGAGGTTCCAGCGCCAGCAGGTGCGCCAGGATGCTGGCCGCATGGGAGCGCCCAATGGAGCGGATCGGCACCGCAGCGCTGCTGGCTGACGGCGTGCGCTCGGGTGCAGGGGTGGCGGTGGCGTCGTTCGACATGGCGTGGAATTTAAGGGTTTTCCCTATATCGACAAGGTCGCACGTCTCTAAACCGGGAAATACCCGATGAACGGCGTCACACGGGCAGCGCGGTGGTGCTCTTGACCCGGTCCATCACGAAACTGGTCTTGCAGTCCTGCACCGACGGGTGGCGCAGCAGCACGTCCATCATGAAGCGCGAGTAGGCGGCCATGTCGGCCACCACCAGGCGCAGCAGGAAATCCATCTCTCCGGTCAGCGCAGCGCATTCCACCACCTCGGGCCAGCCCATGACACTGGCGCGGAACTCGTCCATGGGGTTGCGCTTGGCCGCACCGCTGTGTTTTTCCAGCCGCACATTCACCCAGGCGGTCAGGCCGAGACCCACTGCCTCCGGTCTGACCAGCGCGACGTAACGGGCGATCACGCCAGTCTCTTCCAGCCGCCGCACACGGCGCAGCACGGCACTGGGCGAGAGGCCCACCGCCTCGGCGATCTGGTCGTAGGTGGCGCGGCCATCAATCTGAAGGCTGCGCAGAATGTGACGATCGAGCTTGTCCAGTGCTTGCATACATCTGATTCTGCAGGATTATTGCAATCTGGACCAATGGTGCGCCCCATTTCGCAGCCATCGTGCGACCCTGCGCTTCTACAGTGGTGCACTCAGCCCGACCACACAGGAGACCACCATGAACGCCAGCCTGCCCGCATCCACCACGACCGCATTGAGCACCTGGGACAACCCCATGGGCACCGACGGTTTTGAATTCATCGAATACGCCGCACCGGACCCGGCGGCCATGGGTGCATTGTTCGAGCGCATGGGCTTCAAGCCAATTGCAAAACACCGCCATAAGAACGTGACGCTGTACCGCCAGGGTGGTATCAACTTCATCATCAACGCCGAGCCCGACAGCTTCGCGCAGCGCTTCGCGCGCCTGCACGGTCCCAGCGTGTGCGCCATCGCCTTCCGCGTGCAGGACGCCAAAGCCGCCTACGAGCGCGCCATCTCGCTCGGTGCCTGGGGCTACGCCAACGCCGCCGGCCCGGGCGAACTGAACATCCCGGCCATCAAGGGCATCGGCGACTCCATCATCTATTTCATCGACCGCTGGCGCGGCAAGAACGGTGCGAAAGAAGGCGACATCGGCAATATCGGCTTCTACGACGTCGACTTCTACCCGCTGCCGGGCGCTGAGCTGAACCCGGTGGGCCACGGTCTGACGGTGATCGACCACCTGACACACAACGTGCACCGCGGCCGCATGGCCGAGTGGGCCAGCTTTTACGAACGCCTGTTCAACTTCCGCGAGGTGCGCTACTTCGACTTGGAAGGACAGCAGACCGGCATCAAGAGCAAGGCCATGACCAGCCCCTGCGGCAAGATCCGCATCCCGATCAACGAGGAAGGCAACGAGAAGGCCGGCCAGATCCAGGAGTACCTGGACCGCTACCAGGGCGAGGGCATCCAGCACATCGCGCTGGCCTCGACCAATCTCTACGACACGGTGGACGCGCTGCAGATGGAGGGCTTGAAGCTGCTCAACACCAGCGAGACCTACTACGAGCTGCTGCCCAAGCGCATCCCGGACCATGGCGAGGACATCGAGGCGCTGAAGACGCGCAACATCCTGGTCGACGGCGCACCGGGCGAACTGCTGCTGCAGATCTTCAGCGAGAACCAGCTGGGCCCCATCTTCTTCGAGTTCATCCAGCGCAAGGGCAACCAGGGCTTTGGTGAGGGCAACTTCAAGGCACTGTTCGAGACCATGGAGCTGGACCAGGTGCGCCGCGGCGTGCTCAAAGACTGAGCCGTCCCTGGAACGCGGGAAGGGACAGCGTCCCTTCCATCACCTCGTCCGCAAAGGCCATCGCGACATGCGGCTGGCCGTGAACGAAGCGGTTGTCGGCCCCGGGCAGTGTGGCCGTCGAGGCCGGGAACACGATGTTGTCGGCGCTGGAGTACCAGCAGGTGAACGGTGCGTAGGCGTCCGTGGGCCAGCGCTGCGCCTCGCTCTGCCGCAGCGCCCGTAGCCAGGGGCCGTTCTGCCGCATCTGCCGCCCGTTCGGCACGTGGCTGAACTGCGCCAGCCAGGTGCCGTGGTGCGGCGAACCGATGGTGACGATGTGACGCGCCAAGGTGTCGGCGTCGGGGGTCGCGACGCGCCAGGCGCGCACCGCCAGCCCGCCCATGCTGTGGCACACCAGCACCGGCGCCACGCCGGTCAGCGCATGGGCGCGTCGCACGGCGTCGTCAATCAGGGGGATGTAGTCGTCGATCGAGCCAAACACCGGTTCCAGGTTGACACTGGTGTAGGGCAGTCCGCGTGAGCGCAGCGTTCGCATCCACGGCAGCCAGAAGCCGCGGTTACAGACGAAGCCATGCACGAAGACCACAGCAGGCTGCCCCGCCAATGTCCCGGCATCGTTGTCCGGCAGGCCGCGCCATCGAAACGGCTGACGCCAGGAAAACACGCGCGGCGCCACCAGCACTTCGCGCCACCAGGCGTTCATCAGCGTCCGGATGGTCGCCCGGGGCGCAGGATCACGGCGGTTCACATGGGCTACCGCGAAGAACTCCAGCCCCAGCACAAGCGCATAGCCGAACAGCAGCAGCGCACCCCCGGCGGCCACCACCCAGCCCGGACGCCCCCAGCTCCACGCAACCCAGCCGGCGACCAGTCCCACGGTGGCGAACACGATGAGTTGTTGCAAACGGGCCAATATCGAGCTCGAGGTCGTCGCCGCCATGCCGGAAGGGTGTGGGTGCTGCATGGACTGCACTATGTCATGGCCGTCCTCTGAACGATCTCCCTCCCCCTAGAGACCGGTCACTAGGGCGTCATGCGCGCCGGCGATAGACTCAAACGACCATGCCGCAAGCCTCCGCCGCCGACCGCATCCGTGCCCACCTGGCCACTGTCGACGCGCTGCGTACTCAAGCCAGCAGCAAAGGAATCCACACGGCGGTTTCTGAGGTGAAACGCCTTCAGGCCCAGCGCTTCCAGGGCACTTACGCCGATGTGCTCGCACACCGGGTGCAGGGATCCGCAGCACGCTTTTTCCTGGACGAGCTGTACGGTGACCACGATTTTCGCCAGCGCGATGCCCAGTTCGGGCGAATCGCCGGAGCCATCGAACGGGTGTTCCCGGATGCAGTGGCCGAGTTGTCGGTGGACCTGGCCGAAATGCACGCGCTGACCGAGACCCTCGATCACTCAATGGCGGTGCATTGGCTGGCGCAGGACCCGCAGGTATCCCCCGCAAAGCGCTACGTACAAGCCTGGCGGGCGACCGGGCGGCGAGAGGCCCGTGAGCGGCAGCTGGGCGTGGTCGGGCACATGGGACTCGAACTGCAGCGGCTCACGCGCAGCAAATCCTTGCTGATGATGCTCAAGATGATGCGGCGCCCCGCTCAGGCAGCGGGGCTGTCCGATCTGCAGCACTTTCTCGAAGCCGGTTTCGCCGCGTTCGCCGAACTGGGGGACGCCCGGCCCTTCCTTTCGATCATCTCGACGCGCGAACGGCGCTGGATTGACGCGCTCTTCGGCGAAGACCTCTCGGCTTGCGCTGCCGCGCTAGACGCTGAGCTTTGTGCGACACGGCCCTAGGGCTGGCCCTGAGGCCCGACGGGAGAGGGACCATCAGAATCGCCGGATGGACCTCGCTACCCCGGAAATCTCCTCGCGCCCCTGGCTGGCCCACTATCCAGAAGGCGTTCCGCACGACATCGATCCCTCACAGTACCGGTCTCTGGCCGCACTGCTTGAAGAGTCCCTGAAAAAGAACGCCCAGCGCTCGGTCAGTGTCTGCATGGAGCGCTGGATGACGTACGGCGAGCTCGATGAGCACAGCGCCGCACTGGGCGCGTGGCTGCAGGCCCGCGGCCTACCGGGCGATGCGCGCGTCGCGGTGATGCTGCCCAACATTCCGCAGTTTCTGGTCGCGATGACCGCGATCATCCGCGCGGGGTTCACCGTGGTGAACGTCAACCCGCTCTACACGGCTCGGGAACTGGAACACCAGCTCAAGGACTCCGGCGCCGAAGCCATTGTGATCCTGGAGAACTTTGCGGCCACACTGGAGGAGGTCATCGAGCACACCCCCATCCGCCACGTGGTCGTTGCGAGCATGGGTGACATGCTGGGATTCTGGTACGGGCGCTGGATCAGTTTCGCCGTGCGGCACCTTTCCAAGATGGTCAAGCCCTACCGGCTAGCGTTGAACGGTGTCAACGGTAGGCGCACCATCGTCAGCTTCCGTCAGGCTCTGGATGAGGGCGGCGGGCTATCCCTTCGTGCGAGCCAGGCCAACCACGAGAGCACGGCCTTCCTGCAGTACACGGGCGGCACCACGGGACTGTCCAAGGGCGCTGAGCTGACGCACAGGAATGTCATTGCCGCCACTCTGCAGGCTGAGGCCTGGTTCCGCCCAGCGCTCGGTCGAATCGGCGATGTACGCAACATCAACGGCATTGCTGCCTTGCCCCTCTATCACATTTTTGCGCTGACCTTGTCACTTCTGACGATCCGCTGGGGTGCACACATGACCCTGGTTCCCAATCCGCGCGACGTGTCGAAGTTTGTCGAAACGCTGTCGAAGCGACCGTTTCATCTCTTACCGGCGGTCAACACACTGTTCAATGCGCTGCTGCAGAACCCGCGCTTTCGGCAGTTGGATTTTTCTTCCCTGCTGATGTCGCAAGCCGGTGGCATGGCAGCATCCGAGGGTACGGCCCGGCACTGGATGGCCATCACTGGCTGCGCCATGACCGAAGGCTGGGGGATGAGCGAAACCTGCGCCATCGGCACCAACAACCCGGTGACCAGTCGACAGTTCAGTGGGACCATTGGCCTGCCCTTGCCTGGCATCGACGTCGCGATCAAGGACGAGGCTGGTGCGAGCCTGCCGGTCGGCGAGTCCGGCGAGATCTGCATCCGTGGCCCGAACGTGATGCGCGGCTACTACCGACAGTCCGAGGAAACCGCACATGCCTTCACGGCCGACGGCTTTATGCGCACCGGCGACATTGGCGTGATGGACGAACGCGGGTACACCCGCATCGTCGACCGCAAGAAGGACATGATTCTGGTGTCCGGTTTCAACGTTTTTCCAAGCGAACTCGAGAATGTGATCTCGATGTGCCCCGGCGTGCTCGAATGCGCTGCAGTGGGCGTCGCGGACGCCAAGCAGGGCGAAGCGGTCAAGGTGTTTGTCGTTCGCAGCGATCCCACACTCCGGGAAGAGGATGTGACCCGGTTCTGCCACGACAACCTCACCGGGTACAAGCGACCAAAATACGTCGAGTTTCGCGATGAGCTCCCAAAGAGCAATGTGGGCAAGATCCTCCGCCGCGCCCTGCGCAACTGACTCAGGACCCTCATGCTTTCATCAATGGCCCGTGCGCGCCTCAACCGTGTTGGTGCCACGCTGTTTGAACGTGGTTGGCTCTCATCCAACAACATCCTGATCACCGGCTCCAACGGACCGACAGCGCTCATCGACTCCGGCTATTGCACCCACGCCGACCAGACCGTGGATCTGGTGGAAGCGGGGCTTGAAGGACGTCGCCTTGAATTGCTGCTGAACACACACCTACACAGCGATCACTGCGGAGGGAATGCCGCGCTTCAGCAGAATCATCCGGGTGTTCATACGCTGATCCCCTCGGGGTTGGCAGAAGCTGTCCGTCAGTGGGACACCGAAGCACTCAGCTATGCAGACACAGGACAGGAGTGTCCTCGCTTTGCATTCGACGGCGTTCTTCGCCCTGGAGACAGTTTGCGCCTAGGGGACTGGACTTGGGACATTCACGGCGCCAAGGGTCACGATCCACACGCCATCGTGCTCTTTCAACCCGACAACGGCGTTCTGATTTCTGCTGATGCGCTCTGGCAAAACGGCTTTGGTGTGGTGTTCCCGGAACTGGAAGGCCTGTCCGCGTTTGAAGAAGTCGGCCAGACATTGGACTGTATCGAGGACCTTTCGCCGGCAGTCATCCTCCCTGGTCACGGCAGTGCATTTGATGACGTTCAACTGGCGTTAGAGCGAGCGAGAGGCCGCCTGCAGCGCTTCGTCGAGTTCCCCGAACAGCATCTGAGACACGCACACAAAGTGCTCATCAAGTTCAAGCTGCTTGAACGCAAGAGCGTGACATTTCAGGACTTGCTTCAATGGATTCAGCAAACACCATATGTCGCCAAGGCTGCACCGTCCGAAGCGCCCGCATCTGAAAGATGGCTTGAAGAACTGATTCGAGATCTTGAACGCAGCCGTGCCGTCGAGCGCAGAGGTGAAATGATCTTTGATCTCTAGCGAGACAAGCGATGTTGTTGCCGGCGGCGAAAAAACAAAGGCCCCAAGTATCTCTACTTGGGGCCTTCTCAATAATAGCCTGACGATGACCTACTTTCACACGGGAATCCGCACTATCATCGGCGC
>NZ_JBHRXX010000009.1:0-652451 GCF_042648585.1 Hydrogenophaga luteola | reverse complement strand
CCCTCGAATGGGTGTCATGGTTCAACCACCACCGGCTGCTCGAACCCATCGGCTACATCCCGCCCGCCGAGGCTGAGGCAAACTACTACCGGCAACTCGCCAGTCAGGTCTCCATGGTGGTGGCCTGACTTAAACCAACCGGCCTCCACGATTCCCGGGGCGGTTCATGCCAGCGCTTTTGCAGGCCAAAGGTTTCAAAGTCCAGCGGGTGTTCTAGTGCTGCGGACTCAGTTGGCGGACGAGATATTGAGATAGGTCAGCAAGTGGCCGTTTTCCCTCACAGCGCAGAGGGAATCTGTTCACAATTTGTCACTTCTCGGGTGACTCCCTGTCACCCGCCTGAGGACATCTGACATGGCACATCTGAACTGGACGCCGGACCTTGAAACCGGGATCCGCGAAATCGACGGGCAACACAGGCGCATCGTCGACTACATCAACCAGCTGTACGACGCCCGCGATCACCATGATCGGGGGGCGGTGGGCGCCGTCATCGACGAGATGGTCGACTACACCCTGTCGCATTTCGCGTTCGAGGAATCGCTGATGACCGATGCGGGCTACACGTTCGCCGGCCCGCACAAGAAGATCCATGAGTTGTTCACCCGCAAGGTGGGTGAGTACCGCATGCGCTTCGAGGCTGGTGAAGACGTGGCGTCTGACCTGCACGCCATGCTCTCGCGCTGGCTGTTCAACCACATCCGCAACGACGACCGCAGCTACACCGATTCGGTGAAGCTCTATCTGAAGAACGTCGGGCATGGCGACACCGACATGAAGGCGCAGATCAAGGAGGAGTTGATCCGTGAATTGCACCTGAAGAAGCGCGGCTTCTTTGCCCGGCTGTTCGGCAGCGACGAGTGAGTGCTTCGGGCCTGTTCAGGCCATCAGAAGACATTCCGTTCTTTCGAGCACCCGCCGCCGATAGACCGGATTGGGGCCGAAGATGGGTATCAGTTGCGACGGGTAGAGCTCGACCAGGCGGGTCTTCTCTGAGATGTCGTGACGGTGTTCCACCAGCTCGGTGTGGCAACCGAGCACCCGGTGCAGACGCTCTTGCAGTGCCCTGTTGCTGTGTGACCAGGCATACGGCAGTTCTGCGTAGAAGCCCAGTCGGGCCCGGCTCCCCGACAAGGCCTGCCAGAAGAGATCTCGGGTCAACTCGTGCTCCCCATGCGGCATGCAGCCCCATGGACGGCGGAGCAAGCGCCACGCCAGCTGCGAAAGAGGCGTTGAAGGCGAGGGGCCACCGGCACCTGCGGGAAGCAGTACCAGCGTGCGGGAAAGGCCATCGGTCCGGCTCTGGGTCATGGCGTCCACCGCCTGGCCGACCGAGCGCTCGTTGAGATCATCGTGACGACATCCAAGGTGCTGGAACCCGCATCCGAGCCGGCTCATGGCCAGCGCATCTTCCTGGCGCCGGGCCTTGTGTTCGGCGGCGCTGTCCGCAAAGCCTGTCGTCCGGGCCCAGGCGTCGTTATGTCCCGCCGATCCTTCGGTGAGCACCGTGATCACTTCAGCCCTGTCGCGACATGCGCTCAAGATCCCGGCGACCGAGAACACTGCGTCGTCCAGATGGGGCGAAATCACAGTCACCCTCTCGATGCCGAGCTGCACCAGCCAGGACCGCACGTCCGTTGCATTGGACAGTCTGGTCATGTCCGGAGCTCCGCTGCCTCGCAGAGTCGCTGGAGGTGAACGATGCGTCGTTCGAACTCGAGCTCGAAGAGATGCTGGACGGCGAACTCGCGCGCGCTCATGGCCAGTGCCTTCAGTGCGCTCAGGTCGTTGGACAGTGCCTCGATTTCGTCGGCCAGTGTTTCGAGGCGCCCCAAGGCGCAGACCCGCCCGGCGGAGCACAGCCGCTGAAGGCCACGCCAGGCTTCGTTGGCATAGCCGACGATGGGCACCCCGGCGCACAGCGTTTCCAGGTAGGTGCACGAAGGATCCCCCTGCAGGTGGGGGCAGACAAACAGATCGATTTCGCGCCGCAACATGGGCATCAGCTGGTCGTGAAAATCCAGCGTCCCCAGCAACCGGACTTGTTCATGCAGGCCGTGCTGGGCGATTTGCGCCTCCAGCGCGGCCCGCAGTGGTCCGTCTCCCGCGATGCGGAGCTCAAAGTCGATGTTCCGGTCCCGGAGCCTGCGGGCCAGCGGTACCAGGTGGTGTACGCCTTTGATGGGATGCAGGCGCCCCGAGTACATCAATCGCAGACGCTGGCGTCGGGAGGACAGGGCTTCGAAGCGTGCTTCGATCTCTTCGGGGGTCGCACAAAGCACCGAGGTCACCCGGTTGTCGAAGTAGAGCAGGGGGGCGGGGTTGTGCCTCGCGAACGCCTCGAACGTGGGCGTTCCGTTGCACTGGAGGCCGTGGGCCGACCGGATTTCCGCCAGGGCACGGCGGTGGTTGAGAAGCAGCCAGAGCCCGGTCTTGAGTAGAGAGGGGCCCCAGCCTCGGACCGACCGTGCAATCTGCAACTGGGTGGTCAGCGTCAGCTCGGTGTTCGCGACCAGGATGCCGCCCTGTTCCCGGCAGCGCTGGCCCAGGCCATACAGCACGTGATTGAGCGTGACCAGCAGGATGGATCGTTGCAGCAACGGACCTCCGTTGCCGGCCAGCTCACGGAAATCCACGATCTGGACTTCAAATGGCAGCTCAATGGGAAGCCAGTGGCGGTTGTCCAGATCCCCGCTGGGCTCGTGACCTGCTTGCAGGCCCACCACCACGGGGCCGTTCCAGCGTTCCACGTACTGCTTCATGCCGGTGACAAACTTGGCCGGCAGCAGCCAGTGACCCTCGATGGACCGTATAGCTGGCAACGAGGACAGCACCACCAGGCGCCAGGCAGGCGCCGTGGACGCGCGCGGGGTCGGTGCTTCAGGCATGGCGCGGCGCTGGAGTGGCATGAGGCTTCGTACGGGTCGAACAGCATACGCCGACGCATATCCGGTCCGGCGTTTGGCTGGCCCGACGGCGTCTGAGTCCGATCCAGCGGCATGCACAGACCTGCCGCTGAACGAGTGCCTGACAGCGCCTGTGAGGCCATGCCCCCGTGACAGAATCGCGTGATGCCCCCCGTTTTCAGTGCCTCCCTCATCACCCGCGGTCTGCTGCTGCTGATCCTGGCCGCCGGCATCTACTTTTTTCACGGCTTCCTGGTACCCGGTCTGGCCGCCCTGATCATCGGGTTCGCCACCTGGCCGCTGTACCGCCGGCTGGTTGTCCGCTGCTCTGGCAGGACCACACTGGCCGCCAGTCTGGCGATCCTGGTGGTGCTCGTGGTGCTGGTGGTCCCGCTGTCTGTGGCGATTCACTTTGCGATTCGCGAAGCGAGCGAGTTCGTGCGCTGGGCCATCGAGGCCAACCGCCACGGCGCCGCCGTGCCGGCCTGGATTGAGGCGCTGCCACTGGTCGGCGCCCAGCTGGCGGCGCTGTGGCGCGAACACCTGGGCGAGCCACACGCTCTGGGCGCCTGGATCCAGATGCTCTCGGGTCAGCATGTGGGCAACATCTCGCGCACCGTGCTGGCGGCGGCGGGCAACCTGGCGGGCCTGCTCCTGCTGGTGCTGTTCATGCTGATCACGCTGTTCTTTGTCTACAAGGACGGAGCGCACATTGCCGGCCAGCTGGACCGCGTGGGCGAGCACCTGCTGCCCGAGCGCTGGCAGCGCTTCTCGCGCGTGGTGCCTGCCACGGTGAGCGCCACCGTCACCGGCATGGGTCTGATCGCTATCGGCGAAGGGGTGGTGCTGGGTGTGGCGTACTGGATCGCGGGCGTGCCCTCGCCGGTGCTGCTGGGGGTGATCACCGGGTTCATGGCCATGATCCCCGGCGGCGCGCCGCTTTCGTTCACCCTGGTGTCGCTCTATCTCGTCGGTTCGGGCGACGCGGTGGCCGGGCTGGCGCTGTTCGCCTGGGGCTCGGTGGAGCTGTTCATCGTCGACAAGACGCTGCGCCCGCGCCTGGTCGGTGGGCCGGTGAAGTTGCCGTTCCTGCCCACCTTCTTCGGCCTGGTGGGCGGGGTCTCGACCCTGGGCATGGTGGGCCTGTTCGTCGGCCCGGTGCTGATGGCGCTGCTGGTGGCGATCTGGCGCGAGTGGGTGCGCGGGCTGGACGACAAGCCCGAGCGCCCTCAGTCGGCGTAGTCCAGCGGCAGGGCGGTGGTGTTCTTGAGTTCTTCCATCGCAAAGCTGCTGCTGACGTCCGAGAGGTCGACTGATCGGATCAGGCGCTGGTAGACCCGGTCGTAGGCCGCGATGTCGGGCACCACGATCTTCATCAGGTAGTCCACGTCACCGCTCATGCGGTAGAGCTCCATCACCTCGGGGATGTCGCGCACCGCGTCGCGGAAGCGCTCGAACCAGGCCTGGTTGTGCTGGCTGGTGCGCACCGAGACAAAGACGGTGACGCTGAGGTTGATCTTCGCGGCGTCGACCAGTGCCACCTGGCGCGTGATGAACCCCTGTTCGCGCAGGCGCTGGATGCGCCGCCAGCAGGGCGTGGACGAGAGGTGCACCGCGGTGGCCACCTCGGCCAGCGGGGTTTCGGCGTTGCGCTGCAGGATGGCGAGAATTTGCCTGTCTGTAACGTCCAGTTTTCTTTTCATGGGTTTTTGAGCAAGTGGATACTCCATATTGCCTTCTTGCAATCAGAGATGGCAAACCATTTCTTCAAGGCCGATGGGAAACTTTCTCCATTCCACGAACCAAGGAGAAACCATGAAAACCATCGGACTGATCGGCGGCATGAGCTGGGAATCGACCACCCTCTATTACCAGATCATCAACCGCGAGGTGGCGCGCCGACGCGGCGGCCTCAGCAGTGCCCGCATGAACCTCGTCAGCCTGGATTTCCAGGACATCGCCCAGCGCCAGCGCGCTGGCGACTGGGACGGGATGGCCGGCATCCTGTGCGATGCGGCGCGGCGCCTCTCGGACACGGGGGCCGAGTGCCTGCTGATCGGCACCAACACCATGCACCAGCTCGCGCCGCAGGTGCAGGCCGCAACCGACGTGCCATTGATCCACATCGCCGACGTCACCGCCGACGCGATCCTGGCGCAGGGGCTGGACACGGTGGGCCTAATGGGCACGCGCTTCACGATGGAGCGCGCTTTCTACGTCGAACGGCTGGCCCAGCGCGGCATCCGCTGCGTGCTGCCCGACGAGGTGCAGCGCCAGGAGATCCATCGCATCATCTTCGAGGAGCTCTGTCACGGCGAGCTGCACGAGGTCTCTCGCCGGTGGTTCACCGACTGCATCGCCGACCTGCAATCGCGCGGTGCGCAGGGTGTGGTGCTAGGGTGCACCGAGCTGCCACTGATCATCCGTCCCGAAGACAGCCCGATTCCCACCTTCGACACCACGGCCCTGCACGCGCTGGCCGCGGTGGAGTTCTCGCTGGCGAACTGACGCGTTGGCCTCTCAGCGGGCGAGCGTGTGCAGCGGGATGTCGCGGGCAACGGCGAGCGCGTCGAGCTGCTTGCGGGTCTGGCCCGCAAGGAACGCGGCGATGGCCTTGTGGGTCGCCGGCTGGAACATGCTGCCCATGCCGTTCATGGCGACGCCAGCGGCGGCGCACAGCGAGGCCGCGAAATGCGGCTCGAGTGCAGCCACCGCCACGCGACCGTCCTTGCAGGGGTAGACGCGGTAGCCCGCGTGCGCGCCACCGACCGCACCCTGGGGCTGCGTCAGGCCCCAGCTGCGGGGAAGGGCGAGCCAGGCGGCGGCGTCGCTCAGCGCCACTTCCTGGAATGAGCCCTTGCCGGTGGTCTTCTGCACCAGCACGGCCTTCAGCGTCGCCTCGCTGGCCATGAGCGCGCCGCCCATGTCGGCGAACAGCGTGGCGGGCAGGTCCAGGCCGGTGACGAGGCCCGCGTCGGCCAAGTAGGTGAGGTCGTGGCCCGGCTCTTCGGCACGTGCGCCGGGCGCGCCCACGATGGCCACCACCGACAACGCCGGATAGGCCTTGTGCAGCGCCTTCCAGCCCAGGCCGAGCTTGAGCAGCGCCGATGGGCGGAACGAAGTCAGCAGCACGTCGGTGCGCGCCAGTGCCTTGTGCAGCTGTTGCTGCCCCTTGTCGGTCTTGAGGTCGATGGTGAGGACCTTGATGCCGCTGTGCATCGTGGCGTAGGCCGTGGGGTTGTACTGGCCCATCGGGTCGCCGCTGGTGCCCTTGGGGCCCGGCGGTTCGGTCTTGAGGCAGGTGGCGCCCATGGCCTGGAGGCGCATGAACGCGGCCGGACCGGGCAGATTCAGTGCGAGGCTGAGGATGCGGACCCCGCGCAGGGGCTTGAGGGGCTTGTGGGTGGCGGCGGAGGAGGTGGACATGGCGGCTCGGATTGACGTTAACGTCAATGTACCGCCAAGTCTGCTCCTGCTCCGCGCGCAAGTGACACCGGGCGTGCCACCCAGGATCACTGACCGAAATCGAGCGGAAGTCCGACGTAGTTCTCTGCGATGGTCTTCAGACCCGCTTCCGAGTGCATCAGGTAGTCCAGCTCGGCCTGCTGCAGCTTGCCGTTGATGGCGCCTTCGCCCTCGAAGTTGTGCATGATGGACGTGAACCACCAGCTGAAGCGCTCGGCGCGCCAGATGCGCTTCAAGCAGCGCTCGGAATAACCGTCGATGCCTGCCTCGCTCTTCTCGCTGTAGAACTCGACCAGCGCGTTGCTCAGGTACTTCACGTCGGTGGCGGCCAGGTTCAGACCCTTGGCGCCGGTGGGCGGAACGATGTGGCCCGCGTCGCCGGCCAGGAACATGCGGCCAAAACGCAGCGGCTCGGTCACAAAGCTGCGCAGCGGCGCGATGCTTTTCTCCAGGCTCGGGCCGGTCACCAGCTTCTCAGCCGCTTCCGGGTCGAGACGCAGCTTGAGTTCGTTCCAGAAGGCGTCGTCGCTCCACTGTTCGATCTTGTCGGTCAGCGGTACCTGCAGGTAGTAGCGGCTGCGGGTTTCGCTGCGCTGCGAACACAGCGCAAAGCCGCGCGGGTGGTTCACGTAGATCAGTTCGTGGTGCACCGGCGGTGTGTCAGACAGCAGGCCCAGCCAGCCGAAGGGGTAGACCTTTTCGAACTCCTTGATCGCACCGCGCGGCACGCTGGCGCGGCACACACCATGGAATCCATCGCAACCGGCGATGAAGTCGCACTCGATGGTGTGGCTCTGGCCGTTCTTCTCGTAGGTCACGCGGGGGTTCTTGGTGTCGAAATCGTGCACTTGCACGTTGGAGGCCTCGTACACCGTGGGCAGGCCGGCCGCGCTGCGGGCGTCCATCAGGTCGCGGGTGACCTCGGTCTGGCCGTAGACCATGACCTTTTTTCCGCCGGTGAGCTTTTCAAGATCGATGCGGTGGCGTTCACCGTTGAACAGCATGTCAAACCCCGTGTGCACCAGGCCCTCGGCGTGCATGCGCTGGCCCACCCCGGCCTCGTCCAGCAGATCGGTGGCCACCTGTTCCAGCACGCCGGCGCGGATGCGGCCGAGCACGTAGTCCGGGCTCTGGCGCTCCAGGATGATGGCGTCGATGCCGGCCTTGTGCAGCAACTGACCGAGCAGCAGACCGGAGGGGCCTGCACCGATGATGGCGACCTGGGTGCGCATGGGGTGTCTCCTTGGAAATTGAACTGGAGCGACTGTAGGCAGGCCCTCGTCTTTCCTCAACGGTTCTGCGTCATCCTTGTGCGGTCACCGGATTCGATGTGCGATGATCGCACAACACTTCGCAGGAGACCCCACATGGAAATCGCCAAGGCGGATTTCATCGAAGGCATGGCCAAGGGCATGGCGGTGCTGGAGAGTTTCGACACCGAGCGCCAGCGCCTGAACGTCACCCAGGCCGCCGAGCGGGCTGGCCTGACGCGCGCCGCCGCCCGTCGCCACTTGCTGACCCTGGCCTATCTGGGCTACCTCGATACCGACGGCACGCACTACTGGCTATCTGCCAAGGTGCTGCGCTTCTCGGGCAGCTACCTGGCCTCGGCCCGGCTGCCGCGGCTGTTGCAGCCCACGCTCAACCGGCTGGCGGCGCAGACACGCGAGTCCTTCTCGGCCGTGGTGCTGGACGGCGAGGAGGTGGTGATCGTGGCGCGCAGCGCGTCGGTGGGCGGGCAGCGGCTGATGGCCTATGGCCTGCACCTGGGCGCGCGGCTGCCGGTGCATGCGACGTCGACCGGCCGTGTGTTGCTGGCGGCCATGAATAAGACCGAGTTCAGCGCCTGGCTCAAGGGCCGTGAACTGCCGCGACTGACCCCGAAAACCACGGTGGATCACAAGGCCTTGCGAGCCATCGTGGCGCAGGTCAAGGCCGATGACTTCGCTGTCGCCAGCGAGGAGCATGAGTTGGGCGTGCATGCGCTGGCCGTACCGCTGCGCAACATGAAGGGCCAGACGGTGGCTGCGCTGAACGTGGTGGCCTCGCCCGAGCGGCTGGCGCCCGAGGTGATGCGCCAGGACCTGCTGCCGCTGCTGTTGGACGCCGCGCGGGAGTTGCGGCCGCTGCTGTGAGCGGGCTCAGACGCCCAGGTACTGTTCCAGCAGTTCGGGCCTGGACAGCAGTTCGTCCGAGGAGCCCTCGAACACCACTTCGCCCTTGACGAGGATGACGTTGCGGTCGGTGATCTGGGTGACCTGCTTCCAGGCCTTGTCCACGATGATGCTGCTGATGCCGGACTCGCGGATCAGGCCGCAGATGCGCCAGATCTCGCGCGCGATCAGCGGTGCCAGGCCTTCGGTGGCCTCGTCGAGGATCAGCACGTCGGGGTTGGTCATCAGCGCGCGGCCGATGGTCAGCATCTGCTGCTCACCTCCGCTGAGCTGCTGTCCGCCGTGGCCCAGTCGCTCCGAGAGGCGCGGAAAGGTCTCCAGCACGCGCTCGTAGGTCCAGTCGCGCTGGCCTCGGGTGCCGGGCCGAGCGGCCATGACCAGGTTTTCCTTCACGCTCAGGTTGCCGAAGATGCCGCGGCCTTCAGGCACGTAGGCGATG
Organism: Hydrogenophaga luteola; assembly: GCF_042648585.1. Classification (NCBI taxonomy): domain Bacteria; kingdom Pseudomonadati; phylum Pseudomonadota; class Betaproteobacteria; order Burkholderiales; family Comamonadaceae; genus Hydrogenophaga; species Hydrogenophaga luteola. Next base: position 643,467 of record NZ_JBHRXX010000009.1, on the reverse strand, counting down.
CCCAGCCGCGCCACCTCGTAGGGGCTGGCGCCGGTCATGGTCTGTCCCTTGATCTGCACGCTGCCGCCGCTGGGCTTGACGATGCCCATGATCGACTTGAGCAGTGTGGTCTTGCCCATGCCGTTGCGGCCCATCAGACCGATGGTCTGGCCCTGGCCGACGGTGAAGTCGATGCCGCGCAGGATGTGGCTCTGGCCATAGTGGGTGTTCAGGCCGGTGGCCTGGATCAACGGATGGCTCATCAGTGTTCATCCCCGAGGTAGGCGGCCTGCACCTGAGGGTCGGCTCGGACCTGGGCCGGCGTACCGCTGGCAATCACCTGGCCGTTGACCATCACGGTGAGCTGGTCGGCCAGCGCAAAGACGGCGTCCATGTCGTGTTCGACCAGCATCATGGCGTGGTCCTTCTTGAGCTTGAGCAGCAGTTCGACCATGCGCTCGGCCTCGGCCTGGCCCATGCCGGCCAGCGGCTCATCCAGCAGCAGCACGGTCGGTTCGGTGGCCAGGGTCATCGCAATTTCAAGCTGCCGCTGCTCGCCGTGACTGATGGTGGCGGCGACGGTCTGGGCGCGGTGGGTCAGGCCTGCGAGCTCGATGGCGCGTTCGCAGCGCTGGTTCACGGCCGTCATCGACGCGGCCGACTGCAGCCAGCGCAGAGGGTTCCAGGGTGCGTGCCGCTCGCGCGATTGCGCGGCCAGCCGCACGTTGTCCCAGACGGTGAAGGGCAGAAAGATGTTGGTCTTCTGATAGCTGCGGCCCAGGCCCAGGCGCGAGATCGACTCGGGCGTGTTTCCCGCGGTCTCCTTGCCGCCGAACAGGATCTGGCCGGAGGTGGGCTGCAGGTCGCCCGACAGCAGGTTGGTCAGCGTGGACTTGCCGGCGCCATTCGGGCCGATCACGGCGTGCAGGTGGTCGCGGTAGAGCTTGACCGAGACTTCGTTGACGGCGGCCAGGCCGCCGAAGCGTTTGGTCAGCTTGTCGGCCGCAAGCAGGGCGACGTCACTCATTGGCCGGCCTCCTTGTCGCGGTTCAGGAACTTGTCGGCCAGGCCCAGCAGCCCGCGTGGCGCGACGATGACCACCAGAACGATGAAGCCGCCCATGAGCAACTGCCAGTGTTTGGTCAGGTCCTTGGCCAGGTGCAGCACGTACTCGAACGTGAAAGCACCGACGATGGCGCCGGCGAAATTGCCCATGCCGCCCAGGATGACCATCATGATCGCGTGCGCGCTCATGTGGAAGCCCATCAGTTCGGGGTTCACGAAGCCGGTCTGCGCGGCCCACAGGTAACCCGCCACGCCGGCCAGTGTGCCGGCCAGCGTGAAGGCCGCGAGCTTGTAGCCGAAGCTGCCGTAGCCGACGGCCCGCAGCCGGTGTTCGTTGACGCGGATGCCGGAAAGCACGCGGCCGAAGGGCGAGAACAGCACGCGGCGCAGGAACAGGTAGACCGCGATCAGCACCACCAGGGTGAAGTAATAGAAGTGGGTCTTGTTGTCCAGGTCGAGGCCGACGGCTGTGGCGTCGGGCCGGAAGTTGACGTAGATGCCGTCCGAGCCACCCAGCGCTTTGTTGTCGAAGAACAGGTAGAAGACCATCTGCGCGAAGGCCATGGTCACCATGATGAAGTAGATGCCGTGGGTACGGACCACGAAGAAGCCGATCACCAGTGCGGCCAGGCCGGCGCCGGCGGCCGCCAGCGGCAGGCTCCACCATAGCGCGATGGGGGCGTCCTGCGGCGTGATGAAGGCCAGCGCGTAGCCGGCCAAGCCGAAGTAGGCGGCGTGGCCCAGCGAGACCAGACCGGTCACCCCCTGCAGCAGGTCCAGGCTCATCGCGAAGATCGCCAGGATCATCATCTGCGTGAGCATCTGCAGGTAGAAATCGGTGCTCTCCATAGGCACCATCGGGAAGGCGGCGAGCGCGAGTGCGCCGACGACAAGCACCGCCTGCACAGAGCGCGGCAGTTTTTCGAGTTGGGCTTTGGCCGTGCTCATTGTTTGAACAGCCCTTCAGGTTTGTAGAGCAGCACGCCGGCCATCAGCATGTAAACCGCCATGCCGGCGATCTGCGGCAACAGCACCTTGCCAAAGGTGTCCACAAGGCCCACCAGCAGCGCGGCGACCAGCGCGCCGCGCACCGAGCCGATACCGCCGATAACCACCACCACGAAACACATGATCAGCACCGAGCTGCCCATGCCGGGGTAGACGCTGGAGATGGGTGCCGCGACCATGCCGGCAATCGCTGCCAGGGCCACGCCAAGGGCGAACACCACACCATGGATCAGCCGGATGTTGATGCCCAGGGCCTCCGCCATTTCGCGGTTGAAAGCGCCGGCGCGGATCTTCATGCCCAGCCGGGTCCGGCTGATGAGACCGTACAGGCCCAGCGCCAGCGCGATGCACACGCCGGAGACCACCAGGCGGTAGACCGGGTACGACAGGTTCTCGGTGAGCTGGATCGACTGGCTCACCGCTTCGGGCACGGCCACCGAGTGCACATCGTCGCCCCAGAGGATGGAGCGCAGCTCTTCGAAGATGTAGATCAGGCCGAAGGTCAGCAGCACCTGGTCGAGGTGGTCGCGGTGGTAGAAGTGGCGGAACAGCAGCCATTCGAGCAGCCAGCCGAAGGCTACGGCGAGCAGACTGCCCGCGACAATGGCCAGGGTCAGGCTCTGGAACTGAGCCGTCAACGCCCATGCGAGGTAGGCACCCAGCATGTAGAAGCTGCCGTGCGCGAGATTGACCACGCCCATGATGCCGAAGATCAGCGTCAGGCCGGCGGCCAGCATGAACAGCAGCAGCCCGTACTGCAGGCTGTTGAGCAACTGGATCAGGAAATTGGCAAGGTCCATGGGTGTGTGGGCGTGCAAGTCTCAGGCCAGCACCTCGCGCAGGCGCTGGCCCAAGGCATTCGCTGGGCAAAAAAAGCGCGGTCAGCTCAACTTGCAGCCGGCACCCGAGTCGGCCACCGCCTTCTGCGCGATGCCGATCACCTTGTTTTCCTTGTTCTCGACCTTGCGCAGGTACATGTCCTGTACCGGGTTGTGGGCCTTGCTCATGGTCCATTTGCCGCGGGGGCTGTCGATGGTGGCGCCTTCCATGGCGGCGTAGAGCGCCTTCTTGTTACCCAGGTCACCCTTGACGGCGTTGGCGCCCTTGATCATCAGCAGGCCGGTGTCGTAGCCCTGCACGGCGTACACGTCGGGCTGGAGCTTGAAGGTCTTGGCGTACTCCAGACGGAATTTCTTGTTCGCCGGCGTGTCCAGCGAGTCGCTGTAGTGCATGGTGGTCAGCACACCGTTGGCGGCGTCACCAGCGGCCTCCAGCACTCCTTCGGTCAGGAAACCCGAGCCGTAGAGCTGGATGCTTTTGTTCAGCCCTGCGGCGGCGTAGTCCTTGAGGAACTTGGCCGCGCCGCCACCCGCGAAGAAACAGGCCACGGCGTCGGGCTTGAGCGAGGCGATCTCGGTCAGCAGGGCCTGGAACTCGACGTTGGGGAAGGGCAGGCCCAGCTTCTTGACGATGGTGCCGCCGGCCGCGGTGTAGCTCTGCTCGAAGCCTTCGAAGGCCTCGTCGCCGGCGGCGTAGTTCCAAGTGATCCAGACCGCCTTCTTGTGGCCGCGGTCGACCATGGCCTTGCCCAGTGCCAGCGTCGGCTGCGAGTTGCTGAACGAGGTGCGGAACACGTTGGGAGCGCACTGTGCGCGGGTGGCGATGTGCACGCCTGCGTTGGGGATCAGGTTGAGCACGCCGGACTCGCGCGCCACTTTGTGGATGCCCATCTGCACGCCCGAGTGCACGGTGCCGACCAGCACATCGACTTTGTCGCGCTGCACCAGGCGGGTGGCGTTCTCGATGCCCTTCGCCGGGTTGGACTCGTCGTCGACCTTGAAGAACTCGATTTCGCGGCCACCCAGCTTGCCACCCTGTTCATTGATGGCCATGCGGAAACCGTTCTCGATCGCCACGCCCAATTGCGCAAACGTGCCGGTGTAGGGCAGCATGAAGCCGACACGCACCTTGTCAGACTGTGCGCGCACGATGGACGGCAGCAGCAGACCGGACGAGGCGGCGCCGATCACGGCGGCGGAGCGGGTGAGGACGAGGCGGCGGGTGGTCATGAGATGTCTCCTTGGATGTCGAACGAGTTCACTGTAGGTGCGGGCTTTTCTGCTGGCGATCCAGAGTTACCCGTACTTTAGGCATGAAATATCGAGGATTGAACCGTGTGAGTCAGGCGAAGTCCACACTCGGTGCAACATATTGCTGTCACATGCAGTATCTTGCATGTCGCCAGAGGTGGGCACAGGTGAAAACCCTTGCTGACAAAGCAGGGTCACTGGCAAGCGAAGAAGAGGCGTCTCGAACCTGAAGGGGTCTGAGCCCAGACCCCATGCAACCCACAAAGGGTAGTCAGCACATCGGGTCGGTATATCTGTGAAAAGAAAACCTAAGCACTAGAACTGCGGGCGCGCCGCAGTGTGCTTGAAGGGCGTGCGCCGGGCCCTGTGTTCAGAAAAAGTTCGACTCCGCCCACTGCGACGATGGGCCATCGTCTTCCGCGGTCACAGGGACGTTGAGGTCCAGTACAAACACGACCTCACCCCCAAAACGGCCGACCCCCAGCGTCTTCATAAGCGTCTGCTCCTGCTCGGGCCGCTCCATTCGCATGAAGCAAATGGCTTGTTTGGTACCTTCGTGCATGGCTGTAAGGATGTCCAGTCGCGTGATGCGGCCAAACTGGCCGCACAGCTCATGCAGTGCGGACCTCAGGCTGTTCACATCACGGTGTTGCCGGAGTTCTGCCAGTGCGCTCACATTTACCCTTTCTGTCGTCGGACCCGATCCCAATGCTGAATCATTCGGTGCAGGTTTCTGACGTGGGGCAATGTTAATACGGAAGCTACAAGTTGCAACCGTCCTGTTACGTCTTTCCTTCCCCAAAACAGGGGGCTTGCCAACTAGTCCACAACTGACCCGCTTATCAGGCCGCTTGCAAAGCCGGGACGGTCGTGTGCGAGGCGGTATGCTTGATCCATCAATCGATGAAAGCGGGCGCCCCATGCAACAAGGACACCGTGCAGATCCACACGATGAAGCAACTCCCTTGACAGCACACACAGGCCCCGTGACGTCGGGTGTGGAATGGACTCAGATCACCCAACTGGCGACCCACATCGGTCAGGTGTCTACAGCGCTGCTGGTCAGGTCTCATCCTGACGGTGCGCTCTTGGTGGCTGCCAGCGGGCTACCTTCAAACGGTCAGGTCATGGCCACAGAGTTGTGCGCCGAAGTGATGGCCGATCCTGAACTGGCTGGTACATGCCACGACCTGACGGCGCTTGCGGCCTGGGCACACCATCCACTGGTCGCTTCTCTGAGAATGCGTTTCTGCCTTGTGCTTCCGCTCCCGACCAGTGAGGCTTACAACGACACCTGGCTGGCGTTGCTGGACGGCGAACCGCGAAACGCCGAGCAAGTGAAGGCCATGCTTCCTGCCTTGCAAGCTCTGGTGAGTCATGTGGGGCAGCTGCAGGAGTTGGTCTATCAGCAGCAGCAGTCCGCACACCTGACCCAAGGCAGGGAAGAGCGGCTGGGCAAGGCGTTGCATGAAAGCGAGAGCCGGTTGAACCTGACCGAGCACACAGCAGGCGTGGGCAGCTGGTCGGTGGACATCAACACCGGGCACATTCAACACTCTGACGAGTACGGCAGCATCCTGGGGTTGGGACCCGGGGAGGCGGTCGAGGACCTCGCCGCGATGGTGCTGCGGTATACGCCCGAATGGCGCACCGGCATTCGCCAGCGGCTGGAGCGCTGCGCCCAGACGGGTGAAGCATTTGACGAGGAGATCCAGGTGCAGGTGCCTGGAGCGAGTCCGAAATGGGTTCGTACGGTAGGCAATGCCGTGCGGGACACGCAGGGGCGGATCGTTCGAATACAGGGTGCTGTTCAGGACATTTCCGCTCAGAAGCAGGCTCAGCAGGAAACGCTGCGCCTGGCCATGCGGCTGACTACCACGCTGGCCAGTATCACAGAGGCTTTCGTGACGCTGGATCGCCAGTGCTGCTTCACCTATCTGAACCAGGAGAGCGAGCGGCTGCTTCAGAAGACCACAGCCGAGCTTCTGGGCCGGGAGGTGTGGCACGACTTCAGCGAGGGGTTGGCGCAGCGGTTTCGTACGCAGCTGGGCGTGGCGCTCAAGACCAACCGGCGTGTTGAGCTGGAGGATTTTTTTCCGACATTGGGCAAATGGCTGGAGGTGCGGGCTTATCCGTTTGCTGAAGGCTTGGCCGTCTACTTCCGTGACGTCACAGAGCGCAGGCGTTCTCAGGAGCAGCTGATGCTGCTGGAGACCAGTGTGGCGCGTTTGAACGACATCGTGGCGATCGCCGAGGCCGGCTCGGGCCCCGATGACGAGCCGCGGATCGTGTTTGTCAACGATGCATTCGAGAAGCAAACGGGGTACAGCCGAGACGAGGTCCTGGGGCAGACACCGCGCATCCTGTTGGAACTCGATCCAGCAATGTTCAAGCTGCTTGAAAAAGCGCGGGGGCTGAGGGAAACGCGCCAGGCACGCACCGAACTGATGATCCGCCGCAAGAACGGGGCTTCGTTCTGGATTGAGCTGGAGGTCGTGTCGGTCCAGGCCAGTGCCGAAGAGGTGACGCACTGGGTGGCGGTGGGGCGGGACATCACGCAGCGCAAGAACGCCGAGGACATGATCCGGCACCTTGCGTTTTACGACCCTCTGACGGACCTGCCCAATCGCCAGCTGTTGCTGGACAGGTTGCAGAAGGCGCTGTCGCAGAGCGCGCGCTCCGGTCAGTACGGTGCGCTCATGTTCATCGATCTCGACAACTTCAAGATCCTCAATGACACGCTGGGACACCATGTTGGAGACCAACTGCTGCAGCAAGTCGCCCAGCGGCTGACCAAGAGCGTGCGCAAGACCGATACCGTGGCGCGCCTGGGGGGCGATGAGTTCGTGGTGATGGTCGATGACCTGAGCACGGACGCGGCCGCCGCCGCCAGCAAGCTGCGCACCTTGGCAGAAAAAGTGCTGAATGTGTTGCGAGAGCCGTTCCAGATTGCCGGGCACCAGCACTTTGCAACACCCAGCATCGGGGCCACCTCGTTCAATGGCGAACAGAGCGACGTGAGCGAACTGCTGAAGCAGGCCGACCTTGCCATGTACCAGGCCAAGGGGTTAGGTCGAAACACCCTGTGTTATTTCGACCCGGACATGCAGGCTTCGGTCAGCGCCAATGCAGCGGTTGGAGCCGCCCTGCGCGTGGGTCTGCGTGAGAAGCAGTTTGTGGTGCACTACCAGCCGCAGGTGGACCGCCAGGGTGTCGTCACTGGGGTGGAGGCGCTGGTGCGCTGGCAGCATCCCGAAAAAGGACTGGTCAAGCCCGCCGACTTCATTCCGGTCGCTGAAGACACCGGGCTCATCCTGCCGCTGGGCATGTGGGTGCTGGAAACCGCCTGTGAGCAGCTCGCAACCTGGGCGTCGCGTGCGCAGACCGCACACCTCAGCATCGCTGTGAACGTCAGCGTCTACCAGTTCCGGCACCCGAACTTTGTGGACATGGTCATGGCCGCGATCAAGCGCACGGGCATTCGTCCGCACCGGTTGAAGCTGGAACTGACCGAGAGCCTGCTCGCCGACCGCATGGAAATCACCATTCAGAAAATGGGCATGCTCAAGGAGCTGGGGGTCACCCTGTCGCTGGATGATTTCGGGGTTGGCTACTCTTCTCTGTCGTGCCTGAAGCGGCTGCCCCTGGATCAGCTGAAGATCGACAAGGGCTTTGTGGCCGACGTGCTCACAGACCCCAACGACGCGGCGATCTCCCGCGCCATCATTGCGCTGGCACAGAGTCTGAGTCTGCAGGTGGTGGCCGAAGGGGTGGAAACGCAGGAGGCGCGGGATTTTCTGGCCTACCTCGGGTGCGATCAGTTCCAGGGGCACCTGTTTGCGCCCGCCCTTCCCATCGAAAAGCTGGACGAATTTCTCCGCAATCCGTCATCTGACATGATGTCTGCTGTGGCGGGTTAGGTTGCCTGTGATCTCGTTAAAGAGGGCGCCTTTTTCTCAGTCGTTTTTGGTCGTTTGCGTGGATGGATGTGAATTTTCATGAATGTCTTGTTAACTGGCGGATGTGGATACATTGGCAGCCATGTAGCTGTGGTTTTGATGTCCGCAGGTCATCGAGTATCCATTGTTGATAATCTGTCCAATAGCAGCCGGACTGTGGTGGACAGGATTTCTGCGATTGTCGGTCAATCTCCTGCGTTCTATTGCGGAGATGTGGGTGATGTGGAGTTGGTGCGAAGCATTATTCGAGAGAACTCCATTGACTCGGTCATTCATCTTGCCGGCTTCAAGTCTGTTGGCGAATCGGTCCAGTTGCCTCTGAAGTACTATCAGAACAATATCTGCGGGGCTTTGGGTTTGCTTCAGGCCATGGAAGCTGAGTCGGTTTCCCATCTGGTGTTCAGCAGCAGTGCCACCATTTACGGAGACCCGCAGTATCTTCCTGTGGATGAGGCGCACCCGCAGCATGTCATCAATGCGTACGGGCGCAGCAAGTTGCACATTGAGGACATGCTGCGGGATGTCAGTGCAGCCCGTCCATCTTTTGGCGTCGTCTGTCTGCGCTATTTCAATCCCGTAGGAGCCCACCCGAGCGGATTCATTGGTGACCGGCCAAGAGGGATTCCAAACAACCTGATGCCGTATGTGGTCCAGGTGGCGTCGGGAGAGTTGGAGCGATTGAGGGTATTTGGTGGCGACTATCCGACACCCGATGGAACGGGGGTCCGTGACTATATTCACGTCATGGATCTGGCGGAAGGTCATGTGGCCGCTCTGAATTACCTTTCGTCGCACAGTGGCTGGCACGCATTTAACCTGGGAACCGGTAGGGGATACAGTGTGCTGGAAATGGTCCGTGCTTTCGAGGCGGAATCCGGTCAGACCATTCCTTTCGAAATCACTGACCGGAGGCAAGGGGATGTGGCCTGCTCGTATGCCGATATTCGTTCCGCCGCACGGGAGCTGAATTGGCGGGCTACGAGGTCGCTGGAGGACATGTGTTCCAGCGCTTGGGCGTTCCAGAGGCGGTTATCGGTTGATTGAACTGCGGCATCTGTTGGCGACTTTGCTCGCCAGAAAGTAGAAGGAACAAATGCAGATCCCTGCCAGGTCATGTTTCTCCATGTTGCTGGCGGCGCTGGCCGGTGTGGCGCTATGGGCTGCTTGTGGTCCAGCACATTCGGGAGTGAACTCCCTGGGCCAAGTTGAAGCCCTGGGCGGCAAGTCCTATCCAGTGTCGGCGGGTCACGGTGATCGAGAGCTTCTTGTCGGATTGAGAGGCTTTTCGCCGACGTGGGCAGGCGAATTCGCGCAGGTGGTCGATCGACCCGCCGTCCAGCGCGGTGAAACGCCCGGAGGCGCTCAGGCCTCCCGTACTGTCATGGCGAGTCTGGAAGCTACGCGCTTGAGTGGGCCTGCGCCGCTGGCGGTGCAGTTTGACGCCACGGGCACCACCTCCAGTCTAGCGGGGCAGCACCCATTCCACCAGGTGCGCTATTCGTTCAATTTCGGCGACGAGCGGGCCCAGACATGGCCGATATCGGGTCTGCCCAAGAATGTGCAATCGGGCGGGCCGTTGGCGGCGCACGTATTTGACGAACCTGGCACCTACCAGGTGCGTGTTCGCGCAACCGATCTGGCGGGTGGGTACTCGGAGCGTTCGGTCAGCGTGGAGGTGCTTGACCCCAACGTGGTCTACGCGGGGACCGGAACGATCTGCGTGTCGGCGGCAGGCAACTTCTCGGACTGCCCGGACGGGGCGTCGCGCGTGGCGATGGTGCCCAGTTCAGCGGCAATCAACAACCGCCGGGTGCTGTTGCGCCGGGGTGAGGCGTTCGGCACCATCGAGATCGGACATGGCAGCCAGAACGTGCAGGTGGGCGCGTTCGGGGTCGGTGCGAAGCCTCGGGTGAGTCGCGTGCTGGTGGGGGGCATAGGGCCTACTTCGTCTGCTTTCCCGCGCGACATCACTGTGATGGATCTCAACATCCTTCAGGGCCTTGAACAGTTCGTGACCATGTCCCGCCTGCTGGTCTACCGCAACACCTTCGACGTGCCAACGGGTGAGCTGACCACGGCCCAGATCAATCTGGCCAGCGCGCTGGCCTACATCGTTCAAAACCACAAGCTCGCCCCCAGCCAGTACCACCAGCCGCGGGAACTGTTCATAGTGGAAAACCAGCTGCGCGGCAGCACAGCCAACCCTCACCTGAACATGGCAGGCGAAGGCAGCCGCTTCGTGATCATGGGCAACGACATGGGCACGGCCCAGCAGCACACGGTGCGCCTGTGGGGCGTGCACAAGGGCTTCATTGCTCACAACGCGCTGCGTGGCCGCTCATCTGATGGCATCCGGGTGGCCCTGAAGATCCACTCCGGCGGCCTGGGTGAATACAACGACAACTACGCGATCTCGGGCAGCACCTGGGCATCGAGGCAGATCGTCATTGCCAACAACCGCCTGGGGGATTCCACGGACAACAACTCGTTCACCGGCGGCGCCAGCCCCGAGAACAACGGTCCCAACAGCCGCCAGGGTCTGGAAGACGTAGTGCTGGAGAACAACGTGTTCCACCGCGGTCCGAACACGAACACCGAGTTCATCCTGATGGGGCGTCGCATGACATCGCGCGGCAACACCCGTGCCGATGGTGGTGTGCCCAACATCAACCAGTTCGGCAATTCTTACAAGTTGCTGCCGCCCGACTGGGTGGGCCCGTTCTTCACCCGGTAGCCGTCGCGCCTTGTCCATCGAGCGGCTGGCGGCTGCAAACGAGGGTCTTGCTGGCGCCGGAACAGGTACAAATTGTTGCGTGTACCATCCGTTCCAATACCCAGCTGAATACTGCCGACTCAGTTGTGGGGCCCAAAACCCAAGATCTGCACACCCCAGATATGACACAGCGTTATGTTTTGATCTCGCCGTGCCGCAACGAGGCGAAGTACATGCGCCAGACGCTGGACACCGTGGTGAGCCAGTCTGTTCGCCCGGCCCGCTGGGTCATCGTCGATGACGGTTCCAGCGATGCGACGCCGCAGATCCTGGCCGAGTACGGGGCCCGCCACGACTGGATCCAGATTGTCACCCGTCAGGACCGCGGTCACCGTGCGGTGGGTCCGGGCGTTGTGGATGCCTTCTATTCCGGATACGCAGCGATCCATCCGCAGGACTACGAGTTCGTCTGCAAGCTGGATCTGGACCTGCGTTTGCCGCCTCGTTACTTCGAGATCCTCATGCAGCGAATGTCCGACGAGCCCCGTATCGCCACCTGCAGCGGCAAGGCCTACGTGGAGGAGGGCGGGCAGCTCATTCCAGAGCGTCATGGCGACGAAACATCGCTGGGCATGACCAAGTTCTACCGCGTCAGTTGCTTCGAAGCGATCGGCGGCTTCGTGCGCGAGGTGATGTGGGACGGCATCGACTGCCACCAGTGCCGCATGAAGGGCTGGATCGCCTGCAGCTGGGACGACCCCGAGTTGCGCTTCGTACACCTGCGACCCATGGGCTCCAGCCAGGACAGCATCTACACCGGCCGCATGCGCCATGGCTACGGGCAGTACTTCATGGGGACCGGCTTTCTGTTCATGGCGGCGAGCGCGTTGTCGCGTGTCAACCAGAAACCCTACGTGCTCGGCAGTGCCGCCATGTTGTGGGGCTGGCTGAAAGCGGCCCTGCAGCGCAAGCCGCGCTACGACAACCCGGAGTTCCGGCGCTTCCTGCGCGCCTACCAGTTCCGGGCGCTGCTGGTCGGCAAGGCCCGCGCGGCGCGTGAACTGACGGGGCGTGCCTGATGTGTGGCCTGGCTGGAATCGTTGGACGCGTCGGGGAGGCGAACCGCCTCGCGCTGCAACGCATGACGGATGCCATGGCGCATCGGGGACCCGACGGCGACGGCGTCTGGATGGGGCCGGCAGACGCCCGTGGCTGGGGCGTCATGCTCGGGCACAGGCGGCTGTCGATTCTCGACCTCACCTCGGCAGCCTCGCAGCCGATGACGGATCCGGAGCGCGGCGACGTCACCGTGCTCAACGGCGAGATCTACAACTACACCGACATTCGCCGGGCGCTCGGTGCCCAGGGCCAGACCCTGTGGTCGAGTGGCGACACCGCGGCCATGCTGAGACTCATCAGCATGCAGGGGTTCGACGCCGTGCAGGAGCTTCGTGGCATGTTCGCGCTGGCCGTGTGGGACCCGCGCCGCAGCGAGCTGCTGCTGGCGCGCGACGCACTGGGCATCAAGCCGCTGTTCTTCATGAGGAACCCCGATCTATCGGGAGACTGGACCTTCGCGTTCGCGTCCGAGGTGCGCGCTCTGCTGCGTTCCGGCCTGCTGCGCAAGCCTCGCCTGCGCCGGTCCGCCGTGGCCAGCATGGTCTGGAACGGGTTCACGGTGGCGCCGGAAACCATCGTCGATGGCATCGAATCGCTGTGGCCGGGTGAGATGCGGGTCTATGCCCAGGATGGCCGAGAGCTGCGGCGCAAACGCTACTGGACGCAGGCCGCGCTGCCCCGCGATGGTGAGTCGACCGACCAGGACGTGGCCATGGCGCTCGAAGACAGCGTGCGCCGCCACCTCGCGTCAGATGTTCCGCTCGGCGTCTTCCTCTCGGGTGGGGTGGACTCATCCGCCATTGCCAATGTGGCCAAACGCGTCTCCCGCGACCCGGTCCACTCCTTCACACTCGCGTTTGCCGAGCAGGAACGCAACGAAGGCGAGATCGCCCGGGCCGTCTCGAAGGCCATCGGCACTCAGCACCACGAGATCGTGCTGCGCCATGAGGGGTTTGTCGACCGGCTGGACGAGGCCATGGGCAGCCTGGACCAGCCGAGCTTTGACGGCCTGAACTCGTTCTTCATGTCGCAGGCCGTCGCGCAAGCCGGTTTCAAGGTGGCCCTTGTGGGCAGCGGGGGCGACGAGCTGTTCGGTGGCTACACCTCGTTCCGCGACCTTCCTGCGATGGCGGCCTGGTCCCGCCGGCTCGGGTTCGTCCCGGACGGTCTGCGCAACGCCGGTGCGCGGGCGTTTGCACGCTGGAAGGCGCCCGACGGTGGGGCCTTCCGGCCCCAGACCCGCTGGGCCAAGCTGCCGACCATGGTCGAGGCCGGGGACGACCTGCTGGCGCTCTATCAGTGCGCCTATGCACTGTTTCTGCCAGACACCCACCGCAGCCTGCTGGGCATGGCAGGGCAGGGTCTGGAGGCGGGCTACTGGGGGTTGCCGTCCGATGTGGTCGCCGCCTTGCGTGCCGAAGTGGACGGGCGCAGCGATCTCTCATCCATCGCCATGCTGGAGCAGCGCCTGTTCCTGGGCGAGCGCCTGCTGCGCGACGCCGACTCGACGAGCATGGCCGCTTCCATCGAAACCCGCCTGCCCCTGGTCGATCAGCAGTTGCTCGAAGCGGTGGCGTCCTTGCCGGACGACGTCCGTTTCCACCCCGTGCGCTCCAAATCGATGCTGCGCAGCGCGGGACTGCAGGGGCTGGACCCGGCGCTGTTCGACCGGCCCAAATCGGGCTTCGAGCTGCCCTATGACCACTGGTTGCTTGGCGCACTGGGCTCGGAAGTGGGCGCGGTGCTCACCGACCGGGACCTGATGGCCAGCGTGGGGCTGGCGCCCACCGTGGTGGCCGACCTCTGGCGCGCCTACCAGGCCGGCGCCCCAGGTCTCTACTGGACGCGGATCTGGTGCCTGTACGCGTTGGCATCGTGGGCGCGGCGGCATGGTCTGTCGGTGGAGTCCGCGCCATGAGGGTGGCCTACCTCATCAGCGAATATCCGAAGGTCAGCCACAGTTTCATCCGCAGAGAAATCGCAGCGCTGGAGCGGCAGGGTGTCGAGGTGTTGCGTTTTGCGATCCGGGGGCCGTCCGACGGAAGCCCCGACTCGGCGGACGTCGAGGAACTGCGTCGCACGCGTTACGTGCTGGGCGCGGGCGCCATGTCCACACTTGCCCACGTGGCAGCGGCTGTGGTGCGACGTCCGAAGGACTTCATGGCAGCGGCCCGCTCTGCGTGGCGGCTGTCCCGCCGGGCGGAACGCAGTCTGCTGCACCATGTGGCCTATCTGGTCGAGGCCTGCATCGTCGGGAACTGGATGCACAAGGAAAATGTGCTGCACCTGCACGCGCACTTCGGTTCGAACCCTGCCGCGGTGGCCATGCTGGCGGCGCAGATCAACGGTGGCACTTTCAGCTTCACCGCGCACGGCACGGTAGAGACAGACGCTGCGCAGTTCATCGGAATTCCCGAGAAGGTGCGCCGTGCGGCCCACGTGGTCGCAGTCAGCGAGTACATGCGCAGCCAGATGTGCCGTTGGGTGGAGCCCTCTCACTGGAAGAAGATATCGGTTGTGCATTGCGGGCTGGACGAGGGATACCGGGTTCCCCCCGCGCACCCGTTCAACGAGGTGCGGCGCTTCGTCTGCGTGGGGCGATTGAGTTCGGAGAAGGGGCAGTTCGTGCTGATCGATGCTCTGGGCGAGCTGCGCCGACAGGGCGTGGAGGCCGAGCTGGTGCTGGCTGGTGATGGCGAGCTGCGGTCCGCCATCGAACAGCACTGTCAGCTGCGTGGCGTCGCGGACCTCGTGCGCATCACAGGCTGGATCTCCGGTGCCGACGTTCGCAAGGAGATCGAAGCGTCTCGCGCGCTGGTGCTCAGCAGTTTTGCCGAGGGCTTGCCGGTTGTGTTGATGGAGGCCATGGCCTGCGCGAGGCCGGTGATCGCCACACGGGTTTCCGGTATTCCCGAGCTGGTGCGCGATGGGCAGGACGGCTGGATCGTGGCGCCTGGCAACGCCACGGAGCTGGCGCAGGCCATGCGCCGCGGCCTTGAAGCGGATGCCCCGCAGCTCCAGGCCATGGGCGAAAGAGCCCGGGCGCGTGCACTGGAGCGGCACGATGTCGACCGGTCGGCGCGACAGCTGCGCGAGATCTTCGCGCCACTCGCCGGTGGCAACGCATGACCGCGCACAGCGAGTGGATGCCATGAGCGCGATCTCGACCCTCAAGGCCCTGGTCCGGGACACCTGTGGCCACGCCCTTTCGGTGGCCGGTGTGACCGCGCCGGCGCTCCGACTTGGGCAGAGGCTATCGATCGTCACTTTCCACCGCGTCCTGACCGAGCCGCAGCGACGGCTCTATCCGCTGCCGGGGCTCGCCGTTACCCCGGACGAACTGGACGACCACCTCCGGTTTCTCACCCGCCATTTCCAGTGCCTGTCGCTTGATGCCGCCCTCAGGTTGTGGGAGGCGGGTCAAGGCGCTGGACGGCCGCTGCTGGCGATCACCTTCGACGATGGCCAGCTCGACAACTACGAGAACGCGCTGCCCGTTCTGGAAAAGAACGGCGTCACCGCCAGCTTCTATGTTCCCAGCCAGGTGCTGGAGGACGCCACGCCGCTGTGGCATGACACCATGGCGGTCTCGGTCGCCTGGCTGGTGACCCACCTGATGGGAAAGGGCCTTGGGTCAGGATCCATGGATCGCGGCGCGGCGCTCGCGTTGTTCGCTGAGCTGCACCCTGGCGGGGAACTGGGCGGTGTGGCGAGCCACCTCACCGTTGAATCCGCGTTGGAGCACACGAAACGCTGGAGCCCTGCCCAGCGTGAGGACTGGATGCGCCGGGCCAGCGGCGTGCTGCCTCTCGCGCAGCGGCCCGCCTGGGACGGGTTCATGAGCGTCGGGCAGATGAAATACCTGGTGGCACGCGGTCATGAAATTGGCAGCCACTCCCACTCCCATGCGTTGCTGCCACAGTGTACGGACGACGAACTGCGCGCCGAGATCGCCGGCTCCCGCCAGAAGCTGGAAGCTGCGCTTGGCACGCCCGTGACCACCTTCTGCTACCCCAATGGGTCTTTCGATTCGCGCTGCGTGGCGCAAGCCCGTGAGGCTGGCTACCGGGCGGCCGTCACCACCCGCTGGGGCAGCAACTCGCGCAGCGACGATGTCTTTCGCCTGCAACGCTTCAACATGAATGCCCAGCACGCGCAGGACCGGAACGGGCATTTTTCCGAAGCCCGCCTGGCGTGGCGCATGAGCGGGCTGCATCCGGGTCTGGACCGGGTGAGCCAGGACCCTTGCGGCGGCGACGCCACGTAACAGCAGGCAAGCGCCCAGAGCTTTGCGGGCCGCTCAGTCTTTTCTGGGCGCAAACCCCATCACGGCCGGATGGTCCAGCCGGTGCAGCAGCGCCTGCATCGAGGCGATGCTCTGGAAGCGGCCAACGAACTTGCCGAACAGCGAGCGTTTGAGCAGCGGGAAGCCGGCGTCGATCATCTGTTCGGGGCAGTTCAGGCACAGGTCCAGGTGGCGAGAGCCATCGGTGTACCAGTAGGCGCCCACGCTGACGTGAGGGCTGGCCACCCGGGCCAGCAGGGTTTCCTGCAGCAGGATGACCGCCTCGGAGGAGTTGTAGCTCCACTCGCTGGAGATTACCGGCTCGATCACCTTCAGCAACTCCGAGTCGACCTGCCGGGCGATCAGGGCAAAGGACTGCAGATGATTCTCTTCAAGCGCGTTGGCGCTCAGGCCCGCCACCCGCCAGGGGGCATGCTCGACAAAGGGAGTCAGCGGGGAAAAGGGGCCGAGCACGGAGTCGTTGAACATCAGCACATCGGAGCCCGGGGCCCGTTGTGCCAGCTCGCTCAGGCAGATGGCGTAGGCCGAGAAGTCGAAGCCATCGGTGCCCTTCCAGTACAGCGCATCGCAGTGCCGCTTCAGCTCATCAAGCAGCGGGTGATTCGGTGGGCAGGCGCACACGATCATCACCGAGGCGTTCTCGGCAGCGAGGCGCCTGAGCGTGAAGCGGTGTTGGGTCGACAGCTGGCCTTGAGGCGCGTAGAGGAAGTACATGAGCCAGCGGCCGGAACCGCGCACTGGAACCAGGGCCCTCCAGGCGGGGGGCTTCTGGCGCGTCCGACGGGCCCGCCACCGGGCCACGACGATGCGCGGGCGCGGCTGGCTGGGTTCGTAGTTCCAGAAGGTCTGTGCGCCTCCCACCGGCCTCGCGAGTTCAGTACGCATTCTTGCCCGTCAGTGCGCCCAGGGTGCGCAGCAGGATGGAAATGTCGAGCCACAGCGACCAGTTGTTGATGTACTCGATGTCCGACTCGATGCGCTCCTGCATGCGCTCGATCTCGCTGGTCTCGCCCCGCAGGCCACGCACCTGGGCCAGTCCCGTGATGCCGGGCTTGATGTTGTGCCGTGCGAAGTAGGCGTTGATGCCCTTGGAATACAGCTCGTCGTGCTGCACCGCGTGCGGCCTTGGTCCCACCAGCGACATCTCGCCCATGAGCACGTTGAAGACCTGTGGCAGTTCGTCCAGGCTGGTCTTGCGGAGGAACGCCCCCACTCGGGTGACCCGGGGGTCGTTGCGGGTGGCCTGGCGAATCACGCCGGCCTCGGGCTGGTGCACGTACATGCTGCGGAACTTCCAGATGTGGAACACCCGCCCGCTCCATCCCTTGCGCGCCTGCCGGAAGAACACGGGGCCCTGGCTGTCGAGCTTGATGGCCGCCGCGATGATCAGCAGGACCGGCGAGATCAGCACCAGGATCAGCAGGCCCAGGATGCGGTCTTCCAGGGCCTTGAGCAGGAGCCGGGTGCCTGTCAGCGGCGTTTCGGACAGCGTCAGCACGGGCAGCCCCGCAATCTCTCGAACGCTGTGGTTGACCAGCAGCAGCGAGAAAATGTCCGGGACCCAGTGCACCGACACATGGCGGTCCAGCAGCTGGAAATACAGGTCCTCGATCAGGTCGGACTCGCCCAGGGGAATGGCGAAATACACCGTGCGCACGTCGTGGCGCTCGATGATGGACAGCATCTGATCAAGCGGTCCGATGATGTTGAGCTCCTTGAGCGATGCGAAGTCCGAGCTTTCGTACAGGGTGGCGCCTGCCCGGGCCTCGTTGCCCCGCGCAGCCGAGGGCAGCTCCAGACAGCCCACCACCTTCTGGTTCAGCCACGGGTTGCCCGAAATCTTGTTCTGCAGATAGCTCGCGAGCTTGCCCGTTCCGACGATCAGCACGTTCTCTGCGGGCACAGCGTGGACCATGACCCGGATCTGGATCTCGCGACTGAGGTATTGCAGAAACACCTGCAGCAGATAGCCCGCGATGAACAGCTGCCCCAGCAGCAGGCGGGAAAACACATCGGTCTGCTTGGTCACAAAACCGACCAGCAGCAGGAAGCCGAATGTCAGCGACCAGGCCTTGAAGAGGGTCAGCGCCTTGCGCGTGAAGCTGCTGTTGCTGCGGTAGACGCCGAACTGGTTGTAGGCGAACACCATCACCATGGCCAGGATGAGCAGCAGCACCGTATAGGGCGGGGTGACGGTGCCGATCTGTTTCTGTATCAGCAGCAGGGACAGCGCCATCACGGCCACCAGGTCCACCACGGCCTGCACCGCCGTGGAAATGCTCCCGCGGCGCTTGAGGATGGATCGATGGGGTCTCTTCGAGAGTGCCATGGCACAAATGTATCGGGTTACGACGAGCGGGCGACCCGCATCAGCTGCCGCGCTGTGCCACCCCGGTCTTGGGGTAACTCGTCACCACCGACCAGATCACCTCGCTCATTAGGCGGGCCAGTTCCGGCGAAATGGCGGGCAACAGCGTCCCGTCAACCAGCCGGATGGTCTGCGGCTCTGCCGGCGGTGGACGGTGATAGAGGACGGCGTAATGGGTGAGGGCGACGAGGTAGTTGCCCAGCGCACTGAGGTGGATCATGTCGCGTTTCCCCTCGTCGCTGATGTAGAACAGGTCTTCGCGCGAGCGCAGCCGGTCGACGCCACCTCGGGCCTCCACCTCCCGCACCAGACGGGCCATCACCTGACCGGCGGGAATGACGTACACCGGACCGCCGGTGTCGCCGTGCGCCAGGCCCCTGGCCAGGAGCACGCCCTCCCAGTAGAGGCTCAGGTCCTCGTCCAGCCGCTCCAGCCATCCTTTGGGGTCGTTCAGCTCGTGCCAGAGTTCGTAGAGGTAGACGCGGGTTTTCGGATTGGCCTTGCGAGCCGCACGGGCCCACTGGCGGATGTACTCCGGGCTGTCGTGGTGTTTGATTGAGTCCTTGATCTCCACTGCCTCGGTCAGGATCAGCACATCGAACTGACCGCTGTCGACGGCCTGGCGCGCGTCCTGGAATCGGGGGTGCGCGTTCTCGACCTCGAAGCCATTGACCGGCACGTCCGGTTCCCAGTGCGACCTCAGCGAGGCGCCCCAGCCCAGTTGCGAGCGGTGGTCGTGACCTGCGCCCGCCAGCTGCTCCAGCATCATGGGAATGTCCTTGTTGACCAGGCTGTGGCCGATGTGGAAGACACGCAGCGGCTTGTCAGGCGGTGACAGCGGCTGCGTGTACAGGGCCGAGAGTTCGGCTTGGTCGAGCGACTTGTGCCATCCGCAGGCGGTGAGTGCGAAGGCCAGCAGGTATTTCAACGAGTGTTTCAGCATCATGTGGTGGAGGCACGGGTTGAAGAGGGCGCCGCAGTATGACCGGTCCGGGCCGGGGAAGTGCCCATGCGTCTGGCCTCGGCGAGGTGCGGTCGCATCGCGGCAGCCAGCACCTCCACATGGGGCGGTTCCAGGATGTCCATGTGTTTGCCGGGGACGCGTTCGATGGTCAGCCGCGGCAGCAGCGAGCGCCAGCCATAGGCCGGCGCCGTGGACAGGTCGCCACCGGCCTGAAGGAACAACGCGGGCAGATCGCAGGGGAGGGCCTTGTGGTCGTGCATGGCCTTGGCATAGACCTGGATGCGCCTGCTGCCGGGTTCGTGGCGGTGTTCGGTCTGGTGCCGGTACACGCGGTAGATGTGCCGCAGGTGCCCGAACCCCTCGCGCCGGAGCAGGCGCAGGCGCCGGAGCACGCCCGCCACCAGGTGCCTGAAACCATGCCCAGGCAGTTTGGAGTCGAGCAAGGCGATCAGGCCGATGGCTTCGCCTTCTGTCTGCAGCTGGCGGGCCACCTCGAACGCGAGCAGGCCACCGATCGAAAAGCCGCCGAGGAAATAAGGGCCGTGCGGCTGGATGCCTCGGATCAGATCCTTGTATTCCCGGGCCAGCGTCTCCACGGTCACCACGGGCGGCGCCAGGTCCATCGGCTGTTCCAGCAGGTCGATTTCGGTCTGTGAGAACACGCCGTACACCGGCACGCCCGGATCAAGCAACTGTGCCAGCCGCCGGTACATCTCGGCCCCTGCGAGCAGGAAGAAGCCGGGGCCCTGGCCACCAGGTCGCAACACCGCCACCGGGATGTCCTTGTGGTCCTCGGGCACGGTCTGTGACAGCGCCTCGGCCAGCTCCGCCACCGTGGGGTGCTTGAACAGCAAGGCCAGCGCGCAGGGCCGTTGCAGCGCCGACTCGATGCGGCTGACCACCCCCACGGCCAGGATCGAGTGCCCGCCGAGATCGAAGAAGTTGTCGTGGATGCCGATCATCTCCGTCTGCAGGGCGGTCTGCCAGATCGACAGGATGGCTGTTTCGGTGGCGTTGCGGGGCGGGGTGCGTGTCCGCGACGCCTCGTCGGACGGAGCCGGCAGTGCCCGGCGGTTGGTTTTGCCGTTCGGCAGCACGGGAATGGCATCCAGCTCGACGAACAGGCCGGGCACCATGTGGTCGGGCAGCCAGTGGCGCAGGTGTTCGCGCAGGGCTTCCCGGGTGGGCATGGTTCCCCGTGGCACCACGTAGGCGACCAGCCGGGCCTGGCCTGGCGCGTCTTCACGCAGCATGACCACAGCGCGTGCGATGGATTCGTGGGCGAGCAAACGGGCCTCGATTTCTCCTAGCTCCACCCGGAACCCGCGCAGTTTGATCTGGTCGTCGAGCCGGCCTCCGTGTTCCAGCGACCCGTCGCAGCGCCAGCGCCCGCGGTCCCCCGTGCGGTAGATGCGCGTCACGAGCGGGTCCTGCGCGTGAGGTTGCTCGATGAAGCGTTCGGCGGTCAAGGTCTCCCGCCGGTGGTAGCCGATGGCCACCCCCGTGCCGCCGATGTAGATCTCCCCGGGAACCCCGATCGGGCAGGGCTGCAGCTGCGGGTCGAGCACCTGGATCGAGGTGTTGAGCACCGGGCGTCCCAGATCAATCGCCTGCACGGCGTCCGGCGACACCCGCCAGCAGCTGGACCAGACCGTGGTTTCGGTGGGGCCGTACATGTTCCAGACCTCGCCGCACCGGGCGAGCAGCCGCGAGGCCAGGTCGGGCGTCAGGGGCTCGCCCCCCACCAGCGCCTTGAGCCGCGGGTTCCCGGCCCAGCCGGCTTCCAGCAACAAGTGCCAGCGCGACGGTGTGGCCTGCAGCACGGTGATGTCCTCTTGCGCCATCAGCTCGGCCAGCGCCCGGCCATCGGTGGCGTCGGCCTGGCTGGCCACGACCACGGTGCCACCCGTGCCCAGGGGGAGAAACAGCTCCAGCACGGCGATGTCGAAGCTGGGGGTGGTCACCGCCAGCAGCCGGTCGTGCGCGGTGCAGCCGGGCGCACGCGCCATGCTCTCCAGCAGGTTCACCACGGCCCGGTGTGGCACGGCGACCCCCTTGGGGCGACCCGTGGAGCCGGAGGTGTAGATCAGGTAAGCCGGGTCTTCCGGGCGGGCATCGAGCAGGGCGTCGTCCGGCAGCCGATGCGGTGCGGTCGCGTCGATCTGCGTGCGGTCAACATCGACCAGCAGGCGAGGGGTCTGGTGCTCGTCCAGCACCACCGAACTGTGACTCACCAGCAGCGCCAGCTCGGCGTCCTGCATCTGGTCGCTCAGCCTCTGCCGGGGATAGTTGGGGTCCAGGGGCACGTAGGCCGCGCCGGACTTGAGGATGGCCAGCAGCACGATCACCAGCTCGTGGTTGCGGGGCAGGCAGACGCCGACACGGCAACCCCGCGCAATGCCGCGCTGCCGCAACAGCCGCGCCAGCCGGTTCGAAGCCTCGTCCAGTTCGTGGTGGGTCAGCCGCGCAGCGCCGTGGACCAGCGCGGGCCGCTGGGCCGACTGCAGCAAACCCCGGGCCACCCAGGCGTGCGCCGACGCCGCGGCGGCGGCCTCGACAGGGCCGCGCGACCACTGGTTCAGGCGCTTTCGCTCGGCCTCGCCCAGCAGCGGGAGTGTGGCCACGCGGGAGTCCGGCGCCTGGACGGCGATGCGCAGGATTTGCAGCAAGTGCTCGCCCATGCGCTGCACTGTCTCCGGCACGAACAGGTCGGTGGCGTACTCGATCACGAAGGCGTGGTCGTACATCACGTCGACCACCACGCTCAGGTCGAACTGGGTCGACGCCCGGTCGAAGTCCAGCCGCGACCAGGTCAGGCCTTCGAAGTGGCAGTCCCGGGCCTGCGTGTTCACCATGTTGAAGAGCACGTTGAACAGCGGCTGGCGGCTGCTGTCCGGCCTGGCCGCCAGTTCGCGGACCAGCACCTCGAAGGGCATGTCCTGGTGCTCAAACGCCTCCAGCGAGACGGTGCGTACGCGGGAGAGCACCGTGAGGAAGTCCGGGTCGCCGTCCAGATCGGTCCTGAACACCAGGGTGTTGACGAAGGTGCCGATGAGGTTTTCGGAAGCCAGGTGGTGCCGGTTGGCAATGGGCACGCCGATGCCGATGTCGGTCTTGCCCGTGTGCCGGTGCAGCAGCACGTTGAGCGCCGCGATCAGCACCATGGACAGGCTGGCACCGTGCGCCGCGCCGAGGGCGCGCAGGCCAGCGATGTGCTCGTGCTCCAGCGGGAACCGCAGCGCCGCACCGCGGAAGCTCTGCTCCAGTGGGCGTGGCAGGTCGTTGTTGAGCGGCAGCGGCTCCAGCCCGTTCAACCGCTGCGACCAGTACGCCAGCTCGCTGGCCCGGCGCTCCTGCTCAAACCAGTCCCGGTGCCAGCGCGCGTAGTCCGCGTACTGGATCGGCAGCTCGGGCAACGAGGCCTCGGTTCCGGACAGCTGGGCGCTGTAGTGCGCTGCCAGCTCCCGCCCCAGCTCCGCGAACGACCATTGGTCGCTGACGATGTGGTGCATGACGATCAGCAGCACCGCATCGTGTTCGGCCAGGTGGATGAGCTGCGCCCGGACCAGCGGGCACTGGTCGAGCACAAAGGGCTGGCAGGTGACATCGGCCAGATGGCGGCGCACCACCTCGTCCGGTGGGCTGCTGCCATCGGTGGTCAGCCGCACGGGCTGAAGGTGCACGGCCGGGGGGGGGACCACCTCGGCCAACACGCCGTCGGCCGTTTTGACAAAGCGTGTGCGGAGGATCTCGTGGCGTTCGACCACGCGATCCATGGCTGCCTGCAGGGCGGCCACCTCCAGCGGTCCCTTCAACCGCATGGCCAGCGGGATGTTGTACGCGCTGCTCTGCGGCGCCAGTTCGTGCATGAACCACATGCGCTCCTGGGAGAACGACAGGCCGAATCGGCTGCCGGGGCCGCGCGCGGCTAGGGGCGTGACGTCTGCCGGCACCGGCGCGCTTGCCACGGCGCTGTCCGGCGTGGCCGACAGCTGCGCCAGCCGGTGGGCGAGTCCGCGCACCGTGGGGGTCTCGAACACTGCGCTGATGGGCAGGTCGAGGCCGAGCCTCGTGCGCAGACGCGAGACCAGTTGTGTGGCCAGCAGCGAATCGCCGCCCAGGTCGAAGAAGTTCGCGTCGTGCGCGATCACCTCGTGCCCGAGGATTTCGGACCACAACAGCGTCAGGGTGTCCAGCAGCGCGGCGCTGGCTGCAAGGTCGGGCGCCGCCGCGGCGGCTGTGTGGGCCTGTGTCGACAGGCGCAGGGGCTCCAGCCGCCCCTCCAAGTAGAGGCGCCGCGCCGCGCTGCGCTGCGGCTTGCCGCTGGAAGTCCGGGGCAGGGTACCGGTCCGCAGGGGAACGATGTCGTGCAGATCCACCTGGTGTTCGGTGGCCACCCGCCGGTGGACGGCATCGACCAGCTGCCGTACCACATCCGGCGAGGGACGCCGGCTGCACTCGACCAGCACCACGACCGCTTCCCGGTCTCCCTTGTCCACCGAAATCGCGATGACGCCACCGCCCCGAATGCCGGGGTGCGCCGCCTCCGCGGTCTGCTCCAGGTCCTGGGGGTAAAGGTTGCGGCCGTTCGCGATGATCAGGTCCTTGCGTCGGCCCGCAACAAACAGCTCGCCGCCGTGCAGGAAACCCAGGTCGCCGGTGCGCAGGTAGCGCGTGGGGTCGGCGGCTTCTGGGGCGAGGGTGCCGCCAAAGTGCTCGGCCGTGGCGTCGGGCTGTCCCCAGTAGCCCCGGCCCACGCTCGGTCCGGCCACCCAGATCTCGCCGATGCGGTCGGGGGCGCAGGGCATCCTGGTGTCGGGATCGACAATGCGCAGCTGGAAACCCGGCAGCGCCGGTCCGCAACCCACCAGGGTTCTGGTGCCAGCCGCTTCAGGGTCGGCTGGGCGCACGTCGTGACGTTCGATGGCCCGTGCATCCAGCGTCACCTGTTGCAGCGGCGTGGTGGCGTTCTTCACGGTGACTGCGAGCACCGCTTCCGCCAGCCCGTACGAGGGTGCGAGAGCGGCACGGTGGAACCCGAACGGTTCAAAGGCCTGTGAGAACGCCTCCAGCGTGGTGGCTCGCACCGGCTCCGCGCCGCAGGTGGCGTACCGCCAGCTGTCCAGACGGGCGTTCCATCGGGGCGAGCGGGCCAGTGCCTGCACGCAGGCGGCGTAGGCGAAGTTGGGCGCACCGCTGTGGGTGACGCCATGCATGGCAATGGCTTCCAGCCACCTCAGGGGGTGCAGCAGGAACTGCACGGTGGACATCAGGAATGAAGTGCCCCCGGAGTACACCGGCTGGAGCACGCCATGCACCAGGCCGTAGTCGTGGAACCAGGGCAGCCAGACCAGCGCCTTCATCCAGGGCGTATCTGCCCCGCTCACCAGCGAACGGCACTGTGCCAGCACGTTGTCGTGGGTGATCTCGACGCCCCGCGGGGCGCTTGTGGACCCGGAGGTGTACTGAAGGTATGCCACCGTGCTCTCGACCAGGCCTACGGGTGCTGACGCCACCGCGTTGGACTGCGGCGATCCATTCAGCAGTGTGTCCAGCGTGCACCACATGCGCCCGGGGATCTGGGCGCGGCCGGTTTCAATGTGCTCCTCATCGGTCATGGCCAGCGCCACATCCGCATCGTTGGCAATGCCCAGCAAGCGCGATTCGCTGTTTCGTGCATTCCGGGTGTCCGGAGCAGGCGCCGGGACGGGGATGGCGCCGGCCAGGATGCAGCCCCAGAACAGCTGCACAGCGTCCAGGTGGTTGTCAAACGCGAGCAACACCCTCTCTCCTGGCCCGATGCGCTCACGCAGACGCTTCGCGATGGCTTCGGCCGACTGGCCCAGCGCGGCGTAGCTCAGCGTGTGGCTGGCGTCCAGGCCGTGCCCCAGGAACACATAGGCCGCGTGTTCGCCATAGTCCGCCACACGCTTGCACAGCAGTTCGCGCAGATGCGCGTACTGAACATCAGAGGTGGGCACGAATCACCTCGCTGCGGTGCCTGAAGACGGCGACATCGTTGAAGGGCTGACCATCTTGCGCCGCACGCCCAATCAGATCCGCCAGCCGCTGGCGGTCCCGCGCCAGACCGGTCAGACTGGAAACCAGGGCGCCGATGTCGTCCTTGGGGGTCAGCAGGCCGCCGCCGTGGGCAGCGATCAGGTCTTTCGGGAATGGGCTGTCGTAGCCGATCAGGGGAGTCCCCGAGACCAGCGCTTCGATCAGGTTTCTCGGCGACTCCGGCGTCTTGTGGCAGAACACGAACACCTGGGTCTCGCGCAGGACATTCAGGATGGCCGCACGGTCCCGGATGAAGCCGGGCAGCGCGACCTGCCCGGTCAGGCCCAGACGCTCCACCTGAGCCTTCATCTCGGGCAGCCGTTCGCCGTCTCCCCACCAGGTCGCGCGGAAATCGACACCGGCTTCCTTCAGCGACGCCATCACCTGGATCCAGTCGTCGGCACCCTTCATCACGTCGGCGCGGCCGAGATAGCCGATGTGCAGCGGGCCGTCTATGACGCCCTGCAGCTTGCTGCGGAGGGTGTCGGGCGGGATGCGGTCTTCCTCGCGGAGGTGGATGTCGTGGACGATTTCCGCCTTGGTGGCGTAGGGCGCGTAGGTGGCGAAGGTTTCGGCGCCATGGAACAGCCCGAGGGCCGAGCGCCGGATGATGGCCCGCTCCAGTGCGGCCATCGGCCGGTGGTACAGGGATGCTTTCAGCCGCGCCCGGCGGGTGCGGGCCGCACGGGCCTCGTGCCGCACCACTTCGGACTCCACCCGGTCGGTCCAGACAGCAAAGCGCCGACCCTTGCGGTGAGCCTCCAGAGCGGCCACCGAGCCCCAGTCACCGAAGAGCCCACCAATGGAAAACGACAGATAGTCCGCTTCGTCGATCAGCTGGGCGATCTGGCGCCGCACCGATGGGAGGAAGCGGAAAAATCGGTCGGGGCGGTAGGCCGACGGCAGTGCGACGAGGTGCACACGTTCCAGGTCAATGGCCGACGAACGCACCGGAATCCAGCTCGGAGGTGGGGTGCCGAGCTCCAGCGGGTGCATCACCGTGACCTGCTCGAAGTTTTCGGCCCATAGGCGCAGTCCGTTGCAGGCCTGGTCCTCCAGCAGGTAGCCGTCCTTCCCGGCGTACAGCGGCACGGGTGCATACAACAGCAGGTGGCTGCCGGAGGTCTTCATGTGGGTGCTTTCACGGTGTTGCATGGCTCGTCGGCGCGCATCGTTCGTTCATGAGGCAGGCCCGAGCAGCCAGGCCAGCACCAGGCCGTCGCGCGCGAGCAGGGTGCCTTCCCTGGTGCAGCGGGGAAGCGGGGTGCCGCCAGAGCTGGCGCGCACCACAAAACCGGTCGCATCCGCCGAGAACGTCACTTGCACATCAAGGAAGTCCAGCAGGCGCCCGGTCTGGGGGTACTGCCACTTGTAGAAGGCTTCCTTGGCGCAGAACAGCCGGGACACCCGCCGTCCCCGCTCGTCTGGCGGCAGCTGATCGAAACGGGTCAGTTCTTCAGCGGTGCAGATGCTCGGCCAGAGGTCGGGTGCCATGGCACGGTCTTCTTCGATGTCGATGCCTACCGCGTGTACCTGGTGCCGCCGGCCGACCACGGCCAGGCACACCCGCCCACCGTGTGCGATGGACCCCGTCAGCCCTTCGGGCCAGACTGGCGAGCGGTCGGGGGCGGTCGGAATGGCTGCGGGAACACACCCGATCTGCTGCATCGCGGCACGTGCCGCCTGGCGCCCAGCGGCGTATTCGCGCTGTCGGGCCGGCACTGCTTTCAGGATGGCCGTGCGTTCAGCGGGCCAGAGCAGGTCCGGCTCGCCGTCAACGCCGGTGCAGGCCACGCCAACGCCCGCGCCAAGAGCCTGCGCCAGCTGCAGGCGCAAGGACTGCAGCAGCGGGAGCTCTGTGGTCGGTTGATGGCATTCGACCGCTTGCATCAGTCCTGAGGCAGCTTGCCCGAGCGCATCGCGCGCCGGCGCGACATCGCGTCGGCCCGCATCTGCGCGCGTTCCGTGGATTCCGCCGCGGTCTCGGCGGTCTCGCGGGGCTTGTCGTCCAGGTGCTGTGCCAGGGCCGAGAGGGTCGGAAAGCGGAAGATGTCGGTGATGCTCAACCGGGTGGTGTTGAGCGCCTGCTTGATCTCGCGGTGGGCCTGAACCGCCAACAGCGAATGGCCGCCCAGGGCAAAGAAGCTGTCCTTGGACCCAATCTGCGGAACACCCAGGATGCGGGACCAGATCGCTGCGATCTTTTGTTCGATCTCGTTCTCGGGGGCGACAAAGGCCTCGGTGCGCTCGCGCTGGGTGGTCTGGGACGGCGCGGGCAGGGCCTTGCGGTCGACCTTTCGGTTGGGCGTGAGTGGGAACTCGTCGATCATCACGAAGTGCGCGGGCACCATGTGCTCGGGCAGCCGGGTGGCGACCCACTCGTGCAGGCGTTCGGTCGAGACCCCGGCATCGGCACGCAGGTAGGCCACCAGGCGCACGTCGCCCGGCTGGTCTTCGCGGGCCACGACCACCGCCTGCTGGACGCCAGCGGACGATTCGAGCACCGCCTCGATTTCACCGAGCTCGATGCGGTAGCCGCGGATCTTGACCTGGAAGTCGGCCCGGCCCAGGAAATCGATGCGTCCGTCAGGACGCCAGCGCGCCAGGTCGCCTGTGCGGTACATGCGCGCACCGCCGGGGGCCGCGCATTCCGGACGCACGAACGGGTCCGCGGGGAAGCGTTCGGCGGTGAGGTCGGGGCGTTGCCAATAGCCGCGCGTGACCCCGTCGCCGCCGATGTACAGCTCGCCGGGCACGCCCACTGGCACCGGCTGCTGGTGCTCGTCCAGCACGTACATCTGGGTGTTCGCGATCGGGCGGCCGATGTTGACGATGCTTTCGCTGGTGCCCGCGGTTTCCGTGGACGACCAGATGGTGGTCTCGGTGGGGCCGTACATGTTTTCGATGGTGGCGGTACCGAGCTGGGACAGTTCGGCCACCAGGGTGCCGGGCAAGGCCTCGCCGCCGATCATCAGGTGCTGGACCTTGCCCAGAGCCAGACGAGCCTCGTCGTTCATGGCGATCATGCGCGCCATGCTGGGCGTGCATTGGAGGTGCGTGACGCCGTGCCGGACGATCTGCGCGGCAATGGAGAAATCGTCCGGTGCTGGTCCGGCTCCCTCGTTGGATCGGCGCAGCACCTCTGCCAGCGGGTAGAGGCCTTCCATGACCTTTTCGGACGGGATGCCGTAGTCGATCAGGCAGGCAACCTCATCGACGCCGATGCGCTTGAGCTGCTCCACCCGGTCGAGGCAGTCTTCCACCGTGCCGAACAGGCCCGAGTCCTCGAAGTAGCGCTGGAAGGCGAACTCCAGAATGCCTTCGAGCTCCTCGGCGTCGAGGGTGCGGATGTCGATTTCGGCGGGGTTGTTGATACCCTTGGGTTTCTTGAAGGCGGGGAATGCCCAGGCGTACTGCTTGATCAGGCCGGCGGCGCTGCGCAGGTAGTCCTTCATCGGGCCGCGCGCGGTTTCGCGCGCCTGCTCGCGGTCGCGCGCCACATAGGTGTGCAGCATCAGCGTTACCGTGAAGTTGGACGGCTCGTGCCCGGCTTCTCTCAACGCCTCGTGGTAGATGCCAATTTTCTCCGCCACCTCTTCGACCGACTGGCCCAGCAGGTGGGTCAGCACGTTGGCACCGACCCGACCGGCGTCGCGCCAGGTCTCGGGATTGCCTGCTGTGGTCACCCAGATCGGCAGTTCCTTCGACACAGGACGCGGTTGCGTCTTCACCGCAAAGGTGCCGTCTTTGGTGGGGAAGTCCACAGCCTCGCCGCGCCATAGCCGCCGGATCTGCTCGGTGGCATCGAACAGCGCCTGGCGGTTGGCGGGGGGGGTGTTCTCGGGACGCAGCACGAAGTCGTCAGGGTGCCAGCCAGACGCCACCGCGAGCGCAGCGCGACCGTTGGTCAGGTTGTCGATCACGGCCCATTCTTCGGCGATGCGCGCGGGATGGTGCAGCGGCACCACACAGCTGCCGGCGCGCACACCGATGTTCTTCGTGACGGCCGCCACGGCGGCGCCGGTCACCGACGGGTTGGGGTAGGGGCCGCCGAAGGCGTGGAAATGCCGCTCCGGTGTCCATACCGCGCAGAAGCCGTGGGTGTCGGCGAACTTGGCGCCTTCAAGCAGCAACTCGTACTTCTTGGGACCGGCACCGTCGTCGTTGCCCCAGTAATAGATGGAGAAATCCATCTTCTGGCCGCTGGCGATGCGCCCGGAGGACACCAGCGCCCGGTTCTCGTCGCTGCTGAGCACCAGCTTGAACCCGCGGGCCAGGGTGTAGAACAGTTCAAGCACCGAGATGTCGAAGGACAGGCTGGTGACGGCCAGCCACACCCCCGGCGGGTCGTGCTGGATGCGGTCGTCCATGCCGCGGAAGAAGTTGGCCACGTTGCGGTGCTCGACCATCACGCCCTTGGGACGGCCAGTGGAGCCCGAGGTGTAGATCATGTAAGCGATGTCGGACGGACCCACGCCACTGGCCGGGTCCGTGTCGGGCTGACTGGCGATGGTGGCGTCCTCGTCGATCACCAGCACCTGGGCCTGGTGCGCGGGCAGGCTGTCGATCAGCGTGGACTGGGCGACGATCACCGGCGCGCCGCTGTCCTCGATGTACAGGGCAATGCGGTCGGGTGGATAGGCCGGGTCCAGCGGCACATAGCCGCCACCGGCCTTCTGGATGGCCAGGGCGCCGACCAGCAGGTCCAGTGAGCGCGGCGTGTACAGCCCGACCAGGGTGCCGGGTAGGACGCCCATGGCGATGAGGCGGTGGGCGACCTGGTTGGCGCGCCGGTTGAGCTGTGCGTAGCTCAGCGACTGACCTTCGAACACCACCGCTGTGGCATCTGGAGTCCGATGGACCTGCTGCTCGAAGAACTGGTGCACGCACGTCTGGCGCTGGTAGTCGCATCGGGTGTCGTTCCAGCCGTAGAGCACCTGTTCGCGCTCGGCCTCGCTCATGACGGGGAGCTGGCCCAGCGGCGTGTCCTGCGCGGTGTCGTTGCTCAGGGCGTCGAGCACGCGCTGCAGTCGCTGGCACAGGGTTGCCGCGGTCTCGGCACTCAGGCGGGCTTCGTCGTACCACAAGGTGAGGCCGCCCTGCGCGCCGACCTGTATCGTGAGGGCCGTGCCGTCGATGCCGGTCGCGCCGTGACCCCTGGCCAGACCGACCTGGGGCACAGTGAGGGCCTTGATCGCCGGGTCGCGGGCCACCAGGTCAAGGGCAAAGGCGGGCGCCTTCCGGGCGGCTGCCAAGGAGTCGGCACACTGGGCCGAGAACGCCGAGAACGGGGTGTCCCCGGCGGCGTCGAGGCGCAGTGGGACCCAGGTCGACAGGAAGCCCGGTGCCAGCGGGATGTCTGCGTCCCGGTAGGCCAGATCGAAACGGCTCTTGCCACTGACGCGTGCAACCCAGGCCGCCACGGCGGCGAGCAGGCGGTCGCCGCCAAGGCTGGCGGGTGCGTTCAGCGGCAGCGAGCGCCAGAGGCTGGAGCCGGTCGGTGCGGACACCAGCGGCAGATCGACCCCCTCTGGCGCCTGCAGGCATTTGCGCCAGGCGGCTTCACCCGCGACGACGCGGGCCATGGCGTCGGTGAGGGCCGCCGTGCTGGCGGCCTCGGGCAGTGGCAGCCGATCACCTGCCCGGGCCACGGTCGTCGGACACACCGCGGCACCCAGGGTGTCGCGCAGGCCGGCCAGGCGCACCGGGAGCGACGCGGTGCCCACCACCAGCCCGCCCATGGTCGCTTCCAGCACTTCACCCGGGGCCGCTGCAGCGCCGGCCTCGACCGCCGCCGTGGCCACCAGCAGCACCCGGTCGCCGACCACCAGCTTGGGGCAGCTGATCGGGTTCCAGTAGCTGCCATGGTCCAACGCCGCCACCAGGGCCAGCACCTCCTCGGCCGGCCGGGACAGGTCGATGCGGGCCGCTGCAGCAGGACGGTCCAGGCGGGCGTGGTAGGAGCGCTGGCTCAGGTCCTGGGGCCGGCGTTGTGGGCCAGGGCCGTGCAGATCAGCCAGCAGTTCGGAGAAGCTTTCGATCGCTGCTTCGTAGCAGCGGGTGTTCAGCGTGAGCGCCGTTTCATTGGGCGCCATGTCGAACAGGCGCTGCTTGAGGATGTCACCTTCGTCGATGCCGCCTTCGATCATGTGCCAGGTCACGCCGTGCTGCTTTTCCCGGGCCAGGATCGCCCAGACCGGTGCGTTCAGGCCAGCGTGTCGGGGCAAGGGGCCGTCGTGGAAATTGATGGCGCCGCGTGTGGCCTTGGCCAGCACCGGCTGGGGAATGACCGACAGGTTGGCGATGCTGAAGAACCAGTCGAAGCCCACGTCGGACAGACGGTCGGCAAGCCCTTCGCCGGGCGCCTCCACCCGCAGCCTGTGGTTCGCCGCCCACGAGCGGATGTCGGGGTTGCGGGTGATCACCGCGCCGATGCGGTCACCTGCGCGCAGAAGTTGTTCGGCACATTCGATCAGCAGGGACTCATTGCCCATCACCACACAGGAAAAACTGCTCATGGGGGACTCCGGGATTGGTCAGTTCGGAAGGATCAGGGGGAGGCGGCTTCGGGGCGGCCGACCAGCCGCCGGTGCCACGCGCAGCACAGGGCGTGCGACACCAGGTCGCTGAGGAAGCGCTCGGGCTGGTCGGAGCGCTTCTTCTGAAAAAGTCGGCGGGCTCTGAGAATCAGCGCACCCGCCACATGGGCCAGCGTGGCCAGGGCCGCGTAGGCCACGCCATGGTTCTTGGTGAAGTACCACAGCCGCGAATCGAACCAGAACCGGGGAATGCGCTTCCAGGACTTCATGCCCGTGGACACCGAACCGATGTGCATCACGCGGCTCTCTGGAAGGTACACGGATCGCCAGCCGGCGCGGCGCGCACGCAGGCTCAGGTCGGTCTCTTCGAAGTACAGGAAGAAGCGCTCGTCGAACCCCCCGGTTTCCTCAAAGACGCGGTGGCGCACCATGAGGCTGGCCCCGGCCAGCCAGTCCACCTCCTGCACCTCGTTGGACTCGGGCAGCGCGACGATGTAGCGGCGCAGCAGGCGCGAGATGGGGCCGGTGGCCGCCGCATGTTCGAACTCGCTGAACACGGTCGGGAAGCGGAATGCCGTCTGGTGGGAGGAGCCGTCTTCGCCGTGCAGGCGGCTGCCGGCAAAACCCACCCGGGTATGGGCGTCCAGATACTCGGCGAGCACGCGGATGGCGCCGGTCTCGGGAAAGGCGTCGGAATTGAGGATGTAGACGTAGTCGGGCGATGAGCCGTCGGGTAGGCCTTGGCGAACGCCGAAGTTGTTGCCTGCGCCGTAGCCGCCATTGCGACCGGACTGAAGCACCCGCACGCGGTTCCAGCCGCGCTCCCGGACCGCCTGTGTGAGTTGCTCGAACGACCCATCACCCGAATCGTTGTCCACCACGGTGATGGCGCCCTCCAGTCCTTCCATCTCGCGCAACGCGGCCTCCACCGAGCGCAGTGTCAGCTCGGGCGTGCGGTAGTTCAGCACGATCGTCAGCACGCGAGACTTCGTGGACTGGCTCATGGTCGCGCCTCCGGTTGTCGGGTGGCCTCGATACATTCCCGCATCAGGCCCGCCAGCACGCGCACGTTGGGTTCCAGCACCATGGAGTCGTGATCACCGGGCACTTCCAGCACGCGCAGCGACGGCAGATAACGTGTCCACTCGTTGTCGGCGTACACATACTCGCGCTCGGCCGAGACCCAGCGCCCGCCCGTCACTTTCCAGCGCAGGTCCAGCGGAGGGCGGAAGAGCACGGCATTGCCATTCCAGACCTGTAGGCGGTAGCGCGGCAGGGCACCCAGGAACGCTGCCTGGATGGCCTCGTTGTTCAGCTGGTTCGTGCGGGGCTGGATCGGCGCGGCGTTCCTGTTGCGCAATCGGTTCAGTTCCCAGTCCAGCCGCCCGCGCGCCCAGGTCCAGAGGTAGCCCAGGCCCTTTTTGCGCAGTTCCGCCAGCTTGATGATGACCTTGTCCATCCGGTTGATCTGCGGCCGGACCGGCAGCGGCGTGTCCAGCAGCACAAGCAAGCGGACCTGCTCGCCAGCGGCTTCCAGTTGGCGGGCGATCTCGTAAGCGGTAATGCCTCCGCCCGAGAACCCGCCCAGAAGGTAGGGGCCGTGCGGCTGGACCTGGCGCATTTCTGCGATGTAGTCGGCGGCCGCTTCTTCAAAGGTTTCGTGCGGTGCCTGGTCGCCATAGAGGCCCCGCGCCTGCAGGCCGTAGAACGGCCTCTCGGTGCCGAGCAGGCGCGCCAGATGCCGCAGGTTCAGCACATTGCCAAACATGCCCGCCACCAGGAAGAACGGAGTCTGTTCACCACCTTCGCCGTCGTGCATCGGCACCAGGTGGACGAAGCGACGCCGGGCAGGCGCGGCCGCGCCGGTTTCCCCGGCGGGGGCGTCCGCCGCACCACCGGTGTCGCCGATGCGCTCGCGGATCAGGGCAGCGCACAGGGCGATGGTGGGGGCCTCGAACAGCACGGAGATCGGAAACTCGACCCGGTAGGCCTTCTTGATCATGGCGAACAGGCGCACCGCTATCAGCGAATGCCCGCCCAGGTCGAAGAAGCTGTCCTGAACACCCACCTGATCGACACCCAGGAGCTCTTCCCAGAAGCCGACCAGCGTGCGTTCCACATCGTTGCCAGGCGCCACGTAGTCGCTGTCGAGGTCGGGTCGCTGGAATTTCTGGCCGGACGCCACATCGGCCTGCGCCACCTCGCTGGCCTTGCGCACCAGCGCGTCCAGGTTCATGGACGAGATGATGACCTGCGGTAGGCCCGTGGCCAGCGCACGGCCAAAGGCATCGGCGCCCTCGTGCGGCAGGATGCCTTGCGACATCGCGTGCTGGAGTTGCTCTTCCGCGGGTGAAAGGCGGGTCTGGGCGTTGTCACCAGCACTCTTCTCGAACACCACTTCGCGTGCATCGAGCCGGCTGTTCGAGGCGGAGAAGCCGCCTTCCTGCAGCCGCTTGATCGAGAAGCCGCGCACCTCGACACAGACCTCGCCCTGGGCGTCGCACAGCGTCACATCGAACAAGGCAAAGGGCGCGTCGGCGTGGTTGGCTTGAGCGTTGCGCACCCAGCTCCAGACCGTGCCGGGCAGCGGGCGGTGCACCTTGACCGACTGGTACGACACCGGCACCCACAGGTGATCGGCCCGGTAGCCCTCGATCAGGTGCATGGCCCAGCCAGTGGCCAGGTCGAGCAAGGCCGGGTGGAGCAGGTAGCCGGTACCGAGGTCTTCTTCGTACGCAGATGGCAACTGCAGCAGGGCGATGCCTTCGTTGTTGCCATAGGCGACGGAGCGCAGCACCCGCCAGCGTGGCCCGAAGTTCAGGTGTTCTTCCTGGGGAGATCTCAGGCCGTTGGCGTCTTCGTCGCGCCGGACGGTGCAGCGGGCTTGCAGCGCGGTGGTGTCCACCCGCGCGGCGGCCGGCAGCGCGCCCGGAACCAGCGTGGCCTGCGCATTGAGCTGGAAGCCCTTGCGACCTTCGTATTGGACGTCGCTGCGCACTTCCAGGGCATAACCCTCGTCGCTGCGCGCCAGCTTGACGCGCACGTCGCGCGTCTGGTCGTCGTTGACCTCCAGCGGTCGGAAGAAGTACAGGTCTTTGATGGTGAACGAGCCGGTCTCGCCGTTGCCCCGGAGAGCTTGGGCCGCCAGCTCCAGGTAACCCGTTCCAGGCAGCAGGGCTTGGCCTGCCTTGGTGCGGTGGCCGTCCAGGATCCAGCGGTTGCTGGTTTGCCAGCTCGCGGTGAACAGCCGGTGACCAGCAGCGTCGAAGGTCGCCTCGTCCAGCAAGGGACTGCCGGCGGGGTGGCGGGGGGGAGGTGCAGCGTCACCCAGGCGGCTGGCCATGGCCTTCGCGGCCATGCCCACCTCGTTCCAGATGCCCCAGTCGATGGCCAGCACCTTGGTGCGTTGCCCCACACGGCTGGCCGCGTAGGCATTGAGGTATTCGTTGGCCGCCACATAGTCGACCTGACCGGCAGGTGCCGTCACCGTGCTGGTCGACGAGAACAACACCAGCCAGTCGATGCTGCCGTCCGGGAAGAGGTCGTCAAGAATCTGAACCCCGTGCACCTTGGGTGCGAACACTTCTTCCACTCCGCCCGAGGTCTTGGTCAACAGCGGGCCATCGTCCACGACGCCGGCGGCGTGGATCACCACCTCGATGCGTCCGAAGCGCTGCCGGGCCTGTTCGGCGGCCTCGCGCATGTCCTTGACGTTGCACACGTCGGCCGCCAGCACCAGCACTTCCGCACCCAGGCCCTGCAGACGGCGCACGGCCGTGATCCGCTGAACCACCGGGTCCAGCGGATCGTTGTTGCGCAGGCAGGCGTCCCATGTGTCGGCCGGCGGCAGAGGTTGGCGCGCAAGCAGCACCAGGCGCGCCTGCTTTTCGCGCGCCAGTCGCTCGGCCAGCGTCAGCGCAATGCCACCCAGGCCGCCGGTGAGCAGGCAGACACAACCCTTGGGGAAGCTGGCCAGCTCTTCGGAGGGGGGCAGGGGCAGGGGGACGTGGGTCAGCTCGAAGCGCTTGTCGGACCGGATCGCCGCCACGCAGTTGTCAGGGGTGGCGAACAGCTCCTCCAGCACGCGGTCGGTCAGCGCCGCCCAATCCTGCGCATTGGGTTTGGCGCGCCAGCCCTTGTCGGCGATGGGCAACACCAGGTCGAGCACCGAACAGGTCAGGCCCGGCAACTCGCGCGGCGCGACCCTGGCCGGGCCCATGAGGGTCGATTTTTCCGGGTAACGCAGTGTTTCGTCGCGCACGCGCACCGCGTCAGAGCTCAGCACCGTCAGGTGCTGGGGGCGGGGCAGGTTTTCTTCGGCCATCGCCTGCACCAGGAACAACAGGCTGAAGAAACCCTGTTCGATGTTCCGATGGAAAAAGCTGCTGCCGGGACGGAACCGCTCTTCCTGGGTGACCAGCCAGGCGTGCACGATGTGCTGGGGGGTATTGCCAGAGGCCACCAGGTCGCGCAGCAGTTGGTCGTACCCCTCGCGGCCGCGCTCGGGGGCCAGCAGGTACTCGGTGTCGCTCAGCTTCGCAAAGAGATCACCCGCCCGCACCACGGTGACGCGGTGGGACGCGTCCCGCAAGCGGGCCACGAGCCGGTCGCTCAGTCCGGTTTCGTCGGCAAATACCAGCCAGTTCTGAGGAGGCGTGTGGCCCAGGTCGAGCGCGACGTCGATGTCGACGTTGGCCTGTCGCGGGCGCCAGCGGGGCTGGTAGCCCCATGCGCCGATGTCGTCGGTGCGCTGCAGTTGCGGCGCTTCTTCTGCTGCGGCCCGGGCCTTGCCGGGCTCGATGAAATAGGGCTTTCGCTGAAACGCGTAAGTAGGCAGGGGCACGCGCTGCCTGCGGGCCTCACCCCAGATCGGCTCCCAGTCCACCCGGACCCCGTTGGCCCACAGACGGCCCAATGTGCCCAGGAACCACACGTCGTCCGCCACTGTGTGGTCCGCATGGCGCAGCGAGTTGATGACCTGGGAAGAGGGTACCCCGTTGGCCTGCGCCAGCGAACCCAGCGCCTTGCCGGGTCCGACCTCCAGATACACCCGGTGACCGACTTTCTTCAGCGTGGCAAGGCAGTCGGCGAACTGCACGGTATTGCGCAGGTGGCGCACCCAGTACAGCGGGTCGGTGGCGTCTGCCGCACTCAGCGGCTGGCCGTCGCGGTTGGAGATGATGGGAATCTTGGGTGGGTTGAGGCGGATGCTGCGCAGGTAGGCCTCGAAGCGGCACAGGATCGGTTCCAGCATGCGCGAGTGCGCCGCAATGTCGATCTGTATGCGCTGCGGCTCGACCTCGCGCGCGCGGAGCCGGGCTTCCAGCTCGTCCAGCGCCGCCTGTGGGCCTGAGACGACGCACAGCTCCGGTGCGTTCACGCTGGCCATGTCCAGCTCCGGACCCAGCAGGCCGCGCACCTCGTCCGCTGCCAGCGGCACGCTGAGCATGCCGCCGGGCGGCACGGTGTCGAAGAGCCGGCCGCGCAGAAGCACCAGGCCGATGCAGTCTTCGAACGACATCACCCCCGCCAGACACGCTGCCGTGTTCTCGCCCATGCTGTGCCCGACCAATGCCGCCGGATTGACGCCCCAGGACATCCAGAGCTGCGCCAGCGCGTATTCGACGATCATGATCAGCGGCAGCTGCACCGAGGGCTGCTTGAGCTTCTCGACCGCGGCGGCATGGTTCTCTGCCTCGGGCAGCCAGACGGCGCGCACGTCGTAGTCCAGTTGCCGCTGCAGAATCTCCAGCCCGCGGTCCATCCAGTCCTGGAAGACCGGTTCGGTCGCATACAGCTCGCGGGCCATGCCGGCGTACTGCGCGCCGCCGCCCGGGAACATGAACACCACCTCCGGATCGTCTTCCAGATGGGTGTGGGTGAACACCCGCCGGGTGTCGCTGCCTTCCAGCAGGGCGGCGGCTTCTTCGTGGCTCTCGGCCACGAGCACGCGCCGGTGTTCGAACGCGCGCCGACCTTCCTTCAGGGTGAACGCCACGTCCGCAAGGGCCTGCTCCGGGTGGGCCCTGAGGTGGGCCGCAAGGGCCTTGGCGTTGGCATCGAGCGCAGCCCGGGTCCGGCCCGACAAGACCAGCAGTTGGAAGGGCCAATCCGAAGGGGGAGAGGGCTCGCGCGCGGGCGCTTCTTCCACCACCGCATGGGCATTGGTGCCTCCGACGCCCAGCGAGTTGACCCCGGCACGCCGCGGACCCTTGTGCGAGTGCCACGGACTCAGGGCATGGTTGACCTGGAATGGGCTGGATTCGAAGTCGATGGAGGGGTTGGGCTTCTCATAGCCCAGGCTCGGCGGAATTTCCTGGTGTTTGAGCGACAGCGCCACCTTGATCAGGCTTGCGACCCCGGCCGCCGTGTCGGTGTGGCCGATGTTGGTCTTGACCGAACCGATCCGGCAGAAGCCACTGTCCTGTGTCGTCTCTCGGAACGCCTGGGTCAGGGCGGCCACCTCGATGGGGTCGCCCAGATAAGTGCCGGTGCCGTGGCACTCGACGTAGTCGATGGTCTCGGCGCTGACGCCGGCCACGGCCTGCGCTTCGGCGATCGCCTTGGCCTGGCCGTCCACGCTCGGGGCCAGGTAGCCGGCTTTGGCTGCACCATCGTTGTTGATGGCCGTTCCCTTGACGACGGCCCAGATGTGGTCGCCGTCCTTGAGGGCGTCGGCCAGGCGGCGCAACACCACCACGCCAGCGCCCGATCCGAACACGGTGCCCTGGGCCCGGTGATCGAAAGCGTGGCAGTGGCCGTCTGGCGAAAGAATCTCGCCTTCCTGAAAGATATAGCCCCGCGCATGGGGCAGTTCGATGGTGACACCACCGGCCAGTGCCATGTCGCATTCGCCCAGCAACAGGGATTGGCAGGCCTGGTGCACCGCCACCAGCGAGGTCGAGCAGGCGGTCTGGATGTTGACGCTCGGGCCCTTGAGGTCAAAGATGTGGCTCACCCGGGTGGACAGGAAATCCTTGTCATTGCCGGTGTGGCGCAGCAGAAACATGCCCGTACTGGCCACCAGGTCGGGGTTGGAGCAGATGTTGAAGTAGAAGTAGCTCCCCATGCCGCAGCCGGCGTACACGGCGATGGGTCCGGAGAAGGTCTCGGGCGGGTGCCCGGCGTTTTCCAGAGCCTCCCAGGCCACCTCCAGAAACTGGCGGTGCTGGGGATCCATGATCGCGGCTTCCTTGGGGCTGAAGCCGAAGAAGTCCGCATCGAACTGTTCGAACCCTTCCAGCGGTGCTGCGGCTGCCACATAGTTGCGATGCCGCATGCGTTCAGGGCTTTCACCTGCGGCCAGCAACTCGCTTTCGCTCAGTCGCCGGATGGACTCGACGCCCTCCCGCAAGTTGGACCAGTAAGCCGTCAGGTTGGCGGCGCCTGGTAGATGGGCGGCCATGCCGACAATGGCGATGTCGTTCGAATCTTCTGAAGGCGTGGTCACACAGATCTCTCAGGTATGGCACCCGGTCCTACTCCCATCGGGTAAACCATTATGACTCAACAATTTGTTACCCAATGTGAGGCAACTCACACTTTTGGGGGATCGGATGCCGGGGGAAAGTTGCTGTCCCCCCATTGGCTATTGCCTGGCTGTCCGACGTTGAAATTGGTGTCGCCCAGCACGCCGTAGTCGCTGCGGTCCCGCAGTACCTCGTCGATCACCTGTACGTCGATCAGCCTGGCTTCGGACGCAAACCCGTACACCAAGGCCATGTCGCAGAGAATGTTGATGCTTCGGGGGATGCCGTGGGTCGCTTTGGCAATCTTGGCTGCCGCGTACGGAGTGAACAACTGCCTGTCGCGGCCGGCCACTTTCAGCCGGTGCTCGATGTAGTCCCCGACCTCGACCGTGTTCAATGGCGAAATGAAAAAATCGGCCGCCACTCTCTGGGCGAACTGTTGCAGTTCGGGGCGCCTGAGCAAATCACGCAACTGGGGTTGCCCCACCAGCACCACCTGCAGCAACTGGTCTTTGTCTGCGTTGATGTTGGAGAGCATGCGCAAAGACTCCATCGCAGCAGGGTTCAGGTTCTGTGCCTCGTCCACGATCAGAACCACCCTGCGGTTCTTCCCGTACTCGCCGATGAGGTAGCGCTGGAATGCGTCGTAGCGAGCCACCGGTGACAGCCCGTCGTAGGGCAGGCCGAAGGCCAGCATGATCCACTCGGTCAGGTCGGCCAGGTCGGGGTGTGTGTTGGTGACCAGCCCAACAGACACCTCATCTCCCAACTCCCGGAGAAGGCGGCGGATGAGGGTCGTTTTGCCGCAGCCGATGTCTCCGCAGATGACCGTGAAACCGGCGCGGTTGTATATCGCGTACTGCAGCATCGTATAGGCGAGCGAATGTCGCTTGCCCATGTAGAGGAAATCCGGGTCGGGCTGGATGGAGAACGGCTTCTCCCGAAGCCCATAGAAGTTTTCGTACACGCTGAAGCCTTGAAAATTGCGCTGTCTACCAGTGTCCTGCTCCTACACCCTTTGCCATCTTGATTTGGGCATTGATGTACACGACGAGATCAAAACCGAAGCCCAGGAC
Organism: Hydrogenophaga luteola; assembly: GCF_042648585.1. Lineage (NCBI taxonomy): Bacteria > Pseudomonadati > Pseudomonadota > Betaproteobacteria > Burkholderiales > Comamonadaceae > Hydrogenophaga > Hydrogenophaga luteola. The sequence goes on along the minus strand of NZ_JBHRXX010000009.1, from coordinate 602,752 downwards.
GAGGACGAACATCTGCCGCGGGTGCAGCAGTTTTCTGGGTTGCTGGGCGATGAATCCGATGCGCTTGGTCAGATAGTGCAATGGAATCCACCCATATGGCCATTTCGGGAGCTGGGAGCGAATGACTTCAGCGAGCCAGTTGTCCTGACCGGCTGCCGCTGCCAGAGCGGCGCGCCGCTGGGGCAGCGGAACGGCGCGCAGAGCTGTGAAGGCCGCGTGGTTGATGGCAGACCCTATGACGATGCGCGTCTGGTGCTTGATCAACGCAAGAATTGATCGTTCAGAGGCGAAAACATGAAAGACATCTCCCCCGTCGATTTTTGAAAAGTCCTCATCAGCAGTCATTGCATCGGTCAGGATCATTGCACGAAGAAAACCATCCTCGACGGCCAGACCGACGGGCATGTGCAAGAGGCGTGCTCTGGCGGAGGGCATCGCATACAAGGACCCGCAGATGGCTGTCTTCCAGTCGTTCAGCGTTTCGCTTCCCATGGCAATGGCCTTGTCCAGCAAGCCCAGATTCTCAGGTCGGAAAACGATGTCCTTGATGGGGTGCGAGTTGAACGCATGCAGCGCGGGGTTGGATGTCAGCCCCTTCACCAGTCTCAACAGGCTGTCCGATTCGGGTATGTCGATATCGGCATCCATGAAGACCAAAACGTCGGCGTCTGGCCGACTCAGTTCGTGGACGTAGCGGTTCCAGGTTCTGGACTTTCCACCTTGTTCCAATTCGGCTACGTCGACGCTTACGCCCAGCGGGGAGTTGGTTTCTGACCGGGCGAACGTGCGAGCCAGCTCGGCCGTGTCATCCTTGCATCCATTGGCGAGCACCAACACACGGACGTCCAGGCCGGCCACTTCTTGCCGCATCAGTCCCTGGAGCGTCCGCACGATTCCATCGGCTTCGTTGTGCGCGAACACACCAATGTCTACTCTGATGATCTTGTTCCCCATGTCGTTGCGATGTGATTGCATTGGCCTCAGAAAGGTGGATTCAAAGGAAGAAGAATTCCTCTGGGGATTCTCGAGCTGGGTCAGTGGCGAGAGGCCTGGGCTCGGGGCTTGACGCAATCCCGTAGCAGCAAACCCAAGCCCGCCGGGTAGTACACCAGGTAGCGCCTCCACAATCGACCAGGTTCTCGCGTCAGCCGGAACAGCCACTCCAGTCCAGCCTTCTGCATCCATTGGGGTGCGCGGCTGCCCTTCGGGCCCAGAATTTCAAAGGTGCCGCCGATCCCTGCAACGACCAGTCCAGGCACCGCCTTTTTCAGCAAGAACGCCAACTGGTCCTGCTTTTTTCCGCCCAAGGCCAGGAAAGCCATTCTCACCTGCTTCTCAAGCAGTGCATCCGCAAATTGTTGGACCTGCCCGGCGCTCAGATCCACACGTCCATCAAACAGATACTGGCAGGCTCGAACGGCAGACTCTCCATACTTCGCCAGGGTGGCTGCCGGATCGACGCCACCAATCACCGCGTAGGTAGGAATGTTGGGAAGTCTGAGATAAGCGTCCACCAGGTCCACGCCCGTCGTACGCTCCGGGATCGCCCGATCCGGCCCCTTGAACCGGGACGCCCACACCAGTGGCATGCCGTCTGCAGTGATGATGTCCGCCTGGGACAGGAGATCGTGGTAGCTGGGTTCGCGTGCGAAGCGCGCGAGCATTTCGGTGTTGAGTGTGAGAACCCAGGTGGTTTTCTTCTGACCGATGCGCGCAAGAATGTCTCCCAGCGTTTGCTGCATGTTTGCTCGCGAGACAGGCAACCCGCACAGGACGCAATGTTCACTCATGGGTGGTATTCCGGTCGGGCCGGGTCGAAGGGGTTGATTCGGGCGACTTCAGCCTGTCGGCCAACATCCCGTCTGCAAAGGGTCCGCGCCCTCCAACCGTCGGAGCAGCGTCCGTAGCGTATTGTCCACTTACTTGTATTCGATGATGTGGCGGGAGCCACCCCCAAGACGCGAAAGGTGGAATTTCATGGCCCCCCTGGCCTCAGCGAATTTGCCCAGAATCATGAAGGTGCTTTCGCGAGCCGAGCCGGTTCGAATCAGCAAACGCACCCACTGTAGAGGGTAAAGGGCAGCGAGCAGCGCTGCAGGGGGACCAGCCAGGAGCACGGCCAGGACGGTCGACGCCGGGAACAACACCCCCCAGAGCCAGGAGCGGCGGGCCTCCCGCACCCAGAATCGTTCCGGTGACGATCCGTGCAACCAGGCCCCCTCGGCGTAAGCATGACCTGACCGCACTGTGCGCACCCACCATTGCCGCAGGCGCGTGATGTTCGCATCGTGCAGCGTCATGTCTCGATCGAGACGGTGGATGTGCCAGCCTGCCTGACGAAGACGAAAGCACAACTCCGGCTCTTCCCCGGCGATCATGCTGTCTCGGTAACCTGAGGCGGCCTTCAGCGCGTCGACCCGCATCATGGCGTCACCACCACAAGTCTGGGTGTCGCCGATGGGGGTGTCCCACTCCCGGTCGCACATTGCGTTGTACATCGAGCGTTCAGGGTAGCGCTCGCGGCGTCTGCCGCACACCACCGCATACGTTGGATGCCCCGCGAGGAAACCGTGTGCCGCCTCCAGCCAGCCGGGTAGCACTTCGCAGTCTCCATCCACGAACTGGACGAGTGTGACGTCGGGGAACTGCTGAAGCAACTGCCGGAAGCCGGTATTTCGTGCGCGCGCAGCGGTGAATGGTTGCGACATGTCGAGATCAACGACCACAGCCCCCATCTTGGCGGCCATCTGGCTGGAGCCATCGGTGGATCCCGAGTCGACGTAGACCGTGGCGGGCACCGCTGGCAGCAGTGACAACAGGCACCTGCGCAGTCGCTCCCCCTCATTGCGCCCGATGGCAACCACGCCCAGCTTGTGTTCTTGCATGTGAATTGACTTCCCGATGACCGGGAGGGCGACATACAACGCCTTCCGCATTTGCCGGAGTTCAGAAGTATTAGAACTTCCGTTCGATCCTAGCATTGATCGCGAGCTCATCCGGAGCATCTGCAATGGCTCTCTTGGGCGCGCTGTTCGCGGGCCATGCCCACCTATGTGGCATGCAGAACATGGCAACTGATGCAGGCGCGCAACGCCTCATGGCTTCGCAGCGGAGCCTGTAAGCGTTTTGTAGTGCCGGTGCTATGCTGCCGCCGAGCTTCCTCCGAGTTGCGTGTCAATGAACCACAGGTACTGAGAATGCAGATATCAACGTTGCGTGCAACCGGTCTGATTCGGCGAAATTCCCTCTCCTTCATAGAGCATGTGTTTGCGCTGAATGAGAAGCGCCAGCCGCTCGTCAGCTTTCAGGATGAGGCCTCGGCCAAAGAGTCTCTGGGAATAGCCATCGATCACTGCATCGTTCCTGATGCGGGGGGAGGCTGGTTTCGGCAACAGCATGCCTTGATCCGTGATGATCTACCTGCGCAGGTGACCTTCACATCGGGCACCGAGGGAAAGCCCAAGGGCATTGTTCTCAGCTATGCCAATTTGGCAGACGCTGCCGACAGGATCATCGACCAGATGCAGCTCACGGCAGAAGTTCGCGAGTACGTCGGTGTTCCCGTCACTCACAGCTTTGGCATGGCGCGTATTCGCGTCATCAGTGCGGTGGGTGGGCAGTCCTTCATCCCCTCACGCGGCTTCGATCCTCTGGAGCTGGCACGCATGCTGGAGGCTGGCGAAGTGAATTCGCTTTCGGCGGTGCCAACCCTGCTTAGGATCCTGCTTCATAAGCCGCAGGTCATTGGTGAGGCGGGCAAGAAGCTTCGCTGGATGGAGATCGGTTCGCAGTACATGACCGCTGCGGAAAAGCGGGGTGTCCGTGATCTCTTTCCCAATGCCCGGATCATCCAGCACTATGGATTGACAGAAGCTTCGCGCAGCACGTTCTTGCTGATTTCAGAAGTTTCCGACGACTTGCTCGAATCGGTAGGCCGCGCGGTTGGAAAAACCGAGGTGGGCATTTCTCCTGAGGGGCGCATCCGGATCCGCGGCCCTCACGTGGCCCAATGGCGTCTTGAAGGCGACCACATGCAGGCTTTGCCAGGAGCAGACGGCTGGCTTATCACCGGCGATCTGGGTCATTTGAAGGACGGCTACCTGTTCTTTGACGGAAGAGCCGACGACCTGATCAACAGCGGCGGTGTGAAGATCAATCCGGACCTTCTGGAAGAAAAGATCGGCAAGTTGCTGCCGCAAAGCGGGCGTCTGGTCGTGGCCAAGGTGCCCGACGCCATGCGCGGTGAGGGCGTCCTGGTGGTGGCGGAATCGGCGGGCATGGACCCCGCTCAATTGCAGACAGCCTCGAACGAAGCGTTGAAGATGCTCGGTCTGGAAGTTGGGGATGCCTTGCACGTCAAGGTCATGGCCTCCATTCCGCAAACCGCGACTGGAAAGCCGTTGCGCCGTGTGTTGACAGAGGCTTTCGTCGCCGAGAACAAGGACGCTCGCAGCAAACCTGACACTCGAAGCCCTCCCGAGCAGTCAAAGGCCTCGGATGTCATGGGTTTCTTCCAGCAGTTCTTTCCAGGACGAAAGATCGATGCAGGTGCGAGCTTCGAAGCGCTGGGCGGCGATTCGCTGGGCTATATCCAGTTCTCAATGGGATTCGAAGACCGGTTTGGTCCGTTGCCCAGTGGATGGGAGTCGCTGACGGTAGCGCAATTGCAAAGCAGCGTTCAGTCGGCGCCCAAAAGTGGCTTCGTTCGCTTGGAGGCCGCCACCCTCACGCGGGCGTTCTTCATGATCTGCATCGTAGCTTTGCATTTGGATACGTTTGTCTACAGCAACAACTGGGGCGCAGCCTATTTCCTGTTTTTACTTGCTGGTTATAGCGTGATGCGCTTTCAATGGCCAGACATCAGCCGAACGGGGAAGGTGGGCACGATATTGGGAACGGTGGTCAGAATTGCTGTTCCGACAGTGATGGTGGTTGCTGCACTGCAACTGTGGGCACACGAGACAGAGTTGAAGCCACTGCTGCTGATATCGAATTTGTTTGATCCGCGTGAATACCACGTTGCATATTTCTATTTTGCTGAAATATACATGCAGCTGTTGCTTCTGATTGCCCTTTTGTTTTCTTCCAAGGCAGCAAGGGATGCATTCATCAAGAGTCCCTTGGTCAGTGGCACGGTACTGCTTGTTTTTGCGATGGTGTTGAGCTACTTCACCGAGCTTGTCTGGGACACAAACTACATCTACCACCGTACCCCCACCTGGTACCTGTGGACTGTGGCTTGCGGCATGTTGATTGCCAGTGCGGGAGCGCGTGATGTGCTGACACGCTTGATTGTGATGGTCATCGTGTCGATCGCGGTGGTGATGCACCATGGATTCACGTCAGCAACTTATTACATATGCGCAGGCTGTTCGTTGTTGCTGTTTTGGCCTGAAATTTCAGTTCCAGCCCCCGTCAAACGGGTGGTTGGTGAAATTGCCGGGGCTTCCATGTTCATGTACCTCAGTCACTACCAGGTCAAATCTGTGGTGACCCGACTGTTTCATGGGCCAATGCCTTGGGTAGCCCTGTTTGCTGCGGTAGTTGCAGGTATTGTGTTTGCTCGGGTCTATTATTGGAGCGAAGGGCGTGTGCTGGCTTTGGGCCGGCAGCAGGGATGGTGGGGAAGGTAGTCGCCTAGGTTGAGCTGCATCTGCTCATTCGCTTCAACGAAGAGGAAGGCGGGTTGCTTATCTGGGTGGACGTTTTGAGCAGTTGCTTCAGGAAAGTGGCACGCATATACCCCCCCCAACGTTGCAGACGCCTGAATTGTACGCGGTGGGATTTGTCACGATTGGTTTGAATGATTGCAGCTTCATGCCGCGGCGGCTGAATCTTTGCAGGCTTGGCTCTATTTCAGAGCTGGACCGATGACCGATGATGGAGCAGACGGTGCACGAACCTGATCTCTGACCACACCGGTGTACGCCACGCACAATCCAATGAGCGACCAGTACACCACTGGAATGGCAATGATGCTGCTTACCGTGTAAATGATGAACATGGTGGCTACTACCGTTGCAAACAGCGCTCGGCCCATGACCGCAATCCGTGGGGCCATCTGACGCGCCATTCGTGTGTGCTGGCGAAGTTGATTGAGTGTGCTCAGGAAAATGCCGAGAAAGAGCACCAAGCCAAGCATTCCGGAGTACAACGCAACACCCACGTACGAATTGACCACATCAATGATGCCTTCACCCTGCATCATGACTTGAAGCTCTGGTGCGCGAAGAAAATCGAACGAACCCAGCAGGAAGTGGCGTTCAATCACCGGTAGTGCAGCGGTGAGCAGGTTGGCCCGGTATTCGACATTGCCCTGATCGGCTGTGCCAATCACAGGCAGCATGTCGATCAACAGTTGGCCACTGGGCAACGCGCTCAGAAGCAAGAATGCCACCAGGACGCCCAGGCAGAGGCCGCCCAATCGCTTTAGGGCTTTCGGACCCAACGCCAGGTAGACAAGTACAAGAAGCAATGCGCCCACCCAGGGGCCGCGCGATATGGAGGCAACAACGCCCCCGGCCAGCACCGACAGGCCAAGAAGCCTCTGCGAAGGCTTCGAAATAGCCTTGTTCAAATAGAAAATGAAACCCAGGGCAACAACCAGCACATAGCCAAGGACGATCGAATTGCCTACGGACGCGTTGGGCCGCAAGAGTCCTGATCGCATCAGGTAGCCACCGAACATCCATTCGTTCACGCCTAAAGATCCGAGGACGGCTGAATACAGCTTCCAGCTTCGAAGAATTTCGAAGACAGCCACCAGCGACAGAACCATTGATGCAACGACGAACCCCGTCATGGCGTGACGGAGCCCCTCCTCGTTACGAATGCTCCTGCTGGCCACGTAGTACGGAAGAAAGATGTCAATCCACAGCGACAGAACGGTCCGGAGCCCGCTGGTGACGTTGCCTGGCCGAAATGCAAGCAACGACATGAGCGTTAGGTAGCCCAGCACCCACCAATCCACCGGCGAGCTGCCGAGGCGCGGTGTGCTGGCACGTTGCAAGAGTGCGAGCGCCACCGGCAGCAGCAGAGTCACACCGAGCAGCCTGTAGTGGTCCAGCACCCAGAGGTGGTCGATGATGCCCAGTCCTGGTATCTCCGCCGGTACCGGCGGAGACACGAACAGCAGGACGAGGTACAGCCCCATGACGTGCTCTTCGCGTCTTCGGTAGAAAAGGAGCAGAGCGCCGGTGACCAGAATGCAAATCCACACACTGTTCGAGAGAAACAGTGCCAGCGTGGCAGCCACCCAGAGATTGCGCCAGCGCCTGAACGTCGCTTCTGGAATCAGTTGACAAATCGCGCCTCGTGCCACCTGGAAGAACACCAGGCTGAGTGCCATCAACACGATCAGCGCACGCAGATGTTCAGCCATAGCAGGGATGTCGTGGGCTCACGTCGGGGTTGGGGCGGCGGTACGGCCCGAAGGCGCTCATCAGTGGATGGCCACAAGAAAGAGTGGCGCATCGGCTGCGTGTGGCCAAGGCGCTGCCTCTGTCAGACGAGCGTCAGTAGTAGGCGTTCTGGGTGGGCGACTCGTCCTTGTTCAGAACGATCCCCATCAGGTTGGCCTTAGACAGCCGGGTCATGGCTTCCTCGACTTCCGTCTGTGTAGATACACCACTGCCAACCACCATCAGAACGCAGTCAACACGAGGAAGCACGCTCATGACGTCATCTGCCGCCAGAACCGGTGGCAGATCGAAGATCACGATCCGGTCGCTGTAGCGCTCGCGCAGATCCTTGATCAACTTGCCTACCTTTGCAGATGAGAGTAACTCCGACGCACCACTGACCGGTTGGTTGGTCGGCAGCACAACAAAACGCTCAAGACCGGGGTTGACCAGCGCCTCTGCGAGGTTTGTGTGCCCATCCAGAAAATCGTTGAGTGACTTCGGGCGGTTCAGTCCCAGGGAGCGGGCAACGCTGGGACGGCGCAAGTCGAAGTCCACCAGCAGCGCCGTGCGGTTGGTCTGCTGGGCAATGCTGATGGCCAGGTTGATCGCAACCACCGTCTTGCCGGACTCGACGCTGGGAGACGTGATCGCCAGTGTCCGCCAGCCGGACTCATCCATTCTTTGGAGCACCTGCGTCCGCAAGACGTCGAATGCCCAGCTTGCGGGGTGGGCCTTCTGATGTGCGACGACTCGATGGCGTTCCAGATGCGCGGGATCCAAGGACACCACGGCGGTCTGCGCATACTGCACGGCGCCCAGATCATCGGGCGTGTCCTCGTCTTTTTCGCGCGAGTCGTACGCGACGGACATTCCTGCATCGCCTTGGTGCGACGATTGGCGGTGCGACGATTGGCGGTCCGACGACAACAGGTCCGCCCTGGAGGCCTTCGCCTTTTCGATTGCAAGCTTGATGCGTTCCATGTGACAGCTTTCCTTCAACCCAAATGGGAGAACAAGGAGATCAATAGGGTCTGAAGGGGGATCACCAGGAAATGGATCACTGCAACTCCAACCACGGCGAGGACTGCGGCGAGCTTTACAAGCCGCTTTCGCAACAGTTGAGTGGACTGGATTTCATTGGCCGTCGTGATGTACGGCACCACTACCATCGGGCGTTGACCCGTCACGGCTGTGAGCGAGTTGACGCCGCGCACACGCGCGAAGATCAGCTCCAGCACGACAACAACGGCTGCTGCAGCGGCCAGCGCAAGGAAAAAGCCCAGTGCGACGATCTTGCGGCGATCTGGCTTGATCGGGTATTCAGGCAGCAAGGGGGGCTCGAGCAGGGTGAAGCGCTCGCCTTGCTGTCCGCCTTCCAGGTTTTGAACAATCTGGGCGGAAAGTTGCTTGGACCGAAGGTCTTCGTACTTGGCTCGGGTGGCCTCGTAGTCCCGTTGGAGGGCGGCTAGGTCCCGCTCGACCTGCGGGGCGCGTGACACCTGCGCTCGTTGCTGGGCAATGGCGCTGCGAAGGCTCCTTTGCTGTTCTGCCAGCAGGTCTGCACGCGCCCGGGCGGTGCGGCTCTGTGCCTCGAGACGGGACACGGCCAGCTTGGCCTGTGCCGCGATGGCGTCGCGGGTCGGGCTGCTGGCGGTGGCTTCCGTGCGCACGGCGCGCTCTAGGAGATCAATCTTCTGCCGCTGAGCCCTGACATCCGGGTGGTCATCGGTGTAAGCGCCCCGCAGACGGGCCAGCTCTGCTCGGGCGCGTTCCAGATCCTGTTCTACGGCAGATGGGCCCGATGGCGTGACCGTTCCGGGCGCCAGTACGCCTGCGCGCGCGCCCGCCAGTTCCACTTCAAGTGTCTGCAACTCGTCCAGCGCCATGCGGTGCTCGCGCTCCGCGGCTCTCAGATCACTTTCAAGCGCCTGAATGTTCGTCAGTGCAACCACCTGACCGTCTTCCGAGGCGCCGCCTTGCGAACGCTTGTAGGCAGCGATGCGCTGCTCCAGGTTTTCCAGCTGCGTCTTGACCCGATCGGCTTCCTGACTCAGAAACTCGTTGGCTCTTGAAGCCTGCTCGACCCGTTCCCTCACGCTGCTCTCGAGAAACAGCTGAATCAGCGCGTTGGTGACCTCCAGCGCCTTCTCCGGTTCACCGTGCTGGAAAGACACGTTGAACGCGAGGTTGTTGGCGGGCCGCTCCCATGCCGGCATGTTTCCAACCTGCACATTGACACCAATGCTTGCGCGCATCGCGGTGGCTATGTCGGTGTCCTTTAGGACGACGCCTGGAGGCGGCTCAAAAACACGATGTTCGGCTGCAATGCGCAGCAGGCTCTCGCGGGTCATGATCCGCTGGCGCAGCGCCTGAACCCTTTGTTCAGCGTTGCCGCCTGAAGGCGGCTGCACCACATCTCCTGCAATCTGCGGCCCCTCCACCAGCAGAGTGCCGCTGGCCTGGTAGGCCCGCGGCAACATCAGCGCCACCACCACCGAGGCGCCGATCACGACAACAAAGGTCAGGACAATCACCCAAGCACGGCGTCGGATGATGGACAAGTAGTCGTTCAGGCTCAGTTGGTAGTCGGCCGGCATGAGGGATCGTGAAGTTAGAAGTCGGGGTGCGAATACACCAACCCAATGGCCACCGAGTGGCCTTTGGCTGTGGGGCCGCCAGCGGGTCTGGCGCGTCGCTGCTCCAGGCTCATAGACACGGCCCAGAACCTGGTGATCTCGGACTGGATCCGTGCGTACACCATGGACCCGGTGTCGCGGTCTCCGTCCAGAGACTGGGCATGGCTGAGGCCTAAAGAGAAGGATGTGTCGATGGTAAGAGGGTAGGTGGCAGAGGCGTCAAAAACCTGCGAGCGTGTATACCCAGCCACCACACCGTCCGCGCTGACCTCGCGCGACCAGGACACTGCATAGCCGATGCGTTCCCCCGTGTAGGTCAGGCGCAGTGCGCCGACAGGCGCTGTCTTGCCTCTCACGGTGTTGGTGCGGACGGCTCCGGCCGCAGCATTCAGAACAAGGCCTTCGCTAAGGTCTCTTTCGTACCCGAGGCCGAGTTCGCTGCGTGATTCCCGCTCACGACCTCCGTCCGGAGTCAGGCGAGAAGCGCCCGCCGTCAGCGAGTACCGTGCGTTGGAACTCGCCGAGATGCGATAGGCGACCGATCCACTCGTCTCCCTGTGATTCACCAGCAGCGGTGTGTCGTAAGTGACGCGGGCATGTGAGAGATCCACTTCAAGGGCTGTTCCTGCCGTCAGGTTGTAGGTCCAGGTGCCTCCCACGGATCCCGTGCGCTCCTTGCTGTCCAGTGTCACCCGGCCGAAATCGGCAAATTCGGTTTCACGTGTGGATGCCTCCTCCAGCGAAGCCCGCAGTCCAAAGACCGCCACAGGGCTTGAGTTTTCCCAGAGCACGCGGACACTGGGCAAGCTGCGATTGGCGCTCAGATCTGTGTTGCCAGATCTTTCGATCAGCGCACCCAGCGACAGCTCAGTGCTTGAGGCCCCTTGGGTGGTCCTCAGCGTGTATTGGGGGTGCAGCCTGAACAGCGAGACACTGCCACGGCTTTCGGGAGAGAGGTCGGGGTTGCTGATCCGAACAGCCTCCAATGGCACGGTGAGCGAATTTTGCGCCAGTGCTGGAGACCAGACGATGGCCTGGAGGGCAAACGCCAAAGGGGCGGTGAGTCGTGCGTTCATGATCATGGAACCAGAATGGTGTCGCCGGGCATCAGAACCACGTTGGTCTCGAGCTGGTTCCCCTTGACCAGGTCGTCGTAGCGAACCGGCAGCACCCGGTTGCCCTGAGGCGAACTGCGCAACACCCGTATCGAATTACCGTCAGCAAACCGATCCAGCCCACCGACTTGACTGAGCATTTGCAGCACGGTGGTCTCCGACGACACCAGGGTCACTGCTCCGGGGCGCACCACCTTGCCGAGCACAAACACCTGATTGCCGTCCGTAGCGGTGATCGCCACAGTCACAACGGGCTCAGGAATGTACTTCTTGAGCTTCTCGGCCACCTTGGCCTCGACTTCCGGAGTACTCAGCCCCACCACAGAAACGCGCCCGGCCAACGGAAACGTGATGCTGCCGTCGGGCAGCACGCGCACGCCCATTCGCAAGGCCTCGTCCTTCCAGACCGAGACCATCAGCGCGTCGCCATGCCGCAATTTGTAAGCTGCGTCAGACTGAGCCATCAAAGAACCGCTGGCTGTCAGCAAAACAGCGGTCGTCACTAAGCTGGGCAGAACAGACATGGCAATCTCCAAGAATCAGAGCTGTTGCAGGGGAACCCGTTGACCAGGTAGAGAATGAAATTCTCCATGCTCGGACATGGCGAGGTTTCAAATTATTACGAACTTTATCTTACGCCAAGTCGATGAAGTCACAGCTCATCAAACCTCATCCGTACCCTCCAAAGGAGTAGCTGGGGCCAGTTGTTTGCCTCGGGCAGGGCATCCTGGTTCCGCTGTGGCCATGGAGCGAATGGTTCGAGGCCCAAAAGAAAAAGCCCCAAGTGATCGAATCACTTGGGGCATGTTCTGGCGGAGAGGGCGGGATTCGAACCCGCGGTGGGGATTAGCCCACACACGCTTTCCAGGCGTGCGACTTAAACCGCTCATCCACCTCTCCGCGAAGCCTGCGATTGTAGCAGGCCGCAGAGCGCGTTTTTCACTCCTTGGCTTTGGTCGTCCCGATCATCTGCATGGCTGAGCCGATGAGAGCCGAGACCTCGCTCATGTTGCCCGGGACAATGAGAGTGGTGGTTGCGTCGGCAGCCACCTTGCCATAAGCGTCCACGGCCCGCTCGGCCACCTTCAGCTGCACGGCCTGCTCGCCGCCGGGTTGCCGGATCGCTGCCGCGATGCGTTCGATGGCCTGGGCCGTGGCATCGGCGACCGCAGTGATCGCAGCGGCCTCGCCCTGGGCCTGGTTGATGGCGGCCTGCTTTTCACCTTCGGAGCGAGCGATGAAGGCCTCGCGTTCGCCGGTGGCGATGTTGATCTGCTCCTGGCGACGCCCCTCCGAGGCGGCAATCAGGGCGCGCTTTTCGCGCTCGGCCGTGATCTGGGCCTGCATGGCGTGCAGGATTTCCTTGGGCGGCGTCAGGTCCTTGATTTCGTAGCGCAGCACCTTCACGCCCCAGTTGAGCGCCGCTTCGTCAATGGCCTGCACCACCTGCGCGTTGATGATGTCGCGTTCCTCGAAGGTTTTGTCGAGCTCCAGCTTGCCGATGACCGAGCGCAATGAGGTCTGGGCCAACTGGGTCACCGCCACGATGTAGTTGGACGAGCCGTAGCTGGCGCGCATCGGGTCGGTCACCTGGAAATAGAGAATGCCATCGACCTGCAGCTGGGTGTTGTCGCGGGTGATGCAGACCTGGCTAGGCACATCCAGCGGGATCTCCTTGAGGCTGTGCTTGTAGGCCACCTTGTCGATGAAGGGCACCAGAAAGTTGAGTCCTGGGGCCAGCGATGCGTGGTACTTGCCCAGGCGTTCGACCACCCAGGCATTCTGCTGAGGCACGACCTTGACCGCCCGGATGATGAAGATCGCCGCGATGATGAAAAGAAACAGTGCGATTTCCATGGTGATGTCCCTGTGCAGTTGAAAAATGGATGCTTGAGGGTGCTAGGCAGTCAGGCCTTCTCCACCTTGAGCCGGTTGCCCACCAGCTCCGTGACCCGGTAGTTGCCTGTCTCTGCCACCTGGCCCTGTTCAAGTACAGCGGTCCACTGTGCGCCCCGGTAGCGCACGCTGGCGGTGCCATCGGGCTGCCAGTTGTCCACGTGCAGCGTTTCCCCGACGTCCAGGTTCACGCTGCGCAAGGACCGGACCGATGGATCGCCTTTGCGTTTGCGGCGTTGCAGGTGTCCGATGATCACGGCTGCAGCACCGACCAGTGCGGCAGCCACCAGCTGGCCGGAGAAGGAAAGCCCCGAATGGGCGGCAAGGGCGCCGGCTGCCAGACCGACGGCCAGCATGAGCAGGTAGAACGTGCCGGTGAAAAGCTCCAGTGCCACCAGCGCCGCAGCCATCAGCCACCACATGGTCGACTCGTCCATTGAACTCCTCCTCGGTATGCGCCACACCTTGTCTGGCAAGCGCCACATTCTGCGTCAAAAGGCCTGCGACAGAAGTTCAGCGTCATGTGATTTCCGTACACTTGCCCGCTTCCTGGCCCTTCCCACCCGCCCCGGCTCACACCGGCTGGAGATACGCGATGAAATTCCGCTTTCCCATCGTCATCATTGACGAGGACTTCCGTTCAGAAAACACGTCTGGCTTGGGCATCCGCGCCCTTGCCCAGGCCATTGAAAGCGAAGGCTTCGAAGTGGTGGGCGTGACGAGCTACGGAGACCTTTCACAGTTTGCGCAGCAGCAGTCGCGCGCCAGCGCCTTCATCCTCTCCATCGACGACGAGGAGTTCACGCCAGGACCCGATCTGGACCCCGCGGTGCTGAACCTTCGCAACTTCATCGAGGAAGTGCGCCGCAAGAACGCCGAGGTGCCGATCTACGTGCATGGCGAGACCAAGACCAGCCGCCACCTGCCCAACGACGTGCTGCGCGAGCTGCATGGCTTCATCCACATGTTCGAGGACACGCCGGAGTTCGTGGCGCGCCACATCATCCGCGAGGCCAAGAGCTACCTCGAAGGCATCCAGCCGCCTTTTTTCAAGGCACTGCTGGACTATGCGGAAGATGGTTCTTATTCGTGGCACTGCCCTGGCCACTCGGGTGGTGTGGCGTTCCTCAAGAGTCCGGTGGGCCAGATGTACCACCAGTTCTATGGTGAGAACATGCTGCGCGCCGACGTGTGCAACGCGGTGGAGGAGCTCGGCCAACTGCTGGACCACAACGGCGCCATTGGTGCGAGCGAGCGCAACGCCGCACGCATTTTCAACGCCGACCACTGCTACTTCGTAACCAACGGCACCAGCACCAGCAACAAGATGGTCTGGCACCACACGGTGGCGCCGGGCGATGTGGTGGTGGTGGACCGCAACTGCCACAAGTCCATCCTGCACTCGATCATCATGACGGGCGCCATTCCCGTCTTCCTCAAGCCCACACGCAACCACTACGGCATCATCGGTCCGATTCCGCAGGCCGAGTTCGAGGTCGATGCCATCAAGGCCAAGATCCGCGCCAATCCGCTGCTCGCCGGTGTGGATGCCGACAAAGTCAAGCCGCGCATCCTGACACTGACGCAGTCCACCTACGACGGCGTGCTCTACAACACCGAGACCATCAAAAACCTGCTGGACGGCTGGGTGGACAACCTCCACTTCGACGAGGCATGGCTGCCGCACGCGGCTTTCCATCCCTTCTACGGCAGTTTCCACGCCATGGGCAAGAAACGTGCGCGGCCCCAGCATTCGGTCGTGTACGCCACGCAGTCCATCCACAAGCTGCTCGCCGGTATCAGCCAGGCCAGCCATGTGCTGGTGCAGGACTCCCAGAGCACCAAGCTCGACCGCCACCTCTTCAACGAGGCCTACCTGATGCACACCAGCACCAGCCCGCAGTACAGCATCATTGCCAGCTGCGACGTGGCCGCCGCCATGATGGAGCCGCCGGGCGGCACGGCACTCGTGGAAGAGAGCATCGCCGAGGCACTGGACTTCAGGCGTGCCATGCGCAAGGTGGAGGCCGAGTTCGGACAGGACGACTGGTGGTTCCAGGTCTGGGGGCCGGACAACCTGGTGGAAGAGGGAATTGGTCGCGCCAGCGACTGGGTGCTCAAGCGCACTGATGCCGATGGTGTTCAGCCCTCTGATGGTGAGGAAGCCTGGCACGGCTTCGGTGACATGGCGCCGGGCTTCAACATGCTGGACCCGATCAAGGCCACCATCGTCACGCCGGGTCTGAACCTCAAGGGCGACTTTGCAGCCACCGGCATTCCGGCGTCCATCGTCACGAAGTTCCTGGCTGAGCACGGCGTGGTGGTGGAGAAGACCGGGCTGTACTCGTTTTTCATCATGTTCACCATCGGCATCACAAAGGGCCGCTGGAACACGCTGCTCACGGCGCTGCAGCAGTTCAAGGACGACTACGCCAAGAACCAGCCGATGTGGAGGATCATGCCGGAGTTCTGTGCCAAGCAGCCGCGCTACGAGCAGATGGGACTGCGCGACCTGTGCCAGCACGTGCACGCGCTGTATGCCAAGTACGACATTGCGCGCCTGACCACCGATATGTACCTGAGCGATCACACGCCAGCCATGAAGCCTAGTGACGCGTTCGCGCACATCGCCCACCGCACGACGCAGCGCGTGCCGATCGACGATCTGGAAGGGCGCATCACCACCAGCTTGGTGACACCGTACCCGCCGGGCATTCCGCTCCTGATCCCGGGCGAGGTGTTTAACAAGAAGATCGTGGACTACCTCAAGTTCAACCGCGAATTTGCCCGCGAATGCCCGGGCTTCGAGACCGATATTCACGGCCTGGTGCAGGAAACAGGGCTCGACGGTGTGGTCAGCTACTTTGCGGACTGCGTGAAGGCGGGGTAAGCTGGCAGCCCGACACCAGAGGAGCGCCGATGTTTCCCGAATACCGCGATCTGATCACACGCCTCAAGGGCCATGATCACCACTTCACCCGGCTGTTCGACAAGCACAACGAGCTCGACCAGCAGATCAGGAACAAGGAAGCCCACATCGAACCGGGCACGCAGCTGGAAATTGAGCAGCTTAAGAAAGAGAAGCTCGCCCTCAAAGACCAAATCTACGCGCACCTGCGCCAGGTGTCCGGCACCTGACGCCCTACGTCAGCGGGTTTGAGGCCGGTAGTCCGGGCGCTCGCGCAGAAAGCTGGCGAACCTGGGCTGCCCGCTGTCGTGCAGTCCCCTGTAGCGGTAGGTGATCCAGCTGCCGACGGCGGGCGGATGTTCGCGCTGTGCATCCGAGAAGCCCGTGCCCAGCCGGAAGCGCTGGCCGTGGGGTGTCTCGACCCACAGCGCGCCCATTCGTCCGGCATGTCGTCCTTTCCCTGGCACGTACGACAGTACGCGCGCCTCGGCATCGTCAAACGGCTTGAGCTTGACCAGGTCGTCGCCCCGCACCGCGCGGTAAGGCGAATCGCCTCGATGCAGCATCAACCCCTCGGCGCCTGCCTGTACGTCGGCCTTGAGCCGACGCTGCAGCGTGCCGTGGTCGGTGATTTTCTCCTGGGGCACCGCCACCACCCAAGGCAAATCAAGCTGGCGCACCAGCGCCTGGTAGGCAGTCAGCCGCTCGTCGAACAGGCCTGGATGGGCTGGCAGATCGAACACCATGAAACGAATGCGCCTCCAGGCCTCGTCACTGGCCTGCAACTGGCGCACGGTGCCGCTGACTTCCTCGAAACGGCCGCGGCCGGCCCACAGTTCGCCGTCCATGGGTGTCTGCGGCCAGCCCCGGGTGAACCAGGCGGGCGGCGATAGCAGTTCACCACCCCGGGTCCACAGGCGCTGCCCATCCCAGTAGCCACGCACGCCGTCGTACTTTTCGCTCACCCAGTAGGCCGACAGGTCCAGGCCGGGACGGTACTTGCCGGCCAGCATGAGGGCCGGTGGCGCGTCGGCGGCCAGCGATGCCAAAGGACACAAAAAAACACCGGTGATGGCAGCGAGGACGCTGCGCCGACTGGTGTCCATTGGGGTCATCGAAAAGGAGAAGCCAGGTCAGGAGACCGATTCGCTGTCCTTGCTGATGCCGGCGGTCTGGCTGAAGCCGCAATCCACATAGGTGATTTCAGACGTGACGCCCGAGGCCAGGTCGGACAGCAGGAAGGCGGCCACGTTGCCGACGTCTTCGATCGTGACATTGCGGCGCAGCGGCGAGGCTGAGGCCACATAGCCCAGCAGCTTGCCGAAGTCCTTGATACCGCTGGCGGCCAATGTCTTGATCGGGCCGGCGCTTATGCCGTTGACCCGCATGCCGCGCGGTCCCAGCGATTCGGCCAGGTAGCGCACGCTGGCCTCCAGGCTGGCTTTGGCTAGGCCCATGGTGTTGTAGTTGGGGATGGTACGCAGCGCGCCGAGATAGCTCAGGGTCAGCAGCGCGCCATTGGTGTTGAGGTAGGGCAGGGCCGCCTTGGCCATGGCCGGGAAGCTGTAGGCACTGATGTCGTGAGCGATGCGGAAGTTCTCGCGGGTCAGGCCGTCGAGGAAGTCACCGGCAATCGCTTCGCGCGGTGCGAAGCCGATGCTGTGCACGAAGCCGTCGAATTTGGGCCAGGTCTGCGACAGATCGGCAAACAACTTGTCGATCTGGGCATCGTCGCCGACGTCGCAGTCGAAGATCAGCTTCGAGTTGAAATCGGCCGCGAACTCGGTGATGCGGTCCTTGAAGCGTTCGCCCACGTAGCTGAAGGCCAGCTCGGCCCCTTGCGCATGACAGGCCTTGGCAATGCCGTAGGCGATGGACCGGTTGGACAGCACGCCCGTGATCAGCAGTTTCTTGCCAGCGAGAAAACCCATTGTTCAAACTCCAGAAAAATTTCCCGCAGAATTGTCGCATGCAAGCCCACCGTGCCTTTTCGTTCCGCCTGTGGCGCCTTCTGGCGTCTATCGGCGTTGTGGTGGGCTCGCTGCCGGCCTGGGCCGCGCACGGCTATGCGCTCTGGGGTGAGCTGCGGTACCCGCCGGGCTTCACGCACTTTGCCTATGTCAATCCAGATGCGCCCAAGGGTGGCGAGTTGCGCCTGGTCAGCAATTTGCGGGTCTCCACCTTTGACAAGTACAACCCGTTCACCCTGCGCGGCAACGCGCCGGCCTACCTGTCGTCGCTGATGTTCGACAGCCTGCTGGCGGGCGCGCTGGACGAAACCGGTTCGGCCTATGGCCTGCTCGCCTCGGACGTGGAGCTGGCGAACGACCGGTTGTCGGTGACTTTTCGCATCCGGCCGGAGGCGAAGTTCCACACTGGACAGCCAGTGCTGGCCGCCGACGTGAAGCACAGCTACGAGACGCTGGTCGGTCCCCACACCTCGCCGGCCTACAAGACGATTCTTGAGGATGTGGCCGGCGTCGATGTGATCGACGAGCGCACGGTCCGCTATCGCTTCAAGAAGTTCAACCGCGAACTGCCGTTGACCGTGGGCGGCCTGCCGGTGTTCAGCCGCGCCTGGGGCGACGAGAAAGACCCGAAGACCGGGCAGCGCAAGAGCTTTGACCAGGTGGTGATGGACATCCCGATCGGCAGCGGGCCTTACAGGATCGGGCCGGTGCGCTTCGGCAAGGACATCACCTATGTGCGCGACCCGGCCTACTGGGCCAGGGATCTGCCGGTGCGCCGTGGCACCGCCAACTTCGACCGGATCACCGTCAAGATTTACAAGGACAACACAGCGCGGCTGGAGGCGCTCAAGGCCGGTGAGTTCGACCTGATGCGGTTTTTCTCGGCCGGCGACTGGGCGCGGCGCGTCAACGGCAAGCGCTTCGACAGCGGCGAACTGGTCAAGGCCGAGTTTGTCCACAAACAGCCCACCGGTTTCCAGAGCTACGTGCTCAACACCCGCCGCCCGCCACTCGACGACATCCGCGTGCGGCAGGCGCTGGGTCTTGCGCTGGACTACGAGTGGATGAACCGGCAGATGTTCTACGGCGCCTACCAGCGGGTGCAGGGCCTGTTCGGCAACACCGACTGCGCGGCCGAGGGAGTGCCGTCTCCGGCCGAGCTGGCCCTTTTGTCGCCGTGGCGTGCCCAGCTGCCACCGGCCGTCTTCGGACCGGCCTACCGCTCGCCGCGCACCGATGGCGATGACTCGTTGCGCGGAAATCTGCGAAAGGCGCAGGGGCTGCTGCGCGAGGCGGGGTGGACGGTGAGAGACGGCGCGCTGCGCAATGTGAAGGGCGAGGCCATGGTGCTGGAGTACCTGGACAGCCAGGAAACCGGTGCGCGTGTGGTGACGCCCTGGTCGCGCAACCTCGCCAAGCTGGGTGTCCAGCTGAATTTCCGCCCGGTCGACTTCGCGCTGTATCAGCAGCGCCTGCGCACTTTCAACTTCGACATCACCTCGATCGCCTACGGTGGCACGCACAACCCAGGCCCGGAATACGCCGACCTGTTTGGCAGCAAAGCTGCAGACACAGAAGACTCGGGCAACATGGCCGGCGTGAAAAGCCCGGCAGTCGACGACCTGATCGGCCGAATGGTCGGCGCCGACACCCGTCCCGAGTTCCTGGCCGCCTGCCGTTCGCTGGAGCGTGTCATCACGCACAGCCACTACCTGGTGCCGCAGTGGTCGTCCAGCACGCATCGCATGGTCTACAACGCCTGGCGCCTGTCTCGACCCGAGACCATGCCGCCGTACGCCACCGGCGAGGACTGGGCGATCGACACATGGTGGAAGAAGCCCTGACATGTGGTCCTACATCTTCAAACGCCTGCTGCTGATGATCCCGACGCTGTTCGGGGTGCTGCTGCTGACTTTCGTGGTGATCCAGTTCGTGCCGGGCGGGCCGGTGGAGCAGTACCTCGCTGAGGCGCGTGCCGGGGCCGGCACAGGCGCGGAGGGCGGCTCGGTGTATCGCGGCGCGCAAGGCGTCGACCCGAAGCGGCTGGAACAGATCAAGGCGCTGTACGGTTTCGACAAACCGGCCCACGAACGCTTTTTCCAGATGCTCGGCCAGTTCGCGCGTTTCGACCTGGGCACCAGCTTCTTCCAGAACAAGGCGGTGTCGCAGCTGATCATCGAGAAGCTTCCTGTCTCGGTCAGCCTCGGGCTCTGGACCTTCCTCATCAGCTACCTGGTCGCCGTGCCGCTGGGCGTGGCCAAGGCGGTGCGCGCGGGGTCGCGCTTCGACCTCGTGACCACATTGATGGTGCTGGTGGGGTATGCGATTCCGGGCTTCGTGCTCGGGGTGGCACTGCTGGTGATCTTTGGCGGGCAGCTGCAGTGGTTTCCGCTGCGCGGCCTGACCTCCTCGAACTGGGAGGAACTGAGCTGGGGCGCGCGCATAGTCGACTACCTCTGGCACATCACGCTGCCGGTGACGGCCATGGTGCTCGGCAGCTTCGCGGTGACGGCCATGCTGACGAAGAACTCGTTCCTCGAAGAGATTCGCAAGCAGTATGTGATGACGGCCCGCGCCAAGGGCCTGAGCGAGCGGCAGGTGCTATGGAAGCACGTGTTCCGCAACGCGCTGATTCCCATCGTCACAGGTTTTCCAGCAGCTTTCATTGGCGCCTTCTTCACCGGCGCGCTGCTGATCGAGACCCAGTTCTCGCTTGACGGTCTGGGCCTGCTGGGCTACGAGAGCGTGATCCGGCGCGACTACCCCGTGGTCATGGGCACGCTGTTCCTGTTCACCCTGATCGGCCTGGTCACCAAGCTGGTATCCGATCTCTGCTACGTGTGGGTGGACCCGCGCGTGAAGTTCGACTGATGGCCGCAGCGTCCCTGTCCCCCTCCCGCCGTGCTTGGCAGCGTTTCAGGCGCAATCGGCTGGGTTACTGGAGCCTGGTGCTGTTCTGCGCACTGGTGGTGCTCAGCCTGTTCGCCGAGCTGATCTCCAACGACCGGCCGCTGGTGGTGCGCTACGAGGGCAAGACCTATTTCCCGATGGTCCAGAACCTGCCGGAAACCACCTTCGGTGGCGACTTCGAATCCGACACCGACTACCTCGACCCCTTCATCCGCGAGCGCATCACCCGGGGGGACAACTGGGCGTTCTACGCGCCCAACCCCTACGGCCCCAAGACCTTGAACTACTTCGCGAAGGAGCCCAATCCCTCGCGCCCGACAGCGGAGAACTGGCTGGGCACCGACGACCGCGGGCGCGATCTGCTGGCACAGCTGATCTACGGCTTCCGAGTCAGCGTGCTGTTTGCCCTGGCATTGACCTTCATCGGCACCCTGCTGGGCATCCTCACCGGTGCCATACAGGGCTTCTTCGGTGGCAAGACCGATCTGGCTTTCCAGCGCTTCATCGAGATCTGGTCCTCGATGCCCGAGCTTTACTTGCTGATCATCTTCTCCGCTGTGTTGTCGCCCAGCATCGGCTTGCTGCTGGTGTTGCTGAGCCTGTTCGGCTGGATGGGCCTGTCCGACTACGTTCGCGCCGAGTTCCTGCGCAACCGGCAGATGGACTATGTGCGCGCGGCGCGGGCCATGGGGCTGTCCAACGGCCAGATCATCTGGCGCCACGTGCTGCCCAACAGCCTGACGCCGGTGGTCACCTTCCTGCCGTTCCGCATGAGCGCGGCCATCCTGGCGCTGACCTCGCTGGACTTCCTGGGCCTGGGGGTGCCGCCGGGTACGCCCTCGCTGGGTGAACTGCTCAGCCAGGGCAAGAACAACATCGACGCCTGGTGGATCTCGCTCTCGACCTTCGGCGTGTTGGTCATCACGCTGCTGTTGCTGACCTTCATGGGCGACGCGCTGCGGGACGCGCTCGATCCGCGAAAGGCCGACCGATGACGCCGCTGCTGGAAGTCAAGGGCCTGAGCGTCTCGTTTGGTGGCCACGAGGTGGTGCACGGCATCGACTTTTCGCTGGCGGCCGGTGAGAAGCTGGCGCTGGTCGGCGAGTCGGGCTCTGGCAAGACGGTGTCGGCGCTGTCGCTGCTGCGGCTGATCCAGAACGCCGAGGTGCGCGGAACGGCCAACTTTGGCGGCACGAATCTGCAGGCCTTGAGCGAACACGCGCTGCGCGGCATCCGGGGCGATCGCATCGCGGTGATCTTCCAGGAGCCGATGACGGCGCTCAACCCGCTCTACAGCGTGGGCGAGCAGATCGTCGAGGTGCTCCAGCTCAAGAAAGGTCTCACCCCCGCGCAGGCCCGGTCCGGCGCCATCGAGTTGCTGGCTTCCACCGGCATCCCCGAGCCCGCCCGGCGCGCCGGGGCATTTCCGCACCAGCTCAGCGGCGGTCAGCGCCAGCGCGCCATGATCGCCATGGCGCTGGCGGCCCAACCGAAGTTGCTGATCGCCGACGAGCCGACCACCGCCCTGGACGTCACGGTGCGGGCCCAGATCCTGGCCCTGCTGTCGGACCTGCAGCGCCAGCACGGCATGGCGGTGCTGCTCATCACCCACGACCTGAACCTGGTGCGGCACTTTGCCGACAGGGTGGCCGTGATGGAGAAGGGGCATCTTGTGGAGCAGGGCAGCGTGCAGTTGGTGTACGCCGATCCGCAGCATGCCTACACCCGCCGCCTGCTCGCCAGCGAGGCCCGGCGCGATGTGGTGGAACCGTCCGCAGGTGCACCGGCGGTGCTGCAGGCCAAGGGTCTTCGGGTGAGCTACCCGGTGCCGCTGCCGGGCGTCCGGGGGTGGTTCCGGCGCGGCAGTTTCGTCGCGCTGCAGGGGGCCGACTTCTCGATCCCGGCGGGCACCACGCTGGGGGTGGTCGGCGAGTCCGGGTCGGGCAAGTCCACCCTGGCGCTGGCCGCACTGGGCCTTTTGCCGCACGGCGGTGAACTGCAACTGGGCGACACCGGTTGGGCGCAAGCGCGCCAGTCGGGAGCCGAAAAGGCGCTGCGCCGGCAGGTGCAGGTGGTGTTTCAGGATCCGTTTTCCTCGCTCTCCCCACGCATGACCGTGGAACAGATCGTGGGTGAAGGGCTCAGCGTTCACGAGCCAGGGCTGGATGCGATACAGCGTCGAGAACGGGTGAGGTCGGCGCTGGCCGACGTCGGGCTGGTGCCCGAAGCCAGTCAGGCCGACGACTGGCTTCAGCGCTACCCGCACGAGTTCTCCGGCGGTCAGCGCCAGCGCCTCGCCATTGCGCGTGCGCTGATCGTCGAGCCGCAACTGCTGGTGCTGGACGAGCCGACGAGTGCGCTGGACGTGACGGTCCAGCAACAGGTGCTGGCCCTTCTGCAGCGCCTGCAGCGAGAGCGAGGACTGAGCTACCTGCTGATCACCCACGACATCGCGGTGATCAGGGCCATGGCCCACGAGGTGCTGGTGCTCAAAGACGGTGTCGTGATGGAGCATGGCCCTGTTGAGCAGGTTCTCCGTGCGCCGCGCAACGCCTACACGCAGGCACTTGTCAGCGCCGCGTCCTGAGCTTCCATTAGGATCGGCCCCGGCGCACTGGCGCCTTGTCGAATGCATCCGACCACGTCCACACGCTGCTGTCCATGACCCAAGCCCTCAAGCCCGCGACGACACGGACCATGCCCGTGGACATGATTTCGCCGACCCGCTGGATCGAGCGCGGCTGGGAAGACCTGCGGGCCAACCCGCTGCCAGGTCTGGTTCACGGGCTGGCGCTGGCCCTGTTCGGCTGGCTGCTGCTCTGGCTGGCGCGGGACCGCTTCTGGCTGCTGGCCGGTGCGTTTTCGGGCTTCCTGATCGTGGCGCCGGTGCTGGCCACAGGCCTCTATCACATCAGCCGTGAGCGTGCGGCGGGCCGCAAAGCCGGGCTGCGCGATGTGATCGCGCTTTGGCGCTCTTTTGATGGCCGACTGGTGCGTTTCGGCGTGTTGCTGGGCTTGGCCGGAACGGGCTGGGTGATGGCATCGGCCGGCCTGATCACACTCTGGTCGCCGACCCCCATCCTCAAGCCTGTGGACTTTTTCCGCCATGTGGTGCTTGTCAAAGAGGTCGGCCTCTTCGAAGCATGGCTGGTGATGGGCTCCCTGCTGGCGGCGCCTGTGTTTGCATCCAGTGTGGTCGCCATACCCATGCTGATCGACAAGAGCGTGCCCGTGAGCATGGCGGTCACCGCCAGCTGGCGCGCGGTGGCCGACTACCCGGGGCCGCTGGTCTGGTGGGCTGTGCTGATCACGATGCTGGTCGGACTGGGCATGGTCACTGCACTGGTGGGGCTGGTGGTGGTCATCCCACTGATCGCCCACGCCAGCTGGCACGCCTACCGCGATCTCACCGTCACCCCATCGCCGGTCTCGTTTCACTGAGTCGGGCCCATTTCCCAGTCATGGAAAACACGATATTTGGTCTGACCGAGGGTCAGATCGCTCAGTTCGGCCTGACCTTCGGGGTGGGGGCCTTCATTCTCTACATGCTGTTCATCGTGTTGAATCTGGCCCTGGAGTCCAAGGCCGGCAAATTCGGCACCTTCATCATCTTTCTGGTGCTCTCTCTGGGCATGATGGGTTTCATGGCCAAAAACGTCATCCAGTGGGTGCTCGGCATCTGACGCATTCCTGGTCGGCGCTATTGCAAGAAAGGTGCCGCACGGAGTACAATGCTGGCTTCACGACCAAATGGGCGGGTTACTACCGGCCCATTTTTTTTGTCCAAACGCTTTCCGGAATTCCGATTCCCTTCACCACAAGGCCGCAACACACCCGATGAGCTGGCAAGAAACCATTGCGCAAACCGTGACCGGACTGGGTTTTGACCTGGTGGATCTGGAGCGTTCGGCTGGTGGTTTGCTCCGGGTGACGATCGACCTGCCATGGCAGGCCCCGCAGCCCGGTGAAGCCGCAGGCCCCGAGCAGTTCGTGACCGTGGAGGACTGCGAGACGGTCACCCGGCAGTTGCAGTACCTGCTGGAGGTCGAGGGTCTGGATTACCGGCGCCTCGAAGTGGGCTCGCCCGGCATCGATCGGCCGCTGCGGCACGAGGCCGACTACCAGCGGTTCCAGGGGCAGGTCATAGACCTCACGCTGAAGGCGCCCATCGGCGCTACCGGCGGCGCGGTGGCCGCCAACAGAAAAAAGTTTCGCGGCACGCTGGAGCGGGCCGCCGACGGGGTGATGTGGCAGGTGGTATGGAGTGATGAGCCGCCCGTCAAGCCAGGGCAGCGCGTGAGCAAGAAGCGCGAGCCTGCGCCCTTGCAGGCGCTGACGTTTGCACTGGACGACGTCCAGCAGGCTCGTTTGGCGCCCATCGTGAATTTCAAGGGGCGGCGTGCCGGCTCCTGAGTTTTTGTGATTTGAGATAAGAGATACGGAAAGGTAGGCGACTGATATGAATCGCGAAATGTTGATGCTGATCGATGCCATCTCGCGCGAGAAGAACGTCGAGCGCGACGTCGTGCTGGGTGCGGTCGAGCAGGCGCTGGCCTCGGCGACCAAAAAGCTCTACAAGGGTGAGGTCGACATCCGTGTCGCGATGGATCCGGACACGGGCGCCTACGAAACCTTCCGCCGCTGGCTGGTGGTGCCCGACTCGGCAGGACTGCAGAACCCCGACGCCGAGGAGCTGCTGAGCGATGCCCGGGACGACATTCCGGACATCGAAGAGGGCGACTACATCGAGAAGCCGGTGGAAAGCGTGCCCATTGGTCGCATCGGCGCCATGGCTGCCAAGCAGGTGATCCTGCAGAAAATCCGCGACGCCGAGCGCGAAATGCTGCTCAACGATTTCATGAGCCGCGGCGACAAGATTTTTGTCGGCACCGTCAAGCGCATGGACAAGGGCGACCTGATCGTCGAGAGCGGACGCGTGGAAGGACGCCTCAAGCGCGGCGAGATGATCCCCAAGGAGAACTTCCGCACCGGCGACCGCGTGCGCGCCATGATCATGGAGGTCGACCTGACGCTGCGTGGCGCACCCATCCTGCTGTCGCGTTCCGCTCCCTCGTTCATGATCGAGCTGTTCCGCCAGGAGGTGCCGGAGATCGAGCAGGGCCTGCTGGAGATCAAGACCTGTGCCCGCGACCCCGGCTCGCGCGCCAAGATCGCCGTGCTGTCTCACGACAAGCGCATCGACCCCATTGGCACCTGTGTCGGTGTGCGCGGATCGCGCGTCAATGCGGTCACCAACGAGCTGGCGGGCGAGCGCGTGGACATCGTGCTCTGGTCCGAAGACCCCGCGCAGTTCGTGATCGGCGCCCTGGCGCCGGCCAACGTCGTGTCCATCGTGGTCGACGAAGAGCGGCACGCCATGGACGTGGTGGTGGACGAGGAAAACCTCGCGATCGCCATCGGCCGCGGTGGCCAGAACGTCCGTCTTGCATCCGAACTGACTGGCTGGCGCATCAACATCATGACCGCCGACGAGTCTGCCCAGAAGCAGGCCGAAGAGGCCGACGGCATCCGCAAGCTGTTCATGTCCAAGCTGGACGTGGACCAGGAGATCGCCGACATCCTGATTGAAGAAGGCTTCACCAGCCTGGAAGAGGTGGCCTATGTGCCGCTGCAGGAGATGCTGGAGATCGAGTCCTTCGACGAGGACACCGTCAACGAACTGCGTGCTCGCGCCAAAGACGCGCTGCTGACGATGGAGATCGCTCGTGAAGAAAGCGTGGAAGAGGTGTCGCAGGATCTGCGCGACCTCGAAGGCATGACGCCGGAGCTGGTGGCCAAGCTGGCTGATGGCGGCGTGCACACCCGCGACGAGCTGGCCGACTTGGCTACCGATGAACTGACCGACATGACGGGGCAGACGCCTGAAGAGGCGACTAATCTGATCATGCGCGCCCGCGCTCACTGGTTCTCCGGTGAGGAGACGCCTGCGTCCAACTGACCCGTGCAGGCACGAGCGGAGAAGAAACACCTATGACCAGTACCACCGTTGCCGAATTGGCCGCCGAGCTGAACAAGCCCACCACCACCCTGCTGGAGCAGCTTTCTGCTGCCGGGGTGCCTAAAACCGCTGGGACCGATGTGGTCACCGAGACCGACAAGCAGAAGCTGCTGGGCCACCTCAAGGCCAGTCACGGGACCGCCGGCGCCGAGCGCAAGAAGATCACGCTGGTGAAGAAGTCCACCACGGAGATCAAGCAGGCCGACGCGACTGGGCGTGCCCGCACCATCCAGGTCGAAGTACGCAAGAAGCGTACGTTCGTCAAGCGCGACGACGAGGTGGTGGTCCCGGATGCACCGGTGGAGTCCGTTGAGCCGGCCACACCGGCGGTGGACCCGGCCGAGCTGGCCCGACGCGAGGAAGAGGCGCGCCGTCAGGCCGAGCTGCTGCGGCGCCAGGAAGAAGAACTGCTGATCAAGCGCCAGCAGCGCGAAGCCGAAGAGGCTCGCCAGGCGGAGCTCGCGCGCAAGGCTGCAGAGGCCGAGGAGGCCGCGGCCCAGGCGCGGCAACTGGCGGCAGCGAAATCCGCCGCCTCTGTCGACTCTGCCAAGGAAGAGGCCGCCAAGGAAGACCAGCGCCGGGCCGCTGCCGCGGCCGAGCGTGAAGCCGCTGCCAAGGCGGAGGCCGACAAGCAGGCCGAAGCCCGCAAGGCCGAAGAGTCGCGCGCCCAGGATTTGCTGGAGCGCCGGCGCAAGGCCGAGGCCGAGGCCGCCAACATTCGCGCGATGATGGCCGCTCCAGCCAAGACCCTGGTGGCCAAGAAGCCTGAGCCCACGCCGGATCCCAAGGCCATCAAGGGCACGCTGCACAAGCCTGCTGGCACGCCGGCAGCCAAGACTGCTGCGGGTGCGCCAGCTGCGCCTGGCTTGGGCGGCAAGAAAGAAGTGAAGTCCGAGAACCTGTCGTCGACCTGGAAGGACGACGCAGCGAAGAAGAAAGAGATCAAGACCCGTGGCGACACCAGCGCCGGTCGCTCCAACTGGCGCAGCGGCCCCAAGGGTGGCGGTCGCCGTGGTGATCGCGACAGCCGTGACAACGCGCAGAGCAGCTTTGTGGCCCCGACGGAAGCCAAGGTCATCGAAGTGCACGTGCCGGAAACCATCACGGTGGCCGAACTCGCACACAAGATGAGCCTGAAGTCGTCCGAGGTCATCAAGCAGCTCATGAAGCTGGGCCAGATGGTCACCATCAACCAGCCGCTGGACCAGGACACCGCCATGATCGTGGTGGAAGAACTGGGTCACACCGCGGTGGTGGCCGCGCTGGACGATCCGGAAGCCTTCACCGACGAGGAAGCGGGCCAGCACCAGGCCGAGCTCAAGCCGCGCGCCCCGGTGGTCACTGTCATGGGCCACGTGGACCACGGCAAGACCTCGCTGCTCGATTACATCCGCCGCTCCAAAGTGGCGGCGGGCGAGGCAGGCGGCATCACGCAGCACATCGGTGCCTACCACGTGGAAACACCGCGCGGCATGGTGTCCTTCCTCGACACCCCGGGTCACGAGGCTTTCACCGCCATGCGAGCCCGTGGTGCCCAGGCCACCGACATCGTCATTCTGGTGTGTGCGGCCGACGACGGCGTGATGCCGCAGACCAAGGAAGCGATCAAGCATGCGAAGGCCGCAGGGGTCCCCATGGTCGTGGCCTTGACCAAGATCGACAAGCCTGGCATCAACCTCGAGCGCGTGCGCTCGGAACTGGTGGCCGAAGAAGTGGTGCCCGAAGAGTTCGGTGGCGATGTGCCTTTCGTGGGTGTGTCCGCCAAGACCGGCGAAGGCATCGATGCCTTGCTGGAGCAGGTGTTGCTGCAGGCCGAGGTTCTCGAACTCAAGGCCCCGGTCGATGCCATGGCCAAGGGTCTGGTGATCGAAGCACGTCTGGACAAGGGCCGTGGTTCGGTCGCGACCGTTCTGGTCCAGAGCGGTACCCTCAAAACCGGCGACGTGGTGCTGGTCGGCCAGACATCTGGCCGGGTGCGCGCCATGTTGGACGAAAACGGCAAGCCTATCAAGGAAGCCGGTCCTTCCATTCCGGTGGAAATCCAGGGCCTTTCCGAAGTGCCGCAGGCCGGCGACGACTTCATGGTGATGTCCGATGAGCGCCGCGCGCGTGAAATCGCCACGTACCGTGCGGGCAAGTTCCGCAACACCAAGCTGGCCAAGCAACAGGCCGCCAAGCTGGAAAACATGTTTACTGACATGTCGGCCGGCGAGGTCAAGGTCCTGCCCATCATCGTCAAGGCCGATGTGCAGGGCTCGCAGGAAGCGCTGGGCGCCTCGCTGCTCAAGCTCTCGACCGACGAGGTCAAGGTGCAGCTGGTGTTCTCCGGCGTGGGCGGCATCAGCGAGTCCGATGTCAACCTGGCGATCGCCTCCAAGGCGGTCATCATCGGCTTCAACGTGCGTGCCGATGTCGGCGCGCGCAAGCTCGCCGAGGGCAACGACGTCGACCTACGCTACTACAACATCATCTACGACGCCGTGGACGATCTGAAAGCGGCCATGTCCGGCCTGCTGGCGCCCGAGAAGCGGGAAGAGGTCATCGGCTCGGCCGAGATCCGCACCGTGTTCGTGGCGTCCAAGATCGGCACCGTCGCCGGCTGTATGGTCACCTCGGGCATGGTCACCCGCAACGCGCACTTCCGCTTGCTGCGCGACAACGTGGTGGTCTACACCGGCGAGATCGACACCCTCAAACGCCTCAAGGACGACGTGCGAGAAGTCAAGGAAGGCTTCGAGTGCGGTATCAAGCTCAAGAACTACAGCGACATCAAGGAAGGTGATCAGCTGGAGTTCTTCGAGGTCAAGGAAGTGGCTCGTACGCTGTAAGGATCGAGCACCACCATGCCCCGCAAGGCTTCCTCCGTACCCAACCGCGGCTTCCGCGTCGCCGACCAGATCCAGCGCGATCTGGCAGAGTTGATCGCGCGCGAGCTCAAGGATCCTCGGGTGGGCATGGTCACGATCAATGCGGTCGAGGTCACGCCCGACTACGCCCACGCCAAGGTGTTCTTCAGCCTGCTCACCGGCAATCCCGATGAGACCACTCAGGGCCTGAATGCCGCAGCGGGGTTCCTGCGCAACGGCCTGTTCAAGCGCCTGCACATCCACACCGTGCCGACGCTGCACTTCGTGTTCGACCGCACCACCGAACGGGCGGCGGACATGAACGCGCTGATCTCCAAGGCCGTTGCGTCGCGTTCCAAGAACGAGGAATGACCATGCAGCGCCACAGCACCAGGGTGCCACGGCGCCCTGTGCATGGGGTGCTGTTGCTCGACAAGCCGCTGGGTTTCTCCAGCAACCAGGCCTTGCAGAAAGCCAAATGGCTGCTGCGCGCCGAGAAGGCCGGGCACACCGGGACACTGGACCCGCTGGCCACAGGTGTGCTGCCGATCTGCTTCGGCGCCGCCACCAAGTTCAGCCAGCTGCACCTGGACGCCGACAAGAGCTACGAGACCGTGGTCCGCCTGGGTGTGACCACGACCACCGGCGACGCCGAGGGCGATGTGCTGGAGAGCCGTCCGGTGACCTGCAGCGTCGGGCAAGTGGTAGAGGTGCTGGATCGCTTCACTGGGCCCATCACCCAGATTCCGCCCATGCACAGCGCCCTCAAGAAGGATGGCAAGGCGCTGTACGAATATGCCCGTGAAGGCGTCACGGTGGAGCGTGCGCCGCGCGCGGTCACCATCCACGACTTGGAGTTGCTGGAATTGGGGCTGGAGGGCGATGAGCCTTTCCTGCGATTGCGCGTGCGCTGCTCCAAGGGCACCTACATCCGCACGCTGGGCGAAGACATTGCAGCGGCCCTGGGCTGCGGCGGGCACCTGAGCCTGCTGCGCCGGGTGCAGACCGGTCCTTTCGACGCCAGCCAGTGCATCACGGTCGAAGCCCTTGAGGCGTTGCCCGAAGAGCAGCGCATGCAGCGGCTGCTGCCGGTGCAAGCCCTGCTGCCCGACCACACGGCTGTCACGCTCGACAGCGACAATGCCGCGCGTTTCCTCAGCGGTGTGCGCCGCCGCGGGGTCTGGTCCGACCTGTCCCGCGTGGCAATCTACGGCCCGCCACCGGGCACCTCCCGCACGCCGGTCCTGCTGGGCAGCGGCCACACACAGGCCGGCGAACTCATCCCGGGGCGGCTGCTGAGCCCCATCGAAATACAGCAAATCCTGGAACCTGCAACATGAGCAAACAGATCCGCAACATCGCCATCATCGCCCACGTCGACCACGGTAAGACCACCATGGTCGACCAGCTGCTCCGCCAGTCGGGCACCTTCGCCGAGCACGAAAAGGTCGTGGACACGGTGATGGACAACAACGCCATCGAACGCGAGCGCGGTATCACCATCCTGGCCAAGAACTGCGCCGTGAGCTGGCAAGGGACCCACATCAACATCGTCGACACCCCGGGCCACGCGGACTTCGGCGGCGAGGTGGAGCGCGCGCTGTCCATGGTGGACGGCGTGGTATTGCTGATCGATGCCCAAGAAGGCCCGATGCCGCAGACCCGTTTCGTGACCAAGAAGGCACTGGCCCTCGGCCTGAAACCCATCGTGGTGGTCAACAAGGTCGACAAGCCCGGTGCCAACCCGACCAAGGTGATCAACGAGGCCTTCGACCTGTTTGCCAACCTGGGCGCTACGGACGAGCAGCTGGAGTTCCCGGTGGTCTATGCCTCGGGCATCAATGGCTGGACTTCGCTGGAAGAGGGCGCTCCCGGCGAGCAATGGGGTCCGAACATGTCGGCATTGTTCGACACGGTGCTCAAGCATGTGCCGGCCCACCAGGGCGACCCGGATGCGCCGCTGCAGTTGCAGATCTCCGCACTGGACTTTTCCACCTTCGTCGGTCGCATTGGCGTCGGCCGCATCAGCGCCGGCAAGATCCGCCCCGGCATGGATGTGCTGGTGATGGAAGGTGAGGACGGCAAGAGCATCAAGGGTCGGATCAACCAGGTCCTGACCTTTCAGGGGCTGGACCGCGTGCAGGTGACCGAGGCCGGGCCCGGTGACATCGTGCTGATCAATGGCATCGCCGACATCGGCATCGGTGTGACCGTCACCGATCCGCTGAAGCCTACGCCGCTGCCCATGCTCAAGGTGGATGAACCGACCCTGACCATGAACTTCTGCGTCAACACCAGTCCGTTGGCCGGCCGCGAAGGCAAGTTCGTGACCAGCCGCCAGATCTGGGACCGCCTGCAGAAGGAACTGCAGCACAACGTGGCCCTGCGTGTGAAAGAAACCGACGAGGACGGCATCTTCGAGGTGTCTGGCCGCGGCGAACTGCACCTGACCATCCTGCTGGAAAACATGCGCCGCGAAGGCTACGAGATGGCTGTGTCCAAGCCGCGTGTGGTGTTCCGCGAGATCAACGGCGAGAAGTGCGAGCCGATCGAGTTGGTCACGGCCGACATCGAAGAAGGCCACCAGGGCGGCGTGATGCAGGCCCTGGGGGAGCGCAAGGGCGAGTTGGTGAACATGGTGCCGGACGGCAAGGGACGCGTGCGCCTGGAATACCGCATTCCAGCCCGTGGCCTGATCGGCTTCTCCAACGAGTTCCTCAACCTGACCCGCGGTTCCGGCCTGATCAGCAACATCTTCGATGGCTACGAACCCCACAAGGGCGAGATCGCCAGCCGCAAGAACGGCGTGCTGATCTCCATGGACGACGGCGAAATCTTCACCTACGCGCTGGGCAAGCTCGACGACCGCGGCCGCATGTTCGTCAAGCCCAACGACCCGGTGTACGAGGGCATGATCGTCGGCATCCACAGCCGCGACAACGACCTGGTGGTCAACGCCACCCGCACCAAGCAGCTGACCAACTTCCGTGTCAGTGGCAAGGAAGACGCGATCAAGATCACGCCTCCGATCGACCTCACGCTGGAGTACGGCGTGGAGTTCATCGAAGAGGACGAGCTGGTTGAGATCACGCCCAAGAGCGTGCGCCTGCGCAAGCGCCACCTCAAGGAACACGATCGCAAGCGCGCCCAGCGCGAGGCCTGACCAGCCGGGCGGCCGCTGGCTGCCCGCGAAGGCGAACTCCACAGCCATGCCATTCAAGTTGCTCAACCGTCTGACCCACACCCAGGCGGTGTTCCTCATGGTCGCTGTGACCCTGATGTGGTCGATAGCCGGCGTGGTCTCGCGCCAGCTGGAGTCGGCCGCACGCTTCGAAGTCACCTTCTGGCGCAGCGCATTCACCTTTGTGTCGCTGCTGCTCATCCTTCCCCTGTGGCGGGAGGCGGACCGAGCGTCCACCGGTCTGGCCGATGCCCAGGCGGGGCAGGGTGCGTTGCAGCGGCATTGGGGCATCCTTGCCGGATCGCGTGCCTTCTGGGTGTCGGGCGTCTGCTGGAGTGTGATGTTCACCGCCTTCATGCTGGCGCTCACCTTCACCAGCGTCGCCAACGTACTGGTGATCATGGCAGTCGGGCCCTTGTTCACCGCCGTGCTGGCACGCGTGTTCATCGGTCAGCGACTTCCCGTGCGCACCTGGGCCGCCATCGTGACGGCCGGCGCCGGGATTGTTTACATGTACGGCAGCCAGATGTGGGTCGCATTGACCGACCCGGCGGCAAACGCATCCGGCCTGGTCCTGGGGTCTCTGGCATCGCTTTGCGTTCCGGTGGCAGGTGCGATCAACTGGACAGTGGTGCAGCGCAGCCAGCAACAAGGGGAGTCCATCGACCTTGTTCCGTCGGTGCTGGTGGGGGCACTGGTATCAACCGTGGCCACCCTGCCGCTGGCGTTTCCGTTTCAGGCCACCGGCAGCGACATCGTCTGGCTGGCCATGCTGGGTCTGGTGCAGCTGGCGATTCCTTGCACGCTGGCGGTGGTCTGTGCCCGTTCGCTGAAAGCGCCAGAGGTGTCCTTGCTGGCGCTGCTGGAGGTGATTTTCGGCATCGTGTGGGCTTGGCTGTGGGCCAACGAGACCCCTGGACAAGAGGTGATGCTGGGCGGCAGCGTGGTAATCGGTGCACTGCTGCTCAACGAACTGGCCGGCTGGCGTGACCGCCAGGGTGCACTACGCATTCAGACCCTCAGCGCCAGGAATACCGAGACATCCGTTGGAGAAACGCCATGAATGGGTCCGAACAGTTCATCATCACCGAAGTCCGTGGTCGCGTCGGTTGCATCACGCTCAACCGGCCCAAGGCGCTGAACGCGCTGTCGCTGGGCATGATCCGCGACATCAGTGCCGCCTTGCTGGCCTGGCGTGAAGATTCGCAGGTGCTGGCAGTGGCGATCCGTGGCACGGGCAAGGAGGGCGCGTTCGGCAGCTTCTGCGCGGGCGGTGACATCCGCTTCTTTCACCAGGCGGCGCTCGCGGGCAACCCAGAACTTGAGGACTTCTTCACCGAGGAGTACGCGCTCAACCACCTGATCCACACCTACCCCAAGCCCTACATCGCGTTCATGGACGGCATCTGCATGGGCGGAGGCATGGGCATCAGCCAGGGAGCGAGCCTGCGCATCGTCACCGAACGCAGCAAGATCGCCATGCCGGAAACCGGCATCGGTCTGTTCCCGGATGTAGGAGGGGGCTACTTCCTGAGCCGCTGCCCGGGCCGGCTGGGTGAGTACCTGGCCATGACCGGTCTGGTGCTCGACGGCGCTCATGCGCTGGCGGCCGGCCTGGCGGACGCGGTGATGGACAGCGGCCGCCTTGCGGGCCTGTGGGACAGCCTGGGTCAGACGCCCTACGAGAGCGGCGTGGCGGTGGAGCGCTGGTGCCTCAATCACGTCCAGAAGGTGCCACCGAAGGCGCATTTTCCGCAGGCGGACATCGACCGCGTATTTGCATTGGACAACGTGAAGGCGGTGGTTCAAGCGCTGGAGCAGGCCCAAGGCGAGTGGGCCAGCGAAACCGTACAGTTGCTGCGCAAGCGTTCACCTCTGATGCTGCATGTGGTGCTGGAGCAGGTTCGCCGGGCCCGGGGCATGGGGCTGGCCGAAGAGCTGCGCATGGAGCGTGACCTGGTCCGACGCTGCTTCCACCTGCGACCGGGTGCCGCGAGCGAGACCGTTGAAGGCATCCGCGCACTGGCGGTGGACAAGGACCACGCGCCGCGCTGGAACCCCTCCCACATTGAAGATGTGGCAGCCACCGATGTCGGGGCATTTTTCGTCAGCCCCTGGCCTGCCAGCGCCCATCCGTTGCGCCATCTGGGCTGAATCGCTGCAGAGCGCCGGGTCCTGCGGGTTCAGCGCTGGCGCTGCTTCATCGCTCGCTCGACCTCGCGCTTGCCTTCGCGGTCCTTGATGGTGTCGCGCTTGTCGTGCTCTGCCTTGCCTTTGGCGAGCGCAATCTCGCATTTCACTTTGCCGCTTTTCCAGTGCAGGTTCAGTGGCACCAGGGTGTGGCCCTTCTGTTCCACCTTGCCTATCAGGCGCCGTATCTGGTCCTTGTGCAGCAACAGCTTCTTGGTGCGCACCGAGTCCGGGCTCACATGGGTCGAGGCGGTTCTGAGCGGATTGATCTGGCAGCCGATCAGGAACAGTTCGCCTTCCCGGATCACCACGTAGCCGTCGGTGAGTTGCACCTTGCCCTCGCGCAGCGCCTTCACCTCCCAGCCTTGCAGCACCATGCCCGCCTCGAAACGTTCTTCGATGGCGTAGTTGAACAAGGCCTTCTTGTTGTCCGCGATGCGGCTGTCAGCGGTCTTGGCGGCGGATTTGCTGGGTTTGGTGGACATGGAACGGTAAATGGGGCCGCGGGCGACCCATACAATGGGCGCCGATTGTATGAAAACGATTCAGAAGTCCGTCCTGCTCTGGCACAGCGCCCACGAGATGTTTGCGCTGGTCACCGATGTGCAGCACTACCCGCAGTTCCTTCCATGGTGCGACCACAGCGAGGTGATGGAGCGCAATGAGCACGGCATGGTAGCCCGCGTGGGCATGGCCATCAGCGGTCTGAAGCAGAGCTTCACCACTCGGAACCGGCACATCGATGACCGACAGGTGCTGATGGAGCTGGTGGATGGCCCGTTCTCTCACCTGGAGGGGGTCTGGAACTTCACGCCGCTGGGCGATGGCAGCCAGCGGGCCTGCAAGGTGGAGTTCACGCTGACCTATGGCTTTTCAAGCCAGGCCCTTGCCACTTTGGTGGGGCCGGTGTTCGATCGGATAGCGGGCAGTCTGGTGGACGCTTTCGTCAAGCGCGCAGACCAGGTGTACGGCGCATGATTTCCGTGGTGCTGGTGCGTTCTCCCAAACCCCGGGCGGTGGAAGAGTTGCCTCTGCAGCTTTCCGACGGTGCGACCATCGCTGAAGCTCTGGCCATGGTCGGTTGGTCGCTGGGAACGGACGGTTCAAAGGACTCCACATGGACTTGTGGGGTGTGGGGCCGAAAGGCAGCGCCAAGCACATTACTCAGAGATGGCGACCGCGTCGAACTGTACCGGGACCTGAGGGTGGACCCCAAGGTGGCCCGCAGAGAGCGATTCGTCGGTCAAGGCTCACGCAATGCCGGGCTGTTTGCCCAGCGGCGGCCCAATTCGAAGGCCGGCTACTAGTCAGGTTCTGGCCAAGGGCCTCAGTTGACGTTCTGCGCGGTGGCCGATGCAGGGCCACAGTCTGAACGGATGACGCCGTCGATGCGCTGCTGCTCAGCCGCCCGCGCCTTGTCATCCATGATTTCACGCTCGCCTTTGGCATTGGTGGTGGCGATGCGAACACCCGAATCCAGCGTGGCCTTGGCGCGTTTGGCGCGCTCGCAGTTGCTGGCGCGGGCCGCCGCAATCCGGTCGTCTTCGGCCTTCTTCTTGGCCTGAGCCGCTTCTTGGGCCTGTTTTTCCGCCTGTTTCTTCTTCGCTTCGAGCTGTTCGTCGCGACCGGTCACCTTCGGCGCATCGGCCACCTGTGCAGGGGGCTGGCCGGCTGCCGTGGGGTCGGTTCCGGTCGGTGCTGGGCTAGCTGGCCCCGTTTGACGCACGGCCCCGGGGGTGCGAAGAATGCTCTTCTCGGGCGTGCCAGGCGGCGGCGCCGTGTCGCTGAAAACCTTGTTGCCGGAAGAGTCCACCCAGACCCATTGCGCCCAGGTGGATCCACTGAATAGAGTGGCAAGCGCTGCGAATGCGAGGACTCGCGAAAAAGAGGAGGGTGTGTGACGGCTCAGCATGCGATCCAGTTTAACCCGGGGCCTCTCAGCTGCCCACCACAAGGCGCGCGTCAGGTGACGAAGTAGCGCTTTTGTCAGCTTGACGGAGCTTGTGGCCCGATGTGGTGGCGTTCTGCAGACAGCGGCTCCCTCGGGTGGACGCCGGGTACAATCGTGTTTTTGGAGCTTCACCCCATGCGCCTCCTCGGCAAAGCGCTCACTTTTGACGACGTTCTGCTCGTCCCCGCGTACTCCCAAGTCCTGCCCAAGGACACCTCCCTCGCCACCCAGTTCACCCGCAACATCCGTCTGAACCTGCCCCTGGTCTCTGCTGCCATGGACACCGTGACGGAGGCCCGGCTGGCGATTGCCATTGCCCAGGAAGGTGGCATCGGTATCATCCACAAGAACCTCTCGGCGCAGGAACAGGCCGCCCATGTGGCCAAGGTCAAGCGCTACGAGTCCGGCGTGTTGCGGGACCCGGTGGTCATCAGCCCCTCGACCACCGTGCGTCAGGTCATGGAGCTGTCCGACGAGCTGGGGGTGTCTGGCTTCCCGGTGGTAGATGCAGGCAAGGTGGTGGGCATCGTGACTGGCCGCGACCTGCGATTTGAGAGCCGCTACGACCTGCCGGTCAGCGAGATCATGACGCCGCGCGAGCGCCTGATCACGGTTCCCGAAGGCACCACGCCTGAACAGGCCAAGGCGTTGCTGAACAAGCACAAGCTGGAGCGTTTGCTGCTGGTCAACGACGCCTTCGAACTCAAGGGCCTGATCACCGTCAAGGACATCACCAAGCAGCTGAACTTCCCTAACGCCGCGCGTGACGCCGCTGGCCGCCTGCGCGTGGGGGCGGCGGTGGGTGTGGGTGAAGGCACCGAAGAGCGCGTCGAGGCGCTGGTCAAGGCAGGGGTGGACGCCATCGTGGTGGACACGGCCCACGGTCACAGCAAGGGCGTGATCGACCGCGTGCGCTGGGTCAAGCAGAACTATCCACAGGTCGACGTGATCGGCGGCAACATCGCCACCGGTAGCGCCGCGCTGGCGCTGGTGGAAGCCGGTGCCGACGGCGTCAAGGTCGGTATTGGCCCCGGCTCCATCTGCACCACCCGCATCGTGGCCGGTGTGGGCGTGCCCCAGATCATGGCCATCGACAACGTGGCCACCGCGCTGCAGACCACCGGCGTGCCCATGATCGCCGATGGCGGCATCCGCTACAGCGGCGACATCGCCAAAGCCATTGCGGCCGGTGCCAACACCGTGATGATGGGTGGCATGTTCGCCGGCACCGAAGAGGCGCCGGGCGAGATCGTGCTGTACCAGGGCCGCAGCTACAAGAGCTACCGCGGCATGGGCTCCATCGGCGCCATGCAGCAGGGCAGCGCCGACCGCTACTTCCAGGAAAGCAGTACGGGCAACCCGAACGCCGACAAGCTGGTGCCCGAAGGCATCGAAGGCCGTGTGCCCTACAAAGGCTCTGTGGTCTCGATCATCTTCCAGATGGCCGGTGGCTTGCGTGCCTCCATGGGCTACTGTGGCTGCCCGACCATCGAACACATGCGCGCCAAGGCGGAGTTCGTCGAGATCACCTCGGCCGGCATCCGCGAGAGCCATGTGCACGATGTGCAGATCACCAAGGAAGCGCCCAACTATCGCGCGGACTGAAGCGCGTGGGGCCGGAACTTCTTCGGTGGCAGGTGAGGGCGCTGTATGTGCTGTCAGCCTTGTTCGCCGGGATGCTCATCTACGGCCTGCTGACCGGGGAAACTCCCGGTCGGTTCCCCTACAGCCGCACTGAGGAGCCACGCCAGTATTGGCAGGCACTGTCCCTGCTCCTGATGTTGTCCGTGGTCTGCCTGTGGGGTGGCCGCTGGATGGCGCGGCGCTAAGCCCGAGTTTCACATTCATCGACCCATGCAGCACCAGAAAATCCTCATTCTCGATTTCGGCTCCCAGGTCACGCAACTGATTGCGCGCCGCGTGCGAGAGGCGCACGTGTATTGCGAGGTGCACCCCTGCGATGTGAGCAGCGACTGGGTGCGGGAGTACGCCGCTGACGGGCAGCTCAAGGGTGTGATCCTCTCGGGTAGCCACGCCAGCGTGTACGAGGTGGACGACAAGGCACCCGATGCGGTGTTCGATCTGGGTGTGCCGGTGCTCGGTATCTGCTACGGCATGCAGACCATGGCCCAGCAGCTGGGCGGCAAGGTCGAGGCGGGCAAGACGCGCGAGTTCGGCTACGCCGAGGTCCGCGCCCGCGGCCACACGGCCCTTCTTAAGGACATTGCGGACTTCACCACACCCGAAGGCCATGGCATGCTCAAGGTCTGGATGAGCCACGGCGACAAGGTCACCGAAATGCCGCCGGGCTTCAAGCTCATGGCCAGCACTGATGCCTGCCCCATCGCTGGCATGGCCGATGAATCGCGCGGCTACTACGCCGTGCAGTTCCACCCCGAGGTCACGCACACGGTGCAGGGCAGGGCGCTGTTGGAGCGCTTCGTGCTGGAAATCTGCGGCACGCGGCCCGACTGGATCATGCGCGACCACATCGAGGAAGCGGTGCAGAAGATCCGCGAGCAGGTGGGTGACGAGGAGGTCATCCTGGGTCTGTCGGGCGGCGTGGACTCGTCCGTGGCCGCGGCCCTGATCCACCGGGCCATCGGTGACCAGCTGACCTGCGTGTTCGTGGACCATGGCCTGCTGCGCCTGCACGAAGGCGACATGGTGATGGATATGTTTGTCGGCAAGCTGCACGCCAAGGTGATCCGCGTCGATGCGGCCGACCAGTTCCTCGGTCACCTCGCCGGGGTGAGCGATCCGGAAGCCAAACGCAAGATCATTGGCCGCGAGTTCGTCGAGGTGTTCAAGGCGGAGGCAGCCAAACTCATTGCAAGTGGTGCTTCAACAAAAGGCGCCAAGTGGTTGGCACAGGGCACTATTTACCCAGACGTGATCGAGTCTGGGGGAGCCAAGAGCAAGAAGGCCGTGACCATCAAGAGTCACCACAACGTGGGCGGTCTGCCGGAGCAACTGGGACTCAAGCTGCTGGAACCACTGCGCGACCTGTTCAAGGACGAGGTGCGCGAACTCGGTGTGGCCCTGGGCCTGCCGCACGACATGGTCTACCGCCACCCCTTCCCGGGCCCGGGTCTGGGCGTGCGCATCCTGGGCGAGGTGAAGAAGGAATACGCCGACCTGCTGCGCCGTGCCGACGCCATCTTCATCGAAGAACTGCGCTCCACCATCGACCACAACAGTGGCAAGAGCTGGTATGACCTCACCAGCCAGGCCTTCACGGTGTTCCTGCCTGTCAAGAGCGTGGGCGTGATGGGCGACGGCCGCACCTACGACTACGTGGTAGCGCTTCGCGCTGTGCAGACCAGCGACTTCATGACCGCCGACTGGGCGGAGCTGCCGTATGCACTGCTCAAGAAGGTCAGCAGCCGCATCATCAATGAGGTGCGCGGCATCAACCGCGTGACCTACGACGTGAGCTCCAAGCCGCCAGCCACCATCGAGTGGGAGTGACCATGCCCTGCGGCTGATACGCCGTAGGTGTTTACACGAATACTGTACGAATGAACAGTGTTTGTGTGAGAATGAGACCTCGCAAACGCTTCCCAGGAGGCTTGCATGGTTGTCTTCCATGATCTGTATGTGATGCTGCACCTGCCGCAGACGGTTGCTCGAGACATCGGGCGCCTGCAACAGCATTTGAACCGCTCGTACCGCGGACCTTCGAGACCCATGGCCCCGGAGCGGCTGCACGCCACGCTGGTGCCCCTGGGCAGGTATAAGCACCGCATTCCGTTAGAGATCTTGACCTTGGCCCTGCGTGCGGGGGCATTGCTGGAGGCTGCGCCCTTTCGCGTCTGTTTTGACACCTTGCAGTCGCGTGGCCTCCAAAGCGAAATCGGGACAGTCGAGCTGGCAGGGCGCGGTGTCGGCGTGCGGCCCTTGTCCCTTTTGCGGCGACAGGTGGTCGAGGCGCTGCTCGCGGTCGGATGGCCCGAGGCCAGGATACGGTCCACCTTCTATCCGCACATCACGGTGGACTACCAGCACACACCAGTTGGTGCCCGGCGGATCGAACCATTGACTTGGGATGTGACCGAAGTCGGGCTCGTGGACAGCCACTACGGGCAAGGTCGCCACGAAGTGCTGGCCAGTTGGCCGCTGGAAGATCGGCAGCCGTCGCTGTTCGATTGACAAAGCCACCCAAAGGGTGCGGGACAATGGTGGCATGAACGACGCCGATTGCATGGGCCTGGCCCTGAAAGAAGCCCAGGCCGCGCTCGCCGCGGGCGAGGTGCCGGTCGGCGCGGTGGTCGTGCATCAGGGCAAGGTGGTGGGTGTCGGGCGCAACGCTCCCATTGCCATGCACGACCCTACCGCTCATGCGGAGATCGTGGCCCTGCGCGCGGCGGCTCAGGCGTTGGGCAATTACCGACTGGATGATTGCGAACTGTTCGTGACGCTTGAGCCCTGCGCCATGTGCAGCGGTGCCCTGCTGCATGCGCGGCTCAGGCGTGTGGTGTACGGCGCGCGTGATCCGAAGACCGGCGCAGCCGGTTCGGTGGTCGACCTGTTCGGGAATGCGCAGCTGAACCACCAGACCGTGGTGCAGGGTGGCGTGAGGGCAGGGGAGTGCGGCGGTCTGCTCAGCGACTTCTTCAAGGCCCGCCGCAACCAGCAGCGCCGCGAAGCCCATCCCTTGCGGGACGATGCGCTGCGCACACCCGAACGCCGCTTCGACGGGTTGCCGGGGTACCCCTGGCCTCCACACTATTTGACTGATCTGTCGTCACTGGATGGTCTTCGCCTCCACTACCTCGACGAGGGGCCGCGGGACGCCTCACGCACCTGGCTGTGTCTGCACGGCAACCCGGCATGGAGCTATCTGTACCGCAAGATGATTCCCGTCTTCGTCGCGGCGGGGGATCGCGTGCTCGCTCCCGACCTGATCGGCTTTGGCAAGAGCGACAAGCCCAAGAAGGACGTGTTCCACCGCTTCGACTGGCACCGTCAGGTGCTGCTGGAGTTCATCGAACGGCTGGATCTGCGCCATGTCGTGCTGGTGGTCCAGGATTGGGGTGGTCTGCTTGGTTTGACCCTGCCGATGGCCTCACCAGAACGCTATGCCGGACTGCTCGTCATGAACACTCTGCTGGCCACTGGCGACGAAGCCCTGTCTCCGGGTTTCCTGGCCTGGCGCAAGATGTGCGCAGACAAGCCGTTGTTCGACGTTGGACGGTTGTTTGGGCGTGGCAATCCGCACCTCGATGCCGGCGAGTGCGAAGCCTACAACGCGCCCTTTCCCGACGCTGGCCATCGCGCTGCGCTGCGCGCTTTTCCCACCATGGTGCCCGAGCACACCGACGATGCAGGAGCCGCGATCTCGCGCGACGCACGGCGGTTCTGGCGAGAACGCTGGCAGGGCCGGACACTGATGGTGATTGGCGCACGCGATCCGGTGCTGGGTGAGCCGGTCATGCAGGACTTGGCCCGTAACATCCGGGGGTGCCCGCCGCCGTGGACTCTGCCCGAGGCGGGTCATTTTGTACCGGAGCACGGCGAGCAGATTGCCCGCGCCGCCTGCCGGCACTTTTCCATCCCCCGCGATTCACACAACGAGCCATGAGCCATATCTACATCTACTCCCCCTCCAGTGCCGTGCGCGACAAGGGCGCCTTCCGCCGTGGGGTGAAGCGGCTACAACAGCTCGGACACGAGGTCGAGATCGACGAGGCAGCACTGAGCAGCCACATGCGCTTTGCGGGTGACGACGCGGCACGCGTGGCGGCTGTGGGCCGTGCTGCCGCCAGCGGTGCCGACGTCGCGCTGATTTCTCGCGGGGGTTACGGCCTCACGCGCATCCTGCCGGCACTGCCCTACAAGCAGCTCGCGAAAGCCATCGGCAAGGGCACCCAGTTCGTCGGCCTGAGCGACTTCACCGCCCTGCAATGCGCGCTGCTGGCCAAGACGGGTGCCGTGACCTGGGCGGGCCCGGCCCTGGGTGAGGACTTTGGCGCCGAAGAGCCCGACGACATCATGGAAGCGTGTTTTGACGACTTGCTTGATGGGCACGGCGAGGGCGCAGGCTGGGTGCTGCCCAAAAAGGACCTGCCTTGTCTGCCCACGTCCTCCAAAGAAGAAGGTTCATCGCTGCACCTGCACAAGGCTGTGCTCTGGGGCGGCAACCTGTCGGTGCTGTGTTCATTGGTCGGCACGCCCTGGGTGCCCGAAATCAAGGGCGGCGTGCTGTTTCTGGAGGATGTCAATGAGCATCCATACCGCATCGAAAGGCAGCTGACGCAGCTGTTGCATGCCGGCATCCTGGGACGACAGAAGCTGATCGTGCTGGGCAGTTTCAACCGCTTCAAGACGGTTCCGCACGACCGTGGGTTCAAGCTGCAAACGGTGGTCGACTGGCTTCGAAGTCAGACCCGGACGCCGGTGTTGACGGGCCTGCCGTTCGGGCATGTTTCCACCAAGGTGTTGCTTCCGGTGGGCCGGGAAGTGGAGGTGATGGTGCAGGGGCGCGAGGCCCTGATGTTCTGGGGATGAGCGTGGCGCTGGCAAACGCCTCAGCGGGCCGAGCGGGTTGATTCCATGAGGCCTTTGGGCAGGAGGCCATTGAACACCGGTGTCACGCTGCGAACCAGATCGACCGCCCGTGCCTCGCCGTGAAGACCGCTGAGCACGGCCACCATCTCGGCTCGGGCATACCAGAGCGCCTGTACATCGTGCACATACATGAGGCGGTGTTTGAGTCTGGGATTGGCTTGTGCGCCTGCCTCACCCAGAACAGACAGCATGGCTTGGCGCACCGGCTCCAGCGACTCCGGCGCATGCTTGCGTACCTCGGTGCCCAGCAAGGCAGAGATGCTGTGGCGAATGGTGGGTTTGATCCAGCGCATTTGCAATCCCAACGATAGGAAGTTATGGGGTGCAGGATACGTCCGTGGCGACCCACGGGCAAGGTCTCCAACTTGAGGAAAGTCAAGAAAACAACAGCCAAATCAAGCGCTTAGAAAGACTGTTTAAGATATTGCGTGTACAGGTCTGGTGACGACGCCAGCAATTGCTCCGGAAAGTGT
Organism: Hydrogenophaga luteola; assembly: GCF_042648585.1. Taxonomy (NCBI): domain Bacteria; kingdom Pseudomonadati; phylum Pseudomonadota; class Betaproteobacteria; order Burkholderiales; family Comamonadaceae; genus Hydrogenophaga; species Hydrogenophaga luteola. The sequence continues at coordinate 558,684 of NZ_JBHRXX010000009.1, read as the reverse complement.
TCAATGACGGCCGGTTCGTTTAGGTCCTTTGGACTCAACCACGTGGAAACGCCCAACAGCGGTACTAGGTCACGTCAATTCCAGTGCTTAAATGGCCGGAAGTGTGATAAACCACACACCTTGTTACCATCGGCCAGCCGCCCCACGCTTCGGTGGACACCACCAGCACCCCGCCTCGCCCAGGCCGATTTCTATTCATCTTCATGGCCGAACTGACGATTGCCTTTGTGGACCTGACCGGCAGCGTCTCCGTGTTTGAAACACTGGGCAACGACCGTGCCGCCAAGGCAGTGACCAAGCTGACCCAGTGGATCGGGGCCATGGGACTTGAACACAACGGCAAGGTCGTCAAGATGCTGGGCGACGGTGTTCTGCTCTCGTTCACCAACAACCGGCTTGCCGTCGAGTGCATGAGCACCATTCAGCAAGAACACTCGCAGCGGGTGGCCCAGTGGCCCAACCGGCTCAAGCTGATGATGCAGATCGGCATGGCGCGCGGGCAGGTAGTGCAGGTCGACGGTGACTGCTTTGGCGACGCGGTCAACGTCGCGTCGCGTCTGAGCGATCTGGCTGGGCCTGAGCAGATCCTGGCCAATGACATGGTGATCCGCAAGCTGGGCAAGGGTCAGAACGTGCGCAGTCGCAGCCTGGGGCCTATCCGGATCAAGGGGCGGGTGGAGCCGGCAGAGGTCTTCCGAATCGAGTGGCAGACCGAAATGCTCTCGGAGTTCCTGACGCTCCCGGCCGACCTGCATGCTCTGAGAAAAAGCACGGAGTCCGTGTTCGGAGGCATCGAGCTGGGCTGGCTCGACGCCAGCCAGTCGTTCAATCTCACCGATTTGCCGTTGAAGATTGGTCGGGTGCCGGAGGCCGATTTTGTAGTGAACGATCCGCGTGTCTCCCGGATGCACGCTTCCATCGACATCCGCTCGGGCAACTACCTGCTGGAAGACACCAGCAGCTACGGCACCTGGGTTCGCTTTGCCGGCACTGACAACGCCATTGCGCTGAGGCGGCAGGAGTGCCTGCTGCACAGCGATGGCGAGTTCTCGATGGGCGCCCCCTTCACGGACATCAGCGCACCCACAGTGAGCTTCCGTCTGGTGGATGGCCAGATGGTGCTCGGGCACGGTCGCACGCGCGTCTGAGCCACTGGCAAGCCCGGGTGCACCTGCGGCCCGGCGCCGCTACCATCGCTCAAGCCTTGGAGGTCCTGATGCGCTGGTTGACCCGTTTGTTTTTTCTGTTGCTGCTGCTGATCCTGCTCGGGGCGGTGGGATTGTCGATCTATGCGTGGCGAAGCCAGCCGCGGATGGACGGTGAAATCCAGCTGCCGGGATTGCGAGGTGCCGTGCAGGTGCAACGCGACGGCAGCGATGTAGCGCACATTCTGGCCACCGATCCGCGGGACGCCTGGATGGCCATGGGTTATGTGCACGCGCAGGAACGCGGATGGCAGCTGGAGTTCAACCGACGCCTGATGCGGGGTCAGTTGTCCGAGGTGTTTGGTCGCTCCACGCTGGAGACCGATCTGCTCATGCGCACGCTGGGCATCCGGCAGGCCGCCCAAGCGCAACTTGCCGGTATGAGCGAAGAGGGGCGTGTGGCGCTGAAGGCCTACAGCGATGGCGTGAACGCGTTTTTTGCAGGACGCCAGCAAGCGCTGTCGCCCGAGTTCCAGATCCTGCACATCGATCCGCGGGAAGAGGCTGCGGCTGGTCGCTACTGGGAACCCGAGGACAGCGCAGGCTGGGCCCTGATGATGGCGCTGGACCTTGGCGGCAACTGGGGCAACGAGCTGGCCCGGTTGTCCGCGCTGCAGGTGCTGGACACGCCGGCTTTGTGGCAGCTGTTTCCGCCGTATCCGGGTGAGGCACCTGCGGCCTCGGCCGATCTGGCAGAGCTGTACCGCGCCATGCGTGTGTTTCCGGCTGCTGACAGCAAACAGTCGCGTGCTCCCGAGGCCCCGCCTGCTGCGGACACGCTGGCGCAAGGTGTGATCGAGTGGACCCGTTCCCTCGGGGAGGTGGAGGGCAAAGGCTCCAATAACTGGGTGGTGTCGGGTGCGCGCAGCGCCAGTGGCAAGCCGCTGCTGGCCAACGACCCGCACCTGGGCCTGAGCGCGCCGGCGATCTGGTACTTCGCCCGCCTGCAGGCGCCGGACGTGCCGGGCCTCAGGGGCATGGACGTGATCGGGGCCACCTTGCCGGGTACCCCGTTCGTGGTGCTGGGACGGACGCCCGACGTGGCCTGGGGCTTCACCAACACCGGCCCTGATGTGCAGGACCTCTACCTGGAGCAGCTGGACCCCAGCGACCCGACCCGCTATCGCGTGCCGGCGCCAGCGGGGCAGGAGGCTTGGGCACGGTTCGACGAACGTGTCGAAACCATCCGCGTCAAGGGTGAGCCGGACTTGGTGCACACGGTGCGCAGCAGCCGGCATGGTCCTGTGCTCAGCGATGCGCCGGGTCGTGCGCGCGACCTCATCGACACCGGGCGCTTCGCGCTGTCGCTGCGCTGGACCGCGCTGGAGGCGGACAACCGCAACGTGGACGCCACCCTGGCTTCCAACCGCGCACGCTCTGTCGACGATCTCGTGGAGGCGTACCGCTACTTCCACGCACCGATGCAGAACGCTGTGATGGCCGACCGCAGCGGCCGCATCGCGTTCAAGGCGGTGGGCAAGGTGCCGCTGCGGTCACCGGACAACCGCATCCGCGGTGTAGCACCGTCGCCAGGCTGGGACGCCCGCTACGACTGGACGGGATACCTGCCTTACGAAGATACCCCGCAGGACGATGGTGCCAAGGGCTGGATCGCCACCGCCAACCAGCGCATCCATGCGGTCGACTACCCGCATTTCCTGACCCAGGACTGGGCGGCGCCGTACCGTCAGGAGCGCATCGAGGCCCTGTTGGCTCAGACGGAGAAACACGACACGGCCAGCTTCCGGGCCATGCACGGCGATCTGCATTCAGAGGCGACGCTGCGCCTTCTGCCTCATCTGAGCAAGACTCCATCCAGCCACCCGCTCGCCGCTGCCGCGCTGGCTTCGCTCAAGGACTTCAAGGGCGGCATGTCCGCCGACGCTGCCGCACCGCTGCTCTACAGCGTCTGGGTCGACGAGTTCACGCGTGGTGTGGTGGGCCAGCGCCTGGGGGTTGAGCGGTTCGAGAAGCTCTATGGCAAGCGGCTGTTCCGCAACGCGGTTGAAGGCATTCTGGAACGCGACGACCGCGGCTGGTGCGGCCAACAGGGCTGTGCTGCTGCCAGCACGGCGGCGCTGGACCGCGCCCTGAACCGCATCAGTGCGCAGCAAGGCCAGGATGTGTCGCGCTGGCGCTGGGGCGCCGCCCACCCGGCGATTTCCGTGCACCGCCCATTCAGCAATGTCGGAGCGCTGGCGCCCATGTTCGAGGTTCGCAAGGAGACGGGGGGCGACCCATTCACCGTGAACGTGGGCCAGTACCACCTGGACAAGGCCGATGCACCGTTTGCCAACCGGCACGCGGCCAGCCTGCGCGCCATCTATGACCTGGCGGAGCCGGAGAACTCTCTGTTCATCTACCAGACGGGGCAGAGCGGCAACGTGCTCTCCAGCCGCTACCGCGACATGAGCGACGCCTGGGCCGCCGTGGAATACCGGCCGCTGCAAATGGCGCCTGCACAGTGGCGCAGCAGCCTGGAACTCAAGCCCTGATCGCCGACAGGCGTCACGCGGATTCGTGGAGGCTGCCGCCGCTCAGTGAGGCCAGGGCAGTGTTGTTGTAGCGCTTGCTGGCTGCCTCGGCCTGGGCGCTGAGCTTGGCCACGTAGGCGTTCAGCTCGGTACTTGAAATGTCGCCGCTGCCATCGGTGTCGACGGTCTGCATGAGGGCCTGCAGGGACGCGTCCTCGGTCTCGGCTCCCGCCTCTTCGGTACTGGCAACCACGGCGTCTTCTTCCGGGGTCGTGGCAGCAAGCACAGGATCGCTCGTCGCCGGGGCCGTGGCTACCGGCGTGCTGTGCACTGGCGTGGTGGTTCCATTGACCACACCGTCCACCGACGGGCTTTGCGTGGTCGTGATCACCGTGGTAGTGGTCTGCACGACCGTGGTTTCGGTGGCGGGCGTGATGCCGAATTCGGCCATCGAGATCTGGCCATCGTTGTCGGCGTCGAGCTCGGCGAACCGGGCTTCGTCGCCGCGCGACTGGACAAATGCCTGCGTGTTCGACGCAGACGAGAAGAGGTTCTGCAGCAGGGTTCCGACCTCGCTGCCATTGAGCGCACCGTCCTTGTTGGCATCGAGCGAGGCGTACAGCTCGGACGCACCCTGGCCCACCTCCACGCCCAGCTTGCCGGCCACCTTTTCAAGCGCCGCCTGGAACTCGCTCTGGCTGACGCCGCCATCGCCATCGGCGTCCATCTTCTTGTGCATCTTGTCCTGCAGGTAGCTGGACATGGCGCCACTCAGGGACGACAGGGTCTGGGACCAGGCGCTGGAGTTGCTGGTGTCGACAGTGCTCATGGAGAGGTTCCTTTCTGGCGGGGGTTCCGGGATGGAGCAATGCTCTCGCATCCGGACCTCACAGAAACCCACCAACAGAGGGACGGAAACCCCGCTGTTCGCCCGATTGGCGAACCTCGCCGCGACCTACTTGAGCTTGCCCGAAAGGAACTGGGACAGCCGTTCGGACTTGGGGTTGACCAGCACCTCGCGCGGGTTGCCCTGTTCCTCGATGCGTCCCTGGTGCAGGAACAGAACGTGGTTGCTGACCTCGCGCGCAAAACCCATTTCATGGGTCACCACCACCATGGTGCGGCCTTCTTCGGCCAGCGTGCGCATCACCCGCAGCACCTCGGTGACGAGCTCGGGGTCGAGCGCACTGGTCGGTTCGTCGAACAGCATCACCTCGGGCTCCATCGCCAGTGCCCGGGCAATCGCCACGCGCTGCTGCTGGCCGCCCGACATGTGGGCCGGGTACTTGCCCTCGACTTCGCGCAGGCCGACCTTGTCCAGGTACTTGCGGGCGGTGGCAACGGCTTCGTCTTTGCCCTTGCCGAGCACATGCATCGGAGCTTCAATCACGTTTTCCAGCACCGTGAGATGGGACCAGAGGTTGAAGTGCTGGAACACCATCGCCAGCTTGGCGCGCAGGCGCTGCAGCTGTTTCTCTTCGGCAGCCTTGAGCATGCCGTCCTTGGCGGTGACCAGCTTGAGCTCTTCACCGGCCACAACGATGCGGCCCTGTTGAGGGCGTTCGAGCAGGTTCATGCAACGCAGGAAGGTGGACTTGCCCGAGCCGGACGATCCGATGATGCTGATCACGTCGCCGGCCTTGGCCGTCAGGGAAATGCCCTTGAGCACCTCGTGCGAGCCGTAGCTCTTGCGGATGTCGATCGCTTCGAGTTTGGTGGTCATGGTGCGTTCTTGGGGTTCAGGGGCTCAGCAGGTTGCCGGCGCGGATCGGGTTGCGGCCGGCGACCCGGCAGATTTCCATGCCGGCTGTGGCCCAGCGCAGGTTGTGGCGGGCGTAGACGATGCCCTCGATGCTGCTGCGGATCTCGGTTTCGCGCGGCGCCAGAGGGTCGATCACCCGCGCCAGCAACTGGCCGGCGGCCACGCGTTCACCGACCTGGGCAACGAAGTCGATCACACCCGGGTGGGGTGCGTGGGAGGCTTCCGTGCCCGCCAAAGGTGTCGGTTCGCACTGCGGTTCGGGCAGGGCAGGGGCAGGGCCGTTCATCACGCCGACGTGGCGCAGGTAGCCGACGATGGCCAGGGCATCCTGTGTGGCGAGGGCGTCCGACACATCGGTCTGGCCGCGCAGCTCGACGGTGGTGCTGGCACAGCCCAGGGGTATCGGTGCCTGGTCGGCGAAGTGATCGCGCAGACGCCACCACGGGCCGGACAGCGCTTCGTCGAAGGAGATCGAAGGACCCGAGCCCCGCGCCCACAGCAGCGCCTGGGAACCGAGCAGGCGCGCCAGTGGCGCCATCAGGTCGAGCATCGGCTGCTCGACGTACATATGCAGAGTGGCCTCGAAGTCGCAGTGCAGGTCCAGCACCACGTCGGCGTCGCAGGCAAGGGTCATCAGCACCTGGCGGAGGCTCTCCAGCTCGGTGGTCACCTCCTGTTCGCGCAGCACCTCGTGCATGGTGGCACGCACGATGCCCTTGTTGGTCTCGGCATCCTGCGTGAGCTTCGGAGCGATCCGGTCCTTCACCAGGTTGAAGAAGTCCGGGTAGTTCCGGTTGAAGTTCTCCATGGTCAGCAGCTCGAAGCGGCCCATCTGGTGGTGCATCAGGCTCTGGTCAAGACCAATCGGGTTGCACACCGGCACCAGCACGACCTCGCCGGGCATCTCGCCGGCAACCTCGGCTGCGGCCAGCAGCTCTCTCAGCTTGTGGGCGGTGAGCATGCCGGGCAGCTCGTCGGCGTGCAGGCTGGACTGGATGTAGGCCTTGCGACCGTTGGTGGCCTGACCGAAGTGCAGGCTGGTGACCAGGCGCTGGGTGCCCAGCGACGGAGAAAGCAGGGGATGTTGGAGCTGTCGCATCCGGAAGAAGAGAAAACGGGGGATCAGTGAGTGCGCGGGCGCAGGTAGGCCAGGAAGCGCTTTTCCAGCAGCCGGAACACGTAGACCAAGGCAAAAGTCAGTATGAAATACAGCACCGCGACCACGATGAATGGCTGGAAAGCCAGGTAGTAGGTCTTGTAGATCGCATACGCGGCGTTGGTCAGGTCATACAGCGCCGGCACCACGCTGGCCAGCGAGGTGGCGTGCAGCATCATCACGACTTCGTTGGAGTAGCCGGGCAGGGTGCGGCGTAGGGCGCTGGGCAGCACCAGGCGGAACATCATGTTCCATTTGCTGAAGCCGGCGGCCTGCGCGGCCTCGATCTCGCCAGCCGGCGTTTCCTTGATGGCGCCCGCCAGCATCTCGACCGTGTAAGCGCAGGTGTTGAGCGAGAACGCGGCCACCGCACAGAAGAACGGGTCCTTGAACAGCGTCCAGGGCCAGACCGTGTCCCACAGTGCCTGCACCCACTCCAGCTGGGCGATGCCGTAGTAGATGAAATAGACCTGGATCAGCAGCGGCGTGCCGCGCACCACATAGGTGAACAGCCAGACCGGCGTCGACACCCAGCGGTTGCGCGAGACCCGCATCAAGGTAAGCGGCAGTGTCAGCAGGCCGCCGGCCAGCAGGCTGATGGCCAGCAACTCCATGGTCGCCAGGAAACCGGTCCAGTACAGCGCGAGGTTCTGCGGCTGGAAGATGATGGCGAACTTGTCCATCAGAACTCACCCCGCTTCACGCCCACGGAGTAACGGGCTTCGGCTTTGCGCAGGAGGATCAGGCTGACGGTTGAGATCAGGAGGTAGAGAAAGCCGGCGAAGGCCATGAAGATGATGGCAGCGCCAGGAATCTCGCCGCGCGCGGCTGCGCCGGCCTGCTTGGCGAGGTTGGTGATGTCGGCCAGGCCGATCACCGAAACGAGGGCGGTGGCCTTGAGCAGCACCAGCCAGTTGTTGGTGAAACTCGGCAGCGCGAATCGCACCATCTGGGGCAGCACCATGCGGCGAAAGGTATAGAAGCGGCTCATGCCGTAGGCCCAGCCGGCCTCTGACTGCCCCTTGGGCACGCTCATGATCGCGCCGCGGAAGGTCTCGGTCATGTAGGCGCCGTAGACGAAGCCGATGGTCAGCACACCCGCCACGAAGGGGTTGATCTGCGGGCCGCTGCGGTAGCCCATGGCCTCGAAGATGTCGTTGATCAGGATCTGCCCGCCAAAGTAGAGGAGCAGCATCCACACCAGATCCGGGACACCCCGGATCACGGTGGAATAGATGTCGCCGACCCAGTTGAGCCAGCGGTAGGGCGAGAGTTTGGCAGCCGCGCCGGCCAGGCCGAGCACGGCAGCGACCACGAGCGCGCCCAGCGAGACGCCGAGGGTGACCAGCAGGCCCTGGAGGATCTGGATGAAATAGGTCGTCATCGGCGCTCGCGGTTCAGCTCAGTGGATCAGGAACCCCAGATGTCCACACCAGGGACGTGCTTCTCGGACAGTTCTTTCCACTTGCCGTTGTCGCGAATGGCCTTGATGCCGGCGTCCAGAGCGTCGCGCAGGGCGGTGTCTTCCTTGCGGATGGCCACACCGGCGCCAGCGCCGAAGTACTTGGCATCGAACTCGACCGGAATGCGGCCACCGGCGCAGCTGTAGTCCTTGCCGTCCGGCGTGGAGAGGAATCCACCCTGGACTTCAACCACGTCGGCCACGGTACCGTCCAGACGGCCTGACTTGATATCCAGATAGACCTGGTCCTGGGCGTCGTAAGGCACGACGGTCGCGCCTGCGGGCTTGAGCTCACCCATGGCGTACTTTTCCTGGGTGGAGGCCTTCAGCACGCCCAATTTCTTGCCCTTGAAGCCCGCGGCGTCGGCGCCCAGGTTCAGGGCGGTCTTGACGACCACACAAGAAGGCGTGTTGTAGTACTTGCCCGTGAAATCGACCGACTGCTTGCGCTCTTCGGTGATCGACATCGAGGAAATGATGGCGTCGTACTTCTTAGCCAGCAGGCCAGGAATCATGCCGTCCCAGGCCTGCTCGACGAAGACGCACTTGCTTTTGAGTTCGTCGCACAGCGCCTTGGCCACGTCCACGTCGAAACCGGCAGGCTCGCCCGCATCGGTCTTGTAAGTGAAAGGCTTGTAGGTGGGGTCGATGGCCACACGGAGTTCTGGCCACTGGCTGGTGGGTGCAGGTGCCGCTGCTTCTGCGGCGGGTGCAGGCGCCGGGGCGGCCGGCGCGGGTGCTTCGGTCTTGCCACAGCCCACCAGGGTGGCGGCGCCGATCATGCTGAGGGTCAGAAACAGATGCTTCATGAACTTCCTTGAGAAGGTTGAATGGAACTGGCAGATTGGACTCCTGCCGGTGGGCAACATTGTAGGTGTGGGCAGTCCAATTGACGGATGCACCAAGCTGGTGTTTCCCCGGATGCAGGTGTCTGCGCACGAGGGCATGAGCAACATTCAGGCCGAACCTGGAATCGGTGTTCCTCTTATTCTTTTACTTAACATAATATACATCGTAGAACATTATAGAAATGTTTCATCCAGAAACACTTATTACGCCGAGCCACGCGATCTGCCTCAAGTCTGCCCGAGAACAACCGAACTGGAGTCATCGGCAGATTTGTGACCAATCTCACATCTCGGCAGGAACACCGGTTCACTTGAATCCAACGCCCCGGAAGGAAACATCATGCTGTCCACGTTTGAGCACTACCTTGCCATGGCCCTCGAATTCCTGGTGTTCTGGGCCTGTGTGCTCTCGCCGGTCCTGGCGTTCTGGCAGGTGTTGGCATGGGCTGGTCGCCAGTTGCCGGGCTGATCCCGGCTCACAAGAAAAAACCCCGGCCAGAGGCTCCTGACCGGGGTTTCTGTGGCCAACGCCTGGGCCAAATCAGTCTTCGACAAACGCCTCTTCGCGCTTCTTCTTCACAGACGGCATCAGCACCACGATCAGCAGGATCGCAGCCACCACCAGCAGGCTGGCCGACAGCGGGCGGGTCACGAACACCGACCAGTCACCACGCGAGATCAGCAGTGCGCGGCGCAGATATTCCTCCATCATCGGGCCCAGGATCAGACCCAGCAGCAACGGCGCCGGCTCACAGCCCAACTTGATGAAGCCGTAGCCGATCAGGCCGAACAGCGCCACCATCCAGATGTCGAAGCTGTTGTTGTTGGTCGAATACACCCCGATCGCACAGAACAGCACGATGGCCGGGAACAGCCACTTGTAAGGCACGGTCAGCAGCTTGATCCAGATACCGATCAGCGGCAGGTTCAGGATCACCAGCATGGCGTTGCCGATCCACATCGAGGCGATCAGGCCCCAGAACAGCTCCGGGTTGCTGGTCATCACCTGCGGGCCCGGCTGAATGTTGTGGATGGTCATGGCACCGACCATCAGCGCCATCACGGCGTTGGGCGGAATGCCCAGCGTCAGCAGCGGGATGAACGAGGTCTGCGAACCGGCGTTGTTGGCCGACTCCGGCGCGGCCACGCCGCGGATGTTGCCCTGCCCGAACGGCACTTCACCGGGCTTGAGCTTGGTCTTCTTTTCGATGGTGTAGGCGGTGAATGCCGACAGCAGCGCACCACCACCGGGCAGGATGCCCAGGGCCGAGCCGAGCGCGGTTCCGCGCAGCACAGCCGGGAACATGTTCTTGAAGTCTTCGGCCGTGGGCATGATGCCCTGCACCTTGCCAGTGAACACCTCGCGCTTTTCGTCCGGGTGCGACAGGTTCTGGATGATTTCGCCGTAGCCGAACACGCCCATGGCAATTGCCAGGAAGCTGATGCCATCGGTCAGTTCGGGAATGTCGAAGCTGTATCGCGCCACGCCCGAGTTCACGTCGGTACCAACAAGGCCCAGCAGCAGGCCCAGCACGATCATGGCCAAGGCCTTGACCAGAGAGCCGGAGGCCAGCACCACGGCACCGATCAGGCCCACGATCATCAGCGAGAAGTATTCGGCGGGACCGAATTCCAGGGCGAGTTCGGTCAGTGGGCCTGCAAAACCGGCCAGGATCAGCGTGCCGACACAGCCTGCGAAAAACGAGCCCAGACCGGCCGCGGCCAAAGCGGGGCCTGCCCGGCCCTTGCGGGCCATCTGGTAGCCGTCGATCACGGTCACCACGGAGGACGACTCACCTGGCAGGTTCACCAGGATGGCTGTTGTGGAGCCACCGTATTGCGCACCGTAATAGATGCCTGCCAGCATGATGAGTGCGGCCACCGGCGGCAGACCGTAGGTGGCCGGCAGCAGCATGGCGATGGTGGCCAGCGGACCAATGCCGGGCAGCACGCCGATCAGCGTGCCCAGCAAGCAGCCGATGAAGGCGTAGATCAGGTTCTGGAAGGTGAAGGCAACGCCAAAACCCAGGGCGAGGTTGTTGATCAGATCCATCTTGTTGTTCTCCTCGGGTTCAGTTCGCCAGGAACCAGGGCAGCACGGGGAACTGCAGGTTCAGCATCTTCACGAAGGCCAGGTAGCTGCCGATGGCCAGGATGGTGGCCAGGATCAGCGACTCCTTGAGCTTCGCGCCTTCACGGGCGTAGCCGGCCATGACCACCAGACCATAGATGGCAACGATCAGGCCGAAAGCCGGAATGCCCAGTGAAGGAAGCCCCACCAGCAAGGCGCCGAACAGCAGGTTGGCACCCAGAATGAAGACCAGGGGTCTCCAGGCAATGGCACCGATCTTGTCGCCGCCCGGTGGGCCGGACTTGAAGGAGTTGAAGGTGACCAGTGCACCCAGCAACACCAGAAGGAGGCCGAGCATGAAGGGGAAGTAACCCGGCCCCATGCGTGCGGCTTCTCCGATCTCGTAGTCCACCGCACCCCAGGCGAACGAGCCGCCCACGGTCATGAACATGAGTCCCGAAACAAAGTCTTTCTGACTGGCTATCGCCACGGCTGTCTCCTCGGAATAAGAACAGCGCGATTCTCGGTGGCATTCGCCCCGATCCCCATGTGGGTTACACCTACAGAAACAGGCGGCAGTCGCTGATGCGACCGCTGTTTGTTCAGCGGCCAGGCGCGCGGCGCTGCCGCAATCTCTGGGCGATCAACTCGGCCATGTCGTCGCGGTCGGCACGCCTGGCGAAGTCGACAGCGGTGAGTCCCTGGTCATTGCGCAGCGACGGGTCGGCGCCCTCTTCCAGCAACAATGGCACGAGATCGCGGTTCCCGTACATGGCAGCCAGCATCAGCGGCGTGGACCGGTTGGGCGACTCCGCATCGATGTAGGCGTGGTGTTCCAGCAGCAGCCGGACCATGTCGACGCTGTCAGGCTCGGCCCGCGACGCGGCGTAGTGCAATGGCGTCCATCCGGGCTTGTTGACTTCGGCGCCGCGCCGGATCAGCTGGCGGGCAATGTCCTGGTGCCCTTTGATGGCCGCGATCATCAAGGGGCTTTCTCCCTGACGGTTGTGCAGCTCCACGCGCACCGCGCGCTGGGTCAGCAGGAAATTCACCACCTTCAGCGAGCCTTCACGCAGCGCCACATGAAGGCCCGAATCGCCCTTTTCGTTCTGGCTGTTGAGATCGAATCCACGCAACGCCAGCGCCACCATCGTCGACTCGTTGTCCAGCTCCGCCGCCTTGAAGAAGTCTTCGAACGAGCCTGCGAATCCAAAACTGCAGAGCATGAAAAGTGCATTGAAAACAATGTACTTTTTAATATTTCTCACGTTCTGCCTCAGCATTTAGATCACTCGGTCAAACAGCTGCTCGAAGTTCTGGCTCGTCGCGTCGGCCACGTCTTCGACCTTCAGCCCCTTGATCTCGGCGATCTGACGAGCCACGTGGGGCACGTAGGACGGGTTGTTGGTCTTTCCGCGGTGCGGCACCGGCGCCAGGTAGGGGCTGTCGGTCTCGATGAGGATGCGGTCGATCGGCACGAAGCGTGCGACCTCCCGCAAATCGGCCGCATTGCGGAAGGTCAGGATGCCGGAGAAGGAAATGTAGAAACCCAGGTCCAGGGCGGCCCGCGCCACTTCCGCCGTCTCGGTGAAGCAGTGGAACACCCCGCGCGACACCGGACTGGACGCGCTGCCTGCGAAGCCGCCCTCCTCGCGCAAGATGGCCAGGGTGTCGTCCGACGCGCTGCGAGTGTGGATCACCAGAGGAAGCCCTGTCTGCCGCCCGGCACGGATATGCACCCGGAACCGTTCGCGCTGCCACTCCATCTCGGCCACGCTGCGACCGTTGAGCCGGTAGTAATCCAGCCCTGTTTCGCCAATCCCCACCACCTTCTCGCGCGCCGCGCCCGCCAGCAGATCGTCCAGCGAGGGTTCCTGAATGCCTTCGTTGTCAGGGTGCACGCCGACCGTGGCCCACAGCTGCTCATGGTCACGGGCAAGGGCCTGCACGGCGTCGAACTCTTCCAGCGTGGTGCAGATGCACAGCGCGCGGTTCACCCGAGCCTCCTCCATGGCCTGCAGGATGGCCGGCAGTTGCTCGGTCAGTTCGGGAAAGCTGAGGTGGCAGTGGGAGTCGGTGAACATGGCGGTGGCCGCGGGCGGTGCCCGGGACAAGGCGGAAAGCAGAGGGAAAGACCGACGCGTGCGACGGTCACATCGTCTGTGTCGGCTTCTCGGAGGCCAGCGCCGAACCGAGGATTTCCTCGATCTTGATCTTCAGCTGCCGGGACTTTTCGTCCGCTGGAAAGCGGATGCCCACGCCTTGGGTGCGGCCACCTTGCGCCTTGGCTGGTGTCACCCAGGCCACCTTGCCGGCAACGGGATAGCGCTGCGGATCGTCGGGCAGACTCAGGAGCACGTAAACGTCGTCACCGATCCGGTAGTCACGAGACGAGGGAATGAAGATGCCCCCGTCGGTGAACAGCGGGATGTACGCCGCGTAGAGCGCCGCTTTCTCCTTGATGGAGAGCTGGATCACGCTGGGGCGTGAAGACGCGGGCTGGCTCGGGCTGGTGCTCATGGCGGGCAAGTTTAGCGGCAAACGGCTTTGGGCAATCGGCTCATCAGGCGCGCGCAGCGCGGGGCGAGAGCACCTGTCGCGTGGCCGCCACCCAGGCTTCCTGCATGAGGCCGGCGTTGTAGGGGTGTTCGACCGTGCGCGCGGCATCGGTCAACGCCTTGGACCAGCGAGCCAGCACGGCCCACCGGGGTGCCGGCGGCAGGCTGTCGGCCGGAAAAAACCGCGGCGCCGCACCGGCTACGACCGACATCAGGTCGTGGCACAGCTTCTGCAGCATGGCCAGCTGCTGCGGGGCGGACCAGTCCGCCACCAGTGCCCAGTCGCCACGCGCGAGCGCCTGGGGCAACTGTGACCAGCGGGCCGCGGTCAGTCCGGACTGCGCCCAGGCGAGGGCATCCTCCGGCCGGCCTCCGGCGGCCTGCAGCCAGGCTCGGGCTTCGGGCTCACCCACCTCTTTCATTCCGGCCTCTCTGGCCCTCGTCTGGAGCCAGGCGATGGCCTCGTCGTCCGAAGGCCAAGCCATGGCGTGCGCCTGGCAGCGGCTGCGGATGGTGGGCAACAACTGGTGCGCCGATTCGCTGGCCAGCACGAACCGCGTGTCGCCGGCCGGCTCCTCCAGCGTCTTGAGCAAGGCGTTGGCGGTGACCGTGTTCATGCGTTCCGCCGGGTAGACCAGCACCGCTGTGCCGCGCCCACGCGCGCTGGTGCGCTGTGCGAAGGCCACCATGTCGCGCATGGCCTCGACGCGAATTTCCTTGCTGGGCTTGCGCTTCTTGTCATCGACCTCTTTCTGTGCCGATTCGGACAGCGGCCAGCCGCGTGCCAGCATCTCGGTTTCTGACATCAGCACCACCAGGTCGGGGTGCGAGCGGCTGCCGATCAGGTGGCAGCTCTCGCAGACCCCGCAAGCGCCTTGAGCCGTTGGCTGCTCACACAGCCAGGCCTGGGCCAGCGACAGACCGAGCGCGTACTGGCCCAGGCCGCTAGGCCCCTGCAGCAACCAGGCATGGCCACGCTGCGCCAGCAGGCGTTCGCGCTGTTTCAGCAGCCAGGGAGCATCCAGGGCAGTGGTCATGTCGGTCCGCTGTTGGCGGCCACCATGATGGACAGCCAGCCGCGGCGCACGAAGGTCGCCGTCAGTTGCTGCCAGACCTGGTGGCGGGTCTGGTCGGCCTGGATGCGGGCGAAGCGCGCCGGCTGCGCCTCGGCGCGGGCCGCATACCCGGCGGCCACACGGCGGAAGAATTCGAGCGGCTGGGCTTCGAAGCGATCGGGTGTGCGGGCGTCGGCCAGGCGGGCTGCGGCGGTTTCGGGCGGCAGGTCGAACCAGACTGTCAGGTCCGGCTGGCGCAGGCTGGTCTCGGCGGCGGGGGTGGTCTGCACCCAGCGCTCCAGCGTGCCCAACACCTGCAGGTCGAAGCCACGGCCTCCGCCCTGGTAGGCGAAGGTGGCGTCGGTGAAGCGGTCGCACAGCACCACCTCGCCGCGTGCCAGCGCCGGTTCGATCACGGTCACCAGGTGGTCGCGCCGCGCCGCGAACACCAGCAGCGACTCGGTCAACGGATCCATCGGATCGCCCAGCACCATGGTCCTCAGCTTTTCGGCCAGCGGCGTGCCGCCCGGCTCGCGCGTGAGCGTGACCGTGCGGCCCTGGTCCCGGAATGCCTTGGCCAGACCGTCGATGTGGGTCGACTTGCCGGCGCCATCGATGCCTTCGAAGCTGATGAACAGGCCGCGCGAGGTGGTCGCTTCAGGACTCATGGTGGCTCACTTCTGCAGCTGGAACTTGCGCACCGCTGCGTTGTGCTCGTCGAGGGTGGCGCTGAACTGGCTGCTGCCGTCGCCACGCGCCACGAAATACAGGGCCCGTGTGTCGGCCGGTTTCACCGCCGCCAGCAGCGAGGCCCAACCGGGCATGGAAATCGGCGTCGGCGGCAGGCCAGCGCGGGTGTAGCTGTTGTAGGGGGTGTCGGTCTGCAGGTCGATCTTGCGGAGATTG
This sequence comes from Hydrogenophaga luteola, assembly GCF_042648585.1. NCBI lineage: Bacteria > Pseudomonadati > Pseudomonadota > Betaproteobacteria > Burkholderiales > Comamonadaceae > Hydrogenophaga > Hydrogenophaga luteola. The sequence continues at coordinate 543,187 of NZ_JBHRXX010000009.1, read as the reverse complement.
CCGTCGAAGCGTTCGCCCAGGCCATAAATCACCGTCGGGTCGGTCTGCAGGCGCATGCCGATGCGCAGGCGGTTGTTGAATACGCCACCGACCAGGGCGCGGTCGGCCTCGGCGCCGGTTTCCTTTTCGATGATGCTGGCCAGAATCAGTGCTTCATCGGGCGAGCGCAGCAGGGTCGACGGGTCGCGCTGTTCCCAGGCCTGGGCCAGCCGCTGCTCCATGGCCTGGGCCGCCTGTTTCAGCACGCTGGACGCAGGGGCCTGGCGGACCATGCGGTAGGTGTCCGGAAAGAAGCGTCCTTCGGGGTGCCGTCCTGGATAGCCGATCTTGGCCATGATGCCTGCGGCATCCAGCCCTTCCAGGTCCTGGGTCAGGTCGGGCGAGGCGCGCACCGCGGCCATCAGTTCTCGGAAGTTCCAGCCTTCGAGCAGCGTCAGGCTGCGCAGCGCCTGCTCACCCCGCACCAGCTGCCCCAGCAGGCTGCGAGGCGTGGCACCGGGTTGGATTTCATAAACGCCAGCCTTGATGGCGCGCGACTGGCCCGACAGGCGGAACCAGGCCTGCAGCAGCAGCGGTGGCGCCTGAACGCCCGCGTTGGTCAGCGCACTGGCCACGCCCCGTGCCGAGGCGCCGGGCGGTATTTCCACGGCCAGCGGTTGTTCGGCGGTGGTGCCGGCAGGCAGCACCAGCGGCTGGCCCAGCCACCACCAGGCACCGCCCGCGAGCATCGCGGCCATCAGAATCGTCAGCAGCAGAAGCCGGGAGAGCAGTCGTATCACAGCAGGAAAGTGGGGCTTGGCGGACGTTGGGGCGCGTCGCGGAACGGCGCATGATAATCGACCGATCATGTCCCAAGCCCTCGAAATCCCACCTGCCAACGCCCTGCACGGCGTGGCCTTGTTGCCCCGGCTCGGCGTCATCTGCGCCCAGGGTGAAGAAGCCGCCAAGTTCCTTCACAGCCAGCTGACCAACGACTTTTCCCTGCTGGGTCTGTCCGAGGCGCGGCTGGCCGGTTTCTGCACCGCCAAAGGCCGGCTGCTGGCCAGCTTCATCGGCTTCAAGCGCAGCCATGATGAGATCCTGCTGGTCTGCAACGCCGACGTGCTGCCCGCAACGCTCAAGCGCCTGTCGATGTTCATGTTGCGCGCCAAGGTCAAGTTGAGCGACGCCAGCGCCGAATTCCAGCTGCGCGGTCTGGCCGGCGACACGGTGCCCGCAGCCCTGCCCCCCGCACCCTGGAGCAAGCTGGACGCCGACGGAGCGCAGCTCGTGCGCCTGTACCACGCTGGCGACACCGCTCGCGCGCTCTGGGTGGCGCCGGTCGGTGTGGAACCGCCGCCCGGCCCGGCGCTGGACAGCGCGGCCTGGGACTGGCTGGACGTGGTGGCCGGCGTGCCGCTGCTGAGCCAGCCGGTGGTCGAGGCCTTTGTGCCGCAGATGGTGAACATGGAATCGGTGGGCGGCGTGAACTTCAAGAAAGGCTGCTACCCAGGCCAGGAGGTGGTGGCGCGCAGCCAGTTCCGCGGCACGCTCAAGCGCCGGGCCTACCCGGTGCAGGGCGATGCGCCGATGGCCGCGGGCCAGGAGGTGTTTCACGACAGCGACCCGTCGCAGCCCTGCGGCACCGTGGTCGCCGCGGCGGCATCACCTGCGGGCGGCTGGCGAGCGATGGTGTCGATGCAGACCAGCGCGGCCGAAGGCGGTGCGCTGCACCTGGGTGCGGCAGGCGGTCCGCGCTTGACCCTGCTGCCGCTGCCCTACCCGCTGCTGGCAGATGTTTGAGCCCCCACGCTCCGCCGCTGCGCGGGTCGCCGCCCAACGAGGCGGTGCGTTTCACCGTGGGGCGGCCCGGCGGTGAAACCTTGTCGGACTCGGGCGCCATGTGCCTGATCGCCTTCGCCATCGAGGCCGACCCGGCCCGGCCCCTGCTGCTGGCAGCCAACCGCGACGAGTTCTTTGACCGTCCTACCGAGCCGTTGCACCGTTGGGCCCTGCCCGACGGCACCGGTGTCGTCGCGGGCCGCGACCTGCGCGACGGCGGCACTTGGCTGGGGGTGAGTGAGGGCGGACGGGTCGCCATGCTCACCAACGTGCGCAGCGCAAACCCCGGCCCGGGCCGCCGCAGCCGAGGCGAGCTGACCACGCGCTGGCTGCAGTCCGGCAGCTCCTGGGACGCTCTGCTGTCGGGCGTGGCCGCGACCGACTACGGCGGATTCAATCTCGTGGTGGGCGATCTGGCCACCGGCTTCTGGGCCTGGGTCAGCAACCGCAACCCGGCCCGACCACACGCAGAGCAAGCCGATGGTCTGCACCACCGGCGGCTGACGGCGGGGGTCTACGGCCTGTCCAACGCGGCGCTCGACACCCCTTGGCCCAAGACCCTGCGGCTGAAGCGGTCGCTGGATCAAGCCCTCGCGGCCGGGCTGAACGATCCGGCACCGCTGGTGGCCGCGCTGGCCGACCGCGACACCCGGCCCGAGTCCGAACTGCCCGACACCGGTGTGCCAGCCGAACTGGAGCGGGCGCTGTCCAGTCCTTTCGTCGACATGGCTGATCGCGGCTACGGCACGCGCAGCAGCCTGTTGCTCAACGTGGTGCGCCATGGCGGCGACTGGAGCGCCGACTTCACCGAGTGGACCCACAAGCCGCCGGCGGCTGGTCCGCACCGCTGGACCGACGCCGAGCCGCACCGGCTGCAGCTGTCCTGAACCGACGCGCCGCTCACAGCGGCTGGAACATCTCCTGGTGCGGGATGCCCGCCTCCTCGAAGGCCGCGCCGCGCCGCTGCCAACCCATACGGTCGTAGAAGCCGATGGCGCTGCTCTGGGCGTGCAGCAGCACCTCGCGATCGCCGCGCGCCCGGGCTGCATCGGTCAGCGCCTGCAGCACCTGCCGGCCCAGCGAGCCGCCGCGCAGCACGCGCTTGACCGCCAGCCGACCGACCTGAGAGACGCCCGGTGTGCCGGTGGGGATCAGACGCCCGGTGGCCACCGCCTGCCCCAGGCGGTTGTGGACCACGGCGTGCACCGCGGTCGCGTCGGCCGCGTCCTGCTCCAGATCCTTGGGAATCTGCTGCTCATCGACAAACACCTCGGTTCGGACCGCCCGCGCATCGGCGCCGAGCTTGGCCCAGTCACCGATGCGCACCGTTGTCACCGCTTCGCCCGCCTCGTAGCCCATCAGGGTGTCGCGCAGCGCCTGCGGCACCGGTCTTGATGTCTGGGTGGCGGGGTCGGCGAACACGTAGACCAGTTCGCCCGAGATCAGGTGCTGGTCGCCGCGGAAGATCGCGCCGGTGAACGTGAGCGATGAGGTGCCGATGCGGCTGCATTTCATGGCTACGTCGATCTGGTCGTCCATGCGCGCCGAGGCATGGAATTCCACCGTCGCCTTGACGACATAGAGATCGCCCGACAGGCTGTGCATCGCTTCTTCATACGGAAGTGCCACCGCCCGCCAGTAGTCGGTGATGGCGGTGTCGAAGTACATCAGGTAGTGGGCGTTGAAGACGATCTTCTGCATGTCCACCTCGGCCCAGCGCACGCGCAGTCGGTGGAAGAAGCGGAAGTCGGCGCGGGACATTGCGGGCATGTCATTGGTCTCCAAAGGCGTGGCGCAGCGCGCGCGCCGCGTCGTTGTGGGCAGTCAGGGCGGTCGGGATGGCGCGGCCGAACTGGATGAAGCCGTGCACCACGCCCGAGTAGATCTCCAGGTCCACCGGCACACCGGCCATGCGCAGCCGGTCGGCGTACATCACGCCCTCGTCGGTCAGGCAGTCGCATTCGGCCAGGCCGATCCAGGCGGGCGCCACGCCGTCGAGGTCGCGCACCTGGCCGGTCTCGTCCACACCGTCCAGCGGCGCGAAGCGCCAGTCGTCGCGGTCCATAGGGCCGCGCAGGTAGTTGTTGAAGAAATACGTGATGTGCGGCTCCTCCAGGATGAATCCATGGGCGAAGGTCTTGTGGCTGGGAGTGTTCTGGTGGCCGGCGGTGCCGGGATAGAACAACAGCTGCAGCGCCAGCGGCCAGCCGGCGTCGCGCGCGGCGATGGCGGTGACGGCCGCCAGCGTGCCGCCCGCGCTATCGCCGCCGATGGCGATGCGCGAGCCGTCCAACTGCAGCGAGCCTGCATGGGCACGCAACCAGCCCAGCGCGTCCCAGGCGTCGTGCACCGCCGTGGGGAACTTCCATTCGGGCGCCAACCGGTAGTCCAGCGACACCACGGCGCAGTGCGCCAGATGGGCGAGATGCCGGCACAGTGGCTCGTGGGTGGCGATGTTGCCGACGGTGAACCCGCCGCCGTGCAGGTAGAGCAGCACCGGCAGGGCCTGCTCGCTGGCTGGGGCGTAGAGACGTGCCGGCAGCTCAAAGCCGTCGCGCGCAGGGATCAAGAGGTCCTCGACCCGCGCGAGCTTGTGGGATGGGATGTCCACCACCCCCGCACCGGCGGTGTAGGCGGCCTTGGCCTGGTCCGGGTTCAGGGCGTGCAGCGGCGGGTGCCCGGCGCGGGCGATGCGGTCGATCAGTCCGCGCATGACGGGGGTCAGCAACGACCGGGGGTTGGGATGGTGATGCGACATGGGCCGGCATTGTGGCTGTCTTTCGCGCGACCCGCTGCCCACTGCGCGACCCGGACCGGGCAACTCAGCCCGTATAGTTTTCGCCATTCCACACAACGAGCGAGACAAGCAGCCATGGCCCAGATCCTGTACGTGACGAACATCCTGATCGAAGACGGCGCGCTGGCGCAGCTGGCTTCCGAGTGCACCCGGGCCAACATCACCCGGCCGCTGATCGTGACCGACGCCGGTGTGAAGGCCGCGGGTCTGCTGGATCGGGCGCTGGCCGCCCTGCCCGGCTGGCCGGTGGCGGTGTTCGACCAGACGCCGGGCAACCCAAACGAGGCGGCGGTGCTCGCTGCGGTCGAAGCCTGCAAGGCCGGCGGCTGCGACGGACTGATCGCACTGGGCGGCGGCAGCTCGATCGACTGCGCCAAGGGCGTGGCCATCGCCGCCACCCACGAAGGCCCGCTCAAGACCTACGCCACCATCGAAGGCGGCTCGCCGAAGATCACGCCGGCCGTGCTGCCGCTGATCGCGGTGCCGACTACGGCGGGCACCGGCAGCGAGGTGGCGCGTGGCGCCATCGTGATCGTCGACGACGGCCGCAAGCTGGGCTTTCACAGCTGGCACCTGGTGCCCAAGACCGCCATCCTCGACCCGGCGCTCACCCTGGGCCTGCCGCCCCTGCTGACCGCCGCCACCGGCATGGACGCGATCGCGCACTGCATGGAAACCTTCATGGCGCCCGCCTTCAACCCGCCGGCCGACGGCATCGCCCTCGACGGCCTGCAGCGCGGCTGGGCGCACATCGAACGCGCCACCACGAACGGCCAGGACCGAGAGGCGCGCCTGAACATGATGAGCGCTTCCATGCAAGGCGCCATGGCGTTCCAGAAGGGGCTTGGCTGCGTGCACAGCCTCAGCCACAGCCTGGGCAGCGTGAACCCGAGGCTGCACCACGGCACGCTCAACGCCCTCTTCCTGCCCGCCGTGATCGCATTCAACGCGGGGGCCGAGAGTGTTCAAAAGGAGCGTCGCCTGCAGCGCATGGCCCACGCCATGGGCCTGCCGGACGACGGCGATGCGGCTGCGGTGGCACAGCGGCTGGGTGAGGCGATCCGGGCGATGAACGCCCGTCTGGGTCTGCCGGCTGGGCTGGCCGCGCTGGGCGTGACCGAGGACCTGTTCGATCGGGTGATCCAGGGCGCGCTGGCAGACCACTGCCACAAGACCAACCCGCGGCTGGCCAGCGCGGAAGATTATCGGGAGATGCTGCGGGCCTCGATGTGAGGCCCGCCCGCCGCATCAGTTGCGACGCTTGAGGGTGTAGCGGCTGTCGTAGAAGCTGTTGGCATAGCCCTCGGCATCCTTCGCACCGTCTTCGTCGCCCAGCTGCAAGGTGGTGCCGTCGGTGTACATCACCAGCTTGCCGTTGCCCTGGTCGGCGGCGCCATTGAACTTGTCGGCGGTGACGCCGGCAATCGCCTTGGTGCCGGCGTGGTTCATCGACAGGTTGGTCAGCACGTTCTCGTCCTTGACGCTGGGGCCCGAGCAGGAGCTACCGACATAACCGTAGGCCACCACATTGCCGCTGAAGCTGGTGGCCGAGGTCTTGGTGAAGTCGGCGCGGATCTTGGCGGATGCGCCGCTGTCGGCGTAACAGTCCGACTCCCAGGTGCCGATGTACTTGGCCACCACGTCGCCGGAGCTGTCTCCCTCCACCGATGGGTCGTCGTCACCACCACCACAGGCGGCAAGCAGAGCGGTGGCGGCCAGGGTCGCGGCGATCAGCGGGAAACGCAGGGGCTTGGTCATCGGAGGAATCCTTCTCTTGGGTGATGGGGCGCCGAAAGCATCTTCAGGCGGACAGATTCTGCCCGATCAAGCGGTGCAAGACCTCAACGCAGGCGCCAGAGCCCCCACAAACCGGCGGCGGCCAGAAGCCCACCCAGCACGAGGCCCACGGAGTCCTCGGCCCAGGCGCTCACCCATTCCCAACGATCAGCAAACACGTAACCGAGCCCACCAAACAGCGCCACCCAGATGACCTCCCCCACCATCACCGGCAGCAGGAACCGGTGCCAGGGAAACCGGGTGCTGCCCGCCAGCAGGTTCACCGGCAGCGCCAGCGGGGTCAGCAGGAAGCGGGTCATCAGCACCGCCCAGGCGCCCTGGCGGGCAAAGGTGTGGGCCGCCCGCGTCCAGACAGATCCCGAACGCCAGGACAAGGGCAGGCGCGGCCCCATCAGTCGCCCCGCGAGGTAGCAGCCCAAGTCCCCCGCCACCGCGGCGCCCACACCGGTCGCGGCCGAGGTGACGGGTTCGAGCACGCCCTGGCGGGCAAAGGCCCCGGCGGCCAGCAGCAGCATGGTGGCCGGCAGCGGCACACCCAGCGCCGCCAGGAACAGCACGGAGGCGAGCAGCCACTGGCCCTGGTTGATCAAGGCCGTCAGCAGCACACCGCTGAGATCGCTCACCGGCCGGGCTCCTGTGCAGCCAACCGGCGCTGCAGAATCAACGCCTCGACCTTCTTGCGCCCTTCCAGTGGGTCGATGCCTTGAGCGTCGAACCAGTCGTGAAGGCTGAGGTCGCCGCCGCCGCTGGCCGGCAGGCCCAGCGCCTGCCGAAGCTGGGTCTCGGGCACGCCGTGCACGCGCTCTATATAAGAGAGGGTCATCCAGCCGCGCAGGGTGTCGACCTGGATCTCGCCCGTGGCCAGGCGGGTCTGGTAATCGTGCTGGCGCCAGGCGCGCCAGGCGAACACGCTCATCAGCAGCAGGCCGACCAGCAGCGCCGCCACGGCGAGCCGCCGCGGCCAGCGCGCCGGGCGCGGTGAGACGTCAGGGTTGGCCACGCACCATCCCAAGCACCTTGCCCATGTCCAGCGTGCGCGAGAGGTCCTTCATCTGGGGCAGGTACTGGGTCTGCATCTGCTTGGCGGGGGCCAGCAGTTGCTGGAAGGTCTGCTGCAGCAGGGCGGTGCTCATGACCCGTCCGCCCGCGTAGTAGCGCCTGGCCACCTGGCCGAGCGCATAGGTGGTGGCGAACGATATTGCCATGCCGGTGGCGACACCACCGATCCCGCCGATGGTGCGGCCTGCCACCTTGCCCAGCAGGCCCCCCAGCAGCTTGCGGCCGAACTGTTCCACGTACTGTGACGTCAGGCCCACACCGACAGTGGTGATGAATTCCTTGATATGGCCCTGGTCGAGCTCGATGCCGTAAGAGCGGCCGATGTTGTAGACCATGCGCACCTGCAGCGGGATGATGGCCATTGAGGCCCAGGACTGCGGCAGCAGCTCCAGCGCACCGTTGAGCAGGGCCGCGTTCAGGATGGTCTTGTCCAAGGCGGCTTCCTGCGCGGGATCAGTGGCCGGCGTGCCCGCTGGCGCCTGTGCGGCCACTGCCACAGGCACGCTCACCGGCGCCGCAGCCGCCGCGGCGTCCAGCACCGCGTCGGCCTCCCGCTCGAAGGCCTGGGCGCGGCCTGCGTCCAGGGCCAGGCGCAACTTCAGGTCCGTGAGGAAGGCCGTTTCGGCCGCGTTCTGGCGTCCGTCGGCGTCGCAGACGCACACCGCCATTTCGTAGGCCAGCTGGCGCTGGGCCGGGTCGGTCAGGGCGGCCGTGGCGTCGGCCAGCGACACACGCTTGAGCAGCACATCCTGGTACAACCCCGCCAGCGCCGCTCCCCCGGCGTCACGGCCCAGCGACTCCGCCAGGCGTCGCACGGCCTCGCGCTCGCTGTCGGCCTTGTCGCCGTCGGCAAATGCCGCCAGCAGAGCGATGGTGAGGATGGCTTGTTGTTCCTGGATGTGCATGGTTCCGATGCCCTGAGTTGCAGAAGAAGCACTCTAGAGCAACGGAGTGTGGGCCAAGTTCCGGCCACCGAGGCGATTCAACTGCTGGCCACGTCGATGGCGTCCTGGGTGGAGCGCAGAATGCCGCGCACCAGCGGAAACATGTCGCCAATGGCGTCCAGCAAGCTCCCAACCGTCAGGCTGCACACACCGAGCAGGTGCGTCTGGGCGAAGCTGGCTTCGGTACCGCTGTCCTTGCCGGGCTGCAAGCTGTTCCGAATCGCGTCCGCCAGGCCGTTGAGTTCCAGGATTTTCAGGCGCGCGGGGGTGGACGTGGAAGTCATGCCCATGCGCGACCAGTACGCCAGGCCCACCTGTTCGATCAGCTCGCGCTCCATGGACGCCGACATCACCTCGCTGACCCAGGGCACCAGAGGAGCCAGATGAGACTTGTTGGTTTCGTCGGACAGCACCCGGTCCACCAGGGCACTCGTTTGTTCCATGAAATCGGCCAGAGACACTTTGAAACTTTCGAACTGTTCGTCGTCGCTCATGGGTTCACCTGTTAAGGAAGTACAGAAAAAGCCCCGGCTGGCCGCATGCCTTTTTGGTGCTTGAGGGGTGTAAGGCTTATCGGCAGATGGCCAGGGAACCTTGACCGCCAGCCGGTCTCAGACCATCGGCGCGACAACACCGATAATTCTTTGCATGCGTTTTCTGATCGACTTTTTCCCCATTGCGCTGTTTGTGGCTGCCTACAAGTTTGGCGACATCTACACCGCCACCGGCGTGCTCATGGCCGCCACCGTGGTGCAAACCGGCATCATCTACGGCATCGACAAACGGCTCCAGACCTTGCAAAAGGTCACGCTGCTGCTGGTGCTGGTGTTTGGCGCCCTCACGCTCCTGCTGCACGACGAACGCTTCATCAAGTGGAAGCCCACGGTGCTGTACGCGAGCATGGCCATCGTGCTGGCCGCGGCGTTGTGGGTCTGGAAGAAGAACTTCCTGCAGATCCTGCTGGGCAGCCAGCTCAACCTGCCGGCGCCGGTGTGGTCGCGCCTGACCGTGATCTGGATCGCCTACTTCCTGTTCATGGCCGCCATCAACGGCTACGTGGCGGCCTACTATTCCACCGAGGACTGGGTCAACTTCAAGCTCTGGGGGTATGTTTTCCCGGTGGTGTTCATCATCGGACAGGGCCTGTACATCGCCCGCTACCTCAAAAGCGACACCGAAGCGGGGACCGGCTCATGATCCCCGACCAGCTGTTCGTCCCTACCGCGGCCGCGCTGCAGGCCGCTTTGGTGACCGCCCTCAGCCCGACCCGGCTGGAAGTCATCGACGAAAGCGCGGCCCACGCCGGGCACGCGGGGGCCAACGGCCTGGGCTACGGCACCCACTTCAGGGTGCGCATCGCCTCTCCCGCCTTCACCGGCAAGAGCCGCGTGGCACAGCATCGCCTTGTGTATGATGCGCTGCGCAATTTCACCGACGCCGGCCTGCATGCGCTGGCCATCGAAATCCTCACCTGATCCACACCATGAAATTCTCCCTGTCGGCCCTGACCGCCGCGGCCCTGATCGTTGCCGCTCCCCTGGCCATGGCCCAGAACGTCGCCATCGTCAACGGCAAGGCCGTGCCCAGCAGCCGCGTCACCGCGCTGGAGCAACAGATCGCGGCTTCCGGCCGCCCGATCGATGAGGCCACCCGCGCCCAGATCAAGGAAGAAGTCATCCTGCGCGAAGTGTTCATGCAGGAAGCCCAGAAGCGCGGCATCGCCGCCACCCCGGAATACAAGGAACAGATGGAGCTGGCCCGCCAGACCATCATGATCCGCGCGCTGTTCGCCGACTACCAGAAGAAGAACCCGGTGTCCGACGCCGACCTCAAGGCCGAGTACGACAAGTTCGCAGCGGCCAACGGCGGCAAGGAATACCGCGCACGCCACATCCTGGTCGAGAAGGAAGACGAGGCCAAGGCCATCATCGCTGCCATCAAGGGTGGCGCCAAGTTCGAGGACCAGGCCAAGGCCAAGTCCAAGGACCCGGGCTCCGGCGCCAACGGTGGCGACCTGGACTGGGCCAACGCCGCCAGCTACGTGACCGAGTTCTCTGAGGCCATGATCAAGCTCGACAAGGGCCAGATGACCCAGGAGCCGGTCAAGAGCCAGTTCGGTTACCACATCATCCGTGTCGACGACGTGCGCCAGGCCAAGCTGCCGACCTTCGAAGAACTCAAGCCGCAGATCGCGCAGCAGATGCAGCAGCAGAAACTGGGCGACTTCCAGCGCACGCTGCGCGAGAAGGCCAAGATCCAGTAAGGGCTGGTACACCCCACATCAAGGCGCGGCTTGTCCGCGCTTTTTTTTCATCCTGAGGACAGTGGATCTACCTGCTGGCGCCGGATTGGATTTGATCAAATATTGGAATTTGATGGTTGTGTGGCCATAATTCGGCTGAATTTTTGATCAAATTCAGTTATGAATGCTCCACCTACCGACATCCACAACTTCCTGACCGAGCACCGCATCCACGAGGTGGAGTGCGTCATCCCCGACATGACCGGGATCGCCCGCGGCAAGATCCTGCCCAAGGACCTGTTCCTCAGCTCCGGGCACATGCGCCTGCCCAAGAGCGTGCTGCTCAACACCGTCAACGGCCAGCAGCCCGACAACGCCGAGTTCGTCGGTGACACCGACCCCGACATGGTCTGCGTGCCCGACCTTTCGACCGCACGCATGGTGCCCTGGGCGGCCGAACAGGTCGCGGTGATCATCCACGACTGCGAAGAGTTCGACGGCGCGCCGGTGGCGCTGTCGCCCCGCAGCGTGCTGCGCCGGGTACTGGCGCTGTACGACGCGCAGGGCTGGCAGCCGGTGGTCGCGCCCGAGATGGAGTTCTACCTGGTGGCCCGCCAGCAGAACCCGCACGAACCGCTGCAACCGCCCCTGGGCCGCACCGGCAAGCCCGAGGCCGGCCGGCAGTCGTACTCGATCGACGCTGTCAACGACTTCGACCCCTTCTTTCTGGAGCTCTCGCGCTTCTGCGAGGTGCACCGCCTGGGCGTCGAGACCCTGATCCACGAAGCTGGTGCGGGCCAGATGGAGATCAACTTCACCCATGGCGACGCCATGGACCTGGCGGACCGGGTGTTCCTGTTCAAACGCACGGTGCGGGAAACGGCGCTGCGTCACGGCATCTTCGCCACCTTCATGGCCAAACCGATGGAGGCCGAGCCGGGCAGCGCGATGCACATCCACCAGAGCATCCTGGACCGCGCGACTGGCCGCAACATCTTCAGCGACGACGATGGCGCTGTGACACCGCATTTCCGCCATTTCATTGCCGGCCTGCAGCGCTACGTGCCCCAGGTGATGCCGATGCTGGCGCCCTATGTGAACTCCTACCGGCGCCTCTCGCGCTACATGTCGGCGCCGATCAATGTGCAGTGGGGCTACGACAACCGCACCTGCGGCATCCGCGTGCCCGAGTCCGACGCCGCCAACCGCCGGGTGGAGAACCGCGTGCCGGGCGTCGACGTGAACCCCTACCTGGCCATGGCCGCGACCCTGGGCGCCGGTTACCTGGGCCTGTCGGAAAAGCGCCAGCCCAGCGAGCCCATGAAAACCAGCGCCTGGGACAGCGACCAAGACCTGCCGAGCCACATGGAGGACTCGATCCGCCGCATGCGCGAGTGCGAGGCTTTGCGCGATGTCTTCGGCGGGGCCTTCATCGACGCCTTCCTCGCGGTCAAGGAACTCGAGTACGCCACCTACAACCGCGTGATCAGCTCCTGGGAGCGCGAGCACCTGCTGCTGCTGGTCTGAGGAGGTACGGGGCATGACGCAAGCACAACGACCCACCCGCACCGGCCTGGACTGGCAGCGCGCGCAAGCCTTCCTCGCGCAGGAGCGCGCCCGCTTCACCGACGCCCACCCGCGCTCGGCCGCACTGGCCGACCGCGCCCGCGAACACCTGCTGTTCGGTGTGCCGCTGCACTGGATGAACGATTGGGGCACGCCGTTTGCGCTGCACGTTGAACAGGCCAGCGGTGCCACAGTCACCGACGTCGACGGCCACACCCTGGTCGATTTCTGCCTGGGCGACACAGGCGCCATGTTCGGCCACTCCCCCTCGCCGGTCGCTGCTGCCCTCGCTCGCCAGGCCTCGCGCGGCTATACCACCATGCTCGCCACCGAGGACGCCGCGGTGGTCGGCGAACAGCTGGCGCAGCGCTTCGGTCTGCCGGTCTGGCAGTTCGCCATGAGCGCAACCGACGCCAACCGCTACATCGTTCGCTGGATCCGCGCCGCCACCGGCCGCAAGAAGATCCTGGTGTTCAACGGCTGCTACCACGGCACCATCGAAGACGTGTTCGTCGACCTGGTGGAAGGCCGACCGGTGCAGCGCGACAGCCTGCTGGGGCAGGTGCACGACCTCACCGAACACACCGTGGTGGTCGAGTTCAACGACCTGGCCGCGCTCGAAACCGCCTTGAAGGCCGGTGACGTGGCCTGCGTGCTGGCCGAACCGGTGATGACCAACATCGGCATGGTGCTGCCCGAACCCGGCTTCTGGGAAGAGGCCCAGCGGATCATCCGCCGCCACGGCACGCTGCTGGTGATGGACGAGACCCACACCATCAGCACCGGCCCCGGCGGCTATGCACGCGCCCACGGCATCGCTGCCGACGCGCTGGTGCTCGGCAAACCCGTGGGCGGTGGCGTGCCCTGCGCGGTCTATGGCATGAGCGCCGAGCTGGCCGCGCGCGCCGAACAGGCCAAGCGAGAAGCCCCGCCCGGCCACAGCGGCATCGGCACCACACTGACCGGCAACATGCTGGCCATGGCCGCGATGCGCGCGGCGCTCAACGAGGTCATGACCCCGGCCGCCTACGAGCACATGCTGGCGCTGGCGGAGCGGCTGGCAGACGGGCTGCGCCGGGTGATCGCCCAGCACCGACTGCCCTGGTGCGTGACCCAGGTCGGCGCGCGCACCGAGTTCCAGTTCTGCCCCACGCCACCCCGCAACGGCACCGAGGCCGACCGCATCCTCGACGGCGAGCTGGAGCACCTGATCCACCTGGGCCTGCTCAACCGCGGCGTCATGATCACGCCCTTCCACAACATGATGCTGGTCTGCCCGCAGACCACTGACGAGCACGTTGCGCAGCTGATCGGCGCGCTCGACGGGGTGCTGTCACAAATCACCGAGGCCCCGGCGAGATGAAGTCTCCCGCCCCGACGCAGCAGGACGAAACCTACTCGCGGTTGCGCCAGTGGGTCACCGTGGGCCAGTTCCTGCCTGGCGAGCGGCTGAAGATCCACGCCATCGCCGAGAAACTGGGTGTGGGCGTGATGCCGGTGCGCGCCGCGCTGCAGCGGCTGGCGGCCGAGGGGGCGCTGGTCAACGTGCCACACGCCGGCATGCAGGTGCCTAAACTCTCGCTGGCCGAATTCGACGACGTGCTGCAGACCCGGCTGCTGCTCGAAGGCGAGGCCGCCCAGCGCGGCGCGCACCGGCTGGACGCGGCCGGGCTCGCTGAACTGCTGGCCCTCGAACAGAAGATGCGCGACGCGCTCAAGGCCAACGACGCCAAGGGCTACCTCGATGCCAACGAGCTGTTCCACCTCCGCCTGTACCAGGCCGCCGCCTCCCCCACCCTGCTCTCCCTGATCGAGACCGTCTGGCTCAAGGTCGGGCCGCTGTCCAACAAGCTGTTCGAGGTGGACGCCTCGCAGCGAGTGATCAACGATGCCCACGGCGACGCGGTGATGGCGCTGCGCCTGCGTGACAGCGCCGGTGTACGGCGCGCGATCGAGAAGGATCTGTTTGTGGCGGCGCAGTTTCTCCGGCCGTTCTGCGCCTGAACCGGCTCAGCCGCGCCACCAGACCAGGGCCGCGAGCAAACCGATCATCACCGGCTGGTGCAGCAGGTAGTACGACAGGCTCCAGCGCCCCAGCAGCACCAGCCCGCGCCGCAGTCCGGTCGCCGGCACATCGCCCGCGCCCAGCCACTGCGGCCTGTTTGCCAGCAACCAGCGCCCCGCCGCCACGCCCCACCACATCACGCCCAGCCAGGGCAGCACCGGCGCGTAGTCCTCCGTCACCGGCAGCTCGCTGATGAAGCCCAGCGCGTTCCAGCCCGGCTGGTTCAGGAAGGCCAGCGACGGCAGCGCGCCGATCACCACCGGCGCCGCCCATTTCATCGAGAGCGCCAGCGCGCCCAGCGGCCAGAGCCAGGCGCCCCAGCCGGCGGTGAGGCGGACCAGGATCAGCATGGCCGCGATGCCGTGCAGGATGCCGAAGTAGATGAAGGTGTCCGGGAACATCAGCCAGGAGCCGGCCGATACCAGCAGCGCCCCGCCGGCCACCTGTGCCCACCGCTTCCAGAACCTCGGCCAGCCCTGCCCCTGCTGCATCGCCACCGCCTGCGACAGCCCGGCGGTGAACAGGAACAGGCTCACGATCATCGTGCGCTGCCAGGTCCAGAACGGGTCGTCGTAGAAATCCTGCCTGATGAAGCCGAAGTGGTTGAGGTCGAAGCAGAAATGGAAGGCGGTCATCCACAGCATGGCGACCGCGCGCAGGATGTCGATGCGGTCCAGACGCTGGGGCATCGCCTTCACCGACAACTCGAATGCACTTTCAGCAGGAGTTGCGCCAGTTCCCGCGGCGCACTGACCATCGGGTCGTGCCCGGTGGCCAGCTCGTAGACCGTCCAGCCCGGCTCGCTGCGCACCCGCTTGCGGGCCGCGTCGATGGTGGCCAGCGGCGGGTTGGTGCAGTCGATGAAGCTGTGGGGGACGGACCAGACCAGCGCCGGGTCGAACAGCAGGGTCTCGTGGTAGAGGCGGTAGGGCTGCGGCGTCTGGCGGCGGTTGACCCAGTCGCGGTCGGCGCCTTCAAGGCCGAACACGCTGGCATCCGGTGGCGGAAAACTCAGTCCGCCGCTGGTCTCCTGCGCCTCGGCCGCGCGCCTGGCCACGGTCTCGGGCGCGTGCGGGGTGCTCCAGCTGTTGCCGGGATCGGGAACACCCGCATCCAGATAGACCAGGTGACGCAGCAGGCCAGGGTGCGAGCGCTGCAGGCGGTCGGCCACGCAAGTGATCAGGTTGCCCGCGTAGCTGTGGCCGACCAGCACCACGCGCTCCAGTTCTTCGGCCTCGATCAGCCCGATGACGTCCTGGATGTGGGTGTTGATACCCACCGTCGGGCTCAGCAGGTGCGCCCGCTCTCCGACGCCGGTGAGCGTGACGGCGTGGGCGTCCACACCAGCACCTCGCAGCAGGGGCAGCACCCGCTTCCAGCACCAGGCGCCGTGCCAGGAACCGTGGACGAGGACGATGGCGGTGCTCGAAGGGTCTTGGGAAGCAGGCATGGGCGATCTCCGGGACAATATCGGGTTGATTTGCGGGGCCGTCGGTGGCCCCGATTCTGCCTGCACCGTCCTCTTTTTTCGCGTCACCATGTTGCCCCACCAGCTCGAACTGCTTGCCCCCGCCCGCGACGCCGACATCGGCATCGAGGCCGTGAACCACGGAGCCGACGCGGTCTACATCGGCGGCCCGTCCTTCGGCGCCCGCACCAGCGCCGACAACTCGGTGCAGGACATCGCCCGGCTGGCGACATACGCGCACCGCTACAACAGTCGCATCTTCGTGACGATGAACACCATCCTGCGCGACGACGAGCTGGAATCGGCCCGCAAGCTGGCCTGGCAGCTGTACGACGCGGGCGTGGACACGCTCATCATTCAGGACATGGGCCTGCTGGAGATCGACCTGCCGCCCATCCAGCTGCACGCCAGCACCCAGACGGACATCCGCACACCCGAAAAGGCGCGCTTCCTGCAGGATGTCGGGCTCTCGCAAATCGTGCTGGCGCGCGAGCTGACGCTGCCGCAGATCGCCGCCATCGACGCTGCGCTCGGCCCGAAGGACGCGCCTGGCCGCGCCATCCTCGAATTTTTCGTGCACGGCGCGCTGTGCGTGGCCTACAGCGGCCAGTGCTTCATCAGCCACGCCCACACCGGTCGCAGCGCCAACCGCGGCGACTGCTCGCAGGCCTGCCGCCTGCCGTATGAGGTCAAGGACAGCCAGGGCCGCATCGTGGCGCACGACAAACACGTGCTCTCGATGAAGGACAACAACCAGAGCGAGAACCTGCGCCAGATCATCGACGCCGGCGTGCGCAGCTTCAAGATCGAAGGCCGCTACAAGGACATGGCCTACGTGAAGAACATCACCGCGCACTACCGCGTGCTGCTCGACGAGATCCTGGAAGAACGCCCCGAGCTGGCCCGCGCCAGCAGCGGCGAGTGCACCTTCCATTTCCAGCCCGACCCCGACCAGAACTTCAACCGCGAGTTCACCGACTACTTCGTCAACGGCCGCAAGGAAGACATCGGCGCCTTCGACACACCCAAGAACCCCGGCCGGCCCATCGGACACGTGACCGCCACCGGCCCCAACTTCGTCGAGTTGCAGACCGACGACAAGGACACCGTCATCCACAACGGCGACGGACTGTGTTACCTGGACCTGCAGAAAGAACTGGTGGGCCTGCAGATCAACCGAGCCGAGGCGGTGAACAAGAAGGGACTCTGGCGGGTGTTCCCCAAGGATCCGATGGAGGGCTTCAAGGACCTGCGCAAGGGCGTGCAGGTCAACCGCAACCGGGACATGGACTGGGTGCGCGGGCTGGAGAAGAAGTCGGCCGAACGGCGCATCGGCGCCTGGCTCACGCTGAACGAATCCGCAGATCGCCTAAAACTCACCATCACCGACGAGGACGGCCACAGCGGCACGTCCGCCCTGGCCGGCCCGCTGCAGGACGCCAAGGACCCAAGCCAGGCCGAGGCCAAGCTGCGCGAGAACCTCTCGCGCCTGGGCGACACCCTGTTCCAGCCGCTCGACGTGACGCTGAACCTGAACGGCCCGCGCTTCGTGCCCGCCTCCCAGCTCAACGCCCTGCGCCGCGAGGCGGTGGAACAACTGGAAGTGGCCCGCGCCGCCGCCTGGCACCGCCTGCCGCGTGCGAAGCCGGTCGAGCCGCCGGTGGCCTACCCGGAAGACACGCTGACCTACCTGGCCAACGTGTTCAACCACAAGGCACGCGATTTCTACGCGAAACACGGTGTCAAGGTCATCGCCGCCGCGTACGAAAGCCACGAGGAAGAAGGCGAAGTCAGCCTGATGATCACCAAACACTGCGTGCGCTTCAGCCTGAGCCTGTGCCCCAAACAGGCCAAGGGTGTGACCGGCGTGCAGGGCACGGTGAAGGCCGAGCCCATGCAACTGATCAACGGGAAAGAAAAGCTGACCCTTCGCTTCGACTGCAAACCCTGCGAGATGCACGTGGTCGGCAAGATCAAGCGCAGCGTGCTGAACGCGGTGCCGGCGAGCCCGTTGAGGTTCTACAAGACGCGGCCTGTCTCAGGCGCCTTAGGTTGACCATGCCGCAATGGGTCATTGCCAAAAGACAAACAGAACTGTAAGCAGTAGCTCCCACCCGTGGGCCTTGCGCGCCCTAGCCGTTTGTTCTGCCGACAACGCCAACAGTGGCTGAACATGCCGCTGTAACAGCAAGAGAGCCAATGCGATAGCGGCTCCCATGACCAACGGAAGTCCCGACCGCCAGGAAATGGTCGCGAAAAAGGCTGCCGTCAGCAGCAAGGTGTTGAGCACCATGACCACTCCACCACGAGAGCCCGGGGAGAAACCGTGGCCGAGGCAGTCAGGGCACTCAGCGGGAAAAGCCACCGACGACAGCCACTTTGAGGTGCCTCGAATGGATGGGCAGTGACAGTGAGGACAAGCGTACAAGGGCATTTCGTCGATTCCTCCGGCCATTGTCCAAGCCGGAGCTGCGATTCTCAGTCCGATTCCCGCGCTTCGAGCAACAGCTGCCGCACGCTCACTCCCTTGACCTTGGCCACCGCCCGCACCCGCACGCCCTGCTCCGCTTCGAGCCGCCAGCGCTGGTGGTAGTCCAGCCCGTCGGTCTGCCCGGGGTTGTGGGCCGGAATGCGGCGCGACCACTGGCGCTGGCCATCGAACTCCACCGTCAGTTCCAGCCAGGCGTCTCCCGGCGGGTCGGCCGGCACGTTCACCAGCAGCGCGACATCTACATCGAACAGCCGTGCCCGAGCGTTGAGACCGGGAATGTTCAGGATCGCCACGTTGTCTCCACCGTCGACGCGCCAGTGTTCCGGGGTGGGTTGGGAAGGTTGGGTGGACCGGTTCTTCATGCGCCCGGACTGTAGGGCATGCGGTCGTCTGGAAGCATATGCAGCGCTCCCAAAACCCTTGCATTCGCTTTCTATACTGGATTTTCTTTCTACTTCAGGGAGAAGCTGATGCGTCTGATCGCCCGTCCTTTTGCATTCACTGTGTCGGTGTCCGCCCTGGCGGTGGCCCTGACCGCCTGCGCCGCCAGCACCGGTTCTGCCGGCCTGGCGGTCAACCAGCCCGCCGAGTTCGCCGGCAAGATCGTCGGTCCGCTGGAATTCGGTCAAGCCGCCGCTGTGGAGCGACAGCCATGGCAACAAGACAACTCCCGTTCAGTGCCTTGCTGGACGCGCTCCGCCCAGCGACCGCCACCGAGAACGCCGACTGAAGCCCCGCAGATGGCAGCGGCGTCCTGATAGACCTGGGTCAGATGTACGCCGCCACCGGCTTGGCGTGGCGCATGTGCAGGCTCATGCCCAGCGCGGCCATGTGGTTGCTGTTGCGACCCAGGATCACTTCCGCCAGCGGCAGGAACTCGGCCTCTTCGTAGGCGGCATGGGCGGTGTATTCGGTCACCAGCCGCTGCACCTCGGCGATGTCCAGGTCGGTGCTCTGGCCTTTGGCGACCAGCTTGAGGCCTTTTTCAAGGCGCTTCCACAGTGCTTCGACCATGCGGTGCTCTTCGGTCAGGCGCTTGGTCATGGCCTTGACGCGCTCGAACTCTTCACCGGGCTGAGCGCTGGCGAGCACGGCCGGAAACAGTTCGCGCTCTTCTTCCAGGTGGTGTTCAAAGATCGCTTCGCGGAAAAACTCCAGCGACTGCTCGGCGATCTGGCGGGCGCGGGCGGCCGGCTCCAGCAGCGCAGGCAATTCGTCCAGCGCGCTCAGGCGCTTGACGATGCCGCTGTGGCAGTTGGTGAAGTTGCTGATCGGGTTGTCGGTGTTGACGGCGGTGTTCATGGCAGCTCCTCTCGGTGGGTGTGCGCCGAAGCTGGTCTTCAGCACACTCACGATCTGGATGCCAGTCTGGGCCCGCGGCGTTTTTGGGGCCTTGACACAAGTCAAGGCCTCCCCTGTTCATTCAGTGTGCGGACCGACCGCGCATCTTGTTGAACGCGTTGAACAGCAGCACGCACACGATACCGGCGATCAGGCCAGCCATACCACCCGCCAGGCTGTTGACCACGCCGCCCATGGCGCCCAGGCCTTGTGCCCAGTGCTCGACCGCATGTCCCAGCGCCGGCACGCCGTGTAGCAGGATGCCCCCACCCACCAGGAACATGGCGGCCGTGCCCAGGACCGACAGGGCTTTCATCAGCCAGGGTGCGAAGGCCAGCAGGCCTCGGCCGAACGCCTGAGCAGCGGATGAGCCGCTGCGGCTCAGGTGCAGACCCGCGTCGTCGAGCTTGACGATGCCACCAACCAGGCCGTACACGCCCACGGTCATGATCAGCGAGATGCCGACCAACACGGCGAGTTGCTGGGCGAACGGTGCGGTGGCCACCGCACCCAGGGTGATCACGATGATCTCGGCCGAGAGGATGAAGTCGGTGCGCACGGCGCCCTTGATCTTCTCCTTCTCGAACGCGACCAGGTCCACTTTCTCGTCGCTCACGGCCTTCACGAGTTCGGCGTGGTGGGCGTCGTCCGCTTCCTTGGCGTGGAAGAACTTGTGCATCAGCTTCTCGGCACCTTCAAAGCACAGGAACAGGCCGCCGAGCATGAGCAGTGGCGTGATGGCCCAGGGCGCTACGGCACTGATCGCCAAAGCGGCCGGCACCAGGATGGCTTTGTTCAGCAGCGAGCCCTTGGCCACCGCCCAGACCACCGGCAGCTCCCGGTCGGCGTTGACGCCGGTGACCTGCTGCGCGTTGAGCGCCAGGTCGTCACCCAACACGCCGGCGGTTTTCTTCGCCGCCATCTGCGTCATGGCAGCCACGTCGTCGGCGGCCGAGACACTCTGTCGCGCGGCGACCTTGGTCATGGTGGCCACGTCGTCGAGGATGGTGGCGATGTCATCGAGCAGTGCAAGGAGGCTGGAGGCCATGGCGGAGTTTTAACTTTCAGGACCAGACAAGGGGAAACAGCGGATCGTCCATCGGTGCGCCGTCGGGCAGGCGCGATTCGAGGCCGGGGAACGGAGGGGAGGTGCGCCAGCGACGAGGCGCGTGGACCGCGTCGTCGCCCAGATAACGGGCAGAAAACACGCGCCGCCGCGCGCCAGGACCGGTCCCGCTGCTGGCGTGCAGGCTGAGCATGTGGAAGGCCACGCAGTCGCCCGGCGCCAGCGCCCAGCCCAGCTGCCGATAGGTGTCGGGCTCCGCGTCGATGGGCGGCAGTTCGGCCAGGGAGCCCTCCGGGAACCACTTGGCCTGCTGGTCGCGGAATGTGCGCGGCATGTACCAGGTGCCGTCGTGCGAACCGGCGACGAAACGCAGCGTGCTCGCCAGCGGCACCGGGTCCACCGGGATCCAGAAGCTCACGTTCTGCATGCCGCCGACGTTGTAATACGGCTGGTCCTGGTGCCAGGGCGTGGGCTGGCGGGTACGGGCTTCCTTGACCAGCAGGTGGTCGTGGTACAGGCGCGCCGTGCGGCTCTGCATCAGCTGAGCGGCCAGATGCGGCAGCGCCGAGTCCTTGAGGATGCGCTGGTAGTCCGGGTTGGTTGGCCAGGTGCAGAAGTCCTCGACGAAGCGGCCCGGGTCGTCGGGCTCGCTCGCCACCAGCGCCAGCGGGCTCAGGTGCGCCAGGTTGTGTTCGATGCCGGCTTCGAGTGTGCGTAGTTCGTCGGCGTTGAACACGCCCCGCAGCACCACCGCGCCGTCGCGGGCGTAGGCCTCGACCGTGTCGGCGGGCAGCGGGTGCGAGCGACTCATCGCGGGATCAGCCCACCCACTTGCGCGCGTTGCGCCAGATGCGCATCCACGGACTGAGTTCGCTGGCGTCGCCGCTGGTCCAGCTCATCTGGATGTTGCGGAACACGCGCTCGGGGTGCGGCATCATGGCCGTGAAGCGACCGTCGGCCGTGGTCACGGCGGTGAGGCCACCTGGGCTGCCGTTCGGGTTGAACGGGTACTGCTCGGTGGCGGCGCCGGTGTTGTCCACGAAGCGCATGGCGGCGATGGCCTTGGCCGGGTTGCCGCGGTGCTTGAAGTTGGCGAAACCCTCCCCGTGCGCCACGGCGATCGGCAGGCGGCTGCCGGCCATGCCCTGCAGGAACAGGCTGGGCGATTCGAGCACCTCGACCATCGACAGGCGCGCCTCGAAGCGCTCGCTCTGATTGGTGGTGAAGCGCGGCCAGGCCTCGGCGCCGGGGATGATGTCGGCCAGTTCGGCAAACATCTGGCAGCCGTTGCACACGCCGAGGCCAAAGGTGTCCTTGCGCGCAAAGAAGCCCTGGAACTGTTCGGACAGCAGCGGGTTGAAGGTGATGCTGCGCGCCCAGCCGATGCCGGCGCCCAGCGTGTCGCCGTAGCTGAAGCCGCCACAGGCGACCACGCCCTTGAAGTCGGCCAGCTTCGCGCGGCCGCTCTGCAGGTCCGTCATGTGCACGTCGTAGGCCTCAAAGCCCGCCTGGGTGAAGGCGTAGGCCATTTCCACGTGCGAATTCACGCCCTGCTCGCGCAGGATCGCGACCTTGGGACGGCTCAGGTTCAGGAACGGCGCGGCCACGTTGTCGAGCGGATCGAACGTCAGGGCCACGTGCATGCCCGGGTCGGCGGGCTGGCCGGCGGCAGCGTGTTCGCTGTCGGCGCAGGCCGGGTTGTCGCGCTGCTGGTTGATCTTCCAGCTCACGCTGTCCCAGACCTGGTGCAGGTCGAACAGGCTCGCGCTGAACACGGCCTTGGTGTCCCGCCAGACCTGCAGCTGGCCCTTGCCCACGTCGATGGACGAAGACAACGGGCGGGTCTTGCCGACGAAGTGGCTGTGTTTGGACAGGCCGTGCTCGCGCAGGGTCTGCATCACGGCGTTGCGGTCTTCGGTCTTCACCTGCAGGACGACGCCGAGCTCTTCGCTGAACAGGGCCTTGAGCGTGAGTTCCTCGCGGCGGGCGCTGACCTGCGACGCCCAGTTCTTGGCGTCGCCCATATCCATGCGACTGTCGGAAATACCGTCGCCCTCGGTGACCAGCATGTCCACGTTCAGCGACACGCCCACCTGGCCCGCGAAGGCCATTTCGGCCGCAGCCGCCAGCAGGCCGCCGTCCGAACGGTCGTGGTAGGCCAGGATCTGGCCCTTCGCGCGCAGCGCGTTGACCGCGTTGACCAGGTTGATCAGGTCCTGCGGGCTGTCCAGATCGGGTACCTCATTGCCCGGCTGACCCAGCGTCAGGCCCAGCACGCTGCCGCCCAGACGGTTGCGGCCCTTGCCCAGGTCGATCAGCACCAGGGTGGTGTCGTCCAGGTCGCGGTTGAGCTGGGGCGTTAGGGTGCCGCGCACGTCGGCCAGCGTGGCGAAGGCGCTGACGATCAGGCTGACCGGCGAGGTGACTTTTTTCTTTTCGCCATCGGCGGTCCACTGCGTGCGCATGGACAGGCTGTCCTTGCCCACCGGCACCGACACGTCCAGCGCCGGGCACAGTTCCATGCCGATGGCCTTGACGGTGGCGTACAGGTCGGCGTCCTCACCGGGCTCGCCGCAGGCCGCCATCCAGTTGGCCGACAGTTTCACGCGAGGCAGCTCGATGGGCGCGGCCAGCAGGTTGGTGATGGCCTCGGCCACCGCCATGCGGCCGGAAGCGGCGGCGTTGATGGACGCCAGCGGTGTGCGCTCGCCCATGCTCATGGCCTCGCCAGCGAACCCGGCGTAGTCGGCCAGGGTCACGGCGCAGTCGGCCACCGGCACCTGCCAGGGGCCGACCATCTGGTCGCGGTGGCTGAGGCCGCCCACGGTGCGGTCACCGATGGTGACCAGGAAGCGCTTGGACGCCACGGTCGGGTGGCTCAGCACGTCGATGACCGCTTTTTCCAGCGACACGCCGGTCAGGTCCATCGGCTGGAACTGGCGTTGGACCGTCTTCACGTCCCGGTGCATCTTGGGCGGCTTGCCCAAGAGAACATCCATCGGCATATCCACGGGGGATTCGTTGCCTTGATCGACCAGCGACAAATGTCGCTCTTCGGTCGCCACGCCCACCACCGAGAACGGGCAGCGCTCGCGTTCGCAGAAGGCCTTGAACTGCTCCAGTGACTCGGGCGCGATGGCCAGCACGTAGCGTTCCTGGCTCTCGTTGCACCAGATTTCCTTGGGCGCCAGACCGCTCTCTTCCAGCGGCACGGCGCGCAGGTCGAAGCGGGCGCCGCGGCCGGCGTCGTTCACCAGTTCGGGGAAGGCATTGGACAGGCCGCCCGCGCCCACGTCGTGAATGAACAGCACCGGGTTCTTCTCGCCCTGCGCCCAGCAGTGGTTGATGACTTCCTGCGCCCGGCGCTCGATCTCCGGGTTGCCGCGCTGCACGCTGTCAAAGTCCAGCGAGGCGGCGTTGGTGCCGGTCGCCATGGAGCTGGCGGCGCCGCCGCCCATGCCGATCTTCATGCCCGGGCCGCCGAGCTGGATCAGCAGCGTGCCGGCAGGGAAATCGATCTTCTTCGTTTGCGTGGCATCGATCTGGCCCAGGCCGCCCGCGATCATGATGGGCTTGTGGTAGCCGCGGGTCACGCCGCCCACGTCCTGCTCGTATTCGCGGAAGTAGCCCAGCAGGTTGGGACGGCCGAACTCGTTGTTGAACGCGGCACCGCCCAGCGGACCCTCGGTCATGATCTGCAGCGGGCTGGCGATGTGTTCGGGTTTGCCGCCTGGCTGGTCGCTCATGCCGCCCCAGAGTTTGGAGACGGTGAAGCCGGTCAGGCCGGCCTTGGGCTTGGAACCGCGGCCGGTCGCGCCCTCGTCGCGGATCTCGCCGCCCGCGCCGGTGGAGGCGCCGGGGAACGGGGAAATCGCGGTCGGGTGGTTGTGGGTTTCCACCTTCATCAGGATGTGGTGGGTGGCGGCTTCCGCTTGATAGGCGGGCGATGCGTTCACATCGGCGCGGGCCACGAAGCGCTCCAGCTGGTGGCCTTCCATGATGGACGCGTTGTCCGAGTACGCGACGATGGTGTGTTGCGGGCTGGTCTGGTGCGTGTGGCGGATCATGCCGAACAGGCTCTTGTCCTGTGCCACGCCGTCGATGGTGAACTGCGCGTTGAAGATCTTGTGGCGGCAGTGTTCGCTGTTGGCCTGCGCGAACATCATCAGCTCGACGTCGGTCGGGTTGCGCTTGAGGCCTTTGAAAGCGTTGACCAGGTAGTCGATCTCGTCGTCGGCCAGGGCCAGGCCCCAGTCAGTGTTGGCCTTCTCAAGCGCCGCGCGACCACCGCCCAGCACGTCCACGTGCTCCATGGGCGCGGGGTGCAGCTCGGTGAACAGGGCCTCGGCCTGGCTGCGTTCGGTGGTCACGGCCTCGGTCATGCGGTCGTGCAGCATGTCGGCCACGGCGCGCAACTGGTCTTCGCTCAGGCTGGCCTTGCCCAGCAGACCGCTCTTCAGACCGATGCGGAATTCCACCAGACGCTCAACGCGGTGCAGCGCCAGGCCGCAGTTGTGCGCGATGTCGGTGGCCTTGGAGGCCCAGGGTGAGACCGTGCCCAGGCGAGGCAGCACGTAGAGAGCGGGGGCGCCGGCCTTTTCAGCAGCGACAAAGGCTTCGGCGGTCGGCTCGCCGTAGGTCAGCAACTGGCCCAGGCGCTCGACCGTGGCAGCGTCGGGCTCGGCGTCGAAGGACGCCAGGTGCACGAAGCGGGCACTGAGGCCGGTGATCTTGTCGGAAATGCCCTGCAGACGGGGCAGGAGTTGCTGGACTTTGAAGTCACTGATGGCGTTGCCGCCGTCAAAAAAGCGCAGGTGCAGGGTCACGGTGGGTGGCCTTGGGGCTGGATGACCGCAGGGGTCGGTGAAAACCCAAGATTTTACCGTTGAGGCCAGCGCGGAACCGGCTCCGCCGGGCCGCAGCTGGCGCCCCCTGGGGGGTGACGCGAAGCGGCGCGGGGGGGTTAGAACTGGTAGCCGACGCTCACCTTGACGACCGGCAGCACCTTGGCGCTGTTCAGGTCGTCCTGCACCTTGCGCTCCTCGGCGGCAATGGCTGCCTGGGCGCCAGGCTGGGCCAGCAGGCCACCCGAGCCGGTCAGCTTGACCTTGGGCTTGCCGATGGACACACCCAGGTCCAGACCAAAGGTCCAGCCTGGCTCGTTGTGCCGGCCATGGCCCCAGCCCACGCCGATGTAGGGCATGGTGCTCGGGTACTTGATGTCGGCGCGCAGCGAGTTGCCCGTGGCATCGAAACGCTGGCCGTCGATGGTGACGGAGCCGTTCGTGGCTTGGGCGTTCAGTGCGGCCGAGGTGCCGCCGAACGTGGCGCCGCCAACCATGCGGAACGTGCCCAGGAAGGGGCGGAAGTCGACGAACACGCCGTTGCCCTTGAGCTTGAGGTCGCCCTTGTAAGTGATCTGGTCCTCGGTGTAGGTGTCCGATTCGGTCAGGCTGGCCAGTTCGCCGCGAATGCCCAGGGCCGGTCCCACTGGCAGGTTCAGGCCCACGCCCAGGCCACCCGTGCCGACGACGCCGTACACGCCAACGCCTTGCGCCATTGCGGCGCCAGACAGGGCCATCAGGGACAAACCGGTGATCAGAAGTTTCTTCATGCAAGCGCCTCTCTATGGGGGTGTTGGGGAGCGGGCGAGTATAGGAGTGACGACAGCGCCCGGGTGGCTATTTCACCCTTCGTTTCAAACCGTTGCCCGCCACGGGATAATTGCGCCCCATGAGCATCACCTACAAAGACGAGGCTGGCATCGCAGGCATGCGCACCGCCTGCCGCCTGGCCTCGGAGGTCCTGGACTTCCTGACCCCGCACATCCAGCCCGGCGTGACCACGCTGGAGATCGACCGCCTCTCGGCCGAGTACATGAAGCAGCAGGGCACGCGCTCGGCCACCATCGGTTACCAGCCCCCGGGCTACCCGCCCTACCCTGGCCACCTCTGCACCTCGATCAACCACGTCGTCTGCCACGGCATCCCCAACGACAAGCCGCTCAAGAAGGGCGACATCCTCAACGTCGACGTCACCGTGATCACCCCAGAAGGCTGGTACGGCGACAACAGCCGCATGTTCCTCATCGGTGGCGAGGCCGCCTGCAGCGTGCAGGCCCGGCGCCTGACCCAGGTCACCTTCGAGGCCATGTGGAAGGGCATCGTGATGGTCAAGCCCGGCGTGCGCCTGGGCGACATCGGCCACGCGATCCAGACCTATGCCGAAGGCAACGGCTATTCGGTGGTGCGCGAGTTCTGCGGCCACGGCATCGGCCAGCGCTTCCACGAAGAGCCGCAGGTGCTGCACTACGGCCGCCCCGGCACGCTCGAAGAGCTCAAGCCCGGCATGACCTTCACCATCGAACCCATGATCAATGCCGGCAAGCGCGACATCAAGGAAATGGGCGACGGCTGGACCATCGTCACGCGCGACCGCTCGCTGTCCGCGCAGTGGGAACACACCGTGCTGGTCACGCCCACGGGCTACGACGTGCTCACGCTCTCGGCCGGCAGCCCGCCCCTGCCGTCCTTCGTCACCACCACCGCCTGCTGATTCCGGAGCGCTCCCATGGCTGAAGCCGCAGGCGATCTCGGCGCGCTGCGCCAGCGCTACCGTCAGGACAAGACCACCCTGTTCACCCAGCTGGGCGAACAAGGCTCCTCAACCCGCGGCGTGCGCCGCACCCTCCAACAACTGGCCCGGCTGACCGACGACACGCTGCGACAGCTCTGGACCAACGCCGGGTTTGGTGCCGGGTTTTCTCTGCTGGCCGTCGGAGGCTATGGCCGCGGCGAGTTGTTCCCGAACTCGGACGTGGACGTGCTGGTGCTGCTGCCCGACGGGGCGACGCCCGACGGCGACGAGGCGCTGAAGACGCGTCTGGAGTCCTTCATCGGCGCTTGCTGGGACGTGGGCCTGGAGATCGGCTCCAGCGTGCGCTCCGCCGCCGAGTGCGTGGAAGAAGCCGAACGCGATGTGACGGTGCAGACCTCGCTGCTCGAATGCCGCCTGATCGTGGGCTCGCGGGCGCAGTTCACCGGCCTGGTGCGGCGTCTGGGCGAGGTCATGGACCCCAAGGCCTTCTTTGTGGCCAAGACGCTGGAGATGCGCCAGCGCCACACCAAGTACGAGAACACACCGTACTCCCTGGAGCCCAACTGCAAGGAGTCACCTGGCGGCCTGCGCGATCTGCAGGTGATTCTGTGGGTGGCCAAGGCGGCCGGCCTGGGCCGCAGCTGGGACGAGCTGGCGAGAAGAGGCCTGGCCACTCCGCTGGAGGTGCGCCAGATCAAGGCCAACGAGTCCCTGCTGAGCCTGATCCGCGCGCGCCTGCACCTGCTGGCCCACCGGCGCGAGGACCGGCTGGTGTTCGACCTGCAGACCGCGGTGGCCGAATCGTTCGGCTACAAGGCGCAGGCGCCCGCCCCCGCCGGCCCGGACGAGCAGCCGCCAGCGCCCACCGCCCGCCTGGCCCGCCGCGCCAGCGAGGAGCTGATGCGGCGCTACTACTGGGCCGCCAAGGCCGTGACCCAGCTCAACCAGATCCTGCTGCTCAACATCGAGGAGCGCCTGAACAGCGACGAACACGGTGCCGACCAGATGCGCCCTATCAACGAGCGCTTCTTCGACAAGGCCGGCATGCTGGAGGTGGCGAGCGACCACCTCTACATCCAGCAGCCCCACGCGATCCTCGAAACCTTCCTGCTGTACCAGACCACGGTGGGCATCAAGGGCCTGTCGGCGCGCACGCTGCGCGCGCTCTACAACGCGCGCCCGATCATGAACGGCGCCTTCCGCACCGACCCGGTCAACCGAGCCACTTTCCTCCAGATCCTGCAGCAGCCCGAGGGCATCACGCACGCCATGCGGCTGATGAACCAGACCTCGGTGCTGGGGCGCTACCTCTGGGTGTTCCGCCACATCGTGGGCCAGATGCAGCACGACCTGTTCCACGTCTACACCGTGGACCAGCACATCCTGATGGTGCTGCGCAACGTGCGCCGCTTCTTCATCGCTGAGCACTCGCACGAGTACCCGTTCTGCTCGCAGCTGGCCGCCGGCTGGGACAAGCCCTGGATCTTCTATGTGGCGGCGCTGTTCCACGACATCGCCAAGGGCCGTGGCGGCGACCATTCCGAGCTGGGCGCCCGCGATGTGCGTAGCTTCTGCCGCCAGCACGGCATTGCGCGCGAAGACACCAAGTTGATCGAGTTCCTGGTGTCCGAACACCTGACCATGAGCCGCATCGCCCAGAAGGAAGACCTGAGCGACCCGGACGTGATCGGCGCCTTCGCCCAGCGGGTGGGCAACGAGCGCTACCTCACCGCGCTCTACCTGCTCACGGTGGCCGACATCCGCGGCACCAGCCCCAAGGTGTGGAACGCCTGGAAGGGCAAGCTGCTGGAAGACCTGTACCGCTACACACTGCGCGCCCTGGGCGGCCGCGCGCCCGATCCCGACGCCGTGGTCGAGGCGCGCAAGCGCGAGGCCCTGTCGATGCTGGCTCTGCACGCCCTGCCCCACCAGGCACACAAGACCCTGTGGGACACGCTGGACGTGGGCTACTTTATGCGCCACCAGGCCGACGAGATCGCCTGGCACACGCGGGTGCTGACACGCCAGCTCGCCATCAACGCCCGCGGCGAAAAAGGTGTGGCACCCGCACCGGCCGGTGAAGCCAGCGCTCCCGACGCCGCGATCGTGCGTGCCCGCCTTTCACCCGAGGGCGAGGGCCTGCAGGTGCTGGTCTATGCACCCGACCAGAACGACCTCTTCGCCCGCATCTGCGGCTACTTCGACAACGCCGGGTTCTCGATCCTGGATGCCCGCATCCACACCACCATGACGGGACATGCGCTGGACACCTTCCAGGTGGTGGCGCCCACGCTGTCGGACCACTACCGCGAGCTGATCGCCATGGTGGAGAACAAGCTGGCCAGCACCATTGACGGGCGCGGTCCGCTGCCGCCACCCAGCAAGGGCCGGCTCTCACGCCGGGTCAAGAGCTTCCCGATCACACCGCGGGTGGACCTGCGGCCCGACGAAAAGGCCCAGCGCTGGCTGTTGAGCATCTCGGCCAGCGACCGTGCCGGCCTGCTCTACTGCATTTCGCGCGTGCTCGCCCAGCACCAGATCAGCGTGCAGCTGGCCAAGGTCAGCACCCTGGGCGAGCGGGTCGAGGACACCTTCCTGATCAGTGGCCCCGAGCTGCAGGTCAACAAGCGCCAGATCCAGATCGAGACCGAGCTGCTGGAAACGCTGGAGGGCTGAACGCCCTCCAGGATCTTCAGGCGGGGTGGCTCAGCGCGTTCGGGTCGCGCTCATGGGCCCGCTCGTTGCGCACCTGACGGCCGAACAGGCGGGCGAAGAAGATGCTCAGGTCGTCGACCATGGTGAACACCGCCGGCACGACCAGCAGGCTCAGCAGGGTCGAAGTGACCAGGCCACCGATCACCGCCACCGCCATCGGCGAACGGAAGCTGCCGTCCGCCGCCCCCGAACCGACCGCCACCGGCAGCATGCCCGCCACCATGGCGATGGTGGTCATGACGATGGGTCGCGCCCGCTTGTGGCAGGCGTCCAGAATCGCCTCCAGCCGCGGCAGGCCGCGCTGGCGGCGCGCCTCGATGGCGTATTCGACCAGCAGGATGGAGTTCTTAGATGCAACGCCCATCAGCATCACCAGGCCGATCAGCGAGGGCATGGAGAAGCTTTTGTTGGTCAGCAGCAGCGCCACAAACGCGCCCCCGAAGGACATCAGCAGCGCCGGCAGGATGGTCAGCGGCATCAGGAAGGCCTTGAACAGCAGCACCAGCACGATGTAGATGCACAGCACGCCGGTCAGCATGGCCAGACCGAAGCTGGCGAACAGCTCGCCCTGCACCTCGGCGTCACCGATCTCCAGCACCTGCACGCCCGGCGGCAGGTTCTGGATGCTGGGCAGGGCGTCCACCGCGGTCTTCATGTCGCCCAGCGGGATGCCGGCCAGTTCGACCTCGAAGTTGATGTTGCGCGAGCGGTCGTAGCGGTCGATCACGGCCGGGCCGCCGCCGAAGCTGAGCGTGGCGACCTGGCTGAGCATCACCGGGCCCTTGGCCCCGGGCACCGACAGGCGGCCCAGCACGTCCAGGTTCTCGCGCGCCGCGCTGTCGAGCTTGACGACGATCGGCACCTGGCGCTGCGGCAGGTTCAGCTTGGGCAGGGCGCTGTCGTAGTCGCCCACCGTGGCGATGCGCAGCGTCTCGGCGATGGCCGAACTGGTCACGCCCAGATCGGCGGCGCGTTGCAGGTCGGGCGTGACGATGATCTCCGTGCGCACCAGCGCGGCCGACGACTGGATGCTGCCCACGCCGTTGATGGTGCGCAGGTCGCGTTCGATGGCGCGGGCCGCGGTCGACAGCGCGTTGGCGTCGCTGCCGGTGAGCGTGAGGATGTATTTTTCGCCGGATCCGCCCAGACCCACCTTGTAGCGCACGCCCGGCAGGCCGGACATCACCTCGCGGATCTGGTTCTCGATCACCTGCTTGCGCGGGCGCTCGCCACGCGGATCAAGCTGGATCGTCAGCGCCGCCTTGCGCGACTCCTGCGCGCCCTGCGGGGCGAACGGGTCGCTGCCGGCCGAGCCGGAACCGATGGTGGTGTAGACCGACTTGACATGCTGCACGCCATTCACCAGCACCCGCGCCCGCTCGGCGGTGGCCACGGTCTGCGACAGCGTCGCGCCGGGCGGCAGCTCCAGGTAGACCTGGGTCTGCGAGTTGTCGTCCGGCGGGATGAAGCCCTGCGGCAGCAGCGGGATCAGCGCCAGCGAGCCAATGAAGAAGGCGACCGCGCCGATCAGCGTCAGCCAGCGGTGGCGGATGCAGGCCGCGGCCCAGCGCTGGTAGGTGTTGAGCCAGCCGGGCTCGTTCTGATTGGTCATCCAGGCCCAGAGGCCACCGAACACACGGTTGCTGCGCGCCCAGGCCGGCTGGTCCTTGGCGGTCACCACGGGCTTGAGGATGTAGGCCGCCATCATGGGCGTGAGCGCGCGCGCCACCACCAGCGAGGCAAACACCGCCAGCGCGGCCGTCCAGCCGAACTGCTTGAAGAACTTGCCCGGAATACCGGCCATGAAGGCCGTGGGCAGGAACACCGCGATCAGGGTGAAGGTGGTCGCGATCACGGCCATGCCGATCTCGTCCGCCGCCTCCATGGCCGCCTGATAAGGCGTCTTGCCCATGCGCATGTGGCGCACGATGTTTTCCACTTCCACGATGGCGTCGTCCACCAGGATGCCGATCACCAGCGACATGGCCAGCAGCGTGACCACGTTGATGGTGAAGCCCATGTAGTGCATGCCGATGAAGGCCGGAATGGCCGACAGCGGCAGCGCCACGGCCGAGACCACCGTCGCACGGAAGTCGCGCAGGAACAGCCAGACCACCAGCACGGCCAGGATGGCGCCCTCGTACAGCAGGGTCATGGAGGCGTTGAACTCCTCCTCCACCGGCGTCACGAAGTCGAAGGATTCTGTGATCTGCAGGTCCGGACGGGCCGCCTGCAGCTCCTTGAGCCTGGCGCGCACCCCATGGCCCACTTCGACTTCGCTGGCGCCCTTGCTGCGCGCGACCTCAAAACCGACCACTGGCTTGCCATCGAGGAAGGCAGCGGCGGTCGGCTCGGCGATGGTGTCCTTGACGGTGGCGATCTGGTCCAGCCGGATGCTGCGGCCATCGGAGAGCGACAACTCGAGTGCCGCCAGCTCTTCGGCCGACTTCATCGACGAGAGCGTGCGCAGCGGTTGCTGGCTGCCGCCGATGTCGGCGCGGCCACCCGCGCTCTCGATCTGAACACGGGCCAGCTGGCGCGAGATGTCGGCCGCCGTCGCACCCAGCGACTGCAGCTTGAGCGGGTCCAGCAGGATCTGCACCTCGCGGTTGACGCCGCCCACGCGGTTGATCGCGCCCACGCCGCGCACGGACAGCAGCAGCTTGGCCACGTCGTTGTCGACGAACCACGAGATGGCCTCGTCGTCCATCTTGTCCGAGCGCACTGTGTAGGCCAGCACCGCACCACCGGCCAGCTCCAGCTTGTTGACGATGGGCTCGCGCAGGTCGGTGGGTAGGTCGCCGCGCACCTTGGCCACGGCCGAGCGCACGTCGTCCAGCGCTTCCTGGGTACTCTTTTCAATGCGGAACTCGGCCGTGATCGAGACCGTGCCGTCCTGCACCTTGGTGTAAATGTGCTTGAGACCCTGCAGCGAGGCCAGGCTGTTCTCGATCTTGCGCGCGACGTCGTTTTCCAGCTGGTTGGGCGCGGCGCCCGGCAGGCTGGCAACGATGGTGATGTTGGGCACGTCCAGGTCGGGGAAGTTCTGCACCTTCATCGCCTGGAACGAGAACAGACCGGCGAGCGTGAGCATGACGAACAGCATCGCCGCCGGGATCGGGTTTTTGATGGACCACGCGGAAACGTTCATGGCCGGCCCTTCACTGCGCGATCTTCACGAGGTCGCCCTCGTTCAGGAAGCCGGCGCCCTGCACCGCCACCGTCTCGTCGGCCTTCAGGCCCTGCAGCACCTCGACCCGGTCCCCCGAGCGGCGCCCGGTCTCCACCTTGCGCTGCCCGGCCTTGCTGTCGGCACCGATCACGAACACGTAGTTGTGACCGTCGCGCACCACGATGGCCTGTGCCGGCACCGTCAGCGCCTGGCTGCTGCCGATCTGGAACTGGCCGCGCGCGAAGGTGCCGGCCTTGAGCTCGGTGTGCTTCGGCAGGTCGGCGAACACCAGCACGTTGCGGGTCTGCGGATCGGCCGTGGGCGCGATGGCCCGCACCGTGCCCGCCACTTTCAGGCCGCTCGCGGCCGTGACCTCGACCTTCTGACCCACCTTGACCTGGCCGACCTCGGCCGGCGTGACCTCGGCGCGCCACTCCATGCGGCTCTGGCGCACCAGGCGGAACAGCTCCTGTCCGGCACCAGCGACCGCACCGACCGTGGCCGACCGGGCAGAGATCACGCCATCGTCCGGCGCACGCACCTGGGTGTTGCCCAGGCGCACCCGGCTGGCGGCGTAGGCGGCTTTGGCGGCTTCGAACTGCGCCCGCGTCACCTTTTCCTGCGTCAGGTACTGGGCAATCTGCGATTTGGACAGCGCCCCGGTGTTTTCGATCGAGCGCGCCCGGTCGGCGTCGGCCTTGGCGCTCTCGGCCGCGGCCTCGGCCTGCATCAGCGCCGCCTTGCCCTGCAGACTCTCGGCCTCGGAGGTCTCGCGGGCGAAGGTGGCCAGCACCTGGCCCTTCTTCACCACGTCGCCAATGTTCACGTTCACCGTGGCCAAGCGCAGGCCCGGCACCTCGGCGCCGACGCTGGCCTCCTGCCAGGCGGCGATGTTGCCGTTGGCCTGCAGCTGCAGCGCCAGACTGGCGGTTTCGGGCTTCGCGGTGCTCACCGTCATCGCGGGCTTGGGCGCCGCGGGCACCGCGCCTTCGGCGGTGGGCGCCGCCGGACTGGCCGTAGCCCCTTCGGCGGGCTTGTCGCTGCCGCCGCAGGCCACCGCGAGAACCGAGGACAGCAGCAGCACGGCCGCGAGGCGGCCCGAGGAATCAACGGACAAATGGCGCATGGTCTTCTTCATGAGGCTTGGCGCACCGGTTGCGGCGCGATCTGGGGGTCAAAACCGCCGCCCAGGGCGACGTACAGGGCGATCCAGGTGTTCAGGTGGTCCAGCTGCAGCGCCACGGCGCCGCTGTCGGCATTGAGCTTGAGCCGGCGGGCCTCCTCCAGCTCGTTGAGGTTGGCCAGGCCGACGCGGTAGCGCGCCTCGGTGGCCTCGAACGAACGGGTGTAGCCCGCGACGGCCTGCTGGCTGGCGACCAGCTGGGTGCGCAGCGTGTCCAGCGCCACCAGCGACTGCTCCACCTCTGCGATGGCGCGGCGCAGCACATTGGCGTACCCGATCGCCGCCGATTCGTAACGCGCGGCAGCGGCCTCGGCCGAGGCGTTCAAGCCGCCGCGGCCGATCAACGGCAGGTTCAGCACCAAGGGGCCAACCGACCAGGTGTTGAACGTCGTGCTCTCACCGCCGGTGGTGAATCGGTTGCGCAGCACGCTGCTGCTCAGGCTCAGGCTGGGCCAGAGCGCCGCGCGGGCCACGCCCACACCCTCGGCGGCGGCCACCAGCTCCTGCTGCGCGCGGGCCACGTCGGGCCGCTGGCGGATCACCTCCAGCGGCACGGCCGACACCGCCAGCGCCGAACCCGCAGCGGTCGGGTCGGGCAAGGCGCCGCTGGGCCCCAGGCGTTCGCGCAGGGCGGGCTCATCAGCACCCACCAGCGCCACGATGGCCTTGAACTGCTGCTCGCACTGGCGCTGCTGTTGCGCCAGGCGCGCTTCGGCGTCGGCCTGTCCGGCGCGCGCCAGGGCCGCAGTGGCCGGCGCCAGCAAGCCGGCACGCTCGGTGTCCGCGGCGCTCTGAGCCGTGATGGTGCGCGAGGCGCGGTCGCTGTCGATCACGGCTTTCTGTGCCAGGCAGGAGCGCCAGCCCAGGTACAGGCGCGCCGTTTCGGCCGCCATCAGCACGCGCGCCTCGTGCCAGCCGGCCTGCGCAGCACTCGCCTCGGCCGAGGCCTGGCGAACCGACGAGGCGTTCTGACCCCACAGGTCGATTGCCCACGAGGCCTGCAGGCCCACGTTCATGCCCGTGCCGAGCGGGGCGCTGGCGTCCACGCCGCGGTAGGCGCCGGCGGTCAGACCCACCTGGGGCAGCGTGGCGCTGTCGGCGCCGGCCAGTGCCGCGCGCGCTGCAAACACCTGGGCCCGGGCCGCCATGATGCTGGCGCTGCCCTGCTGGGCCTGCCCGATCAGCTCTGGCAGCCGGGGATCGCCGAGGCGCGACCACCAGTCGACCAGCGAGGTGGTCTGGCCCTGGTGAGGCACGGCGGGTGCGAACCAGGCCTTGGGCAGGCTGGACTCCACCATCTGCACACCGCGCTCGGGCGGCGGCCCCATGCCCGCACAGGCGCTCAGGCCCAGCGCGCTCAACAGAATAAGAAGTGGTTTCATTTGCATTCAGACGACGCGCCGCGTTGCAGCGCAACAAAGGAATCGAGCATAGCGAAGCCGCAGCCCGTTTCCGAAGACTTTTTGTTTCAGTTTTTTTCGTTTTCCGCCACACCCGGTGCCACCACTTCGGTGAAACCGAAGCGGGTGAAGTCGCGCACGCGCATCGGATACAGCGTGCCCATCAGGTGATCACATTCGTGCTGCACCACCCGGGCGTGAAAGCCTTCCACCTCACGATCCAGCCGGCTGCCGTCGGCGGCAAAGCCCTGGTAGCGGATGCGCCGCCAGCGCGGCACCACGGCCCGCAGCCCAGGCACCGAGAGGCAGCCCTCCCAGCCCTCCTCTTCTTCACCGCCCAGCGGAGTGATGACCGGGTTGATCAGCACGGTGCGCGGCACGACAGGCGCATCCGGATAGCGCGGATTGGGCGCACCGGTGCCAAAAATCACCACCTGCAGGTCCACACCGATCTGCGGCGCCGCCAGGCCGGCACCGTTCGCCGCGGCCATGGTCTCCTCCATGTCGGCAACCAGCTGGTACAGCTCGGGCGTGTCGAACGTCTGCACGGGCTGCGCGATCCGCAGCAGCCTGGGGTCGCCCATCTTGAGGATCGTGTAAATGGCCATGAGAAAGCGGCGGTATAGGGGTTTTGCCCGGATGGCGCGCGATTGTGGCGCAGCTAGAGTGGGTGGAGATACCCGCCCCCGTAATTGCTGCCACCACGCTGTCAGGAGGACCCATGCAATTTGCGCCGATTGGCACCGCTTTGGCCACGCTGGCGTTCTCAGGCGCCGTCTTCGCCCAGGGCGCCGAAATTTTCAAAGGCGCCGACCTCGCGCTGGGCGAGAAGCTGATCGCCGAACACAAGTGCGCGCAGTGTCACGCCAGCAAGGTGGGCGGCGATGGCAGCGCGATCTACAAGCCGCAGGGCAAGTTCAACAATGCCGGCCTGCTGCGGGGCATGGTCGAAATGTGCAACACCCAGATGAACCTGGGCCTGTTTCCCGAAGAAGTGACGGCGGTGGCGGCGGTGCTCAACCGCGACCACTACAAGTTCAAGTAGCAGGCTCGACTGCTGCAGCTGGTTTCCAGGCTTTGAATTTGGCCCAGCGCCAACCAAAGTACCCTTGGTGTTCCTCGAATTCAAGCGTATCGCCTATGGACGCTTTTTCGTAGGTGGCAGCAGAAACAGCCACCGAGCGTTTTCTGGTATCCCCAGGCCACCCTTGATGCTGCAACAGGTAGGTGGTGCTGGTCGGCCTGAAGAACCGCTTGCTCTTGTGGACGGACTTTCCAACCAGCGTTCGCTGCACATGGGACGCAGGGGACAGGTCGAATTCGACATTGATGTCTCGCAACACACTTGAGGACGTGGACCAAGCGCCGAATGTCCCCACCAGCGCGAGCTCTGTCAACACTAGGTGCAAACGGGAACTGCCCTTCAAGGAGAGCAAGGCGGCAAGCGCAAGCGAACCTACAACACACGCGGTGACCACCCAAGCACTGTATTTCAGAGCCTCAATGTCCAGAATGAACTCTGGTGAAAGCAGGGATCGGGCCCATGAAATCACTCCGGCGAGCGCAAGCCCAGAGCTCAAAGCCAACACGACAACGGCCGGTACCAAATACCGATCCCGCTCAACAGCACTGGCGTCGGGCATGCAAGCATCAAGCTCTTTCTGCATGTGCTGCAAATGGGGAAGCAGGTTCGCAGCGAAGTCTCGATTGCGTTCCCGAGAAGTCTTTGTGTACCCATCGCCACAACCGATCACCATCCACAGACGCCCTCTGGCACACACGATCCTCTTGAGCCACCGATCCTCGCACTGTGCGGCAAACATATGTTGGGCGGCATGGAGAAACTGACTGTTTCCCGCCAAGCTGTTGAACAGATGCTGATCGTCGGACTCAACGTAGACAAGCGAATCAAAGCCCGAATAACCGAACTGGTGCTCATGAGTCAGCCCAGCCCACTTGAAGAACCGGTCCCAGCCCCCTTCTCGCTTGAGTTGGAATCGAAAGGTCTCTGGCGCGTCTATGCCGACCAAAAGGCCATAGTCCAAGCCTTGGCGCGAACGCACCTTGGTTTTGCATAGGATGCCTGCGAGGTTGTCCTCAACGCCTGCCCAACTGTAGTGCCACCGCATCCACCACTGGTACCCCACGCTGGCAACCAGAGTCACAAAACCCAGTGCGACCCACATCCAAGCACCCTCGCTCTCAGGCTGCTGAAAGCAGTGCAAGCATGCCGGCCTCATCAAGCACAGCCACACCCAGCTCACGCGCCTTGTCCAGCTTGCTGCCCGCCTCTTCGCCGGCCACCACGTAGTCGGTCTTCTTGCTCACCGAGCCGGCCACCTTGGCGCCCGCCGCTTCGAGCATTTCCTTGGCCTCTTCGCGCTTGAGCGTGGGGAAGGTCCCGGTCAGCACGAAGGTTTTGCCCGCCAACGGCTGGGCCGCGCGCTCGGCCGGGGCGCCCTCATCCCAGTGGACGCCGCAGGCGCGCAGCTGCTCCACCACCTCGCGGTTGTGCGGCTGGTCGAAAAAGGTCCGCAGGCTCTGCGCCACGGTGGGTCCGACGTCGTTGACTTCCAGCAGCTGCTCAAGAGAGGCGTCCATGATCGCGTCCAGGCTGCCGAAGTGGCGCGCCAGGTCCTTGGCCGTCGCCTCGCCCACGTGGCGAATGCCCAGGCCGAACAGGAAGCGCGGCAGCGTGGTGTGCTTGGACTTTTCCAGCGCGTCCAGCACGTTCTGCGCCGACTTTTCGGCCATGCGGTCCAGGTTGGCCAGCGCCATCAGGCCCATGCGGTAGAGGTCCGGCAGGGTCTTGACCACATCGGCGTCCACCAGCTGCTCCACCAGTTTGTCGCCCAGGCCCTCGATGTCCACCGCGCGACGCTGCGCGTAGTGCAGGATGGCCTGCTTGCGCTGGGCACCGCAGAACAGGCCGCCGGTGCAGCGGTGGTCGACCTCGCCCTCTTCCCGCACGGCGGCGCTCCCGCAGACCGGGCAGACCTGCGGCATGGTGAACACCAGCGCACCCTCGGGGCGTTTTTCGGGCAGCACGGCCACCACCTCGGGGATCACGTCGCCCGCACGGCGCACGATCACCGTGTCGCCCACGCGCACGTCCTTGCGGCGGGCCTCGTTTTCGTTGTGGAGGGTGGCGTTGGTCACAGTCACGTTGCCGACGAACACCGGCGCCAGCTTGGCCACGGGCGTGAGCTTGCCCGTACGACCGACCTGCACGTCGATGGCCAGCACGGTGGTCAGCTGCTCCTGCGCCGGGTACTTGTGCGCCACCGCCCAGCGCGGCTCGCGGGTCTTGAAGCCCAGTTCGCGCTGCAGCGCGAGCGAATTGACCTTGTAGACCACACCGTCGATGTCGAACGGCAGCGCGTCGCGCTTCGCAGCGATCAGCGCGTGGAACGCCACCAGGCCGGCCGAACCCTGCGCCACGCAGCGATCGGCGCAGACCGGCAGACCGAAGGCGGCCAGCGCATCGAGCAGGCCACTGTGCGTGCCGGGCAGGGTCCAGCCCTGCACCTCGCCCAGGCCGTAGGCGAAGAAGGACAGCGGGCGCTGCGCTGTGATCGCCGGGTCCAGCTGGCGCACCGCGCCGGCGGCGGTGTTGCGCGGGTTGATGTAGGTTTTCTCACCCTTCTCGCGCTGGCGTTCGTTCAGCCGCTCGAAGTCGTCGCGGCGCATATAGACCTCGCCGCGCACCTCCAGAACCTCGGGCGCTTCGCCGGTCAGCCGCAGGGGAATCTGCCCGATGGTGCGGATGTTCTGCGTCACGTCCTCGCCGGTCTCGCCGTCGCCGCGTGTGGCTGCCTGCACCAGCACACCGCGCTCGTAGCGCAGGTTGATGGCCAGGCCGTCGAACTTCAGCTCGGCGGCGTATTCGACCGCGGGCGCGTCCACGGTCAGGCCCAGTTCGCGCCGCACCCGCGCATCAAAAGCCTCGGCGCCCACCGCGGTGGTGTCGGTCTCGGTCTGGATCGACAGCATCGGCACCGCATGGCGCACCGGCACCAGCCCATCCAGGACCTTGCCGCCCACGCGCTGGGTCGGCGAATCGGGGGTAAGCAGTTCGGGGTGCGCCGCCTCGATGGCCTGCAGCTCCTGGAACAGCCGGTCGTACTCGGCGTCCGGAATCTCCGGCGCGTCCAGCACGTAGTAGCGGTGGGCGTGGTGGTGCAGTTGCGCCCGCAGTTCGGCGGCGCGCTCCGCCGGCGTGGGCTCGGCGGCAAATAGATCAGGTGTCATCAGGAAAAGAGGCGGCGTGCCTGGGGCGATCCGGCGGACAGGTCGTGGCTGTCGAGCGCGTCGTACAACGACTCCAGGTCGGCGCCGATCTGGTCCATGGTTTCGCCGTTCAGAGGCTGGCCCGCGTCGTCGGTGACCACGCCGTCCATGGCCTCGGCCAATGCCGAGGCAGCTTGGCGCAGGCGAACAAAAGGCTGTTCGCTGCGGGGCACGTGGGTGACCTCCAGCGACAGGTTGATCTCACGCAGCGCGCTCTGCTCCGGGTCTTCGGCCATGGCCGCCTGCGGATCGAACGACAGGCTGAGGATAGGGGCCTGGCCCGCGGCGCTGCCGGGCAGCACCATGCGGCCGGGCAGCACGCCCGCCACAAAACCGAAGCGCGCGGCATTCTGAGACACGTAGCCTGGGCTCCAGGCGGCGCGGCGCGCCCGCAGCGTGAAACCGAGCTGGGCATCGTGGCCGCTGGCGAAGGCGTCCAGCTCGCGGGCCCGCGCCACCTCGGCCCGCATATCAGGGAAGTCCGGCATGGCGCCGATGGCGTCGGCAAAGGCCTGGGCCTTCATCACGAACTCGGAGAACTCGATGTCGTTCAGGGCGCCAGCGCGGTTCGCGAGCTGCACACCCACCTGCAGGGCCTTGTAGCGCTGCCCCAACCGGGGCGCCTCCCACTCGCCACCCTCTTCGACCAGTCCCTCGACCGCGAACGGCTTGCTGCCTACGCGGCGCGTGCCAGGCAGGGCGGCGATCACGGCATCGCCCGACACCTCGCCGTCGAGCTGCAAGGGGGCGATGACATCGATCAGGGCATCCAGCCCAGGCCGCTTGTCCGGCGTGGTGACGACGTGGTTGAGCGTGACCGCCACCGATGGCACGGGCCGCACCTCTTCGCGCACCGACACGGCTTCCACCGGCTCATCGCGCAGCACCGGCTCAATGCGCTCTCCATCGCCTTCCACACGGTCCGCCAACGGCTCGGCATCGCCCACCGGCACGGTGTCTGCGCCTGCGGCATCGTGCGGCAGGTCGGCCTCGGGCAGGCCTCGGGCGGTGCGGGGGGCGCTGCGGCGAGTGACCCAGGCGTTGTAGGCGACCACGCCCGCTAGAACAAGACCGCCGACGATGGCCAGGCTGATTTGCAAGGTGCTCATGGGTGTAAGCGGCGGTATTGGGGGATGTTCTCAAGCGGATTCGAGCATACCGGCGGCGGACTCCATGTCCACCGCCACGATGCGCGAGACGCCCTGCTCCTGCATGGTCACGCCGATCAGCTGTTCGGCCATTTCCATGGCGATCTTGTTGTGGCTGATGAACAGGAACTGGGTGCCCTTCTTGCTCATACTGGTCACCAGTCGGGCGTAGCGCTCGGTGTTGGCGTCGTCCAGCGGCGCGTCCACCTCGTCCAGCAGGCAGAACGGCGCCGGGTTGAGCTGGAAGATGGCGAACACCAGGGCAATGGCGGTCAGCGCCTTCTCGCCGCCCGAGAGCAGGTGAATGGTCTGGTTCTTCTTGCCCGGCGGCTGGGCCATCACCTGCACGCCAGCGTCCAGAATCTCTTCGCCGGTCATCACCAACCGGGCGTTGCCGCCGCCGAACAGCTCGGGGAACATGCGGCCAAAGTGCTCGTTGACGGTGTTGAAGGTGTTGCCCAGCAGGTCGCGGGTTTCGGCGTCAATCTTCTTGATCGCGTCTTCCAGCGTGTTCATCGCCTCGATCAGGTCGGCGGACTGCGCGTCGAGGAATGTCTTGCGCTCGCGCGCGGCGGTCAGTTCGTCCAGCGCGGCGAGGTTGACCGCGCCCAGGGCCTGAATCTCGCGGTGGAAGCGGTCGATCTCGGACTGCAGGCCGGTCAGGCGCACATTGCCCTCGGTGATGCTCTGCGCCACCGCGGCCAGGTCGGCCTGGGCCTCGGCCAGCAACTGGCTGTACTGCTCGACGCCCAGGCGCGCGGCCTGCTCCTTGAGCTGGAAGTCGGTGATGCGCTGGCGCAGCGGGTCGAGCTCGCGCTCCAGCTTCAGGCGGTGCTCATCGCTGGCGCGCAGCTTGGCGGTCAGGTCGTCGTACTGGCTGCGCAGCGCGCCCAGCGCCTGCTCGCGCTCCAGCTTCATGGCCAGCGCCGACTGCAGCCCGGCCTGGGCGGCTGCGTCGTCCAGACGGGCGAACTCTTCCGCAGCGCGCGCGGCTTCATCGGCCAAGGCCTTTTCCTGCGAGCCGGCGGTTTCCAGCGAGCGCTGCAACTCGCCTTGGCGCGCCTGCAGGCTGCGCAGCGTGAAGGTGGCTTCCTGCGCCTGGCGCTCCAGACCGCGCTGCTGTTCGCGCGCGTCGCTCAGCGCCCGCTCGGCAGCGATCACCTTGTCATCGAGCTGGGCGTGGCGCTCCTGGCTATCGGCCAGCTGCATGTCCAGCTCTTCAAAACGCGCTTCGGCGGTGACGCGGCGCTCCTGCAGGTCGTCGAGCTGGCCATCGACCTCAGCCAGGTCGGCGGCGATCTGCTCGCTGCGGGCGCGGGTCTGCTCGGCCAGCTGCGTCAGGCGCAGCATCTCCACCTGCAGCTCGTGGGCGCGGGTGCGGGTCTCGGCGCCTTCCCGGCGCGCCGCCACCAGGCGCTGCGAGGCGTCGGTGTAGGCCGCTTCGGCGCGCACCAGCGCGGCGCGCGCCTGCTCGGCGATCAGCACCTGGGCCTTGAGCTGCTTGTCCAGGTTTTCGATTTCCTGGGCAC
Source organism: Hydrogenophaga luteola (assembly GCF_042648585.1). Lineage (NCBI taxonomy): Bacteria > Pseudomonadati > Pseudomonadota > Betaproteobacteria > Burkholderiales > Comamonadaceae > Hydrogenophaga > Hydrogenophaga luteola. The sequence continues at coordinate 500,496 of NZ_JBHRXX010000009.1, read as the reverse complement.
GGGCCAGCAGGCCGGCCTGCTCGCTGTCGGGCGCGTAGAAGCTCACGCTGTGCGCAGTGACCACATGGCCTGCCGGCACAAAGACCGCTTCGCCCGCCTGCAGCTGGCTGCGCAGTGCCATGGCCTCGTCCAGGCTCGCGGCGGTCCAGCAGCCCTGCAGCCAGTCGGCCAGCAGCGCCTTCTGCCCGGCGTCGTTCAGGCGCAGCCAGTCGGCCAATGGCTTGAGACCGGCGCGGGCCGGCGCGGGCACGTCCGCAGCGGGCGGGCTGTAAAACGCCAGTTTGGCCGGCGGCGCGTCGTTGCTGAAGGCGCGCACCATCTCCAGGCGCGAAACCTCCAGCGCGCTCAGGCGCTCGCGCAAGGCGGACTCCAGGGCGTTTTCCCAGCCGGGCTCTATATGAATACGGCTCCACAGGCCCTGCAGGCCGTCCAGCCCGTGCTTGGCCAGCCAGGGCTTGAGCTTGCCGTCGGTGCGCACCTTTTCCTGCAGCGCCTTGAGCGCTTCCTGGCGGGCCGACAGATCGGCCTGTTTCGCCGATTCCTGGTTGACCGCCAGCTGCGCCGCGCGGCGCTGTTCGTCCAGATCGGGCACGCTTTCCTGCAGCTCGTGCAGCACCGCCTCGGCGAGTTCGGCGGCCTGCTCGGCCTGCTGGAACGAGGCCTGCGACTGCGCGAGGCGGGCCTCGTCGGGCGCGGCCAGCGCGTTGCGGTCGGCCACGAGCCGCTCACGGCGCTGGTTGAGCTGCCGGCTCTGCTCTTCAATGTTGCGTTGCTCGGCGGCCAGCACCTGGATCTGCTGCTGCACCTGGGTGACACTGCCACGCTGCTCGTTGGCGGCGTTCTGCGCCGCCCGCAGCGCGTCTTCCAGCGAGGGCAGGCTGCCGGACTGCTCCTCGCCCTGCGCCGCGAGTTCGACAGAACGCTCCTCGGCGGCCACGATGTTTTCGGCCAGTTGCTCCAGCTCGACGGCGGCGTCCTGGCTGCGGGTCGACCAGGAGGCGATCTGCTCTTTCAACTGTGTCAGGCGCTGCTCGGCGCGCTGCCGGCCTTCGACCACGAAACGGATCTCGGCCTCGAGCTTGCCCACCTCGGCGCTGGCCTCGTAGAGCCTACCCTGGGCCTGGTTGACCTGATCGCCCGCGGCATAGTGCGCCTGGCGGATGGTTTCCAGCTCGCTTTCCACCCGGCGCAGGTCCGCGGTACGTGATTCCAGATCGTTCACCGCCTGGGCTGCGTCGTTCTTGACCTTGACCTGGTCGGCCTCGGCTTCGGTGCGCTTGAGGAACCACAGCTGGTGCTGCTTGAGCGTGGCGCCGGACTGCAGCCCGTGGTAGCGCGCCGCCACCTCGGCCTGCTTCTCCAGTTTGTCCAGGTTGGCGTTGAGCTCGCGCAGGATGTCCTCGACCCGGGTCAGGTTCTCGCGCGTGTCGGCCAGCCGGTTGGCGGTTTCGCGGCGGCGCTCCTTGTACTTGGACACACCGGCCGCCTCTTCCAGGAACAGGCGCAGTTCCTCGGGCTTGGATTCGATGATGCGGCTGATCGTGCCCTGGCCGATGATGGCGTAGGCACGCGGCCCCAGACCAGTGCCCAGGAACACGTCCTGCACGTCGCGGCGGCGCACCGGCTGGTTGTTGATGTAGTAGCTGCTGGTGCCGTCGCGCGTGAGCACGCGCTTGACCGCGATCTCGGTGAACTGGCCCCACTGGCCGCCCGCGCGGTGGTCGCTGTTGTCGAACACCAGCTCCACGCTGGAGCGGCTGGCCGGCTTGCGGTTGTTGGTGCCGTTGAAGATCACGTCCTGCATGGACTCGCCACGCAGCTCGGAGGCCTTGGACTCACCCAGCACCCAGCGCACCGCGTCCATGATGTTGGACTTGCCACAGCCGTTGGGACCGACCACGCCCACCAGCTGGCCCGGGAGCATGAAGTTGGTCGGTTCGGCGAAGGACTTGAAGCCGGACAGCTTGATGGAATTGAGACGCACGGATCGCCCTGGAACGTTCTGAAAAAAGGACGTCCGCCGGGCGCGGACGTGGCGGGCACGATGATACCGTGCGGGCCTGCTCGGGCACCCCGTGGCAGGCCGTCAACTGAACACCGTTCAGCCCAGCTTCTGGTACAGACTGGTGTCGCCCTGGGAGGCCCGTTCACGGGCGCGCTGCATCCACCACGAATTCACGATGTTGAAGTCGTAGCTGGTCAGCCCCTTGGCCTTGGCGGCGCGCTCGAACGCCGCGGCGTCGTACTGGCCGTCCTTGACCGCCTGCCGCTGCGCCTGCACCAATGCGGCCCAGTCGTCCACCGGCAACGGCTCGGTCGTCTGCGCCAGGCGGCCGGAACGCATGGCCTGGGCCACGTCCTTGCCCCAGACCGCGAACCGGCCCTGACTGGCCTCGAAATAGTGCATGGAATAGGCCCCCGTCAGCGTGTGGCCCGACTCGCCGCGCATGCGGGTGGTCCAGCCGTCGTTGATCTGCGCGTAACGGCTGGCGGTGAGCTTGTGTCGGGCCAGCGCCTTGGCCTCGCCCATGAACACGATGTCGTTGGAGATCTGCGCAAAGCTTGCCAGGCTGGTGCCCTGCACCGGCTCCAGCAAGGCCGCCGGAGGTTCGGTGAAGGCCGCCACCGCCTGGCCCACGGACTCATCGGCACCCTCGTCTTCCTCCTCGTCCGCAGAAGGCAATGACAGCGCCACTTTCTGCTCGCTCTGCAAGGCCTGGGCCTTGGCGTTCGCCGCGATCAGGCCCTGCAGGTTCACCACCCGCTCGTCCGAACCGGGATGCGTCCGGAACAGCGAAAAACCACCGGACGACCCGGCCATCTCCAGGAACTTGCGCTGCGCACGCACCGCACCGGCCGGGTTGTAGCCGGCGTCGACCATCCACTGAAGACCGGTCGCGTCCGCTTCGCGCTCCTGGTCGCGCGAGAACGAGCGGGTGATCACCTTGGCACCGGCTCCGCCAATGTCCTGCCCGAGCCCGCCCGTGCCCAGCTTGTAGTCGATGACCGCCCCGACCACCACGCCGAGAACGCCGAACAGCGAGTTGGTCGACTTCGTGCTCGCCAGGTGGGACTTGCCGTGGTGGGCATATTCGTGGGCCAGCACCGAGACCAGCGCATCCCGGTCGTCGCCCAGCGCATCCACCAGGCCCATGTTCAGCACGATCAACTTTTCACCTTCCACCTCGGTGGCAAAGGCGTTGACCTCGTCGCTGTCAGAGAGCAGCAGCCGGGACTCGATGCCGCTGACCTTGGCCAGCGCCTGGTGCATCGCTTCGAGTTCCCGGAAGAAGGCCTGGTCCGAGGCGTCGGTGCCCTGGGCGGCCGCCTTGCTCACGTCGATGTAGCGGTCGCTGTCGGCCCTGGCCATCAGCCCCGCCAGCGCCAGCAGGCCCACGACTCCGATTTGGGCGCCGAGCTGCACGCCGCGCCGCGGCCACCCGGCGGGCCGCTTGCGTCTGTTTTTGTAGTCCATTTTCATCACTCCCCGATAAAAGCCGCACAGTGTAGCCAGCGCAGATCCCGGTCCAGGTGGCCCTTCAGGCTGGTGCCGGTGACAGGGATAATCCCCCGCCATGAATCCCCATCTGTCCCTTCTGCAGCCCTACCCGTTCGAGCGGCTGCGCCGGCTGTTCGCGGGCGTCACGCCCAATCCCGACCTGCGCCCCATCAGCCTGGGCATTGGCGAACCGAAACACGCCACGCCCCAGATGCTCAAGGACGCGCTGGCCGCCGCGCTGGACACCGGCCTGACCGGCTACCCGGCCACCGCCGGCGAACCCGCTCTGCGCCAGGCCTGCGCCGCCTGGATGCAGCGCCGCTATGGCGTCACCGTCGACGCAGCCACCCAGGTGCTGCCGGTGAACGGTTCGCGCGAGGCCCTGTTCGCGTTTGCCCAGACCGTTCTGGACGCCTCGAAACCAGGCGCCACGCTGGCCTTTCCAAATCCGTTCTACCAAATCTACGAGGGTGCGGCCCTGCTCGGCGGCGCCCAGCCCTTCTACGTGCCCAGCGTGCCAGCGCGCAACTTCGCGGTGGACTGGGACAGCGTGCCCGACGAGGTCTGGGCACGCACGCAGCTGATCTTCGTCTGCTCGCCAGGTAACCCGACCGGCGCCGTGATGCCGCTGGACGAGTGGCAGAAGCTGTTTGAACTGAGCGACCGCCACGGCTTCGTGATCGCGTCGGACGAGTGCTACAGCGAGATCTACTTCCGTGATGAGCCGCCGCTGGGCGGGCTGGAGGCCGCAGTCAAGTTGGGCCGCCCGGACTTCAGGAACCTCATGATGTTCACCAGCCTGTCCAAGCGCAGCAACGTGCCCGGCCTGCGCAGCGGCTTCGTGGCGGGGGATGCAGCGCTCATCAAGAGCTTCCTGCTCTACCGCACCTACCACGGCGGCGCCATGAGCCCGGCCGTGCAGGCCGCCAGCGTGGCCGCCTGGGGCGACGAGGAACATGTGATCGACAACCGCCGCCAGTACCGCGAGAAGTTCGCAGCCGTCACGCCCATGCTGGCCGAGGTGCTGGACGTGGCACTGCCCGATGCGGCGTTCTACCTCTGGGCCGGCGTGCCGGCCTCGTTCGAGGGCAAGGTGGCCGGTCTGAGCGATGACGAGGCCTTCGCCCGGGAATTGCTGGCTCAATACAATGTGACCGTTTTGCCCGGCAGCTACCTGGCGCGAGCCAGTGGTGGCGCCAATCCCGGCGCCGGCCGCGTGCGCATGGCCCTGGTGGCCGAACCCGCCGAATGCCTGGAAGCCGCCGAACGCATCGTGCGCTTCTGCCGCGAACAGTCCCGCTGAACAACCCATTTCAACCCCAAAGCCGACCCGTCTCATGACCCAACAACTGCAAACCCTGATCGACAACGCCTGGGAACAGCGCGCCGACTTCTCGCCCGCTTCCGCTCCGAAAGAAGTGCTGGACGCGGTCGAGCACGTGATTGCCGAACTCAACAGCGGCAAGCTGCGCGTGGCCACCCGCGAAGGCGTGGGCCAGTGGACGGTGCACCAGTGGATCAAGAAGGCCGTGCTGCTGTCGTTCCGACTGAAGGACAACGCGGTGATGAAGGCCGGTGACTTGGCCTTCTTCGACAAGGTGCAGACCAAGTTTGCCCACCTCTCCGACGCCGAACTCAAGGCCACCGGCGTGCGCGTGGTTCCGCCGGCCGTGGCCCGCCGCGGCAGCTTCATCGCTTCGGGCGCGATCCTCATGCCCTCCTATGTGAACATCGGCGCGTATGTCGACTCGGGCACCATGGTCGACACCTGGGCCACGGTCGGTTCCTGCGCACAGATCGGCAAGAACGTGCATCTTTCCGGCGGCGTCGGCATCGGTGGCGTGCTGGAGCCGCTGCAGGCCAACCCGACCGTGATCGAGGACAACTGCTTCATCGGCGCCCGCTCCGAAGTGGTCGAGGGCGTGATCGTGGAAGAGCACTCGGTGCTCGGCATGGGCGTGTACATCGGCCAGAGCACCCCGATCTTCGACCGCGCCACCGGCGAGATCAGCTACGGCCGTGTGCCCTCGGGCTCGGTGGTGGTCAGCGGCAACCTGCCCAAGAAGGCCGCCAACGGCGCCGACTACAGCATGTACGCCGCCATCATCGTCAAGCGCGTGGATGCCCAGACGCGCTCGAAGACCAGCATCAACGACTTGCTGCGCGACTAAATGACCCACCCCCGTCGCTGCGCTCCGCCCCTCAAGGGGCAACACCTGCGGACTGGCAAAGCCAGATCCACGGTGTTCTGGGTTCAGGCACGGTCGCCGATGAGGTGTGTATTTCTGAGTTCTTTTGAGGATTTGGCATGAGCAGCGGAACGATGGAGCGCATCCTGCGCCTGATGGCCGACAAGAAGGCCTCGGACGTGTACCTGTCGGCGCATGCGCCGGCAATGATCAAGATCAACGGCCAGACGATCCCGATCAACAGCCAGGTGCTGCCGCCCGAGGCGCCGCGCAACCTGCTGTCCGAGATCGTGCCGCCGGCCCGCATCGAGGAACTGGTGGAAACCGGTGAACTCAACATGGCGGTGCCGCTGGATGGCATCGGCAACTTCCGGGTCAGTGCCATGCGCCAGCGCGGCAACTACGCGGTGGTGATCCGTTTTGTTCCGGCGGACGTGCCATCGCTGGACTCGCTGAACGTGCCCCCGATCCTCAACGAGATCGTGATGGAAAAACGCGGCCTGGTGCTGATGGTCGGCGCCACCGGCGCCGGCAAATCGACCACGCTGGCCGCCATGATCGACCACCGCAACGAGAACGCCACCGGCCACATCCTCACCATCGAGGAGCCGATCGAGTACATGTACCGCAACAAGCGTTCGGTGATCAACCAGCGGGAGGTCGGCCGGGACACCGCATCGCTGCAGATCGGCCTGAAGAATGCCCTGCGCCAGGCACCGGACGTGATCCTGATCGGCGAGATCCGCGACCGCGAGACCATGTCGGCCGCCATCGCCTATGCCCAGTCGGGCCACCTGTGCATGGCCACCCTGCACGCCAACAACAGCTACCAGGCTCTCAACCGGATCCTGAGCTTCTACCCCGTCGAGGTGCGCCCGACGATGCTGGGCGATCTGGCCGCGGCGTTGCGCGCCGTGGTGTCGCAGCGCCTGCTGCGCACCCACACTGGCGGACGGGTGCCGGCAATGGAGGTGCTGCTCAACACCGCCCTGGTGGCCGACCTCATCCAGAAAGGTGACTTCTCAGGGGTGCGCGAGGCGATGGAAAAGTCGCTGGCGGTGGGCTCGCAGAGTTTCGAGCAGGACCTCGCGCGCCTGGTGCTCGATGGTCTGGTCACGCGCAACGAGGCGCTGGTGCATGCCGATTCCCCCAACAACCTGATGTGGCGTTTGCAGAACGACTTCAACGCCTCCAAGGCCAACCAGGCTGCCACGCCGATGGACGACGACCAGAGCGACCAGGCCACCTTCACCGAGTTCACGCTCGACGTCAAATTCTGATGACCGCCACGCTGCGCCTTGCCGAAGAACTGATCGCCCGCCCCTCGGTCACCCCCGACGACGCGGGTTGCCTGGACATCATTGGGGCGCGACTGCGACCGCTGGGCTTCTCGTGCGAGCGCATGGACAGCGGACCGGACGCCTTCCGTGTCGCCAACCTGTGGGCACGCCGCGGCACCGGTCAGCACCCCACCCTCGTCTGGGCGGGCCACACCGACGTGGTGCCGACCGGCCCGCTCGGCGCCTGGACCAGCGACCCCTTCGTGCCCAGCCACCGCGACGGCAAGTTGTTCGGACGCGGCGCGAGCGACATGAAAACCTCGCTGGCGGCGATGGTCGTGGCCTGCGAACAGTTCCTCGCCGTCACCCCACAACCGGCCATTGACATCGCCTTCCTGCTCACGAGCGACGAAGAAGGCCCGGCCAATGACGGTACCGTGGTGGTCTGCAAAGAACTGCAGCGCCGCGGCGAGCGCCTGGACTGGTGCATCGTGGGCGAGCCGACCTCGGTCCAGCGCACCGGCGACATGATCAAGAACGGTCGCCGCGGCACCATGAGCGGCAAGCTCACGGTAAAGGGCATCCAGGGCCACATCGCCTACCCGCAGCTGGCGAAGAACCCGATCCACATGGCCGCGCCCGCGCTGGCTGAGCTGGCGGCCACGGTCTGGGACCAAGGCAACGCCTTCTTCCCGCCGACCAGCTGGCAGGTCAGCAACATCCACGGCGGCACCGGCGCCAGCAATGTGATTCCCGGCACCGTGGTCATCGACTTCAACTTCCGCTTCTCCACCGAGTCCACACCCGAAAGCCTGCAAGGCCGTGTGGCCGAGGTGCTGGCGCGCCATGGTCTGCAGCCGGACACCGGCTACGACCTGGCCTGGACCGTGGGCGGCCTGCCCTTCCTCACCACGCCGGGCACCCTGGTCGATGCCGTGCGCGTCGCCATCCAGGACACCACCGGTATCGTCACCGAGCTCTCCACCACCGGCGGTACCAGCGACGGGCGCTTCATCGCACAGATCTGCCCGCAAGTGATCGAACTCGGTCCGCCCAACGCCACCATCCACAAGGTCGACGAATGCGTGGCGGTGGCCGACATCGAGCCGCTCACGGCCATCTACCGCGGCGTGCTCGAACGCCTGAACCACAGCGCGGCGCTGGCCGGCTGAACACCATGACTCTGCAGGAACTGCTGGACCGGTCCCAGGACCGGCTGGAGGCCGCTGGCCTCGTCTACGGACACGGCACCACCAACGCGCACGACGAAGCGGCCTGGCTGGTGCTCTGGTCGCTGGGCATGCCGCTGGACAGCGACCTGGACGCCATCGGCAGCCAGGTGCTGCAGACAGTCCAGGTCAGCGAGGCCGAGGCCCTGATCGGGCGCCGCATCGAAACCCGCCAGCCCGCCGCCTACCTCACGCGCGAAGCCTGGCTGCAGGGTGTGCCCTTTTACGTCGACGAACGCGCCATCGTGCCGCGCAGCTTCATCGCCGAACTCATCGCCGACGGCGGCTTCGACGCCTGGCTCGGCGAGGACACGCTGCAGGTGCTCGACCTGTGCACCGGCAACGGCAGCCTGGCCGTGCTCGCAGCCATGGCCTGGCCCGATGTGCAGGTGACCGGCGCCGACCTCTCGCCCGACGCACTGGCGGTGGCGCGCATCAACGTCGACCGCCACCGGCTGCAGGACCGCATCACACTGATCGAATCCGACGGACTCGCCGCCTGCCCGGGCCCCTGGGACCTGGTGCTGTGCAACCCGCCCTACGTCAACGCCGACAGCATGTCCACCCTGCCGCCGGAGTTCCGTGCCGAGCCCGGGCTGGCGCTGGCCGGTGGTGCTGACGGCATGGACTTCGTGCGCGCGCTGCTGCGCGATCTGCCCTCGCGCCTGTCTCCCCATGGCGTCCTGGTGCTCGAAATCGGCCACGAACGCACCCACTTTGAAGCCGCCTTTCCCCAGCTTGAAGTGGTCTGGCTCACCACCAGCGCCGGTGACGACCAAGTGCTGCTGCTGACCGCCGAGGCGCTGCGCGCGCACACGGCCACCCCATCCGTTTCCCCATGATCACCCTGAAAAACCTGGTCCTTCGTCGCGGCACGAAGGTCCTGCTCGACGGCGCCTCTTGCACCATCAATCCCGGCGAAAAGGTCGGCCTCGTGGGCCGCAATGGCGCAGGCAAGTCCAGCCTGTTCCGCCTGCTGGACGGCATGCTGCACGAAGACAAGGGCGACTTCAGTGTGCCCAGCCACTGGCGCATGGCCCAGGTGGCGCAGGACATGCCCGAGACCGACATGCCGGCCACGCAGTTCGTCATCGAAGGCGACGTGACCCTGCTGGCCGCCCAGCAGGAAGTGACCGCGGCCGAGGCCAGCGACGACGGCGAGCGCATGGCCCACGCCTACATGGCGCTGCACGATGCCGGCGCACACGATGCCTCGGCGCGCGCGCAGTCCCTGATCCTGGGCCTGGGTTTCCGCACCGATGAACTGGAACGACCGGTCAACAGCTTCTCCGGCGGCTGGCGCATGCGCCTTCAGCTGGCACGTGCACTGATGTGCCCGAGCGAGCTGCTGCTGCTCGACGAACCGACCAACCACCTGGACCTGGACGCCCTGGTCTGGCTCGAAGACTGGCTAAAGCGCTACCAGGGCACGCTGCTGGTGATCTCCCACGACCGGGAGTTCCTTGACGCGGTCACCGACGTCACGGTGCACATCGAACGTGCGCTGCTCACCCGCTACGGCGGCAACTACAGCCGCTTCGAGGACATGCGTGCCGAGCAGATGGCGCTGCAAGCCACGGCCTACGCGCGCCAGCAGGAAAAGATGGCCCACCTGCAGAAATTCATCGACCGCTTCAAGGCCAAGGCCAGCAAGGCCAAGCAGGCGCAGAGCCGGGTCAAGGCCCTGGAGCGCATGGAGAAGATCGGTCCGGTGCTGGCCGAGGCGGAGTTCAACTTCGAGTTCGCCGAGCCGCAGAACCTGCCCAACCCGATGCTGGCCATGCACGACGTGAGCTTCGGCTACCCGCCGGCCGTGGACGGTGGCGACCCGATCACCATCGTGCGCGGCGTCAGCAAGTCGGTGTTGGCGGGCCAGCGCATCGGCATCCTGGGTGCCAACGGCCAGGGCAAGTCCACCGTGGTCAAGACCATTGCGCGCGACCTGGCCGCCATCAGCGGCGAGATCATCGAAGGCAAGGGCCTGAACATCGGCTACTTCGCCCAGCAGGAACTGGACGTTCTGCGCCCCGCCGACACGCCGCTGGAGCACATGATCCGCCTGGTCAAGGACTGCACCGCGCAAGGCCGCCTGAGCGGCCAAGCCACGCGCGAGCAGGACCTGCGCAGCTTCCTGGGCGGGTTCAACTTCAGCGGTGACATGGTCAAGCAGGCCGTCGGCAGCATGAGCGGCGGGGAGAAGGCGCGCCTGGTGCTGTGCATGATCGTCTGGCAGCGCCCCAACCTGCTGTTGTTGGACGAACCCACCAACCACCTGGACCTGGCCACTCGCGAGGCGCTGTCGGTGGCGCTCAATGAGTTTGAAGGCACAGTGATGCTGGTCTCGCACGACCGGGCGTTGCTGCGCGCCGTGTGTGACGAGTTCTGGCTGGTCTCCCGCGGCGGCATCGCCCCGTTCGATGGCGACCTGGACGACTACCAGCGCTACCTGCTGGATGTGGCCAAACAGGCGCGCGAGACACGCCGGCAGGAGGCGCGTGCCGAGACGACCGCGCCGGCCACCGCTGTGGCGCCAGCACCCGCCCCGGCTGTGGCCGCCGCACCGGCGCCCAGCAGCGCCGAACAGCGCAAACTGGACGCACAGAAGCGCCAGCAACTGGCCGAGCGCCTGCGACCGCTAAAGAAGTCGCTGGAACAGGCAGAGAAACGTCTTGCCGCGCTGACTCAGGACAAACAACGGCTGGAGGACACCCTGAGCCAGCCCGCCGCGCCCGCAACCCTGGCCGACGCCGGTCGTCAGCTCAAGGCGGTGAACGACGAGATCGAGAAGGTCGAGGCCCGGTGGCTGGAACTGACCGAAGCGATTGAAGCAGCGGGCACTGTCGCCTGAACGCCGCCGCAGAATGACATCCTGCACGCCGCGAAGAGGGCCAGCGTGCAAAGGCGGCGCTATCAAAAGAATGGCGCTACAGTGACCGCCACCCAGAGGCCTGTCTCTGCGTTCTGAAAGGAGCCTTCCGCATGATGTCCATTCTCGGCACCCTGTTCATCGGCCTGATCGCTGGCCTCGTCGCACGCATGCTCAAGCCCGGCGATGACAGCATGGGCTGGATCATGACGTCCCTGCTCGGCGTCGCCGGGTCGTTCCTGGCCAGTTACGCCGGCGCTGCCCTGGGGCTCTACGCGCCGGGCCAGCCGGCGGGTTTCATCGCTTCCGTCGTGGGCGCCATCGTGCTGCTGATGGTCTACGGCCTGCTCAAGAAAAAGGCCTGAACCCGGGCATCGGGTCGACCGCAAAAGGCCGCCGTAGAGCCTTCGCTCCTGCGGCCGACCGTGGTCATTGCACCCGGAACACCTGCACCGTGCGGGTGAGCACGGCGGCCTGGTCCTTGAGACTCTGTGCCGCAGCCGCGCTCTCTTCCACCAACGCCGCGTTCTGCTGCGTCATCTGGTCCAGCTGCGTGACCGCCACGTTCACTTGGCCGATGCCATCGCTCTGTTCGCCCGCGGCCGCGCTGATCTCGCCGACGATGTCGGTCACGCGGCGGATCGAACCAACCACCTCGCCCATGGTCTGACCCGCATCGCCCACCAGGCGGCTGCCGGTCTCGACCTTGTCCACGCTGGCGCTGATCAGGCCTTTGATTTCCTTGGCCGCCTCGGCGCTGCGTTGCGCCAGGTTGCGCACCTCGGCCGCCACCACGGCAAAGCCGCGGCCCTGCTCGCCTGCCCGCGCCGCCTCGACGGCCGCGTTGAGCGCCAGGATGTTGGTCTGGAAGGCGATGCCGTCGATCACGCCGATGATGTCGTTGATCTTCTGGCTGCTCTGGTGGATCTCCTGCATGGTGTGCACCACCTGGTCCACCACCTGACCGCCGCGCACGGCGATCTCCGAGGCGCTGGCGGCCAGCTGGTTGGCCTGGCGCGCCGCGTCGGCGCTGTTGCGCACGGTGCTGGTCAGTTGCTCCATGGAGGCCGCGGTCTGCTGCAGGTTGCTGGCCGCCTGCTCGGTTCGGTTGGAGAGATCCTGGTTGCCCGAGGCGATCTCTGCGCTGGCCGTGTCAATGCTGTCGCTGGCTTGGCGCACCTGCTTCACCGCCGCCTGCAGCGATGCCTGCATCGACTGCAATGAGGCCAACATGGCGGCGGTCTCGTCGCGCCCATGGTTGTCCACATGGCGGGTCAGATCGCCTTGCGCAATGGCGCTGGCCAGTTCGCGCGCCCGATCCAGAGGAGTGCAGATGCTGCGCATGTTGAGCCAGACAAACGGTACCAGCAGCGCCGCCACGGCCACCAGAACCCCCAGGCTGATCATCATGGCCTGCTGGACGCCCTGCTCTCGCGCCGTGCGCGCCTCTGCGGCATCCTCATCCAGCACCTTCGCCAGCCCGAGCAGCGAAGCCTCCATCAAGCGCATCTGCTCCTTGGCCTGCCCCAGCATCTTGTCGGCAGTGGTGCCGTTGTCGTAGGCACCGTCCTCCACCTGCAATACGATCTGTTTGGTCGCCTTCTCGTATGCCTCCAGCCTGCTCACTGATTCATTGAGGAGGGGCATCTCTTTCTCGCTGGCGCTGCCCAGCAGGTCACCCAGCTGTTTCTGCACCCCCGCTATGGCGGCAGTCCAGCGATCCCTGTGCTGGTTGAGCGTGATGCGGTCGTCGTAGTAGATGACCATGTCCTTCTCGGCCCGGTTGATGTCCCCGACCTTCCGGTTGATCTCACTGAGTTGGTGGGACAGATGCAGCGAGCGATTGATGAACTCGTCGGTGCGCTGGTTTTGCTGCTGCAAGGAGAACACCCCGGCAGCCGCCACCACGCACACCAAGGTCAGCGCGATCACCAGCAGGGCGATCATGCGCGTGCGGATTCGCCATTGGCGCAAGGCTTTGATGATCAGTTCCACGTAGCGCCCCCGTTTCGATTCAATGTCTGCCCGACCAGAAGCTGGAGACCTGCCTGAGGACCAGCCCCCTCCTGTCCCACGCTGACCATGGCTCCACGGGGTGGAGTCGTCCGGAAACAAAGCGATGAGTCCCACGAATATCGGACATTGCGGTACAGACTGAAGGCCGAATGAGCGCCGCAAAACACAGCCAGACCCTTCAACGCAGGTGTGCGACCGGCAGACAAGCACCGCCCGGAGCACCCTATACTGAACCGCTCGTTCCGCATTCGAACCACGTCACACCTCGGCTGCGGATAGGCATCGTGAAGCGTTGTTCAACAACTGGGGAGAGGGCCTGTGCACTGTTGAGGTGCTCGGACCTGTGCGATGCATGACCTGCTGTGCGTGGAATGCCGCCCCCAACACCTTCGAGAGCGCATGTTGACGTCGAAGTCCGATGGGTTTGACCTGGCACTGCTTTCACGGAGCAGATCTGTGCTTCCGCCTTGGTCTGCGAGTCGAGCTCGCGTGCACGCGATGCGCTGTGGCTTCATCGCCCTGTCTCTGTTTGCCGCGGTGGTCGCGGGCGCTGCGCAGGCGGCACCTCGGGTGGTCCGCGTGGGCATTTACGAGAACCCGCCCAAGCTGCAGGCGGGGGAGCAAGGGCAGCCCAGTGGCATTCTGGGCGACCTGCTGACCGAAATGGCCCGGCTGAAGCGTTGGAAACTGGAACCGGTGCCGTGCGATTGGGACCGGTGTCTGCGACTTCTGGAAGATGGCCAGATCGACCTGATGCCGGACGTGGCCTACAACGACACGCGCGCGCAGCGCTTTGATTTCCACAACGTCCCTGCTCTGCCCAGCTGGTCGCAGGTGTACCGGCGACCAGGCGCGGAGCTGCAGTCGGTGCTCGACCTGGAGGGCAAGCGCGTGGTGGTGCTGGAAGGGTCGGTTCAGCAGGAGCATCTGGCGGGCCTGCTCAACAGCTTCGGGCTGCGCGCCGAACTGGTGCCGGTGAAGTCGTTTGACCAGGCCTTCAGCATGGTGGCCACGGGCTGGGCCGATGCGGTGGCCGCCAACCGCTACTCAGGCGATGCGGCCGCCAGTCGCTACGGGCTGACCGCATCCAGCCTGGTGTTCCTGCCCAGCAAGCTGTACTTCGCCACCGACAAAGGCAGCAACGCCGACCTGCTGGCCGACATCGACGCCCTGCTGGACGTCTGGCAGAACGATGCCAACTCGTTCTACTTCCAGACGCTGGCGCGGTGGGGGCACCAGACCACAGGGCCCCGCGTGCCACAGGCCTTCTGGTGGGGCCTGGCCGTGGTGCTGGGCCTGCTGGTGCTGGCGCTGGGCTTCCTGGCCCTGCTGCGCAGCGAAGTGGCGCGACAGACGCTGGCCCTGCGCGATAGCGAGCAACGGTTCCGCAACCTGGCCGAGAACTCCGCCGACTGGATCTGGGAGCACGACCTGCTCGGCCGCCACACCTACAGCAATCCGGGGGTCACGGCGATCCTGGGCTATCGGGTCGAGGCGTTTCTGGCGACCGACGCGGCGACCCTGGTTCATCCTGATGACCTCGCCCTGTTCGAGGACACCCATCAGAAGTCGCGTGCGCGCCGGATCGGCTGGCGCAACATCGTCATTCGCTGGCGCCACCAGGACGGCAGCTACCGGGTGCTGGAATCCAATGCACAACCGGTCCTGGACGCCAAGGGTGAGCTGCAGGGGTTCCAGGGAGTCGACCGAGACATCACCGCGCGCGTACAGGCCGAACAGGAGCGCCAGCGACTGGCTGCGATTCTGGAGGCCACCAGCGACCTCGTCGGCATGGCCGACCCTGAAGGCCATCTCACCTATCTGAACGTGGCTGGGCGTGCACTGCTGGGCCTCGGTCCGGAAGCGCCCTTGCCGAAAACGATCGCGAATGTCCATCCACGGTGGGCCAGCGACATCATCCTGGGTAAGGGCCTGCAGATGGCCGTGCGCGACGGCCGATGGTCGGGCGAGACTGCGGTTCTGGGACCGGACGGCAGGGAGATTCCGGTTTCGCAGCTCATCCTCAGCCACAAGGACCCACAGGGAAAGCTGCTGTTCCTATCCACCATCATGCGAGACGTCCGCGCCAGCCGAGAGGCCGAGTTGGCGGTGCGCGAGAGCGAGGAGCGACTGCGTCTGGCGCTGGCCGCCGCCTGCCAGGGCCTGTACGACCTGGACCTGACCACAGGCGTTGCCAAGGTGAGTCCCGAGTACGCCACCATGCTGGGCTACGACCCGGCCACCTTTCAGGAAAGCAGCGCCTCCTGGCGTGACCGAATGCACCCGGACGACCGGCCCACAACCCTCCGGGTCTTCGAAGACTACTTGGCAGGCCGGCTGCAGGAGTACCGGGTCGAGTTCCGCCAGCAAACACGCGAGGGGGGCTGGAAGTGGATTCTCTCGCTGGGCAGGATTCAGGCGCGCGCTGCCGATGGCCGCCCGCTGCGCATGCTGGGCACACACACCGATATCGACGCGATCAAGTCGGCAGAGGCCGCATTGCGCGAACTCAATACCACCCTGGAGGTCCGTGTTGCCGAGCGCACCGCCGAGCTGACTGCGGCTAACCAGGAACTGGAGTCGTTTGCCTACGCGGTATCGCACGATCTGCGGGCGCCACTGAGAGCGATGAGCGGCTTCTCCAGCGCGCTGCAGGAAGACCATTCGGCCTCCCTCTCCAGCGAGGCCAAGACCTATCTGGAGCAGATCGTCCTGGCTGGTCGAAAGATGACCGATCTGGTCGAAGGTTTGCTGACGCTCGCTCGCAGCACGCGTGGCGACCTGCGGATGGACCGAGTCGACGTGTCTGCGTTGGCGCAGCAACACCTGGCCGACTTGGCGGCGGCAGAACCAGCTCGCCGTGTGTCGGTCGAGGTCGACCAAGGCCTGACGGTGCAGGGTGACGAGCGCATGATCTCCAGCGTGCTGGATAACCTGCTCGACAACGCATGGAAGTACACGGGCACAACGGCGCAGCCAGAGATCCGGGTACAGGCCTGTGCCGCCGATGGCTTGAGCGGCTTCTGCGTCTCGGACAATGGCGCAGGTTTCGACATGGCCCACGCCGCCCGCCTGTTCAAGGCCTTTCAACGCCTGCACCGCCAGGACGAGTTCCCAGGCATTGGGATCGGTCTGGCCACGGTTCAGCGAATCGTGCAGCGCCATGGTGGCCAGATCCGGGCGCAGGGCGTGCCTGGCCAGGGTGCAAGGTTTTCGGTGCTGTTGCCGAACAAGCCAGATCAACGAGAACAGGAGTCCACGACGTGAACACCAAAACCATACTGCTGGTCGAAGACAACCTGCAGGACGAGATGCTCACCCTGCGCGCACTGAAAAAAGCCCATCTTGCCAACCGCATCGATGTGGCTCGCGACGGCCAGCAAGCACTGGACTACCTGTTTCGCACCGGTGAGTTCGCCGACCGCGATGGCCCCGATCTGCCCACGGTGGTGCTGCTGGACATCAGCTTGCCGCGGCTGTCGGGCCTGGAGGTGCTTGAACGCCTGCGAGCGGATCCCCGCACCGAGATGCTCCCCGTGGTGATCCTCACTTCATCCGACGAACAGAAGGACCGTTTGAAGAGCTACGAGAGCGGCTGCAACAGCTTCGTACAGAAACCAGTGGACTTCACCGCCTTCGCCGAAACCGTGGCCCGCCTGGGCGTCTACTGGCTCGCCACCAATGAACCGCCACCGGATCGGTCCATGCAGAGGTGAACAAGGCGCTGCAACTGAAAGACCTGTTTCGCTGCTGGGTGACCTTGCTGCCCATCTATTGCCGGTATTCTGGAAATGCTCCGGTCACGAAGCCACAAACAAAAAAGCCCGCCACGTTTTGTAGCAGGCTTTCTCGTCCCACGAGGGGATTTTGGTAGGACGTGGCAGGCTCGAACTGCCGACCAACGGATTAAAAGTCCGATATCTCGGACGACCCTGGACGACACTGGACATATATCCAAGTCGTAACCCTTTGATTTGATTCACTTATGGCGTAGCACCGTCCAACAAAGTCCGCTAGCATCCGTTACTAGACTGGTAATCAACTGGTAACGAGAGGATCGGATGGCTACCAATACCAAATCGCTGAGCAATATCGAGCCCGGCAAGTTCATCACCCTGGAAAAGGTCCACCCATCGGGAACCCTGCAGGCTCGCAAGCAGGCAAACGGGCTTGTCACTTTCTACTGGCGCTGCACCATGCAGGGCCGGGATTTCCGCGAGTCCATCGGCACATATGACCCCAAGTGCCCGCCCCTCTCGGTCGAACCTACGGCCCTCGGTTACTCCCGGCGTGCTGCTGCCATCAAGGCAACGGAGATTGCTACCCTACATAGACAAAGCCTGTCCATTGGTGGCCTTGCAGGTCTACGCAAGCAGCAAGAGGCCGACGCGGAGAAGGAGAAAGCAGCAGAACTTGCCGCGCTTGAAGAGCAGCGCCGCCAATTGGAGGCCCGTTCAAAGTTCACCCTCGAAGCCCTGCTCAGGGACTATTGCGGATACCTGCAGAACTTGGGGAGGCAGTCCCACACTGACGCCCTGTCCATCTTCAAGAACCATGTGTTCGACGCCTACCCGACCACATCGGCAAAGCCTGCATCAGTGGTCACGACCGAAGAGATAGCCGACATGATGCGCAAGCTCATTGAGGCAGGAAAAGACCGGACGGCCAACAAGCTGCGCAGCTATGTCCGGGCGGCCTACCAAGTAGCAAAGGCGGCAAAGTCCAAGCCGAGCATTCCGCTTGCCTTCAAAGGCTACAACATCAACTCCAATCCGGCCGCTGAGACAAGCCCGGACGAGTCTGCCAACCGCCCAGACAAGCACCCTCTTTCTCTCGATGAACTGCGCACCTATTGGGGTGTTCTGCAGACTGTGGAAGGAATGCCGGGAGTAGCCCTGCGCATCCACCTCTTGTCAGGTGGGCAACGCGTGGCCCAGCTTGTGCGTCTGCTTGATGAAAAGGTCGCCGAGGACTGCTTCACCATCTATGACGGGAAAGGACGGCCAGGAAAGCCGCCGCGAGCCCATCCGATTCCCATCACCAAGGCCTTGAAAAAGGAACTTGAGGCATGCGAAGGCAATGCACCCTATCGCCTGTCAACCGATGGCGGAAAGACGCACATCTCACCGGGAAACCTCGGCAAATGGGCTGCTGAAGCTGTAGGCACACAGATTCCGGGGTTCCTGCTCAAGAGGGTTCGCAGCGGGGTCGAGACCGCCCTTGCCGCCGCAAAGGTATCCAAAGACCTTCGCGGGCGCCTCCAGTCTCACGGCATCACGGGCGTTCAAGCAACCCACTATGACGGGCACGACTACCTGGACGAAAAGCGGCAAAGCATGGACAAGCTGCTGCGCCTGCTGAACCAACCCAAAGAAACCGTCATCCAGTTTCCGAAGCGCAAGAAAGCGTGACGACTGCGACGCCTCGGCGCGGATCATCCGAGGGATTCAGGCGGGGCAGGAAGGTGCTGCAACACCGACCCACCCCTAACCACAGCAATGAAAGAGCATTGACATGGCTATCCAAACTGTAACCACCCAAGAGGTGCAGGCGGAACCACTGGTTTCAGTTGCCCACACGCAATCTGGCGAACTCTGGGACGTGATCGCGCTGATCGAGGCTGCAAGGATGATGCCGTTTGACAACCCCGGAGAAAGTGGGGACCGTCTTCTCAGGCTTGCTGCTGAGAAGTTGCACGCGGTTCAACATGCCTTCAATCCGTATATCTGAACGGAGAGACATCATGAACAAACATACAAAGGGAGCTTCAGCGACCGAGGTGGACCAGCCCTTCACCTCATTGGACGATCTACGAGCCGCCCCGCCCAAAGGGCTTGTCCTTCATGCCTATGGTGACAGTTTGGGGCTTTTGGGGGCGCGGGACTCGCTGAGGGCATCAGGCCTGATCCCGCCTGGAACGCCCTTCCCTGACGAATGCAAGGCACCTCGCGGGGTGAGGTGGCGCAACAGTGAACAACGGCGCTTTGTCCTGTCGAAAGGAGACGGGACGGCGGATCACTTCCGCCTTGTTGTCCATGCCCTCCCCGAAGAGAAACGGGCACGAGCAAACAAACGGCGCGTCGATCAAGAGGTGAAGGAGATTGACCGTGAATTGCGCGCCCTTGACCTCACCGAGACAGAGTTTCGTGCGCAGTTGGAGCGGCACATTCTGCTGGGATGGACAGCCTGTCAGAACGATCTACAGCAAGGGCATGCCTGGGCCTATGCACCCGGCATCGCTCACGCCATAGAAGAGAAGGTCGATGAAATCAGGACCCTTCTTCGTGTTGGGGCTGTCACAAGGCGCCCGGAGCAAGTGAACGCACTCAAGAACCGCAAGGCCGCTCTGCAAGACGCGAGCCTTCAGAAGATGCTCGCGCACATCAAAAGTGGCGTGCGAATGTGAGCGAGTTGAGGAAGAGCGCTACAAGAACTAGGTGCGAACGTCCCACGAATTGCTCGCCGACTTCCACATCTTCGACAACAACTAGCGCTCCTAGCTCAACAGCAACCACAACCTCCCAGCTTAGTAGCGCGCGTATTGTCTCGCATCACTCACAAACGTTCGATCGAAGGCCGCTCGATTGCTAGAAGCAGCCTTTTCTAGCTCGCAATCCACCTAAGCCTGTCAAAAAAATCAATAAAAGCAGATCGCATTTCTGGTGCAAATTATGAAATGCAAGTTATTGATTTACAAAGAGTTTTTTGCAATGTCTCACCAATCAGGCATTCATTCGCCGGGATATGAATGAAGTTATCCACAGAGATTGCACGGGTTGTCCCGCCGATTTTCCTCTCGGACTAAAAAACCCCCTTGCACACCGCTGTGCACTCTCATATCATCGGCCCGTTCGGATGAGACCTGTATGCGTAACCAGTCCAAACCCTGGGGACGTATTGGGAGGGCTAAGGGAGCGCAATAAGAGCGAACTCAGCACGTAGAATTCCGAGCAAGCGCTTTTTGTTGGGATACCGGACCAACAAAGAGTGATGCCCCTAACTACTGCTCGCCAAAGCAATTGATAGGGGCATCAGGGGTTCGACCACTAGGGCCGAGGTGTCTTGAAGCGACTCCGAGACCTTAGCACAAGAAGATGTGCAGTAGCTAGTCTGCATGTTGCGTCTTCCTGACGGTCAGAGCCCCATCCGTCCGGGTGTTTGATCGAAAGGAAGCCGACATGGCTCAAGACGCGCAACCTGAAACCCTGCTCAAGCTGCCCAAAGTTCTGCAGCGCCTCCCTGTCTCCAAATCAGCGTTCTACGAAGGAATTCGGGACGGCAAGTACCCCAAGCCTGTGAAGCTTGGCCCCCGCGCCGTGGCCTGGAAAGAGTCGGACATTTCCGCGCTGATCGCCTCGCTGTCCAAGGCGTAAGGAGTCCCCACGATGAAAGCAGATCGCTTCACCGCGAGGGACGAACTCGCCTTGACGAAACCAGAGGCTTCGCTGACCGCTGCATTTGCCCTCAAGGGGCACACCGTCCACAAGGGGCAAGACGGCGGTTTCTACGTCTCGCGATATGGCCTGTCGCGGTACTGCAAGGACCTCGAAGCCCTGCAGGACTTCGCAAAGCTGGTGGGAGTGGCCCAATGACCCAATCACCGTTGGAACTCCTGCTGGCCAGACTTGAGAAGGTGCGCCAGCGCCAGCCCGGCCAGTATTCGGCGTGTTGCCCCGCACATGCAGACAAGGGGCCGAGCCTGAGCGTTAGAGAGACACCTGAAGGCTCCGTCCTACTTCACTGCTTTGCAGGGTGCGGATTCAACGAAATCGTTTCTGCAGTTGGTCTGCAGCCTCAAGACCTCTTCCCGCCCCGCGAAAGGCCCAGCAAAGGCCCCCGCCGCATTGCCGGATTGTTGACCCCTTCGCAGGCTCTGGAGCTGTTGACCAGGGAAGCTCACTTGGTGGCAGTGTGCGCAGGTATCTTGTCTGAGGGTCGCCCACTCAGTACAGATGATCGAAACCGTCTCATGCAGGCTTCTGGGCGAGTCCTAGCCATCGCACGGGAGGCACGCAATGTCTGATGTGCTGATCCCCGCCTCCACCCTTGAGCAGTTCGATGAACTTGCCAAGCTACAACCTATGGCGAGAAAGAAGGCCCGCCACGAAGCTGATGATTGGCCGGCGCTGAACCCACTTCAAATGGTATCCCCGGCAAGAGCTGATGCATTCCCGTTTGATGCGCTAGGCGCTATCTTGGGGGAGGCCGCCCGAGCAATCGGCCGTGATGTTCAAGCACCTGATGCACTCGCCGGGGGCAGTGTTTTGGCTGCGGCATCGTTAGCCGCTTCGCCACTTGCCAACGTTCAAATGCCACATGGGCAGATAGCCCCATTGAGCCTCTTCATCATCACCGGAGCAGCATCCGGCGACCGAAAGAGTGCCACCGATGCGGCGGCCTGTCTCGCTATCGAGGAGCGGCGCAAGCAGCATGCGCGGGACCATATCAAGGCCATGCAGAGGTGGGAGACGGAGAACGCTGGGCGCCCGAAGGTCGACAAGGCAGCGCCGCCAATGGCCCAAGTGCTCGCAGTATCAAACGCAACTGTCGAGGGCTTGACCAAGCTGCTGAAGCATCAAAGCAGTGTTGGGGTCTTCTCTGCCGAGGGTGGCGAAATGTTGGGCGGCCACAGCATGCGCGAGGAACGGCGCGTGTCGGGACTGAGCTTCTACTTGAAAGCTTGGGGAGCTGAGCCCCTCGATTCCCTTCGAGGTGGCGAAGGCCTAACCGTCTTGCTTGGGCGCCGTGTCGCGTTGCATGTGTTGGTGCAGCCTGTAATCCTTGCTCAACTGCTTGCCGATCCAATTGCGCAAGGTCAGGGACTGTTGGCGCGGTGCCTGATCGCACAGCCCGACACGCTGGCTGGTTCGCGTTTGTTCAGAGACTCCAACCCGTTGGAAAACTCGGCGGTGGTTCGGTTTAACAACCGTATCCGCGAGCTTCTGGACCAGACACCGCGCGTTTGGAATGAGGGCGACGGGTTCGAGCTGCGCCCAACGGCCATGCATATGACAACGAGCGCACGGGCCATGTGGGTTGAGTTCTTCAATCAAGTTGAACAAGCCCAAAGCCCCGGTGGTGAGCTTGCCGGCGCCAGACCTTTCGCCAGCAAGGCCGCAGAGCAAGCTGCACGCATCGCGGGGGTCGTGGCGGTGGCTGAAGGACGTACCAGCATTACAGACCGAGAGATGGAGGGAGGAATCAAGGTCGCGACCTTCTACATGGGCGAGCACTTGCGTTTGACCGGTGCCGGTCGCACCGACCAAAGAAACGCGCGACTGCACATGCTGTTGGATTGGATGTCCAGTGTTGGTCCGTTCGTCATGACCGCGAACGTTTTGCAGCGATCTCCAAGAGCCATACGGGGGCTAAAGGCTGAAGGCATCAAGGATCTGTTGGGCGAGCTGGCAGAGCGCGGGTACATCCGCGAGGCTGCGACGCCAGGTACATGGGAGGTGCGGGATGTTCAAGGTTGACATGGACGCAATACGAGACGCTGCCATGGAGGCGTGGCTAATGGCTAATCCGGCTAATTTGGCTAATCAGGCTCATCACGACCACTCTGAAGAGACTCCGTTAGCCGCTTTAGCCACTTTAGCCATTAGCCAACATGGACACGGACACATCGACCCTGCGGTGCGCAGTCTCCTTGAAGCCGCGATGCGCGCATGCGAGCATTTCCAAGACTCGCAAACAGCACGCATTCAAATGGTCCGGGAGTGCTTGGAGGCCCCCCCCGAACAACGCGCCGGCCTAACCGATTACTTTGTCTCAACGTATCCCGAACCAGGAAAGGTGAGATGACAAGTCAGAAGCTGGCCTTTAGGCCAAGGCCGCCGCCCTGGTAGCCACTCGCAAGGGAGTACCCTCCCCCGCCTGTGTAGGAGGCTGCTAGGCCTGCGGTGCTTGGGTTGCTTCCCATGCCGCTGCCCTTCATCTGTTGCATGAAGGAGTAGGACCCGAGAGCACCAGCCACCGTGTTCGCAAAGCCTTGATTGGCGCTACCTATGGCCAGTGCGTTACCAGCGTTCATGGAACCGAGGTTGTTGTAATACTGGTTGTACGCCCCGGCCATCCCCGCGCTGTTCGCAGAAGTGGTCCGCGCCAGGGTCCCATAGGCGTTACCAACACCCTCGGAGTAACCCGCCAGTGCAGAGCCGACTTGACCGGCAACCTGCATCCCAGCGTTCGCCTGGCCCGCCGCTGCCGATTGCCCGGTCTGGTAGAGCATGGACGAAGTGTTGACGCCAATCGAGGCAAGACCTCCAAGCCGGTCGTATTGCTGCGAAATCATCCCGGCCAGCAAAGACGGGCGGAACTGTGCGAGTGCCGCTTGTGTATTCCCACCACGGAGCCCACCAGTAGCAGCAGCGTTCTGGAGAATCGCGCCCTCCCCTTGCTGGAGATAAGCCGCCATCTCCGGGGAGTTGGATAGTCCAGAGATTGCCGCTTGCTGCGCCTGAGTGCCATTCATGCCAAGCAAGTCGCGCTGGTCGCCCATGGCCTCTAGGCCGGTGGCTTGGTACTGCTTCAGAGGGCCTAGCGCTTCGTTTCCAGCCGTAATAAACGGGGCCAGGACCTTTTGAACTTCTGCAAACTGACGGCGGTACTCGCCGATCTGCATGCCTGCGATGTGGCGCTGTGTCGCCATCTGCTGGGCTGCAATTGACTGCTGCAGGCGCTGGGAAGCCTCGAATTGCTGTTGGCTCTGCGCGAGTGCTGCTGCATTGGCCTCTAGGCCCGCTGCTGTTGCTCGGTTCGCGCTATTTCGTGCTTGATCTGCTGAGTAGGCTCCAACAGCAACAGTCGCAACTGCGGTAAAGATGGCGCTCATTGCAGCACCTCCTTACGACGAGACAATTTCAATGCATCTCGATAGTTGACCGTCAATTCCGTTCCGAACGACCCACCAATTGAGCCGTTCAAATTGGCAAGCGCGACCAAGTAAAGGTCACCATCGTGGGCCTCTCGAAACTCACAGTTCGGAATGGCGGCGTGATTGGTATAGCGCCCCGCAATGGTTCTAAACCGGCCTATCCTTGCTGGAGCAATGAAATCGCCCGCATTTACAGGGCAAGATGCAAACAGCCCCTTTCCCTCAATCGCTGAACTGCGAACAGATATGCGAGTTGCATACTCACCCGGAATTTCTACCAAGTCTTTAACAGTCTCGGATTCCGCTCTAACGAACTCATCCGAAAGCCCAAGCTCTTCCAGCATTACAGCGTAGTCTTGACGATCCTTCTCGTAGTGACTTGAGAGACACTCAACGTAAAGCCGTTCATACTCAAGCGCAATATCTGACTTTTCCAGCCAGCGAGCCTCTAGCGTTTCAATGTCTCGGCAATTGTCAGGATTTGGATAGACGTTGTGCCAAACGCACTCTTCAATGCACCCGCCAACCTTGCGCCCAGGTTGACCGACGAAAATTGCAGGCGCAGAAATGACCTTGACTTGCCCATCATCGCCAATGATGGCGACGGAGCCTTTAAGGACAATGTTCAGGTGTTCGTGGCGCTGCTTGTGCCCCATCGCGATAGCACCCTTGGGAATGGTGACTTCGCGGATGTAGACGCCGGGGCCGAAGTGGTGAACCACAGGGCACGGGGCCTGCGGCATGGTGACGAGGTAGGTCTCTAGTGCGTCCGGATCAATTTCAATTCGTTGACTCTGTTCGACAAGCATTGCAGCCTCACTAATTGCGTGGCTGCTGGCGGGCCGAAACTCAGCACCTAGATACTAGCAATTACTAACACAAAGTCAATTCCGATTTCCTAATGCTATTGCCCCAATAATTAGCCAATCTAATAACGGTCAGACTGCATGATTCTTTGAGCGAAGCGCACAAACTCATCCTCTCTTTGTTCCTCGCAGTTAACAATCTTCTCAAAGACCGCTTGGTGCGTCTTTCGGTGCATTCCTTTGGGTCTCGACCATCCGCCTCCCAACTTGCTTTCTAGCTTTGCCTGCTTGCGCCAAAGTCTTCCGCAATAGTCCTCTGACTGTGAGGTGTAAGCAACCTTAGAGCATTTCCTGCACGAGAAGGATTGCCCCCTCAAATACACCACCGAGCACCGGCAATTGCAGCGATGGCAGCGCATCCAAAGGCGACTTCCACCGAAATGGCATTCGGTGTAATCAAGTTCTATTCTTTGAACCCAGGAAGCATTGCGAAGGGCTAGGCAATGCGTGTCTGTAAATGTTGCCGAAACAGAGCCAACTACCTCCCCAAATTTCGACCATCGCCAGGTAAAGGTATCCCCAAAGTTAAGCAATCCCTTTCGCCTAAGCTCTCTCAGGTCGATCCTCGGAAGCTGTTCCGCTTTGGCTTTAGTTGATGGCCGTCCCGCTCCAAACCGATAACCGCCTTTTGGCATATGCAGCCTTTCAGAATACGAAATCAATTGCAAATATGCCACATATCCCTGGGTTTCGGATGACCTCGACTGCTAGACTGAAGGCATCGACCTGACCGCAGGGCGGAATTTGCACGGGGGCTGTATGGGCACGTTTTGGATCAGATGTGTTTTCGCATGCATGGCCCTCGTCGTTGGTGGCTGTGCAAGCTATCAGTGGGTGAAGCCTGGAGCGTCGCAGCAGGATTTCTCACGCGATCAATACGAGTGCCAGTCAGAGGCGGCGCGTCTGTACCCGGCCGCCTACATGGCGCATCAGATTTCAAGCGGGTATGTGGCCCCGTCGTCAACCCAATGCGCAGGGAGCGGGTCGGCGTATGGGATGGGGAACAGCGTGTACGGATCAACCACCACCACTTGCACGACATATCCCGGTCAAGTCATCGCCCCTGCATCAATACCCATTGATGTCAACGCGCGAAACCGAAGCAGCAGCGCGGAGGCTTGCATGTACGCGCGGGGGTGGAGCTTAGTGAAGGCATCTCAAGCGCGGGAGCCACTGCCTCAGGTGGTGCCCTTGGCCGCGCCCGTGTCGTGCGAGGTCGACGCTCATTGCTCCTTTGGTCAAAGCTGCCGCAGCCGAAAAGGTGGGGGCGCAGAGTGCAGGTGAGGTTTTGCTAAGTGGCTCTCGATGTTCTGTTTTGCCTCGTGGTCGCAGTCGCTGACGGAGACACCCTCACAGCCCGTTGTGGCGAGCCCGGAGCCTATGAACAGGTGAAGGTGCGCATATCGGGAATCGATGCACCAGAGAAGGCCCAAGCGTTTGGGCAGCGATCAAAGCAGGCTCTGTCCGACCTCTGCTTTCGGGAAACAGCAACCATCAGACCGACCACACGCGACAAGTACGGCCGCACCGTGGCTGATGTGGAGTGTCAGGGTCAAGACGTTTCAATGGCGCAGGTCAAAACCGGGATGGCCTGGGTGTTCGACAGGTACTCAGAGGGCTATGAACACCTTTACCCATTGCAGGACCGCGCCAAGGGAGCAAGGGTTGGTCTTTGGTCAGACGCGTCACCGGTCCCGCCTTGGGACTGGCGTCAGCAAAAGCGCTCTACCTCGCGGCATGTCGGTTCATCTCCCTGATGCCAATTGTCTGGACCAGCAAAGCCTGCTGCGCCTCTTCCATGGCTGTGGCCCATTGCTTGGCGTTCTTCCTGGGCGAGTTGGCCACGTTGGTTCTATGGGTCAAAGCGGCTTCCTCGTAGCGCTCGAAGACATCCGCGAACTGTTCATCTGTCAACACTGAGGCAATCGCGCCAATCATCAGGCACGCCGAAGCAGTGAAGGCCGTCTGTTCCTGGAGGTGTTCTTTTAGCTCCTTGATCTCAGCTTGGCTCATGGCTGTTCCTTTCAGGGGTAGGTGCAGTCGTGCTGCGGGTGAGGTTTCCGGTTTGCGGCGCGCTTCGCCTGGCGTATGCTTTTTCCATGAAGATCAAATCCGCCGTGCTCAGCGTCGTCATGAACTACCGGGGACTGCGGTTCCAGTGGCTCACGCTCTTCAACTCCGACGAGTCGATAGACATTCAAACGCGCGTTGGTGCTGGGGATTTGGCTGGTCCTTGGAGCAAGCCGTATCACATCTCTGCGGAAGACCTCGACTACGAACCGGACATGGCCCATAACGTCCCGTTCGCACTTGGCCCGGGCATGGTTAATGACCTTCTTGAAAAGCGGTCTGCCGCCGAGGTCGAGAAGTCTCCAGAACCAGACTGGAGGCCAGTGAAGTGGTTTGAGTGCGACCTCCCCCCCGGGGTAAGGCTCGACGTTGTTGAAGGATTCGAGGACTTTGGAGGGTTCTGAGCGTGTGCAACCTGAACGGGTCAACTGATGCGCAGACGCTGCGCTCGCAGTTGTTCCTTGACCTCGACAATCTGAGCTGGGATCAAACTGTCGCCCCATTGGGAAGAGGGGTCTACATCCGGCAAGACAACCGCGCACAGGTTGGGCAATGGGGAATGATCCCGCCCAACTCGAAGGAGCGCACCCCCAAGACACGCGAGGGGCGACGCCTGAGCACAAACAACGCAAGGCGCGAGACTGTGGCGACCGCTTGGACGTTCCGCTTTCCTTGGTCACGCGGGCAGCGGTGCCTGATACCTGCGGAGTGGTTCCAAGAACCCTATTGGGGCATCTCGCACACCGACCCGATGTCGATGTCAAAGAACACCTGGTGGCGGTTCTGGCGAGCAGATGGCCAGCCGTGGATGCTGGCCGGGATATGGAACGAATGGACCGACCCGGTAACCGGTGAGGTGGTGCCGAACTACACCATGCTGACGCAGAACTGTGACGGACACCCGTTACTCGCGCTGATGCACAAGCCTGATCCGAAGCTTCCCCCGGACAAACAGGACAAACGCACTGTGGTCCCAATCGAACGAGAGGATTGGGACCTGTGGCTACATGGCCCGAAAGAGGCCGCGGAAGCCTTGATTCGAGTCCCACCTGTGGAGCTGTTCCGCCACGGACCTGCAGAGCCAGAAAAGGCGTATGCATTGCGCCTTCCGATCTAGAACGGGGCTCGCGAGCGCAGCAGCTCAACGGGTCCCGGGCCTGCATAAATCGTCTCTTGGTTGTCTTGCCGAGTGACCATCCACCAGGGGCCGTGCTGCTGGACAACGTAGTCCGCAGGATCACCGGGAATCATCGTCTCTTGTGCCCCTAGCGCGCTGCCAAGCCGGGGGCAACGAAGCAGCGTAGGGCAAGCCGCTGATTGGATCGTCTCCATTTGCCATCTCCTCAAGTACATCAATGCCGGCAGGCGCCTCTGCCACTACGAGCACCCACCATGTTTGGGGATGCTTCGACACTTGCGTTTTTCCACTGCCCGGGACACGCTGCACCATCTCGGCTCCGTGGATCACCATCCCGTTTCTAGTGACCCGAGACACCACGGCTTGATGCAGCGCGGGCACTACTTCCCTTGAGTCCACAACAAGCCGGGCTTGCAGGTACTTCAAATCTCCCCTCTCAACCTTTGCCAAGAGCACATCGCCAGCGACAGGCGGGAACGGCCTGGGCAGCTTGATGCCTCGGTCGCGGAGGCGGTACACAGTAGATTGCACGGGACTTCACGGGATTTCCTGATACTGTGTGTTTATACAGTATTTCAAGGAAAAAAGAAGCCCGGACTTGCCGGGCATAACCAAAGGCGTTCACCTTAGGAGGAAGCCAGAGTGTGACACTTGGTTCTCCCCCGCACATCCTCAAAAGGTGGTGCCATCCTCGCAGCGACAAGGGACCAAAATGCCTGCAACATGAAGACCTTCAAAAAGCACATTCGTTGTGTTCGGCACTGGGTAGCAATGATCTTTGCAGCTACAGCTATCCCACAGGCCGCCAACGCTCAAATGCTTGAGGCGGCGCACGTACTTGCTGAGCCGCTCCAGTACAGCCGCGCAGGTAACTTCCGAGGGTGCGGCTTGCATCTCAGATTCGTGAGGGAGGTCGAGCGCTCCCACTATGACTATCTGACGTTGTCGGTGAACTTCTGGCTCGACTCTCCGGCAGGCATGACCAAGACGGTTCTGAGTAGCGTCACCAGTGGGCCAGAAATGAAGGCTGCAAACTTGGCCCTCGCATCCGCTTGGACACGGATCAAGCCTAGCGACACGTTGCCAGCAATCGGCACCTATGAAGGCGAAGAGGACTCGGTGCTGTCCACTGTTCCGCTGGATGAAGCTCTCGCCTTTGTTCTCGCGATCCTAGAACGACCAGCCGAAGTACAAGTGGGCTTCAAACAGAAGGGACTCCCGTTCGAGCGCATCTTTTACGGCAAGCCGGTTTTGTCTTCAGAGGCGTCCTCCCAGATGATGGACTGCCTGGGTGAATTTCTCGACCGCTTAGAAGAAGGACGCGGCAAGCGAGAAAAGCCGAACTGAGCAACACGGTCGCACGCCGACGTTTCTCAACGTCGAAAGCGCTTGGATTGAAGCTTCGCAAGCTGCAGCGCCCCCTCTTGGGTCTGCGCAAATCCGACAAGCAAACGCGCCTGGTTTGTTCGCCTTCCTTCATATATGCCACTGATATGAACCATCGGCGCGTACACGCCTGGACGGACAAGAAGTGCCATCGGAGTGATAGTCGGGGAAACGGTCATCCTGAATCCTAAGTTCACCGGGCAACTCGCCGGCCTAGTAAACCTAAGCGCCACAACGGGCGATGCGTGCATGACCGCTGCATCAAGGCCGCAGACTCTGACCTGCATGGTCTGAGCTACCGACCAATCCATCCCGCAACCTTGCTCCGTCTCATCGGACCCAAGTGCGCAAACGAATCTACGAAAACAGCTTCTCGATTGGAAAGTCGATCTGCGACCGCTGCTACGGAATCAGCGGCGCGTCCGCGCTTGGTGTCGTCTCGCGGAGCCACTGCGTCCAGCAAATCCGCGTCGGGTCCGGCACCACCGAGCCTGTTTCCGAAGGGTTCGGAGAATGGGGTTGTAGGTCCATAGTCTCCCGAATCGTCAGCCGCCTAAAGTCAGGGATTCAACCGATTTTCGTGACTGCCCCTTCGAGCTTCACACGGCAGATGAAGCCACCAGAGATTCCCTCGATGGTCAGGCTGGCGTTGAACGTGCCGGCCTGTGGTGCCTGGTTTGCAGGGGTTGAGTAGACAAGCGTTGACCGGGTCGTCACGTTGTTGCTTGTGACTTCGTACGAGGCTCGCAGACCACCATCTTCAGTGACTCCACCTTTCATCACCAGACTGTTGATCTGAGCCGTGACGATGGCTCCGTCAACCGTGATGACGTGATTGGCGCCGTTGTAGCTTGTGAAGATTCCGCAGTTGTCGATGGACTTGTTCAACGTCGCGGAATATGTTCCTGCGAGGTACGCTGGCGATGAATCGTCCCCTCCCCCTCCGCAGGCGGACAAGGCGACCACCGATACAAGTGTCAAAGCTAGCTTGCGCATGTTCCCTCCCTCTGTTGATCTTGGAAACATTTTGGCACAAGTGCTTTTCGTCAAAACAGGTGGTTGAGCCTTTTGGTGGGATGGACCACTGTGGGAGGTTTTCGCTGAACCAACCTACCGGCGTTTAAAGGCAAGGGCTACACCAGTGGCCTGAAGCCGGGCGTGTGAACGTGGTGGATGTGGCGGCGCGGAGTGGGTCTGCCCGCGGAACATCCTCCGGGCTTCGGGCATTCCACAAGGAGCCCCATGAGCCAAACAATCATCAATCCCGAAACCTTGCTGCGCCTGCCCAAGGTGCTTCAGCGCTTCCCCGTCTCGCGGTCTGACTGGTACAGCGGAGTGCGAGCAGGCAAGTACCCTGCCCCGGTCAAGCTCGGTGAGCGCTCAGTGGCCTGGAGGGCGTCGGATATCGAGGCCCTGATTGACTCGCTGCCCCTGGCGCGCTGAGCGAAGGAAGACACCACACGAGTGTGATGCGCCGATGCCACACAGAGGGGCACTCGTCGCGAAACTGGTAATGCTCTGGTAACGGAGCAACAAACAAAAAAGCCCGCTACCGTTTTAGTAGCGGGCTTTCCTTGTCCCACAAGGGGATTTTGGTAGGACGTGGCAGGCTCGAACTGCCGACCAACGGATTAAAAGTCCGCTGCTCTACCAACTGAGCTAACGTCCCATCAAACTAGAACTTGTGTCGAGGGTTGAACCAAGGACATTGATCACCAGAAAACTGGTGGGGCGTGAGTGACTCGAACACTCGACCTACGGATTAAGAGTCCGCTGCTCTACCAACTGAGCTAACGCCCCGCACACATTCTGTTGTTTTATCAATCAGATAGCGCGAAGCCTCAGATTATAGCGTCATTTCAGGTCATTTCGAAAGCACGCATTGGTTTGTTTGATGTGCCCTCCGCAATAGCGTTGAGCACGTTCCCAGCCGCACACAGTCCAAAGCTTGCAGTCACGCTCACCACCGACCCGTAGCCATGGCAGTTGAGCGATCTATCGGATGGCGAAAGGTTGCATGACGCGTCGGGCGGCGCCACGGTCTCGCGGCTGAACACGCATCGCACACCCATGCGACGGGTCCGCGGTGCGCCGTGCTCCCTTCGCAGCCTGTACCGCAACTGGGCCAACAGTGGGTCGTGGGTGACCTCTGCGAGGTCGCCGACCTCGATGGCCTGGGGTTTGCGCTTGCCTCCGGCAGCGCCTACTGTCACAAAATTCAGCCCGTGCGACAAGGCCCACGCCGCCATGGCTGTTTTGGCACGCACTTGGTCACAGGCATCAATGACCGCGACCGCTCCTGCGTGCTCCAGCAGCCTGGCACCGAGCAACGACCAGTTGTCCTCCGTCACGAAGTCATCGACTGTCTTGACCACGCAGGCGGGATTGATCTGCGCAATGCGCTCCCGCATGGCCTCGATCTTGGCCATGCCCAGGGTGTCGGTCAGCGCATGAAGCTGCCGGTTGACGTTGGACTCGGCCACATGGTCCATGTCGACCAGCGTCAGGCGCCCCACGCCACTGCGCGCAAGGCCTTCCGCAGCCCAGGACCCCACCCCTCCAATGCCCACCACCATCACATGCGCATCAAACACCGCCTGCGCCCCCGGAACACCGTAGAGGCGTCGCATGCCGCCAAAGCGGCGGTCGAAGTCTGCGTTCATTCGCGTTCCAGCAGCCAGATCTGGAAGCGGAAGCCCAGCACGGCCCCGACCATGATGCCGCTCACTGCGATGGCGCTGGTCAGGCTCAGTGTCGACAGGCCTGACAGCCCCTGGCCGACCGTGCAGCCCATGGCTGTCACACCGCCCACGCCCATGCACGCGGCCCCGGCCAGGTGCAACGCCGTGTCCCGGGTATCGCGAAAGCCCTCCCAGCGAAAACTGCGAGACAGCAGCGCCTGAACAAGCGAGCCCACGACCACGCCGACCACAGTGACCACACCCAGTGTCAGCACCTTGGAGGTGTCGCTGAAATGAATGAGCCAGTCCAGCAGGTAGGCCATCGGTGCTGTGAAGGTCAGCGATTCCATGCGCCCGCTATTGGTCGCGAGATACACAGACTCCAGTGTGTCTGGGTGCTCAGGCACAAAACCAAGGTGACCGCTGATCCACCACATCCCTGCGATTACACCCCCAAGTCCGATACCAGCCAGCAAGCCATCCGCTGTACGGAAGTCTCTCCCTAGCAGCGCCCAGACCACAAGCCCGCCCCCGACTAGCAGCGCGGCGATCAGACCAGACACGCCGGGCGACAGACCGAAAAACTGCGCCAACCACATGGGCAGGCTCCCGCCAGCGGCGATGTCTACGGCAACCTGATCAACCGTATTCACACGCAGCACGGCAAAGACTCCGCGCAGGGTGGCGAACGCAAAAAACCCCATGACGAAGAACACAACCAGCGACTTCAGGCTACCCGCACCGATGCGCACCAGCGTCTTGCTACCACAGCCGGACGCGAGCACCATGCCGAAGCCGAACAGCAGGCCGCCCGCGAGCGCTGACAGCCACACGATGCGCCCGGAACTGTAGATGGTCTTGCCGGTGTCGATCCAGCCCAGCCAACCCATGCCGTAGAAGCCGATCATGGCCACACCCACCGCCATGCCCCACATGCGCATGCGGGTCCAGGAGCCCATGTTGACGATGTCGCTCACCGCCCCCATGGTGCAGAACTGCGTTCGCTGGGCAATGAAGCCGAAAAGACAGGAGGCCGCGAACGCGGCCCAGAGAACAGTGACTTGGAGAGCTTGAATGCCGGCGAGGTCCATCCGGCGATTGTAGGAGCGGCCCTCCACCCCGGTCTGGGTGCAGGGCTCTGGCGAGATCAGCGCAGACGCGACAGGCGCTCGCGGCCCGCGGCAGCAGCCTCGGACTGGGGATAGGTCCGGACAAGGGTCTCCAGCGTGCGCTGGGCCGATTTGTTGTCCTTGAGTTCGACCTGGCTATTGGCCATGGCGAGCATGGCTTCTGGGGTGCGCAAGTGGGTAGGGTACTGACTCACGAGGCGCCGATGGCTCTCAATCGACTCCTTGTACGCACGGGTGGCATACAAGGCGTTGCCCTGCCAGTAAAGCGCTGAAGGGATGTAGCCACTGCCAGGAAAACGCCGCAGAAAGGCCGAGTAGGCCAAGGCTGCTCCGGCGAAGTCCGACTTGCGCAGCAGTTCCATGGCAGCGTCGTACTCGCGCTTTTCTTCCGGCGACGCGGAGAACTCCACGCCGTCGACTGACACCTTGCTGGGCTCGACCTGCTTCAGACGCGCATCGACTCCGGCCTGGACATCCTTCTGCTGGCGCTGAAGCTCGGACACATCACGAGCCAGCTGCTCGTTCAGGCCACGCAGACGGGCAATCTCGGCCCTGAGCTGTTCGTTCTGGTTGGACAACTCAAGAAGGCTGCGCTGGCTGGCCGACCCCGCATCGCGCGATTCCGCTGCCATGCGACTGAGCTTGGCGTCGACCTCCAGCTTGTACGCGTCGAACTTCTGCCGAAGGTCCAGGATCGCCTTGCGCGCTTCGTCGTCATCGAACAGGGCGTGGGCCTGCAGCGGCCACAGGCAGGCGCCAACCAGCGCCATGGCCGCTGCCACACGGACGGACAGGACAGCAGATGTGCGCACGGCCATGTCAGCGGTAGGTCATTTCCACACGGCGATTCTTGGCATAGGACGTCTCGTCCATGCCCATCGCGGCGGGCTTTTCTTCCCCGAAGCTCACCGGCTCCATCTGGGACTCGTTCACACCCAGCAGCGCCAGCGAACGGCGAACGGCCTCAGCGCGCTTCTGGCCGAGCGCCAGGTTGTACTCGCGGCCACCACGCTCGTCGGTGTGGCCTTCCAGGGCCACCTTGCGGTTCGGGTTGGCCTTGAGATAGCGGGCGTTGGCTTCCAGCGCTGCGGTGTACTCGGCACGTACCTCGAAGCTGTCGTAGTCGAAATAGACGATGCGGGAAAGCGCTGCAGGCTGCTCGGTGTCCATGCCAGGAACCTGCACACCGGTGACACCACGCGGATCAACACCAGAACCGGAGCCATCCTGACCAGCTTGGCCAGTGGTGGTGTTGCGGTCTTCGACCGGCGCCTCATCCAGCTTCACGCTGGAGCCGCAGGCTGCGAGCGACGCCACCAAGATCAGGGCGCCGAGCCGAAAGGCCCATTGGGAAGTTGTGCGCTGCGCAGCCGGGGTCGAGGTGTTGTTCATGGACAGGTCCCTTTCTGAGTCGGGTTGGTTGGTTTTGAAAAGAGGCAAGGCACCAAAGGAGTCAGATCGTCAGCGGACGAACGGGCCCCACTCGGGCTCTCGGATGTCGCCCTGGGCACCGGTCAGCCGGGTCTTGACGCGACCGTCGACGGTCGACGTCATCAGAGCCTCCTGCCCTCGATCGCGGGTGGCGTAAACGATGAGTCGGCTGTTGGGTGCAAAACTGGGGCTTTCGTCCGCGCTTGCATCACTCAGTGCAGTAACGTTGCCGCTGGACAGCTCCATCACATGCAGGCGGAAGGCTCCGCCAACGCGGGAGATAAACGCCAGCCAGCGCCCGTCGGGGCTGGGTGCAGGAGAGATGTTGTAGTTGCCGGTGAAGGTCAGGCGCTGCGGGTTCTCGCCGCCCGCACCCATGCGATAGATCTGGGGAGATCCACCACGGTCACTCACGAAAAAGATCGAGCGGCCATCAGCACTGAACACCGGCTCGGTGTCGATGCTGCCCGACTGGGTCAGCCGGCGCGGCTGGCCGCCATTGGCGTCCATGAGGTACACCTGCGCATTGCCCGAGAGGGACAGCGTCGCCACCACTTGTCGACCATCTGGCGACCACGACGGCGCGCTGTTGGAGCCACGGAAATTGGCCAGCAACCGGCGTTTGCCGGTGGCGACATCGTGCGAGTAGATGACGGGCTTTCGCGACTCGAACGAGACATAGGCCAGTTGCCCGCCGCCGGGCGCCCAGCTCGGTGAAATGATGGGCTCCGGGCTGCTGAGCGTGGCCTTCGCGTTCTCGCCATCGGAGTCGGCCACCAGCAA
The DNA here is from genome assembly GCF_042648585.1 of Hydrogenophaga luteola. NCBI lineage: Bacteria > Pseudomonadati > Pseudomonadota > Betaproteobacteria > Burkholderiales > Comamonadaceae > Hydrogenophaga > Hydrogenophaga luteola. The sequence continues at coordinate 465,056 of NZ_JBHRXX010000009.1, read as the reverse complement.
GGTGTAGCGCGGACCGTTCTTGGTCACGTACGCGATGCGGGTAGCGAACACCCCTTTTTCACCCGTGAGCTTCTCGTAGACGTAGTCGGCGATGCGGTGCGCTGCGTAGCGCAGATCGCCGGCGTTGACCGGGTAGCTGAGCCCGCCGAGGTCCTGTCCACGTACCGAATCCCAGAGTCGGAAGCGGATGTCGAAACGTCCATCGGCCAGCTTGGACACGCTGCCGGTCAGCAGGGCATCCGTGCCTTTCTCGCGCCAGGCGGCCAGATCGGGACGCGAAGTCTCGTCCAAACGGACCGGCAGAGGCTCGATGAACTTGAACTGCCCACTGCGCTCAAGGTCGGCGCGAACGATCGCGACCATGTCCTGGTTGGCAAGACCGTTGTCGCGGAAAGCCACACCAGAAATTGGAATCTGGGTCACGCCAGCGCCGGAGACTTCGACGCGAAACTGCGCCAGAGCGCTTTGGAGGGGAAGTACCGCCAGCGGCAGCACGGCGGCTTGGGACAACAGATGCCGCCGCGTGGGCAGCCATTCGGGTCGATTCAAATCCAGCATGCGTCGGGTGTTGGTGTCAGCGACAGAAAGCGCAGCCGTCGGATAATACCGGAAGCGCATCACAGGGCCGTGACAAGATGTGCCATATCCTTGCAGCGCGCGGGCTCAGAAGCCTGCTGTTGAACTAAACGAACCACCGACCGCCGTCTTGACCTTGCCCTCCACACCTGCCGCACCGCCCACTGCCACCATCCGCGAGCGCCTGGTGAGGTTCTGGCCGTACTTCCGTTCGGCGTCGGCGGGCATCGTGCTGGCGGTGATCTGCACGATCATCGGGGCGCTCACCGAACCGATGATCCCTGCGCTGCTCAAGACGCTGCTTGACAGCGGCTTCTCCGAAGGAAACATCGACCTCTGGATGGTTCCGGTGGCGCTGGTGGGACTGTTCGGCATCCGTGGCCTGGCCGGCTTTCTCGCTCAATACGCGCTGTCCTATACAGCCAGCCTGGGCCTGCTCAATCTGCGCCGCGCCATGTTTGCCAAGCTCAACGACGCGCAGCTGACGCTATTCGCCCGGCAGAGCGCCAGCAAGCTCTCCAACACGCTGGTCTACGAGGTGCAGACCGGCTCCACCCTGCTGGTCAACGCCCTTCTGACCCTCGCCAAGGACAGCCTCACACTGCTGGCGCTGCTGGGCTACCTGATGTATCTGAACTGGAAGCTCACCCTCATCGTGCTCTTCCTGTTCCCGGCGCTGGTGGTGGTGATGCGGGTGCTCTCGCGCCGCCTCTACAGCCTCACGAAATCCAGCCAGCAGGCCACCGACGAGCTGGCCTATGTGGTCGAGGAGAACGCCCTCGCCCACCGCATGGTCCGTCTGCACGGCGCGCAGGAACGCCAGTCCGACCGTTTCGAGTCGCTGAGCGTGCGTCTGCGGCGGCTGGCGCTGAAGTCGACCATCGCGCAGGCGGCCATGACACCGCTCACGCAGATGCTGGCGGCGGTGGCGCTTTCGGCGGTCATCGCCGTGGCCTTGTGGCAGAGCAGCCGCAGCGGGGTCACTGTCGGCAACTTCGTGGCCTTCGTGACGGCCATGCTGATGCTGGTGGCGCCCATACGGCACCTGGCCGAGATCGCTGGCCCCATCACCAGGGGATTGGCGGCCCTGGAGCGCGGGCTGGAGCTGATCGAGGACACACCGGAACAGTCCAGTGGCACCCACCAGGCCGATCGCGTCGAGGGGGCCATCGAGTTGAAGGACGTATGGGTGCGCTACCCGTCACGGGACGACGAGAACACCAGTGACGACGAGGTCAACCGCACGGCGCTGTGCGGCGTTTCGCTGCAGGTCCGGCCGGGCGAGGTGCTGGCACTGGTCGGCCCCTCCGGCTCCGGCAAGACCACGCTCGCCAACCTGCTGCCCCGTTTTGTCGAGGTGCTGCATGGCGACGTGCTGCTCGACGGCGTGGCCCTGCCAGACTGGGACCTGCACTGCCTGCGCAGACAGTTCGCCATGGTCAGCCAGGACGTGATCATGCTCAACGACACGCTCGCGGCCAACGTGGCGCTGGGCGCCGCGGAAGGTGCCATCGACGAGGAGAAGGTGATTGCGGCCCTCCATTCGGCCAACCTGGGCGAACTGGTTGCACGGCTGCCGAGAGGCATTCACAGCAACGTCGGACACAACGCAGCCGAGCTCTCGGGCGGGCAGCGCCAGCGCCTGGCGATTGCTCGGGCGATCTACAAGGATGCGCCGGTCCTGATCCTCGACGAAGCCACCTCGGCGCTGGACAACGAGTCCGAGCGGCTGGTGCAGGAAGCGCTGGCCCGCCTCATGAAAGGCCGCACGACGCTGGTGATCGCCCACCGGCTCTCGACCATCGAGCACGCCGACCGCGTGGTCGTGCTGGCCAACGGCCGCATTGCGGAACAGGGCACGCACCAAGTGCTGCTGCGCACGGGCGGCCTCTATGCACGGCTGCACGCCCAGGGCTTCTCGCCGGAGCCCGAAGCAGCGTGAGCCGGGCCTCAGAGCAGGACGATGTCGTACTGCTCCTGAGTCATCGAACTCTCGGCCTGCAGCGAGATGGGCTTGCCGATGAAGTCTGAAAGACCCGCCAGGTGCTGCCCCTCTTCGTCGAGAAACAGCTCGATCACCCGGGGTGAAGCCACCACCCGGAACTCGCGCGGGCTGAAGGCGCGCGCCTCGCGCAGGATTTCGCGCAGGATGTCGTAGCACACGCTGCGCGCGGTCTTCACCACGCCCTTGCCGTCGCAGGACGGGCACGGCTCGCTGAGCATATGGGCCAGGGACTCTCGGGTGCGTTTGCGGGTCATCTCCACCAGGCCGAGCTGCGAAAAGCCACCCGTCATGGTCTTGACGCGGTCCCGCGACAACTGCTTGCGGAACTCGGTCAGCACGGCATCGCGGTGGTCTTCGCGCACCATGTCGATGAAATCCACAATGACGATGCCGCCCAGGTTGCGCAGCCGTAGCTGGCGTGCGATGGCCTGCGCGGCCTCCAGGTTGGTGCGGAAGACGGTGTCGTCGAAGTTGCGTGCCCCGACGAACCCGCCCGTGTTCACGTCGACCGTGGTCAGCGCCTCGGTCTGGTCGATCACCAGATAGCCACCGGACTTGAGGTCGACCCGGCGACTGAGCGCACGCGCAATCTCTTCGTCGATGTTGAACAGGTCGAAGATCGGGCGCTCGCCGGTGTAGAGCTGCAGCTTGCTGGCGGTATCGGGCATGAATTCCGCTGCGAAGGACTGCAGCAGCCCGAACTGCTCCCGGGAATCGATCCGGATCGAGTGCGTCTGAGCGCCCACCAGGTCGCGCAGCACCCGTTGCATGAGGTTGAGGTCGACGTGCAGCACGGTGGCAGGAGGCTGGCGCGAGGCGGCATCCTTGATGCGTTGCCAGGTCTTGCGCAGGTACGCGATGTCTTCACCCAGCTCCTCGTCACTGGCGTCCTCGGCGTTGGTGCGCAGGATGAAGCCACCGGCCGCGCTGCCGTCCGGCATGGCCGTGAGCGTCAGCAGGCGCTGGCGCAGCGACTCGCGCTGGGCCGAGGGAATCTTCTGCGACACGCCGATGTGGTTGTCTTGGGGCAGGAATACCAGCAGCCGGCCCGCGATGCTGATCTGTGCGGTCAGGCGCGCGCCCTTCGTCCCGATCGGGTCCTTCAGGACCTGGACCATCAGCGCCTGTCCCTCAAAGATCTGCCGCTCGATCGGCTGCACCGGATCAGCGGCCAGCACGCGGTTGCTGCCGCCGTTGGGGGTCTCTGAACCCGGCTGGGCAGCGGCGCGCTCGCGCGGCGCCGCGTGCTTGGCTGTGATGTTGGGCATCAGGTCGGCGACGTGCAGGAAGGCCGCACGGTCCAGACCAATGTCGATGAAGGCGGATTGCATGCCCGGCAGCACGCGGGACACCTTGCCCAGGTAGATGTTGCCCACCAGACCGCGCTCCAGCGTGCGTTCGAGGTGCACCTCCTGCACCGCGCCCTGCTCCACCACCGCCACGCGGGTTTCCTGGGGTGCCCAGTTGATCAGGATGTCCTGGCTCATTGATGCCTCGTGATGGTTTTCAGTTTCAGCAAACCAGCCGCACACCCGCAGCCCGCAGGAGTTGCGCCGTTTCATGGGCCGGCAAACCCATGATGCCCGAGTAACTGCCGCTGATGTGCCGGATGTGCAGAGCCGCGGCGCCCTGGATGGCATAGGCACCGGCCTTGCCCATGGGCTCGCCGCTGTCGACGTAGCGCCGGATGTCCGCGCCGGCCCACGGATCGAACTCGACCTGAGAGGTGGACAGCGCCGCCCACGAGCGGCCAGGGCCGCGCACCGTCGGGCGCGCCACCGCCACCGCCGTCAGCACGCGGTGACGGCGACCGGACAGATCGGACAGCATGCGCCGGGCCTCGGCGGCATCGGCGGGTTTGCCCAGTATGCGGCGCCCTAGCGCCACAGTGGTGTCGGCACACAGCACCGGCGCCAGCGGCCACCCCTTGCGCCGAAGGCGGCCCACGGAGGCCTCCAGTTTCAAAGCAGTCACCCGCTGCACGTAGTCGGCAGGCGCCTCGCCTGGCTTGGCCGCCTCCAGCGCCTCGACGTCCTCGTCGGAGTCGGGCAACAACAGCTCGCAGCGCACTCCCCACTGTTCGAGCAACTGCTTGCGGCGGGGACTCTGCGAGGCCAGGTAAATGAAGTCACTCACGGCGGGTCATTCCCGGTGGTAGGGGTGGTTGGCGTTGATCGACCAGGCGCGGTAGAGCTGCTCAATCAGCAGCACGCGCACCATGGCGTGGGGCAGCGTCATGTCCGACAGGCGGATGCGCTGGTGGGCTGCTTCGCGAAAAGCGGGTTCAAGGCCGTCCGGCCCCCCGATCACCAACGCCACATCGTCGCCACCAAGCTGCCAGGCCTTGAGCTGCTGGGCCAATGCCTTGGTGGTCAGCTGCGCCCCACGTTCATCGAGCACCACCACGCGGCAGCCCTTTGGCAGCGCAGCCACGATGCGCTCGCGCTCGGCAGCCATGACGGTTTCGACCGTCTTGGCGCCACGCGGCTCGGTCTTCACTGTTTTGAGTTCCACCCGGAGTTCGGGCGGAAAGCGCTTGGCGTAGTCGTCGTAAGCGGACTGAGCCCAGTCGGGCATGCGCTGCCCGACCGCGACGATCACCAGCTTCATGCCTTCTTCTTGGGCGCGGCCTTTTTCGCGGCGGGCTTCTTCGCAGCCGGCTTGGGCTTGTTCACCACCAGCTTGGGCAGCGCTGCCTTGGGTTGGACCGTCTTGGCCGCGCCTGCGGTTTTGCGTGGTGCCTTGGCCGCAGGCGTCTTGACGGCTGAAGTCTTGGCAGCGGCCTTTTTGGCGGGCGCTTTCGCGGGTGCCGCCGCAGCAGCAGCCGCCTTGGCCTGCTTGCGGGCCACGGACTTGGCGTCCACCGGCTTGACCTCTTTCTCGACGCCTTTGCGGGTGGTCTTGCTCGCCGGCTTGACCTCTTTCTCGACGCCTTTGCGGGTGGTCTTGCTCGCCGGCTTGGCAGCCGCGCGCGCCTCGGCGGCCTTTTCAGCTGCGCTCTTGAGTCGCACAGGCTTCTGGCCCCAGATCTCTTCAAGGCGGTAGTACTGCCGGATGACCGGCTGCATTACATGGGCGACCGCCTGACCGCAGTCGATGATGATCCACTCACCGTTGTCTTCACCCTCGATGCGGGGTTTGTCGAATCCGGCCTCGCGCACCGCATCACGAACGCTGGACGCGAGCGCCTTGGTTTGCCGGTTGGAGGTACCGCTGGCGATGATCACCCGTTCGAACAGCGGCGACAGCGTTTCGGTGTTGAAGACCACGATGTCCTGGCCCTTGACGTCCTCCAGACCATCGACGATGGCGCGCTGGAGTTTCTGGATGTCTTTTTTGGCGGTGGTTTCGCTGGTCATGAAGGCTGTTGGTAAAGGGAATGGGTCGAAATATAGCCGGCGACGGCCTCGGGCACCAGCGCAGCCAGTTCCTGGGGCTCCGCACCGCAAGACACCATCGAACGGATGGTGGTGGAGCTGATGGGCGAAAGCGGCACTGGCAGCCGAAGGTGCGGCACGGGCGAGTCGTCGCGGGTGTCACCATACACCGGGGTCGCAGCAGGTGGGAAGCCGGCACGTCCCGCCACCACCAGCTGCGCCAGACCAAGCACCTCTGGCCAGCGCTTCCAGGTCTTGAAGGCAGCCAGCTGGTCTTCGCCAATGATCAGGAACAGCTCCGCTCCCGGATATTCGCGCGCCAGTTCGTCCAGGGTATCGATGGTGTACGAGTCGCCTGGGCGATCATTTTCGCGTCGGTCCACACACACGCGCGCCAGATCGCCAAAGACCAGCTCACACATGGCCAGCCGGTGTTCCGCCGGGCTGAGAGAACGCGCCTTGTGCCAGGCGCGCCCGGTGGGAAGGATGTGCAGACGGTCCAGTTGCAGCGCATCCAGCGCAGACTCCACCAACAGACGGTGAGCGCGATGCGGAGGATCGAATGCGCCGCCGAACAGGCCGACCCGTTGCGCAGGCGCTGTCCGGTCGTTCGACCGCACAGAAGACATCAAACCCAGTCCTTGCGCACCAGGAAGTCGCTGTAGAGCCGCGCTTCGTGGGAGCCAGGTTCTTCCTGGCGCTGGTAGGACCAGCTCACCATGGGGGGCATGGACAACAGGATGGACTCGCTGCGCCCGCCCGACTGCAAACCGAAGTGGGTGCCGCGGTCCCAGACCAGGTTGAACTCCACATAGCGGCCGCGGCGGTACAGCTGGAACCCGCGCTCGCGCTCGCCAGAGGGAAGCGACTTGCGGCGGTCCACGATGGGCAAATAGGCGCCCAGGAACGCGTCGCCCACCGAGCGCATCATGGCAAAGCTGCCCTCGAAGCCCAGCTCCGAAAAGTCGTCGAAGAACACACCACCAATACCGCGCTGCTCGTCGCGGTGCTTCAGGTAGAAATACTCGTCGCACCATTTCTTGAAACGGGGGTATTTGTCGACGCCAAACGGGTCGAGCGCCGCTTTGCAGGTGCGGTGGAAGTGTTCGGCGTCCTCTTCAAAACCGTAGTAAGGCGTCAGGTCCATGCCCCCGCCGAACCAGCAGACCGGCTGCCCGCCTTGGGGCGTGGCGGCGATCATGCGCACGTTCATGTGGACCGTCGGCACCATGGGGTTGCGCGGGTGGAACACCAGCGAGACCCCCATCGCCTCGAAGGGCGCCCCGGACAGTTCCGGCCGGTGCTGGGTGGCCGATGGCGGCAGGGCGGGCCCAGTCACATGGGAAAAACCGCAACCGGCCCGCTCGAACACCGTGCCGTCTTCGAGGATCTGGGTGATGCCGGTGCCCTGCAGGCGCTCGCCCGCCGGCTTTTTCCAGTGGTCCACGGCGAAGCTCCCGCCATCCACCACGGCAATGGTGGACGTGATGCGGTCCTGGAGGTTGACGAGGTAGTCGCGGACCCGCTGGGTGGGTTGTTTCATGGTCAGAGCGCCCGGTACCCGATGTCGCGCCGGTACTGCATGCCGTCGAAGCGGATGCCATCCACCACGCCGTAGGCCTTCTGCTGTGCCTCGGCCACGGTATCCGCCAGCGCGGTCACGCACAGCACGCGGCCGCCCGAAACCACCACATGTCCGTTGGCATCGGTGGTGCCGGCATGGAACACCATGCGGTCGGCCTCGTCGGCCGGCAGGCCGCTGATGACGTCGCCCTTGCGCGGGTTCATGGGGTAACCGGCGGCAGCCAGCACCACGCCCAGCGCCACACGCGGGTCCCAGTCGAGCGTGACCTGGTCCAGCTCTGCACGGGTGGCCGAGAGCAGCACCTGCGCCAAGTTGGAGCGCAACCGCATCATGATCGGCTGGGTCTCGGGGTCGCCCATGCGGCAGTTGAATTCCAGCGTCTTGACGCGGCCTTCGGGCGTGATCATCAGGCCCGCATAGAGGAAGCCGGTATAGGGGATGCCGTCGGCGGCCATACCCCGCAGTGTGGGCAGGATCACCTCGTCCATGGCGCGCTGGTGCACAGAAGGCGAGACCACCGGCGCGGGCGAATAGGCGCCCATGCCGCCGGTGTTCGGCCCCTGGTCGGCGTCCAGCAGGCGCTTGTGGTCCTGGCTGGTGGCCAGCGCCAGCGCGTTGACGCCGTCGCACAGCACGATGAAGCTCGCCTCCTCGCCTTCGAGAAACTCCTCGATCACCACCCGGGCGCCGCCCTCGTTGTGCGCCACGCCCAGCTTGTTGTCCAGCAGCATGAAGTCGATGGCTTCGTGCGCTTCGGCCAGCGACATCGCCACCACCACACCCTTGCCCGCCGCCAGGCCGTCGGCCTTGATCACGATGGGTGCGCCCTTGGCGTCCACATAAGCGTGGGCCTGCACCGCATCGGTGAAGGTCTGGTACTCGGCGGTGGGAATACCATGGCGCTGCATGAAGGCCTTGCTGAAGGCCTTGGAGCTTTCGAGCTGCGCGGCCATCTGCGTCGGGCCAAAGATCGCCAGCCCGTGGGCACGAAACTCGTCCACAACCCCCGCCGCCAGCGGCGCCTCGGGACCGACCACCGTCAGGCTGATGGCGTTGGCCTGCGCCCATTCCCGCAACGCCACCTTGTCGGTGATGGCCAGGTTGGTCAGCTGCGAATCACGCGCCGTTCCCGCGTTGCCGGGCGCCACAAACACCTGCTCCACACCCTCGGATTGCTTGAGTTTCCACGCCAGTGCGTGCTCGCGGCCACCGCCGCCAATCACCAGGACTTTCATTCGTTGATCTCGGCGTTGTGGAACACGTCTTGCACGTCGTCCAGGTCTTCGATGACATCCAGCAGCTTCTGCATGCGGGCTGCGTCTTCGCCTGTCAGCTCGATGGTGTTCTCGGGACGCATGGTCACCTCGGCCACTTCGGGCTTCAGGCCGGCCGCTTCCAGCGCATTCTTCACGGCCTCGAAGTCGGTGTAGGCGGTCAGCACCTCGATGGCGCCATCGTCGTCGGTGATCACGTCTTCGGCCCCGGCTTCCAGCGCCACCTCCATCACCTTGTCCTCGCTCGTACCCGGCGCAAAGATGATCTGTCCGCAGTGCTTGAACTGGAAGGCCACAGAACCTTCGGTGCCCAGGTTGCCGCCGTACTTGCTGAAGGCGTGACGAATCTCGGCGACGGTGCGCACCTTGTTGTCGGTCATGGTGTCGACAATGATCGCCGCACCGCCGATGCCATAACCCTCGTAGCGAATCTCTTCCAGCGCCTGGCCTTCTAGGTTGCCCGAGGCCTTGTCCACGTTGTACTTGATGCGGTCGGCCGGCATGTTGGCTGCCTTGGCCTTGTCGATCGCCAACCGCAGGCGCGGGTTCATGGCCGGGTCACCGCCGCCGGTGCGGGCCGCGACGGTGATCTCGCGAATCACGCGCGTCCAGATCTTTCCCCGCTTCTCATCCTGCCGGCCCTTGCGGTGTTGAATGTTGGCCCATTTGCTGTGTCCAGCCACGAGAGAGTCCTTTTTTCTGACCAGAATTTGGTGTAATAACCCTCGATTTTACGACCCGCCCTTCCCCCCTCCTTGCAAGGATGCCCGACATGGCCGAACCGATGCTGATCGCCCAGAACGCCAGTACACAGTGCCACCTTCTGCCCGGCCTGGCCAACCGCCACGGGCTGATCACGGGCGCTACCGGTACCGGCAAGACGGTGACGCTGCAGACCCTGGCCGAGCAGTTCTCCAACATCGGTGTGCCGGTGTTCATGGCCGACGTCAAGGGCGACCTCACCGGCATCAGCCAGACCGGCAACCTGCCGGACAAGGTGCGCAAGATCCTGGCCGACCGCGGTCTCACCCCCACCCCGCCCCAGGCCTGCCCCACCACGCTGTGGGATGTGTTCGGCGAGCAGGGCCATCCGGTGCGCGCCACGGTGTCCGACATGGGTCCGCTGCTGCTCTCGCGCATGCTGGACCTGAATGACACCCAGGCCGGCGTGCTCAACCTGGTCTTCAAGATCGCCGACGACAACGGTCTGCTGCTACTGGACATGAAGGACCTGCGCGCCATGCTTCAGCATGTGGGCGACAACGCCAAGCAGTTCACCACCGAGTACGGCAACATCAGTGCGGCCAGCATCGGGGCCATCCAGCGCGGTCTGCTGCAGATCGAACAGCAAGGGGGCGACAAGTTCTTTGGCGAGCCCATGCTCGACATCAGCGACTTCATGCAGACCGTGGGGGGCAAGGGCGTGATCAATGTTCTGACGGCCGACAAGCTGCTGAACGCGCCGCGCCTGTACGCCACGTTCCTGCTGTGGATGTTGTCCGAGCTGTTCGAGAGCCTGCCCGAGATCGGCGACCCCGAGAAACCCAAGCTGGTATTCTTCTTCGACGAAGCCCACCTGCTGTTCGACGAGGCGCCCAAGATCCTGGTCGAGCGCATCGAGCTGGTGGTGCGCCTGGTGCGCTCCAAGGGCGTGGGCGTGTATTTCGTGACGCAGAACCCGCTGGACATTCCCGATTCGGTGCTCGGTCAGCTGGGCAACCGCGTGCAGCACGCGCTGCGCGCTTTCACCCCCCGCGACCAAAAGGCGGTCAAGGCGACCGCCGAAACCATGCGACCCAAGGCCGGGCTCAACATCGAAGCCGCCATCACCGAGCTGGCCGTGGGCGAGGCGCTGGTCAGCCTGCTCGACAGCAAGGGGCGCCCGAGCGAAACCGAGCGCGTGTTCGTGCTGCCGCCAGGCAGTCAGCTGGGGCCCATCACTCCCGAACAGCGCAAGGCACTGCTCCAGGGCTCGCTGGTGGCCGGCGTGTACGAGAAAGTGGTGGATCGCGAAAGCGCCTACGAAATGTTCCGCAAACATGCTGGCGCAACGGACGAAGCCGACGCGTCACCGGCAGATGCCCCCAGGACCCCGCGTATTCCCGGCGCGGCAGGCAAGAAGGCCGAGGCGGAAAGCGGCGGTATTGGCGGCATGCTGAACGAAGCGCTGTTTGGCCGGACCGGTCCACGCGGCGGCCAGTACGACGGCATTGTCCAGACCATGGCCAAGACCGCCGCCCGCAGCGTGGCCAGCGGCATCGGCCGCCAGATCGTGCGCGGCGTGCTGGGCAGCCTGCTCGGTGGCAAGCGCTGACCCTTCCACCACACCAAGGATCCACATGGCCCAACGTTTCTTCGCCCACGCCTGTCTGGTCGGCCTCAGTGCCCTGTTGAGCGCCTGCGGGGGCGGCGACAGTGGTGACGATGCGGGCGGTGGCGGCAGTTCGGCCGAGAAGGTGGCAAGTTGCGGACTCAATGGCGGCCCGCTGCGCATCATGCCTTTGGGCGACTCCATCACCGAGGGCGAAGCCGGCCACAACAGCTACCGCAGAGTGCTGTGGCAGCGCCTGAACGGCGCGGGATGCTCGGTCAACCTGGTCGGCAGCAAGTCGGGCGTCTCCAGGGGCTCACGCGACAGTGGGTCGGTGAATCCGCCGAACGCAGACTTCGACCTCGACCACGAGGGCTACTGGGACTATTCGGTCAACGAACTCATTCCACGGGTCGGCGGGCTGGTGGCCCAGGCGCAGCCCGATGTGGTGCTGGTTCACCTGGGCACCAACGACGTGCTCGGCGGGCAGTCGTCCGGTGGCGTCGCCCAGGAACTGGGCGGGCTGATCGACGCCATCCGCGCCGGCAAACCGGACGCCCACATCCTGCTGGCCAAGATCATCCCGGCCGCACCCGATCCCTCCGGCACCGCAGCCCTCAACCGCCAGATCGACGGCGTTGCGTCCAGCCGATCCAGTGCCACATCGCCGATTGCGGTGGTCAACCAGGCCAGCGGTTACTCCACGGCCGACAACTACGACGGCGTGCACCCGAACCCCGCTGGCGAGGCCAAGCTGGGCAACCGCTGGGCAGATGCCGTTCTGGCCTGGCGCACCCAATGAAGGTCTGAAGGCGGCAATCATCAAAAAACAAGAAACCCGGCATGGCCGGGTTTCTTTTTGGGATGGAAGCCTTCGGGATCAGCCGGCCGTGGCCTCTTCAGGCTTGGCCTTGCCTTCCTTCTTGGGCAGCGGCTGGATGTCGAGCTTGACCTCCTGCGTCTCCTTGCCGTCTTCGCCGGTCTTGGACTCCAGATCCACCGTCAGGCGCCCACCCTCGGTCAGGCGCCCGAACAGCAACTCGTCGGCGAGCGCACGGCGAATGGTGTCCTGGATCAGGCGCTGCATCGGACGCGCGCCCATCAGCGGGTCGAAGCCCTTCTTGGCGAGGTGCTTGCGCAAGTCGTCGGTGAAGGTGACCTCCACTTTCTTCTCGGCCAGCTGGCCTTCGAGCTGCAGCAGGAACTTGTCCACCACGCGCATGATGATCTGCTCATCCAGCGCCTTGAAGCTGACGATGGCGTCCAGCCGGTTGCGGAACTCGGGCGTGAACAGGCGCTTGATGTCGCCCATTTCGTCGCCGGCCACACGCGGGTTCGTGAAGCCGATGGTCGCTTTGTTCATGGTCTCAGCGCCCGCGTTGGTCGTCATGATGATGATGACGTTGCGGAAGTCGGCCTTGCGCCCGTTGTTGTCCGTCAGCGTACCGTGATCCATGACCTGCAGCAGCACGTTGAAGATGTCCGGGTGCGCCTTCTCGATTTCGTCGAGCAGCAGCACACAATGCGGCTTCTTGGTGATCGCCTCGGTCAGCAGGCCACCTTGGTCGAAACCCACGTAGCCCGGAGGCGCGCCGATCAGGCGACTCACCGCATGGCGCTCCATGTACTCGGACATGTCGAAGCGGATCAGGTCGATGCCCATGATGTAGGCAAGCTGCTTGGCGGCTTCGGTCTTGCCGACGCCGGTGGGGCCGCTGAACAGGAACGCACCAATCGGCTTGTCGGCCTTGCCCAGACCGGAGCGCGCCATCTTGACGGAGGCGGCGAGCACTTCCAGCGCTTTGTCCTGGCCGAACACCACGCTCTTGAGGTCGCGCTCCAGCGTCTGCAGCTTGCTGCGGTCGTCGTTGGACACGTTCGCGGGCGGGATGCGAGCGATCTTGGCCACGATCTCCTCGATCTCGGCCTTGCCGATGGTCTTCTTGCGCTTGGACGGCGTTAGGATGCGCTGCGCGGCACCGGCCTCGTCGATCACATCGATGGCCTTGTCCGGCAGATGGCGGTCGTTGATGTACTTGGCCGAGAGCTCGGCCGCAGCCTGCAATGCCGCCACTGCGTACTTGACGCTGTGGTGTTCCTCGAAGCGGCTCTTGAGACCCTTTAGGATATCCACCGTCTGCTCGACCGTCGGTTCGATCACGTCCACTTTCTGGAAGCGGCGGGACAGCGCAGCGTCTTTCTCGAAGATGCCGCGGTATTCGGTGAAGGTGGTTGCGCCGATGCACTTGAGCTGACCGCTGGACAGGGCCGGCTTGAGCAGGTTCGATGCATCCAGCGTTCCGCCCGAAGCCGCACCGGCCCCGATGAGCGTGTGGATCTCGTCGATGAACAGGATGGCATTGGGCTTGTCCTTGAGCGACTTGAGCACCGCCTTGAGGCGCTGCTCGAAATCGCCCCGGTACTTGGTGCCCGCCAGCAGTGCGCCCATGTCGAGGGAATACACCGTGGCCTCGGCAAGGATCTCGGGCACATCGTTCTGTGTGATGCGCCAGGCCAATCCCTCAGCAATCGCCGTCTTGCCCACTCCGGCTTCACCCACCAACAGCGGGTTGTTTTTGCGGCGGCGGCAGAGGATCTGGATCGTGCGCTCGACCTCGTACTCGCGGCCAATCAGCGGGTCGATCTTTCCTTCCTTGGCCGCCTGGTTAAGGTTCTGGGTGAACTGCTCCAGGGGCGACTGCTTTTCATTGCTCTTGGCCTCGGCGCCCTGCTCCTCGTTGTCCGCGGCGCTTTCACCGGGCTTGGACGACTCGGGCGGATCGCTCTTGCGGATGCCGTGAGCAATGAAATTCACTACGTCCAGACGGGTCACGCCCTGCTGGTGGAGGTAGTAGACGGCGTGCGAATCCTTCTCGCCGAAGATGGCCACCAGCACGTTGGCGCCGGTCACCTCTTTCTTGCCATTGCCGGTGGACTGAACGTGCATGATCGCGCGCTGGATCACCCGCTGGAACCCCAGCGTGGGCTGCGTATCGACCTCGTCAGTGCCAGCGACCTGGGGCGTGTTGTCCTTGATGAAGTTCGTCAGGGACTTGCGCAGGTCGTCGATGTTGGCCGAGCAGGCCCGCAAAACCTCGGCTGCGCTGGGGTTGTCCAGCAGCGCCAAGAGCAGATGCTCGACCGTAATGAATTCGTGTCGTTGCTGGCGGGCCTCAACGAAGGCCATATGCAAGCTGACTTCAAGTTCCTGGGCAATCATGGACGCTTCCTTTGGGCTGGTGAGAATCTGAAACGCGAGCGTTCGGGTGGAGGTTTACAGGGAAGAGACCATCAGTTGGGGTAGACCCGCCTTTATTCAACCGGTTCACTCAGGCATTGCAGCGGATGACCGGCGGCGCGGGACGCCGCCAGCACCTGGTCCACTTTGGTGCTCGCCACATCCCGGGTGTATATGCCGCAGATGCCTTTGCCCTCCAAGTGGATCTTGAGCATGATCTGGGTGGCAGTCTCCCGGTCTTTGCTGAAAAATTCCTGAATCACATGCACGACAAACTCCATGGGGGTGAAGTCGTCGTTAAGCAACACGACCTGAAACATCTGGGGTGGCTTGGTGCGCTGCGTGCGCCGCTCAAGCACCACCGAGTCGTCGCTACCGACGCCTGTCGGAGCCGCTGGAACTGGGGGTTTCTTCGGGATCTGAGTGGCCATGAAAATGATTCTAGCGGCCAGCCGCCCCGAAGATCCGGCTGTGGACATGTCCAGACAAGCCCCAACCGGTACGCTGCGCCCGCCGGGTGCCTGGTGCTTGAACTGCTGACCCTTTCCATGGACCCATTGTCGGTGTTGCCACCAAGAAAAAACCGCCAAGGAACGGCAATTCCTGGCGGCTTTTGTGCCCTTTCCCCGATAGGAGAACGACCAACCTACATGTGGTCGATCATGACCTGCCCGAAACCTGAGCAGGACACCTGGGTTGCCCCGTCCATCAGACGTGCGAAGTCGTAGGTCACCTTTTTGGACAGAATGGCCTGCTCCATGGCCGAAATGATCAGGTCGGCAGCCTCGGTCCAGCCCATGTGGCGCAACATCATTTCAGCCGACAGAATCTCTGACCCTGGGTTCACATAGTCCTTGCCGGCGTACTTCGGCGCTGTGCCGTGTGTGGCCTCGAAGCAGGCCACTGAGTCGGACAGGTTGGCCCCCGGGGCGATGCCGATGCCCCCCACCTGCGCCGCCAAGGCATCGGAGATGTAGTCGCCGTTGAGGTTGAGCGTGGCGATCACCGAGTACTCGGCCGGCCGCAGCAGAATCTGCTGCAGGAAGGCATCGGCGATCGAGTCCTTGATCACGATGTTGCGACCGGTTTTTGGGTTCTTGAACTGGCACCACGGTCCGCCGTCGATCGGCTGCGCGCCGAACTGTTTCTGCGCCAGGGCGTAACCCCAGTCGCGGAAACCGCCCTCGGTGAACTTCATGATGTTGCCCTTGTGAACCAGGGTCACACTGGGCTTGTCGTTGTCGATGGCGTACTGGATCGCCTTGCGCACCAGCCGCTCGGTGCCTTCGATCGACACCGGCTTGATGCCGATGCCGGAGGTCTCCGGAAAACGGATCTTGGTCACGCCCATCTCGTCCTGCAGGAACTTGATCAGCTTCTTCGCCTTGTCGCTCTGGGCGGCGTATTCGATGCCGGCGTAGATATCTTCCGAGTTCTCGCGGAAGATCACCATGTTGGTCTTCTCGGGCTCCTTCAGCGGCGACGGCACGCCCTTGAAGTACTGCACCGGCCGCAAGCACACGTACAGGTCCAGCTCCTGGCGCAGCGCCACGTTGAGCGAGCGGATGCCACCACCCACCGGGGTGGTCAGCGGACCCTTGATCGAGACCACATACTCCTTGAGCGCAGCCAGCGTCTCTTCCGGCAGCCAGACGTCGGGACCGTAGACCTTGGTCGATTTCTCACCGGCAAAAACCTCCATCCAGTGGATCTTGCGCTTGCCACTGTAAGCCTTCTCCACAGCCGCATCGACCACTTTGAGCATCACCGGCGTGATGTCCAGACCGGTGCCATCGCCTTCGATATACGGGACGATGGGCTCATCTGGCACGTTCAGCGACATGTCCTGATTGACAGTGATCTTCTGGCCTTGAGCCGGCACCTTGATGTGCTGATACATGGAAAACGATCTCCGGTGGAATGATAAAAGCGGACAACTCTGAAGCCGGCATCGCCTCAGACAGCCAGAAATTCTATTCCGCCTGACAAGACTGATCGCGCACAATGCGCGCTTGCACGACACGAGAACCTCCCCATGATTCGCCGGACCACCCTCATTGGCCTGCTGGCCCTGTTCGTCTCTCCTGCATGGTCGCAGACCGCTCCGCAGCTCGATCTGCCCAAGGTCACGCTGAAGGCCGGCATGCACCTGATCCACGCCCAGGTGGCCTCCACCCCTGAACAACGCTCCACGGGGCTCATGTTCCGTGAGGAGATGCCCGCCAACGAAGGCATGCTGTTCGTGTTCGAGGAGCCCGCGGGGCAGTGCTTCTGGATGAAAAATACCCTCCTGCCCCTCACCGCTGCGTTTGTGGCCGACGACGGCACCATCGTCAACCTGGCCGACATGAAGCCCAAAACGCTGGACTCCCACTGCTCTGCCAAACCGGTGCGGTACGTGCTGGAGATGCACCAGGGTTGGTTCGCCAAGCGCGGAATTCAGGCGGGGTCTCGCCTTGGCGGCCCCCCGTTCGAAGGACGGCGCTGATTCACAACGCAAAAAAAGCCCGCTGGATGGCGGGCTTTTTTCATGGCGAGCGGCGTAGACCTCAGGCCACAGACTCCAGCGCAGCGTTGAGCGTCTTACTCGGACGCATCACCGTGGACAGCTTGTCGAAGTCAGGCTTGTAGTAACCGCCGATGTCCACCGGCTTACCTTGGACCTCGGTCAGCTCGGCGACGATGGCCTGCTCGTTGTCCGCCAGCTGCTTGGCCAGCGGCGCGAACTTGGCTGCCAGTTCAGCGTCTTCGGTCTGCGCCGCCAGTTCCTGCGCCCAATACAGCGCCAGGTAGAACTGGCTGCCCCGGTTGTCGAGCTGGCCGGTCTTGGGCGACGGATTTTTGTTGTTGTCCAGCAGCTTGCCAGTGGCGCTGTCCAGGGTTTTGGCCAGGAGCTTGGCCTTGCTGTTGCCCGTCTTCAGACCCAGATCTTCCAGCGACACGGCCAGCGCCAGGAACTCGCCCAGCGAATCCCAGCGCAGGTGGTTTTCCTCCACCAGCTGCTGCACGTGCTTGGGTGCCGAACCACCG
The DNA here is from genome assembly GCF_042648585.1 of Hydrogenophaga luteola. NCBI lineage: Bacteria > Pseudomonadati > Pseudomonadota > Betaproteobacteria > Burkholderiales > Comamonadaceae > Hydrogenophaga > Hydrogenophaga luteola. The sequence goes on along the minus strand of NZ_JBHRXX010000009.1, from coordinate 447,660 downwards.
GCACCCGTCTCGTACATACCGCCGCCGGCCATCAGCGGCACGATGGACAGCATCTTGGCCGAGGTGCCCAGTTCCATGATGGGGAACAGGTCGGTCAGGTAGTCGCGCAGGATGTTGCCGGTGGCGCTGATGGTGTCCAGGCCGCGGATCACGCGCTCCAGCGTGTAGCGCATGGCGCGCACCTGGCTCATGATCTGGATGTCCAGGCCGTTGGTGTCGTGCTCGTGCAGGTACATCTTGACCTTGCGGATCAGCTGGGCCTCGTGCGGGCGGTACGCGTCCAGCCAGAAAACCACCGGCATGCCGGAATTGCGGGCACGGTTGACGGCCAGCTTGACCCAGTCACGGATGGCGGCGTCCTTGACCTGGCACATGCGCCAGATGTCGCCCTCTTCCACGTTCTGGCTCAGCAGCACCTCGCCTGTTTCCAGGTCGGTGATGTTGGCGATGCCGTCCTCCGGAATCTCGAAAGTCTTGTCATGCGAGCCGTATTCCTCGGCCTGCTGGGCCATCAGGCCGACGTTGGGCACCGTGCCCATGGTTTTGGGATCGAACGCGCCATGCCACTTGCAGAAGTTGATCATCTCCTGGTAGATGCGAGCGAAGGTCGACTCCGGCATCACGGCCTTGACGTCCTTCAGGCGGCCGTTCGCGTCCCACATCTTGCCGCCATTGCGGATCATGGCCGGCATCGAGGCGTCGACGATCACGTCGTTGGGTGAGTGGAAGTTGGTGATGCCCTTGGCCGAGTCGACCATGGCCAGCTCGGGGCGGTGCTCGTGGCAGGCGTGGAGGTCGCGCTTGATCTCGTCCTGCTTGGACTGCGGCAGCGTGGCGATCTTGTTGTACAGATCGACCATGCCGTTGTTGACGTTGACGCCCAGTTCCTTGAACAGCTCGCCGTGCTTTTCGAAGGCTTCCTTGTAGAAGATCTTCACGCAGTGACCGAACACGATGGGGTGCGACACCTTCATCATGGTGGCCTTGACGTGCAGCGAGAACATCACGCCGGTCTTGCGGGCGTCTTCAATTTCTTTCTCGTAGAAAGCCAGCAGGGCCTTCTTGCTCATGAACATGCTGTCGATCACTTCGCGATCGAGCAGGGAAACCTTCGGCTTGAGCACGATGGTCTTGCCGCTCTTGGTGATCAGCTCCATCTTCACGTCGCGCGCCTTGTCCAGCGTGATCGACTTTTCACCGTGGTAGAAGTCGCCAGCGTGCATGTGAGACACGTGTGAGCGCGAGGCTTGGCTCCACTCGGCCATGCTGTGGGGGTTCTTGCGGGCGAACTCCTTGACTGCGCGGGGGGCGCGGCGGTCCGAGTTGCCCTCGCGCAGCACAGGGTTGACAGCCGAGCCGGTGCACTTGGCATAGCGCGCCTTGATGGCCTTTTCTTCGTCGTTTTTCGGGTTCTCGGGGTAGTCTGGGATCTTGTAGCCCTTGGCCTGCAGCTCCTTGATGGCGGCCACCAGCTGGGACACGGATGCGCTGATGTTGGGCAGCTTGATGATGTTGGCTTCGGGGCGCAAGGTCAGCTTGCCCAGCTCGCCCAGGTAGTCCGGTACTCGCTGTTCTTCTGTCAGGTATTCCGGGAACTGAGCCAGGATGCGGGCGGCCACGGAAATATCACTGGTGGCCACATTGACGCCCGCAGGCGCGGCAAAGGTGCGGATGATGGGCAGGAACGAAGCCGTCGCCAGCAGGGGCGCTTCGTCGGTGAGGGTGTAAACGATGGTCGAGGACGGTTGGCTCATGGCATGGCTCCTGATGTCGTTGTTGGAAATCCGCCGCTCCCGACGAACTCGGGGCAAGCGATCGATGGTGTGGGATTTTGCTTTCAGTCCTCTGACCTCGGCTCCAAAATTCGAAGTGTTATCTCACATAACAAAATTGGACATCAAAAATTCCAACTTTTTTCGCCCTTGCCGTGGCAACGCAGGTCTGGGCTCATGAAAAAAGCCCGAAGGCAAGACACCTTCGGGCTTCGTTGAACCGGGTCGGTTCGTCGCCGTCAGGCGAAGTTGCTTTCGGCAAACGACCAGTTCACCAACTTGTCCAGGAAGGTCTCGACAAACTTCGGACGCAGGTTGCGGTAGTCGATGTAGTAGGCGTGCTCCCACACGTCCACGGTCAGCAGGGCCTTGTCACCGGTGGTCAGCGGGGTGCCGGCAGCGCCCATGTTGACAATGTCAACGGAACCGTCGGCTTTCTTGACCAGCCAGGTCCAGCCGGAACCGAAGTTGCCCACAGCGGACTTGACGAAGGCTTCCTTGAAAGCGGCGTAGCTGCCCCACTTGGCGTTGATGGCCGTGGCCAGAGCGCCGGAGGGCTCACCACCGCCGTTGGGCGTCATGCAGTTCCAGAAGAAGGTGTGGTTCCAGATCTGGGCGGCGTTGTTGTAGATGCCACCGCTGGACTTCTTGACGATCGATTCGAGGTCCATGGACTCGAACTCGGTGCCCTTCTGCAGGTTGTTGAGGTTCACAACATAAGCGTTGTGGTGCTTGCCGTGGTGGAACTCCAGCGTTTCCTTGGAGTAGTGCGGCGCCAGAGCATCGATGGCATACGGCAGTGCGGGCAGGGTGTGTTCCATGTGGGGTCCTCGTCTGTTGAGTGGGAAAAGTCCGGCGCATTGTAGGCAACACATTGAACCGCTGCTGCCCTCAGGGGAAAAGAAGCCCGCCCTTCAGCGGTCCACGGTCAGATCCAACGAGCCGTCGGTCAAAGTCGCCGTGACAGACTGGCCCGGCTGCACCTGCGCGGCCTTGGTGATGGCATGCCCATCACGGTCGGTGAGAAACGCGTAGCCCCGCTCGAGCACCAGCATCGGGTCCAGCAGGCCGAGGGCCGCACCGCAGCGCTCCAGTCGCTGCGCGTGCGCCGACAGCGCGCGTGCCACCGACTGGGGCAAGGTGGCGGACAGCCGCTCGAGATGGAGAGCTTGGCGTTGCTGGCGCAACTGCACTGCCGACGTGAGCCGGTGCTGCAGGGCCGACAGCCGCTGGCTGCTGTCGTGCAAGCGGCCAGAGGGGCGCCCCAACCGCTGGGCCAGCCGATCCAGCCGCTGCGCCCTCAGGTCCAGCCCACGCCAGATCACGTCCTTGAGGTCCGTTTCGAACTGCTCCAGCTCGTCGAGCCGCTGTTGGCGGGCTGGTGCGCACAACTCGGCGGCCGCAGTGGGCGTGGGAGCCCTCAGGTCGGCCGCGAAGTCGGACAGGGTGAAATCGGTCTCGTGCCCGACGCCACAGACCACCGGCATGGGTGCACGCACGACCGCGCGCACCACCGATTCGTCGTTGAACGCCCAAAGGTCTTCCAGCGATCCTCCTCCACGAACCAGCAGAAGCACATCGCCTTCTCCGGAGTCCCTGAAGCGCTGGTAGGCCTGCTCCAGCGCCCGGCATATTTCCTGCGGCGCCTGCGCACCCTGCACCGACGCCGGATGCACCAGCACCGGAATGTGGGGCACTCGCCGCCGCAGGGCCGTTACCACGTCGCGCAGCGCGGCCGCCCCCAGCGAGGTCACCACCGCAATGCTCCGGGGCTGCGAGGGAAGAACCCGTTTGCGCTGGGGATCAAACAGCCCCTCTGCCTCCAGCCGTGCCTTGAGCCGGATGAACTGCTCGAACAGCGCGCCCTGCCCAGCCGGCTTGAGCGCGTCGACAATCAGCTGCAGATCGCCACGTGGACCGTAGACATCCAGCCGACCCTGAGCCTGCACCAGAAGCCCATCCCGTGGGACAAACTGCAACTGATCCGCCGCACGGCGGAACATGGCACAGCGCAACTGACCTGCTTCATCCTTCAGCGAAAAGTAGCAGTGTCCGCTGGCGGCACGGGAAAAGCCCGAGATCTCGCCTCGCACCACCAACGGGTTGAAACGAACGGTCAAGGCATCCGCAATCGCTTGCATCAGCGGCCCAACCGCCCACACTCGCCGCGCAGAGCCGTCGTCCTGGCTGAAAAACGGCTCAGACACAGGCGTCTCCGGGGGGAACCTGTCCACAAGGCGCGCCGTTGCTGGACTCCGGGCCGTCCACCTCCGTGCCATGTGCTGCCTGCAGGAAGTGGCTTGATTTCAAAGCACTTTGGGCTGCCTGTTTTGTCATCGAACTGTTGAAATGCAGACGATTGGCGGGATCCGCCGGTATCGGGGTGCTGTTTTGCACAAAGTTATCCACAGAATCTGTGCATGGTCCCGGCATTGGGCGCCGGTGGCCAGTCCCGGTTCTGGGTGCGGGGGGGTGTGCCGGACGGGCGCAGGGCCTGAGACATAATCAAAAGATTGCACCGGAGCCCTGATTTGTTTTCCATCATACAAGCCGCTGGCTGGCCGATCTGGCCTCTCATCTTCTGTTCCGTGATCGCTCTCGCCCTCGTGATCGAGCGTTTTGTCAGCCTCAAGGCGGCCAAGGTTCTGCCACCGAAACTGCTTGAGGAGGCCATCATGGTCTCCCGCAGCGGGGTGCCCAACCCGGATGTGGTCACCCAGCTGGAGCAGAACTCGGTGTTCGGTGAGGTGCTCGCCAGTGGCTTTCGCACCCTGAACAGCAATCCCAGGGCCACCGAAGACGACCTGAGATCTTCACTGGAGGGCGCGGGGCGTCTCGCCGGTTCGCGGCTGCAGCGATACCTGGGGGCACTGGCCACGATCGCCTCTGCCGCCCCTCTGCTGGGTCTGCTGGGTACGGTGATCGGCATGATTGAGATCTTCGGCTCCCAGGGCGGTGACGGTGGCATGGGCACCATGCCGGGCGGAGGCAACCCCACCCAGCTGGCACATGGCATCTCGATCGCGCTCTACAACACCGCGTTCGGCCTGATGGTGGCCATTCCCGCGCTGATTTTCTGGCGCTATTTCCGCGCCCGCGTTGACGACTACCTGCTGGCCATGGAGGTCGCCACCGAGCGATTCGTCCGCCACTTGGTCACTCTGCGCAACAAGTAAGCTGCGCCCGGGAACCACCGCATGAACTTTCGTCCTGGCACCCGTGATGAGCCGGAGATCAACCTGATCCCTTTCATCGACATCCTGCTGGTCGTGCTGATCTTCCTGATGCTGACCACGACTTACAGCAAGTACACGCAGTTGCAGGTCAATCTGCCGGTAGCCGATTCCGAGGCCCAGCGCAGCGCTCCGAAGGAAGTCATCGTCTCGGTCAGCAGCGACGGCCGCTACGCGATCAACCAGGCGCTGCTGGATGGCTCGTCCGTGGAGTCTCTGACCCGTGCGCTCGAAGAGGCAACGCAGGACACCCGCGACATGGTGATCATCATCAGCGCAGATGCCGCGGCCACCCACCAGTCGGTGATCAACGTGATGGACGCGGCCCGGCGCGCGGGGCTGGTGCAGATCACCTTCGCCACCCAACAGTCCGGCTCAGCCCCGTCACGCGGCAAGTCCTGACCCCCCGAGACATGACACGCCCGGACGCCGAGGCCCAGTGGCAAGCGATATGGGCACATCGGGGTTGGAAAGCCCGCCTTTTGTGGCCGCTGTCCCAGATCTACCGGGTGTTGATCGCCTGGCGCCGCCAGCGCTATGTGCGAGGCCAATGGCCGGTCGAACGCCTGCCCGTGCCGGTGATCGTGATCGGCAACGTAGTGGTCGGTGGCGCGGGCAAAACACCCACGGTGATGGCGCTGATCGCCCATCTGCGCTCGCGGGGCTGGTCACCGGGCGTGGTGTCCCGGGGGCACGGAAGGGCAAGTGACGGGCTACTGGAGCTCACACCGGAGACAACGGCCGCGCAAGCCGGGGACGAGCCGACCCTGATTCACCGGAGCACGGGCGTGCCGGTCGTGGTGGGGAAGCGTCGTGCGGACGCCGCCCGCGCCCTGCTGGCGGCACACCCCGAAGTGAACCTGCTGTTGTGCGACGATGGCTTGCAACATTTGGCATTGGGACGGGACATTGCCATCGCGGTGTTCGATGACCGGGGCACTGGCAACGGGTGGCTGCTGCCAGCGGGCCTGCTCAGGGAGCCCTGGCCGCCGGCCACGGAAGACCCGTTCTCGCCACAGTTTGTCCTGCTGCAGCGGCGGGCCGGGTCAGCTCCGGTCTTTTCCTCTGCCTTGCCCGTGGGAGCAACCTCGTTTGCCGCCACCCGGCGCCTTTCTGCCTTCGCTCGAGGTCCCGATGGCAGTGAGCGGCCCTTGTCCGAACTGGCGGGCCGGGAACTGGTGGCCGTGGCCGGGATAGCCCGGCCGGACGTTTTCTTCGAGATGCTGCGTGACCGGGGGCTGGCCCTGTCGCGATGCATGGCCCTGCCAGACCACGCGTCGCCGGACGCCTACCGGTCAGTCCTGGATTCGCCCTCATCGACCGTGGTGTGCACAGAAAAGGATGCGGTCAAGCTGTTTGCCCAGGCACAGGCGTTGCCAGCCGACAGACGCCCGTCCCTGTGGGCGGTACCGCTGGAGTTGCGGCTTGACCCGGCCTTTCTGGCTGCGCTGGATCAGCGGCTGGAGGGTCTGCGAGCAGGCGCGCGACTATCATCGCCGCATGGATACCAAACTGCTTGAATTGCTGGTCTGCCCGGTCACCAAAGGCCCGCTGATCTTCGACCGCGAGGCCCAGGAACTGATCTCTCGCAGCGCCCGCCTGGCCTATCCGGTGCGCGACGGCATTCCCATACTCCTGGAACACGAGGCCCGGACACTGAGCGACGAGGAAGCCGCTCGGCCACCGGCGCCCTCCGTATGACCACGGCGGCTCGGACACCAGCTTTCAGCGTGCTGATTCCAGCACGCATGGCCTCCAGCCGTCTCCCTGACAAACCCCTGGCAGACATTGCAGGTTTGCCCATGGTCGTGCGTGTGGCGCGGCAGGCGCAGCTCAGCGGCGCCCGTCAAGTGGTGGTGGCGGCGGACGATACCCGCATCCTGAGTGCCTGCGCGTCGCACGGCGTCGCGGCGCTGCTCACCCGTGCCGACCATCCCTCCGGCAGTGACCGGCTGGCCGAAGCTTGCGAACAGCTGGGCCTGACTGACGACGAGCTCGTGGTGAATGTCCAAGGGGACGAACCGCTGGTGGACCCCGCGCTCATCGCCGCCGTGGCCACACAGCTGGCGCAACGGACCGATTGCGTGATGAGCACAGCAGCCCACGCCATCGAGACGGTGGACGACTTTCTCAATCCGAACGTGGTCAAGGTCGTGCTTGACCGCAGGCAGGTGGCGCTGTATTTCAGCCGAGCGCCCATCGCCTGGTGGCGCGACGGCATGGCGGCAGGCCAGCCATCCAGCCTGCCTTCTCCGGTCCCACTGCGACACATCGGTGTCTACGGATACCGGGCGGGTTTCCTGCGCCGTTTTCCGTCGCTGGAGCCGGCACCGCTGGAACTGACGGAGTCGCTGGAGCAGTTGCGCACCCTATGGCACGGGGAGCGCATTGCGGTGCATCTGGCAACCCATGCGGCCGCTCCCGGTGTCGACACGCCCGCGGACCTGGAAAGAGTCCGGGCGCTGCTCCGGAAGTCTTGAACTGCGACACTGCCTGTAAGGCAGTGTCGGGGTGGGCCATGCTATCCTCGTTCGACCCTCGATACCGGGGCCGGCTCTGCCGAGGAGACAGGCGAGCACGAACGAAACATTGACACAAGGAAGACGATGAGACTGATCCTGTTGGGCGCTCCTGGTGCGGGCAAGGGCACACAAGCCACCTTCATCTGCCAGAAGTACGGCATCCCCCAGATCTCGACCGGCGACATGCTGCGGGCCGCCGTCAAGGCCGGCACTCCCCTGGGCCTGCAGGCCAAGGCGGTCATGGACGCAGGTGGTCTGGTGAGCGACGACCTGATCATCAACCTCGTCAAGGAACGCATCGCCCAGCCCGACTGCGCCAGTGGCTTCCTGTTCGACGGCTTCCCGCGCACCATCCCGCAGGCCGATGCCATGAAGGCGGCTGGCGTGAAACTGGACTATGTGCTGGAAATCGACGTGCCATTCGACGCCATCATCGAACGCATGAGCGGCCGCCGCTCGCACCCTGCCTCGGGACGCACCTATCACGTGAAGTTCAATCCGCCCAAGGTGGAAGGCAAGGACGACGTCACCGGTGAGCCGCTGATCCAGCGCGACGATGACAAGGAAGAGACCGTCAAGAAGCGTCTGGAGGTGTACAGCGCCCAGACCCGTCCGCTGGTTGACTACTACAGCCAATGGGCAAAATCGGATCCGGCCGCCGCCCCCAAGTACCGCGCCATCAGCGGCACAGGCTCGGTCGACGAGATCACCGCCCGAGCGTTTCAGGCACTGGCCGCCTGAAGCACCGCCCGCTCATCCTGCAAACCCGGCACGAACTGCCGGGTTTCTTTTTTGTCGTTGCACCTGGCTGGCTGGTCAGGGCCCCAGCAACGAGAGCGCGAGTGCCAGCCGCGCCTTCACAGGGGATAGTCCGTTGGAGTCGGGCATGGGATTGGCCTTGTCCGGAATCACACGCCCGCGGGGGCAGCGCGTGGCCCTGACCACCCTCACACCACTGGCCATGGCCTCCGCCAGGGCCGACGCCAGCGACTGGTGAACCGTACCGTTGCCGGTGGCCGCCACCACAATGCCCTGCGGACGCAGGGCTGGTTCCGCGTGCAGCAGCGCGCGAACGACGGAGCCGTCGGCATCGGCGTGGCTGGTCACCAGCTGGACACGTGGCAGCGCATCGGCCCGCAGCACCCGCGCCAGAAGCGCCTCCGAACGCTCGGCGTTCGGGTGGTTTGCGGGAGGATGGAACCACCGGACCTCGCCTTCCTCCACACACGCCTGAGGGCCGGCGTCGCCCGAATCGAACGCATCCACACGGTAGCTGTGAACCTTGGTCAAGTGCTCGGGCGCATGCACCTGCCCCGCACAAACCACCACACACCCTTCGACCTCGGGATGACCCGCCACGGTCACTGCGTCCAGCAGGTTCTGCGGCCCGTCTGGCACCAGCGCGGTGGCAGGGCGCATCGCGCAGGTGAACACCACCGGCTTACGGGGTTGCAGCACCGTATGGATGAAAAAGGCTGTTTCTTCGAGTGTGTCGGTACCGTGTGTGACGACGACGCCAGCCACCTCATCGCGGGCAAGGTGGTGAGAGAGCCGAAGCAACAGCCGCTTCCAAAGGCCGAAGTGCATGTCCTTGCTGTCCACTTGTTCCACCTGCTCCACCTCCAGAGGCACGCTTTGCAGCGCCGGCACGCCCGCCAGCAGATCTTCCACACGAACCTGCCCCGCCACGTATCCCACGTTGTCACCAGACCGGGCGGCCCGCCCGGCGATCGTGCCGCCAGTCCCCAGGATCACGCAAAGGCTTCTGTTGTTGTCGTTCACTTGCCAAGTCTCCAAAACTGTTTAAAAATACAGATACTGGATATGCAAACAGCCTACCCAGCAGCCCGCCCGCCACATCACGAGGTTGACATGATCGAGTCGTTCCCGCCCAAGCTTACGGCCCGCCAGCAGCAAATCCTGGAGTTGATCCAGAACGCCATAGCCCGCACGGGCGCCCCGCCCACCCGTGCAGAAATTGCGACCGAGCTCGGCTTCAAGTCGGCCAATGCAGCCGAGGAGCACCTTCAGGCACTCGCTCGCAAAGGCATGATCGAATTGGTCAGCGGCACCTCGCGAGGGATCCGTCTTCGCAGCAGTGACTTGCAGGCCATCAATGATCAACGGGCGCAGCAGCTTACACTGCCGATGCCCGGCCTTTCGCAGCTCATGCTGCCCCTGATCGGGCGGGTGGCGGCCGGCTCCCCGATCCTCGCGCAGGAGCACGTCGACCAGACCTACCACGTCGAGCGTAGCCTGTTCCAGCGCACCCCCGACTATCTGCTGCGCGTGCGCGGCATGTCCATGCGTGACGTCGGCATTCTTGACGGCGACCTGCTGGCGGTGCAGTCCAGCAAGGACGCCAAGAATGGACAGATTGTGGTGGCCAGGCTCGGTGACGACGTGACCGTCAAGCGCTTCATGCGCCGCGACCATCAAATCGAGCTGCACGCGGAAAACCCCGACTACAAAACCATCGTGGTGCAACCGGGTGAACCATTCGAGATCGAAGGCCTCGCTGTGGGCCTGATTCGCAACAGCTTCCAAATCTGACCCGCTGGGTCGGTGCTGCCCTCGCAGGTGGCGGGCGTTTTGTCAGGACAGCACACCGTCTATGGCAAACCCTGCGAGTGTGGCTCTTCCGAATCAATCCTGCCTGTGTCCAACCCCTCCCCGGAGTTTCACATGGGAATCCGCATCACCTCCAAGACCTGGCGCGCACCGCTGCAGTTGATCGACAGCTGGCTGCCGTCCCCTCTGTGCCCCTACAAGACCCGCAAACCGCTACCAGCACTGATGCAGCGGTTTGTCAGGGCCGGGTGGTTGGCCAACAGGCAACCAAAGCAGTCGCTGCCAGTCTCTCCTACCGCTTCCATGGCCGAGGTTTCGCGCCCCTCACGACCTGCAACCATCCGCCTGAAGCACGCCAGCCCACCGGATCGAAACGCCTGCCTGGTCATTTCAGGGCGCATGGCCGATGTCTGCGCCGAACTGGACCGCCTGGCCGCTCTGGAGCACCGCACCGAACCCGCCTGACAGCGCAAAGGCTGAACAGAATGCTCATGGCGGCACAATAGTGCCCCATGAACATTGTGATATTGGACGACTATCAGGACGCCGTCCGAAAGCTGGATTGCGCAGCGCGCCTCGACCCCTATCCTGCCAAAGTCTTCACCAACACGGTCAAGGGAGTCGGGCAACTGTCCATACGGTTGCGGGATGCCGACATCGTGGTCCTGATACGGGAAAGAACCCCCATATCCCGCCAATTGGTTGACAAGCTGCCTCGCCTGAAACTCATTGCGCAGACCGGGCGTATCGGCGGCCACATTGACGTCAATGCCTGCACCGAACGTGGCATCGCCGTGGCCGAAGGTAAAAGCTCCCCGATCTCCACCGCTGAACTCACATGGGCGCTGGTCATGGCGTCGATGCGACGCATCCCCCAGTATGTGGCAAGCCTCAAGCACGGCGCGTGGCAACAGTCAGGACTGAAGTCATCGTCCATGCCTGCCAACTTCGGCCTGGGTATGGTTCTTCACGGCAAGACACTTGGCTTGTGGAGCTATGGCCGCATCGGCAAGCTGGTCGCGGCCTATGGCAAGGCCTTCGGCATGCAGGTGCTGGTCTGGGGTGGCGAAGAGTCCTGCCAGCAGGCAGTTGCCGATGGCTTCGAAGTCGCAGGCAGCCGCGAAGATCTCTTTGAACGCTCGGATGTGCTCAGCCTCCATCTTCGACTCAGCGACCGCAGCGCGGGCTGTGTCACGCTAGAGGATCTTTCTCGCATGAAGCCGACCGCCTTGCTGGTCAATACATCGAGAGCCGAACTGATCGAAGCCGAGGCCCTACTCACCGCATTGAACCGTGGCCGCCCCGGCATGGCGGCCATTGATGTGTTTGAGTCTGAGCCGATCCTTCAAGGACATGCGTTGCTCAGGCTAGAGAACTGCATCTGCACACCTCACATCGGCTACGTCGAACTCAACAACTATGAGACGCTGTTCTCGGCGGCCTTCGACAACGTGGTCAATTTCATCAAGGGGACACCCACCAACATCGTCAACCCAGGCGCCCTGCAGGTGCGGCGCTGACCCAAAGGCTCCGCAGCCCTCCCACAAAAAAAGCCAGAACGCGTCTGGCTTTTTTGTTGAACGAACTGCTTTTCATTTGGACTGTGTGTCCTTGCCTGGTTGTATGTCCCCATCATCGGGTGGCATGAAGTCCAGAACTTCAAAATCGATCAGGTTGCCCATGTCTGCGGACTCTGCAGCGGACATACCTGCCGATAGCGCAGGCTTGGCTGTGGGCTCCACCGGTACCGCCACATCCGGCAGTGAGGCCTCGAACGCCGACGCATCGTGCAGCGCATCCAGGTCAATGTCCAGACCCAGCCGGGGAGATGCGTGGGGGATTTCGTCCATCGGTTCGGTCACCCGTTCGGATGCAGCCGCTGCGGCCGCAGCAGCGGCCATCTTCGGTCCTGCGGCCTTGAGCGGACGAATCGCCGTGTGCTGGAAGTCCGAAGAAGGGGTGCTCGAATCGCGCTGGATCACATCCTTCGCGATGGCGTGAAGCAGCAGAAGCTCTCGGTACGCTTCGAGATCGAAGACCTCCGATTCGGGATCGGTCGCATCCTTGAAAATGGACTTCTCGATGACATCCAGCACCTTGGGCTGAGGCCACAGGGCCTGTATCCGCCCGAATGCTGTTTCGTAGGCTTCCAGACCCCGGTTGGAGTCGCTGTACTGGTCAAACGGCGGTGCACTCGCGTTGAACTGGTGGTTGAACTCTTCGCGCAGCTTTTCGTACTCGTCGCGCCGCCCCAACCGGTGGTAGAGCTTGAAGAGGTCGAGATAGGCAAGCGCACTGGGCTCCTGACTCTCGTGCAAATGAGTCTTGAGTACGCCGATCGCCTGGTCAAACTCGCCTAGCGAAACAAAGAAGTCCGACTGCTGCTGGACATCGAACAGTTCTTCTGTGGCAACGGACCTGGACACGCCGATGTGGCTGGTGCGGAAATCGCGGCGCTCGGAATTGGACAACGGCATCGCTCCGCTGTCACCAGCGCCTCTGCGCATCGGACCCAACTCATCCAGCCCGGAATCGGCATCCAGATCAAGGTCAAGGTCCAGTCCTCTGGCCGCCACGCTCCCTATTGGCTTGTCGGCCGGCACCTTGGCGGCTTTCGCTGCACCAGACGTCCACCAGTCCTTCTGGGTTGTACCCGCAACGCCGACGGCGGCCCTGCGTCGCCACAGCCAGGCCAGTGCACCCAGAGCGAGAAGCAGCAACGCCCCCAAAGCGTATGCAGCCCATGACATGAAACGCGACTGTTCTAGTCGGGCCTGCATGTCCTTCATGACGGCCTTGTTGCGCGCCTCCTGCTCGCGCAGGCCTTTCGATTCGGCTTCCAGGACCACCAGCTTCTGGGCGTCACGAAGAATGTCCTCGGGGGATGCGTTCAAAGCCTTCCAGAGCTGCTCGGCAGCGGCCCGCTCCTGGGGGTTCGAAGCGGGCTCGCTGAGCAAGGACAGAGACAGCTTGAGAACCGGATCGCGCTCGATCGCGAGACTCACATCCACAGGGTCCAGCTGGAGCCGCGGTGCCGCATCCCGTGAGGGCTCCGCCGGTTTGCGCACCACACTGGATGGCCTGGGCCTGGAAGAAGAGGAGGCTGGCGCCGTGCTGCGCGTCGATGCCGCCGCTGAACCAGCGCTGCCGGCTGCCGAACCGGTTGAGGTCCTCGGGCTCGCTGTCGAACCAGCCCCCGGACTGGGCGAAGGGTTGGGTGCCTCTTGTGATCCGGAAAACGCGGGCGCTGTTTGCGACGCCGTTGCAGGCTCGGACAGGAAGTCAGCCAGTAGCACGTACCGGCGAGAAAACGGCGAAGCGCAGCCCGCCTTCACCACCACAGAGACGACGGGTTCGTTCACCGGCACCGTTGTCTGAATCCGCACCGAAGCCTCGGCATCGGGCGCGTTGTGCTGCGTCGTGGTGCGCACGGACGAAGGACCCAGCTGGTTGTCGCCAAAGAACACATCGGCCTGCAGGCACAGCGCGGATAGATCTTCACCGGGAGCCGCGATGGCCTGCACCCGGATATCGAGAGGCCTGCCAATGACAACAGCGCCGCTGTGTCGCCCCAAAGTAGCCGCCGAACCGCCCAACGCCGTTGATAGCAAAATAGAGCCAACCAAGATCTGGCGCACGTCACAGCCCTTCCGTTCTTCGTGGCAACATTTTGTCATAGGTCGTTGCCCTCCCCTCTCAAATAATACTTTCATATGACCCCAACTTTTCAAACCGTCGGCATCGTGGGTACCGGCGCCATGGGCCGCGGCATTGCGCAAATGGCGGCCCAGGCCGGCAGCGCAGTCATCTTGTTTGATCTGCAACCCAATGCGGCCGAAACAGCCCGACAAGCGCTGGCCGACACCTGGCAGAAGCTGGTAGACAAGAACAAGCTTGATGCCGTGCAGCGCACCGCCATGCTGGATCGGCTCCGCTGCGCCGACGCCCTCGCTTCGCTGGCTCCCTGCGACCTCGTCATTGAAGCCGTCGTCGAGCGGCTGGATGTCAAACAGAAGCTGTTTTCCGAACTTGAGTCCATCGTTTCCGAACAGTCGGTGCTGGCAACCAACACCTCGTCGCTGTCAGTGACTGCGATTGGTGCGGCGCTCCGGCGTCCCGGCCAGCTCGCCGGATTCCATTTTTTCAATCCCGTGCCCCTGATGCGCGTGGTCGAGGTGATCGCCGGCCTCAAGACCGATCCGGTGGTGTGCGAGCGACTGACTGCCTTTGCCCGCGAATTCGGACATACACCGGTATCGGCACAGGACACCCCCGGCTTTATCGTCAATCACGCTGGCCGCGGATATGGCACGGAGGCACTGCGCGTGGTGAGCGAGCGGGTGGCCGATTTCGCGACCATCGACCGCATCCTCAAGGATCAGATGGGGTTCCGGCTCGGTCCATTCGAGCTGATGGACCTGACAGCCCTGGATGTTTCGCACCCGGTCATGGAGTCGATCTACCGCCAGTATTACGACGAGCCGCGCTACCGCCCCAGCGTGATCACGGCGCAGCGACTGGCCGGAGGTGTGGTCGGCAAGAAGGTCGGCGACGGTTTCTATGCATACAAGGAAGGCGTCGCGCAGGTTCCTGCTGAGCCGCCTGTGCCGGCCGTCGGCTCTCTGCCACCGGTCTGGGTCTCGCCCAAGGCCGCGCGTCGGGCCGAGATCTACCAGTTGCTCAAGAACCTGGGCGCGAGCATCGAAACCGCCCAGGCACCTTCGGCCCACGCGCTGATTCTGGTGGCTCCGCTTGGGCTGGATGTGACCACCCTCGCTGCGGTGGAGCGGCTCGACCCTACCCGCACTGTCGGCATCGACATGATGCTGGAGGACGCCGCTACCAAACGGCGCGTGCTCGCCACCAACCCGGCCACCCGCCCCGACATGCGCGACGCCGCCCTCGCCCTGTTCGCCACGGACGGCAAGGCGGTGAGTGTGGTGAAGGACAGCGGTGGTTTTGTGACGCAGCGCGTCGTCGCCACCATCGTCAACATCGCCGCCGACATGTGCCAGCAGGGCATCTGCACACCCAAGGACCTGGAGGTGGCGGTGACACTGGGTCTGGGCTACCCCATGGGCCCCCTGGCCATGGGCGACAAGATCGGCCCCACCAATGTGCTGGAGATTCTGTTCAACATGGGCACGGTCTATGGCGACCCCCGCTATCGTCCCTCGCCCTGGCTGCGCCGCCGCGGCGCCCTGGGCCTGAGCCTGATGCACGAAGAGGCCTGAGGATGAGCGCCAGCCTCAAGAGCCACAGCCATGGCCAGACCATGGTGCTCACCATCAGCAATCCCGAGCACCGCAACGCCCTGGGCCCGGAGATCTACGCAGCGGGTGTCGAGGCGCTGAACGTTGCGGGTTCCAGTCCCGAGGTGCGTTCGGTGGTGATCACCGGCGAGGGTAGCCACTTCTGCGCAGGTGGCAACCTGCAACGCCTGCTGTCCAACCGCCAGCAGCTGCCCGAGGTGCAGGCGCAGAGCATCGAAAGCCTGCACAACTGGATAGAGACCATCCGCGCGTTTCCCAAGCCAGTGATCGCCGCGGTGGAGGGTGCTTGCGCGGGCGCCGGCTTCTCGCTGGCGCTGGCCTGCGACCTGCTGGTCGCCGCGCAAGACAGTGTCTTCGTGATGGCCTACAGCAATGTAGGCCTGTCATCCGACGGTGGCGCCACCTGGAGCCTGGCGCGCGCCCTGCCCCGCGCCACGGTGATGCAGTTGCTGCTCTGTGGCGACCGCGTCGATGCAGCGCGCTTGCAGGCCCTGGGCGTGGTCAACCAGGTGTGTGCCAGCGGTGAGGCAATGGCCACCGCGCTGGCGCTGGCCGAGAAACTGAACACGCGTGCGCCCAATGCGATGGCCAGCATCAAGGAACTGGTGAACGAGGCCCAGACCGCGCCGCTGCACACCCAGCTTGCCGCCGAACGCGACCACTTCGTGCGCAACCTCCACCACGCCAACGGCGGGGAAGGCATCTCGGCCTTCCTTGAGAAGCGCCGCCCCGGCTACCGTTGATCAACAAGCCCGCCGTGCTGCGCTTTTGAAAGCGGCCCAGCGACACCTGCGGGACAGTCCCCCGCGCTATCCCTGATGCTCCCGGCGCGTCCCAGTGGTGACAATGGGACCGCTTTCAGTCACTCAAAAGACATCCGATGGACGAACCCATTCTGACAATGGAAGAACGCGAGGCGATCAACAACGGTCGCTGGTTCCAGAGTCTTTCTCCCTCCCTGCGTCACGACATCCTCCGATGCGCCTACGTCAAGCGATTCAAGGACGGCGACCTGATCGTCGCCCGCGGCGAACCGCCCACCGAGTGGACGGCGGTTGCCAAGGGCGCGGTGCGTGTCAGCTCGACATCGCTCTCGGGCAAGCTGATCACGCTGACCTATGTCGAGCCCGGTGTTTGGTTCGGGGACGTGGCGTTCTTCGACGGGGACCGTCGCACGCACGACGCCTACGCGCATGGCGCGACCACACTGCTGTGCGTGGCGCGCAACGATTTCCAGAAGATCCTCAGCACGCACGTCGAGCTGTACGAGGCCCTCATGCGCCTGCAGGCGCGGCGCATCCGCACGCTCTTCGGGCTGGTGGAAGACCTCAACACGCTGCCGCTGCGTGCACGCCTGGCCAAGCAGCTGTTGCACCTGGTGCGCTCTTACGGTGTGCCCTGTCTGTCCGACGGCAACGAGATGCGCATCGGCCTGCAACTGGCACAGGAGGAACTGGCGCAGCTGCTGGGCGCCTCGCGCCAGCGCGTGAACCAAGAACTCAAATCCATGGAGCGCGAAGAAGCGATCCGTATCGAACAGGGAGGGCTGGTGGTGCGCAACCGCGACATGTTGATGCGGATCGCCGAAGCCGAGCACTGACTCTTCTCCCGCCCTCACCGACCGTGACCGAATGAACGACCTCCAGAACTTCACCGGCACACGGCCGGTGGCTGCCCAGCACGCTGTCGACGCCGCCGCCCTCCAGGGCTGGCTTGAGCGCCATGTCGATGGCTTCAGCGGCCCCCTGAGCATCGAAATGTTCAAGGGCGGTCAGTCCAACCCCACCTACAAGCTGATCACGCCGGCGCGCGCTTATGTGATGCGCGCCAAGCCCGGCCCGGTGGCCAAGCTGCTGCCCTCGGCCCACGCCATCGAACGGGAATATCGGGTGATGGGCGCGCTGCACGGCACCGGTGTGCCGGTGGCGCGCATGCATGCCCTGTGCGAGGACGAATCGGTGATCGGCCGCGCGTTCTACGTGATGGAGTGCGTCGACGGCCGCGTGATGTGGGACCAGTCGCTGCCCGAACTGTCCAAAGACCAGCGCGGTGCCGTCTACGACGAGATGAACCGCGTGATGGCGGCGCTGCACAGCGTGCGGCCGGACGCCATCGGCCTGACCGACTATGGAAAACCCGGCAACTACTTCGAACGTCAGATCGGCCGTTGGAGCAAGCAGTACGTCGCCTCAATCACACAGCCCATCCCCGAGATGGACCAGCTCATGGAGTGGCTGCCCCGGAACATTCCAGCCATGGCGCGCGACGAATCGATGGTGTCCATCGTGCATGGCGACTACCGGCTGGACAACCTGATGTTCCACCCCACCGAGCCGCGCGTGCTCGCGATCCTTGACTGGGAACTCTCCACCCTGGGTCACCCGCTGGCCGACTTCAGCTACCACTGCATGGCCTGGCACATCCCGCCCGGCGCGTTCCGCGGGATCGGCGGCCTGGACGTGCAGGCGTTGGGCATCCCCACCGAGGCCGAGTACATCCGCCGCTACTGCGAACGCACCGGCTTTGCCACGCCAGAACAGCTCAAGGCCGACTGGAACTTCTACCTCGCCTACAACCTGTTCCGTCTCGCGGCGATCCTGCAGGGGATCGCCAAGCGCGTCGAGATGGGCACCGCCTCCAGCGCACAGGCAGTGTCGTCGGCCGCCGGCGCCCGCCCACTCGCTGAAATGGCGTGGCGTTTTGCGCAGCAGGCCTGAACACCCCTTCCCCCAACGTCCAGACCCACACACAAGGACCCCCCATGCATTTCGACTACACCGACAAGGTCAAGGACATGCGCCAGCGCCTGCTGGCCTTCATGGACGAGCACATCTACCCGAACGAAGGACGCTTCTTTGCCGAGATCGCGGCCAACCGCGCCAAGGGCAACCCCTGGATACCGACCACCGTCATCGAGGAGCTCAAGCCCAAGGCGCGCGCCGCTGGCCTGTGGAACCTGTTCCTGCCGATGAGCAAGCGCGCACCGGAAGGCCTGTCCAACCTCGAATACGCGCCGCTCTGCGAGATCATGGGTCGCGTACCGTTCGCGGCCGAGGTGTTCAACTGCTCGGCGCCTGACACCGGCAACATGGAGACGCTGGAGCGCTACGCGTCCGAGGAGATCAAGGACGAATGGCTCGAACCCCTGCTGCGCGGCGAGTTCCGCTCGGCCTTCCTGATGACCGAACCCGCGGTGGCCTCGTCCGACGCCACCAACATCCAGTGCGAGATCACACGCGACGGTGACCACTACGTGCTCAATGGCCGCAAGTGGTGGTCGTCGGGCGCCGGCGATCCACGCTGCAAGGTGTACATCGTGATGGGCAAGACCGATCCCGAGGCACCGCGCCATTCGCAGCAGAGCATGATCGTCGTGCCCGCTGGCACCCCCGGCGTGACCGTGGTGCGACCGCTCTCCGTGTTCGGCTACGACGACGCGCCGCACGGCCACATGGAGGTGGTGCTCAAGGACGTGCGCGTGCCGGTGCGCAACCTGCTGCTCGGCGAAGGGCGCGGGTTCGAGATCGCCCAGGGTCGCCTGGGCCCGGGCCGTATCCACCACTGCATGCGCTCCATCGGCGCCGCGGAACGTGCGCTGGAGCTGATGTGCAAGCGCCTGAACAGCCGCGTTGCGTTCGGCAAGCCGATCTCCTCGCACTCGGTCTGGCACGAGCGCATCGCCGAGGCCCGCTGCAAGATCGAACAGGCGCGCCTGCTCACGCTCAAGGCCGCCTACATGATGGACACCGTGGGCAACAAGGTGGCCAAGGCCGAGATCGCGATGATCAAGGTCGTGGCGCCCAACATGGCCTGCGAGATCATCGACATGGCCATCCAGGCCCATGGCGGCGGTGGTGTCAGCGACGACTTCCCTCTGGCCTACAGCTACGCCAACCAGCGCACGCTGCGCCTGGCCGATGGTCCGGACGAGGTGCACCGCGCGGCGATTGCCAAGCTGGAACTGGCCAAACACATGGCCATCAAGAGCGACGTCGAGATGCCGGTGACGCGCGGTTGCTGATGCACTCCAACAAACCGCGCGGAGCCCCCTGGCGACAGGGTATACTCGCCGGCTTGTCGGAGCGTAGCGCAGCCTGGTAGCGCATCTGCTTTGGGAGCAGAGGGTCGCGAGTTCGAATCCCGCCGCTCCGACCATTCTTCAGGACAAAAAGGCCCACTGCGTGGGCCTTTTTTGTATCCTGTCCGCACCGTCTGCCCGTAGCTCAACCGGATAGAGCAGCTGCCTTCTAAGCAGCAGGTCGGGGGTTCGAGTCCCTCCGGGCAGGCCAAGCAATCCGCAGTTCGCGCACTCTCCGCTCAGAGCTTCGGCTCTTGCCACTGCCGGATGTCGAACACCTGGCCGCCCGGCGGTACGTCGTCAGGGTCGTGCGTGACCAGCACGGTCGGAATGCGCTGGCGCCGGATCTGCTCGAACACGAAGCCGCGGAACTGCGCGCGCAGCGCTGCGTCCAGCCGGGAAAACGGTTCGTCCAGCAGCAGCGCACGAGGCTCGGCCAGCAGCGCCCGCATCAGGCTCACGCGCGCGCGCTGCCCGCCCGATAGGGTGGCTGGGTCGCGGTCGTGAAAGCCCTCCAGGCCGATGTCGCACAGCGTCTGCGCCACCCGCTCGCGCCGGGCGGCGGCGCCGCGCACCGCGGCCGGCAAGGCGAACGCGAGGTTCTGCCCCACGCTCAGGTGGGGGAACAGCAGGTCGTCCTGGAACAGGATGCCTATGCCGCGAGCCTCCACCGGCCAGGCGTCACGCCGGTGGCCGTCCAGCCACAGCTCGCCCTGTGCCTGGAACGCCGGGTCCAGATCGCCCACCAGCCAGTTGAGCAGGGTCGATTTGCCCGAGCCCGACGCGCCGGTCAGTGTGACGATGGCGCCCTGCCCGACCTGCAGGTCCAGACCCGCGATAAGCAGGTTGTCTCCCTTGGCGATGGTCAGATTTCGAACCTCAAGCATCTCAACGCAATCCTTGTCGGCGACGGCCCGCCCATTGCGACAGCAGCGCCGCCAGGCCGAAACCCAGCAACGGCAGCACGATCTGCAGCAGCGCCTGCGCGGCCAGCACACGGCGGTTGCCACCGGCGCTCAGCGCCACCGCTTCGGTGGTCACAGTGGCAAAGCGCCCGCCGCCAGCGAACAGTGTCGGCAGGTACTGCGCCACGCTGACCGAAAAACCGACCGCCAGCGCGGCCAGGATGGGTTTGAGGAGCGTCGGCCACTTGACGCGCAGGCACGCGCCAAGGGGTGTCTGGCCCAGCGCCCGCGCGGTGGTCATCAGCCGCCGGTCGAACGCACGGTAGGGTCCGATGAGCGTGAGCACCATGTAGGGCAGCACCCACAGCAGGTGGCTCCAGAGCAAGCCAGGCGCGGTGCCGTCGGCCGGCACCCTCAGCAGCGCCGCGTACTGCGCCGCCACCAGGGGCAGCGAGGGAATGATCAGCGGCAGATACAGCACCGCGTTGTAGCGCTGCGGCCCCCACTCCAGCCAGACCAGCGCGGCCGGCAGGCACAGCAGCGTGGCCGCGGCCGCCAGCCACAGCGTGGTGCCGATCGGTGCCCAGTCGGCCTGCACCCAGGTCTGGAGCGACAGCGCATCGGGCAATAGCGCGGGGAAGAACCAGGTGTCCGCCAGCGACCACAGCAGAAGCACCGCCACCACCGCATACCCCACCAGAAACAGCGGCTGGTGCAGGCCCCAGCGGGACGGGTTGCTGGCTGGCTGGCGCGCACCGTCAGGATAGGCCGCGCGCCGGACCAGCCCGTGCCATGTCCACCGGGCGCCCACCGCGATGAGCAGAAACAGGCCCAGCAGCACCAGCGACGCCGCCGCCCCCCGCGCCTGCATCGCGGGGTCGGGGTCGGTCAGCCACTGCCAGATCAGTACCGCCAGCGTGGGCGGCGTGCTAGGCCCCAACACCACGGCCATGTCCACCACCGACAGACCGTAGGCCAGCACCGCCGCCAGCGGCCAGCCCAGGCGCGGAAGCAGCTGGGGCCACAGCACGCGCTGCCAAGTCTGGGCGCGGTTGTAGCCCAGCGACCGAGCCACCACCATGTGCCGATGCACCGTCTGCTCGCCCAGCACCGCCACCAGCACCCAGAGCAGGAACCAGCTCTCTTTCAGTCCCAGCGCCAGGGCCAGGCTCAGGCCCAGCGGGTCCTGCACCGTGGTCCAGGCCGGTGGATCGCCCCAGCCCAACAGCGGCGTCACCGCACGCGCCAGCCAGCCCGAGGGAGCGATTAGGAACAACAGGCCGACGGCGAAGGCCGCGTGCGGCACCGACAGCATCAATGGAAGCCGGCGTTGCATCGCCAGCCAGCGCGACCCTGGATACAGCATGGTCGCAAGGCCAGCGGCCAGGGCCATGCCCAGCACGCTGCCCAGCCCGGCCGACACCAGGGTGGTGCGCAGGGCCAGAGGCCATTGGGCGTCGGACCACAGCGCCCGCCAGACCGACAGATCCAGCGAGGGCGCCAGCGCCCAGTACAGGCCGGGCAGCACCGGCCCGACAATCACCAGTGTCGGCAGGGCCGCCAGCCAGACCCGCGCCTGGCGCCTGCGTTGCCGCCCTGAAGGCGCTGGTGGCTGGCTCAGCGAGCCCCGTAGCGCTTGAGCCACTCGCCCTCCAGCGCCTCCACCCAGCTGGCGTGGGGCTCGGCCAGCGTGGGCACGGCCTCGGCCAGCGCGCCCGGCGCCGTCTTGCGCATGGCGGTCTGAATCGGCGCCGGCAGCTTGTTCACATCCAGCACGCTGCCGTCGCCCCAAACCGTGATATCGGCCTTGCGCGCCTGGGCCTCGGGCGACAGCAGGAAGTTGGCCACCACCTGGGCCCCTGCGCGGGCCTTCGCATTGACGGGAATGGCCACGAAGTGCACGTTGCCGATGGTGCCGCCTGTGAAGCCGAAGCTGTAGGCGGTGGCGGGCAGCTGGCGTGAGCTGATCAGGTTCGCGGCCTCGTTGGGGTTGAAGGTGAGCGAGAGCCGGAGCTCGCCATCGGCCAACATGCGGTGCATCTCGGCGGCGCTGGCCGGGAAGGTCTTGCCACCGCGCCAAAGCGCCAGGTGCAACTGGTCCAGGTAGGCCCACAGCGGCGCGGTGGTGGCGCTGAAGCTGGCAGGACTCACCGGTGCCTGCAGCGCCTTGCGGTCAGGTGCCAGTTCGATCAGCACCTGTTTGAGAAAGGTGGTGCCATGGAAATCCGGGGGTTTCGGGTAGCTCACGCGCCCTGGGTTGGCTTTGGCGAAGGTCAGCAACTCGGCCGCCGAGCGCGGTGGCGTAGGTGTGCGAGCCTTGTCGGCGATGAAAGTCAGCTGGGCCGTACCCCACGGCGCCTCGTAGCCCTCCGTAGGCACTGAAAAGTCGCTGCGCACCGGCTTGTTCAGGTCAACCGCGCCCCAGTTGGGAAGGGACTCGGCCCAGGGACCGAACAGCAGACCGGCCTGCTTGAGGTTGCGGAAGTTCTCTCCGTTGATCCACACAAGGTCGACCGAGCCGTCAGTGCGTCTGCCTGCCGCCACCTCGGTCTGCACCCGCTTGACCACCTCGGCCGCGTCCGTCACCTTGACGTGCCGCAGCTCCACGCCATAGCGACCCTTGACCTCCTGTGCCACCCAGGCAATGTAGGCATTGATGACCTCGCCGCCGCCCCAGGCGTTGAAGTACACCGTCTGGCCCTTGGCCTCGGCTTCTGTTTTGGCCCAGTCGGCATGGGCAGCGAACGGGATGCTCAGGCCCAGGGTCAGTGCGGTCAGCGAAGACAATTTCATGCGCGAACTCTCGATAGAACAGGGAAAGGGATCCCAACAGTCGGGCGAGACGCCGGGAACTTACAGACGACGCCGACTGTACGGCCTGACAAGGCCGCCCGAGCGCCACGTGCCGGGAAGGCGTGCACTGATCAACCGAGAGACGCCCACAAAAAAGCCGCCCTGAAGGCGGCCCTTTTGAAGCTTGTCCGCAGATCAGCGGATCACGGCGAGTTCCGAGCGCTTGCCACCCTTGTAGGTGTACAGCGTCAGGGCACCGTTCTTGATGTCGCCCTTTTCGTCGAAGGCGATGGTGCCGGTCACACCCTTGTAGTTGGTTTCCTTCAGCTTCGGCAGGTACTTGGCCGGGTCGGAAGAGTCGGCGGCCTTCATGGCCTCGACCATCACCTTGACGGAGTCGTACACGTACGGTGCGTACACCTGGACGTCGGCGTTGAACTTGGCCTTGAAGTCGGCCTTGAACTTCTCCATGCCAGCCTTGGCTTCACCTTCCACGCCACCGGCTTCCGCGCAGTAGACCTGCTCGTCGGACATGCCGTCGCCAGCCAGGTCCACCAGACCGGACGAGCAGATGCCGTCGCCGCCCATGAACTTGGCCTTGATGCCCAGCTGCTTCATCTGCTTGAGCATCGGGCCAGCCACAGCGTCCATGCCGCCGAAGAACACGATGTCCGGCTTCTTGGCCTTCAGCGTGGTCAGGATGGCGTTGAAGTCGGTGGCCTTGTCGTTGGTGAACTCACGACCAACCACCTTGCCGCCAGCGGCCGTCACGCCCTTCTCGAACTCGTCCGCCACACCTTGACCGTAAGCGGTACGGTCGTCGATGACGGCGATGCTCTTGCCCTTGAGGGTTTCGACAGCGTACTTGCCCAGCGTGCCACCCAGGTGCACGTCGTCGGCCACCACGCGGAACGCTCCGGCATAGCCCTGGCGGGTGTACTTGGGGTTGGTGGCGGAGGGGGAGATCTGGGGAATGCCGGCGTCGTTGTAGATCTGGGAAGCGGGGATGGTGGTACCCGAGTTCAGGTGACCGATCACGCCATTGACTTTGGCGTCCACCAGCTTCTGAGCGGCGGCCGTACCCTGCTTCGGATCACCAGCGTCGTCTTCAGCCAGCAGCTCGAACTTGGCGGGCTTGCCACCGATGGTCAGGCCTGCGGCGTTCAGCTCCTCTATGGCCATGCGTGCGCCGTTTTCGTTGTCCTTGCCGAGGTGGGCGATGGCACCGCTGGTGGGACCGACGTGACCGATCTTGATGACGCCATCGTCTGCTGCGGGTGCGGGAGCGGCGGCAGGCGCCGGAGCAGCAGGAGCGGCGGCCGGAGCTGCCTCTTCTTTTTTGCCGCAGGCGGCCAGAACGACGGCTGCGGAAATGACGGCCAGTTTCAGGTTCAGTTGCATAGGTATCCTCGGAAAGGAATGAATTTTGGAATGCGGAGGGAACTTTTCTCCACATCCATAAAGATACTCCAATTCCTTGCGCCAAGAACGCTGCATCAGGACTTGCGCAAATCGCTTCAAGGGTTTGCCCCAGTGAGCATCATTCCAACGCATGCACCATAAGCCGACTGCATGCAGGTTGGCGACCATTTGTCAGGCCACCGATCCAGACAGGTCGTGAGCGGTGGGCTCAACACCCGCCTGTCGATAGAGCCGCCACCGTTCCCGCCCCTTTTCCCTGCCCCCAGGCTCGGACCCCACCACCTCGATGATCCGCGGCACCACTCCGACGCCACAGAGCGCGTGATCCGACAGATTGATGAGCACATCCACCCGCCCCCATTCGGGCTCACGCTCACCCAGCACGATGGGCGAACGGCGGCGGATGTGCTCTGGAGAACCACTCCTGGCGTGAGGCACAAACTCACCCTGCGCCATGAGCCAGAGGGCCCTGTCTAGCGGATCGATGGATGGCGTGCTGCCAAGCACGTACACCCGGGAGCCCTTGAGGTAGGCCTTACGGAGCAGCCGGCAGAGGTAGGCCGTCCGCTCTCCGACGTTCAGATGAAACGAGACCTCGGTCATGCCTTGCGGGATGCCCTGCCACCCGGGCGCGCCTTTTGGGGTGTTGCAGTCTCGCCCTGGAGATCGCTGAGGTACTGGAGCAACAGGGGAACCGGTCGTCCTGTCGCTCCTTTGCTGGCACCGCTCTTCCAGGCCGTTCCCGCAATGTCCAGGTGCGCCCAGGGCATTTCTGCCACGAACTTCTGCAGGAACTTGGCCGCAGTGATCGCGCCGCCCGCCCGCCCGGCCACATTGCCCATGTCCGCAAAGTTCGACTTGAGGCCTTCGGCGTACTCGTCGTCCAGCGGCAGCCGCCAGCAGAGATCCATCGACCGGTCTCCTGCAGCGAGCAAAGCATCGGCAAGGTCGCTCCGGTTGGCGAACATACCGGACCGGACTGCTCCGAGGGCAATCACGCAGGCACCCGTGAGCGTGGCGATGTCGATCACGCAACGCGGTTTGAATCGCGCAGCGTAGGTCAGTGCATCGCAAAGAATGAGCCGGCCTTCGGCATCGGTGTTGAGGATTTCGATGGTCTGTCCGCTCATGCTGGTGACCACGTCCCCGGGTTTGACGGCGCTGCCGTCCGGCATGTTCTCGCAACTCGGAATGATGCCCACCACGTTGACCTCGGGCTGCAGCTCGGCCAGTCCGGCAAAGGTGCCCAGCACGCTCGCAGCGCCGCCCATGTCGAACTTCATCTCGTCCATCTCAGCCGCCGGCTTGATCGATATTCCGCCCGTGTCGAACGTGATGCCCTTGCCCACCAGCACCACCGGCGCACTGCCCTTGGGCCCACCCTGGTAGTGCATGACAATGAACCGCAGAGGTTGTGACGAGCCCTGCGCCACCGCCATGAAGGCACCCATGCCCAGAGCCGCCACTTCCTTGGGACCGAACACCTCGGTCTTGATGCGCGGCTTGCGCCCGAGCTTGCGCGCGACCTCGGCCAGGTGACTGGGCGTGGCGTGGTTCGCGGGCCGGTTGGCCCATTCCTTGGCCAGCTCGATCCCGGCGACCTGGGCCAGACCGAAGCGGAAAGCGGGACGGGCAGCTGCGACATCGCTCACACCAACGATCACCTGTTTGATCGCGCGGGGGGTGGCCGAAGGTTTGGTGGTCACATAGGAGTAGGTGCTGTCCGCCACCGCCACCATGGCGCTGTGCACAGTGGGCTGGTCGCTCGCCATCCCGCTGAGCAACACAACTATTTTCTTCACGCTGGAGGATTTCAGGCCCGACATCGCCGCCATGACCGCTTTGCGGACCGCTGCCGGCGAGCCGTCACCGGCGCGAGCCAGTGCCACCCGTACCGGCTTGAGTCCCAGGGGCCGGTAAACCGACAGGCACTTGCCCACGCCGGTTTCAAGATCTCCCCGGCGAGAGGCGTCCCGGATCAGGTCGCTCAGGGCGTCGGTACCGTTCAGGCCCTGGGTGTCGTCGGGCACCAGCACCACGAGCGCATCCACCGCGAGCTGACTTGCCTGAACCAGGGAAAGGGCTTTGAGTTCGAAGTCCATAATCGTGTCTTTCCTGTTTGATTCGATGTTATTCCATTCATCCATCCGCACCGAGCTGGCACGCAGTTTCGGCGCCACCCTGGTGGTGCTCTTCACCATCGTGCTGACGGTGCTGCTGATCCGCACACTCGGGCTGGCCTCGCGCGGCAGCGTGAACCCGGAAGAGGTCATGCTGGTGCTGGGCTACACGGTGCTCGGGTATACACAGACCATCCTGACACTGGCGCTGTTCATCGCCATTGTCTCCACCCTTTCGCGCATGTACCGCGAGAGCGAAATGATCATCTGGTTCTCCAGCGGGCGCTCGCTGGGGGGCTTTCTCAGCCCGGTGCTGCGGTTCGCCTGGCCGGTGCTGCTGGTGATCGTACTGATGGTCCTGTTCGTCTGGCCCTGGGCCAACCAACAGACCGCCGAACTGCGCAACCGCTTCGAGAACCGCGGCGACCTCCAGCGCATCGCGCCGGGACAGTTCCAGGAGTCGTCCAGCGGCCGGCGGGTGTTCTTCATCGACAAGGACACCGCCGACGGCACCGAGGGGCGCAACGTGTTCATCTCCAGCATCGAGAAGAACGGCAACGAAACCGTCACCTCGGCGGTGTCCGGGCGCATCGAGTGGCAGGGTGACCGCCAGTTCCTGATGCTCAACAACGGCCAGCGCCTCGAAAGCGACCCGAAGACCGGCCGCATCAAGGTCAGCCAGTTCGAGCAGTACGGCGCGCAGATCGGTGCCGCCTCCGCCTACATCCGCGGCGGTCAGGCGCTCAAGGCGCGCAGCACCCTCGCGCTCATCCAGGACCCCACGCCTGCGCACATGGGTGAACTGGGGTGGCGCATTGGCGTGGCCCTGACGGCCTTCAACCTGGTTCTGCTGGGCGTCGCGACCACCGTCAGCAACCCCCGCGCCGGCCGCAGCGGCAACCTCTTGTTCACGCTCTTTGCCTTCATCGTCTACTTCAACCTGCTCAACGTCGGACAGCGATGGGTGACCGCCGGACAGGTGAGCTGGCTGACGCTGACCGTTCTGCTGCACGGCTCGGTGTTCCTGTTCAGCGCCCTGTGGCTGGCCAAGCGCCACCACAACATCCACTGGCGCAACTGGTTCAGCCAGATCACACGTGGCGGTGCCGCGGGGGCATCTGCATGAAGACCATTCGCCGACTGATCTACGGCGAGGTGCTGATCGCCACTGGGTACGTGCTGCTGGCCTTCCTGTCGCTGTTCTTCTTCTTCGACTTCGTCGAAGAACTGGCGGCAATTGGTCAGCCGTCCCGCCTCGACCCCAAGGTCACCTACGAGCTGACCCACGCCATGCTCTACGTGGCGCTGCTGATGCCCAGCCGCATCTACGAGCTGCTGCCGATTTCAGTGCTCATTGGCTCGGTGGCGGTGCTGGCACGCCTGGCTCAGAGCTCCGAATACACCATCCTGCGCACCAGCGGCCTGGGGCCGTGGAAGGCGCTGCGCACGCTGCTGGGCCTGGGCCTGCTGTTTGTGGCACTCACCTTCGCAGTCGGAGACTATGTCGCCCCGATTGCCGACAAAACGGCGCAACTGCTCAAGGCCCGGTACCAGGGCAAACTGAGCCTGGGTCAGACTGGCGCCTGGCTCAAGGAGAAACAGGCGCACAGCAACTTCTCGGTCAACGTCGGGTCGCTCTCTCCTTCTGGCGAGCTGGGCGAGGTGCGCATCTTCGAGTTCGACAACCAGGGCTTGCTGGTGTCCACGGTGCAGGCCGAGCAGGGCAGGATCGAAGGCAACGGGACCTGGACCCTGAACAAGGTGGTGCAAAGGGAGTTTGATGTGGCAGGCCAGCAGGCTGCCCGGATCGTTCGCAGCCAGCACGAGTCGTTCTCGTGGCCCAGCACCATCTCTGCGGAGATGGTGTCGGTGGCGCTGCTCAAGCCGGACCGCATGCGCACAACCGATCTCTACGCCTATGTGCAGCACCTGGAGGCGAACGGCCAGACCGCGCAGCGCTACGAGATCGAGTTCTGGCGCAAGGTGTTCTACCCCCTCTCCTGCCTGGTGATGGTCGTGCTGTCCCTGCCGTTTGCCTACCTGCATTTCCGCAGTGGCGGCATCACCGGCTACGTGTTCGGCGGCGTGATGATCGGCATCAGCTTCTTCCTGTTGAACAACGTGTTCGGCTACATCGGCAACCTCAACCACTGGCGCCCCTGGCTGGCGGCAGCCTCGCCGGCCATCATCTATTCGTTCCTGTCGCTGGGGGCGTTCGGCTGGCTGGTGCTCAGGCGGTAGCCCATGCTGGGTGTCATCGTATTTGCCCACGGGTCGCGCGACCCCCTGTGGCGGGCGCCGGTGGAGTCGGTGGCCCGGCAGATCCGGCACGCCGATCCTCAGGCGCTCGTGGCCTGTGCCTACCTCGAACTGAGCGAACCCGATCTGCCCACCGCCGCGGCGCAACTGGTGAGCCAGGGGGTGTCCCGCATCCGGGTGCTGCCGCTGTTCTTTGGCATGGGCAAACACGCCCGTGAAGATCTTCCCGTGCTGCTGGACCAGCTTGCCAGGGAGCATCCGGGCGTTCGTTTCGAGCGCCTTGCCACCGCCGGAGAAGATCCGCGCCTGACCGCCTTGCTGGCGCAGATCGCGCTGGAGCCACGCCCATGAACCTGCACCAGTTCCGCTTCGTCCAGGAGGCGGTGCGCCGCAACCTGAACCTGACAGAAGCCGCCAAGGCGCTGCACACTTCGCAGCCCGGCGTTTCCAAGGCCATCATCGAACTTGAAGAGGAGCTGGGCATCGAGATCTTTGCCCGGCATGGCAAGCGCATCAAGCGCATCACCGAGCCCGGTGCGCAGGTGCTCAAGAGCATCGAAGTGATCCTGCGCGAGGTCAACAACCTCAAACGCATCGGCGAGCAGTACGCGGCGCAGGACAGCGGCACGCTCTCGATCGCAACCACCCACACCCAGGCGCGTTATGTGCTGCCCGGACCGGTGGCCAAGCTGCGCCAGGCCTATCCCAAGGTGGCCGTCAGCCTGCACCAGGGCTCGCCCGACCAGGTGGCCAAGATGCTGATCGAGGAGGTCGCCGAGATCGGCGTCGCCACCGAATCGCTCACCAACTACCCCGATCTGGTCACCCTGCCCTGCTACGAATGGCAGCACGTCCTGGTCTTCCCCTACGACCACCCGCTGGTGGCACAGGAGCGCATCACGCTGGAAGACCTGGCCCATGTACCGCTGATCACCTACCACCCCAGCTTCACCGGCCGCACCCGCATCGACCAGGCCTTTGCACTGCGCCACCTGCGGCCCAACATCGTGCTCGAAGCCATCGACTCGGACGTGATCAAGACCTACGTCAAGCTCGGTATGGGTGTGGGCATCGTGGCCGAGATGGCCATGCAGGGTGACAACGCCAGCCCGGACCTGGTTGCCCGCCCTGGCGCCCAGCTGTTCGGCCACAACCTCGCCCGCGTCGCGTTCAAGCGTGGCAGCTACCTGCGGCAGTTCGTGCTGCGCTTTGCCGAGCTGATGAGCGAACGGCTCTCGCGCGACCTGATCTTGCGGGCCATGGCCGGCGACTCCACCGAATACGACATCTGACGCGCACCATGGACACCGCCACCCAAGCCCGCACACCCGCGCTGACTTCGCGCCTGCCCCAGGTCGGCACCACCATCTTCACCGTCATGTCCGCGCTTGCAGCAGAAGTGGGCGCGGTCAATCTCGGACAGGGATTTCCGGACTTCGACTGTGACCCGGAACTGGTCAACGCCGTCACCCGGGCCATGCAGGCCGGTCACAACCAGTACCCGCCCATGCCCGGTGTGCCGGCGCTGCGCCAGGCCATGGCGGCCAAGATGCAGTCCCTCTACGGCCTGCG
This sequence comes from Hydrogenophaga luteola, assembly GCF_042648585.1. Lineage (NCBI taxonomy): Bacteria > Pseudomonadati > Pseudomonadota > Betaproteobacteria > Burkholderiales > Comamonadaceae > Hydrogenophaga > Hydrogenophaga luteola. The sequence goes on along the minus strand of NZ_JBHRXX010000009.1, from coordinate 417,140 downwards.
CTGCGACCCCAACACCGAAATCACCGTCACCGCCGGCGCGACCCAGGCCATCCTGACCGCCATCCTGGCGGTCGTGCATCCGGGCGACGAGGTCATCGTGCTCGAACCCTGCTACGACAGCTACGTGCCCAACATCGAGCTGGCGGGTGGCAAGGTGGTGCGCGTGCCGCTGGTGCCCGGCACGTTCCGGCCCGATTTCGACGCCATCGCCGCCGCGATCACGCCACGCACCCGCGCGCTCATGATCAACAGCCCGCACAACCCCAGCGGCCAGGTCTGGAGCGCCGAGGACATGCAACGGCTCGATGAACTGCTGGCGCCGACCGACGTGCTGCTGATCAGCGACGAGGTCTACGAGCACATGGTCTACGACGGCCAGCAGCACCTTAGCGCCGCACGATTCCCAGGCCTGGCCGCGCGGGCCTTCATCGTTAGCAGTTTCGGCAAGACCTATCACGTCACGGGCTGGAAAGTGGGCACCGTGGTGGCGCCCGCGCCGCTGACGGCCGAGTTCCGCAAGGTGCACCAGTTCAACGTGTTCACCGTCAACACACCGATGCAGCATGCGCTGGCCGCCTACATGGCCGACCCGGCGCCCTACCTGCAGCTGAGCGACTTCTACCAGCGCAAGCGCGACCTGTTCCGCGAAGGCCTGGCGCAGACGCGCTTTCGCCTGCTGCCCGGCCAGGGCACCTACTTCCAGTGCGTGGGCATCGAAAACCTGGCGGTGGCCGAACGCGACCTGCCCGAAGGCGAGTTCTGCCAGTGGCTCACGCGCGAGATCGGTGTGGCCGCCATCCCGCTGTCGGCCTTCTACGGCAACGGCTTCGACCAGAAGGTGGTGCGCTTCTGTTTCGCCAAGAAGGACGAGACGCTGAAGGCTGCGCTGGATCGCCTGGCCCGCCTCTGACACGCCTCGTCAGCAGCGGATTGGGTTGCGGCAGAAGCGCTCCAGCTCCCTCACGGCGCTGCGCCCGGCCACCGGCTGGCGGGCCTTGGGGCCCACGTCCATGCTTAGCTTCATCTCGTATTTGCGAAAGAACTCGTCGAAGAGTTCACCACCCAGCGTGCCAGTCGCCGTCAGCGAATCGGTCCGGGCATCGTGCTCCAGCAGCACGGCACACAAGGGTTGCTCCGCCGGGCCGCCCAGCACCTGGGCACCGCGCGCGGGGTCGTACTGGCTGTGGTCGGCGCAGCAGTGGATCAGGTCGTTGCCGTGGCTGGGTGTCTTGGGGTTGAGCACCGGCCCCTTGCGAAAACTGATGAAGCTCAGGTCCTTCGTCGGGTAGACCAGCTGATGAGCACAGATGGCGCTGAACGCCACCAGGCTGCGGCGCGGTCCCACGCCACCGGGCCACTGGTAGTCCTGCCGTCCCTTGGTGGTCAGCACCACCGGTGTGGCCGGTTTGCCCAGGTCCAGCAGGAACACCGGTGTGGCCTCGAACGGGTAGTGAAACACGTAGTTGGTCTGCGCCCGCAATTGGGACGCCTTGACCGGATCACCCAGCTCGCCCACCAGCAGAACCCTGGCGTAGTGGCGCGGCGAGGCCTGCGCCGCCCAGCTGCCGGTGCTCAGGCTGGCGGCGAGGGCTCCGGCCCCCAGCGCACAGCCTTCCACAAAGTCACGCCGATCCATGGACACCTCCATGACACGAAGGCGCCAGTGAAGCGCAGCCCGGGTGCCTCTGTCAACAGGGCTGCACCGGATCAGGTGTTGAGCTGGGCCCAGGCCTTGTCCAGTCGCTTGATGCTCACCGGTTGCGGCGTGCGCAGTTCCTGCGCGAAGAAGCTCACGCGCAGCTCTTCCAGCAGCCAGCGCAGCTCCTGCAGCCGGGCATCCTGCGCCCCTTTGCGCTCGGCCACCAGGCGCCAGAAGCGCTGGTCCTGGGGCTTGAGCTCCGCGAACTTGGCGGCGTCGCGCGCCGGGTCGCCGCGCAGTTTGTCCAGCCGCAGCTGCACCGCCTTGAGGTAGCGCGGGAAATGCTGCAGCTGGGCGTAGGGCGTGGCGCTCAGGAAGTTCTTGGGCACCAGGCGCTGCAGCTGCTGCTGCACGTCGGTCGCCACGTCGGTCGGCGGCTTGCTGTCCTTGAGCTTGCGGGCGGCAGTCGCATATTCCGTCAGGATCACCCCCGCCTGTCGCGCGATCTCGTTGGCAATCAGGGTCAGGCGCCCTCTGCCTTCGTCCACGCGCGCCTTGAAGGCGGTGGCCTCCGTCGGCAGCGGATCGGTCAGAAAGGCGCGATCCAGGGCCAGGTCGAGGATCTGGTTTTTCAACTCATCCAACGTGCCGCCACCGCCGCCGCTGTCGGTCTTGCCCACGTTCATGTAGGCCACGCCCATGGCCTGCAAGCCCGGCAGGTTCTTTTCCAGGTACTTCAGCGCGTCCCGGATCTGCAGCGCGAACAGGCGGCGCAGGCCGGCGCGGTGGCGCGCCTGGGCCACCTCCGGCTCGTCGAACACCTCGATGCGCACCGCGTCGCCGTCGTCGATCAGCGCCGGGAAGCCGATCAGCGTCTGGCCACCCTTGCGGATTTCCATCAGCTCGGGCAGTTCGCCAAAGGTCCAGCTGGTGTGGCGCTGATCGGCGGTGGCAGCGGGCGGTGACAGTGGTTTGTTCGGTGCCGCCACGCGGCGGGCCCCGTCGGGGGCCACGGGCCGTTCAGCAGACGCCGGAACGACCGCTGCAGGGCCGGCAATGTCCTTGAGCTTGAGCGAGGCCAATGCCTGGAACGCTCCCCGCGCCTGACTCCCCAACTCGGCCTTGAGTGCGCCAAGGTTGCGGCCCTGACCCAGCTGGCGGCCGTGTTCGTCCACCACGCGCAGGTGCATGAAGTGGTGGGCCGGCAGCATGTCGACCTTGATGTCGTTGCGCTGCACCGGCAGTTGCGTTGCGTCGCGCACCAGCTTGAGCAGCGCGTCCATCAGGTTGCCGCTGCCGAAGGTTTCTGGTTGGCACAGGGCCTCGGTCATTTTCTCGGCGGTGGCAGGAAGCGGCACCAGGCGCGAACGCGGGCGCTGGTGCAGGGTCTTGAGGAGGGCCTGCACCTTGTCCTTGAGCATGCCGGGCACCAGCCAGTCGCAGCGGTCTTCGCTGACCTGGTTGAGCGCGAAGATCGGCACGGTCACGCTCACGCCGTCGCGCGGATCGCCCGGCTCGTGCAGGTAGGCCACGGCGCAGTCCACGCCGCCCAGGCGCAGCGTCTTGGGGAAAGCTTGGGTGGTGATGCCCGCGGCCTCGTGGCGCATCAACTCTTCGCGCGTGAGGAACAGCAGTTTCGGGTTCTCGCGCGAGTCGTCGCGCCACCAACGTTCGAAGTCTGCGCCCCCGCACACGTGGGCCGGGATCTGCTGTTCGTAGAAGGCGTAGATCAGCTCGTCGTCCACCAGCACGTCCTGGCGCCGCGCCTTGTGTTCCAGCTCCTGCACCTCGCGCACCGTGCGGCGGTTGGCGGCCAGGAAGGGCAGCTTGCTGTCCCAGGTGTCCTCGTGCAGATGGCCCACCAGGGCTTCGCGGATGAAGATCTCGCGCGCGCCGGCGGGGTCCACCTTGCTGTAATCCACCCGCCGCTGCTGGTAGACCACCAGGCCATAGAGGGTGGCGCGCTCGTAGGCGCTCACGCGACCGGCCTTTTTTTCCCAGTGCGGGTCCAGCACCTGCTTCTTGAGCAGATGCCCGCCCACCTGTTCCAGCCATTGCGGTTCGATGTTGGCGATGCCGCGGCCGAACAGGCGCGCAGTTTCCACCAGCTCGGCGCAGACGATCCAGCGCCCCGGCTTCTTGCTCAGGTTGGCGCCTGGGTGGCGGTGGAACTTGATGCCGCGCGCGCCCAGGTACCAGTCTTCGGTGTCGTTCTTCTGGCCGATGTTGCCCAGCAGGCCAGCCAGCATGGACAGGTGCAGCTGCTCATAGCTGGCGGGTTGCGTGTTGAGTTGCCACTTGTGCTCCGCCACCACGGTGTGAAGCTGCGAATGGATGTCGCGCCACTCGCGCACGCGACGGACATTGATGTAGTTCTCGCGCAGCAGGTTCTCGTACTGGCGGTGGCTGAGCTTGTGGTCGGTGCCATGACCACCCTTGCTGTCCTCCAGCCACTTCCACAGCTTGAGCGTGCCCGTGAACTCGCTCTTCTCGTCGTCGAACTTCTTGTGCGCCTGGTCGGCCTGGGTCTGCTTCTCCAGCGGGCGGTCGCGCACGTCCTGCAGGCTCAGGGCGGAAGCGATGACCAGCACCTCGTCCAGCGCACCGCGCTGCTGCGCTTCCAGCAGGATGCGGCCCACGCGCGGGTCCAGCGGCAGGCGGCTGAGCGTCTGGCCGATGCGGGTCAGCTCGTTGGCCTCGTCCACCGCGCCCAGCTCGGACAGCAGCTGGTAGCCGTCGGTGATGGCGCGGCGCTGCGGCGCCTCCAGAAACGCGAAGTCTTCCACGGCGCCCAGGTGCAGCGCTTTCATGCGCAGGATCACGCCGGCCAGCGAGCTGCGCAGGATCTCGGGGTCGGTGAAGCGCGGGCGACCGTTGAAGTCCGCCTCGTCGTACAGGCGGATGCAGATGCCATCGGCCACGCGGCCGCAGCGACCGGCGCGCTGGTTGGCCGCGGCCTGGCTGATGGGCTCGATCAGCAACTGCTCCACCTTCTGGCGGAAGCTGTAGCGCTTGACCCGTGCCGTGCCAACGTCGATGACGAAACGAATGCCCGGCACCGTCAGCGAGGTCTCGGCCACGTTGGTCGAGAGCACGATGCGGCGCTGGCCGTGCGGCTGGAAGATGCGGTCCTGCTCGGCCTGCGACAGGCGCGCGAACAGGGGCAGCACCTCGGCGTTGCGCAACGCCGGCTGGTGGGCCAGGTGTTTGCGCAGGTGGTCGGCGGCTTCGCGGATCTCTCGCTCGCCCGGCAGGAAGACCAGGATGTCCCCGCCCGAGCCCGCCCCACCGCGCCACAACTCATCCACACCATCGGCGATGGCGTTGTTCAGGTCGTATTCGCGGCTTTCCTCGAACGGCCGGTAACGCACCTCCACCGGGAAGGTACGGCCCGAGACCATCAGCACCGGCGCCTTGCCTTTGGAAGAGGCGAAATAGTCGGCGAACCGGTCCGCATCAATGGTGGCCGAGGTGACGATGACCTTGAGGTCCGGCCGTCGCGGCAGCAGCTGGCGCAGGTAGCCCAGCAGGAAGTCGATGTTCAGCGAGCGCTCGTGCGCCTCGTCAATGATGATCGTGTCGTAGGCCTTGAGGTCCGGATCGGTCTGCGTCTCGGCCAGCAGGATGCCGTCGGTCATCAGCTTGACCGAAGCGTCCCTGGACAACCGGTCCTGGAAGCGCACTTTGTAGCCCACCACCTCGCCCAGCGGAGTCTTCAGCTCCTCCGCGATGCGCTTGGCCACCGAACTGGCCGCGATCCGCCGCGGCTGGGTGTGGCCGATCAGCTGGCCGCGCTGGCCCGGCTTGGCGTTGAGCTTGCCGCGCCCCATGGCCAATGCAATCTTGGGCAACTGGGTGGTCTTGCCCGAACCGGTTTCGCCGCAGACGATCACGACCTGGTGGTCGCGGATGGCGTCCTCGATCTCCTGCCGGCGGGCGGAGACAGGCAGGGATTCGGGAAACTCGATGGTCAGCGGCGCGGAGGACAAGGGGACAACTTCAGTCAAAATCAGGCAACCCGCGATTATCCTGCGCACCCGCCCGTCTGCCCCAGCCGCCCGACATGTCCACCGTCTTCAACTTCACCTTCGTGCCCTGGTTTCGTTCGGTGGCACCGTACATCCACAAGTTCCGGAACCAGACCTTCGTGATCGGCCTGACCGGCGAGGCGATTGCCGCGGGCAAGCTGGCGTCCATCGCCCAGGACATCGCCATGATCCAGGCCATGGGCGTGAAGATCGTGCTGGTGCACGGCTTCCGTCCGCAGGTCAACGAACAACTGCGCCTCAAGGGCCAGGAAGCGAAGTACTCGCACGGCATGCGCATCACCGACCCGATTGCGCTCGACTGCGCGCAGGAGGCCGCCGGCCAGCTGCGCTACGAGATTGAGGCCGCGTTCAGCCAGGGGTTGCCCAACACCCCCATGGCCGGGGCGCGGGTCCGGGTGATCTCGGGCAACTTCATCACCGCGCGACCAGTGGGTCTGATCGACGGCGTGGACTTCCAGCATTCGGGCCTGGTGCGCAAGGTGGACACCGAAGGCATCCAGCGGACCTTGGACATGGGAGCCCTGGTGCTGATCTCCCCGTTCGGCTTCTCGCCCACCGGCGAAGCCTTCAACCTGAGCATGGAAGACGTGGCGACCTCGGTCGCGGTGGCGCTGCAGAGCGACAAGCTGATCTTCCTGACCGAGGTGCCTGGCATCCGCGTCGATGCCAACGACCCGGAAAGCGAGATCGATACCGAGCTGCCGCTGGCCGACGCCAAGCGCATGGTCGCCAGCCTGCCGCCGCCGACCCAGCCCACCGACACTGGCTTCTACCTTCAGCACTGCATCCGCGCCTGCGAAGGCGGCGTGGAGCGCAGCCACATCATTCCGTTCAAGCTCGACGGCTCGCTGCTGCTCGAAATCTACGTGCACGACGGCATCGGCACCATGGTGGTGGACGAGAAGCTGGAGAGCGTGCGCGAGGCCACGCTGGACGACGTCGGTGGCATCCTGGCGCTGATCGAGCCGTTCGAGAAGGACGGCACCCTGGTCAAACGCGACCGCACCGAGATCGAACGCGACGCCAGCAACTACACCATCATCGAACACGACGGGGTGATCTTCGGCTGCGCCGCGCTCTACCCCTACCCTGAGGAGCGCACCGCCGAGATGGCCGCGCTCACCGTTTCGCCCCAGAGCCAGAGCCAGGGCGACGGCGAGCGCCTGCTCAAACGCATCGAAACGCGTGCCCGCGCCCAGGGCCTGCAGAGCATCTTCGTGCTCACCACCCGCACCATGCACTGGTTCATCAAGCGGGGCTTCGTGCAGGTCAACCCCGACTGGCTGCCCGAGGCGCGCAAGCGCAAGTACAACTGGGACCGCCGCAGCCAGGTGCTGGTCAAGAAGCTGGGCTGACACCCGCCCTTGCTGCTTGACGAACGTCAAGCAGCATCGGGATCGTCGGTTCATACTGGGCCTTTGTGACCAGCACATGACCCGACCATGACCGAACGACCCTCCCGCCTCAGCCCCGCCGCCGACGAAGCGGCGCGCAAAACCGCCAGCCGCGCCAACCGCAAAACGGGCGCCCGCCCTGCCACGACCACCAAGGCCGCGTCATCGCGGCGTGTGGCCCTGGGCGATGTCACGGGCAGCACCCGACCCGAACGCATCGCCAAAGTCACAACCAGCACGGTGATCTCCGCCCGACAGGAGGCCAAGGCGGCTGCGGTCAAGGACATCCTCTCCGACACATCGGCCAGCAAGAGCCGCAAAGCCGAAGGCCTGCGTGCGATTTTGGAAGGCGCCTCGCCCGACGACGCCAAGGCGATCCGCGGCCTGCTCAAGGAAACTGCACAGGCGATCAAGGGCCGTGGCAAGGGCGACAGCAATCCCGACGAAGTCCTGTCGACCGACTGGCGCAGCGGCGCCTACCCTTACAAGAACCTGCTCTCGCGCAAGACCTACGAGGCGCACAAGTACCTGCTGCAGGTGGAGCTGCTGAAGCTGCAGGCCTGGGTCAAGGAGAACAAGCAACGGGTGGTGATCCTGTTCGAGGGGCGCGACGCCGCCGGCAAGGGCGGCACCATCAAGCGCTTCATGGAGCACCTCAACCCTCGCGGCGCGCGGGTGGTGGCGCTGGAAAAACCGACCGAAGTCGAGCGTGGTCAGTGGTATTTCCAACGCTACGTGCAGCACCTGCCCACGGCCGGCGAAATCGTGCTGTTCGACCGCAGCTGGTACAACCGCGCCGGCGTCGAACGCGTGATGGGCTTCTGCTCGGACGATGAGTACCAGGAGTTCATGCGGCAGGCGCCGCAGTTCGAGCGCCAACTGGTGCGCAGCGGCGTGCACCTGATCAAGTTCTGGTTCTCGGTCAGCCGCGAAGAGCAGCGCCGCCGATTCAAGGAGCGCAAGGCTCACCCGCTCAAGCAATGGAAGCTCAGCCCCATCGACATGGCCTCGCTGGACAAGTGGGAGGAATACACCAAGGCCAAAGAGGCGATGTTCTTCGAAACCGACACCGCCGACGCCCCGTGGACGGTGATCAAGAGTGACTGCAAAAAGCGCGCGCGCCTGAACGCCATGCGCTACGTGCTGCAAAAGCTGCCCTACTCCAACAAGAGCGCGAAGAACATCGGTTCACTGGATACGCTGATCGTGGGCCGCGCCCACGTGGTCTACGAGCGCGGCGAGCGCCCGGGCTCCGCGATTCTCTGATCAGGCTCTACGGCGCACCAACAGCGCCACCGCCAGCGCCGCGATGCCGGCGAAGCATAGGAAGGACCAATTGGCGATGGACAGACCGAGAAAGGTCCAGTCGATCGCCGAGCAGTCGCCGCTACCCTTGAAGATCATGGGAATCGCGCGCTTGAGCGGGAAGGATTCGATCATTCCGTAGAAGTCGCGCCCGCAGCTGAGCACCTCGGCTGGGTACCACTGCAGAAAGCTCTGACGTGCAGCGACGAAGGCGCCGCCCAGCGCCAGGAGGCCCATCAGTCCGACCGCCACCTGGCGCCCCCGGTTAGACATCGACGCGCCCACGGCCGCAACGATCGCCACCAGGATCAGTGCGTAGCGCTGCACGATGCACATCGGGCAGGGTTCGAGACCCACCACATGCTGCAGGTACATGCCGAAGGCCAGCAGACCGACGCAGGCGGCAGCGACCAGAGTCAGCGCACGGCGTGGGTGCTGGTCAAGAAAATCGATGGCGGGGGTCAGAAAACTCAAGAGAACTCCAGAAGATGAAAAAGGCGCTGCGGGTGGACCCGGCCAGCGCCTTCTAGTTCCAGTGGCAGGCGGTCAGCCGTTGTCGGCGAACGCGCGCTCGATCACAAACTGGCCCGGACGCGTGGTGTTGCCCTCGGCGAAGCCGCGCTTCTCGCACAGCGCCTTGAGGTCGCGCAGCATCTCGGGGCTGCCGCAGATCATGACGCGGTCTTCGGCCGGGTTCAGCTCGGGCAACCCGGTGTCCTTGGCGATCTGGCCGCTCTCGATGATGTTGGGGATGCGGCCCTGGTGCACGAAGGGCTCACGCGTCACGGTCGGGTAGTAGATGAACTGCTGGCTCACCATCTCGCCCAGGAACTCGTGCTGCTTGAGCTGCGTTTCCAGCATGTCGCGGTAGGCCAGTTCCTTGACCTCGCGCACGCCGTGGATCAGCACAACCTGTTCGAACTTCTCGTAGGTCTCGGGGTCGCGCACGATCGAGAGGAACGGCGCCAGCCCGGTGCCGGTGGCCAGCAGGTACAGGCGCTTGGCGGGCAGTAGGTAATCAATCAGCAGCGTACCGGTGGGCTTCTTGCCAACAATGATGGTGTCGCCCACCTGGATGTGCTGCAGGCGGCTGGTCAGCGGGCCGTCCGGCACCTTGATGCTCAGGAACTCCAGATGCTCTTCGTAGTTGGCGCTGGCGATCGAGTAAGCGCGCAGCAGCGGCTTGTCGTTCACCCGCAGCCCGATCATGGTGAAGTGGCCATTGGAGAAGCGCAGCGCCGTGTCGCGGGTGGTCGTGAAACTGAACAGGCGGTCTGTCCAGTGGTGAACGCTCAGAACGCGCTCTTCCAGAAATGCACTCATGGTCTTGAAGGAGATGGGTCCGGCCGGGACGCCAGAGTTGGAAACAAAAACAGTTCGCGATTGTAGAAGTCGGGTTCCGGTGAGCCTTGCGATAAATCAGGAACTGGCACCGGCGCCCGCAGGGCATTCGCTCGCGCCGGGTATTCGTTGCTACAGTGGAGCCCCTTTTGCAGGCCTCCTGCACCATGCGACCCCGGTCTTGCTGGCTGCGCGCATCATGCCGACCTTGGGTTAATACTGGAACGAATAGTTTTTCATTTTACTTAGACACCTAAAGAATAAGGAAACCCCATGGCACGCACCGTTCACTGCATCAAGCTCGGCAAGGACGCCGAAGGCCTGGACTTTCCGCCCTACCCCGGCGAGCTGGGCAAACGCATCTATGAAAGCGTAAGCAAGGAAGCCTGGGCGGCCTGGCTCAAGCACCAGACCATGCTGCTCAACGAAAACCGTCTCAACCTGGCCGATGCTCGGGCCCGCCAGTACCTCGCCCGGCAGATGGAGAAGCACTTTTTTGGTGAGGGCGCCGACGCCGCAGCCGGCTATGTGCCCCCGAGCGCTAGTCAGTAAGCCTCGCGCCCCTGCTTGGTGACCTCCCAATCCCGCCACGCGCTGGTGCTCGGGGCCGGCTTGGCCGGGGCCGCCTGCTGCGCGGCCCTGACCCGTCGAGGATGGCGGGTTGAGCTGATCGAACGCGGCAGCCAGCCCGCCATGGGGGCCTCAGGCCTCCCGGTCGGCATGCTCAGCCCGCATGTCACGCGCGCACCCACACCGCTGTCCCGACTTTGCTCCCTGGGCGTGGCCGATGCACGGTCCCAGTTGGAGCGTCTGGTGCCCCAGGGCCATGGCTGGCAGGCCACGGAAGTCGACAACCTGGGACACGACCCGGGCCGCTGGCCCGCAGCGGTGGTCCGGCCGTCGGCACTGGTCCAGGCCTGGCTGGCCGAGGCGCAGTCCTCCGGCGGCCTGAGCTCCCGCTTCGATGCTGCCGTGGCCCACCTGGCCCGCGAAGATGTCAAGTGGGTGGCCAGGGATGGAGCAGGCACCGTGCTCGGTGCCGCTCCGACGGTGGTGGTGGCCACCGCCTACGGAGCGTTTCCATTGCTGGAAGGCGTCCACGGCCACGGATCGGGCGCCGTGCCGTTGCGACCGGTCAAGGGTCAGTTGACGCTCGCGGCCCTGCGGACGCCACCACTTGCCCCCCGCCCCATGCGCAACAACGGGGTCTTCGTTCCGACCTATGAGGATGCCGGTCTGCCGCCGGCCTGGCCGTCCCGCGTCTGGGCCATGGGGTCCACTTATGAACGCGGTCGCGACGACGCCACGGTGGATCCGGCCGCACACGAGCGCAATGCGGCCAGCCTGGAAGAGATGCATCCAGAGGCGGCCGCCGAGCTGCGGCGCTGCGCCAGCGAAGGGCATCTGCTCGGCTGGTCGCAGGTCCGGTGCGCCTCGCAGGACCGGCTTCCGATGGTCGGCGCCGTGCCCGACCTGAAGGCCTTGCGGGAGCTGTTCGATGCCGCCGGCGCGCGGCGCGGCAGGATCCCGCTGTCGCAGACGCCGCGTCTGTCCGGCCTGTTCATGCTGACAGCGCTAGGCTCCCGCGGCCTGACGCTGGCCCACTGGTGCGCCGATTGGCTGGCCGGCCAGATGAGTGGAGAGTCCTCCCCACTGGCCGAGCAGGATCTGGATCTGGAGAGAGCGCTCGACCCGGCGCGTTTCGCCTGGAAGACGGCCCGCCGACAACCGGTCTGATCTGGCTCAGGCCAGTAGCTCGAGCCAGCGCCGCCACTGGGCTGCCTGCAACGGCCGCCCCACCAGAGCGCTGATGCCCGTGCGTTCGGTATCCCGCCTGAGCCGCCGACGATTGAGCCAGGGTGCCAGGGGGTCGGCGTGCTCGCTGACCCCGACAGTCAAGGCATTGGCGTTGTGCTGGGAAAACAGCCGCGCCAGCTGCCAGGTGTCGACGTGGTGCTCGTCCAGGTCGAACACCCCACACACATAACGGTGGCGTCCGATGCATTCAAGCGCGGCTTCAGTGCTGTCCGCCTCATCCACCTCCGATACCCCCACCCCCGACAGCCACGCAGTCACCTGCCCGCGCTCGGCCGCGGCGCCGACGATCAGCGCCCGCCTGTTCGGATGTGCCGAGTCGGGTTCCAGGGGGCCAGGCTGCGTCACATCGAGATCCAGGAACCCGGAGTCAACCTGCCGTGCGACAAACACCGCGTCCAGATCATTGAGCATGGCGGCCCACTGGATCGGCCGCTGCAGCACCCGCCAGGCGTGCTGAGGCGCATGCGACCCCACCCAGATCAGCCGCTGACCCGCTGGCGTCTCCCGGGCGTGCGACAAGACGGCCTCCGCGGAATCGCCATCCACCAGGGCCACCTCCGCCAGCCGGGTCGGCGCCTGGACACCGGGTGCGGTCAGCGGCACCCAGGGGGCGTAGCTCAGTTCGCGCTCTTCGGACAGCCGGAAGACGGTGTTGAGCGCATGTCGCTCCACGTCACTGAAGCCCACCACCTGCACATGAATCCGCTGCTTGACCATCGGTGCATGTTACCCCTGCGACGGCGCTGCACTGTGAAAAGAGACCAGACATCCGACGCCACTGATAACCAGAAGAAATATATGAACAACCAAAATGTCGTTTGAGACATATGGACAGCTGCGTACAGTCGCGTCCCATGTCAGAACTTGCTTTTGTCTTCGCCGGGTTTTTCGTGGGCCTCGTCGTGGGCCTGACCGGCGTGGGCGGCGGTTCGCTGATGACCCCGATCTTGATTTTCTTCTTCGGGGTCAAGCCCTACCTGGCCGTGGGCACCGACCTCCTGTTCGCCGCCGTGACCAAGGCCGGAGGTACGATCAATTTGGCTCGGCAGCGCCTAGTGCCCTGGCGCGTGGTGGCCCAGCTGTGCGCCGGCAGCATTCCGGCGGCACTGGCCACTCTCTGGGTGCTGCACCAGGTTGGGCCGGCCAGCCCCGCTGTGCAGTCGGTCATGACCCACACCCTGGGTGTGGCGCTGCTGCTGACCGCCGCCGCCATGCTCTACAAGGCGGCCCGCGGCAAGGTGCTGCCGCGCAGCCTGCCCGCGGCCGAGATCGACAACGCCACCCATGCTCGCCACTGGAGCCTGCCGGTGCTCTTTGGTGCCGTCATCGGCACGCTGGTCACCCTCACCTCGGTCGGCGCCGGCGCCATCGGCGTGTCGGTGCTGCTGCTCCTGTTCCCGCTGCTGCCGCTGCCGCGCATCGTGGCCGCCGACATCGCCTACGCCGTGCCGCTGACCCTGGTCGCAGGCCTGGGCCACGCCAGCCTCGGCTCTGTCGACTGGCCGTTGCTGGGCAAACTGCTGGCCGGGTCGCTGCCTGGCATCTGGCTCGGCACCCGCCTGATGCGCCACACGCCCGAGCGCCTCGTGCGTTCCCTGCTCTCGCTGCTGCTGGCATACGCCGGCACCAAGCTCATCGCCTTCTGATTTCTGCCTTCCCACGACAGCCATGTACCAGTACTCCGATTTCGACCGCCAGTTCGTCCACCAGCGCGCCGCCCAGTTCCGCGACCAGCTCGAACGCTTCCAGGCCGGCACGCTGGATGGCGAAGCCTTCAAGCCGCTGCGCCTGCAGAACGGCTGGTACATCCAGCGCTTCGCGCCCATGCTGCGTGTGGCCGTGCCCTATGGCGAAATCAACACCGCCCAGCTGCGCGTGCTGGCCCAGCTGGCCCGAGATTTCGACCACAAGGAAGACCACGACACCTCCAAGGCCAACGCCGCCCTGGCCGACGTGCCCAGCCTGCCCGACCGTTGCGCCCACTTCACCACGCGCCAGAACGTCCAGTACAACTGGATTCCGCTGCACCGCGCGGCCGACGCCATGGACCTGCTTGCCAGTGTGAACCTGCACGGCATCCAGACCAGCGGCAACTGCATCCGCAACATCACCACCGACGCCCTGGCCGGCATTGCCGTCGACGAAGTGGCCGATCCACGCCCCTTTGCGGAAATCATGCGCCAGTGGAGCACGCTGCATCCCGAGTTCGCCTTCCTGCCGCGCAAGTTCAAGATCGCCATCACGGGCGCCCGCGAGGACCGCGCCGCGACTCCCTGGCACGACGTGGGCCTGCGCCTGCTGCGCAATGTGGACGGCGACCTGGGCTTCCAGGTGCGCGTGGGCGGCGGCATGGGCCGCACCCCCATCATCGGCTCGGTGATCCGCGAGTTCCTGCCCTGGAACCAGATCCTCAACTACCTTGAAGCCATCGTCCGCGCCTACAACCGCTTCGGCCGCCGCGACAACAAGTACAAGGCCCGCATCAAGATCCTGGTGAAGGCCGAAGGCCAGTCTTTCACCGACCAGGTGGAAGCCGAATACCGCGACATCGTGGAAAAGGACGGCGCGCCACACACCATCACCCAGGCCGAACTGGACCGCGTGAGCGCCTTCTTCGTCCAGCCCACGCTCAGCTGCGACCGCAAGAGCGCCGACGCCAAGATCGCCAACATCCTCAAGGCCGCCGCTGAGGACGACATTGAATTCAGCCGCTGGCTGACCCGCAACGTCAAGCCGCACCAGAACCCCGACCTGCGCGCCGTCACCCTGTCCTTCAAGCGCCTGGGCTCCGCGCCCGGCGACGCCACGGCAGAACAGCTGGAGCGCGCCGCCGAGCTGGTGGATCGTTTCTCCTGCGGCGAAGCCCGTGTGACCCACGAACAGAACCTGTTGCTGCCCTGGGTCAGCTGCGACCAGTTGCCCGAACTGTGGCGCGAGGCGCGCCGCCTAGGCCTGGCCAAGCCCAACATCGGCCTGCTGTCCGACATGATCGCATGCCCCGGCGGCGACTTCTGCGACCTGGCCAACGCCCGTTCGCTGCCCATCGCCCAGGCCCTGCTGGCCCGCTACAAGGACCTGGACGAGCTGCACGACCTGGGCGAGATCGACCTGCACATCAGCGGTTGCATCAACAGTTGCGGCCACCACCACAGCGGCCACATCGGCATCCTCGGCGTCGACAAGGACGGTCAGGAGTGGTACCAGGTCACGCTGGGCGGCTCCGACGGCACGCGCCTGTCGGGCGAAGCCGTGCCGGGCAAGGTGATCGGCCCCTCATTCGCCGCCGACGAGATGGTCGACGTGATCGAAGCCATCATCGACACCTTCCGTGCCCAGCGCCAGCCGGCCGAGACCTTCGTCAACACCGTCAAGCGCGTCGGCATCGAACCCTTCAAGACCGCCGCCAACGCGGTGCGCGTCGCCACGGCCCGCACCCCGGTCGCCGCCTGAACGCAGGAGCCCACGACATGAAACCCACGATCCAACTCTTCAAGGCCGACAGCTTCAGCGCCGACGAGGCCGGCACCCTGACCCTGCCGAACGACGCCGATCCGCGCGAAGCGTCGCTGGAAGGCATTCACACCGTGCAACTGGAGTTCCCGTCGTTTGCCGATGGCCGCGCCTTCAGCCAGGCCTTCCTGCTGCGCCGCCGCCTGGGCTTCACCGGCCAGATTCGCGCCATCGGCGACGTGCTGATCGACCAGCTGGCGCAGATGCAGCGCAGCGGCTTCACCCAGGCCGTGCTGCGCGCCGACCAGAGCATCGAACACGGACAGAAGCTGCTGGTCCAGTACGACGCCTACTACCAGGGCGATGCCGTGGACACCCGCCCGCATTTCGCCCACGCCTGAGCACCAGGACGAACACCATGAGCACCATCGATCTCGCAAAAATCAACGCCGACATTGGCCGCGACGCTCCTGCCCTCGTGAAGTGGGCCCTGGGCCTGAATCAGCCTGCCATCGTCACCACCAACTTCCGCCCCTTTGAGGCCGTGATCCTGCACCTGGTCACCCAGGTGAACCCGGACGTGCCCGTGGTCTGGATGGACAACGGCTACAACACCGAGGCCACCTACCGCTTCGCCGACGAGGTGACGAAGCAGCTGAAGCTGAACCTGAAGATCTACCTGCCGCGGCGCTCGCGCGCGCACCGTGAGGCGGTCGAAGGGCCGACGCCCGCGCTGGACGATCCGCGCCACGCTGCCTTTACCGAAGAAGTGAAGCTCGAGCCCTTTGCCCGCGCCCTGCGCGAGACCGCGCCCAAGGTCTGGTTCACCGCCCTGCGCGCCACCGACACCGCTGTGCGCGCCCAGATGGATCCGGTGAGCATCAACCCGGATGGCCTCATCAAGGTCGCCCCGCTGCTGCACTGGACCTCCAAGGACCTGTACCACTACTGCGAACTGCACGGTCTGCCCAACAACTTCGACTACGTGGACCCGACCAAGGGTGAAGAGAACCGCGAGTGCGGCCTGCACCTGGCCCATTGAGGCCGGCCCACCGAACCGACTGCCGACAACGATCATGAACGCCCGTACCGATACCGCCGTGCTGCAACCTGCCGAACACCACCTGAGCAACGCCCACCTGGACGCGCTTGAAGAGGAAACCATCTTCATCCTGCGCGAGGTCGCAGCCGCCTTCGAGCGCCCCGCCCTGCTGTTCTCCGGCGGCAAGGACTCGCTGGTCATGCTCAAGTGCGCCGAGAAAGCATTTGGCGTCGGCCGCATTCCCTACCCGCTGCTGATGATCGACACCGGCCACAACTTTCCCGAGGTGACCGACTTCCGCGACTTCCGCGCCAAGGAACTGCAGGCCGAGCTGATCGTGCGCAGCGTCGAAGATTCGATGAAGCGCGGCACCGTGCGCCTGGCCCACCCGGGTGAGAGCCGCAACGTGCACCAGTCGGTCACCCTGCTCGAAGCGATTGAAGAGTTCCGTTTCGACGCCCTGATCGGCGGCGCACGCCGCGACGAAGAAAAGGCACGCGCCAAAGAGCGAATCTTTTCGCACCGCGACAGCTTCGGCCAGTGGCAACCCAAGGCCCAGCGCCCCGAACTCTGGACCCTGTTCAACACCCGCCTGGCCCCGGGCGAACACTTCCGCGTGTTCCCCATCAGCAACTGGACCGAGCTCGACGTCTGGCAGTACATCGAGCGCGAGGCCATCGCCCTGCCTTCGATTTACTACACCCACAAGCGCGAGGTGGTCGACCGCCGGGGCCTGCTGGTGCCGGTGACCGAACTGACCCCGCCCAAGGACGGTGAGACCGTGCAGATTCGCGATGTGCGCTTCCGTACCGTCGGCGACATCACCTGCACCTGCCCGGTGGAGAGCCTGGCCGCGACGGCCGGGGACATCGTGATCGAGACACTGGCTGCGGACGTCAGCGAGCGCGGCGCCACGCGCATGGACGACAAGACGTCGGAAGCTTCGATGGAGAAGCGAAAGAAAGACGGCTATTTCTGAAGCCACCTTCGGGCCCACGAACCGACATTTCCCCGGACATCCCATGAACGCTGTTGTTACCCCCTCCACCGCCGCCGACACCCGCACCGCACTGAAGTTCATCACCTGCGGCTCGGTCGATGACGGCAAGAGCACCCTGATCGGCCGCCTGCTGGTGGACAGCAAGGCCGTGCTGCAGGACCACCTGGCCGGCGTGCAGCGCCAGGGCGAGACCGACCTCGCGCTGCTGACCGACGGCCTCTCGGCCGAGCGCGAGCAAGGCATCACCATCGACGTCGCCTATCGCTACTTCAACACCGAAACGCGCAAGTTCATCATCGGCGATGCACCCGGCCACGAGCAGTACACCCGCAACATGGTGACTGCGGCCTCGGCTGCCGACGCCGCGGTGGTACTGGTCGATGCGACCAAGCTGGACTGGAAAGACCCCGGTCTCAAGCTGCTGCCGCAGACCCGCCGCCATTCGCTGCTCCTCAAGCTGCTGCGCGTGCCGTCCGTCGTGTTCGCCGTCAACAAGCTGGACGCGGTGGAAGACAGCGCACTGGCTTTCGCCCACATCTCGGGTGCCCTGAGTGCGTTTGCAGTGGACGCCGGCATCGCCGTCACCGCCACCGTGCCGGTGTCCGCGCTCAAGGGCTGGAACGTGGTCGACGCACCCGCGCAGGCCGGCTGGTGCGGCTATCAGGGCCCCACCCTGCTCGACATCCTGGAGCACCTGCCGGTGACCCGCCCCGACACCGAACTGCCGCTGGCCTTCCCGGTGCAGTGGGTGGAAAAGTTCTCGTCGTCTTCCGACACCAGTCAGGGTCGCCGCGTGTTCTGGGGCCGCGTCGCCACCGGTACCGTGCAACCTGGCCAGCAGGTCAAGGTCATGCCCAGTGGCCAGACGGCCACCGTGGCCCAGGTGCTCAACCACGTGCGCCAGCCCAAGGCCGTGGCGGCGGGCCACAGCGCCGGCATCGTGCTCGACCGCGAGGTCGATGTCTCGCGCGGCGACTGGCTGCTGGCCGTGGACGAACAAGGTCAATGCCTCGAAGCCAGCCGCGAAATCCGCGCCACCGTGGCGTGGATGGACGACGAAACCCTGGTCGCCGGCCGCGTCTACTGGGCGCTGCACGGCCACCGCTGGGTCAAGGCCAAGGTCAAACGCATCGTGCACAAGCTGGACATCCACACCCTGGCAGAAGAAGCTGCCACCCAGCTCGAACCCAACGCCATCGGCCACATTGAATTGGCGCTGCAGGAGCCGTTGGCCACCGCCCCGTTCGCACAGTCGCGTGCGCTGGGTTCGCTGGTGCTGGTCGACACCGCCAGCCACAGAACCTCCGGCGCCGTGCTGGTGAGCTGATGAGCTTCGCAGGCCGGGTTTAACCAATATCAAAGCCAAGGGCTTCCCCGGGCCTTACCCTCCTGCACCGCCTAAAATCACCGGTTTGATCGATTTTTCTCCCACACCATGACCCACGTCGTCACCGAAGCCTGCATCCGCTGCAAATACACCGACTGCGTCGACGTCTGCCCCGTCGACTGCTTCCGCGAAGGCCCGAACTTCCTGACCATCGATCCGGACGAGTGCATCGACTGTGCGGTCTGCATTCCCGAGTGCCCGGTCAGCGCCATCTTCGCCGAAGAGGATCTGCCCAAGGACCAGGTGCACATGACGGCGCTGAACGCCGAACTGGCCAAGCTGCCGAGCTGGAAGAGCATCACCAAACGCAAGGACCCTCTGCCCGACCACGAGGAGTGGAAAGACCGCACCGGCAAGCTGTCCGAACTCGTTCGCTGAACACCAGGAGATGGCGACCGATGACGTGATCGAGACCGATGCGGTCATCATCGGCGCCGGTCCTGTGGGCCTGTTCCAGGCTTTCCAGCTGGGGCTGTTGGAAATCCGGGCTCACATCATCGACGCGCTCCCGCACCCCGGCGGGCAGCCCGCAGAGCTCTATCCCGACAAGCCGATCTACGACATTCCTGCCGTGCCCGCCTGCACCGGCCAGGAGTTGACCGATGCGCTTTTGAAGCAGGTTCGACCCTTCGCGCCCACCTTTCATCTCGGTCAGACCGTATCCTGTGTCGAACGACAGGACGACGATCGCTTTCTGATATCGACCTCCCGCCAAATATCTCTGCTGACCAGGACGGTGTTCATCGCCGCCGGTGTGGGTGCCTTTGAACCGCGTCGCCTCAAACTCGATGGTCTGGAGAACTTTGAAGGCTCGCAGCTTTTCTTCTTTCCGCGCCTCGCGGAGCATGAAATCGGGCGTCGCGTGCTGGTGGTCGGAGACACCGACGGCGCCTTGCAATGGGCGCTTACCCTGGTGAACCATGGTGGCGTCGACGTGACGCTGATGCACCGCCGCGATGTGTTTCAGTCCGGTACGGACCTGCAGTCGCAGATGCGTGCACTTTGTTCGCAGGGCCGCATGCGACTGCTGATTGGTCAGGCCACAGCCTGCGAATCGAACGGCGAGCGGCTGAACGCTGTCACTGTCCTGCGTGCCGATGGCGCCGCCGAGCGGCTGGACGTTGACAGCGTGTATGTGATGCAAGGACTCTCACCGCGTCTAGGCCCCGTGGCCCAATGGGGACTCGCGCTAGAGCGCAAACAGCTGGTAGTCGACACATCAACGTTTTCCACCAGCGAGCCCGGCATCTTCGCTGTTGGCGACATCAACACATACCCGGGAAAGAAGAAGCTCATCGTCTGCGGCTTCCACGAGTGCGTGCTCGCAGCGTATGCGGCAGCCACGCGGGTGTTTCCCGGCAAAGCCATCCACCTCGAATACACCACCTCCAGCTCCCGGCTGCATCGTTTGCTGGAAGTGCAGCCCAACCCCCTGGACGGATCAGTCCCATAATTTTTTGCAGAAACTGCGGCTGAGCTTCCAAACATCATAAAAATCACACTATAATTTGAGGCTGTTCCCTGATAGCTCAGTCGGTAGAGCGACGGACTGTTAATCCGCAGGTCCCTGGTTCGAGTCCAGGTCGGGGAGCCAAGAAACACGAGAGTCAGCAGGTTAGCGCCTGCTGACTTTTTTGCTTTCTGGGTTTGGCTGGTGCCAGTCTGGTGCCAGTTTCTGGTCTGATGAACGTAGTGCAGAGAATCGTGCCAGTTGTGTTGCGTGCGAGCTGCACCAAGGCTTCGCCAGGCACCCTGTCAGAGACCCAACCGTCGAAACCACTGTCGTAAACGCGCTGCTCTGACAGTGAGAGCCCTGTGCACAAGATTTGACGGCGAATCCAGCATGACCAAGGGGCCAGCCGAGCCCTACAGTTGCCTTTATGCCTCCACCGGGAAAATGCCGTGCAACCGACACCAGCCACACCGACCACCACACACGATCAGGTACAGACCGTGTTTCTGCGCATGCCATCCGTCATGCAGATGACGGGCTTGGGTCGATCAACAATCTACAGGCTCATCGCCCAACAACAGTTCCCCTGCCCCGTTCGCCTCGGTGCGCGCGCAGTGGCTTGCCGCCGCAGCGAGCTGGATCTGTGGAGCCAGTCACGCCCAGCGACATCGCACTGATGTCGGACACGCTCAACCTTGTGTGGTCCCCTCGAATTCCTGAGCCAGTCAGAAGTAGAGGTTGGGGAACAGTGACGTTCCCCCGGAAACAGGACAGTTCTGAACTACAGGCTGGCCGCTTCGTTGGGTGGAACTGACCTGTTGTTGACGAACTCGTTCGGGGTCAGGTTACCGAGCGAGCTGTGTGGACGGTGGTGGTTGTAGTCGTCCTGCCAGATCTTCAATTTCTCCCGGGCATCGTGCAGTGTGACGAACTCGTTGACGTTGAGGAACTCGTCGCGCAGCCGGCCGTTGAACGACTCGATCAGGCCATTATCCGTGGGCTTTCCGGGACGGGTGTAGTCGAGTTTGATCCCTCGCCGATACGCCCATTCGTCCAGCGCTTTCGAGGTGAATTCCGTCCCGTTGTCCACGGTGATTGCCTTGGGCCAACCGCGCGGTGCCTGCGACCTCGTCCAGCGCCTGCGCCACGCACCGGCCTGACAGCCGGAAGTTGGCCTCCAGGCATACACTCTCGCGACTCCACTGATCGATGACCGTGAGGATGCGAAACGCGCGGCCATCGTGTGTCTGGTCGTGCACGAAGTCCATGCTCCAGTGCTGATTCGCGCCCGTGGGCTTCTGCGGTTTGCCGCGCAACAGGGCAATGCGTTTGCGCCGCTTGACCTTCATGCGCAACTGCAGGCCTTCGAGCCGGTACAGGCGATACACCCGCGTTTTCCCCACCGGCCAGCCTTCGCGTTTGAGCATCACCAACACCCTCAGGTAGCCAAACCGCGGCCGGCTCAGCGCGATGTCCCGGATGCGCTGGCGCAGCGCACCCTGGTCGCGTGCCTCGCTCTTGGCATACCAGCTTGAGCGCTGCAACAGCGCCAGTCGGCACGAGCGATGCACGCTGAGCTTGAAACGCTCCTGCATCCAGGCTGCCAGCTCGCGGCGCTTGGCAGCCCTCAGAGCTTTTTTTTGACGACCTCCTGAAGGATCTGCATGTCCAGCGTCAGATCGGCCACGATGCGCCGAAGGCGCGCGTTCTCATCTTCAAGCTGCCTGAGCTTGCGCAACTCGCTCACGCCCAGCTCGCCGTACTTCTTCTTCCACGTGTAGAACGTGGCCTCCGAGATGCCGATCTGGCGGCACACGTCCACCACCGGCGTGCCGCCGTCGGCCATCCGCAGCGCATAGGCGATCTGCTCCTCGCTGAATCGGGACTTCTTCATCGCTTCTCCTTGCCCCTCTCGGGGCCTCGGGAAGCAACCGTACCTCTAGTTTTGACCTGTCGCGGTTTTCCGGGGGAACGTCAGATTCAGCCGAGGGCGTCATGGGGGCGGAGGTGGTTGTATCGGTGCAGCCAGTCGGCTGTCATGTCGCGCACCTCCTGCAGTGAATCGAAGACGTAGCAGTTCAGCACCTCGGTGCGGTAGGTCTTGTTGAATCGTTCGACATAGGCGTTCTGCGTGGGCTTGCCGGGCTGGATGTGCTGTAGGGCGATGCCTTTGCTCTGAGCCTACTGGGCCAGCGCTTGGGCGATGAACTCAGGGCCGTTGTCCAGGCGAATCGACAGCGGCGCACCTCGCACCTCCACCAGCTCGTTGAGCGCCCGTATGACGCGCGCAGCCGGCAGGCTGGTGTCAACTTCGATGCGCAGGCCCTCGCGGTTGAACTCGTCGATGACGTTGAAGGTCCTGAATCGCCTGCCGGACCACAACGCATCAGACATGAAGTCACAACTCCAGCCCTGGTTGGGCTGGCCTGCTGCGTGTAGTGGTTGCTTGATGCGCGAAGGCAGCCGTTTCATGCCCCGCCGTGGCAGATTCAGCCGCAGCTCGCAGTAGACGCGCCAGAGCACCGTTTTGCCCCAGGGCTTGCCTTGGTGACGGGCGCTGTCGTACAGCAGGCCAAAGCCGTGGCATGGGTTGAGCGCCATGTGCGTCTGGATGAAGGTGATGACCCCGGAGTCGTCGCGTGCAACAGGCCGGTAGCGCAGTGTGGAGCGGGCAATGCCGCTGGCCTGGCAGGCACGTCGCTCGCTCATGCCGTGCTCGTCAACGAGGGCACGCACGACCAGCTCACGACGCTGCGGGGTCAAAGCTTTCGGTCAACGACGTCCTTCAGAGCGTGGTGCATCAACGTCAGGTCGGCGTACATGCGTTTGAGCTTGGCGTTCTCGTCCTGCAGCTGGCGAAGCAGCGACAGGTGCGAGACCGTCATGCCCGAGAACTGGCTCTTCCACTTGTAGTACGTCGGCTCGCTGATGCCGTGCTTCCTGCACGTCTCGCCGACCTTCGCGCCCATCTCGACTTCCTTCAGGATGCCGACTATCTGCGCCTCACTGAATCTGGATTTCTTCATGTAGAGACTCCGTCTGAGGGAAATCTCTACCTCCGGCTGGTTCAGGTTTTTTGGAGGGGACCTCAATACTATCGAAATTATATACGAATCCTTGCGCAGCCAGAATAACGACACCAACTCAAACTCAGTTAGCCACCTGGTAGGGTTGAAAGGAGGCTACAACATGCAGTGGAGTAAACCAGTCTGGCGGACCATCGCTCATTGGAGCTCTGCATTGAGCTCCACTGGGACTTCATTCAGACCAATTGCCACCAAAACAATGGCAGTGGAATTTCCGTCAATGACCAAAAAATCATCAGACTGCCGGATCACGCTAATAGGCCTCCGCCGCGAAATCCTCCCATTCGCCGCCTCCTTCATTTTATCAATTGCACCTCTAATCCCAGTTGGACGCGCCCGAGTAAGAATGAGTTGATTTGGCTGCACAAGCATGCATTGGACGCCATCTGTTACATAAGACCTCCAAGATTTCTTCATTCCATCGCAAAGATCCACCACTTCTTTAGGAACTGCGTAGTCCGACACCCCGTTATCCTCACGAATCCGCAGTCCATTGAATACTGAAGGAGGGTCATTCACCACGCCCAAATGTAGAATATTCAAAACTCGTCTTCGCATATGGAGTGGCACTAACCCGCGATAGCGACTCTCATCCAATCCGAATAGAGCAAGCTTCAATTTTGCTCCGGAATCCCGAAATCCATATTTGGGGTAGTCTATCTTGCCAAATTTATTCCAAGCCTTACCGATATCCATCAAAAATACTTGCAGGGCCACAACTTCATCAGTAGCATCAATTTCATCCTTCACTGTCTCAAAATTGATTCTCAAGTCATCTTCATTAAGATCGACGGCGACTATCGAACAACATTTCAAAAAGAATTCATGCCAAGATAGAGCAACCAACACGGGGGAAATTGAGGTACTTTGCGGGGCTCTACTCATGGATTCCATATTTTCGTCAAGGTTTTCCAACATAGCGGCATTTCTGGCAAACGATCTGATATGATATTCATCCATCAGATTGCTCCGCTTGTACAAAAGCCTATGGCTATGCCTAGCCCATGCATCAGATAGTATTGTTCTTACCTGAACCTCTACCCCAATAAAAGGGCGAAGAGGTGAATTCACAAGTCGGCTATCCGAAAAAGGAAAATTTATATGAACTGCTCTGTACCCAAACCGAGAACCTCTATTCGGATCATGGATCGTGAGCTTCTGATCCAATACAGATCCAACAAAAAACTGGGTTATTAAGTCGCCTATTAGATCGACTTCATAGTTGAAAAATGCAACAACCCGAACACCGACTATATCATTAGTGTTCTGTAGAAATTCTTCAAAAGAAAGGGGAGACTGTGGAACTCCATGCTTCCGAATGTAGTTCTCACGTATACTATCAAACGACTTTGTGCGACTCTCAATTCTGTCGATACTCTGCAGTTGATCAAGGAGGAGGGTTGCAATCTGCGCTTGAGCAATCTTTCGGATTGGATCGGCGATTCGCTCAAGCTCAACATATTTTTGAGCGACAAGGCCAAAGACGTCACTTGGCGACTCGTCCATTACCTAAAATCCACGAGTAGCGACTTCGCAACACCGTAGTGCATCACATACCGCCCACTAGTCGGCACCTTTGGTCGAAGGTTCGCGAACGATCGCTTGCGAAAGGAATAGTTTGTAAAAACTTTTGCTTCGCCATTGCGAAAGACTTTTTCCTCATAGTAGCCAAGAACATTTAGATCAAACATAAACTGCAACGTGATGTCGGCCGTAGCAAATGATGGCACGGTGACTTTTTTGTTGCGCGAGTTGTATTCAAGATAATCCAAGTGTGCTTTACAAAAATTCTCATAGGTAAAGACACGATCACGTTTGTCAATATATTTACCAAGAAAGCCGTTAGTGAAATCGAGAAACTGTTGATACTCTTCATTGGTATAGTAGAAAGAGAGTTGGTCTCGAATTTCCAACATCAAGTATCGACTATAGCTATCACCTATGTCTCTGTCTTTAAAAACATCGGCCTCAAATTGCATGACCCCACCTCGACCGGTTGTCTCATAAAAATCTTTCATTAGCCCAAGATACTTAAGTATGTCTCTCGGCTTGTAGAATGAATGGCGCAAGAACAATATGAACGGATTGTCGCCGCTGGCGCTAGCCCGGCTTTCGACTTTAAAGGGAAAATACTTCTCCCATGTTTGACCTGGGTACAGTCTCTCAGCTTCATCTTGTTGCGAGTACAGGACGCGGTCGGTAAACTTAAATATTTCGGAATCTGCAAAGTTAGGGTAACGAGTTCCCCACTCCACAAGATGTGAATGATTCTGCAGCATGGGCCCACGATTCTGAAATGGAACAGTTTCCAATATATCAGGCCTCAGCAAAAGTGTTATTTTTATTTGAGGCTCAATGCGTGCCAGCTGGGTCGAATTGATAACCCAGATAGCATTGCAGATACTTGATACAACTGTCAGATAGTCGTGATATGAGACTTCATCTGGTCTTACATCCAAGCCATCGATAAACATGGCAAACTGGAGCGCATTGGAGTAATCAGCAAGAGCAGCAACACATAAATCTGAAAGTCGAGTTATCTTAAATATTGGCTTTGCCGATGAAACAACACTTTCAGGCAATCCTAAATTTGCCGACGATGCAAATTTATCGAATAGCGAGTCGATTTGTGATGCAATTTCAATCGATTGCGAGATCGTCCGAACTTGACCCCCTAAACTAATGGTTCGAATCGCCCCCATAAAATGTGACAGAGTGGGGTTCTTTGTCAGAGAGGTTCTTTCATCAATGTTGTTTATCAAGAGGATGATGAACGTAAATACCCAAAGACTGGAATATTGCGAGGCCTCAATACCAAGAGACGAGGCAACTTCTCTAAAGCGCGTGAAGTCGTTTTTATCGAAAAACTCAGTATCAGCGACAAAACTCGATCCCATGTAGAGAGATGCATAGACAGCATAGGCTGTCTTGCCGGTGCCTTTTTCCCCTAACAAAAAATAGACATCAGGATCAATAGCTCTTTCAAGGTGTTTGGACTTGTAGAATGACTTTCGAAAGAATTCAGATAGTGGATCACCTGGGTTTTGGAGGTAGCGCTGTGCATCGATGAAACCAAACTCAAGCTGGGATATAGTTTTCATAATATATTAATTAATTTATTAATTTTCGTCACATAGCGAGTGGTGTGGCCTGCCAATTACTCAAAGTGGGAAGCAAAGGTAGCCCGTTAGACCACAGCTCTTGACTTGGTCATTCCAGTATCATGCAGAAACACGACTATTTCAAGTATGTGCTCGCTCTACCTGTCCTGGGCCAAGCTGGAGCGCTTCGTCAACAGCAGTAACCATCCACTAGAAAACAACGGCCTTGGGAATTCGATCCGCCCATTTGTCGTCGGAAGACGCAACCGTCTCTTCGCCGACACCTTAGTCGGCGCCACCGCGAGCGCCAACGTGTACTCGTTGCTTGAGACTTGCTAGGGTCAACTGCGTACCAGTATCTGAGGGTGTTGCTGGTGGCACTCCCGCGCGACAGGACTGTCGATGACTACGAGGCCTTGCTTCTTTGGCGCCTCACTGAGTTCAGTATCTGAGCTCCGAGACAGCGCGAGGGGTCCGGCCCATTGACCCTTTCCGATGTTTCGATCCGTTTGAATCGATAATGTTTCCAAACAACCATGTTCCATGGGACAAAGTGGCTGTACGGGCTAGAGGGGCAGCAATCCAATTTCGAGCACGCGGTTCTGTTGCTCCGGGCTGATATCGGCCTTGACGACAAACGACAAGGCTTGTAGCCAGGCTTGCAGTGAGGGGCTTGCACGCCCGCTACATCACTGCGAACTCCAGTGATTGATGTGCCGGATAGGCGTCGGCGTTGGCCATGTGTTGCTAACGACGTTTGCTCCGCCCGGGCCAAGGCAGTTGTCCGGTAAGTTCTGCCAAGCCGCCATCGTCTTCGACGCGCACACCGAAGCGGTTCACTTCGACCTCAGGCAAGTCTTCGCTGTCGAACCACAGCAGCGACGTCGTGATATCTGTGCGTGCGTAGTGTCTAGACAGTTCCCAGAGGTCGAAACCCTTTTCCCAGTTGTCGAACCAGATATCTTGTGCAACCTCATCCGTGTCGGCAGCACTGCTGCCTGAAGAACGGAGACGGTGGGCCACAGAGCCGATAGGGATGGCAGACCTGGGAGATATCCAAGCCCCAGCCTGCCGCAAGCTGGTCGAGCGGGCCGCGTAGCGCACTGCACCGCGCTCCATCGTGACGAAGGCACACGGGATGTCGCTGAGGGAGGCGAATCGCGACGCTGCGGCGGGAAAGGATGTGCAGAACAAATCCGCCATGCGCTGGATCAGTTCCAGCGAAGGTTCGTCCTTGGGCACAAGCGACAGCCACTGCTGATACGGCATAAGCAACTCGGTGGCGAAGGTGTCGCACGCGATTTCGTTCGGATGGCGCTTCGCATAGGACCAGGACGGCACTTCTTCGTGGCTGGAGTCCAGCGCAAGGACGATATGAGCGATCTCGTGGCAGATGGTGAAGCGCTGGCGCTCTTCTGTCTCCAGCGAGTTCACCGTGATCACGTGCTTGCCGTTCGGCTTGGTGATCGTGTAGCCAGACTCCCCCTCACCAAGCTCCTCCTTCTTGACCTTGGCGTTGGCCTCGACGACATAGGGCGTCAGATCTTGCCGGATGTCGGACGCATCGACCTTCGCAACGAACGCACGTGCTTTCTGTCTGACATCCGCTTCATCCATGTTCAGTCGTCCTCGTCCTCGAATGCTCGCTGTATCCGGGCGATCAGTGTCGCGGGATCGGGTCTTGTATTTCCACGATGCCTCACGCCTGCTGCAGCCGAAAAGATGTCGATGCTGATGGAAGGATCGTTCAGCACGAATTCAACAAGGCGGGGATCGGCCTCCGCATGGTCGACAAGCCACATCACCAGCGCAGCATCTCTTTCACCTGGTTTAAGAACCTTCAGCAGCTTCTCGACTAAGTCCACTGACGGATTTGTCTTCTCGCCCGACTCCAGCCGGTGGACATAGGCATGGTCCACCGAAGACAGTTGACCGATTTCGCGCAATGAGAGGGTTCTGCGCTCGCGTAGCGTCTTGAGGGCGACGCCCAGGCCTGTTTGTGACATCCGTTCCGTTCCTTGTGGCTGCGGCAGACACCGGTTTGTGTCCGGCCCGAAGCAGTTGCGTTCTGCGGCACCAAGCCCACCATTTGCAGCTTGGCACCAAGTCTGATACATTGTTGTCCAGCCAGACAACAGAAGTGAGTTCTACGAATGCAGAAAGTTGATTTGGCTTGACTCGCCCGTTGTCTGCAAGAGCAACGATTTTGCTTCAACCGGGAGTCATTGGCAACCCAGCCGGCTGGCTGGGGTCTCGATGGTTCAACTTTAGGAAATTCGCCATGACAGGCAAAAATCAGCACGTAGTTCCTCACCAGGACGGTTGGGCCGTCAAGGGCGCCGGCAATCAGCGGGCAACCTCCGTGCACGACACGCAGCAACAGGCCATTGACGCGGCGCGGAACATCGCACGCAACCAGCAGTCCGAACTGGTCATCCACCGTCCGGACGGTCGCATCCGTGACAAGGACAGCCACGGTAACGACTCCTTCCCGCCGAAGGGCTGAGCGCCATGATGGGCGTGCCCACCTACCATGTGCTCGCCCTGTCTGGGGGCGGCTATCGCGGCTTGTACACTGCGACGGTTCTTGCCGAGCTTGAAGCCGTGCTGGGCCGCCCCATCGCTTCGCACTTCGACCTGATCTGCGGCACCTCTGCAGGTGGGATGCTTGCCTTGGGGCTGGCCGCAGAAATCCCTGCCATTGAACTCAAAGCCTTGTTCGAAGGACAGGGCTCCCGCATCTTTGGTTGCCGAAGTCTCGCTCGGCGCCTTCTGGGCTTCTGGTTGACCGCCAAGCACGACTCCGCAGGGTTGCGGGGCGTGCTGACCGAGCGCTTTCAAGACACCACGATCGGCAACTTGAAGCACCGCGTTCTCGTGCCAGCCGTCAACTACTCGACGGGGCGCGGCCAGTTCTTCAAAACGCCTCACCATCCCTCATTTGAGATCGACCACCGTATGAGGATCGTGGATGTGGCGTTGGCGACCGCCGCTGCGCCCGTTTACTTTCCGCTAGCGCGCAATGATCGTGGTGTCTTTGCGGATGGAGGACTGGTCGGCAATGCGCCCGGACTGTTCGGGCTGCACGAAGTCAATACGTTCCTCGCGCCGAAACAGAATGCACTGGTACGGGTGCTGTCCATCGGCACGATGACGATCGGTGCAACCGTCCGTGGCGGTGCCAGCCTCGACCGCGGATTCGGCAAGTGGCGCGGAGGGCTGTTCGATCTGGTGATCTCTGCCCAGGAATCGTCGGTGGACTACATGCTGCGCCAGTCGCTGGGTAGCAACTACTTCCAGATCGATGACAAGGCCACGCCCGATCAAAGCAAGGACGTAAAGGCGCTGGACCGGGCTTCCATCGGCGCCACGAATACGCTGAAGGACCGCGGCAATCATGCAGCGCAGCGCGCGCTTGGCGACCCTCTTTTCCAACCGTTTCGAGCGCACCAGGCCGGCGCACCCACCTTCTATCACGGCCCCAACAAGAATGTGCCGGAGGCCGCATGCTGAACCTGAGCCCGCTTTTCTTCACCACCGTCGATGACGGATCCTGCATGCACGAAGAGCTGGATCTGTCGCCTGAGCAACGCGCCTGGATCGCCAGTGCCCGCAACGACGTCAGAAACTGCCTGCGCACCGGCATCCCGCGCGTGTTGCGCGAACGCGGGTACACGGACGACGTGCCGCAGCCGCGCTTCTTCACGCAAGGATCGTGGGCGTACAAGACCTTGAACGGCCCGGCACAACGGCCCCAGCAGGCGGATGTCGATGATGGTTGCTATCTGCCGTTGAGTTTTGTCTCGCAGACGAAGCGTCCCAGCAGGGCCACAACGGTGTTCTTTGCAGCTGCTGAAGAAGCCTTGAAGCCGCTGGTGGAGGAGAAGCACTGGAAGCTCGTCACCGACAAGCCGACATGCATCCGGATTGTCATTGCGGCCTATGCCCACATCGACATTCCGCTGTACGCCATCCCCGACGACGAATTCGTCACGCTCGCGAAAGCCTCGATGGAGCGGTACGGATATGACTCGCTGACGGAGGCTGTGAACATGGCAGAGCGGGATGCCTGGACGGCACTACCCGCTGACAAAGTGCTCCTGGCTCACCGCGAGTGCAACTGGATGACCTCCGACCCCAGGCCTGTGAAGGAATGGTTTTTGGGCGAGGTGGAGGCCAAGGGAGAACAGTTCCGCCGCGTGATTCGCTACTTGAAGGCGTTCCGCGATTGGCAGTGGTCGAGCGGTGGACCGGCTTCGATTCTGTTGATGGCCGCTGCGGCTCCGCTGTTCGAGAAGCGGGATCGGCGCGACGACCTGGCATTGCTGGATGTTGTCACAGCATTGCCGGCCCGGTTGCGCGCGGGGGTGAACAACCCCGTTGATGAGTCGGAGTCGCTTACTGCACGCCTTAGTAAAGAGGGCGTCGAAGAGGCTGCGAAAGCGTTCGAAGCACTCGAAAAAGTGCTGCGCGGAGCCACCGACGCCGGTAGCCCTTCACAGGCCTGCGTCTGGATGCGAGGCGAATTCGGCCCGCGTTTTCCGAACGAGCCGGACCGGGTCAAGGTGGTATCCGTTGTCGCCACTATTGCCGCAGCGCCGGCTACGGCTGGTCCGAGCGAATTGGTCGGGCGCACGAAGGCCGGATGAGCAGCGTCGCCGTGGTCTCCGATGTGGTCGAAGCCTTCAGGCTGCGAGGCTTCGAGTTTGTCGGCAAGACGGACGACGGCTGGTTCAAACTGAGGGGGCTCTTGATCCCGTGCGGCGCGGACGATGGCATTCCATGTGAGGTTCAGCTCGACCCTACCTTCTTCGACCTGCCTCGCGTTCGGCTGCTCAAAATTCCGCGTGAACTGCCCAATGCAGTTCCTCATCTTGGCGCGGAGGGCGGCCTTTGCTATCTGGCCAAGGGAACTGTCGTGCTGGATATCTACGATCCTGTAGGGCAGTCCTTGGCGTGCCTGCAACGGGCGGCAGAGGTGCTCGGGCAGATATTGAAGGGCGAGATGATCGAGGATCTCGCCGATGAGTTTTTTGCCTACTGGAATGGCGGGCTTTGTTTTGTGGACATGCAAGGCGAGGATCTGGGGCGGCAAAACTGTATCGTTGCGCAAGTCAATGGGAATCCACTCTGGTTCATCACCGACAACGAAGATCGAACAACAAAAAAGTTGCATTCGCTCGGCTACCAGGTCACCGATAAAACGGTGCTGACTTACCGGGTCAAGACCACCGCACAACCCCGACCATTGACCAGCCACTGGCCACCGGAGACAGTGGCGGATATCTTGGCTTGGCAAAGCACCCTGGACCCTCGGTGTCGGCGCAAGATTCAGGAACGAATCAAGGACGGGCAAAGCAAAAGAGCAAATGGGGTACTGATCATCATCGAGTCGCCACTGATGACCTACGGCTTTGCCGTGCTCTTTGAGCACCAATTGAGTCAAAAGACCAAGCTCGCTGACCGCAAGGATTCGAGTTTTGGGCTGAAGGTGATGCCCGTCACGGTGATCCGGATTGATGACCGGTATCTGGCCCAGCGCAACATCCCCAAGTCAAAAACGCTGGCAGGAAAGCGAATCGCACTTGTGGGGTGCGGCACGATCGGCGGATACCTCTCGGACATGCTGGTCAAGGCCGGGGCAGGATCATGCGGAGGGAAACTCACGCTGGTGGATTTTGATGGCCTCCTTCCACAGAACATCGGACGGCATCGACTCGGCTTCCCGGACTTGTTGTCAAACAAGGCTGAGGCGATGGCGAAGGAACTCAAGCGCTTGTCGCCAGGCGTCGAGGTTCATGCGCTCCCCGTGGATGCCAGGCAGGCCCAACTGGGAAAGCTGGACCTACTCATCGATGCCACCGGCGAAGAATCCCTCGGGCATTGGCTGTGCGGCCGCTACAGGGCTCCCACGCCCATGCTTTCTGTCTGGATCGAAGGGCCTGGAACGGCTGTGCGTGCGCTCCTGAGAACGAACGCATCGGGTGCTTGCTACCGATGCCTATGGCACAGCCAGAGAAGGGGCGAACTTCGGTCGACCCTTGATGCTCTGCCTAACATCATGGCAGGCCATGGGTGCGACGGCTTGTATGTGCCATTTCCGGCTTCGGTGTCGGTGCAGGCTGCCAGCTTGGGTGCTGAGATGGCCCTTAATTGGATCAACGGCTTCCACTCTCCTACGTTGAGGACCCGGCTGATCGACCAGACCTATCGACTGGCCACGCCTGACTGCGATCCTTTGCGAGATCGGGATTGCCCGCTATGCAATTCCTAGGTTCCTGGGCAACCGGCGACAAAGGCAGATTGCTTCATTTTTCTGCAGGAACGCTGCAGACATTCAGTCAGCATATTCAGGGAAATGATGCCGACTGCGAAGCAGGCGGACTTTTGCTTGGTGCCGTACATGGAGGCCACTTGCTCATTGAGCAAGCGACGGTTCCCACGGCTTGGGACAAGCGGTTTCGCTACCTGTTTGAGAGGATGCCGTTTGGACACGAAGCCATTGCCTTGTCTCGATGGACGGCGACTCAAGGAATCATTCGCTATTTGGGCGAATGGCATACCCACCCTGAAGATCATCCTCATCCTTCTGGTCTCGACAGATCGGAATGGAGCCGACTGTCAACGCAGCGTCGGGATAAGCGGCCGATGCTTGCTGTTATCGTCGGGCGAAAAGCTCTGTATGTCGAATTGGTGACGAGTTCAGGCCGTGGTTCGGTGCTTTCCCCTGTGGGATAGTGCACCGCGCGCGCTCACCTCAGGCATGAGGAGTCGTTCTCGCGGCGCCGCGACCATGCTGGCATGTGTTGAGAGGCTGGTGACGGATGTGCAGCGGTCGTTCGCCCCCTTCATCCTCGAAAGACAGGTAACTGCGGCGGCCGACATTCAGGCGTGCTTGGTCACCGGCAGCATTCAGCCTCGACCCGCCCTTCCAGCCCGCACAGTGTTGGCAGCCGTCATCAACGTCGAGTCTCTGGCCCAACGGTCGGCACCTGACGCTGCGGTAGTGTCCCAGTCTGGTGCGTGCTCCTCTGATGATTCCACGATGCAGTCGCGTCCTGCACAAAGTCGGCAATCGAAACGGCCAGCCTGATGTCCCGCGCGTCGGGCGACTGGGCCAAGGCCTGCCCGATGTGCAGCCAACCCCTCATAGCCTCGTCCCGGCTGGCGCGTGCCTTGGCCCCGGAGTTATTGACGGGTCGGAGGTTTCTCAACCGACCGTCATCCTTGGCCTTCAGCCGCCAGAGGTCCGGATAGCTGATGTTTCGCCCTCGCGTGGCTTGTCGGGTCGCCTCGGCCTCGACGCCATAGCCACGCAGTTTCTCCGCAAAGGTCTCCCGCCACCGCTGCAGGTCGGCCTTGCGCGGGTTCAGCCGCTTGCCATGGCGCGACTCGGCCCGCACGCTGATGTGCACATGCGGGCTGGCCTGGTGATCGTGCAGCACCATCACGTACTTGTGGTCTGCCAGTTCGGTCTGCGCGAACTCGCGTGCCGCCCGCTGGACGATCAGCGGGTCGGTGCCCCGGGGCATGGACAGCATGATGTTGAAGGCTTCGCGACGGTAGCCTTCATCGCCGATCTGGCTGCCCCCGTAGCGCCAGTCGTCGGTCAGCTCGTGCACGGCCGATTTGCCCCGCACCGTGTCGCCCTGGTCGTTCTCGATGTCGAGCCGGCCGTTCTTGCTGATGTACCGAAAGTGCGCCGCAATCGCCAGCATGCCCCGCCCTCCCCCGGTGACCTTGACCATGACCTGTGGCGCCCGTTTCACCACCGTGGCTTCGATGCGTTGGCGGATGGCGTTCGCTCGTTCGTGAGAACTCCCGCCCCGAATCCTCGGTGCTGGTGGAACCTTGACCACCCGATTGCCCGGGTAGAACAGGCGATCACCCCACTGGATCAGCACTCCATCGATGTCGGGTGTCTGGGTCATGATGTCCTCCTGGTGGTCAACGGCTCACGCGCCGCGAAGTCTCAGCAGATGCCCCACGCGGTCGCAGATCGGCAAGCAGGGCCGCAGCCTGGGTGAGGTGTCGCCGAACGTCGCCATCCAGCGTGTCGAGCATGTCGCGGTATACCAGTGCCCTGGGCACGTTGCTCTGGGTCAGCAGGCGTGTGAGGGCGTGGATGTTGCGGCTGAGGTCGGCGAGGTGGGCGTTGGACGCGGTGAGCACGGCGACCTGGTCTGTGCGGCTTGCACCAGCGGTCAACACGGGTACGCCCGCGACAAGGCCAGCGAGGTAGGCCCCGCGCGACAGACCGGCCTGTCGCGCTCCTTCAGCCAGTCGATCTGCCTCGACAGTTGTCAATCTGATTGACAACTTCACCTGGTCCTTACGGAATGCGACGAGCGGCTCAACATCCGTAGCAGGTCGAACCGCGTCCAGACCGAGTTCACGGGCCACGGCCCGGCGAACGAGGACCGACACACTCTCCCGGTGGGCCTGGGCATGCCCCACCAGCGCGGCCTTAAGACCTCGCATATCGACCGTGACGAAGTCAGGGCTGTGGGTGTTCATGGGGCAAACCGAAAGGTGCAAACGTGAGCGAAGCGAGTCGTTTGTGAAAACGGCGGCGGGCCGCCTATCCTGCAATCCACCATGCACCTATGCTCTCCGAGAACCGATCGAGTCGAGGTGCTGGATTCGGTCGAAAATCCAGCAAGACCCATGCGGCGCCGATGGCGGCCAGGTTGTCAATCAGATTGACAACTGGCCAGGCCGAGGTTGCATGCAGACACCTTTGAACCACATGGGAGGGAACGCTTTGAACGACACGTCACAGCCTCGCGGACTGGAGCGAACACCTGAGCAAGATGAGGTGCTGCGCCGGATCGGTCGCAATGTGGTGAATTTCCAGATGGTTGAGGCCATGCTCAAGCACCTGAACGCCACTGCTTCGGTGCACGGGCCGGCAAGCCAGTTGGCAGATCGCATGGACGCGCAAAGAACTGCTGTTCACCGCAAGACTATGGGCGAACTGGCTGGCAGGATGGTGACCCATGTCCTGCAAGCACCACCCGAACACCGCATGCCGGATGAGATCACAGAGCCTTGGGTTGGCTTTCATTTCTCTGTGGAAACCGACGCACAGTTCATTGACCAGCACGACCAGGAGATGCGCGCCCTGGTGGACGCGCGAAACGATCTGATTCACCACTTCCTGCCACGCTGGTACTCGGCAGTGGACGGCGATGCACAAGCCGCCCTGGCTTATCTGGATGCCCAGCGTGACGAAACCTTTCGCATGTTAGACAGACTCAGGGGCTGGGTGAAAACGATGGATGAAGGGCGGAAACAGCTGGCGGCATTCTTTGCATCGCCCGAGGGTGCTCGACAGATGGAGCCTGGATTCCTGCAGGGCAGCCACCTGGTGGCCATGCTTGGTGAAATCGCCCTGAAGACGGCACGAACTGATGGGTGGGCGCACCTCACCACGGCACTCAACTTGATCCGGAGCAAGGCGCCAGATGAGCTGGAAGACCTGCAGAAGCGCTACGGCCACCAGAACCTCAAAGGCATTCTGCTTGCCGCCGAATATTTCGACGTGATGGATGAAGCGCTGCCCAACGGGGGGAGTCGCACGGTGTACCGGATCAATGATCGGTACACGCTGCATATTGGGCAAGGTGATGCGGCCGAACAGGTGTTGGCTGCCAAGGCCCTCCCGGTTGTCAATCAGATTGACAACTCGTGTCCCGCGTCAGGCCGATAAGGATCAGTCGACCCGTGTCCACAGCCTCCGGTTGGCCGCCCTTCACAGGGATCACGAAAAGCTGCCTTGCCTTGGGCGGGGCCTGCAGCGTGTTCACCACGACCTCGGCTCCATCCAGAAGAGCAATCAATTTGGGTTGCTGTTGACGTGACTTCCGCGCCCCTGTTCCAGCCTCGCCAGTCCTGAGACCAGCTTCCACGGATTCGAGCAGTGCTGATGTACCACGCCGCACACTGCCTGAACCCTCAGCAAGTTCGGCCCGGAGAGCCATCACAGCATCCCGGGTGATGGTGCTGCGATCCGAAGTCCAAGCCTCAACGTACTGCGGATGCTCACCGGCCAGCTTACGCAACTCATGGAGTTCGTTCAGACCGCGGCACCGCCCTTCCCGGTACGCGGACAACAACCAGTCCGGTGGATCGATCAACGCCGTCGCCAGCGTCACGTACTGTCGACTCTTGCCGATGGCCCGAGCGATGTCGGCCTGTGTCTGACCCTGGTTCAGCGCCCGCTGCACAAACAGCGCGATCTCCAGCGGGCTCAGGCCCTTGCGCTGTTCGTTCTCGATGAACTGGTCCACGCTGTTGGCGGTCTGGTCCACAAATGCGGGTATCTCGGACAGTCCGACCTGTTTGCAGGCCCTCAGGCGACGGGCGCCGAAGTTGAGCATCCAGCGCCCCGGTTGCGTGGGATGCGTGCGCACCGAGACCGGCTGGCGCACGCCCCGCTCCCGGATGGTTTCAGCCAGTTCGTCCAGACTCTGATCGTCGAACTCTTGCCGAGGTTGATCCGGGTCTTCGTCGATGGCGTCCAGTGGAATCCGCAAGGGGGTTCCGCCCTCACCCCCTGTCGGCGGAAGCAGGTCCAGACTATCCAGAGACAGGGCCATGGTCCGCTCCATTGACAGGGGTCGTTTGGGTTGACTGTGTCGGCACTTCCGCCAGCACGGCTTTGGCGATCACGGCCATGGCCACCTCGATCTCGCGCCAGGCGTCCCGCGCGGCGGTCTTCTTCATCTCCCACAGCACCAGACCCTCGGCCTGCGCTTCGGCCACGGCCGAGCGGCGCGGCATCGACGCGAACTGCCCTGGCTTCGGTCCGTAGGGGATCAGGATGGGGTGGAACTTCTGCACCAGCTGCAGGAAGTTCTCCCGCTGGAACGGCGTGGCCTCCACCATAACCGGCAACAGCCCAATCAGGTGCAGCTTCGGGTTGAGCATGGTTTTGATCTTTCGTACCCCCACCCGGTAGTGATTGAGCAGTGCGTGCACGCCGTCCAGGGCTTCCTGGTTGAGCTGGATCGGCGAGAGCACGCAATCGGCCGAAGCCAGCGCTGCGATCATGCGGATGTCCGGGTTGGGGTTGGTGTCGATGAGGCAGACATCGAACCGACCGTCCATGACCTTCAGGAAGCCTCGAAGGCGGTTCGCGAAGTCGTTGTGCAGGCTGGGCTGGCGCTCGAGCCCGGAGAGACCTTGGTCAGCGGCGACGAGGACGAAGTCCGCAGCCGGGATGACCGGACTCGCCTGCGTGAGCAAGGCGCTGGCCGGAACCTCGGCCACGGCCGCGCGCTGGGACTTTCGCAGTGGGTCTGAGAAATTGCCCTGGTGGTCCAGGTCGATGGCCAGCACGCGGCTGCCGAGTTTGCGGAAGTAGTGGGCCAGCAAGGTGGCGACGGCGGATTTGCCGACGCCACCCTTCTGGTTGGCGAGCACAAGGGTCTTCATGGGGTTTCCTCCAGCGCGACCGACAAGGGTGGTCGAGGCGGAGGACAACCGTTCCCGGGCGCCGCGCTCGATGCGCCAGCGGCCGGGATCGCGCGAGCCGGCGCCGGCCGGCGAGCGCGTTTCAGAAGTTCACGCGCACGCACCGTCCGATGATGGGCTCGGTATGTCGCGCTCGCGGCGCTGGATTTGGGGTTGAATCCAGCGCCGGGATCGCTCAGACCTTGTGGATCAGGCCTTGAGCTTGCGCATCTCTTCGGCCAGCACCCACAGCGCACGGTTCAGGCTCACGCTGCGGTCAATGCTGGCCACCGGGCGGGAGTGCAGGCGCCGGCCCTTGGCGCCGCGCCCCGGCTGGCCACCACGCAACGCGTTCTCCTGCACGCGCTGGAACGTGGTCCACAGGCTGTTGCCGAAGTCTTCCGGCCGACGGGCTTCGATCAGCTGATCGGCGGTCACCGGGGCCGGTGGTTCGCCCTCCCCTCGTTCGCCGTATCGCAGCGCCAGGGCGGCGGTGGCAAAGGCCTGCTGTTCTTCGCGCTGCAGCGGCAGGGCCTTCATGCCGTCGGTGGACGCGTCCACCACCTCGAAGTCCTCCAGCACCCGGAAGGCGCCTTCGATCACCTCGTCCTGGATGTTGCCCTTGTGCGGAATGCGGATGTCGTTGGTGATGTCACCCACCACCAAGCCATTGCAACAGACGAACCTGAAAAGACCCGAAAGCATCTGGTAGCTGCTGGCGCCGTCGTGGCTGTTGATCAGGATGATCTCGTTGGCCTCGGGCCGGGTGTTGACCTGCCCGGCGTGGCGCATGCGGATCATGTGTTTGGTGAACTCGGTCTTGCCTTCGATGCGGCTCTTGCTCTGGGCCACCATGAAGGGCTCGAAGCCCTCCTGGCGCAGTCCGCGCAGCACATCGATGGTGGGGATGTAGGTGTAGCGCTCGGAACGGCTGCCGTGTTTGCCTTCGGCAAAGATGGACGGTGCGGCCCGGCGCATCTGGTCTTCGGCCAGCGGGATCTCGCTGCGGATCACGAAGGTGTTCTGACCAAAGCGGGCGGCCAGACGGGGGGAATGGGCGGTAGAGATCATGGTGATTCTCCTGGTTCGGAAAATGCGAAATGAGGGATTCCGGGCGGAAGAACCGCCCGGTGTGTGAGTTCAGGCGTGTGCCGGTTGGCGTTCGCTGCGGGCCTTGCGGCTGCTGCTGGCAGCGCTGGGGGCGGCTGCGGGTGGATCACCTGCACCTTCGCGAGCGCGGCGGGCCTCGCCTTCGGCCTTGCTGTCGAGGTAGTCGATCTCGTCCACGGTGAACGCCAGCCCGTAGACCTCGGCCCCGTCGCTGTCCTGGTAGTGGTTGTTGCGCACCCGGCCAACGATGTTCACGTGCGAGCCCTTGCCCAGGTACTCGGCGGCGTGTTCGGCCTGCTTGGCCCACAGCGTCCACTGGATCGCGGTGGCTTCTTCGGAGCGCTCTTCGCCGCTGCCCCGGCGGCTGTTGCTGATGGCGGTCAGCACCGCCTTGGCGACCTTGCCCTCGCGCCCGTTGACGAATTCGAGCTTGACGGCGGATGCCAGGTGCGCGTGGCGCTGGATGACTTGAACGTTGGCCATGGTGAAACTCCTTGCAAGAGCGACCAGCCGGACCCCGATCCGGGCTCCTCAAAACCGATCCTCTTGCTCGGACTCCCTCGCTCCCGCCCACGGGCGGGCGGGGGGTGGGCAAGGCCCCTTCCCTCGGGAAGGGGTGGGGGATGGGGAAACCTTGCAGCACGAAACAGTGAGCCAGTCACCTGGCCCACCGCTGAAAGATCCCCCCACAAGTCCCCCTCACCTGTGGATGGGGGCGCCGTGGGGGGATAACGGTGGGCCCATTGGCGCACGCGCTGCCCGGGCCTCTTCGGGCGACCAGCGAAGCGCAGGTGGCCGAGCTACTTGAGCAGCGGCGGCTCTGCGGACGGCGTGACACCAAGCGCAGCGACTGGCGCGGCGTTCGAGCCGCTGCGATCACTTCAGGACTTCACTGACCCCCAAGGCTTCCAGCGGCCCGGCTCCGGGCATGGCGGGTGACCGGGGGGACGATCTGACGGGCGGGACGGGACCACAGCGCAGCGGCGGGAGCGGACCGCCCGCCAGTTCGTCCAGCGGGATCGTTCCCGCACAGCGGGAAGGAAACCAGACCTCGATCCCCGGGCACGGGATAGGGCCGCTGCTCCCCGTGCCGCCGGTGGACACCGGCCATGCGCAGCCCTCCCCTGTGTCCGCGCGAAGCGCGCTGTTCAGCAACAAGAAAATGGGGGCCAACGGCCCCATGGGTTACACCAGACCGCATTCAGCCATAGAGCAGATCACGTCGCCGGCGACGATGAAGTGATCGAGCACCCGCGTATCGACCAGCGCCGCTGCGGCCTTGATGGTCTGCGTCAGATGTTCGTCGGCACGTGACGGACGGGCCTCGCCGCTGGGATGGTTGTGCACCAGGACCAGAGCGCTGCTGTTGCGCATCAGTGCATCACGAACCACCTCGCGCGGGTACACCGATGTCTGACTGACCGTGCCGCGGAACATCTCGACGTAGTCCAGCACGCGGTTCTGCGAGTTCAGGTGCACCACGGCAAACACCTCGTACGGTAGGTTGCCCAGGCGGGCGCGCAAGAAGTCCTTCACCACAGCGGGCGAGTCCATCAGATCGCTACCGCGCACCTGTGCCGCCAGCAATCGCTGCGCCGCCAGCAGCACCTCGTCGGCCTCGGCCGGCCGGTACTGGCCCGCCAGGTCGCGGATGAGAAAGCCTCCCGCTCCTGCGGGCACCGACAGGAGGGAATCGAGGGAAGAAAACAGATCGTGCTGCATGAGCAACTCCGGTGATCGGGCGGGATTGCCCGAGACCGGAACCGGCACACCGCAGCGCAGCGGTCACAGGTTCGAAGACGGTCGAATGGCCGCAAGCGCATGCAATGCGCGCAGACCTTGACGGCGAGAACGTGCGACCTGAGGTCGCTTGAATTTCTGTTTCACGGAGGTAGCTATGACCTGATGAAACCGGCTGTTCCATCAGCCGTTCCCTACCCGGACATGCGGAGCTGGCAACGGCTCGGTGTGAAGCTCCGGGGACAACGTTGCCGCCGGTTTACCGGTACGCAAAGCCGTGAGGCGAAGCGGAATCTGCCAGCACAAGGGCGGAGAGGAGCAAGGGATGGGTGGGTACGACCAACACATGTGAACGTCCGACAACGCGTCGTAATGTCAGACAAGCCAAATGTGCTGAAAGGCTTGAACCAAAAGGTATGCGGCAAGGCACGGTCCTTTGTTCTCTGGACCGTCATGGACATGATTGCCGCCGGCGCACAGGACGGGTCCGCACCATCCGGAAATTCATGCGGAACAGGGTAAACCCATCACGCTGCCGGCAACGGCAGGCGAACCGTGAGGAACGCTGTGGGTGTGGTGGGTAGAGGAATGCGGAGAAAGCGAATGCCCGGCTGTAATGGACGGGATACGGGCTGCGACATCGCCCGACGCGAAAGCGGGCAGACTTCCGCGCGGTCATTCATGGCGAGAGAATCTTGACCAATCGTTGTACGAGGAAAAGCAGATGACGGCGAACGATACGAAGGTATCGGGCGCTGGTGCGTCCTCGCCCGCTGCGCTGATGTGGGACCAGGCCAACTGGCCCCACATCGAAGCAGAGGTGAAGCGACTTCAGATGCGTATCGCCAAGGCAGTTCGGGAAGGCAGGTGGGGCAAGGTGCAAACCTTGCAACGTCTGCTGACCCGCTCGCACAGCGGCAAGATGCTTGCCGTCAAGCGAGTGACGGAAAACAGTGGGAAGAGAACGCCGGGGGTGGACGGAAAAGTCTGGCTGACCCCGGCGGCCAGATGGAAGGGGATGCTGTCGCTGGGGCATCGTGGCTACCGCCCGATGCCGCTGAGGCGGGTCTACATTCCCAAGAGCAATGGAAAGAAGCGTCCGCTGGGAATTCCATGTATGCGGTGTCGGGCGATGCAGGCCTTGTGGAAGCTCGCCCTGGAGCCCGTCGCGGAGACACAGGCGGACCCGAACTCCTACGGCTTTCGGCCTGAGCGCGCGACAGCCGATGCCATCGAACAGTGTTTCACGGTCCTGTCGCGCCGTACTTCGGCGCAGTGGATTCTGGAGGGTGACATCCGAGGCTGTTTCGACAACTTCAGTCACTCCTGGTTCCTGGAGCACATACCGATGGACAAGGCGGTCCTGCGCGGATGGCTGGAGGCCGGCTACGTCGATGAGGGATCCTTGTTCGAGACGCGGGCAGGTACACCCCAAGGGGGGATCATCTCGCCCGTGATCGCGAACATGGCGTTGGATGGCTTGGAGGCGGTGGTGCATGCGAGTGCCGGTGGATCGGAACGCGCACGCCGCAGGGCCAAGCTCAACGTCATCCGCTATGCCGATGATTTCGTGGTGTCTGGTGCGTCGAAAGACGTGCTCGAATCCCAGGTCCTGCCTGCAATTCGTCGGTTCATGGCCGAACGTGGGCTGGAACTGTCGGAGGAGAAGACCCGGATCACGCACATCGGGCAAGGGTTCGACTTCCTGGGTCAAAACGTGCGCAAGTACGGCGACCAGTTGCTGACCAAGCCGGCGAAGAAGAGCATCAAGTCGCTGCTGGACAAGGTCAGGGACATCATCAAGGACAACGCGAGCGCCACGCAGGAGGCGGTGATTCGGCAACTCAACCCGGTGATCCGAGGTTGGGCCATGTATCACCGTCATGCTGCGGCGAAAGCGACCTTCTCATTGATTGACTCGCACATCTGGCACATGCTTTGGAGGTGGGCCGTGCGCAGGCACCCCGCCAAAGGGGCACGATGGGTCATCAGGCGGTACTTCAGGGTAAGAGGATCACGGTCTT
Organism: Hydrogenophaga luteola; assembly: GCF_042648585.1. Lineage (NCBI taxonomy): Bacteria > Pseudomonadati > Pseudomonadota > Betaproteobacteria > Burkholderiales > Comamonadaceae > Hydrogenophaga > Hydrogenophaga luteola. The sequence continues at coordinate 374,744 of NZ_JBHRXX010000009.1, read as the reverse complement.
GGGCCTTCGCAACGAGGGGTTCGACTGACGGCAAAACTGTCAGCCTTCAACTCTTCTGCGCGATGACGGTAGCGATCACCCGCCACGTCAAGGTTCCTGGGGCTGCCCATCCGTTCGATCCGGAGTGGACTGCATACCTGGCCCGTCGTCGAGCCGCGAAACGTTCCGTCAAATTGTTCGGTGCCACCCCATGGTGCTGAAGAATGGCTTGAGCCGGATGCGGGGTGACTCGCACGTCCGGTTCTTAGGGGGCGGCGGCGCAGCAATGCGCCGCTGCTACCCGACGGTGTGCGAGGATGAAGGGATCAGCAAGCCAGCCCTACCACAAAAGCAGGCGTGAAATAGGCAAGCGCAGCGCGCAGGCCGGGGGGAATGCCCACGGCCGGAGAAGTCAGGGATCGAAGCCGCATGGCCGCGACCCGTCAAGGGGGCGCGGGGCGAAGCCCGCAGAGCCCGACGGCGGTACGCCGCCGGGACGCTGAGGCGGTCCAAAAGATTTCTAAAAAACCTCTTCTCAAACCATCCTGTACTGGCATATTATTAATTTGACGGATATCAAAGACATCGCAAACTAAATCTGCATTCTCACTACTGAGTGGCGTGCTAGGGAGGGTTGGTGGCTCAAGCTGTCGCGATCGTTGCTGCTGCATGCGAGTACCCCGATGCTCGGTCACCCAACGACCTCTGGGAGGTGTCCCTTTTCGGCCGACAGGCATTTAGACGCCTTCCTTCTTCGAGGCTTTCGCTTACCCAATACCTCCGAGGTGAAGGAGATCCTGACGGTCTGTATGAGATTGAGGCCGCCCTCATTGAGGGTTACTCCTTTGATCGCGAGCGATTCTTGGTACCGCTTGCGACGTTTCGCAACACGGACCTGTCGCACTGGCTTGCTTTGGACGTGGCAAGCCGTGCAATATCCTCGCTACCGCCGGACTCACTGGAAACTAGTCGAGTCAAGGACCGCACTGGCGTAGTCATAGCCAACACTTTGACCGGGGAATTCAGTCGCTCTGCACTATTGCGATATCGCTGGCCCTTCATTGAGCACCAAGTTCGAACTGCGGCCCATTCGTTTCTTGCCTCATCTGATCTTGAACGTTTTCTTGGCGATCTTGAGCAGCAGATCAAAGCACCATTTCCCGATCCGGACAGTGACAGTCTGGCCGGAGGACTCTCCAATACCATTGCAGGCCGTATCGCCAACCACTTTGGCTTTCGTGGCGGAGCCCACGCAGTAGACGGCGCTTGCGCCTCTTCACTGGTGGGAATCGTCACAGCCTGCGAGCGCCTGCGAAGCGGAGAACTTGATTGCGCAGTTGTTGGTGCAGTGGATCTAAGCCTAGACCCCTTTGAACTGGTTGGATTTGCCCGAAACGGAGCACTTGCGCGCAAGGAAATGCGGGTCTTTGATCGCGACAGTGAAGGGTTCTGGCCCGGCGAGGGCTGTGGTGTCGTTGTACTTGCAACCAAGGAACTCGCCGAGCGTTTGAACTGGCAAGTCCTGGGTTGGATACGTGGAACAGGAATGTCTGGCGACGGACATGGAGGGCTGACACGCCCGACCACCACGGGACAATTGCTTGCACTGCAGCGCGCCTGGGCTATGGCAAAAGTTGCTCCATCGCAGGCCGACTACTTCGAAGCACATGGCACAGGGACCCCGACGGGAGACCCGATTGAACTCCGAGCACTTGCAAAACTGGTATCGGAGACACGCACCTCGCGACCGATACCGGTAGGAACGGTGAAAACCAATATCGGACATACCAAGGCCGCAGCAGGAATGGCTGGACTCATCAAGGCGCTATCGGTCGCAAGACACCGAATAGTGCCTCCGACAGCAGGCCACTACAACGCTCATGCGGTGCTGGTGGAAGAAGGTGTGCGCGAAGCGCTTCGCGTCCCAATCGTTGCAGAGTCCATCAACCACGATCGACCACTCTGGATGGGTATTAACTCGTTCGGGTTCGGTGGAATCAACTGCCACATAGTCGTACAGGGTGGCGAGCTCGATGTGAGTCGGCCTACAGCGGCGCCAAAGGTATCTGTTTCGGCACTTCGTGCCGAACTGATAACGTTTTCAGCGCCAAACCACACACAGCTCCTCGAACAGATTGAGCAGACCAAGCGACTGGCTGTAGCTCTATCGAGAGCGGAGCTGCAAGACCTCGCCGCAGCACATAGACCAACGAATGACAGCGAGTGGCGAGCATACGTCGTGGCGTCAACACCTAGGGAGCTTGAGACTCGTGCGGCGGTGCTGATCAACTCTCTCCGGTCCGATACCGAAGGGACGGTTGCTGTAGGGGAAAACTGGGCTTGGACTGGAAGCCAGATGGCTTCGCCACGACTGGCCTTTCTCTTCTCCGGACAAGCTGTCACTGCCCAAGCAGACTTGTCGCCATGGGTTGCTCGCTTCCCCTGGCTTTCTGACTTTGCAGAACGGATAGCAACCAGAGAAGAGAGTGACACGGCGGCCTTGCAAGCATTCTTGGCAGAAGTTGGAATAGCCTCAATCGACTTGTTGGGAAGGTTGGGACTTCAACCGCATTCCGTGTTGGGACACAGCTTCGGCGAGTTATCGGCGTTGTGTGCGGCAGGTGCCATAGACCAGTCAACGTTTCGTACTCTGGCCGCTCGTCGCGGACGGGCGATGAATGAACTCTCGGCACCAGGGGGGATGCTGGCCGTAGCGATAGATCGATCTACCGCAAACGCCCTAGCCAGAGATTTTGACGTGGATGTGGCTTGCTGGAACGCTCCCGACAGGCATGTCCTGTCTGGTTCGCAAGAGGCTATTGCCCACTTGAAGCAACACTGCGACCGTGTTCAATTTGCCTCCAGCCTACTGCCAACAGACCGAGCATTTCACTCGCGTCTAATGCGTGATGCACAGTCTACCTTCTCGGAAGAGATTTCATCTCTTTCACTGGGAAGACCGACCGTCCCGGTTGCCTCAACGGTCACTGGAGGACTTCTCTCAGATGAACCTCTTCAGACGTTGCTCACTCAGCAGTTCACTGCGCCCGTTCGATTCAATGACGCACTCTCTGCATTGGGAGAAGTTGACCTCCTAATTGAACTGGGGGCCGCTGCCGGGTTGAGCGGGCTGGTTTCACATCTCAATGGCCCACGTTGCGTCAGCGTGCCAACATTCGCCGGACCTCTTGATCCGTTGCTGCATGCAGTAGGAGTATGGTGGATTCTTGGAGGCAGGGTGAACTGCGACGTTCTATTTGACAACCGACATTTCCGCCCATTCCATCGCGAAGCTCTACTCAGTTTCTTCACAAATCCCTGTTCCATCAACCGCGACGCCAAACCCGTCATTCGGAAGACTAGTCCTGCTCCTTACCTGGCGACATCCACTCAGGATGCTCCAGCAACAACATTCAAGTCTGCTGATCCCCTTGAGCAACTTCAGCTGGTGATTGCGGAGATAGCCGACTTGCCTAAGCGAGCTGTCGGGGCAGACTCGAAGCTTCTGGCCGATCTTCACCTGAACTCACTCCGAGCGCGACATGTAGTTGCCACAACTGCCAGAAGATTGGGCCTACAAAGTCTGCCGTTCAATCTTGGAGACATCTCGTCAGCTACTGTTGCCGAGGTAGCAAGCCTTCTCGACTCCCTAAGATCAGAACAATCGTCTGGCTTGGCATCCAAGGACGCTCCAATCCCGGGAGTTGAAGTCTGGCTGGCAGCGCTAAGTCACCGCTGGGAAGCAACAACTGAGCCTCATCACACTACCGTCAAACAGAAGTTCCGGTTGGAAGGTCTCCCTTTCAGCCCACCTGCTGCGTTTGACGAGTTGCTGTCTGACGCGCCAGACGCACCACGACTGCTGTACCTCGGAGACACCCAGTCTGAAAGGGTGCTGGAAATCCTGGCCGCGTCAGTCGACGAAGCCGAAAAGGGACTGCTTGTTCTACAGACTGCCCAGCTAGCCAATGGCTTCGCTCAATCACTCGCGAAGGAGTTCCCTACTGCGCGAATATGTGTTGTTGAGCTCGAAGAGCTTGCCTGTGGCCCTCTGGGCCTCGCCGTCGCTGAATTCACTCGCCTCCCTCGTGGGTACTCCGAGTTGCGCTTGAAGGCAGGCCGCCTCCAGAGGCGCGTCCCGAAGGTCCTGCCCATCCAGCGGCAAGAGCCACTAAATGTCATCACACACGACGACGTCGTTCTGGTCACTGGCGGAGCAAAAGGAATCGGTGCAGCGACAGCTGCGCTGATTGCAAGGACATACGGTTGCCGAGTTGCTCTGGTTGGAAGGAGTTCACCGAATGACACAGAAGTGCTCGCCACCCTATCAGTGGTTCAGTCACTCACGCCAGCATGTTTTTATGTGCAGGCCGACCTTACCGTCCCAAGTGAGTGCACGCGGCTGGTCGACGCTGTCTTCGCACGATTTGGAACCGTATCCGTTCTGATCCATTCAGCGGGAACAAATGTCCCGACATCAGCAAGCGAACTCACGCCTGAACTGATGACCGCCACAGTCGCTGCAAAAGCTCGCTCGTTGGAGCATTTGCTCGGGGCTTTGCCCGCCAATCAACTGAAGCTGTTGATCAGCTACTCCTCCATCATTGGTGAACTTGGACTGCCGGGCGAGTCGCACTACGCGCTTTCGAACGAATGGATGGCTGAGCGTACGCGCGCCTATGCCCGCCTCTCTCCTCGCACTCGCTGTTTGCCAATTGCTTGGTCGGCTTGGCGCGAGGTGGGCATGGCCGCACGGATGGATGGTGTACTTGAAGGGCTGGCCAACGCGGACGCAAGGGCCCTGGATACGGGTGAGGCCCTTGAGACGTTGCAGGCGCTGATCGAGTCGAATCATGGCGGGGAAACCATCATTGTCACTGGACGTTATGGACGACTGGTCGACACTGCGACGGATTTGCGAACCCTCCAAGGTTCCCGCTATCTTGAAACACCTCGCATCTATTACCCTGGAATTGAGTTGGTAGCGGATTGCGAAATTTCCACGGATACCGACCGATATCTGTCTGATCATTCTCCGTTTGGAGTTCCCGTATTTCCGCTGGTCGCCGCGATGGAAGCGATGCTTTGTGCAGGAAAGGTATTGCAGCCAAAAATAGATCATGTTCGAATGGAAGATCTATGCATCGGTGATGCAATCACACTGCGTCCTGGTGAAAGAGCGGTGCTTCGAACGTCAGCAGTCCGTCGCAATGATGGCATCGTCGTTGTTGACTTGAGATCCAGCCTGACTGAATTTAAAGCTGTGCATTTCAGCGCCCGACTAACGTATCAGGAAACCAAATCTCTCACACAGACCCGTTCGTTGCCTGGCGGTGAGGCACTTGCTGCTTATCCTTTAATTTATAACGGCTTGTGCTTTCATGGTCCTCGCTTTCAGCGTGTTGCCGTGTTCCACAAGCTCACTGCGAATCACTGCGTTGCAGGACTCAAGGTGGGTGCCTCGCAAAAGTGGTTTGGGCCCCTTCACCCTCAACGTTTGGAGGGCGGTGACCCAACATCCAGAGATGCCTTACTGCATGCGTTGCAAGGGTGTATACCTCATCAACCAATCCTTCCTGTGGGCGCCGACAGTGTGGAGCTCGGAGCTCTTGACTCCAATCGCTCCTACTTCTTGATGGGGGAGCAGACTTTCGGTGATGGAGATAGTTTCAAGTTTGACGTTGACGTTTGCGACGAGTGCGGACTGATTGTCGAACGTTGGAGAGGCTTGAGGCTCGCTCGGGTCAGCTCTTCCAGCGTTGACCTCTCTATGCAAATGAACTTGGACGTTGGTCTTCTGGAGGCGTACGTTGGGCGCCTGCTACTGGACGAGCTGAAAGAGCGCGAGTGGACCGTTGGTGTTTGTCCATGGGTCGATTCGGAGTCATCACAACAAGCGGTTCAACGATCCGTTGGATTCGATGTGGCGTTGATTCATGACGCAAATGGCCGCCCAGTTATTGGCGAGAGATTTGTTTCGATCAGCCACACGGATCTGCTGACGATGGCAGTGACCCACGCCACCAAAAAGATCACGTGTGACATTGAACACCATGCATCGTTAGAGCAAGATCAGTGGCGACTGATGCTAGGGAACAGACGGTGGAACTTTGTGTGCGATCTTGAGCGAATGGCGCCGATGTTGAGGGAAACTGGCGCGCTTATCGTATGGACTGCCTCTGAGTGTCTTTCAAAGCTTGGTTGCGAGGACTGGCCTTTTGAGATTGGCAAAACAAACGTGAGCGTTGCACCGTATACCGGTCCCCTTGTTCGGTTGGAGTCAAAGGAAATACGGATCGCGGTTGGTTTATTACACATGTTCGAACAGGCGCATTTCACATCGGTCGCAGTTGGCGTGTCTGATCTCCCGGCAGCCTCTCTTACAGTCCCGAGGCTTGTACACGGGACCGTCGCCGCAATCGCTGAATAAGCTAAGGAACGCAATGGCCAAGCAAACGTTCGATAGTCGACATCTTGTGACCTTTGAAGAAACGAACGTTGTCGGGAATGTCTACTTTACCAATTACTTTCTCTGGCAAGGGCGTGCACGCGAACTCTTCTTGCGAGAGCACTCCCCTTCCACGCTCGCAGAGGTGACTGCCGGCGAATTGCGCCTTGTCACTGCGCATGCAAGTTGCGATTTTGTGGATGAGTTCGTTGCTTTCGATGAGGTTTTAGTTCGAATGTCACTCAATCGCTTCATCCCATTTGGTGTAAGCCTTGGGTTTGAATACGGGCGCGTACCTAGCGACACTGTTGCATATGAGGTGGTTGCGCGAGGCAGACAGGACATCAAATTTCTGAGGCGTGAGGGGCTCCGATGGGACTTGTTCGAAATACCTCAGCCACTCATGGAGATCTTTCAACGCTATGAGTGACCATTCCAGCTCCAACCCAATGAACGGCGCCCCCATGGCACTGACGCGCCTGGAAAAATCTCCGAAGCGCTATTGGACAGCCCTGTGGGCTCGTGTCCTGCACCTGGACCTTCGCGAGACACAGGTATCCACCCGTGAGTTTACTGTTGACGACCCGCAGGTGACTGCACGCATTGAACAGATCGGCGCCTGCTTTGCGCATGGCTTCAACAGTGCGATGAGCAGCGTGGAGCTCGCCGAGACGTTGCATGCACTGCAGACAGTGTCTAACGAGGACTGTGGATTCGCGTTTGAAGGTGCCGCCATGGGTCTTGCCGTGGCGGACTCCTTTCAGCCTCGGCGCCGTCTATTTGAGGCATTCATCGATGGCCCCGGACACCATCATGAATACATGGCCTGGGTCGGATTGGGGTGGGCCCTGGCGCGCTTGCCTGTCTCAGCGCTTTGGAGTTTGAGACGGCACCGCTCTCTCAATAAGTGGCTTGCCTTGGACGGGTTTGGTTTTCACGAAGGGTATTTTGGATGGCGTAAATCCATCCTGAACCAGCGTCGTCCCCGATCAATGCAAGGGCTTGCCGGGCATGTGTTTGACCAAGGCCTTGGTCGAAGCCTATGGTTCGTACTCGGAGCCAGTCCCGCCCGCATAGCGACGACCATTGCAAGCTTCCAGTCAAATAGACAAGCAGATCTCTGGTCCGGAGTCGGTCTTGCGGCCACCTACGCTGGAGGCGTGGCAGAGAACCATCTGAAGCGCTTGCTGAATAGCAGTGGCTCCTACGCCAATGCACTTGCCCAAGGGGTCGTCTTTGCTGCAGAGGCGAGACGTCGAGCAGGCAATCCGGTTCACCACTCTGAGCTTGCATGCAAAGTTGTATTGGCGCTGCCATTGCGCTTGACTGCCGACTTGGCTACCCGATGCAAGCCAGAAGGTGATGACCTGTCGTCCTACCAGGAATGGAGGCGACGAATTCAACTGGAATGTGCGACCATTCTAGGCAATCGCTGCCACACTAATCGGGAGCAACCATGAAAATGAGTGTCAGACTGAGGTTGCCACAGATTGTTGCTCTCGCTCTCGTTTTGGGGCTAGGGATGGCGACAACAGAATCAAAGGTTTCTAATGATCAAATGAGTCGAATCGCTGACAGTTTCAGCTTGGCCACCCCGGTGGAGCTTGATTCAACACCCGGCATCAGCTTGTCAAACGTGCGTAAAGTACACCCATCACTCGAACGCATCTCAGGTTGGATCTCCAGTGTCGGCGCCTCTGTGGCTCTTGGCGATATTGATGGTGACGGATTGCCCAATGACTTGTGTGACGTTGACCCGCGAACAGACAAGGTCACATTGCGTCCAGTTCCGGGCACAACCGATCGCTACAAACCATTCACAATGGATCTGGAAAGAGCCAAGTTCGATGCAACGATGGCACCAATGGGGTGCATGTTCGGTGATCTAAACGAAGATGGCTATTTGGATGTGATCGTGTATTATTGGGGTCGTACCCCAGTTGCATTCCTCCAAAGAGAAGCTTACTCCGGATTGTTGCGACAGGCATTTGAAGAAATCGAGTTGGTTCCCAACAAGGAACGCTGGTTTACTAACAGTGCAACGCTGGCTGATTTCGATGGCGATGGGCACATCGATATTCTTTTCGCAAACTACTTCCCAGATGGTAGCGACACCCTGAACACGAATGGTACGGGCTTGGAGGAAATGCACGATACAAAATCCAAATCCTTCAATGGAGGCCGAAAGCATTTCCTGCTGTTCAAGTCTGCTGCGGGTGGATCGAACCCTATGGTGACATTCCAGTCAGTGCAACCGTTCGCTGATCCCAAGATTGACCGCAGCTGGACCCTAGCCGTGGCAGCTTCAGATATAGATGGTGATGGATTGTCAGACCTGTACCTTTCAAACGACTTCGGTCCTGACCGCCTGTTGCACAACCGCTCGACACCTGGTCATCTGGATTTCCGGATCCTTGAAGGAACACGCGACTTCCTCACCCCGAAATCGGCAGTACTCGGGCAGGACTCATTCAAGGGCATGGGTGCAGAGGTGGGTGACATCAACGGCGATGGATTGCCCGATATCCTTGTTAGCAACATCGCGGCTCCATTTTCACTGCAGGAGAGCCATATGGTGTGGGTCAACAGCGGCGACAAAGAAGCGATTGCACGTGGCGAAGCCCCATATACACAACAAAGCGAGAGGCTTGGCCTTTCCCGCAGCGGCTGGGGTTGGGATATCAAATTGGCAGACCTGAACAACGATGGCACACCCGAGGTGCTACAGGCAACAGGCTTTCTGAAGGGCGACATTGACCGCTGGCCAGAATTGCAGGCGCTTGCCACCAGCAATGACAGGATCATGAGCAACCCGCGTTTTTGGCCTCGGTTTCGACCCGGCGACGACCTCAGCGGACATCAGACCAATCCAGTCTTTGCGCGCGACGTCAGCGGCCGCTTCGTGGACATCGGACCTCAGCTCGGTATTGCAGAGCAATGGGTAACACGTGGCATCGCACTGGCAGACGTGGACGGCGATGGATTGCTTGACATCGTCTACGCCAATCAGTGGGAACCGTCTGCCTACGTACAAAACGAATGCCGCGGCTGCGGTGGGTTTCTCGGCCTGCGACTCTTACTTCAGAAGGATTCATCAACGACGCAGGTCGTAGCCGGACGACCTCGCATCCATCTGCCAGCCGCAATAGGTGCAAGGGTGACTCTGCTTACCGGCGACGACAAGCCTATGCGGACCGGTCAAATTGACGGAGGAAATGGCCATTCGGGACGCCGTTCGCCCGAACTCCACTTTGGTCTCGGCGCATCGCCAAAGCCACAGCAGGTGAAGTTTGAGTGGAGATCGTTCGATGGGAAGCTGCAAACAAAAACTTTGACCGTCGGACCAGGGTGGCAGACCGTACTGCTTGGTGCCTGAACGCACGCAAACCATGAAGGGAATCAACGTGGGCCAACTCGACACTGTCACGAGCAAGTACCTCTATCCGCAAGGCAGCCCGCAGAGGCGGCTGTTTGCACTCTGGTACTTCGGAAGCCTGATCACCCTGTGGAACATCGCCGGTCACACATTTCTTGGCTTCGAACAGTCATGGGCCTCACCGGTCGTCTCGGTAGGCACCGCGGCACTAGTTACGCTGCTTCTTGAGCATCTGCGTTCATTCACGCAGAACGACCAAGTACGTTACCTGGGCGGAACAAACGCCTTTGCCAGCACCTTCATTCCAGCACTTATCCCAGGGCTAGCCGTAGGCATGCTGCTCTATCCCAATGAGAGCCTGTTGCCACTCGTGTTTGCATCGGCACTTTCCATAGCCTCGAAAGTGCTGATCCGCATTCCCTTTGGGAACGGAACGCAGCACATATTCAACCCATCGAACCTTGGAATCACCCTCACTCTTTTCTTGTTTCCTTCAGTCGGATTGGCGCCACCGTATCACTTCACCGAAAATCTTACCGGCGCAGCGCATTGGCTCTTGCCACTGGGGATTCTTTTGTCGGGCCTATTTGTGCATGGCTATGCCACCGGCCGCCTTCCACTCTGCGCAGCTTGGATCGGAGGGTTCGTATTACAGGGTCTAATACGCTCCTGGATTTTCGATATTCCTTGGAATGTGCCACTAATGCCGATGACGAGTGCGGCATTCATCCTGTTCACGCTCTACATGATCCCAGACCCTGCTACTACTCCCCTGCAAATCCGAAGGCAGATTGCCTTCGGATTGACTGTTGCCGCAATCTACGGAGTCGTCATCTCAGCTCATATAGTCTTTGGGCTTTTTGTCGCACTGTTTGCCACGTCAGCCCTGCGTGGCGCAGCGTTAGCTGCATCCACCTTGGGCGGATTGCGCGACCCGCATTTGACCAAAACCTCTCAAGATTCCGGGAGGTTGACCAATCCCTCGTGAACGGACAATACCTTAAGTTGTCGAACAAGTTCAATGAAGCTATCGCGAGCAGTCATCCCTCAGACAATGACCAAATGCGTACGAGTTTTCGTCACGAGCAGATTTTTCAATCCACCCAAGTGTTGCAACAAAAATGCACGCGACGGTGTCATATTTGAGAGAGCGCATACGGCCGTCAATGCAACAAGACACTCAAACTTCTGCAAATAGTGAGCAGCTAGAACTCTTGGCTGCGCGCGAGCTTGCAGACAAACTCGCTGCGCAGGGCCAGTACGATCAAGCCGAAAGAGCGTATATCACAATATTGATGCACACACCGAGCGACGCAACCACATTACGCAACCTTGGTGCGATGAAATGGGAAACTGCGGACTGGACGGGCGCTCGCAATTGCTTTGAACGTTGGCTCTATCATCATCCCAGCGCCACCGAGCCAGCGCTCTGGTTGGCTCGACTTGCGTTTAATCAGCGCCAGTTTTCGCGATCCTTTCGCATCTACCAATCGTTGGCGGAATGCTCTGCGCTTGACGTGGCCGACGGTGTGGCCTTTGTGCTATGCGGCGAGCGGATCGGAGTTGAACCCGACTGTGTTGTCAACAATTTTCCGCAACTCACAGATTGGCGACATCTATCCTGTATCCGCGAACGAATCAGCTTGCTCTATTTGCGTTCAGGCCACATTACTCCGGCGCTCTCGTGGTTATTGCGAAGGGAGGATTCTTTGCTCGATGATGCAGACGTCGTCGAAGAAGGTTCAAGTTTAAGTACCAGAGCAAGAGAGGCGCTAACTTCGTACTCCCTGATGCCCAAGTCGGTACTCGTAATCGACGATTTCCTAACTCCGCAGGCGCTGCAGTCTGTTCGCAACAGTGCCTTGTCACATGCTAATTGGCGCCGCTCTAGTTCAGGGCACGAGGCGGTTGCAGACCTCTCAGATGGACTTGTGAGCGCTACACTATTGCGCGCAGCGCACGAGGTTCGCACCATGTTGGCAATAGCACGTCCTGAGTTGGCAGTGTCGGCGATCTGGCACTATAGATATTTCGGCAATGACGTGCCGCCAGTTCCTCACGCAGACGATGGCGATATCTCGGTAAACCTGTGGCTAACCCCTCAAGAATACTGCCTTGACAATACAGGCGGTGGGCTAACAGTCTTTGATGCGGTTGCGCCCCAGTCCTACTTTTCAGCCGACAGCAAGCAGCAGGCCCGTTTGTTAGCCCAAGATATTGTTGGCGCTTCAAACGGCACAGCCGTTCCCTACAGATTCAACCGAGCTGTAGTCTTTCATGGCCGTTCTATACACCAAACACAGCCTTATCGCTTTGGGCACTCTCCGGAGGCGCGGCGCATGAACCTCACATTCCTCTATGACTAGAATTAGACGACATATGCCCCTCAGCGGATCCTCCGAACTGATTCCTCCTATTCTGGTGTGGGGCCAGTGTTGGCGCAGTGCTCTTGAGGTTCGGACTACTGACCTATCAAGGCTAGAAGGCCTTCTGGTCGCTGGACTCGGACTTTCGCCGATTGCTCGCGACGAAACCTTCGTGATGCTAGTAAGTGAAGACTTCTCCATTGCGCTATGCCTTCGACTCGTGACCGAAGCAGAACCAAACATCTCGGAGGTACGTCTGATGCTGATGTTGGCAAACGCCCGAGAGGTGGCGCTGCGACTGGAGAGCCTCGGACTTGTTTGCCAGCGCGAGGCATCGATGGTGCTCTCACAGCCCTTGAAGTACGAATTCACTCCGGCACTGGTCTTGGAGCTTTACGAGTGTCAACCATGACGCTGTTCTCGTTCGAGTGGGCCCAAAGCTTCGCGACCTCCTGGAACGCGACCACCGGCCGCTCTAAGCTCGCTATCACAAGCACCGGACCAACTGCGTTCTGCGTTCAGAACGCGGAGGCAATAGGCCCGTACTGCGTACTGGAGTGGGACGAATGTGGCCAGGTCACTGTGTCATTTGAAGCGCCGCTACGTCGATTCGAGGGTTCGAATGCTGCTTGGCAGGATCTGATGCAGCAGCGCGTGAGTGCCGTGGCTTCCGTGATGAGCGGGCGTATCCGTTACCACGGGGACTTCGGCTTCTTGATTCGTGTTGCCCGCGGTTTTGACCGCGTTGCTGTTGTTGCTGCAGGATTGCTCCCCCCACCACCAAAGGAAATGACATGACCAAGCTCGTTCAGAACCTTGACCCGATAGTGGCAGCAGCCAAGGGTAAGGGTTGCAGCACGTCGATTGCCTTCGCCGCACCCGAACGTGAGATCAAAGTCTTCATGGGCGGAGTCGGAGTTGCCTCGGTTACCCGAAACTTCGACGTGCAGCCGGCAAGCATGGTCGAACTGGATCGCAAGCCAATCGCCTCGATGGAGTGGTTGAGCAATCAGATGTTCGGCCATGACGACAACCTCGGCGAAATTCACGCACGATTCAAGGTCTTGCCAGAGGGTAAGAACCGCTCTACCGCTCTCGTGATGCCGCAATCGTCCGGCACTCTGCTGCCAGCACGTATCATTAACAGTCTCTTTGTCGATATCAAGATCCCGGCCCTGAACCTTAGGATGGAGAATCGCGATGCACTTGTGCTGCGAGCTGACTCCGTAGCGATGGGGCGAGAGGTGCTCATGGCTGACGCGCGATTTCGCGCATACCCGGCCGGAACGCCTCAGTACGAGAGATACCTTATAGACGGAGGTGTACCCAGTCGCTTTCTCGCTGCGGGAACGCACACCCAAGTCGAGCCAATCCAGATGTTTCAACCATCGGATTCTTTCCTTCCAGTTGCGCGACTGGAGAAAGCCGAGGTGATGGTGTTGCCACACTACGGGGTGGAAGTTGAACTAGTCGAAGGCAACCTACTTCCCGAATCTTGGTCAGCGACCTTGAAGGTCAGCAACTTGCTAGAAAGAAAGCTAGACCTGAGGTGGTTCTGTGATCCGTTGAATCGAATGCAACTTCGTGGAAGACGCTCCGGTCGATTGCTATTGAGGTCAAGTGCGGCCAAAACCATAAACCTGCGGGGTGCCCTAAAGGCACCTGCCGAGAGCTTGAACGCGTTGGACACCGTTATGTTCAGCATATGCAATGTCGCGCGCGGCCCAGAGGATTTCGTGTCGGGCTACATTGCACTAACAGTAAGCAACAGCCAATAGAAAACACTTGTACCTGCGCGTGCGTGGCGATGATGAAGGCTTTGGCGTCCCGCTATTCTGGGCTGCGCATCCGCGGTTAAGGGACACCGTCGACGACTTCGAGTCCCTGCTGCCCTGGCGCATCGCGCTCGACTGAGGTTCATCGCGAACTCGGTTGCGCCTCAAGGACGTGGTCAATTGACACCTTGTGCCTAAGTGCACCTGAACCTTGGAGTCGAGATGTTGACCAGACTGCTTTCGCTGATTGTCTTCATCGGGGCGTACATCGCTCCAGCGATGTCGGCCGAGTCCAAAGATTGGCTGACTCTCAGCGGGGGCACGGCCTATACGCTGAGTCTGGACGACATGGGCAACCTCACCGCTCGCGTTCCCGTGCGGATGGCCGATGGGGCAGCTCTCAGCGAAGGAGGCGTTCTCCGAGTTCGTTTGCACGACGTGTCTGGGACTCTCGGTCGTACCAAGGGATTGCTCGAAGCCATGCGGCCGTCACTCGAAGACATCCCTGGCAATCGCGGCAAGAGCATCCTCATCTCAGTCGAAAAGGGAGCAACCGCCTATCGTCCAGGCACATTCAACGTGACTCTGGACGTCGACGAGCAGAAGCCGAAGGGCACGTCACATATCCAGACCATTGCTTTGACGGTGCAGGTGCCGGCCCCTGAAGTCCGCGCTCAGCCGTTCTCAGTTCACGTGGTCAGACAGCTCGACGGCTCCGACTCCGTCATACCGTCTGTGCTGGAGTTCAAGGAACTGACGAGCCAGGCAGCTGCGCGCGACTTGAGCATTTCGGTCTTGCGTGACACGGTGCCGCCGGTGTTGGCTGACAGCGGCAAGCTCGTCATCAAGCCCTCCAAGATCACACTGCACCCAGGTGAAGCAACTGAGGTGAAGGTCGGCGTCGACGGCGATTTTCCCATGGGCGAGACGACGGGCAAGCTCGAGGCCCGGTCGCCTGACCTCGCTGCACCGTTGCAGGTTGCGTTCAAAGTGAAGGTCACCCGTACCATCTGGTGGGCTGTGCTTGCCACGGTCGCGGGCGTGTTCGTGGGCTGGCTGGTCAGGGTAAAACTCAAAATGCGGCTTGAAACGGCTGCGGCCCTCACAGCTGCATCCAAGCTGATCGGGGACATGGACGAAGAGCTGACGAGGAGCGCTGACCCTGACTTCGCGATTGAAGTGCAACGCATACGCAAGGGCCTGCTTGACGCCTCCGATGGCGCAAAGCCAGTGGATGTGGACAAAGCCACCGCGACGGCCCGGGAAGAGTTGAGCAAGCAACGCAAGGCGCTGGACGACCGACTGGCGCCCGTAGCGTCAAGCATGCAGGAGCTGCGTGAACTCTCGGCTGAAGCTCATCGAGTGCCCTCCAATGCAGCCATGGCGAGCCAACGGCTGGGCGCGCTTTTCGGTGTGGCCGAAGCGGCGCTCCAGGCCCGAGATGCCAAGGCTGCGGCAGCCGCGCTGGGAGCTGCTCTTCAGCCGTTGAGGGAGGAGTACAAGGCAGCGCTTGTGGAAGACATCAAGCAGCTGCATCGCTACCTCAGTGCCACCGTGGATGCGAAGCCGCCAATACCAGCGCTTGAACAGAAGGCGCTAGAACAGCTGGTCTCGGATGTTGACGCCGCTCGGCAAGAGGCTCCGGGGGGCGAAGCAAGCACCGCTGAACTGCGCGCCGTATGGCGCATCTGGACACGCTGGGACACGCGTGTCCGCCTGGTGCTAGCGCATCTGGCCGAGCATGCCAGTCGACTCCTCGCCCAAGCTGTAGGCGAACTTGGCCTGCCTGCGGACGACAAGGAGGCGTTGGCGCTTGCCGAGCGAATCCAGTCGACGATGGGCAATGCTGCAATAGCCAGGGACATGGCAACGCACCCTTACTCAGCGAGTGGGTTCGAGACGCGAGTGCTTGAGCTGAGGCAGGCGTGGGTGGACCTGTTGTTGTCGAAAGCTCCTGCGCTGGACGCGAAGAATGCCCGCCAACTGGCCGACCAGGGTCAGTGGGATCAGTTACTACAGTCTGCGAGAGACGTTTTGCATAGGGCCCACGGGGGAGCCGTGGCGAAGGGCGCGAGCGACGCATTCATCGTGAGGATGGCGCGGCTGTCGTCCGCTGAGGCGGAGCTGCTGGGACGCGTTCCGTATGGCTTGGAGGTAGCGCGCGGGCTGCAGGACATCGGCTACGGGGCTGGCGCTGGTGGGCCGCCTTGGATCTCGCGCGATTTCGGCGATGCGACATCAAGGCTTCCGACACTGAGCGAACTCACGGGTAAGGAAGAGGAAAGGAACCAGTTGCGCCTGCACTCGGCCTCCACCGAGGCGCTGCAGAGCGTTGTGCTGGCCGTTGTTTTGATAGGCGGGGTGGTGGCGCTTTACAGCGACACCTGGGTTGGCAACCTCAAGGAGGTCCTTGCCATCTTCGTCCTGGCCTTCGGGGTCGACCTTAGCTCCGAAGGCATCTTGACGGCGCTCAAGAAGACTTGATCCGGCGTCGTGGACTCGGCGAACTGTCAATGTGATGGGTAAGCGCAGTGGAGCGTGTTGATTGAGGGCGCTACTGCCCTAGCGACTCTCTGGTTCTCTGGGTAAACTTGGACTAGTCCGATGTGCAGATTGCCAGGGATGCACTCTGAGACAGGGAGGGAACCGCTTCACGCCTCATCGGACTTTGGCCAGGACCGGCACAAGCGCATGGTGTGGGCGCTGAAGAAACTGGCAGCTGGGCGCTGCGACAGAACGCCTACGTGGAGCGGTTCAACCGGACAGTGCGCTACGAATGGCTGTCACAGTACCATTGGCGCGACCTCGATGAGGTCCGGCTGTACGCCACCAACTGGATGTGGATGTACAACCACGAACGCCCAAATATGGCCTTGGGCGGCATCACCCCAAAACAGCGGTCGGCCATGACCGCCTGAATCTACTTCTCAGCCCGATGCATTTCGGGGGGATTACCGCTGGACAGGAAGTGGTGGACGGTTTGCCGGACTGCTCTACCGCTGCAGTGCCGAGGCCAGGATGGCGAAGCAACTGGATCGGCCAAAGAAGCTGTCGGCTTGCTGCCCCCCGGTGACACGCGTCAGTATTTCAACGAGAGCACGAGCTTCGTCACGCCGCTCGGGCTGCGCCCGGTTAGCAAATCGCTTCCGACTGTGCGCTCAAGGGAAATGCCTGGCACCACGCCCTCGGAGTCCGGCCTCGAGAAAGAGAAGCCGAGCTTCACGCCAAACAACTGTCGCTCGTCCTTGGCTCGTCCTCCCGAGGCAGAGAGGTCATTTTGGTACTGCGCCCACACTCCTGCCGTGGGGACAACAGCCAGGTTGGAGCCCAGAAGTGCAAGTGGCTCAAGGCCAAATGGTGCGACGTCGGCGCGCAAGCCGACTTCAACCCCCGACACGCGGCCAGAGACGGCGCTGCCGCCGCTCGCTCGATCCACGTATAGCCGCGTGCTAGCGGTGTAGAAATGATTGAGACGGTTGAGGTTGTTGGGATCGAGGCGTCCCAGGGAGGGCGCGTAAACGAACTGACCGCCCCCGGTCAGACGCGTGGAGTCCCGATCGAACCAGACCTTCTGACCGGCAACGGTCTCACTTGAAAGCTTCTTGCCGGCCTTGAGGTCGACCGCCCAGCCCCACGACGTGCGCGCGCCGCTTGCAGGTCCGTTGTCGACCCACAGGCCGCCATACGAGAATTTCACTCCTCGGTCGTTCGTGCGCTTTGCGGGATCCGAGTTGCGACTGAGGTACAGGCCAGGCCCCCAAGTCTGTCGAACGAAGCCATTGGCACTCATGGTATCGGTAACACGTTCAAGCTTAAACACGGCGTCCGCCACAGCCACTGTCTGGCCGTCGACAGAGCTTACGGCAAGCGTCGCACCGTCCTCCCACGGCTTTGCGGCTGGCGAGTCTGCGGCTTTCAGGGATGGAGTCCATTGCGATTGCGCGTGGGCGGCAGTAGCTACCACGCTAACTACTAGTGCGACAAGTGCCGACGTTGCCGCTTCGGGCTTGATGTATTTCATGTGACCTACTTCGACGCCTGCGCGGCCTTAAGAACATCTTCCGCGGTCTTGCACTTTGACGCTGCTGCCGGCGCCACTGCCACGCCACCGAGGCCAGGCAGTCCAGCGTTGATGATGGTCCACATGATCGACAGTCCCAGCTTGTCGATCATCAGCTGGGCAAAGGTCAGCTTCCCAATCTTGGCGATCGAGTCACTCATCCGGCTAAGCGCCAGGTTGTAAGGAGACGCCTTGTCGATCGCGTAGAAGACAAGATCCTCGACGCTCGTCAGCCATGGCCCTGATGCGATGCTCGCCAGTCTCTTCGCGGTTTTGGCCATTTCGCCTCCTCTTCGTGTCCCGTTATGTTAGCACCGGTGCGCGGGTTATACGGTCTGCGCTTCCACTCATCCTCATTCATGCTTCTGCGCTGTCGGGTTAGCCGATGAAGGCTTCGCGCCAGGCACCGTGAACCCAGCTCTCCGCTGCGACTGACGGCAATCGTTGCACAAGAACAATTCACTTCGAGGGAGCAACCGGTCAATGTGGGTCATATGCCGGTTAAAACCATTCACTGCTGAAGATTGGCAAATCCGCCCCCGAGGCCCTGTAAAGGATGAACCCTTACGGGTACCTTCATGTGAGACAAACCAAAATCTTGCGGTCATCTTTTCCTGGCCAAGTAGGTTTCCACGCAGACCAAAGTGACCAACAAACCAAGGGCATGTCGCTTTTCGGGAATGTAGTCGTGCCCATCGTAATGTCTGGCCTGTACACCTGTCAGGCCATGTGACTGCAGATGCCCGCGGACCTCGCGACTGACCCCTTCACGAGCCAGAAGCGTTTCGACGCCGGAGCGGATCCTCTTCAACTGAAAACCCTCAGTCTCAGCGCCGACAATCCCATGCGCCCACCCTGTCAGCGTGCGAGAACTGATGGGCTTCTTGCCATGTGTGGTGGAAAACACGAATTCCCCTTCCCTACTCAATTGCTTCATATCGCTCACGGCGAGTGGCACGAGGGGAATTTGATGCGGACGCGGTCCGTGGCTGGGTCGGCCTTTTCCGTCAAAGAGCGTAATGACGTCATCTCCAACATCCGCCCACCTTAGCCGGATGAACTGCTCAATGCGTTGGCCGCCGGTCAATAGGTGCAACCGCAAGGCTGCTGCCTCGGGTCCAGGCCGAGCAGAAATCAATCCCCAGTAGTTCTTCATCTCCTCCAAGGTCAAAGGGCGCTTGTCGGCACGGTCGAACTGAGGTGATCGTCGTGTCTGCGCTGCAGGGTTGAACGTTACTGCGAATGTCTTGAAGGCTACCGGAATGGCGGCCAGGGTCCGCACATCCAGCGCACACTGATATGCAGCTCGCAGGTAGGACCGCAGCTTGTTAGCGGTGCGCCCCTTACCGCTTTCGATGAGGCATCGAAGCATGTCGAGAACTTGATCCGGTGTGAGATCGACCGCTGGGGCCTTGGCCACCGCAGGCCATGCTTTCGTCACATGCTTCTGAAGAATCCCCTGCGCATCCACATGGCTGCGCCGACCCTGAGCCTTCAGATACTCCACATAGGTATCGAGCAGTTTTTCCAGCGTGCGCGTGGACTTCTCGGTCTCCTCGGCCTTCTTGGCCAGAAACGCCTTGCGTTTCTCGGCCTTCGCCTCCTGAAGTCCACCGGTGTTGGCACGTTCAACATGCACCTCGGCCAGCGCCCTGCACTTCTCCAGCGCGGCAGCGATGCCGTATCCACGCACAGTGGGCTGCAGCTTCTTGGGTGGTGCCGTCGGGTCGTAGACGCCGATGGGTTCGCGGCTGGTCTTGCCAGCGTACGAATACCGCCAATAAAGCTGCACGGCGCCGTTGGCCAGCTTGCGCGCCTGCAGCGCACCGCCGCGATCCAGGCGGCTGTGCAGGGTCACGAAGGCGCTACCATCGAGCGATTGGATGGCTGCGGCTGCTGCCGAAAGTTGATCTTTTGCCATAGTCCGCAGTTGTTCTGGTGCCAGTCTGGTGCCAGTTTGGGCTGGAATGGCCTGGGACGGCCAGAAACCACTTTGGACGCAAGTTGTTGATTTGTAAAGGCTTTAGGGATGGCAATTTGTATCAGGAAATCCCAGAAAGTCCCATTCCGACGGACTGTTAATCCGCAGGTCCCTGGTTCGAGTCCAGGTCGGGGAGCCAAAATATTCAAAGCACTTAGGTCGTTGGCCTAAGTGCTTTTTTGTTTTCCAAACGGCCGCATCAACCAACGGCGGCGACACGATCCACCATGAACAAACTCATGCAGAGAACCGCCTTCTGGGTGGCCGCAACCCTGGTCGGCGCACTGTCGCTAGCACCAGTGGCAGAGTTGCCAGCACAGGCGTTCAACGTATGGGACAAAGCCCAGCACACTGCTGGCTTCACGGTCCTCACTCTGCTGGGTGGACTCGCCTACCCGGGATCGCACGGAAAAACGTTGATCGGCCTCTTCGTCTACGGTGCCTTGATCGAGGTGGCCCAGTCAGCAACAGGCTGGAGAAACGGCGATCTGCTCGACCTGCTGGCCGATGCGGTGGGTGTGTGGCTGGGAGCCTTGGTTCTGGCGATTGCCCGGCCTCGGTCGCGGCGATCCCGCCCACAATAGGCACATGTCCTCCACCCCCACATTCACTCCGGAACTCCCCTGGCTGGAACCCGGCGACCCATTCCCTCTAGTGGAATGCGCTTGGGGCATGACCACCCCTGCGCCGGGCTTGCTGGCTGCTGGAGGGGCACTGGATGTTGACACGCTTCTGCGCGCATACAGCGAAGGCATTTTCCCCTGGTACAGCGCAGGGCAACCAATCCTCTGGTGGTCGACCGACCCGCGGATGGTGCTCCGCACGCACCAGTTCAGATTGCACCGCTCGCTTCGCAAGACGCTGATCAAGCTTCTTATGGAGCAACGACTGCACATCCGGTTCGACCACGACTTCGAGCGGGTGATTCGGGCCTGCGCCCACACACCTCGCAAGGGCCAGGCGGGCACCTGGATCCTGCCCCCCATGGTCCAGGCCTATCTACAGCTGCATTCCGCCGGTCATGCACACAGTGTGGAGGCCTGGATCGATGGAGAGCTTTCAGGTGGGCTCTACTGCGTCAATATCGGAGCCATGGTTTTCGGAGAATCCATGTTCAGCCGCCGCAGCAATGCCTCCAAACTGGCGATGTGCGGCCTGGTGGCGTTCTGCCTGGCCAATGGAGTCCCTCTCATCGACTGTCAGCAGGAAACTCCTCATCTGGCCTCCCTCGGAGCGACCCTGATGCCACGGACCGATTTCAGCCATCACCTGCGGAAGACCACGACCCACCGCGCACCGGTATGGCTATTCGAGCCCGTATACTGGAATCACCTCATCACAGGCCCTGACGCAACAGCGTGACGCACCTGAAAGAACTCCCGCTGCAGGCGTTGCAGTTCTACGCCACAGCGCCCTACCCCTGCAGCTACCTGGCTGGCCGTCAGGCCCGTTCGCAGGTTGCTACACCAAGTCATCTGATTCACAACGATGCCTATTCGGACCTCGTGACCCTGGGGTTCCGGCGCAGCGGCGTGTTCACCTACCGCCCGCACTGTGACGGTTGCCACGCCTGCATCCCGCTGCGCATTCCGGTGAACACGTTTCGCGCTAGCCGCAGCCAGCGGCGCTCCTTGGTACGGCATGCCAACCTGGAGACACGGGTTCTCGGACTGTGCTTTGAACCCGAGCACTACCAGTTGTACTTGCGCTACCAGAACAGTCGTCATGCCGGGGGAGGCATGGATCAGGACAGTGTTGACCAGTACAGCCAGTTTCTGCTGCAGAGCCGTGTCAACTCAAGATTGGTAGAGTTTCGTGAACCCGCTCACGCTGGCCATCCGAGCCGCCTGGTGATGGTGTCCATCGTCGACGTCCTGAACGACGGGCTATCGGCCGTGTACACCTTTTACGACCCGTCGGACGCGGGCGCCAGTTACGGCACCTACAGCATCCTCTGGCAGATTGAGCAAGCCCGTGAATTGGGCCTTTCGCACATGTATCTGGGCTACTGGATCGAGCAGAGTTCAAAGATGAACTATAAGGCGTCCTTTCGACCGCATGAACTGCTCAGAGATGGGCAGTGGGTGATGCCGCGGTGATTTCATCTCGTAAAATATCCGCAAATCTATTGCGGCCATGACAAAACGAAACGACTCTCTGCCCAGCACCCCCACGGTCCAGGTCATCGAACGGATGTTCAACCTTCTGGAGGTTCTAGCTTCCCGCGAAGAGCCGGTATCCCTCAAGGAAATCAGTGAGAAGACCGGCTTGCACCCCTCAACCGCGCATCGGATTCTCAACGACCTGACCATCGGCCGCTTCGTGGACCGTCCTGAGGCAGGGAGCTACAGACTCGGCATGCGCCTGCTTGAGTTGGGCAACCTGGTGAAAGCGCGCCTCAGTGTCAGGGATGCCGCGCTTGCTCCAATGCGAGAGCTCCACAAGCTGATCCAGCAACCGGTCAACCTAAGCGTCCGGCAGGGCGACGAAATCGTCTATGTGGAGCGGGCCTACAGCGAGCGGTCTGGAATGCAGGTCGTCCGCGCCATTGGCGGCCGCGCTCCACTGCATCTGACTTCGGTGGGCAAACTGTTTCTGGCTGCCGATGAACCTCAGAGGGTGCGTGCCTACGCAACCCGAACCGGTCTTGCTGGCAACACCCGCAACAGCCTGACTCAGCTGCCCAACCTTGAACGAGAACTACAGCAGTGCCGTATGGCTGGCTTGGCCCGTGACAATGAGGAGCTGGAACTGGGAGTGCGTTGCATGGCTGCTGGCATCTACGATGACCAGTGCCGGCTGGTCGCCGGACTGTCAATTTCAGCGCCCGCAGATCGCATCGACGAAAACTGGGTTCCTAAACTTCGCTCAACAGCCGCGGAGATTTCGATTGCTTTGGGGTGTCCCAAAGGCTTCGCTGCACAGCCGGTTGCCCGCTGACCTGCAAACAAAAAGCGGTCCACTTCGGGCCGCTTTTTTGCTTTGGTGGCAAGGAGAAACTCAACCTTGCGGGCGCACTGCCTGGTGCATTGGTTGTGCCTCGACCCAGCGACGCACTCGTTCGGCGTCCTGGGCCCTTCCCAGCTTGCCCGTTGCATCGAGGAACACCATGATCAACTGGCGCCCAGCCACACGCGCCTGCATCACCAGGCATCGACCCGCCTCCGATATGTACCCAGTCTTCTGGAGACCAATATCCCAGTCGGGATCACGAATCAAACGGTTGGAGTTGCGATACTCCAATGTTCGATGACCCAGTTCCAACTGGTGGCTTGGCGAAGTCGAGAGGCTGCGGAGCAGCGGCCTTTGATACGCCACAGACACCAAAGTCGCGAGATCACGCGCGCTGGACTGGTTCAGACTCGACAAGCCAGTCGGCTCGACATAACGTGTGTCGAGCATGCCCAGCTCGCGTGCTTTCGTATTCATCAGACGCACAAACTGATCCAACCCACCAGGATAAGTGCGCCCCAAAGCGTGGGCGGCGCGGTTCTCACTGGACATGAGCGCCAAGTGCATCAACTCCAGCCGCGTCAGGGTGGTCCCCACCGCCAACCGCGAGCGACTGCCTTTGACCGTGTCAACGTCGTCGGACGTGATCGTCACCATCTCATCAAGGGGCAGATTCGCATCGGTGACCACAAGCCCAGTCATCAACTTCGTCAAGGATGCAATTGGAAGAACCGCGGAATCGTTTTTGCTGAACAGCACCTCGTTGGTTTGCTGATCCACCACCAGCGCAACACTGGAGTTGAGATCCAAAGGATCCCCCGCAGCCCGAAGCCCCATCCGCTCCCCAATGGATGCACGTGGCTCCACCGCCACCGAACGTACCGTGCGACTGGGCTGGTGCGCCACCAGTCGCACTGGCTGGCGAGCGGCACGAGCATGCCTTGCTTCACTGGCCTTGCGGGCCTTCGCCAGACGACTGCTTCTCTCAGTCTTGCGCTTGCTCGCCCGGGAGTCAGACTGCGCCAAACGAGCGGCTTTCGCCGCTTGCTTTCTTTTGGCAGAGAGTTCCCTCTTGCTCTCGCGCGCATCTTTCTTGGCGACGCTGGAGCGCTTGCTGCGTTCGGTAGACTGGGAAGTAGCTTTGCGGGCAGCTTTTTCAGCTTTGTTGGAGGCCGCCTCCGCGGTCACCGGCAACGCCAGGGACGCCGACATCACGGCAAGCGCAACAAAATGCAGCAGCGTGACGAATCGTACGCGGGACAATTTCATGGGCTCCACTCCAACGGCCTCAAAAGCAGGTGCCTAAGTATAGGAGTATGAAAAAAAACTAGCAATATCAAACGCTTGTAACGCACTCCTCAGTGAACGCCGAAACAACCGCTGAGATACATGGTTGTTCGTGGCTTGCTCCGAGGATTTCGTTACAAGTGGTTGATTTGTAATGCCTTATCCTTGTGCTGCAACCCTCTCCGCTTGGCTTTCCAGCTTGTTGAGAGCACTCAGATAGGCCTTGGCAGACGCCACGACGATGTCAGGATCGGCACCGACCCCGTTCACCACCCGGCCACCGTGCTGCAGTCGAACGGTCACCTCTCCCTGGCTTTCGGTTGAACCACTGGTGATGGCATTGACCGAATACAGCACCAGTTCCGCCCCACTCTTGACATGGCTCTCGATGGCCTTGAGCGAGGCATCGACGGGGCCGTTGCCGTCGGACGAGCCGTGGATTTCTTTGCCTTCGACCGTGAACACCACCTCGGCATGGGGGCGCTCCCCCGTTTCACTGCGTTGGGACAGCGACACCAGACCATAGCGTTCTTTTTCGGCGGTCACGCTCTCGTCGCTGCACAGCGCGAGGATGTCTTCGTCGAATATCTCGCTCTTGCGATCGGCCAACTCCTTGAAAGCGGCGAAGGCGGTGTTGATCTCGCTTTCCGACGCCATCTCGATACCCAGATCTTGCAAGCGCTGCTTGAACGCATTGCGACCACTGAGCTTGCCCAGCACGATCTTGTTGGCGCTCCAGCCTACATCCTCTGCACGCATGATTTCATAGGTATCGCGCGCCTTGAGCACCCCATCCTGGTGGATGCCCGAGGCATGCGCAAACGCGTTGGCCCCTACGACAGCCTTGTTGGGTTGAACCACAAAACCAGTGGTCTGACTGACCATCCGGCTGGCCGGGACGATCTGGGTAGTGTCGATGCCAATGTCCAGGTTGAAATAGTCGCGCCGAGTCTTCACCGCCATCACGATTTCTTCGAGCGAGCAGTTGCCTGCACGCTCGCCGAGCCCATTGATGGTGCACTCGACCTGACGGGCGCCACCAATCTTCACGCCAGCCAGTGAGTTGGCGACCGCCATGCCGAGATCGTTGTGGCAATGCACAGACCAGATAGCCTTGTCGGAGTTGGGAATTCTCTCCCGCAGCGTACGAATGAAGTTGCCGTAAAGCTCGGGCACCGCATACCCCACGGTGTCGGGGATATTCAGCGTTGTCGCACCTTCGTTGATCACAGCTTCAAGCACCCGACAGAGGAAGTCGATGTCGCTGCGATATCCGTCCTCCGGGCTGAACTCAATGTCATCGACGAGGTTCCGCGCAAAACGCACCGACTGCCTGGCCTGCTCGAACACCTGGTCCGGCGTCATGCGCAGCTTTTTCTCCATGTGGAGGGGGCTGGTCGCGATGAAGGTGTGAATACGTGCCCGATTGGCTCCTTTGAGGGCTTCGGCGGCGCGGGAAATATCGCGATCATTGGCGCGGGCCAGCGAGCAAACCGTTGAGTCCTTGATGGTGTTGGCGATCGCCTGGACACAGTCAAAGTCCCCATTGGAGCTGGCGGCAAAACCCGCCTCGATCACATCGACCTTCAGCCGCTCGAGCTGGCGTGCAATACGCAGCTTTTCGTCCTTGGTCATGGAAGCACCAGGCGACTGCTCGCCGTCGCGCAAAGTGGTGTCGAAAATGATCAACTGGTCGCTCATAACTTTTCTCCGGTGTGTGGGCTCGTGGACCACTCTTGAAAAAACCCGCAGCTCCAAAACAAACGGCCCGCTGCGGGTGCAAACGGGCCGTTGTTGGAAACCTCTCGCGCGTTACCAGACCTGCCCGTCACGGACATCCAGTAGTAGCGAGAAGGTGCTGAAACTCATGCCGTGCAATGTAGCACAGGACAGAGAACACGCCGATTGAGGAAAACCATGGGCGCCATGCGCGTTCTCATTCGTGCAATCCGCGCTCGTCAGGTTCATCGGTAGATGTGCTGATCACGCTGGTGGGGCGTCCCTTGGCCTTGCGCCAGAAATACATGGCATACCCCGACAGTCCATACATCACGAACAACCCAAACAGAACCGTGGGCGGATGAATGTTGATGACCGCAATGCCCAAGGCCACCAGCACGATGGCGGCGAAGGGCACGCTCTTCTTCAGACTCAGGTCCTTGAAGCTGTAGAACGGGACGTTCGTCACCATGGTCAAACCGGCGTACAGCGTGATCGCGAACATGGCCCAGACCAGATCGGCCTTGACCAGCTCAAGCTCATTGGCGAGCCAGATGAACCCCGACACAAGCGCAGCCGCTGCCGGTGAAGGCAGACCTTGAAAATAGCGCTTGTCGACAACCCCGGTATTCACGTTGAAACGCGCGAGCCGCAGGGCGGCGCAGGCGCAGTAAACGAACGCGGCAATCCAGCCCCAGCGTCCGATGTCCCTGAGCACCCAGACGTAGGCCACCAGCGCCGGCGCCGCTCCGAACGACACCATGTCCGACAGGGAGTCCATCTGTTCGCCAAAGGCGCTTTGCGTGTTGGTCATGCGGGCGACGCGACCGTCCAGACTGTCCAGCACCATGGCGGCAAAGATACCGACGGTGGCGAGATCAAAGCGCCCGTTCATGGCCATCACGATCGCGTAGAAGCCCCCGAACAAAGCCGCCAGGGTGATCATGTTCGGCAACATGTAGATGCCTTTGGGACGACGGGGGCTTTCCGCCGCCGGTTCGTGAAGGGGATTGGATCCGTCGTGCATGGGTCAGGGTATTCGGGCCACAAAGGCGTGAGAGGCGCAGTGTAAGCCAGTGACAATGCCCAGCTTCATGAAAAAAGGCCACCGAAGTGGCCTCTCAAACTGGGCAATGTCGATCAGTTGCGGGTCTGGTCAACCAGCTTGTTCTTGGCGATCCACGGCATCATGGCGCGCAGCTGGGCACCCACCACTTCGATCTGGTGATCGGCGGTGTTGCGACGGCGGGCGGTCATGCTCGGGTAGTTCAGGCGGCCTTCCTGGATAAACATCTTGGCGTAATCACCGTTTTGAATGCGCTTGAGCGCGTTGCGCATGGCCTTGCGCGACTCTTCGTTGATCACTTCCGGACCGGTGACGTACTCACCGAACTCCGCATTGTTGGAGATCGAGTAGTTCATGTTGGCGATGCCACCTTCGTAGATCAGGTCGACGATCAGCTTGAGCTCATGCAGGCACTCGAAGTAGGCCATTTCAGGTGCATAGCCGGCTTCGACCAGGGTCTCGTAACCCATCTTGATCAACTCGACGGCGCCACCGCACAGCACGGCCTGCTCACCGAACAGGTCGGTCTCGGTCTCTTCCTTGAAGTTGGTCTCGATGATGCCGGCCTTGCCGCCACCGTTGGCCATGGCGTAGCTCAGGGCCAGGTCGCGGGCCTTGCCGGACTTGTCCTGGTGCACCGCGATCAGGTGAGGCACGCCACCGCCTTGGGTGTAGGTGTTGCGCACGGTATGGCCGGGGGCCTTGGGCGCAACCATCCACACATCAAGATCGGCGCGGGGAACGACCTGGTTGTAGTGCACGTTGAAGCCATGGGCGAACACCAGCGAAGCGCCTTGCTTGATGTTGGGGGCCACGTTGTTGTTGTAAACCTCGGCGATCTGCTCATCAGGCAGCAGGATCATGACCACGTCAGCGGCCTTCACTGCGTCGTTGACTTCCATCACGGTCAGGCCGGCCTTGCCGACCTTGTCCCACGAGGCGCCGCCCTTGCGCAGGCCGACCACAACCTTCACGCCGCTGTCGTTCAGGTTCTGGGCGTGGGCGTGGCCTTGCGAACCGTAGCCGATGATCGCGACGGTCTTGCCCTTGATCAGGCTCAGGTCACAGTCTTTGTCGTAGAAAACTTTCATGGTCATTCCTCTTTGGAGTGTTGGTTTGCCGTTCGCATGCGAGCCCGTCGAAGGCCCTCGACAGGCCCAGCCCGAACGGCGGTTCGGCTGAGCCCGAAAAACCCAAGATCTTAAACGCGCAGAATGCGCTCGCCACGTCCGATGCCGCACGAGCCCGTACGCACCGTCTCAAGGATGGCAGAGCGGTCGATGGCTTCCAGAAATGCGTCGTTCTTGCCTTGGTCGCCCGTCAGCTCAATGGTGTAGCTCTTCTCTGTCACGTCGATGATGCGACCCCGGAAGATGTCCGCCATGCGCTTCATCTCTTCGCGCTCCTTGCCTACCGCGCGCACCTTCACCAGCATGAGCTCGCGCTCGGTGTAGGCGCCTTCGGTCAGGTCCACCACCTTCACCACCTCGATCAGGCGGTTCAGGTGCTTGGTGATCTGCTCGATGACATCGTCCGACCCGGTGGTCTGGATGGTCATGCGCGAAAGCGACGGATCTTCCGTCGGCGCCACGGTGAGTGACTCGATGTTGTAGCCGCGGGCCGAGAACAACCCCACGACGCGGGACAGCGCGCCAGCTTCGTTCTCAAGCAGCACGGCAATGATGTGTTTCATGATGAAGATTCCTCTTTTCTGAGCCCTCCCCTGCGCACGGTAATGCACAGGCTCGGCTGCAAATAGATTCGTCGAAGGGAAGCACCAGGACGTTGCGTGCTGACGCGCGCAACGTCCTGGTGCAGAGGGTCTATCAGAGCTCTTCTGAGCCCAGCAGCATTTCGGTGATGCCCTTGCCGGCTTCCACCATGGGCCAGACGTTCTCCGTCGGGTCGGTGCGCACGTCAATGAAGACGCAGCGATCCTTGATGGAGCGCGCTTCACGCAATGCGGCTTCTACGTCCTGTGGGCGCTCGACCAGCATGCCGACGTGACCATAGGCCTCTGCCAGCTTGACGAAGTTCGGCAGCGCATCCATGTAGCTGTGGCTGTAGCGGCCCTGGTAAATCAGTTCCTGCCATTGCCGCACCATTCCCAGGTAGCGGTTGTTCAGGGACAACACCTTCACCGCCGTACCGTACTGCTGGCAGGTTGACAGCTCCTGGATGTTCATCTGGATCGAGCCTTCGCCGGTGATGCACCAGCAGTCGGCGTCGGGTTTGGCCAGCTTGATGCCCATGGCGTATGGCAGTCCCACGCCCATCGTGCCCAGACCACCAGAGTTGATCCAGCGCCGAGGTTCGTTGAACTTGTAGAACTGCGCGGCGAACATTTGGTGCTGCCCCACGTCGGACGTGATGTAGCAGTCGTCGTCCTTGGTCAGATTCCAAAGCGTCTCCACCACCATCTGCGGCTTGATCACCTGCGTGTTGGTGCGGTCATAGCGCAGGCAGTCGCGCGAACGCCAGCCCTCAATGGTGTCCCACCAGGAAGCCAGCGCCTTCTCGTCCGGCCTTGCCTGACCTTCCTTGATCATGTTGATCAGCTCGGTCAGCACATCCTTGACATCCCCCACGATGGGCACGTCCACCTTGACGCGTTTGGCGATGCTCGAAGGATCGATGTCGATGTGAATAATCTTGCGCTCCACCGAAGCAAAGTGCTTGGGGTTGCCGATCACGCGGTCGTCAAAGCGTGCACCCACCGCCAGCAGCACGTCGCAATTCTGCATGGCGTGGTTGGCTTCGATGGTGCCGTGCATGCCCAGCATGCCCAGGAACTTGCGATCGGTCGCCGGGTAGGCGCCCAGCCCCATCAGGGTGTGGGTGACCGGATAGCCCAGCAAGTCCACCAGGGTGCGCAATTCGGGAACCGCGTTGCCGAGCAGAACACCACCGCCGGTGTAGATGTAGGGCCGTTTGGCCGTCAGCAGCAGCTGCAACGCCTTGCGGATCTGGCCTCCATGCCCCTTGCGAACCGGGTTGTAGGAGCGCATTTCCACCGACTCGGGGTAACCGGTCCAGGTGGCCTTGTTGAAGGACACGTCTTTTGGAATATCCACCACCACGGGACCAGGACGACCGGTGCGGGCGATGTGGAAGGCCTTTTTCATCACGTCCGCCAGCTCACGCACATCCTTGACCAGGAAGTTGTGCTTCACGATGGGGCGGGTGATACCGACGGTGTCGCATTCCTGGAATGCGTCCGAACCGATGGCCGCCGTGGGCACCTGACCCGCGATGATGACCATGGGGATGCTGTCGGTATACGCCGTGGCGATACCGGTGACGGCATTGGTCACGCCAGGTCCCGAGGTGACCAGCGCCACACCCACGTCACCGGTGGCACGGGCGTAGCCGTCTGCGGCGTGCACGGCAGCCTGCTCGTGGCGCACCAGCACATGCTGCATGGTGTCCTGCTTGTACAGGGCATCGTAGATGTAGAGAACCGCACCACCCGGGTAACCCCAGATGTACTTCACGCCTTCGGCCTGCAGGGCGCGCACCATGATTTCGGCGCCCATGAGCTGTTCGGATGCGGGGGATTGGCCGGCGACAGCGGCGGCGGCCGAGGCCATTTCAGCCTTGGAGATTTCCATGATCAACCTTTCGAGAATTTCTCTGACGAAATACCTTGGGTGCTCCTTCACCAACTCTCGTGAAGCGGTGTCGGAACTTGAGGCCAGTGGACATGAGCGGACACATACCCCGCCGGACCATGACCCGTTTGCTTTTTTGAATTGCAGCCTGACATTATCGCACTGCAGCACAAACCTTCGCGCATGACCCGCCAAGATGTTCAGAAACGTTGAGCAAAGCACCTGTCGCAGGGTGCGACAATCGCCCGCTGTTTCGCGCGCCCATGATGCAAGCCTCTCCCGTCTCTGCCAGTCCTCCCTCCCTCATTGCGCCCCCGCTGATGCGCCGCATGGCCTGCTGGCTGTACGAGGGCACGCTCCTTTTTGGCGTCGTGTTCATCGCCGGCTATCTGTTTTCCACACTCACCCAGACCCGCAACGCCCTGGACAACCGCCACTGGCAGCAGGGGTTCCTGTTCATCGTGTTTGGCATCTATTTCGTCTGGTTCTGGGCCAAGGGGCAGACGCTGGCCATGAAGACATGGCACATCCGGGTCGTTGACGCCAACGGGCATGCCCTGACACAGACAAGGGCCCTGGTTCGCTATCTCCTGAGCTGGCTGTGGTTCCTGCCGCCGCTGGCCGCTGGAGGGATGTTCAGGCTGCCCGCGGGAGAACTCTCGGTCATCGTGGTGGGATGGGTGCTGGTCTGGGCCCTGCTGTCCCGGTTCCACGCACAGGGCCAGTTTGTCCACGATGCGCTGGCCGGCACACGCCTGGTGCATTTCAAGCCCGACCTACCCCCTCGCCCGCGCAAGTTCTGGCATCTGTGAAACCCGCGCCCAACACCCCTACCGAGCCCACCGACGCCCAGAAGCGCCGGCACGGACTCAGCCGGATGTGGCACGCCTTCGGCTACTCTATGGCGGGGCTGCGCGCGGGCTGGCAGGAAACGGCTCTGCGGCAGGAGATGCTCGCTGCGGCGCTGCTGCTGCCCTCGTCCTTCTGGCTGGGTCGCAGCTGGGTGGAGGTGGTTCTGCTGGCGGGCTCGGTGCTGCTGGTGCTGATCGTCGAGTTGCTCAACACCGGCGTCGAGTCAGCCATCGATCGCATCGGACCGGAATGGCACGAACTGTCCAAGCGCGCCAAAGACATGGGCAGCGCTGCGGTGCTGCTCAGCTTGTTGCTGTGTGCCGGCACCTGGGTCGCAGCCCTCATCCATCGAATCCCATGAAATCACCTGCGTTCTCTCTCTGTGTCTACTGCGGCTCCCGACCGGGCGCCAATCCTGCCTATGCGCAGGTTGCGCGATGCGTGGGGGAGTGGATCGGGCGCCATGGAGGCCAGTTGGTCTATGGCGGGGGACACAACGGCTTGATGGGGCTGCTGGCCGACGCGACGCTGACGGCCGGTGGACGGGTGGTTGGCATCATTCCCAAGGCCCTGGTCGAGCGGGAATGGGCTCACAAGGGGTGCAGCGAGTTGCATGTGGTCGACACCATGCACGAGCGCAAGCGCATGATGGCCGAACGAGCCGACGCCTTTCTCGCCTTGCCGGGAGGCATCGGCACCTTCGAGGAGTTCTTCGAGGTCTGGACCTGGCGCCAGCTGGGGTACCACGACAAGCCGGTCGGCCTGCTCAATGTCGATGGCTACTACGACGGACTGCTGGGCTTCATGCAAACCGGTGTTGAGCAGCAGTTCATGGGACCGTGGCAGATGGAGCTGATCCGCGTGGGATCCGACTGGCAGCTGCTGCTGCCGGAACTGGTGCAGGCCGGGGGCGTCACGCCCGCCGACCACCTGGACCGGGTTTAGACCGCGGTTTCGTCTTCTTCACCGGTGCGGATGCGCACCACGCGCTCGACCGGCGTCACAAAGATCTTGCCGTCACCGATCTTTCCGGTGCGCGCGGCACGCACGATCGCGTCGACGCAACGATCCACGTCGTCCGACTTCACGACCACCTCCAGCTTCACCTTGGGCAAGAAGTCCACCACG
The DNA here is from genome assembly GCF_042648585.1 of Hydrogenophaga luteola. Classification (NCBI taxonomy): domain Bacteria; kingdom Pseudomonadati; phylum Pseudomonadota; class Betaproteobacteria; order Burkholderiales; family Comamonadaceae; genus Hydrogenophaga; species Hydrogenophaga luteola. The sequence continues at coordinate 342,144 of NZ_JBHRXX010000009.1, read as the reverse complement.
TATTCGGCACCTCGGTAGAGCTCGGTGTGCCCCTTCTGGCGACCGAACCCCTTGACCTCGGTCACGGTCAGACCGGTCACGCCCTGTTCGGCGAGCGCCTCCCGCACCTCCTCCAGCTTGAACGGTTTGATGACGGCGGTGATCTGCTTCATGTCGGGGTCTCCAGTCTGGCGGGCAAAGTTGCCGGGCGATTATGCCCAAGGGGGCCTGTCCCCATGGGGCACTCGGGCGTGTCAGGCGCGGTATCGACTGGTGATCGGGTAGCGCCAGTCCTTGCCGAAGCTGCGGTGCGTGACGCGAATGCCGATGGGCGCCTGGCGCCGCTTGTATTCGTTGATGCGGATCAGCCGGACCACCTTGTCCACGTCGGCCTGCGGATATCCCTCCGCCACGATCTGGTCCGGGCTGCGGTCGTTCTCCATGTAGCGTTCGATGATGGCATCCAGGACCTCGTACTCCGGCAGGCTGTCCTGATCCTTCTGGTCCGGCCGCAGTTCGGCACTCGGCGGCCGCGTGATGATTCGTTCCGGAATCGGGTTCGCGCCGGTGCCGTAGGGGTCGTGCGCGTTGCGCCAGCGCGCCAGCCGGAACACCATGGTCTTGGCGACATCCTTGATGACCGCAAATCCACCGGCCATGTCACCGTAGAGAGTGCAGTACCCCGTGGCCATCTCGCTCTTGTTGCCGGTGGTCAGCACGATGGAGCCGAACTTGTTGGACAGCGCCATCAGCAGCGTGCCGCGGATGCGCGCCTGCAGGTTTTCTTCGGTGGTGTCTTCTGGGCGTCCTTCGAACAGGGGTGTGAGCGACGCCCGGAACGACTCGAACTCTGGCGCGATGGCGATCTCGTCGTAGCGCACCCCCAGACGCGCCACCATGTCTCGCGCGTCGATCCAGGAAATGTCTGCTGTGTAGGGAGACGGCATCATCACCGCCCGCACACGTTCCTTGCCCAGCGCATCGACCGCAATCGCCAGCACCAGTGCCGAGTCAATACCACCCGATAGCCCGAGCAGCGCCCCGGGAAAGCCGTTCTTGCCCAGGTAGTCGCGCACACCCAGAACCAGCGCGTGCCAAAGATCTGCTTCCAGGCTGTGGGGCCGATCCACGGTCGCCTCAATCTGCCAGCCACCGTCGGCACGGGTCATGGCGATGTCAAACAGGGATTCTTCAAAGCTGATCGCGCGGCCCGCCAGCCCCCCGTCGGCGCACAGCACAAAGCTGCGCCCCTCGAACACAATTTCGTCCTGCCCGCCGACCAGGTGGGCATACACCAGCGGAAGACCAACCGCCCGGGCTCGATCGCGCATGGTGGACTCGCGTTCGCCCCCCTTGCCGACATGAAACGGCGAGGCGTTGATGACCACCAGCACCTCGGCACCAGCGGCGCGGGCATCGGCTGCGGGCTCGTCGAACCAGGCGTCCTCGCAGATCAGCAGGCCCACCTTCGCAGACCGGCCTGTGCTGTCCAGAACATCAAACACGCCGACGTCATCCCCCGGAACGAAGTAACGACGCTCGTCAAAGACCTGGTAGTTGGGCAGCTCGCGCTTGGCATAGGTGTGGGTGATGCGCCCCTCGCAGACCACGCTCGCAGCGTTGTACAGGCTGGCCACCGACACACTTCGGTTGCGCACCCCTGCGTCGCCCTCTATGCGGGCCGGATGTCCCACCACGATGTGCAGGCCTTTGAGGTCGGCCGTGCCGCTGACGATCACTTTGAGCGCATCATCACTGGCGTCGACAAAGGCGGGCCGAAGGAAGAGGTCCTCCGCCGCGTAACCACACAGCGCCAGCTCCGGTGTCACGAGCAGTTGTGCTCCGCCAGCATGGGCGCTGCGCGCCGCCTCCACAATGCGCCTGGCGTTGCCAGTCATGTCCCCCACCACGAAATTGAGCTGGGCCACACAAATTTTGAGCGTCATGGAATCGGAACCAAGGGGAACAACACAGAGAACAGCCACCGGTGCACCAAGCCCCGGCAGGGGGGTGAAAGATTATGTCACCCGGGTTTTCGAAGCGCCGGCGGAAATCCCTCTCGCCGATTGGAATAACCTGCTGGCGCTCGAGACCGACCCCAGCCCCTTCATGCGACTGGAGTATCTGGCGGCGCTCGATGCCAGCGGCAGCGCCACCCATCGCACCGGGTGGCAGCCGGCCTTCATGACCTTGTGGGACGGTGGTCACATGGTCGCGGCCTGCCCGCTCTACCTGAAGCGGCATTCCTATGGCGAATACGTGTTCGACTGGGCGTGGGCCAACGCCTACGAACAGCATGGGCTGTCCTACTACCCGAAAGCCCTGGTGGCAGTGCCCTTTACCCCTGTGCCCGGCGCCCGGCTGCTGGCGCGCGACGATGCATCACGAGCGGCATTGCTGCAGGCGCTGCTCCGTTACTGTCAGGACCAGAAGCTCTCGTCGCTGCATCTGCTGTTTGCCCAGCCGCGCGACCAGCAGGCCTGCGTCGATGCCGGGCTGATGCTGCGCCACACGGTGCAGTTCCACTGGCACAACCAGAACCACCTGGACTTCGAGCAGTTCCTGGCCAGCCTGCAGCAGGACAAGCGGAAGAAGATCCGACAGGAACGGCGCAAGGTCGCCGATGCTGGCGTGCAGTTCCGCCATGCACAGGGCCGGGACATCAGCCACGCGGACTGGCGGTTCTTCTACAGCTGCTACGAACGCACCTACCTGGAACATGGCAATGCGCCCTACCTGCAGCCGGACTTCTTCGCCCGCATGGCCCACGACATGCCCGAACACTGGCTGATGTTCGTCGCAGAGCGCGAAGGTCGTCCGATTGCCAGCAGCCTGGTGGGCATCGACGCGTCACGGCGGGTGGCGTACGGCCGCTACTGGGGCGCGCTGGAGCGGGTGGACTGCCTGCATTTCGAGGCCTGTTACTACCAGCCCCTGAACTGGTGCATCCGGAACGGGTTTGAACGGTTCGAAGGCGGGGCCCAGGGCGAGCACAAGATGGCCCGCGCGCTACTGCCCACGCGCACCAGCAGCGCCCACTGGCTGGCCCACCCGGCATTTGCTGACGCGGTGGCCCGCTTCCTTGAGCGCGAGGAGAGCGGTGTGGACAACTACCTCGCGCATCTGGCGGAACGCAATCCGGTCCGGACATCTGCAGAGCCACCTGCCGCAACCATCCCCGACAATCGGTCGTAGTCCCGCTGCACCCTGTGTGCTGCCCACGGAATGCTCTAAGACATTCGACGTGCGCACGCGTCCGTAGCGACTTGTTACATTCTCCCTACAATCGCGAACCATGGACCCGACAGACGCCTTCTTCACCCAGACCGTTGTGGGCGCGCCATTCACTGTCCTGCTCGGCCGGCGGCGCCAGCCCGGTGGCACGGACTCGGAAGGCCTGCGCATTGATCTGGCCACCGGTGAAAGCCGTCTGAGCCGGCTCTGGCAGGAATGGGCAGTGCTCCACCATGCCACGCCACCCGGTTCCGCAAGGGCCCGGCCTGGTCGTGTGCGCCGCCTGATGGAGCGCCATGCGCTGTGGGTGGCAATTCTGGGCTTGCTCTCGCTGACCGGATCGGCCGTTTCCTGGGGGCTGCTGCTGTGGAAATGAAGCTGCCGCAGGACACGCTGACGATCGACCCGATCGCCATGAACGTGGTCAACCGGGTGGCCGCCGGGAGCCGGCTGCAGGGAGACTTGCTGTTCGAAGGAGGCCTGCTGGTCCAGGGGGAGATTTCCGGGCAGATTCGGGTCAACGGACGCCTCATCATCTGGAAGGGTGGCGTGGTGCGGGGCACGGTTCGTGTGCAGGGCGACCTGTACCTGTTCGGCCAGCTCGGCGTGGCCGAGGGCTCCGCGCAGGACACGCAGCTCGAATGCCATGGCATGGCCTATGTGGCCCAGACTGGTGTGTCCACGGGCACGCTGATGGCCAAACGATTGCAGCTGTACGAGGGCGCTGATCTTCGCGGTCCTTTCAAGACGCTAAAGTTGGGAAGCACCGTGCCCGTGTTGCATGATGTCCAGTCCCAGCAGCCCTTGAGAGCACCCGGAAGCCGATCATGAAAGCACGCCGCTACATTCCGCCCGAACGCCATCTCGAACAGCACCCAGGACCCCAGACCATGATGAACGACCAGAACAGCTTCCCCGCCATGCCCAATCCGGAGCAGGCACCTGCGTCTGACATGCCACAGGCGCTTGAAGTGGATGTGGGCCGCGCCATGCCGCCGGCCATGGCAGAGGCGATTCCCATGCTGCAGGCGCAAGACAGCAGCGTGTCCGTGATCGACGCGACCGAGGCAGCCACGGCCCGCAGCATGCTGGCCGATGGCATGCACTTTGTAGGCAACGCCCTGCTCAAGGGGCCGTTCAGCGTGGCGGGGCAGATTGATGGCAACCTCACCCAGGCCGAAGGCATCCAGGTGTCGGTGGTGGTCACCGAGACCGGGCGTGTCAAAGGAGACATCACCGCCCACAAGATCTCCGTCATGGGGCACACCGATGGTGTGCTCGACTCGGGCCAGGGCGAAGTGTCCCTGCACGATTCGGCCAGTGTTCACGGGCTGGTGCGCTATGGGCGTATCCAGGTCAATGGCGCCGATCTGAATGCGACGCTCGAACGCGTGGCTCCCGCCCGGAAAGTGAACTGACGGCCTCATGCAGTGGCAGCGGAGCGAACACCAGCAACCGCCCTCGCGCCGCCAGCCGCCGATCCCCGGCTCCGAGGCGCTGCGGCTGGCCGCGCTTCAGGCGAGTTGGCGCCGGGACCGGCGCGTGGCCCAACGCAGAATCGTCTGGCGCTGGATCGTCTGGTTCGCTCTGCGGTACCTGCCCTGGCTGTTGGCCGCCTTGGCGCTGCTGGTCGCCGTGGGCTACCTGGCCGGCTGGCTCCCGGCAATACCCGCGGCAGCCGAACCACGCATGATCGAAGCAGAGGCTGCGGTGTACGCGCCCTCGCCGGCTGCCGTGGAGCCTCCGGAAACCAGCACAGAAGCGGACTCGACACCGCTGACTCTGCGCGCCAGCGCGGCGCTTGGTGTCGTCGCCAACGTCGCGACAACAGCTGTTGAAGCACCGACATCTCCCGATACACTCACCCTCACCCCTGAAAACTGGTTGCACAGCAAGGAGCCCTGATCTCATGAGCCACAACCCCGCGTCCACGCGCCTCGTTCCGGCCGAGCGCCTTTCCGCCATCACCAGCCTGATCGCCGAAGGCGCCGTTTTCGACGGCAACTTTCACACCACGCGCGACCAGGGCATCAAGGTCGATGGCCAGCTCAAAGGCAACATCACGTTCGAAACCGGCGGCACCCTGCATGTGGGTGCCACTGGTGTGATCGAGAACACCCGGCTTGAGGCCGACTACGTGTTCATCGAGGGCAAGGTGATCGGCGCCGTGATCGCGCGCAAAGCACTGGAGATCACCGGATCTGCCACGCTGATCGGCGACGCCAGCTACGACGAACTGATCGACATGCATCCGCGCGCCCGTGTGCGCGGCAAGATCGAGTACCGAGGTGACATCGACGCTGCACAGAACTGAACCTGTTCGCTGCGCCCACAAAAAAGCCTGCCGCTCGGCAGGCTTTTTTGTGTCCGGCACCTCGAAGGTGCCGAAGAGAGATCAGCCCTGCGCCTTGTTGTAGGCAGCGACGCCGTCCATGATTTCCTTGTGGGCAGCTTCCGGACCTTCCCAGCCACCCACCTTGACCCACTTGCCCTGCTCCAGGTCCTTGTAGTGCTCGAAGAAGTGCTCGATGGCTTTCAGGCGCATCGGATTCAGGTCTTCGGGCTTGGTCCAGCGGCTGTAGAGCGACAGGATCTTGTTGGTCGGCACAGCCAGCACCTTGCCGTCTTCGCCGGCTTCGTCGGTCATCTTCAGGATGCCGATGGCACGGCAAGGCACCACGACGCCAGGCATCAGCGGCACGGGGGTGACCACCAGGACATCCACCGGGTCGCCGTCACCAGCGATCGTCTTGGGCACATAACCATAGTTGGTCGGATAGTGCATGGCGGTGTTCATGAAGCGGTCCACGAAGATCGCGCCCGATTCCTTGTCCACTTCGTACTTGATCGGATCGCCGTTCATGGGGATCTCGATAATGACGTTGAACGCTTCGGGGATCTTGTCGCCAGGGGTGACGTTGTCAAGAGACATGGGGTTCTTTGGAAAGTTGAGGAAAACGCTAGTGATTAACCCTGATTTTACTGATTCCAACCTGACTTCCTGATCCATATCAGTTCGTCCCTGAAGCAATTCCCGCTACATTCACTCCGTTGGCCAATCGCCCTGCCCCACCCGCACCGGGTGCGTGACGGACGCGAGGAAGCAACGCAGCGGGGGTAGTCCTCTCAGCGTTGCCCCCTCCAAGTCAAACGTTACGGAGCAGGAGAAATCTATGGTTGGACAAACTGCGCTGATCTTTGCGCTGGTGTGTGGGCTGGTAGCCGTGGTCTATGGTTTCTGGTCCCGCAGTTGGATTCTTTCCCAGGACGCGGGCAACGCCCGCATGCAGGAAATCGCCGGGGCCATCCAGGCCGGCGCTGCCGCCTACCTCGCCAAGCAATACACCACCATCGGCATCGTCGGTGTGGTGCTGGCCGTGTTGATCGGCGTGTTCCTTGACGGCACCACCGCCATCGGCTTCGTGCTGGGGGCGGTGCTCTCGGGCGCCTGCGGCTTTATCGGCATGAACATCTCGGTGCGGGCCAACGTGCGCACCGCGCAGGCCGCCACCAGAGGCATCGGCCCGGCGCTGGATGTGGCCTTCCGCGGCGGAGCCATCACCGGCATGCTGGTGGTGGGCCTGGGTCTGCTGGGTGTGGCCGGCTTCTTCTGGTTCTTGGTCGGCAATGGCAACCTCACACCCGACAAGAACCTGGCCAAGCTGCTGAACCCGCTGATCGGTTTTGCCTTCGGTTCTTCGCTGATCTCGATCTTCGCGCGCTTGGGTGGCGGCATCTTCACCAAGGGCGCCGACGTCGGCGCCGACCTGGTGGGCAAGGTCGAGGCGGGTATCCCCGAGGACGACCCGCGCAACCCGGCGGTGATCGCCGACAACGTGGGCGACAACGTGGGCGACTGCGCCGGCATGGCGGCCGACTTGTTCGAGACCTACGCCGTCACGCTGATCGCCACCATGGTGCTGGGCGCCCTGATGGTGGCTGCCGCACCGATGCAGGCGGTGCTGTACCCGCTGGTGCTGGGCGGCGTGTCGATCATCGCGTCCATCATCGGCTGCTTCTTCGTCAAGGCCAGCCCGGGCATGAAGAACGTGATGCCGGCGCTCTACAAGGGCCTGGCCATCGCGGGCGTGCTCTCGCTGATCGCCTTCTACTTCGTGACGGCGGCCATCATCCCGGACAACGCCATCGCCGCGGCCGGCAGCCAGATGCGCCTGTTCGGCGCCACGGTCGTCGGCCTGGTACTGACCGCTGCGCTGGTCTGGATCACTGAGTTCTACACCGGCACGCAGTACTCGCCGGTACGCCACATCGCGCAGGCCTCCACCACGGGCCACGGCACCAACATCATCGCGGGTCTGGGCGTGTCCATGCGCTCGACCGCCTGGCCGGTGCTGTTCGTCTGCCTGGCCATCATGGCTGCCTACACGCTGGCCGGCCTGTACGGCATCGCGGTCGCTGCCACTTCCATGCTCAGCATGGCCGGCATCGTGGTGGCGCTGGACGCCTACGGCCCCATCACCGACAACGCCGGCGGCATTGCCGAAATGGCCGAACTGCCCAGCAGCGTGCGCGACATCACCGACCCGCTGGACGCCGTGGGCAACACCACCAAGGCCGTGACCAAGGGCTATGCCATTGGCTCGGCCGGTCTGGCTTCCCTGGTGCTGTTCGCCGACTACACCCACAAGCTGGAAACCTACGGTCACTCGGTCAGCTTCGACCTGTCCGACCCCATGGTGATCATCGGCCTGTTCATCGGTGGCCTGATTCCCTACCTGTTCGGCGCCATGGCCATGGAGGCCGTGGGCCGCGCGGCCGGTGCGGTGGTGGTGGAAGTGCGCCGCCAGTTCAAGGAAATCCCCGGCATCATGGAAGGCACCGCCAAGCCGGAGTACGGCAAGGCCGTGAGCATGCTGACCGGCGCTGCGATCAAGGAAATGATCGTGCCCAGCCTGCTGCCGGTGGTGGTTCCGATCCTGGTGGGCGTGTTCCTGGGTCCGAAGGCACTCGGTGGCCTGCTCATGGGCACCATCGTGACCGGCCTGTTCGTGGCCATTTCCATGTGCACCGGCGGGGGCGCCTGGGACAACGCCAAGAAGTACATCGAAGACGGCCACCATGGTGGCAAGGGCAGCGAAGCCCACAAGGCGGCCGTGACCGGTGACACCGTGGGCGATCCCTACAAGGACACCGCAGGCCCGGCCGTGAACCCCCTGATCAAGATCATCAACATCGTGGCGCTGCTGATCGTGCCGCTGCTGCCGATGGCCTGAGCGCTGTCGACACTTCCGCTCCGGTGGCCACTGTGCATGGCCCCGGAGCAACCGCCCGTTCACGCCTCGGGTGAACGGGCCAGGCGGCGCACCACTTCGCTGGCCACAGGTGTCATGGCAGGCAATTCCGCCACCCGCCCCTGCTCGATCGCCTGCAGGATCAGTTCATTGATGCCGCCCACCGCGGCCAACGCCAGCCCCTTGTCGATGGAGCGCTGCTCCGACCCACGGCGAAGGGTTTCCTCCATGAGCGCGGCCAAGGCATCCATGACTTCCCGCCGAGCCTGTTCGCCCGCCCCTCCCAGGTGGTGGATCTCGATGAACAGGGTTCGCAACAGCACGGGGTTGGCCGCCATGTGTGAGAGGTAGGCCTGCAACGCCTGCTCCAGCTGTTGCTGCCAGGGCCGCTCGGCCGACACCGAATCCCTTAAGGTCTTCAGAGCGTTCATGCTCACCGCCCGGTACAGGGCCAGGAAGCAGGCATCCTTGCTCTCGAAGTGCTCGTAGAACGTGCGCTTGGACACACCCGCCTCGCGCACCACGTCGGCAATGGTCACCGCGGCCAGCCCCTTGGTGGCGGTGACGCTGGCCATGCCTTGCAGCAGGCGCCGCCGGTGTTCGCTGCCGATGCCGGTCTCGGGTGTGGTCTGGTTCAACGCCATGACCGACATCTTAGGCGGCATGGTCATCGGGCCTGCCGGGTTGACACCCGCCGCCGAAAGCCAGACCATGGCAACCTCGGTACCAATTGGTACCAACACCCACAACCCACCATGACCGAACTCATCGTCCGCCGCCTGCTGATCGATCTGGACCAGCCCGTGGAACGCCACTGGTGCGGTGGCGACGCCTTCCTGACCGCCTGGTTCAACGCCCTGTCCATGAGCTTCCCGATCGGCGAGCAGTTCTTCATCGACTCGGTTCGCGCCGGCTTCAAGGCCCTGCCACCGGACCGACAGGAGCCCCTGCGCGACGAAGTCCAGGGCTTTGTGGGCCAGGAGGCCACCCACCGCCGCATCCACGCCCTGTTCAATGCCCAGATCGAGAAGCACGGCTTGCGCAACCACTGGGAGCCCCGGGCCCGGCGGCGTCTGGCACGGATGGACGGGGCCGATGTGCGCCACGGCGTGGCCATCACCGCCGCCAATGAACACTTCACAGCCCTGTTCGCCGAGTGGCTGCTGTCGCACCCCGAACTTCTGGATGGCTGCGATCCCCGCCTGAAGACGCTGTGGCTGTGGCACAGCGCCGAGGAGGCCGAACACAAGTCCACCGCCTTCGACATCTACCAGGCCCTGGGCGGCAGTCACGCCTGGCGCGTGCGCTGGATGCGCCGCGTGACCATGTTCTTCCTCGGCGACGCGCTGCGACAGACCGTCTCCAACCTGCGCGCCGACGGCACGCTGTGGCGCTGGTCCACCTGGCGCAGCGCCGCCCGGCACCTGCTCGGCCGCGACGGGCTGCTGCGCACCAGCTATGCGCCGTGGAAGCGCTACTTCCGTCCTGACTTTCACCCCAGCCAGCAACACAGCGACCTGTCCGAGCGCTGGCTGACGGCCAACGCACAGGTGTTCGTGCGGGTCGGTGCCGGCGCCTGAATCTCCAAGGACATTGACCCATTCCGGAACCCGTGCGTCCCGGTCGGGGTATACAGGGTCGACCATAATCTCGCCATGTCCGAACGCGTGATTCCCCTGGTCGACCAGCGCCTGACGGCCCGCGCCGCGGTCGTTCCCACCACCCCGATCGCGGCCACCGGTCTGCTCGGCGACGCGCTCGGCCGGCCACTGCGCGACCTGCGCATCAGCGTCACCGACCGCTGCAACTTCCGCTGCAGCTACTGCATGCCCAAGTCGATCTTCGACAAGGACTACCCGTACCTGCCGCACAGCGCGCTGCTGAGCTTCGAGGAAATCACCCGCATCGCGCGACAGTTCGTCGCCCACGGCGTTCAGAAGATCCGTCTCACCGGTGGCGAGCCGCTGCTGCGCAAGAACATCGAGATCCTGATCGGACAGCTGGCCGCGCTGCGCACCACCGAAGGCGGGCCGCTGGACATCACGCTGACCACGAATGGGTCGCTGCTGGAGCGCAAGGCGCGCGATCTCGCGGCCGCGGGCCTGCGGCGCGTGACCGTGAGCCTCGACGGACTGGACGACGCGGTGTTCCGAGCCATGAACGATGTCGACTTCCCGGTGGCCGATGTGCTGCGCGGCATCGAGGCGGCGCGCAACGCCGGGCTGGGCCCGGTGAAGATCAACATGGTGGTCAAGCGAGGCACCAACGAGCACCAGATCCTGCCGATGGCGCGCCACTTCAAGGGCACCGGAGCGGTGCTGCGCTTCATTGAGTACATGGACGTCGGCGCCACCAATGGCTGGCGCATGGACGAAGTGATGCCCAGTGCGGAGGTGGTGCAACTGATCCACCGCGAACTGCCGCTGGTGCAGCTGGACCCGTCGGCGCCGGGTGAAACCGCCGAGCGCTGGGGCTATGCGGACGGCAGCGGCGAGATCGGCGTGATCAGCAGCGTGACCCAGGCTTTCTGCCGCGACTGCAACCGCGCCCGCCTCTCCACCGAAGGCAAGCTCTACCTCTGCCTGTTCGCCACCCAAGGCCACGACCTGAAGCCGCTGGTGCGCGGCGGGGCGAGCGATAGCGAGCTCGCCAGCGCCATCGCCGCCATCTGGCAAGGCCGCGACGACCGCTACTCGGAACTGCGCGCCTCCATGCCGCCGGACCAGAGCACGGGCGGACGCCGCATCGAAATGAGTTACATCGGAGGCTGAACCCATGCAGGCAGGAGACATCACCGGGCTGGTCCTGGCCGGCGGGCGCGGCTCGCGCATGGGCGGCGTCGACAAGGGGCTGCAGAACTTCCACGGCACGCCGCTGGCGCTGAACGCCCTGATGCGGCTGCAGATGCAGGAAGGCGGTCTGGTCGGGGACCTGATGGTCAACGCCAACCGCAACCTCTCGGCCTACGAGGCCTTCGGCGCCCCGGTGTGGCCAGACACACTCGACGATTTCGCCGGCCCGCTGGCCGGTTTCCTCACCGGGCTGGAGCGCTGCGAAACGCCCTGGCTGCTCACCGTGCCTTGCGACTCCCCACGTTTTCCGCTGGACCTGGCACTGCGCCTGGCACAGGCCATCGAGGCGCCTGACACCGACATCGCGATGGCCGCCGCCCGCGAGGACGACGGGCAATGGCGCGCCCAGCCGGTGTTCTGCCTGATGAAGGTGGACCTGCTCGAAAGCCTGGCCGACTTCACCCGCGGCGGTGGCCGCAAGATCGACCGCTGGACCGGACAGCACCGCACCGTGGTGGTTCCGTTCGACCGCCCGGGCGACGACCCTCTGGCGTTCGCCAATGCCAACACCCTGGACGAACTGCACGCCCTCGAAAAGCCTTGACCGACCGATGAAGACGATTGAACAGATTGCCGCCGAACTGCAGGGCTACGACCCCAAAGCGCTCAAGGCCGCGGACGTCAACGAGTTCCTGGCCCGACTGGTGACACCGGTCGGTGAAACGGAAACTTGCGGCGTGTTCGGCGCCCTGGGGCGGGTGCTGGCCGAGGATGTGGTCTCACCGATCAGCGTGCCTCCGCACGACAACTCGGCCATGGACGGATTCGCGTTCGATGGCAGCCAGCTGCAGGCCGGACAGCCGCTCGTGCTGCGCTGCCTGGGCACCGCTTTCGCAGGGCAGGCCTGGAGCGGCCAGGCCGCCGCGGGCGACTGCGTGAAGATCATGACCGGCGCCATCATGCCCACCGGCACCGACACCGTGGTGCCCGTCGAGTTCGTGAAGGTCGAGGGCGAGACGGTCACCGTGCCGGCCGACGTGGTCCGCCAGGGCGACAACCGCCGCCTGCTCGGCGAAGACCTGATGGCCGGCCGCCCTGCCCTGGCACGCGGCCAGACCTTGGGACCGGCGGCGCTGGGGCTGATCGCCAGCCTGGGCCTGCCCACCGTGCCGGTGTTCCGGCGCTTGAAGGTGGCGTACTTCTCCACCGGTGACGAGATCCTGAGTCTGGGCGATTCGCCGCGCGAAGGTGCGGTCTACGACAGCAACCGCTACACCGTGTTCGGTCTCTTGACCCGCATGGGTGTGCAGGTGATCGACATGGGTGTGGTCAGGGACGAACCGGCCGCGCTCGAAGCCGCCTTCCGGCGCGCCGCCTCGGAAGCCGACGCCATCATCACCAGCGGTGGCGTGAGCATGGGCGAGGCCGACCACACCAAGGCCATGATGAAGCAGCTGGGCGACGTGGCGTTCTGGCGCATCGCCATGCGACCAGGGCGGCCGATGGCGGTGGGGCGGATCGCTGAGGCCGGAAGGTCTGCGGTGCTGTTCGGTCTGCCGGGCAACCCGGTGGCGGTGATGGTCACCTTCCTGGCCTTCGTGCGCCCGGCGCTTCTGCGCATGATGGGTGCTCAGGCCTCCGACCCCATCCTGCTCAAGGCCCACAGTGCCGAAGCATTGCGCAAGAAACCGGGCCGCACCGAGTACCAGCGCGGCGTCGTCACGCGCAAGGCGGACGGCTCACTGAGCGTGCGCACCACGGGCAACCAGGGCTCGGGTGTGCTGCGGTCGATGGTCGAGGGCAACGGACTGATCGTGCTGCACCACGACCAGGGCCATGTGGCGGTGGGCGATGCGGTCGACGTGATGATGTTCGAAGGCGTGATCTGAGGCGCCTTGGCGCATCGGTCAACCCGGACGTCCCTCCACCGAGGCCATGAAGGACAGGGCCTCGCGGTTGAACCGGTCCGCACACTCGATCATCGGAGCGTGACCACAGTCCTCCCACACCTGCACACGCACATCCGGCAGACGCTCGCGCAGCACCTCGGCGTGCGCGCAAGGCACGAAGCGGTCCTGCCGGCCCCAGACCACCAGTGCTGGTGTGCGCATGTCCCGCATGGCTTCCTGCAGCGCACGAACCTGGGTGGTTTCAAACCCGCCCAGTCCGACGAAGCTGCGCAGTGTGCGCAGAAATGCCGCGTGAGCACCAGGCTGGCTCGCCAGCCTGTATTTGTCCCGGACCAGCCCATCGGTGACAAACCGGTCGGGTGCCGCAAAAGCCTTGCGCCAGAGCATGCGCGTCCCGGCCTGGTTCGGCCGCGTCAGCAGTTCGCCCAGCACAGGCACCGAGGCCAGCCGGAACTCCAGCAGCGTCGGTTTCTCGGCCATGCCCGCAGGATCGAGCAGCATCATCGACAGAAGGCGTTCCGGCGCAACCCTGGCGCACTCCAGCGCCAGCCGTCCGCCCAGCGAGTTGCCCGCCAAGTGAACCTTTTCCAGCCCCAGCGCGTCCATGAATGCCAGCACAAACTGTGTGATGCCGGCTATGCCGTACGGGAAGTCGTCCGGCTTCTCGGTCAGGCCATGCCCAGGCAGGTCGACCGCGAAGACCCGGTGGGTGTCGGACAACATGGGCAGGTTGTGGCGCCACTCCAGCACCGAGCAGGCAATGCCGTGCAGCAGCAACACAGGTGTGCCACCCATGCCTTCCTGCCAGTAGCGGGTGCGAATCCCATCGATTTGGACATAACGGTCCACGGGCTGAGGCATGACAGAACAGGTCGGTTCAAGGTTCGCCGATGCTGCGCGGTCCCTGAAGCGTGGTCAAGCCAAGGACACCCCTGTTCCATCGCGGCACACCCGGTCCGCCGCCTCAGAGCCAGCGCCGCACCCGCGCCATGTAGGCGCGGTGCTCCTCGCCGAACAGACCAAGCAGCACCCGCTCCTCGGGCGCGATCTGGAACCTGTTGAGATAGAGCATGTAGACCATCGGCCCCAGCAACAGGGCCGGCCAGTGCGCGAGATAGAAGCCCCAGGCCAGCAGCAGGAACACCATGCCCACGTACATGGGGTTGCGGGTGATGCGGTAGACGCCCTGCGTGACCAGGGACGAGGCGCGTTCGGGCCGCAGCGGATTGACCGTGGTGCGCGAGGCGCGGAAAGCCAGCAACCCGGCGATATCAAACGACAGGCCGACCAGCACCAGCAGCGCCATCGACAGCCCGTTCACACCCGAGGGCACATGCCACTCAGGGCCGCCGGCCAACCAGGCCATCAGCAACGCGGTGATCAGTCCCACCAGGGGCGGCGGCACCCGGTGTTCGAGCCAGCTCACCGATTCACCCGCCCCACGCCGCGGCGACTCATTTGGCCACCAGCACGTCGCTGGGATCCGCCTGGGCAGGCTCCTGCGGCAGCACGCGCGAGCCGTGCCGGGTGCGCGCCATCAGCATGTACATGGTCGGCACCACGAAGATGGTCAGCAGCGTCCCCACCGACATACCGCCCACGATGACCCAGCCGATCTGCTGGCGGCTCTCCGCGCCCGCGCCCGAGGCCAGCGCCAGCGGCAGGGCACCCAGCACCATGGCGCCGGTGGTCATCAGGATGGGGCGCAGGCGCAGTGCGGCGGCCGCGGTCACCGCCTCCAGCTTGGACTGACCCTGCTCGCGCAGCTGGTTGGCGAACTCGACGATCAGGATCCCGTGCTTGGAGATCAGCCCCACCAGCGTGATCAGGCCGATCTGGCTGAACACATTGAGCGTGCCTCCGGTGAGCCGCAATGCCGCGAGCGCGCCCAGCATGGACAGAGGCACAGACAGCAGGATGATGAACGGGTCCACGAAGCTCTCGAACTGGGCCGCCAGCACCAGGAAGATGAACAGCAGCGACAGTGCGAACACGATGGCCAGCGAGCCCGACGAGCTGCGGAACTCGCGGCTCTGGCCGTTGAGGTCGGTGGTGTAACCCGGTGGCAGCACCTCGGCCGCGATGGTGTTCATGATCTGCAGCGCATCGCCCAGCGCCAGCTCGGGGCCGAGGTTGGCGGTGATGGAAGCGCTGCGCCGCTGACCGAAGTGGTTGAGTTCGCGCGGCACCACCACCTCGCTGACCTTGACCAGCGAGGCCAGCGGAATCATGGCGTCGCCCCGCCCGCGCACGAAAAGGCGGTCGATGTCGTCGGGCGCGCTGCGCTGCGCGCTGTCGGTCTGCACCACCACGTCGTATTGCTCGCCACCCTGCTTGTAGCGGGTCACGGTGCGCCCGCCCAGCAGCGTCTCCACCGTGCGGGCGATGGCGTCCACACTCACCCCCATGTCGGCGGCGCGCTCGCGGTCCACATCCATGCGAATCTCGGGCTTGTTCAGCCGCAGGTCGGTGTCGACCTGCTGGAAGCCGGGGTACTTGGCCATCTCGTCCTGGAAGCGCCGCACCGTGCGCGATAGGTTCTCGTAGCTGTCGCTGGTGACGATGACGTAGTTGATCGGCCGTTCGCGGAAGCCCTGGCCCAGCGAGGGCGGCGTGATCGGGAAGGCGCTGATGCCCGGCAGTGCGCCGATCTTGGGCTGCAGCTCGCGGGCGATCTCCAGGGTGCTGCGTTCACGCTCTTCCCACGGCGTGGCGCGCAGGAACACCGAGCCCTGCGCCACAGTCGGGTTGCCGATGTTGGCGAATATGCGGTCGAACTCGGGGTAGGTCTGGCCGATGCGCTCGACCGCTTCAGCATAGCGGCGCGTGTAGTTCAGCGTGGCGCCGTCCGGGCCGTTGATGTTGACCAGGATCACACCCCGGTCCTCCAGTGGCGCCAGTTCCTGCTTGGTGGACTTGAGCAGCCACCAGCTGCCCAGTGCACTGGCCAGCATGACGCCCACCACCAGCCAGCGCACGCGCAGCGCGCCGGCCAGCGCCCGGGTGTAGCCGTTGGTGATGGCCACCAGCACACGCTCCATGCCGCGGTCGAACCAGCCGGGGTTGGGGTTGTGGCGCAGCAGCTTGCTGCTCATCATGGGCGAGAGCGTCAGGGCCACGAAGCCTGAGACGACCACGGCGCCGGCGAGCGCCAGCGCGAACTCCGCAAACAGGCGACCCGTGCGACCGGGTGTGAACGCCAGCGGCGCATACACCGCCGCCAGCGTCAGCGTCATGGCCACCACCGCGAAGCCGATCTCGCGTGCGCCCTTGATGGCCGCATCGAAGGGTTTCATGCCCTCCTCAATGTGACGGTAGATGTTCTCCAGCACTACGATGGCGTCGTCCACCACCAGCCCGATAGCCAGCACCAGCGCCAGCAGCGTCAGCGTGTTGATGGAGAAGCCGAACAGCGCCATCAACGCGAAGGCTCCGACCAGGCTGACCGGAATCGTCACCAGCGGAATGATGGAGGCGCGCAGCGTGCGAAGGAAGACGAAGATCACCAGCGCCACCAGCACCACCGCTTCGGCGATGGTGGTGTAGACGGCCTTGATCGAGCGGTCGATGAACACCGAGTTGTCGTTGGCGATGTCGACGTTGATGCCGGGCGGCAGGTCGGCCTTGACCTTCTCCAGCAGCTGCCGCACGCCCGCAGACAGCTCCAGCGGGTTGGCCGTGGCCTGGCGGATCACGCCCAGCGACACCGAGTCGCGGCCGTTCAGGCGCACCGAGCTGCGCTCATCCTGCGGGCCCTGCACCACCCGCGCCACGTCGCCCAGCCGGATCGGCAGGCCGTTGACGTTGCGGATGGTGACGTCGCGGAACTGCTGCGGCGTCTGCAGGTCGGTGGCGGCGGTCACATTGAACTCGCGCTGGCTGCTCTCGATGCGGCCGGCCGGCACCTCCAGGTTGGAGCGCCGCAGTGCGTCCTCGATGTCCTGCACCGTGAGTCCGTAGGCCGCCAGGCGGTCGGGGTCGGCCCAGATGCGCATGGAGTACTTGCGCTCGCCAAACACCCGCACCTCGGCCGCGCCGGGTGCGGTCTGCAGCACCGGCTTGGCGATGCGGTTGGCCAGGTCAGACAGCTGCAGCGCGCTGTGGGTGTCCGAGGTCAACGCCAGCCAGATCACCGGAAAGGCGTCGGCTTCGACCTTCGCGATCACCGGTTCGTCGATGCCCTGCGGCAGGCGCTGGCGCACGCGGCTGACCTTGTCGCGCACATCGGCGGCAGCCGAGTCGGGGTCGCGTTCGAGTTTGAAGCGCACCGTGATCTGGCTGCGCTCCTGGCGGCTGATCGAGGTGATCACATCCACCCCCTCGATGCCGGCAATCGAATCTTCCAGCGGCTTGCTGACCTGCGACTCGACCACCTCGCTGGAGGCGCCGGTGAAAGTGGTGCTGACGGTGACCGTCGGTTCGTCGATCTTGGGGTACTCGCGCACCGTGAGCCCCTGGAAGGCCACCAGGCCTACCAGCAGGATCAGCAGGGAAAGCACGCTCGCGAAGACCGGGCGGCGGATGGCAATCTCGGGCGGTTGCATGGTCGGGTTCCTGTGCGGTGCGGAACGGCCTCAGCCCGCGGCGGGTGGTTTGCCGCCCGCAGGCACCTCACCCGGCTTGGCTGCGGGAGCGCCGGCCGGTGGCCCGCCCTTGCCAGCGCCGGGCTGTCCGGCTTCGGGCCGGCTCATGTCCACCACACGGACGGCGGTCCCGTCCTGCTGCAGCCGCTGCTGCCCGGCGACCACCACAGTGTCGCCCACCGCCACGCCGTCGGTGATCTCCACCTGACCGGCCCGGCGCACACCGATGCGGACTTCGGTGCGCTGGGTGACCAGCTTGGCCCCGTCGCCCTCGCCTTCCTTGCGTAGCTTGATGACGAACTGCTTGCCCGCCTGCGGCACGATGGCCTCCTCGGGAACCACCATTGCCGACTCGTTGACCGAGAACACCGTGTTGACCCGCGCAAACATGCCTGGGCGCAGGTCCTTCCCCACGGTCGAGGGCAACACCGCCCGCACCGCCACCGAGCGCCCGTTGGCGTCCAGCAGCGGGTCCACCGCCTGGATCCGGGCCTGAAAGTTCTGGCCAGGCAGCGCATCCAGCTGCACCTGCACCGGTTGACCCGCCGCCACCAGACCCTGGTAGCGCTCGGGCAGGCGGAAATCCACCGTCAGCTGGGAGGTGTCTTCGAGATTGATCAGGTCAGCACCGTCCTTGACGTACTCGCCGAGGTTGATGTTGATCAGGCCCACCGTGCCGTCGAAGGGCGCCACGACACGCATGCGCGCCAGGCGAGCCTGCGCCAGCGACACCTGCGCCTCGGCCACCTGCAGGGCGGCACGGCTTTCGTCGAGCACCCGCTGGGCCACGAAGGCCTGCGCAACCAGTTCCTCGTTGCGCCGAAGGTTGGCGCGCGCGATCGACAGCTGCGCCTGGGCCTGGCTCAGTTCGGCCTTCTGCAGCGTGTCATCCATCTGCACCAGCAACTGGCCCTTGCGAACCCGGGCACCGTCCGACACCGCGATCTGCACGATCCGACCGGCCACCTCGGGCCGCAGGGTCACACTCTGGCGCGAGCGCAGGGTGCCGACGGACTGGGCATCGTCCTGCAGCCGCTGGGTCTGCACCTTCGTGACCTCGACGCCTGGCATGCCACCACCGCCTTGCCCGGGCCGCCCACCGGCGGCTCCGGAGGGCGCGGGAGTGCCCGGTGCGGCACCGCCCGCCGTGGCCTGCTGTGCACCAGCAGCAGCCCGGTTCTGGAGCCACCAAGCTCCGGCAGACGCCAGCGCAATGCCGCCTACTGCGACCCAGACGTAGAGTTTTTGTGCCATGTAGTCTTCGTGCCCACGAAGGCCTCATGCAACAGCGGTGCTGCGAATGAGACGGAGAAAGAAACGCAATGTATCAGCGCAGACGCTGCTGCGATGCACAAGTTCCCGAAGCCCCGGCAAACCGTCACCCGTTCATCGGAGATTCATCGGATCGCGCGAATCTCAAGCAGGCACACCCCGGTTCGCCAGGGCATCGGCACGTTCGTTGCCAGGATCACCGGCGTGGCCCTTGACCCAGTGCCACTCAATCTTGTGGGTGCCCTGGTGCACCAAAGCGTCCAGGCGCTGCCAGAGGTCGGCGTTCTTCACCGGCTGCTTGGCCGCGGTCTTCCAGCCCTTGGCCTTCCAGCCATGGATCCATTCGGTGATGCCCTTGCGCACGTATTCGCTGTCGAGGTAGAGCGCCACCGTGCAGGGGCGCTTGAGCGCCGCCAGACCTTCGATGACCGCGGTCAGCTCCATGCGGTTGTTGGTGGTCTCGCGCTCGCCGCCCCACAACTCCTTTTCGTGCCCGCCCGATTGCAGGTAGACCCCCCAGCCACCCGGACCGGGATTGCCCTTGCAGGCACCATCGGTGTACATCACCACGTGATTCAAATTCAATGCTCCAGTAAGGCGCATTCAGCGCCGGTTTGCGATCGTCACGGGCGCGGTGCCCGAAGCACGCCGCGGTCGCCAGGCAGGCCCGAGCAGACGTACACCGCGCACCCGCTTGACCGCGACAAAAAAGTAGACCGATCCGAAGATCGGCCACCAGCGGGCGCCGGCGCGGTCCATCCACGCATAGCGCTGCAGCCACTTGTCGCTGTGGACCGCTGGCCGGTAACAGCCGAAATGCTGCGACTCGACCTCAAAGCTCAACAGACGGAACCAGTCCCGCAACCGCCAGGGCCCGATGAACTCGCCGGCCTCCGGCAGATACAGCTCCGACAGACCCAGCGCAGAGATGCCAAGGCGGCCCATCAGGCGCGAACGGCTCTGGCGCAGCCCCCAGAAGCTGTTGGGGTTGAAACCCGCCACCACCACACGCCCTTCAGGCACGAGCACCCGCTCCACCTCGCGCAGCACGTGGTGCGGATCGGCGCTCAGCTCCAGGGTATGGGGCAGCACCACCAGGTCCAGGCTCGCTTCCGGAAAAGGAAGCGCCGCTGCGTTGGTCACCAGCGCCACGCGCGGGGTGACTGAAGAGGACTTTTCTGCGGTTGCGGTTGCAGCTGCGGGGTCCGGGTCGCTGGCGGCACCTGTCGGCATGTCCTCAGCGTTCAGCATTTCTTCGGGCAAGGCCAGCCACCGATGAGGCATCCGGTTGGCCGACAGTGCATGCAGCTCCGGCAACCCCAGCTGCAGCGCGTTGTAACCGAACAAGTTCACCACCGACCGGTCGAACTGACCCTGTTCCCACTGGAGCAGGTAGCGCCCTGGAGGGGTCTGGAACCAGTCGGTCAAACTTATAATTCGGTCATTCATTCTGGGTGTTCAAGCGACGGTCTTGTCGGGCCGCAACCCGGTCCCGCCCGGTACTCTACACGCCCTGCCCAAGGTGCGAGCCCCATGACCCTGATCCCCCTGCCTGCGTTCAACGACAACTACATCTGGGTGCTTCACGATGGTCGGCGCGCGCTCGTGGTGGACCCAGGCGAATCCGACGGCGCGCTGAATTGGCTGGGATCGGAGGGCATCACGCTCGACGCGATCCTGGTCACCCACCACCATGGCGACCACACGGGTGGTGTGGACGCACTGAGGCAGGCCACCGGCGCACGGGTGATCGGACCCTCGCGCGAGATCGTGCCTGAACCCCTCGACCGCGTGAGCGATGGCGACACCATCGAACTGCTCGGTCTGCGCTTCGAGGTGCTGGATGTGCCTGGTCACACAGCAGGCCACATCGCCTACCACTGCGCCAATGTGGACGGCCGGCCCCTGCTGTTCTGCGGTGACACGCTGTTTTCCGCCGGTTGTGGCCGCCTGTTCGAAGGCACACCCCAGCAGATGCTGACCTCGCTCGACCGCCTGGCGGCCCTTCCGGACGACACCCGGGTGTGCTGCACCCACGAGTACACGCTGTCCAACCTGCGGTTTGCGCGGGCTGTGGACCCGGACAACACCGACCTGCAGGCGTACGAACAACACTGCCAGTCGCTGCGGGAGCGGAACCTTCCCACGCTGCCCAGCTCCATCGGGCTGGAAAAACAGATCAACCCCTTCCTTCGCGTGCGTGTGCCGGCCCTGTCAGAAGCAGCGCGCCGCCATGCCCCAGAGACCCCTTCCAACGCGCTGGGTGTGTTCACCACACTGCGCGCCTGGAAAAACGTGTTTCAGTAGTCCATGCCCTTTCTATCTTCATTGCCCGTCCGCCTGCGCCGCTCCACACGCTCCGTGAAGGTGCTGGGCGGAATGGGGCTGCTGGCGCTGCTCGCCGCCTGTGCAAGCACTCCAATGCCCCCGCACGTGCCGCCGGAAACGCCATCGCCCACAGCAACCGCTCCGGCGCAAGTGCCTACCCCCGCTCCCCAGCCCCCTCGGATCCAGGCGCCCCAAGCCCCTCTGAGTGAAATTTCCATTGCGTCCGCTGAGCCCCCACCCGTCACCATGCTGGCCGCACCGGCCGACATCTGGGAGCGCATCCGCCGAGGGCTCGCAATGCAGGACCTCGACGGCGATCTGGTGCGCGACCGCGAGCAGTGGTACGCCTCGCGGCCCGACTACATCCAGCGCATGACCGAGCGCTCAAGCCGCTACCTGTTCCACATCGTCGAGGAGATCGAGCGGCGCAACCTGCCCATGGAGCTGGCGCTGCTGCCGTTCATCGAAAGCGCTTTCAACCCGCAGGCAGTGTCCAGCGCTCGTGCTGCGGGCATGTGGCAGTTCATGCCCGCCACCGGCCAGTCCTTCGACCTCAAGCAGAACGTGTTCCGCGACGACCGCCGCGACGTGCTGGCCTCGACCCGTGCGGCACTCGACTACCTTGAACAGCTGCACGCCCGGTTTGGCGACTGGCACCTGGCTCTGGCCGCCTACAACTGGGGCCAGGGCAACGTGAACCGGGCCATCACCCGCAACCAGCGCGAGGGCCGCCCCACCGGCTACACCGACCTGAACATGCCGCTGGAAACGCGCATGTATGTGCCCAAGCTGCAGGCGGTCGAGAACATCGTCGCGCGCCCCGAGGTGTTCGGCACTGTGCTGCCGACCATCGGCAACCACCCCTTCTTCGACACGCTCACGATCGAACGCGACATGGACGTGTCGCTCATCGCGAGCCTCGCGGGCATCAGCGAGCGCGACTTCCGCACGCTCAACCCATCCATCAAGCAGCCGCTGGTGATGGCCGCCGGCACGCCGCACGTCCTGCTGCCCTGGGACAACGCGAAGGTGTTCGAGGAACGGCTCAAGACCTACCACGGCCCACTGGCGTCATGGACCGCCTGGGTGGCCCCTGCCACCATGAGCCTGGCCCAGGTGGCGAAACAGGTTGGCATGAGCGAGTCGGAGCTGCGCGAGGTCAACAACATCCCGCCGCGCATGAAGGTCCGGGCCGGTTCCAGCCTGCTGGTCCACCGCAGCGGATCGCGTGACCGGGACGTCAGCGAGTTCGTGGCCGACAACGCCCAGCTCAGTCTGGCGCCCGAGGTGGTGCTCAGGCGCACGGTCGTTCGCGCCCGCAAGGGCGACACGCTGGCCCGTGTGGCTCAACGCTATCGGGTGAGTACCGTCAGCGTGGCAGGCTGGAACGGGCTGTCCGTGAACGCGAAGCTCAAGTCGGGCCAGCGGCTCACCCTGATGCTGCCCAAGTCCGTCAGCGTGGCCGAGCGCTCCCCCGCTCGTTCGGCCAAGGCCAGCAAGGCCACCCGCAGCAAACAGGCCAGTGCGAAAACGCCTGTGCGTTCCGCCAAGGCGGCCAAGGGCAAACAGAAGAGCGTGCGGCTCGCATCGGAAGAGCGCTCCAGCCGCAAGACCGCCAAACGCTGAACAGGCTCGGCGCGGCGCTCAGGCCTTGAACCGTGCCTTGGCCTTGAGAGCGATGTCGTTGGTGAAGGTCTGCGAAAGGTCGACCTGGCGCAGCGGGGACGCGGTGTCGAACCGGGACATCACCCGCGCCATGGTCACCGGCCCGGCATCGGGCATCAGCCCGTCGGGCGACCAGGCTTCGCGAGCGCGGCTGAACGCCGCCAGGTACAGCGCCCGGTCCCCCTGGAAGTAAGACTCCGGCACCACCTTGTTGATGTCGGACAGGCCCGCCGTCTGCAACCACTTGAGTGCATGGACCAGGCCATGGACCAGCGCCTGGCACTCGTCGCGATGCGAGCTCAGGTAGTCGGCCGCCACGCTCAGGCAACCCGCGGGCATCGGCCCGCCGAACACATCCGCGTTGCCGCGCACCGTGCGTGTATCAGCCACCAGGCGCAGCGCACTGTCCTGCTCCAGCTGGGTGATGACCGGGTCGGTGTAGCAGATTGCGTCGACCAGGCCGTTTCGGAAGTTCGCCAGCGCCGCCGTCGGACTGGAGACCGGCACAAACTCCACCGCCTCCGCACCCAGACGGCCGGCGGCCATCATCATGAGCACCATGCGGTGCGCACCGCTGCCCAGTGACGGCACCAGCACCTTGCGCCCACGCAAGTCCCCGATGCTTCGGAAACCCGCGAGCGTCTTGTGCGACACACCCAGCACCAGCTGGGGCGCCCGCCCCTGCAGCACGATCGACGGGTAGGACTGACCGCGGGCGCGCAAGGCGACGCTGGTGCTGTAGGGGCCCGAGAGCACCTGCGCCGCACCGGACAGCAGGGCCTGCAAAGCGGTTCCAGGCTCCATGAGGTCGCGCACCTGCACATCCAGCCCCTCGGCTGCGAAGTACCCCATGCGATCAGCAATCGTCAGCGGCAGGTAGCAGAAGGCTGCGCGGTTCTCGACCACCAGCACCACACGTCCGAATGGAGCGCGCGCAGTCGGTGACTGCAATCTCGCGCTGCCTTGCGCCATCGCCACAGGCAGCCCGGCCACCATCGGCAAAGCCGAGGCCCAAGACCGCAACCATTCACGGCGATTCCACATGCACGCGTCCTTCGGTTCCCTGATTCGATGAAACCGAGCGTAGGACACGCACGCCCGCGGCGCATCAGGACGAGTCCCGAGCGGGTTTCCACCGACGCCAAATGCAAGCCGATGTAACGGCCGCCAGCGTTGCGATCAGATGAAGAGCAGCGCGATGTTGGCTGCCAACGCCAGCACCCAGACGGCGCTGCGCAGCGTGGCCATGTCGGCCACGTAGAACAGGATGTACATCAGCCGAAGCACCACGTACACAAAGCACAGCAGATCCAGCCGCGTCTGGAAGACGGAATGCTGGTGCGCAATGATGACCGCGCCGATGTAGAACGGCATGGCCTCGAAGCAGTTGGCCTGCGCCGCATTGGCCCGCGCGCGCCAGCCCGTCTGACGCGCCAGCCATTCGCGTGGCAGATGGTTGTCGTAGCCGCCTTCCCGGCGGGGCTTGGACACAGCCCCCGACTTGGCCAGCCAGGCGCAGCCGAGCGGCATCAGGGCCACGACCAGCACGGTCCAGTAGGCCACGGTCAGTCCGGCATAGGTCATGAAAACACCTTGAAACAGAAAAGGGGGCGGGCGCGTCAGCGCCGGTCCACCAGGGCGTGGGCGATGGTGCCCAGATCGACGTATTCGAGCTCGCTGCCCACCGGCACCCCGCGCGCGAGACGCGTGACGTTGACCCCGCGGGTCTTCAGCCCCTGCGCGATGACATGGGCCGTGGTCTCACCTTCGGCGGTGAAGTTGGTCGCCAGGATCACCTCACGCACCACCCGCTCGCCCTGTTCGGTCGCATCGATGCGCTCGAACAGCTTCTGCAGGCCGATCTCGCGCGGGCCCACACCATCCAGCGGGCTGAGCTTGCCCATCAGCACGAAGTACAGGCCCTTGTAGGCACCGGTGCGCTCCATCGCTGCTTGGTCGGCCGGTGTTTCCACCACGCAGAGCAGGCCACGGTCGCGCCGCGGGTCATCGCAGGTCGGGCAGACGTCGTTTTCGGTGAAGGTGTGGCACATCGTGCAGTGCTTCACCGAGTTGCAGGCGTGCTGCAAGGCCTTCGACAGCCGCAGCGCGCCCTCACGGTCGTGTTGCAGCAGATGGAAGGCCATGCGCTGGGCGGACTTCACCCCCACGCCGGGCAGGCAGCGCAGTGCCTGCACCAGCAGTTCCAGCGAATGGGTATCGGCCACGCGTGGATGCGTGGTCAGAACGGGAACTTCATGCCACCCGGCAGCCCGGGCATGCCGGCGGTGAGCTTGCCCATCTTCTCCTGCGAGGTCTCTTCGGCCTTGCGCACCGCGGCGTTGAAAGCAGCGGCCACCAGGTCTTCGAGCATGTCCTTGTCGTCGGCCAGCAGAGACGGGTCGATGGTCACGCGGCGCACGTCGTGCTTGCAGGTCATGACCACCTTGACCAGACCAGCACCGGATTCGCCCGTCACCTCGATGTTGCCCAGTTCGTCCTGGGCCTTCTTGAGGTTTTCCTGCATGGCCTGGGCCTGCTTCATCAGGCCGGCGAGTTGTCCTTTGTTGAACATGGTGATCCTTGGGTTGGGTTCTTGGGAAGAATGAAACTGTGTGCGCTCAGACCTCGGTGGCCCGCAGCGATCCGGGCACGATTCTGCCGCCAAAGTCGCGCATCATGGCCTGCACCATGGGGTCCTCGTGGATGATGCGTTCGGCCTCGCGCTGGCGCCGGTTGGCCTCGGCCGCCAGGCGCAGCGAGGCCGAGTCGCTCACCGGGCCAATTTCCACCGCCAGTCGCACGGCATGCCCCTGCGACTGCAGGGCGGTCGACAGGCGCTCGCGTGTGCTGGGCTGGTTGAGCGACTCGCGCTCCACGCGCAGCAGCCACTGGTCGGCATCGCGCGCCACCAGCTGCGACTGCAGCGCCAGCTCGCGCACCAGGGCCGTGACCACTTCGGCCTTGACCATCTGCTGCACAAGACCGAACCAGAAGTCGCCCTCGGGCGTGATCACCGGCTCCGGCAGACGCACCGGCTCGGAAGGGTCGCGCAACTGCTCCACCCGCGGGGACAGGCTGGCCTCGCGCACCGGAATTTCCACCACGCGCCGGCTGGTCTGCACACCCTCTTCCGGCGGCTCAGGCATCGCCTCTTCACCGGGTTCGTCGACCCAGGGCGCTCCGTCGACGTCCGTGGGTTCCTCGGGGACCTCGCGCGCCACGGGGGCAGCAGCAGGCCTTGCTGCGAGCACGGCAGCGGACGGGTCGGAAACCGTTGGCGAAGCGGGCACTTGGGCCGCTGGACCCGGCGAAGGAGCCTCTGCCACCGCCGGTTTGGCCACCGGCGCGGGTGCCGCGACGAGCTCAGGCCCGGATTTCAGTGTTTTTTTTTCCGGCGAGGCGCTGGCGACGCCGGCCGGCTTGAAGGCCAGCAGCCGCAGCAGCACCATGGTCAGCGCCGCGTACTCGTCGGGCGCCAGGCCCAGCTCGCCGCGCCCGTGCAGGCACAGGCTGTAGAGCAGCTGCGTCTCATCGGCCGGCAGGGCCCGCGCCAGCCGAACGATCTCGGGCTGGTCAGGGTCGTCCGAAGCCTCCAGCGCAGCGCGCTCGGGCACCGCCTGCAGCACGGCCATGCGCTGCAGCAGGCTGGTCATTTCCTCCAGCGTCGAGGCGGCGTTCAGGCCGTTGACGCGCAATGCATCGACGGTGTCCACCACCGCTGCGCCATCGCCGCGAGCGAGGCCATCGATCAGCCGCAGCACGTGCGAGCGGTCCACCGCGCCCAGCATCTGGCGCACCGTGGCTTCCTGCAACTGACCGCCGCCGAAGGCGATCGCCTGGTCGGTGAGCGACAACGCATCCCGCATCGAACCCCGCGCCGCGCGCGAGAGCAGGCGCAAGGCATGTGGCTCAGCCGGCACGTTCTCGGCCGCCAGCACCTGGCCCAGATGCTCCAGCACCGTCTCGGGCGCCATCGGCCGCAGGTTGAACTGCAGGCAGCGCGAGAGCACCGTCACCGGCACCTTCTGGGGGTCGGTCGTGGCCAGAACGAACTTGAGGTATTCGGGCGGCTCTTCCAGCGTCTTGAGCATCGCGTTGAACGCGTGCCCGGTGAGCATGTGCACCTCATCGATCATGAAGACCTTGAAGCGACCCTGCACCGGCTTGTAGACCGCCTGTTCCAGCAGCGACTGCACCTCGTCCACGCCGCGGTTGGAGGCCGCGTCCAGCTCGGTGTAGTCGACGAAGCGGCCGGCGTCGATGTCGGTGCAGGCCTGGCAGACGCCGCAGGGTTCGGCGGTGATGCCGCCCTGCCCGTCCGCACCCAGGCAGTTGAGCGACTTGGCCAGAATGCGCGAGACCGTGGTCTTGCCCACACCGCGCGTGCCGGTGAACAGGTAGGCGTGGTGCAGGCGCTGGGTCGTCAGGGCATTTGAGAGGGCTTGCACCACATGCTGCTGCCCCACCATTTCGGTGAAGCGGCGCGGACGGTATTTGCGGGCCAGGACGACATAGGACATAGGCGGGTGATTCTAAAGGTCGCCCTGCTCCGCAAAGGGCTCGGGGCATCGCCTACAATCGCGGGTGACGGGCCTTCCCGCATGGTGAAGCGGCCAACCGGGTCAGGTGGGGAACCAAGCAGCCCTAACTGTGGAGCCAGTGCCGGGGTCAAGGCTCGTCACCTTATTCGTTCAGCGCCGATGGCGCACAAAAAGCAAAGGCCGCATCAGCGGCCTTTTTTGTTGTGGGCGTCGTGCCAATCAGAACGCGTCGATCTTCAGCCCCTGCTTCTTCACCACGGCCTTCCAGCCCTCCAGGTCGCGCTGCAGGAACTGGCCCAGCTGGGCGGGGCTGCCCACCGCGGGCTCCAGCGCGTCCTTGGCCAGTCGCTCCTTCACATCCGGCATCTGCACCACCTGGGCCAGCGCGACGTTGATCTGCTGCACCACTGCATCCGGCGTGCCCCTGGGCGCGACCAGCGCGAAGTAATTCAGTACGTTGAAGTCGGCCATGCCGGCTTCCTTCATGCCAGGCACGTTCGGCAGCGCGGGGCTGCGCTCCGGGCTCGTGACTGCCAGCGCCTTGAGCTTGCCGTCGCGGATGTGGGGTGCGAGCGCGGGGATGGTGCCGGTGAGCAGCTGCAACTGGCCGGAAATCGTGTCCAGCGTGGCCGGCGCGATGCCGCGGTAGGGAATGTGGGTGATGTAGATGCCGGCGCGCGCCTCCAGCGATTCGAGCACCAGGTGGTTGATGCCGCCCACGCCGGCCGAGCCATAGTTGAGCGCGCCCGGCTGCTTCTTCGCCAGGGCGATCAGTTCGGGCAGCGTGCTCGCAGGCAGGTCCTTGTTGGCCACCCAGACCAGCGGGCCGTGCGCGATCATGCCGACTGGCACGAAACCG
The DNA here is from genome assembly GCF_042648585.1 of Hydrogenophaga luteola. Lineage (NCBI taxonomy): Bacteria > Pseudomonadati > Pseudomonadota > Betaproteobacteria > Burkholderiales > Comamonadaceae > Hydrogenophaga > Hydrogenophaga luteola. The sequence goes on along the minus strand of NZ_JBHRXX010000009.1, from coordinate 313,729 downwards.
CCCACCGGGTCGTAGCCCGCCGTGGGCAGCGCGGCGGCCACCGTGGTGAAGGGCGCGGCGGCCAGCAGCAGCGTGTGGCCATCGGGTGCGGCCTTGGCCACCTCCTGCGCGCCGATGGCCCCGGAGGCGCCGGTGCGGTTCTCGACCACCACATTCACCTTGAACAGCTCGCCCAGTTTCGCAGCCACCAGACGGCCCATGGCGTCGGTGCCGGCGCCCGGCGCGAATGGCACGACGATGCGCATCGGGCGTTCCGGGAACGTAGCGGCGGAAGACAGTGCGGGTGCCAAGGCCAGGCCAGCGGCGATCTGCTGGCAGAAGTGGCGGCGGTTCGGGCGGGGTGTGCTCATGGTCGTTGGGAACGCAGGTTCTGAATGACAAGCCAGACACTTTAGGTCGGCGCCTTGACGCCGTGATGACAGCAGGGTTTCAGTTGGCACGTTGCAGCCAGTTGAACACGCCCTGCCCGGCCCGGTGGCCGCTGGCCAGGCAGGCGGTCAGCAGGTAGCCGCCGGTGGGTGCCTCCCAGTCCAGCATTTCACCGGCGCAGAACACGCCGGGCAACTGCTCGCACATCAGGCCGCTGTCCAGCGCCTCGAACAGCACGCCCCCGGCGCTGCTGATGGCCTCGTCGATGGGCCGCGCCGCGATGAGAGAAAGTGGCAGGCTCTTGATCGCTTCGGCCAGGCGCACCGGGTCGTTCATCGCGTCCTTGCCCAGCCGCTCGTACAGCACCGCGGTCTTGATGCCGTCCAGCCCCAGCCGGCTCTTGAGGTGGCTGGAGAGAGAGCGCGAACCGCGCGGGTGGGCCACCTCGCGCTGCACCCGCTCAGGCGTCCAGGCCGGCAGCAGGTCCAGCAGCAGCGTGGCCTCGCCTGCCCGGACGATCTGCTGGCGCAGCAGCGCGGACGCCGCATAGACCAGGCTGCCCTCGACACCGGTCTGCGTGGCGACGAACTCGCCCTGGCGCTCGAACGCCGGCCCTTGGGCCGATGCGCACCGGATCGCCACGTTCTTGAACGGCTGGCCGGCAAAGCGGCTGCGGAAGTGTTCGCTCCAGCCGCCGGCCACATCGAAGCCGCAGTTGGCGGGCAGCAGAGGCGCCACGGCCACACCGCGCGCCGCCAGCAGCGGCACCCAGGCGCCGTTGGAGCCCAGCCGCGCCCAGCTGCCGCCGCCCAGCGCCAGCACCACCGCACGCGCCTGCACCGGTTGCTCGCCTGACGGGGTCTCGAAGCGCAACGTGTGGCCATCGTCGGTCCAGCCCAGCCAGCGGTGGCGCATGTGGAAGCGCACACCGGGGCCGCCACCGGCCGGGTGGCGAAGGCGCTGCAGCCAGGCCCGCAGCAGCGGCGCTGCCTTCATGTCGGTCGGGAAGACACGGCCCGAGCTGCCGACGAAGGTCTCAATGCCCAGGCCGAGCGCCCAGGCGCGCACCTCGGCGGCGCCAAAGTCGGCCAGCAGGGCCTCGATCTGCTGGCGCCGCTCGCCGTAGCGGCCGGCGAAGCGGTCGGCCGGCTCGGAATGCGTCAGGTTCATGCCGCCCTTGCCAGCGAGCAGGAACTTGCGGCCGACCGAGGGCATGGCGTCGTACAGGTCGACCGGCACGCCGGCCGCCGACAACACCTCGGCGGCCATCAGGCCGGCCGGCCCGCCGCCGATGATCGCGACGTCAGAGTTCATGGGGTTTCCAGTTCAATCAATTGTCCGGTGGCGCTGACGAAGGCCAGCCGCACCGCTTCGCCAGGACGGGCTGCCTGCAGCGCCCGGCGGTAGCGCGCCATCTGCTCGCGCAGCGCGGCCTGCTGCTCGGGCCGTTCGGCGCTCTTGAAGTCGAGCACCCACCATTCGCCGCTGTCTCGGCGTCGCACCAGCCGGTCCAGCCGCAGCAGTTCCCCCTCGTGCCAGAGCTCGACCTCGTTGCCCCAGTGCAGCAGGGCCTGCTCTGACCAGGCCCAGGAGGCCTCGCCCGCCACCACGCGCTGCGCCATGGCCAGCGCTGCGTCACCGGCCGGGCCGGTCAGCTGGAACTCGCGCACCACCGCGCGCACGTGCTCGTCCGTCCAGGTGAAACCGCCCAGCGGCGTGGGCCGCCACTGCAGCAGGCGGTGCATGGCCTGGCCCAGGCGGGAACGCTCGTCGTCCTCTGCCACATGGGTGTCGGACGTGCCGGTCCGGAGCCACTTCGGGTCCAGCGCCGGCAGGGCGGGCAGTTCAAAGGCCCCGTCGACCGCCACCGCCTGGATGGCCACCACCGGTGCCGGCAACGGCTGCGCCAGCGGCTGCAGCCGCCGCCACCAGCTCTGGTCGGGCGGCTGGTGCGGCACAAAGCTGGAGATCACCAGATTCGTCTCGGCCCGCGTGAGCGCGACATAGAGCGCGTTCAGCTCTTCCAGCGCACGCGCCTGCTGTTCAGTGGCGAGCAGGTCCACCGCGCAGGTGGGCGGGTTCTTCTCGCTCGCCAGGAACACGAAGCGCCTCGGCGCATCGTCCCCGGCCGGCCAGTCCACCAGCACGCCCATGCTCTCGGGCTTCTGCGGCGGGTTGTCGGTGTCCAGCAGGATCACGGTCTCGGCCTCCAGACCTTTGGCGCCGTGGATGGTGAGCAGCCGCACGGCGCCCGGCTGGTGGGCGCCGCCTGCGGGGATGCCGCCCGCCTTGAGCGCGCGCACGAAGCGGTAGGGCGTGAGAAAGCGCCCGCCGTCCTGGGCCAGCGACTGCGCCAGCAGGTCACGCAGGGCGGCCAGGGTGGCGCCACGCTCGCTCGCGGGCACCGCACAGGCGAAACGCGCCAGCACGTCGCCGTGGTCGTAAATGGCCGAGAGCGCGTCGTGCGGTGGCAGACGGCGCAGCCAGTCCTGGTAGAGCGCGAGCGTGGAGGCGGTGGCGGGGTCGACCGTGGGCAACACCGCCCACCAGTCCGGCCTGTCCTCCCTCCCCTCGCCTGCGGCGCGCACCGCGGTCGCCAGCGCCACCAGCCGGGCGTCGTCCCAGCCGAACAGCGGCGACTTGAGCGCCCGCGCCAGGCTCAGGTGGTGGCGCGGCGAGACCAGCGCATCCAGCAGCGCGACCATGTCCTGCACCGCGGGCGATTCAATCAGCTCGGCCTCTCCGGGTGCCTCGCTCGCGATGCCACGCTCGCGCAGCGCCTGGTGCACCAGGTGCAGCCGGTTGCGCTTGCGCGCCAGCACCATGAAGCCGTCGGGCGCGTGGCCGCCGGCCACCTGCTGCGCGATCCAGTCGGCCACCTGGGCAGCCTCGCGCTCGGCACTGCCCTCTTCGTCGGGCAGCACGCGCGGCTGGTTCAGGCTGTCGCGCCAGACCGGTTCCTCGTCGCGGGTCGCCTCTTCTTTCACGGCACGTTCAATGGCCGGCAGTACACCCACCGACCCAGCCTCCTGGCTGTGTGTGGTGTGGGAGCGGAAGCCGGCGTATTCGCCCGCCGCCGTCGCCGCGGCCATGGCGGTGTTGAGCGTCTGCACCACCGCCTGCGAGCAGCGGCGCGTGTGGTCGCAGCTGAGCAAGGCGCCGCCCAGGCCTTGCACCACGAAGGCCTGGGCTGCCTTGAACACCTGGGGCTCGGCACGGCGGAAGCGGTAGATCGACTGCTTGGGATCGCCCACCAGGAACACGCTGGGTGCCTCGCCCGAACCGGCGCCAGCGTAGGCGCTGAGCCAACCGTACAGCGATTTCCACTGCAGCGGGTTGGTGTCCTGGAATTCGTCGATCAGCAGGTGGCGCACGCGGGCGTCCAGCCGCTGCTGCATCCAGCCCGAGAGTTCGGCGTCGCCCAGCAGGCGGCACGCGGCGGATTCCAGGTCGTTCATGTCCACCCAGCCGCGCTCGCGCTTGAGATCGGCGTAACAGGCCAGCAGCACCCGCGCCAGGCGGGTCATGCGCTGCTGGTGCAGCCAGGCCTCGTGTTGGGCGTGTGCCTTGAGCAGTTCCTGCAGTTCGGTTTCGGCGGCCTGGGCTGCCGGGAACTTGGCCAGGTTGGTATTGAGGCGGTCTTCGGTCGCCACGAAGAAGGCCTTTCGCAATGCCGACAACCGCCCGCCCAGGCGGCTCGGCTCATCGCCGGCGGCGAACGCATCCACCACCGCATCGGCCGCCTTCTGCGGCGTCTTGTTTTTCTCCGCGCCCAGCTCCCGAGACCAGCCCAGCCAGCGTGCGCTCACGGCCTCGCCGGCCAAGGCCTGCTCCGGTCGTTCGAAACCGGCCAGCCGCGGCACCACGCCGCTGAAATGCGCCACCGAGCGCTCCACCAGGCCGGAGGCATCCGCCAGTCCGAACTCCACACGCTTGGCCAGCGCCGCCTCCAGCGCCTTGATGGTCTGGTGACGGCCGTGGCGCGCCACGCTGTCAAAGAACGCCTGCCGGTCTTCGCCGCTGGCCGCCAGCGCGCCGTAGAAGCGGGGCCACAGCAAGGGCATGGCCTTCTGGTCGTTTTCCAGCAGCTCATAGGACAGCGGCAGGCCGAGCTCCTGCAGCACCGTCAGCGGCGCGCCCCGCAGCAGTGCCGAGAACCAGCTGTGGAAGGTGCGCAGCTGCACCTGACGCCCCGAAGCGGTGACCCGCTGGTGCAAGGTCTTGAGCTCAGGCGCGCGGCGCCGGGCCTCGGCCTCGCCAAAACCCCAGCTGCTCAGGGTCTGCACCAGACCCGCCTCGTCCAGACCGGCGCACCGGCGCAATTCGCTGCCCAGCCGTCCACGCATCTCGCCAGCGGCCTTCTTGGTGAAGGTGATGGCCAGGATGTCCTGGGCCGGCGCGCCGTCGAGCAGCGCCCGCACGATGCGCGCCACCAGCATCCAGGTCTTGCCCGCGCCCGCGCAAGCCTCGACCGCGATCGAGCGCGCAGGGTCGCAGGCCGCGGCATAGAAGGCCTCGGCCGACACCGGCTGGCCATTGATCTGGTAGGCGGCCTGCACGCTCATGCGCCACCCCAGAAGTCCTTGCGGCACAGACCCCGGGCGTCGCAGTGCTCGCACACGCGCCCTTCGCCGAGCGCGGGCATCGGATGCCCGGCCGCCACGCGCGAGAGGTCGGCCACCAGGCCCTCGCGCAGGCGTTCGCGCGCCTGCAACACGAGTGGCTGCTCGATCAGGTGGGTGGCGCCCTTTTTGCCGCTGGCGGAGCGACCGTCGGTAATGCTCAGGTAGGCCGCGCGCAGGTTCTCGTCGGGCAGCAGCGCAGCGTAGAACGCCAGCTGCGTGTCCTCGAACGGATGCTTGACGCGGTCTTCGGTCTTCTGCCGGCTCTCGGTCTTGTAGTCGATCACCAGCGGCAACGGACCTTCCGGGCTGTCCTGGCGGTCGATTCGGTCGAGCTTGCCCCACAGGCGCCAAGGCGGAAGCTCCGCCGCCAGTTCGGCCTCGGCCCGCTCGAACACCGGACCGGGACGACCGGGCCGGGCCTCGTGGTCCGCCAGCCAGTCCAGATAGCCCTCGCGCAGCGCCGGCCAGACCGCCTGGTACGGCAGAAAGCCAGCGTCGGTGGCGTCGCCCTGCAGGCCCATGGCCGCGGCCACCTCGTCTCCGATCTGATTGAGCCGCAAAGCGTCGGCCTCCCGGCCCAGGCGCTGGTCGCCGCGCTCCTCGTGAAAGACCTTGAGCACCGCGTGCAACCAGTTGCCCAGGTCGCGCTGGTCGGGCTCGGCCTCCAGCTCGGGCGCATCGCTCACCCGCAGTTGCCGCAGTGCGAAGAAGCGGTAGGGGCAGTCGCGCAGGTCCTGATAGGCGCTGGCCGACAGCCGGGCCGGCACCAGCGCCGGCGCCGACGGCTGGGGTGGCGGCACCGGCGCAGGGGCCAGGTGGCGTTGCTGGTCGTGGCTGCTGGCGGAGGCAGCGGAGGACTGAGCACCCGGCAGCGCCAGCACCCAGGGGCTGGGCGACAGCGGCTCGCCGTCCTTCTGGCAGCGCCACAGGATGTCGACCGATGGCGCGCACAGCGCGGCGGTCCAGGCGCTTTGCGCCGCGGCCGACAGCTGTTCCCGCGTCGGCAGCCCCAGCGCCACCCGCTGCGCGGCCGTCCAGGGGCCGGGCAGTTCCGGGCTGGGATCGAGCGTGACCTCGTCACAACCCGGCATCACCACCGATTCGAACCCGCGTCCCAGCAGTTGCGCCATCGGCAGGATCGTCACGGGCGCTTCGGCGTCGCTGCGCGGCAGGAAGCTGGCACTCTCCAGCACGTCACGGACCCAGGCAGAAAATGCCGCGAGGCCCAGGCGCAGCGTCGGCCGGCCACCATCGTTCAGCGCCTGCCCGACCTGCCGCAGTTCGGACGAGGCGCCTTCATTCAAACGCAGCACCTGCAGGAGCTGCTGGCCCGCCGGGTCGTCGAGCAGCATGGGCCACAGTCCACACGCCTCCAGCGCGGAGCGCAGATCGTCGAGCCAGCGTTCCAGCGGGCGCGCCGCCTGCAGAGACTCCAGCACGGCGACGAGGTCCTCAGGCACCAGCGGCGCCATTGCGGCGTTCCGCAGCACCGCACGCCAGGACGAGAGGCCATGCTCGCGCGCCATTTGTTCCAGCGTCTCCACAGTCCCCGCCGGCCAGGCGCCGCCCTGCTTGAGCAGGTCGAGCACGTCGTCGGTACGGGCCCGAGGATCGGCGGCACGCAGAAGGCTCATGAGCCGCGCCGCCGCGTGGGTGGTGGAAAGCTTCCAGCCGGTGTCGTCGCGCAGTGGGACGCCGGCTGTGTGCAGCAAGGCGCTGATGCGGCGGACCATCAGGCGGTCGTTGGCCACCAGGGCCAGCGGCACCCGCCCCGCGTTGATCCGGGCAATCACCGCCGCCGTGGTGCGCCGCGCCTCGTCTTCCGGATCGGCGCAGACCTGAAAAAACAGTGAGCCCACAGAGGCTCCTTCGGACACGCCCAGCAACTCAGCAAGCGAGAGCACCTCGGAACGCCCGCCCCAGTGCGCAGCCAGCGCCTGTCCGAGCGGGTCGTCCTGAAAACCCTGCAGCAGCCAGATCCGGTCGGCGGCGTTGCCGGGCGCCGCTCGTTCCGACCAGAGCACGTCGGTGGCGAACCCGGCGCTGCCGACCCAGGCCAGGGCCAGCGAGGCCACCAGCGACTCCCACTGTGGGCCGGGTGTCAGGGCGACGCGCTGCCGTTCGGCCCAGGCCGTCCGCTGTCCTGGCGGCACCGCCGCTGCGAGCGGCGCCAGCTGGCGGGCCGCATCGACCAGGCGCGACACCAGCTCGGCGCGCAGCGCGGGGTCCCGCTGGCCCTTGGCCATGCGGTCGACCAGGGCCTCGGCCACCAGGCTGTCCCGTGCCATGTCGCCACTGAGATCGGTGGGCGCCGGCCACCAGGGCGCCAGCCCGGCGGCCCAGTTGCGCGTGGTTTCGAAACGGGGCGCAAAGCCGGTGGGATGAGACGCGGCCCAGGCCCGACGGGCGGGATCGATCAGCTGGGCATACGGCAGCAGCACCAGCCACCGGTCCGGCGACCCACCATCCGTGGCCACGGCAGCCTCGATGCGGCGCACCACTGCCGTCCACCCGCCACGGGCGGTCGGCATGGGCCCAGGCGCTGTGGGGTGGTCCGGCGCAGGCATCATCGGTGGGGGGTTTCTGTCACAATGTCTCGGTTCACGGGTGTCCGCCCTGGCGGCTGCTCCGTTTCCGACTTTAACTTCCCCGATCCACGTTCTTCAGGATGAACCATGGCCAGTGAGCTGATCACCCACGTTTCCGATGCAACCTTTCAGGCCGATGTGCTCGACGCCAAAGCCCCTGTGCTGGTCGACTTCTGGGCGGAATGGTGTGGCCCCTGCAAGATGATCGCCCCGATCCTGGACGAAGTGGCTGGCTCCTACAACGGCAAGCTCAAGATCGCCAAGGTCAATGTTGACGAAAACCGCGACATCCCGGCCAAGTTCGGCATCCGTGGCATCCCCACGCTGATGCTGTTCAAGGACGGCCAGCTGGCCGCCACCAAGGTGGGCGCGATGAGCAAGGCCCAGCTGACGGCCTTCATCGACCAGCAACTGGCCTGACCGGCTCGGCGCCGGCCACCGCTGCTCCGGGTGCAAGGCCCGGAGACGGCTCAGGTGGCCGGTTTTTTCCTGTCATAATTCTTGCGTCAGCTGGCCCACCAACGCCCAGCCCCTCCTGACAGCGCCAGTCCGCCATCCGGACATCAGCGCCCCTCCCCCGGTTCTGACAAGACTCCCCTCCGGAGCGATTTCCATGCACCTTAACGAACTCAAGGCACTGCACGTGTCTGAAGTCCTCAAGCAGGCCGAAGCGCTTGAGATCGAAAACACCGGCCGCATGCGCAAGCAGGAGCTGATGTTCGCCATCATCAAGAAGCGCGCCAAGGCTGGCGAACAGGTGAACGCGGACGGCGTGCTGGAAGTGCTGCCCGACGGCTTTGGCTTCCTGCGCAACATGGACACCAGCTTCACGGCGTCCACCGACGACATCTACATCTCGCCCAGCCAGATCCGCCGCTTCAACCTGCATACCGGCGACATGATCGAGGGCGAGGTGCGCATCCCCAAGGACGGCGAACGCTATTTCGCGCTCAACAAGCTCGACGCCATCAACGGGCTGCCACCCGAGGCGAACAAGCACAAGGTGATGTTCGAAAACCTGACGCCGCTGTTTCCCAAGCAGCAGATGCGCCTGGAACGCGACATCAAGACCGACGAGAACATCACCGGCCGCGTCATCGACATCATCTCCCCCATCGGCAAGGGCCAGCGTGCCCTGATCGTCGCCCCGCCCAAAAGCGGCAAGACGGTCATGATGCAGCACATCTGCCACGCCATCACCGCCAACCACCCCGAGGTGGAGCTGATGGTGCTGCTGGTGGACGAGCGCCCGGAAGAAGTGACCGAGATGCAGCGCACGGTGCGCGGCGACGTGATCGCCTCCACCTTCGACGAACCGGCCGCCCGCCATGTGCACGTGGCCGAGATGGTGATCGAGCGCGCCAAGCGCCTGGTCGAACTCAAGAAGGACGTGGTGATCCTGCTGGACTCCATCACCCGATTGGCCCGCGCTTACAACAACGTGCTGCCCAGCTCCGGCAAGGTGCTGACCGGCGGCGTGGACGCCAACGCCCTGCAGCGCCCCAAGCGCTTCTTCGGCGCCGCGCGCAATGTGGAAGAAGGCGGCTCGCTGACCATCATCGCCACCGCACTGGTCGACACCGGCAGCCGTATGGACGAGGTGATCTTTGAAGAGTTCAAGGGCACCGGCAACAGCGAAATCCACCTCGACCGCCGCCTGTACGAAAAGCGCGTCTTCCCCTCGATCCAGCTCAACCGCAGCGGCACCCGCCGCGAAGAACTGCTGCTGGCGCCCGAGATCCTGCAGAAGACCCGCATCCTGCGCCAGTTCATGTACAACATGGATGAGATCGAGGCCATGGAAATGGTGCTCAAGAGCATGAAGGCCACGAAGAACAACTCCGAGTTCTTCGACATGATGCGCCGCGGCGGTTGAGGTCGCCATAAACATCATATAATTCAAGGCTTTGCAACTTGCGGCAAGTACGAGAGAACGGTTTTCTCGCGGCTGCCGCACCTGACCCAAGGAATCGCCATGAAAGAAGGCATTCACCCCAACTACCGCGAAGTCTGCTTCGTGGACCTGTCGAACAACTTCAAGTTCGTGACCCGTTCCTGCGCGAACACCAAGGAAACGATCAAGATGGAAGACGGCCGCGAGCTGCCGCTCTTCAAGCTGGATACCTCCAGCGAATCGCACCCCTTCTATACCGGTACCCAGAAGTCGGTGGACAACATGGGTGGCCGCGTCGAGAAGTTCCGCAATCGCTTCGGCAAGAAGTAATCGGACTGATCGACCCTGCGGGCCTGCGCCCGGGAAGAAAAGCAGCCGATCACCCGGCTGCTTTTTTTTCGTCCTGAGCATCCAGCGTACCCCTGTATATTCCCCGCCGTGAGTCTTGCCACCCCCGCCATCGTGACCCAGTCGGCCGTGCGCCGTCTGCCAAGGCTCGCCCTGCTGCTCCTGGGCCTGGCCTACGTGCTACCCGGTTTCCTGGGGCGGGAGCCGTGGAAAAACCTGGACGTGGCGGCTTTCGGCGCCATGATGGAAATGGCCCGCGGCAGCAGTGACTGGTGGCAGCCCCAGGTGCTGGGACAGGCTGCCGAGATGACGGGCCCACTGCCCTACTGGCTGGGAGCACTGGCCATCCAATTCTTGTCGTTTCTGCCGCCCGATCTTGCCGTCCGGGTGCCGTTCGGCATGCTGCTCGCGCTGACCCTGGTCTGCACCTGGTACGCCACCTACCACCTCGCGCGCCAGACCAGCGCACAGCCCGTGGCCTTTGCCTTCGGTGGCGAAGCGGACCCGATCGACTATGCGCGCGCGATGGCGGACGCGGCACTGCTGGCACTGGTGGCCTGCCTGGGCCTGGCCCAGATGTCGCATGAAACCACGCCGGACCTGGCGCGGCTGGCCATGGTCAGCGCGGTGCTGATGGCAGCCACGCGCATGGCGCTGCCGCTGACCCGCCACCCATGGAAGGCAGTGACCCTGTGGGGTGCAGCCACCCTGGGCCTGGTGCTCAGCGGAGCGCCCTGGATCGCACTGGCCTTGGGTGCGGGCCTGCTGTTGCTGGTGTGGACCAGCCGGTCCGCCCAGGGCGCAGCGGCGCCGCAGCAACTGAGCTGGGTGGTGGGACTGCTGGCGCTGGCCGCCTTGCTCGCGTCGATCACCCAGCAGATCCACTGGCCACAGGCGCTGTCGCTGCCCGCCTCTGTGGCGGACTGGAAGCGCTGGGGCAAGCTGCTGGTGTGGTTCACCTGGCCCGCGTGGCCCTTGGCGCTCTGGACGCTCTGGCGCTGGCGCCACCAGTTGCGCAGCCCCCATGTGGCGCTGCCTCTGTGGGCGGCGCTGGTCAGCGTAGTCAACAGTGCGATCAACCCCGACTTCGACCGTTCGCTGCTGCTGGCCCTGCCCGCGCTGGCGGTGCTCGCCGCGTTCGCGCTGCCCACGCTGCGACGCAGCGTGTCCGCGCTGATCGACTGGTTCACGCTGGTCTTTTTCAGTGGGTGCGCCTTGGTGATCTGGGTCATCTGGTTCGCGATGCAAACCGGCGTCCCGGCCAAACCCGCCGCCAACGTGGCCAAGCTGGCCCCCGGGTTCAACCCTGAGTTCTCCTGGCTGCTCCTGCTGCCTGCGCTGCTGGCCACCCTGGCCTGGGGCTGGCTGGTGGCATGGCGTGTGGGGCGACATCGGCAGGCGATCTGGAAAAGTTTGGTGCTGCCGGCCGCTGGCGCCACCTTGTGCTGGCTGCTGCTCATGACGCTGTGGCTGCCGCTGCTGGACTACGGCCGCAGCTATGGGCCGGTGGCACGCCGCATCGCCACGCTGGTGCCACCCGGCTCACCTTGCGTACTGGTGGACGGGCTTGGCCAGACCCAGATCGCGTCTCTGCAGTTCCAGGGCGGTCTCAGTTTGCGCCGCACCGGTGACGAGGCCGCAAGCGAGTGCCGGATCATGGTGGTGAACCCGGACACCCAACCGACGCTCGACGAACGGGTGGCACTGACGGATTGGGCCTACAAGGCCACAGTGCGGCGCCTCAACGACCGCGAACGGGTGCTGATCTACCAGCGGGTGGGCGGCCCGCCTCGCTAGGTGCCGGTGGCGCGCACGCGGGTAACCGGCAGCGCGATGATGAACGTGGAGCCACGCCCGACCGTGCTGTGCACCACCACCTGTCCACCGTGGCGCTGTGCCACATGTTTGACGATGGCCAGCCCAAGACCCGTGCCCCCCGTCTCGCGCGAGCGGCTGCGGTCCACACGGTAGAAGCGCTCGGTCAGGCGCGGAAGGTGCTCGGCTTCAATGCCCGGTCCCGTGTCTTCCACGAAGAATTCGCCGCCTCCGTCATCGACCAGACGCCAGCCGGCCCGGATGCTTCCCCCCGGTGGCGTGTAACGGACCGCGTTGCTCAGGAGGTTGGACATGGCGCTGAGCAGTTCGTTGCGGCTGCCTGCCACCTGCAGCTCAGGCCCGGGCACCACCTCGATCCGATGCACCGGGTCGGCGATCACGGCAGACAAGCCCTGCGCCTCCTGCACCGCCTGACGCAGCAGCTCAGAGACCCCGACCCACTCCGCGGTGCTCGGCACGGGACTGCCTTCCAGCCGCGACAGTGTCAGCAGGTCGTTCACCAGCGTCTGCATGCGCTGGGCCTGCTGGCTCATGAGGCCCAGAAAACGGTGGCGGTCGGCCTCCTCCAGCGGCAGGCTTTGCATGGTCTCCACAAAACCGCTGAGCACCGTCAGCGGCGTGCGGATTTCGTGCGAGACGTTGGCCACAAAATCCCGGCGCATCGACTCGGCCAGCTGCACCGCCGTGACATCTCGCGTGAGCATCAGCTGCCGCTGGTCACCATAGGGGTGGATCTGCAGCGAGATTTTTCTGGGCTGGGTCGGGCGCTGGCCAGGACCGTCGACCTCGATCTCCGAACCGAAGTCACCCGCGTCCATGTAGGCATTGAAACTCGGATGCCGCACGAGGTTGCGCACGTACTGCCCGATGTCGCGCTGCGGATCGATGCCCAGGTGCTGTGCCGCCGTCAGGTTGGACCACTCGATGCGAGCCATGCTGTCGAGCAGCACCACCCCGTTGGGCGAGGCCTGGATGGCGGCCAGAAAATCCTCCAGCCGCTCATCACTGCCATGGGCCTTCTGTTCGAGAGAACGGAACCGCTTGCGCGTGCGCTCCAGCAGCTCTCCCCAGAGCCCGGAGAGCCTGGGGATGTGAATGTCGTCGGCCCGGCTGAGCCAGCGCAGCAGCTGCGCAGCGCGCAGGCTGTCCCAAGCCAGCCAGAGCAAGGCACCCAGGCCCGCTCCCGCCAGTGTCCAAGTCGCTGAGCCTCTGGACCAGCCCCACGCGCCAGCCGCTGCGACCAGCAGCAGCAGCCCCACCGCCCGGCTGATCATGCGGCGCTGTCGCCGCTTCCCTGCCCGACGGCCACCCGGGCCGTGAGGCGGTAGCCCGCACCACGCACCGTTTCGACCATGCCGGCGGCGTCGCCCAGGGATTCCCTCAGTCGCTTGACGTGTACGTCCACGGTGCGCTCCTCGATGAAGACATGGTCGCCCCATATCTTGTCGAGCAGGGTACCACGCGTGTGCACGCGCTCCGGGTGCTTCATCAGGTAGTGCAGCAGCTTGAATTCGGTCGGCCCCAGCTTGAGTTCGACCTCGCGGAAGCTCACGCGGTAGGTGGCTGCGTCCAGCGACAGCTCGCCCACCTGCACCGAGTCGTTGACGATCTCGGGCGCACGGCGGCGCAACACGGCGCGGATGCGCGCCAGCAGTTCCTGAGTGGAAAAAGGCTTGGTGATGTAGTCGTCGGCGCCAGCGTCCAAGCCCTGCACCTTGTCCGACTCGTCGCTGCGGGCCGTCAGCATCAGGATGGGAACGGTCTTGGTACGCTCCTGGCGGCGCCAGGTGCGGGCCAGGGCAGCGCCGCTCTCGCCGGGCAGCATCCAGTCCAGCAGGATCACGTCGGGCAGCACGGCGTCGATCTCTCGGCGTGCCGATTCGCCGTCGAACACGACCGTGGGCGCAAAACCGTTGTGGCGCAGATTGACCGCGATCAGCTCGGCAATCGCCGGTTCATCCTCGACCACCAGCACGCGGGGTAGTTTTTTCACAATGTCGATCCTGGAAACGGCACAGGAGTTGTGGTTCTGGTCATCCCACCACCGACTGCACTTTGTCCATCGAGCTGTGGCGCACGTCCTCGCCCTTGACCACGAAGATGATCTGCTCGGCGATGTTCTTGGCGTGGTCGCCCACGCGCTCCAGAGACTTGGCCAGGAACAGCAGGTCCAGGCTCGGTGAGATGGTGCGCGGGTCTTCCATCATGTACGTGATGAGCTTGCGCAGGAAGCCGTTGTACTCGCCGTCGATGGCGTCGTCTTCCTTGATGATCGCCAGCGCCATGTTGGTGTCCAGACGGGCGAACGAATCCAGCGTTTTTCGCAGCATGCCGGCGGCCAGGTCGGCGGCCAGGCGTAGCTCGGAGATGGGCAGCGAACGCGGCGAACCGCTTTCGATGATCGACTTCACCATGCGCGCAACGCGGGCGATCTCGTCGCCGGCACGCTCCAGGTTCTGGGTGGTGCGCGAGATCGCCATCAGGAAGCGCAGGTCGCGCGCGGTGGGCTGGCGGCGGCCGATGGTGGAGATGATCTCGTGGTCGATGTTCATCTCCATCTGGTTGATCCGGTTCTCGGTCTCGAGCACCTGCTCGGCCGTCTCCTGGCTCAGATGGACCAGGGCGTAGACCGCCTGGTGAAGCTGGGATTCGACCAGCCCGCCCATCTCCAGCACGTGGGTGGAGATGGAGTTGAGCTCGGCGTCGAACTGGCTGGAAATGTGTTTGTCACCCATGTTGTGCTCCCTGTATCAGCCGAAGCGGCCGGTGATGTAGTCCTCGGTCTCTGTGCGCGTGGGCTTGAAGAAGATCTGCTCGGTGGAACCGAACTCGATCAGTTCACCCAGGTACATGTAGGCCGTGAAGTCGCTGCAACGGGCGGCCTGCTGCATGTTGTGCGTGACGATGGCGATGGTGTAGTCCTTCTTGAGCTCGTGCACCAGCTCCTCCACCTTGCCGGTGGAGATCGGGTCCAGCGCCGAGGTCGGCTCGTCCAGCAGCAGCACCGAGGGCTTGACCGCCACGCTGCGCGCGATGCACAGGCGCTGCTGCTGACCACCGGAGAGCGACAGGCCGCTCTGGTTGAGCTTGTCCTTCACCTCGGTCCACAGCGCCGCCTTGCTCAGGGCCCACTCGACGCGGTCGTCCATCTCGCTGTTGGACAGGTTCTCGTAGAGGCGCACACCGAAGGCGATGTTGTCGTAGATCGACATCGGAAACGGCGTCGGCTTCTGGAACACCATGCCGATGCGCGCGCGCAGCAGGTTCAGGTCCTGCTTGGGGTCGAGGATGTTGTCGCCGTAGAAGTTGATCTGCCCTTCGGCGCGCTGGCCGGGGTAGAGGCTGTACATGCGGTTGAGCGTACGCAGCAGCGTGGACTTGCCGCAGCCCGACGGGCCGATGAAGGCAGTCACCTTCTTCTCGGCGATGTCCATGGTCACGTTCTTGAGACCCTGGAACTTGCCGTAGAAGAAGTTGAGGTTGCGCACCTCGAGCGCGTTGCGCTGTTCGACGGCGGCGGGAGCGATGGCGGTGGCGATCATGTGGGTGGTTTCCGTGTGGGTGGCGCCTGGCTCAGGCAGGAGTCTTGTTCCGGAAGAAGACGCGGGCAACGATGTTCAGGATGAGCACGGCCAGGGTGATCAGCAGCGCGCCGCCCCAGGCCAGGCGGATCCAGTTGTCGTAGGGGCTCATGGCGAACTGAAAGATCACGACCGGCAGATTGGCCATGGGCTTGCTCATGTCGGCGTTGAAGAACTGGTTGTTCAGCGCAGTGAACAGCAGCGGCGCCGTCTCACCACTGATGCGGGCCACGGCCAGCAGCAGGCCGGTCATGACACCGCTCTTGGCGGCGCGCAGCGTGACCATGGAGGCGACCTTCCAGCGCGGCGCGCCCAGGGCGAATGCCGCCTCGCGCAAGCTGCCCGGCACCAGTCGCAGCATGTTCTCGGTGGTGCGCACGATCACGGGCACCGCGATCAGCGACAGCGCCAGCGTGCCAGCCCAGCCGGAGAAACCGCCGACCGTGGCCACCGCGATCGCGTAGACGAACAGGCCCAGCACGATGGACGGGGCCGACAGCATGATGTCGGTCACGAAACGGGTCAGTTCGGCGGTCTTGCTGGTATCGCCGTACTCGGCAAGGTACACGCCGGCAAAAATGCCGATGGGGGTGGCAAACAGCACTGTGGCACCCACCATCAGCAGGCTGCCGACGATGGCGTTGCGCAGGCCGCCGCCTTCAGAACCCGGCGCCGGGGTGTCGTGGGTGAACATGTTCAGGTCCAGCGCAGCCAGGCCGTTGGACAGCAGCACGTACAGGATCCACAGCAGCACCGCCAGGCCCAGCACCATGGAGCCCATGGACAGGGTCAGACCGACGGCGTTGGACAGCTTGCGGCGCTGATAGAGGGATTGGTTGAAATCGTTCATGTCACAGCCCCTTTGCCTTCTCGGCGCGCACGATCATCCACTTGGCCAGGGCCAGCACGATGAAGGTGATGACAAACAGCAGGAAGCCCAGCGCGAACAGGGCCGAGATGTGGAAGTCGGCGGCCTCGCCGAACTCGTTGGCCAGCGTGGAGGCGATCGAGGTACCCGGCGAGAACAGGGAGGTGGGCATGCGGTTGGCGTTGCCGATCACGAAAGTGACCGCCATGGTCTCGCCCAGCGCACGGCCCAGACCCAGCATCACGCCGCCGATCACACCCTTCTGCGTATAGGGCAGCACCACGCGGCGCACCACCTCCCAAGTGGTGCAGCCCAGGCCATAAGCCGACTCGCGCAGGATGGGCGGCACGATCTCGAACACGTCGCGCATCACGGCGGCCACGAAGGGCAGCACCATGAAGGCCAGCACGATGCCGGCGGCCAGGATGCCCATGCCGTTGGTGGAACCGCCGAACAGGAAGCCGATCAGGGGCATGCCGCTCATGAGCTTCTGCACCGGCACCTGGAAGTAGTCTGCGAACAGCGGCGCGAACACGAACAGGCCGAACATGCCGTAGATGATGGACGGCACCGCCGCCAGCAGCTCGATGGCCGTGCCCAGCGGACGTCGCAACCAGGGCGGGCAGGTTTCGGTCAGGAACAGCGCGATGCCGAAGGCCAGCGGCACTGCGATCAGCAGCGCAATGCCGGCACTGGCAAGGGTGCCGACGATGGCGATCGCGGCACCGAATTCTTCGTTGATGATGTCCCACTCGACGTACCAGATGAACCGGGCGCCGAACTTCTGCAGGACGGGCAGTGCATTGATGAACAGCGAGACGATGATGCCCAGCAGGGCGACCAGCACCAGCAGCGAGAACAGCTGGGTGACACGGTGAAACAGGGCGTCCTGCAACCGCTGCTTGCGCGCGATCGACAGCATGCGGGAATTGGCCGGCGCTGCGGCCTCGGATGGCGACGTCATGGTGATGCCCACGCTCATGATGGGGTCCCCTTCAGGTGCTTTCATACCGTTGAAAGGCCCGGGAACCGGTGCAAAGTGTGCACCAGAGCCCGGGCCACGGGTGCCTGTATTACTTGGCGACCTGGTTCCAGACCTTGCTGCGGATCTGGGCGGTCAGGGCGTCAGGCAGCGGCACATAGTCCAGCTCGGTGGCCAGGGTCTTGCCCTTGCTGAAGGCCCAGTCGAAGAACTTCAGGGCTTCGGCCGAGGCGGCCTTGTCTTCCGGGTTCTTGTACATCAGGATGAACGAGGCGGTCGACACGGGCCATGCGTTGTCGCCCTTGGCGTTGACCATGGAGATGCCCATGCCCGGCACGCTGAACCAGTCGGCGCTGGCGGCGGCGGCAGCGAAGGTGGTGTCGTCGGGGCTGACGTACTTGCCGTTGGCGTTCTGCAGCTGCATGAAGTTCATCTTGTTCTTCTTCACGTAGGCGTATTCCACGTAGCCGACCGCACCCTTGATGCGGTTGACATTGGCGGCCACGCCTTCGTTGCCCTTGCCACCGACGGACGAAGCGGCCGGCCACTTGACGGCGGCGCCCTTGCCCACGGAATCGGCCCACTCCTTGCTCACGGCGCTGAGGTAGTCGGTCCAGTTGAAGGTGGTGCCCGAACCGTCGGCGCGGTGCACCACGGTGATGTTCTCTTCCGGCAGCTTCTTGCCGGGGTTCAGGGCCACCAGCTTGGGGTCGTTCCACTTGGCGATCTTGCCCATGAACATCTCGGCCAGCACGGGGCCGGTCACGCGCAGTTCGCCAGGCTGGAAGCCGTCGAGGTTGATCACGGGCACGGTGCCGCCGATGATGGCCGGGAACTGGATCATGCCGTCCTTGTCCAGATCAGCACCGGGCACCGGGGCGTCGGTGGCGCCGAAGGTCACGGTCTTGGCACGGATCTGCTTGATGCCGCCGGAGGAGCCGATGGACTGGTAGTTCAGGCCGGTGCCGGTTTCCTTCTTGTAGGCCTCTGCCCACTTGGCGTAGACCGGGAACGGGAACGTGGCGCCCGCGCCGGTGATGTCGGCAGCAAAGGCCGGGGCGATCGCCATGGTGGCCAGGGCGGCGGCGGCGACGGTCTTCAGAAGGGAGCGTTTGGTGATCATTCGGGTCCTCACGGGTTGGTGAAAAGGTTCACAGCCCCGGACTCTAGGCACCCACCGTGACAGCTCTGTGACAAAACGACGATGTCACATGACAGCCTTCAGAAAAGGCGGCCCATGTCCTGCACGTCTTCCGCAAACATCTGGCCCTTTTCGGCCAGTAGCAGGCGGCCGTCCGGCCCTGCCAGCAGCGTCACCGGCAGCCCCCTGGGCTTGGGGAAGGCCTGGCGCCAGGCCGGGGAGGCCCAGGCAGCCGGAAATCCGTAGCCTTTTTTCTTAAGGTATTGCTCGGCGTCGGCCGGCTTTCGGTCGATCGACAGCGCCAGCATCTGCAGCCCACGCCCCTGCTGCGCCTTCCAGAAGGCGTCCATCTCTGGGCTCTGCAGCGCGCAGAACGGGCAGGTGCTGGCCCACCAATACACCAGCAGCGGCTTGCCATGCGCCTGCTGGGGGTCGAACCGCCCACCGCCAATGAGGTCCACCGCCGGCACCGACAGGGTGCTGCCCAGCGCCGGCAAGGGCGGCGCCTTGGCCTCTTCGGCGGCGGCCGTCACCGGCTGCCCCAGGACGGGTCTCACCAGCCCGGCGGCGACCACGGCCATCGCCGCGCCCAGCCACTGGCGACGGTCGGAAGCGGTTTCGAAGCGGGTGCGCTGGTACATGCGAGCGGGTCCGGAAAGCAAACGGGACGGGAGGACGAAGAGCGCAGCATACGCAGCACGGGCCACGGCTTCAAGCCGGACGGTGCGGCCCATGCGTCACAATCGGCCCACTTTCGTCAGCGCCCGCCCCATGCAAAACGGTACCCTGCTCGCCGCCATCGACCTTGGCTCCAACAGCTTCCGCCTCGAAATCGGACGCCTCCAGTCGGGCCATATCGAGCGCGTCGAGTACATCAAGGAAACCGTGCGCCAGGGCAACGGTCTGGACGAGAACAAGATGCTCAGCCCGGCGGCCATGCAGCGCGGCTGGGACTGCCTGGCCCGCTTCGCCGAACGCCTGCACGGCTTTCGCAAGCAGCAGGTGCGCGCGGTGGCCACCCAGACCCTGCGCGAGGCGCGCAACCGGGACGACTTCCTGCAAAAGGCGCAGGCCATCCTCGGTTTTGGCATCGAGGTGATTTCGGGCCAGGAGGAGGCGCGGCTGATCTACCAGGGCGTCTCCCACCTGCTGCCGCAGTCGGACGAGCGGCGGCTGGTGGTGGACATTGGTGGCCGCTCCACCGAAATGATCATCGGCCAGGGCTACACCGCCAGCCAGATGGAGTCGTACCGGCTGGGCAGCGTCGCCTGGTCCACGCGCTACTTTCCCAAGGGCCAGTTCACAGCCGATGCCTTCCGCACGGCCGAGATCGCGGCCAAGGCGGTGCTCGACCAGGCGCTGGACAGCTTCCCTCCCTCGCTGTGGTCGGTGGCCTACGGCTCCTCGGGCACCGTGGGCGCGGTGGCCGACGTACTGTCCGCCAACGGCTGGCCGGCCGGCGTGGTCACGCGCGACGGGCTGGACTGGCTGGTCGAGCGACTGATCAAGGTGGGCAGCGCCGACCAGCTGCGCATGGAAGGCATGAAGGACGACCGCCGGCCGGTGATCGGCGGCGGTGTGAGCGTGCTGCGCGCCGTGTTCGACCTGTTCGGTATCGCAGAGATGATTCCCGCCCAAGGTGCGCTGCGGCACGGCGCCCTCTACGACCTGATCGACCGCGACGCCGGGGGCGGCGACGTGCGCGAGCGCACCGTGCGCTGGCTCAGCGAGCGCTTTTCGGTGGACGCCGCGCAGGCGCAGCGGGTGAGCGAGGTGGCCACCGCCCTCTTCGCCCAGGTCGCTGCCGGCGAGGCCAACGAGCGCTTCTCGCAGAAGCTGGCCTGGGCCGCGCGGCTGCACGAGATCGGCACCCACATTTCGCACGACCGCTCCTACCACCACGGCGCCTACATCCTGGACAACGTGGACGCATCGGGCTTCTCGTTCCCCGAACTGCACCGCATGAGCCAGCTGGTGCTGGGCCAGCGCGGCAAGCTGCGCAAACTGGAAGAACCCCTGCAGGACGAGCTGTTCGCCAAACAGCTGCTGTGCCTGCGGTTGGCGGTCATCCTGTGCCACGCGCGACGGATGCCCGAACACGAGACCCTGAAGCTGGGCTACAAGGCCGGCGCGTTCCGGCTGGTGACGCCCGAGGGGTGGGCCCGGCGCTTCCCCCAGTCGGCCTGGTTGCTCGGGGAAGAGTTGCTGGCCTGGCAGAAATCAAACTGGAAATTCTCCGCCGACATCCGTTGAAAGCGGCACGGCGACGTGTGCTTCGCGCCACATCGCCGCCCGTTCAACCGATACCATCGCCCTTCAAGGGGCCTTCGGCGGCCTGAAAAACGAAGAAAAACAATGGCTCTGATCGTGGTGGCGGAAGACGACGCCGGAACAATGCGTCTCATCGAGGCGGCCCTGCACCTGCAGGGGCACGAGGTGCTGACAGCCAACAACGGGCAGTCGGCGTGGATGACGATCCGGCAGTACCGGCCGGACCTGGTCGTCAGCGACATCAACATGCCAGGTGTCAACGGCTTCGACCTGCTCAAGGCGGTGCGCGAACACGCGGCCCTTCAGCAGACCCCGTTCATCCTGCTGACCTCGCTGCAGGAGCGGCGCGACATGCGCCAGGGCATGACGCTGGGCGCCGACGACTACCTGACCAAACCCGTGCACCCGCGCGAACTGGTCGACGCGGTGGCGGCCCAGCTCAACCGCAAGGCCATGCGCACCGCAGCGCTGGAACTGCAGGTGAAGGAGGCCGTGAACGAGGCCCTGGACGAACAGGCCTGGACCCTGCAGGAGCAGTACGAACTGCGGCTGGCCCACGAACTGAGCGAACAGTGGCCCGGCGAGGCCCAGGGCGACCGCGAGGACTTCCACCCGCAAGCCACCGTGCTGTTCGCCGACATCCGCAACGACCGGGAGTGGGCGCGTGCCCTGGACCCGCAGCAGCTGGCCATGACGCTCAAGCGCTTCTACGAAGGGGGCGGCGATACCGTCCACCTGTTCGGCGCCACCTCGGCGCACTTCGTCGGCGACGGGCTGTTGGCGGTGTTCACCGACCGGGCGTCCCAAACCACCGCCCACCAGGGCCTGCGCGCGGTCAAGGCCGCCTTCGGCCTGCGCAAGTCGGCCGCGGCCATGCAGGGCTGGGTCAAGCAACAGTTCCCCGACCGGGCGCTGCCGCGCTTCGAGGCCGGCATCGCCATCCACAGCGGACCGGTGGCCATGATGCGGCTGGACGGCCTGCTCGGTGGTGCGGCCCAGGTGCTGCCGGTGGGCGAAACCGTGGTCAATGCCCTGGCGATGCAGCGCGCCGCGGCCGGTCCGCACCCGGTGACGCTGTCGATCCCCGTGCTGCGCTCGGTGACCGGGGCGGTGCAGCCCGTCTCGCGCCACTTCGTCACCTTGCCCCAGTGCGCCGAGCCGCTGGAGGTCTGCGCCGTCGACCCCTTGCCGTCGTACTGACCGATGGCCGAGCGCGACACGCCCACGCCGACCAGCCGGCGCCGCCTCTCGATCGGCCCGGCGCTGATCGCCGCACTGGTGCTGTCGGCGCTGATCCCCGCGGTACTGGTGTCCTGGCTGCTTTCGTCCAACAGCTCGCAGTCCATCGACACCCTGGCCGAAAACGCGATCAGCCAGGCCGCGCACCGGGTGGACGTGGGCGCGCTGGCCCACCTGGGCGAGTCGCACACCGTGGTCAACGCGCTGGTACCGCCGGTGCCCACCAGCGGGGCCGAGG
This sequence comes from Hydrogenophaga luteola, assembly GCF_042648585.1. Classification (NCBI taxonomy): domain Bacteria; kingdom Pseudomonadati; phylum Pseudomonadota; class Betaproteobacteria; order Burkholderiales; family Comamonadaceae; genus Hydrogenophaga; species Hydrogenophaga luteola. The sequence goes on along the minus strand of NZ_JBHRXX010000009.1, from coordinate 291,749 downwards.
CCGAGCGCACGCGCAACTGGCTGCGCGATCCGGCCGCCTTCGAGCTAATGGCCTATGCGCTGACTCAGCAGTCGCCCAACGTGCCCTATCTTTACTACGGCACCACCGACGGGACCTTCTTCGGGCTTGAACGTGAGGAAGGCCGCTTCGTGGTGCGCGAGATCCTGCCCGGCGAGAGCGGCCGGCGCCACTACGAGATCAGCGAGCCTGGCGACCGAAGCCGCCTGGTCAGGACCGAAGAGACCGTCTACGACCCGCGCAAGCGCCCCTGGTACCAGCTGGCCGCGAGCACCGGCAAACGCGTGTTCACCGACGTCTACCGCTCGGCGGTGAAAAGCCAGTTCGACCTGACGCTGGCGCAGCCCATTTTCGACACCGACAACAAGACGCTGCTGGGCGTGATGGCGGTGGACATGAGCCTGGCGCGCCTGACCGAGCTGATCCGCAGCACGCGCATCAGCGATCGCGCGGTGACCTACCTGGTCGATGGCCAGGGCCGCATGGTGGCCTCGTCGGTCGACGAGGAACTGAGCGAGCTGGTCAACGGCCGCCACCAGCGCATCACGCCGCTGCAGAGCCGCGAGCCGCTGGTGCGCGAGTCCTACACCCAGCTGTTCTCACCCGACCGCCAGGGCTCGCGGCGCGCGCCGGGCCTGGTGCGGCTGGAGACCGAACGCAACTGGCTGCAGCGCCTGGGCCTGGCCAGCAACCGCCTGATCGCGCTGCAGCGGCCCTTCGGCGCCAAGTACGAACTGGGCTGGCAGCTGGTGGTGGTGGCGCCGGAAGAAGACTTCACAGCCCACGTGCTCCAGGCCCGCCAGTGGGCGCTGCTGGCAATGGCGGGGCTCATAGGTATCGGTGTGCTGGGCGCCTTCCTGGTCGCGCGGCGCCTGTCGGCCCAGTTCCACCAGCTCAACAAGTCCGCCACCCAGCTGGGCTCCGGCCAGGTGCCGCCGGTGCAGGAAAAGGCCCCGTTCAAGGAGGTGCACAACCTCTCTCGCGTGATGCACGACAGCGCGCTCAAGCTGCACGCCTACAACCGGGCGATCAAACGAAAGAACAAGGCCCTGCGCGACGCCACCCTGCTGCTGGAAGAACGGGTGCGCCTGCGCACCGCCGAACTCGCCACTTCGCGCGAAGAAGCGCTGGCCGCGGTGCGGGCCAAGGCCGGCTTCCTGGCGGTGATGAGCCACGAGATCCGCACCCCGCTCAACGGGGTGGTCGGCATGAGCCAGCTGCTCACCGACACCGGTCTGACACCGTCTCAAAAAGAGTTGCTGGGCGTGCTCAAGGTGTCCAGCGAACAGCTGCTGGCCGTAGTCGACGACATCCTCGACTTCTCCAAGATCGAATCGGGCAAGCTGGCGCTGGAACACCTGCCGATGGACCTGCACGCGGCCATCCAGGGCGTGTGCGACATCTCCCGGCTGCGCTGCCAGGAAAAGGGGCTGGTGCTGCGCGTCGACCTGCGCCCGGACCTGCCACGGGCCATCGTGAGCGACATCACGCGCCTGCGCCAGGTGTTGCTGAACCTGCTGTCCAACGCGGTGAAGTTCACCCACCACGGCGAGGTCTGCCTGCGCGCCTGGGTCGAGCAGCCGGGTGATCCGCTGACCCTGGGCTTCAGCGTCAGCGACACCGGCGTCGGCATCTCGCAGCAGCGGCTGGGCGAGCTGTTCCAGCCCTTCTCGCAAGGCGACACCTCCACCGCGCGCGTCTACGGCGGCACCGGCCTGGGGCTGATGATCTGCCGCCACCTGGTGGAGCGCATGGGGGGCCGCATCCAGGTGCACAGCCAGACCGGCGTGGGTTCGACCTTCTCGTTCACCATCCGCGCCCAGCCCGCCCGTCCCGAGGACATCGTGGCACCCCTGTTGCCCACGCTGCAGCTGGCGCGCAGCCCCCGCCGCGTGTTGGTGGTGGACGACAACCTGACCAACCTCAAGGTGGCCTCCGCCATGCTCCACCGGCTGGGCTATCCGCACGACCTGCAGGACAACGGCCTGCGCGCGGTCGAGGCGGTGGAACAGGCCCAGCGCGAGCACCAGCCCTACGCCCTGGTGCTGATGGACAGCCACATGCCTGAAATGGATGGCGCCGCGACCACGCGTCAGATCCGCGAGCGCCTGGGGCCTGCCGCCCCCATCGTGCTGGGCGTGTCTGCGTCGAGCCTGCCCAACGACCGCACCCGCTGCCTGGCCGCAGGCATGTCGGACTACCTGGCCAAACCGCTGGAACTGCACGCACTGGGCCAGGCGCTGCAGCGCTGGATCGAGCGCGCACCCGCCGCCGCCGACGATGCCACCAACGCCACAGGCCCGGCCCCGACCCGGCCCGCCGCGCCCTGGATCAACACCGAGCGCTGGACCATGCTGGGCGAGTTCGACAACGGCGCGGGCAAGGTGCGCGGCGCCATCGTGCAGGACTTCCTGGCCGAACTGGACACGCGCATGAACGACATCCGCCAGGCCATGGCGACCCGCGACTACGAGGCGCTGAGCAACGCCGCGCACCAGCTCAAGGGCGCCGCACTCAACACCTGCGCGGCGCGGCTGGCGCAGCTGTGCGAGGTGCTGGAGACACGTTCTCTGGCCCAAGACCCCGAGGTCTTTGCCTACGACGGGCTGCTCGAGCAGGTGGTGCAGGGCACGCGAGAGGCGCTCTCACCACCTGAAGGCGTTCAGGCTCCGCTCAGACCAGTTCCGGCGTCTGCACCGTGACGATCACGGTCTGCATGCGGCCGTTGCGCTCGCGCTGGCGCAGCCACCAGACCGAGCCCTTGCGCATGGTGCACTCGCCGTCGGGCAGGTTCAGCAGCTGGGCGATCACCTGGCCCAGCGTCGGCTGGTGCCCGATCACGACCACCGGGCCACGGCCTTCGGGCCAGCCGACCAGCGCCAGCACGGCGGCCGGGTCGGCCCCGGGCAGCAGCTCGTCGCGCACGCGCGGCTTGCGGCCGAGCGCGTGGGCGGTCTGGCGGGCCCGCTCGGCCGGGCTCACATACACCTTGGCACCGTCCGGCAGCTGCCGGTCCAGCCAGGCGGCCATGCGCGTGGCCTGCTTCTCGCCGCGCGGGGTCAGCCGCCGTTCCAGGTCCAGCGGATCGCCCTGCGCACCCTGCTCGCCATAGGGGTGGTCCTGGGCTTCGGCGTGGCGCCAGAGGATGAGGTCCATGGTGGTCACTCCTGGGAACGGTGTCCGTAGCGGGCCATCAGCGCCGCCTGGGCGGACAGGCCCGGGCCTTCGACGCTGTCGCTGGCCCGGCGGTAGTAACCGTCCGGCTGCAGCAGCCAGGCATCGCGCGTGTCGTGCAGATAGGCCGACAGGCATTCGTCCTTGACGCGCTGGCGCAGCGCCGGGTCGGTCACCGGCCAGGCCAGCTCGACCCGCCTCAGCATGTTGCGGTTCATCCAGTCGGCGCTGGAGAGCCAGAGCTCCTCTTCGTCGCCGAGGCGGAAATAGAACACCCGCGAATGCTCCAGCAGACGGCCGATCACCGAGCGCACGCGCACGCGGTCGGTCACGCCGGGCACCTGCGCCGGCAGGATGCAGGCGCCGCGCACGATCAGGTCGATCGAGGCACCGCGCTGCGAGGCCATCGCCAGCGCGCGCGCCATGGGTTCGTCGGTCAAGGCGTTCATTTTGAGGATGATGCGCGCATCTTTCCCGGACTGGGCCGCCACCCCTGCCCGCTCAACCCGCTCAAGCATCGCCTTGTGCAGGTGGAAGGGCGCGATCAGGGCTGTCTTCAGGCGCGGCAGCCGGCTCTGGCTGGCGAGGTGCAGGAACACCTGCTCCATGTCCGCAGTGAGCGACTTGTCGGCGGTCAGGTAGCTCAGGTCGGTGTACAGGCGCGCCGTGCCGGGGTTGTAGTTGCCGGTGGAGAGGTGGCCGTAGCGGCGCAACACCCCGCCCTCGCGGCGCGTGACCAGCAGCATCTTGGCGTGCGTCTTGAGGCCGACCACGCCATACACCACCTGGGCACCGACCGACTCCAGCCGCTCGGCGTAGTTGATGTTGGCCTCTTCGTCGAAGCGCGCCTTGAGCTCGACCACCGCGGTCACTTCCTTGCCGCGCCGCACCGCCTCGCGCAGCAGCTCGATCATCTCGGCCTTGCTGCCGGTGCGGTAGATGGTCTGTTTGATCGCCAGCACATCGGGGTCGTTGACCGCCTCGCGCAGGAAGGCCAGCACCGCGTCGAAGCTCTCGTAGGGCTGGTGGATCAGCACATCGCCCTGCTGCATGCGCTCGAAGAAGGACTGGCCTGGCACCAACTGGACCGGCCAGCCCGGTGTGTGCTGCTCGAAGCGAAGCGCGGGCTGGTCGACCTGGTCGATCAGCTGGTTCAGGCGCACCAGATTCACAGGCCCGGGCACTCGGAACAGCGCCTGCGGCGGCAGGGCGAACTGCTCCAGCAGGAAGCTGGACAGGAACTCGGAACAGCCGGCCGAGACCTCCAGCCGCAGCGCCTCGCCGTAGTGGCGGTGCTGCAGGCCGACGCGCAGGGCGGTGCGCAGGTTCTTCACCTCCTCTTCGTCGACAGCCAGATCGGAGTGCCGCGTGACGCGGAACTGCGAGAACTCCGTCACCTGCCGCCCCGGGAACAGGTCATCCAGGTGGGAGCGGATCAGGCTGGAGATGGAGACGAAGACCGTCTTCTTGGAGCCTTTGGGTCCGGGCAGGCGCACATACCGCGGCAGCACACGCGGCACCTTGACGATGGCGACCTCGTTTTCGCGGCCGAAGGCGTCGCGCCCCTTGAGGCGCACGATGAAGTTGAGCGACTTGTTGGCCACCTGCGGGAACGGGTGAGCCGGGTCGAGGCCCACCGGCATCAGCAGCGGCTGCACCTCGCGCTCGAAATACGCCTTGACCCAGCGTCGCTGGGCCGCGTCGCGCTCGCCGTGCGAGACCAGCTCGATGCCCTGCTTCTGCAACAGCGGTAGCAGCTCGTCGTTGTAGATCGCGTACTGCTGCGCCACCAGCTCGTGCAGCTGGGCGCTCAGGCGCACATAGCCGTCCACGGTCTGCGCGCCGCGCGGCTCGTTGGCATTGAAGGCGGCCAGATGCGGCGCCATGCGCACCTCGAAGAATTCGTCGAGGTTGCTGGAAACGATGCACAGGTAGCGCAGCCGCTCCAGCAGCGGCACCTGTTCGCGCCGCGCCCAGTCCAGCACGCGCTCGTTGAAGGCCAGGATGCTGTGGTCCCGGTCGAGAAAGGTCAGGCTGGGGGTGGGCGGGTTCATCGGTGACGATTATTCGACCAGCCGATGACGTTTGTGTGACAGAACGGCGCGGCGCGGCGCAGGCAGACGCACCAGGTGGGAAAGGAACAGCTCGGCCACCCGCCCCCACCCGAAGTCCAGCGCGCGCTGGCGGGCCTGGTGGCGGCGCACGCGCAGCGCCTGCGACCAGGCCTCGCGCAGATCGGTGTGCATCGCACCTGCGGGGGACTCGCCGATCACCTCCAGCGGGCCGTCCACCGGGTAGGCCGCCACCGGCAAGCCGGTGGCCATGGCTTCGAGCATCACCAGGCCGAAGGTTTCGTGCAGGCTGGGGAACACGAACACGTCGGCCGCGGCATACACCTCGGCCAGCTCGCGCCGCGCCAGCAGGCCCACCCAGTGCACGCCGGGGTAGCGGTCGCGCAGGGCCTGCTCCAGTGGCCCCACGCCACACACCACCTTGCTGCCCGGGACGTCCAGGTCCAGGAAGGCCTGGATGTTCTTTTCGTGCGAGAGGCGACCGACGAACAGGCTCACCGGCCGCGCCAGATGGCCCAGCCCTTGGCATTCGCGCGGCTCGGCGTGGAAGGCGAACAGCTGGGTGTCCACCCCATGGGTCCAGTCGCGCAGCTGGCAGAAGCCCCGTTGCTCCAGCAGGCGGCGCACGCCGGCGGTGGGCACCATGACGCCGCGGCTGGGCCGGTGGAAGCGCCGCAACAGCGCATAGCCCCAGGACGACGGCACGCCCAGCGCGAGTTGCAGCATCTCGGGAAAGCGCGTGTGGAAGGCGGTGGTGAACGGCCAGCCGCGGCGCAGGCAGTAGCGCCGCGCGGCCCAGCCCAGCGGGCCTTCGGTGGCGATGTGGATGGCGTCGGGCTGGGCCTCGTCCATCAGCCGGCGCAGCCGCGCACCCGGGAACAGCGCGAGGTCGATACCCGCGTAACCGGGACACGGCCGCGTGCGGAACTGGCCCGGGTGGATCACCGTCAGCTCGTGCCCGGCGCCCTGCAGGTGGCGGACCAGCTCCACCAGCGTGGTGACCACGCCGTTGACCTGGGGCTGCCAGGCGTCGGTCACCAGCAGGATCTTCATGCGGGCGCCAGAACCCCCGGGACCGCCTGGGGCTCCTTCAGCGGCAGGGTCAGGCCGCCGTGCCCCATCGGGTGCCAGTGCACCAGTTCCAGCCGGCCGTCCTGGTGCTCGACCAGGGCCGAGAGGCTCTCCACCCAGTCGCCGTCGTTGGCGTAGAGCGTGCCGTCGATCGTGCGCATCTCGGGGCGGTGGATATGGCCGCAAACCACGCCGTGGTAGCCGCGCTCGCGCGCCTCGGCCGCCACGGCGCGCTCAAAGTCGTTCACATGGCTGACCGCGCGCTTGACCTTGTGCTTGAGGTACTGCGAGAGCGACCAGTAGGGCATGCCCAGCTTGTGGCGGATGCGGTTGAAGTGTCGGTTGAGTTCGAGCGTGACACCGTAGGCCCAGTCGCCCACATGGGCCAGCCACTTGGCGCACTGGATCACGCCGTCGAAGTGGTCACCGTGGATCACCCAGAGGTTGCGGCCGTCGGCGGTCGTGTGCACCGCCTCGTTGGCCACCTCGATGCCGCCGAAGTGCATGCCGTCGAACTGGCGCGCGAACTCGTCGTGGTTGCCCGGCACGAACACCACGCGGCAGCCCTTGCGAGCGCGGCGCAGCAGCTTCTGCACCACGTCGTTGTGCGACTGCGGCCAGAACCAGCGCCGCCGCATCTGCCAGCCATCGACGATGTCACCGACCAGGTACAGCGTGTCGCTGGGGTGGTGCTTGAGAAAGTCGAGCAGCGCGTCAGCCTGACAACCGGGCGTGCCCAGATGAATGTCAGAAATGAACACCGCCCGAAGCGAAGACGCAACCGGAGCAGAGGCTTCTTCCAGTGGAGCCGTGGAACCGGCTCCGCCGGGCCACAGGCTCCGCCCCCCTGGGGGGGTGACGCCGAAGGCGGCGCGGGGGGGAGCCATTTCAGACTCCGAAGTGGCGCCGGTACCGCGCCGGCATCTCGGCGATGCGCATGATCATCGGCAGGTCGGCGGCGTTGAAATCAGGGTCCCAGGCCGGCGGGCCCATGACCTTGGCACCCAGGCGCAGATAGCCCTTGATCAGCGCCGGAGGGTCGACCTCCAGGGAGCTGTCCAGCCGCTCCACCGGCAGCGGCAGCCGGGGTCGCACGTGGCAGTCGATCGGGGCCATGTGCTTGTCCTTGACCTGGCGCCAGATGCTCGCCGCCGCGTGGCCGCCGCCGATCATGCCGTGCGGGCCTTCGTACTGCATGGGAATGCTGGCGCAGCCGATCATGGTGTCCAGCCGGTTGCGCTGCATGAAGGCTGCGAGCGCGCCCCACAGGGCCATGATCACGCCACCCTGGCGGTGGTCGCGGTGCACGCAGCTGCGGCCCAGCTCCACCATGCTCTCGCGCAGCGGGCGCAGGCGCACCAGATCGAACTCGGTGTCGCTGTAGGTGCTGCCAGCGCGCTTGGCCTGCTGGGGGGTCAGCACGCGGTAGGTGCCGATCACCTTGCGCGTGGCGCCGTCGCGCACCAGCAGGTGCTCGCAGTAGTCGTCGAAAAGATCAACGTCGTGGCCTGGCACGGCATTGGAGAGAATGGCCCCCATCTCGCCGGCAAACACCTCGTACCTCAGGCGCTGCGCCTCACGAACCTCGTCCAGGTGCCGCGCCCAGCCGACGTCGATGCCGGCCGGTGCCTGGACCACCGCACCGGGGACCACCACCGCAGCGGGCGCGTCCGTGCGGTGGTGAAGTGACCTCCGGAAGTCGGGCAGCGGCGACAGGTCCAGCGTCGGGGTGGGCAGTTCTCGCATGGTGGGCTCCTGGGTGAGGATGGCGTCCACAACGGACGCTGGGTGGATGGATCGGTTGCTCATGGCCACGATGCTCCGGCCCCGCCATGTCCTTCCCGTGGCATCCCGATGAAACTTTTTTGACGCAGGGAACGCCTCAGCAAACTGCCTTCGAACCGTCATCAAACTTTCACGACCACCGCACAGACTCCACGCGTTTTCCATCAACCCACGCGGAACCGACATGAGCCACAAAACCGAATCGCACTTCAACAACGAAGCGTCGAACACCACCAGCAACCCGGCCTTCGAAGAGATCCTGGAAACCCGCCTGAGTCGCCGCAGCCTGTTCCGCGGCGCGGGGCTGGCGGGTGCCGCCGTGGGTGCCGTTTCCGTCACCGGCTGCGCCACCACCATGGGCAGCGGCGACGCGACCCAGCTGGACCGCCTGGGCTTCAAGGCCGTGCCCAAGAGCCTGGCCGACAAGGTGATCGTGCCCGAGGGCTACACCGCCCAGGTGATCTACGCCCTGGGCGACCCGCTGGCCGCCGGTGTCGCGCCGTTCAAGAACGACGGCACCGACACCCAGTTCGAGCAGCGCGCCGGCGACCACCACGACGGCATGGAGTGGTTCGGCCTGGACGCGCAGGGCAAACCTTCGGCCAGCTACAACAGCCGCGGCATCCTGGGCATCAACCACGAAGCCACCACCGACGAGAAGCTGGCCTCCTTCTTCATCCACGCCAACGGCGGCACCGCCACCCTGCCCCGCCCGGCCGCCGAGATCGACAAGGAGCTGGCCATCCATGGCCTGTCCTTCGTCGAGGTGCAGACCGACGGCAAGCGCTGGGCCTACAAGGCCGCCTCGCCGTTCAACCGCCGCATCACCACCATGACCCCGGCCGTTGTGCACGGCCCGGCCCGTGGCAGCGAGCACCTGGTCACCAAGTACAGCCCCGACGCCACCGCCTGCCGCGGTACCCTCAACAACTGCGGCACCGGCAAGACGCCCTGGGGCACCTTCGTCAGCGGTGAAGAAAACTGGTTCGGCTACTTCTTCCGCGACGCCAAGGACGATGACGCGCGCAAGAAGGACAAGCAGGTGCAGGCGCTCAAGCGCTACGGCCGCAACGCCGGTGCCGCCAGCCGCCACGGCTGGGAGAGCGGTGGCAGCGACGACCGCTTCGCGCGCTGGAACAACAGCGCCATCGGCGCCTCGGCCAAGGACGACTACCGCAATGAGATGAACACCTTCGGCTATGTGGTCGAGGTGGACGCCTACGACACCGCCGCCCCGATGCGCAAACGCACCGGCCTGGGCCGCTTCGCCCACGAGAGTGTGGCCTTTGCCAAGCCGGTGGCCGGCCAGCCCATCGTGGCCTACATGGGCGACGACGCCCGTGGCGAATACATCTACAAGTTCGTCTCCGAGGCCAAGTGGGACCCGAAGGACGCCGAGCCGGCCAACCGCCTGGCCGCCGGTGACAAGTACCTGGACAAGGGCACCCTGTTTGCGGCCCGCTTCAAGGGCGACGGCACCGGCCAATGGCTGGAGCTCTCGATGAACAACCCGCAGATCGCCAACAGCTCCTACTTCGAGTTCAAGAGCAACGCCGACGTGGCCATCTTCACCCGCCTGGCCGCCGACGCCGTGGGCGCCACCAAGATGGACCGCCCGGAATGGAACGGCGTGCACCCGCGCACCGGCGAGGTCTACTTCACGCTGACCAACAACAGCGCCCGCACCGTGGCCACGGCCGACGCAGCCAACCCGCGCGTCTACACCGACATGAAGGGCAGCAAGGAGCAGAAGGGCAACGTGCACGGCCACATCGCCCGCCTGGCCGACGCCTCGCCCGCCGGTATGACGTTCAAGTGGGACATCTATGTGTTCGGTTCGGAAGCCGATGCTGACAAGGCCACCGTCAACCTGTCCAGCCTGACCGACGAAAACGACATGTCCGCGCCCGATGGCCTGGTGTTCAGCCGGGCCACCGGCATCTGCTGGATCCAGACCGACGACGGCGCCTACACCGACAAGACCAACTGCATGATGCTGGCCGCGATCCCCGGCAAGCAGGGCGACGGCGGTGCCCGCACCATCAAGCACGGCGACAAGGAAGTCACCACCTACGTGGGCAAGACCCCGACGCCGTCCACGCTGGCGCGCTTCCTCGTCGGCCCCAAGGATTGCGAAATCACCGGCTGGTGCGAGACCGCCGACGGCCGTGCGATCTTCATCAACATCCAGCACCCGGGTGAAGGCACCAAGATGGCCGACGTGACCGATCCGTCGAAGTACACCAGCCAGTGGCCCGCCAACGCCGGCTACGGTGCCGGCCAGCGTCCGCGCTCGGCCACCATCGTCATCACCAAGAACGACGGCGGCGTCATCGGCAGCTGAGATGGACACCACCGTGCACCCCGATCAGCAGATCGCGCAGCTGCGCGAGGACCTGCTCGACTCGATGGACGAGGAGTTCGAGCTGGAGATGGAGGACCGGCTGGGTGAGGATGCACGGCGCCCCGGCGCCAGCGCCTCCAGCCGCATCAGCTACTTCCGCGAGCTGTTCCGGCTGCAGGGTGAGCTGGTCAAGCTGCAGGACTGGGTGGTCGCGACCGGGCACCGGGTCGTGATCATCTTCGAGGGCCGCGACGCCGCCGGCAAGGGCGGCGTGATCAAGCGCATCACCCAGCGGCTGAACCCGCGGGTCTGCCGCGTGGTCGCGCTGCCCGCGCCCAACGACCGCGAGCGCACGCAGTGGTACTTCCAGCGCTACGTGACGCACCTGCCGGCCGGCGGCGAGATCGTGCTGTTCGACCGCAGCTGGTACAACCGCGCCGGGGTTGAGAAGGTCATGGGCTTCTGCAGCGACGAGCAGTACGAGGCCTTCTTCCGGGACGTGCCCGAGTTCGAGAAGATGCTGGTGCGCAACGGCATCCAGCTCATCAAGTACTGGTTCTCGATCTCCGACGAAGAGCAGCACCTGCGCTTCATGGGCCGCATCCACGACCCGCTCAAACAGTGGAAGCTCAGCCCCATGGACCTCGAGTCTCGCCGACGCTGGGAGCTCTACACCAAGGCCAAGGAGGTGATGCTGGAGCGCACGCACATCCCCGAGTCCCCGTGGTGGGTGGTGCAGGCCGACGACAAGAAGAAGGCGCGTCTGAACTGCATCCACCATCTGCTGGGCCAGATGCCCTACCACGAGATCGAGCGCCCGGCCATCGTGCTGCCGCAGCGCGAGCGGCACGAGGACTACAAGCGCCAGGCAGTGCCTCGCGACATGATGGTTCCGACGGTCTATTGACCCCCCCGCGCCGCCTGCGGCGTCACCCCCCAGGGGGCGATGCCAGCGGCCCGGCGAAGCCGGTTCCACGGCATCACTGATTTGGGACATCTCAATCCTTGGTTTTTCATTGACTCAATATTTCAACTATCATTGAAATATGAAAACAATCACACCTGCCGAGCAGCAGGCCCTCAGCGCCCTCACCGCCCTGTCCCAAGTCGTGCGCCTGCGCGCCTTCCGCGAACTGGTGGTGGCTGGCCCGGCCGGCATGACGCCCAGCGCCATCGCCGAGCGCCTGGGCGTGGCGCCGAGCTCGCTCTCGTTCCACCTCAAGGAACTGGTGCACGCCGACCTGGTGAGCGCCGAGCCGCAGGGCCGCCACCTGATCTACCGCGCCCACTTCGACCGCATGAACACCCTGCTCGGCTACCTCACCGAACACTGCTGTGGCGGGCAGCCCTGCGAGGTAGCACCCTCGACCTGCACCGACTGCGGAGATCCGGCATGAACCTCGCTGACGCACTGAACCTCGGCTGCGCCTGCCAGACGCTGGACACCCCGCGCCTGCGGGAGCAGCTGGAGACCGAGCCCGCGTTGGCCGGCCTGACCGCGCGGCTGGCCGAGAGCCACCCGCACCTGTTCTCGCGCTCGGCCGTGTTCCTCGACGCGGGCGTGATGGCACAGATTGCCGACGCCGTGGCTGCGCTGGAACGCGTGATCGCCCTGCCCGCCTGGCAGCAGCATGCGCTGGACCGCGCCCCACCCATCGCCCGCGTCGACCAAGGTCCCGCCGGTGTCTTCATGGGCTACGACTTCCACCTGGCCGACGACGGGCCGCGCCTGATCGAGATCAACAGCAACGCCGGCGGCGCCTTGCTCAACGCCGCCCTGGCACGCGCGCACCGCGCCTGCTGCGAGTCGTTCCAGCAGGTGTTCGACCCGCAGGACACCCTGCGGCAACTGGACCAGGTCTTCGTCGCCATGTTCCGCGCCGAATGGCGGTCGCAGCGCGGCGACGCCCCGCTGCGCAACATCCTGATCGTGGACGACTCGCCCGAGACCCAGTACCTGGCGCCCGAGTTCCAAATGGCGCTCGCCCTGTTCGCCGCCCACGGCCTCACCGCGCTGGTGGCCGATCCGCGCGAACTGCAATGGCGCGACGGGGCGCTCTGGCACCCCGCCCTGCCCGCGGGCATGCCGGTGGACCTGGTCTACAACCGCCTGACCGACTTCTACCTGCAGGACAGCGGACACGAGGCGCTGCAGCAAGCCTACCGAGCGGGCGCCGCCGTGGTCACGCCGCACCCCCGCACCCACGCGCTGTACGCCGACAAGCGCAACCTGATCGCCCTGTCCGATGCGGCACTGCTCGAAAGCTGGGGCGTGGACGCAGCAGACCGCGCCCTGTTGCATCGGGTCGTGCCTGCCACGCAGCGCGTCACGGCCGAACACGCCGACGCCCTCTGGGGGCAACGGCGTGCGCTGTTCTTCAAACCCGCGGCCGGCTTCGGCGCCCGCGCCGCCTACCGCGGCGACAAGCTCACCCGGCGCGTGTGGGAAGAGATCCTGGCCGGCGACTACGTCGCCCAGACCACCGTGCCGCCCAGCGAGCGGCTGGTGTCGGTGGACGGCCAGACCGTGCGGCTCAAGCTGGACCTGCGCGCCTACACCTACCGCGGCCAGGTGCAGCTGCTGGCCGCACGCACCTGGTCCGGCCAGACCACCAACTTCCGCACCGAGGGCGGCGGCTTCTCGCCGGTCGTGGTGCTGCCCGCACTGCCCGGCGCGACCGCCGCATGACCGGGCCGGTGTTTTCATCGATCCGTCACAGACCGCCGGAACAATTCGAGTTTTATTGAAATATCTGAAGCAGAGACACAACATGAAAGTCGGTATCAACGGAATGGGCCGCATGGGCCGCCTGGCCCTGCGCGCGGCCTTCGGTGCCATCGAGCGCGAGGCCATCGACCCCCGCAAGGACAACCGCCTGGAGGTGGTGCATCTCAACGAAATCAAAGGGGGCGCCGCGGCCACCGCCCACCTGCTGGCCTTTGATACCGTGCAGGGCAAGTGGCGGGCCGACATCGCGGCCGAGGGCAGCGACGCCATCCGCATCGACGACCGCCGCCTGTCGTTCAGCGAACACGCCACCGCGGCCGAGATCCCCTGGGGCGACCTGGGCGTGGACGTGGTGCTGGAATGCACCGGCAAGTTCCTCACGCCCGAGACCCTGCAGGGCCACCTGGACCGCGGCGCCAAGCGCGTGATCGTGGCCGCGCCCGTCAAGGTGGGCGATGTGCTGAACATCGTGGTCGGTGTCAACGAGCACCTCTACAACCCGGCGCGCGACCGCATCGTCACCGCCGCCAGTTGCACCACCAACTGCCTGGCGCCGGTCGTGAAGGTGGTGCACGAAGCCATCGGCATCCGCCACGGCCAGATCACCACGCTGCACAACCCGACCAACACCAACCTGGTGGTGGACGCGCCGCACAAGGACCTGCGCCGCGCCCGCAGCGCCATGGTGAACCTCGCTCCCACGACCACCGGCAGCGCCACCGCCATCGCGCTGATCTACCCCGAGCTCAAGGGCAAGCTCAACGGCCACGCGGTGCGCGTGCCGGCGCTCAACGCCTCGCTGACCGACTGCGTGTTTGAACTGAACCGCGCCACCACGGCCGAGGAAGTGAACGCCCTGTTCGACGCCGCCGCCAAGGGCCCGCTGGCCGGCATCCTGGGCTACGAGAGCCGCCCGCTGGTGAGCGCCGATTACGCGCGCGACACGCGCAGCTCCATCGTCGACGGTCTCTCGACCATGGTGACCGACGGCACCCTGCTCAAGGTCTACGCCTGGTACGACAACGAGATGGGCTACGCGACCCGCATGGTGGACCTGGCCTGCCATCTGGAAGCCGTCGGCATCTGAACGCGCTCCGATGAACACCGCGACCCGCAACTACGCCATCGTCACCGCCGCCTACTGGGGCTTCACGCTCACCGACGGCGCGCTGCGCATGCTGGTGCTGCTGCACTTCTACAAGCTGGGCTATTCGCCGTTCACGCTGGCCTTTCTGTTCCTGCTGTACGAGGCGGCCGGTGTGCTGGCCAACCTGATCGGCGGCTTGCTGGCCACGCGCTATGGCATCCAGCGCATGCTGACCGTGGGCCTGGCCACGCAGATCACCGGCTTCACCCTGCTCTCGCTGCTCAACCCGGCCTGGACGGCGGCCATGTCGGTGGCCTGGGTGGTGGTCGCGCAGGGCATCTGCGGCGTGGCCAAGGACCTGACCAAGACCGCCAGCAAGTCGGCGATCAAGGTCACGCAGGCGCAGGCCAAGGCCGAGGACGGCGGCAACAACCAGCTCTTCAAGTGGGTGGCCTGGTTCACCGGCAGCAAGAACGCCATGAAGGGCTTCGGCTTCTTCCTGGGCGGCGTGCTGCTGCAGGCGCTGGGCTTCCAGCACTCGCTGTGGGCCATGGCCGGCCTGCTGGTGCTGGTGCTCGCAGGCGTGGTGCTGTCAGTGCCACCGATGATGGGCAAGGCCAAGGCCTCCAAATCGGCCAAGGAGCTGTTCGCCAAGAACCAGGGCATCAACTACTTGGCCGCCGCACGCGTGGCGCTGTTCGGCGCGCGGGACGTTTGGTTTGTGGTCGGCGTGCCGGTGTTCCTCTATTCGCAGGGCTGGAACTTCACCATGGTGGGCGGCTTTCTGGCGGCCTGGACCATTGGCTACGGCCTGGTGCAGGCGCTGGCGCCCAATCTGGTCAAACGCAGTGCCGACGGCCTGAGCAGCGAGGTACCTGCCGCACGTGGCTGGTCGCTGGCGCTGGCGCTGATTCCGGTCGGCATCGCGGCCGCCGTGCTGATGGACGCTCCTCACCTGCAGTGGTGGGTGGTTGGCGGCTTGGGGCTGTTTGGCTTCGCCTTTGCCGTCAACTCCTCGGTGCACTCATACCTGATCCTGGCCTATGCCGGCAGCGAGAAAGCGGCCGAGGACGTGGGCTTCTACTACGCCGCCAACGCACTGGGCCGCTTCTTCGGCACGCTGATGTCGGGCCTGCTCTATCAGTGGGGTGGCCTGCTCTACGCGCTGGTGGGCTCGGCCCTGATGCTGCTGGCCTGCTGGCTGGTCACGCTGGCGCTGCCCACGCGCCTGGCCCTTCCCGGCCAAACGGCCCCAACCACCTGAACACCCTCCAATCCCTGCAAAGGACACCACCATGAACGCATCCAAGGTCTACAACGTGCTCTTTCTGTGCACCGGCAACTCGGCGCGCAGCATCATGGCCGAGGCCATCCTCAACGCGCAGTCGGCCGGGCGCTTCCGCGGCTTCAGTGCCGGCAGCCATGCGGTGGGCACGGTGAACCCACGCGCCATCGAACTACTGGAGCGCAACCACTTCCGCATCGGCGAGCTGCGCAGCAAAAGCTGGGACGAATTCGCCGCGCCCGGCGCGCCGGTGATGGACTTCGTGTTCACCGTCTGCGACCAGGCCGCCGCCGAGGTGTGCCCGGTCTGGCCCGGCCAGCCGATCTCGGCCCACTGGGGCGTGGCCGATCCGGCCGCCGTGGCCGGCGACGAGGAGAAGATGCACCGCGCATTCAACGACGCCTTCAGTGTGCTCTCGCGCCGCATCTCCCTCTTCCTGTGCCTGCCCATCGACAAGCTCAGCCGCCTGGCGCTGACGCAGGAGGTGCAGAACATCGGACGGGAACAGCCGGCCACCGTCTGATACCGTCGCCCCATGGGACTGTTCGAACGCTACCTCACCGTATGGGTCGGCCTGGGCATCCTCGCCGGGGTCGGCCTGGGCCTGCTCACACCCGCCACCTTCGCCGCCATCGCCGCCGTCGAAGTGGCCCACGTCAACCTGATCGTCGCCGTGCTGATCTGGGTGATGATCTACCCGATGATGATCCAGATCGACTTCGCCGCCGTGCGCGACGTCGGCAAGAAGCCGCAGGGCCTGGTGCTCACCGTGGTCATCAACTGGCTGGTCAAGCCCTTCACCATGGCGGCGCTGGGCGTGCTGTTCTTCCGCTACCTGTTTGCGGGCTGGGTCGATCCGCAGTCGGCCAGCGAGTACATCGCCGGCATGATCCTGCTGGGCGTGGCGCCCTGCACCGCCATGGTGTTCGTCTGGAGCCAGCTCACGAAAGGCGACCCCAACTACACCCTGGTGCAGGTGTCGGTGAACGACCTCATCATGGTGGTCGCCTTCGCGCCCATCGCCGCCTTCCTGCTGGGCGTGACCGACCTCACCGTGCCCTGGCAGACCCTGCTGCTGTCCACGGTGCTGTACGTGGTGCTGCCGCTGGTGGCCGGCGTGCTGACGCGGCGCGCTTGGGTGGCGCGCGGTGGCGAGGCGGCCGTGGGCGCTTTCGTGAAGGCGCTCAAACCCTGGTCGGTGGTCGGGCTGATCGCCACCGTGGTGCTGCTGTTCGGTTTCCAGGCCGAAACCATCGTGGCCCAGCCGGCGGTGATCGGCCTGATCGCGATTCCACTGCTGATACAGACCTACGGCATCTTTGCCATCGGTTACCTGGGCGCGCGCTGGCTGAAACTGCCGCACGGGATCGCCGCGCCGGCCTGCCTGATCGGCACCTCCAACTTCTTCGAGCTGGCGGTCGCGGTGGCCATTTCCCTCTTCGGCCTGCACTCGGGCGCGGCACTGGCCACCGTGGTGGGCGTGCTGGTGGAAGTGCCGGTGATGCTGTCGCTGGTGGCATTCCTCAACCGCGGCCCGCGCGGCCTGGAACCGGTCGGCGCCACCCCGTCGCGCTGACCCCGCTCACTACAATCGGCCGCAGCGACGCGGTCGTCCCCACACGGGGCTCCGCGATGCCGCACCGACCACGCATCAAGGAGTTCCCATGTCCTCTTCACGGCTGGCCCTGACCCTGGGCGCTGCGACCCTCGTGCTGATGGGATGTTCAAGCATCTCGCTGGAGCAGCCCGCCCCCAAAGCAGATGCCGCCGGCGGCGGCAACGTGCGGGTCGTGCGCTCCTACGACAACAGCTTCGACGGCGAAATCAGCGGCACGCCCACGCCCGAGAGCCGCTTCGCCAAGGTGAAGATCGGCATGGAGCTGGAGCAGGTCTACAAGCTGATTGGCGAGCCCGACCAGCTCTACAACCACACCACCGGCAAGAACTGGATACCCTTCTACTTCGGCGCCGACGGCCAGCGCATCGTCACCCACTACCGCGGCGAAGGCTGCCTGACCTACAGCGCGGGCGGCGTGTTCAACGGTAAGAAGCAACTGCTGCGCATGGACGTCGACGCCGCCGGCCAGTGCTACAAGCCCTGATGTCCCACAGCCCTTCCGACCGCCTGCCGGCCGCCACGCTGCCCCTGCGGGTCCACCCCAGCGAACAAGGGCCTGCGGGCCTGCGCATCTCGGTGTCTCTGGCCCCAGTAGACGCCGACGAGGGTCCGGGCTGGCTGCTGCGCTACCGGCTGGAGGGCGACATCGAGGCGCTGGCCATTCCTTCTCCCGCCGTGGGCGCTGCCGACGGACTCTGGCGCCACACCTGCCTGGAGGCCTTCGTGCAGGACGGCGATGGCCCGGGTTACCACGAGTTCAACCTCTCGCCCTCGGGGCAGTGGGCGGTCTACCGCTTCAGCGGAGAGCGCCAGCGGATGCCCGGTGACACGACACTGCCCGCGGGGCCGACGATCACAACCGAACGTTCCGCCGATTCGCTGGTGCTGCAGGCCTGGCTGCCTTGCACGCAGCTGCCCGCACGACCGACCGTCATCGGCCTGAGCGCCGTCATCGAAACCCTCGACGGCCAGATCAGCCACTGGGCGCTGCACCACCCGCGCGCCGACCGGCCCGACTTCCACCACAGCGCCGGCTGGACCCTCCGTCCGGCCCCGGCCATAGCCCCGCCTGCACCCGCCCCACCCTCCGCATGAAATTCGGCCTCGAACGTTTCCTCGAAGACCCCGCGCTGCGCGCCCCGCTGGCCGGCCGCCGCGTCGCCCTGCTCGCCCATCCTGCATCGGTCACACGGGATCTGACCCACTCGCTGGACGCGCTGGCGGCCTTGCCCGACGTGAAGCTCACGGCCGCTTTCGGTCCGCAGCACGGCCTGCGCGGGGACAAGCAGGACAACATGGTCGAGTCGCCCGATTTCACCGATCCGCGCCTGGGTATTCCGGTGTTCAGCCTCTACGGCGAGGTGCGCCGGCCGACCGACGCGATGATGGACACGTTCGACGTGCTGCTCGTCGACCTGCAGGACCTGGGTTGCCGCATCTACACCTTCATCACCACGCTGCGCTACGTGCTGGAAGCGGCGGCGAAACACGGCAAGTCGGTCTGGGTGCTCGACCGTCCCAACCCCGCCGGCCGCCCGGTCGAAGGCACGCTGCTGCGCGAAGGCTGGGAGAGCTTCGTCGGCGCCGGTCCGATGCCCATGCGCCACGGCATGACCATGGGCGAGCTCGGCCACTGGTTCATCGACTTGCTCAAGCTCAATGTGGAATACCGCGTCATCAGCATGGACGGCTGGCGGCCCGACGCGGGCCCAGGTTTCGGCTGGCCGCTGGAGAGAACCTGGGTCAACCCCAGCCCCAACGCCGCCAACCTCTGGATGGCGCGCGCCTACGCCGGCACCGTGATGCTCGAAGGCACGACGCTCAGCGAAGGCCGTGGCACCACACGTCCGCTCGAACTCTTCGGCGCGCCCGACCTCGACACCACTCGCCTGCTGGCCGACATGCGCCGCATCGCGCCGCAATGGCTGGACGGCTGCCGGCTGCGCGAATGCTGGTTCGAGCCGACCTTCCACAAGCACGTGGGCAAGCTTTGCGCGGGCGTGCAGATCCACGTCGAAGACCCGCAGCACTATCACCACGCGGCGTTCAAACCCTGGCGCCTGCAGGCTCTGGCCTTCAAGGCCGTGCGCGAACAGGCCTTCGACTACCCGCTCTGGCGCGACTTCCCCTACGAATACGAGCGCGACCGCCTGGCCATCGACCTGATCAACGGCGGACCGGCGTTGCGCGAGTGGGTGGACGACATGAACGCGACGGCTGCCGACCTGGACGCGGTCGCCGCGCCCGACGAAGCAGCCTGGACCGAAGCCCGCAAGCCCTTCATGCTTTATTGAGCGAGAAGGCGGGCTTCGCCGTGGCGTGCAGCAGCCGGAGCCTGCTCAGCGCGGTGCCAACACCGCCTTGCTGACCGACCCCATGTCGTATTGAACGACCTGCCGTACCCACGACGCCCGGGTTGCCCGCAGCTTCTCGGCCACCTGGGGCTGGCCCGAATGAAAGCGCTGCGCCACCTGCAGCGACACCAGACCTCGACCGTCCGGACTCTTCACGTAGCGAAAGACGTTGAACTCCATGATGTCCTGCCCGTCTGTCCAGGTGAGAAAGTCGATGGTCGCATCGGTCTTCGCTTCGTTGCTCATCACGCTCGTGCGGGCCTGGGGATTGGCCTTCATGACCACCTGTTCAAGCCGCAGGGCCGCCGCCACAGGGTCGTTGCCCAGAAAGGGCATCTGCTGGTATCGAAGGCCAACCAGCCGGGTCCAGTTGTTCAAGCTCTCCGTGGGGCGCACGAATTCGACCAGCCGGTCACCATTGGATGGTGTACCGACAAACTGCTGCGCGTAGTCCTCACCGTCAAACCGGAAAACCGAGGGCTGCGCCCACAGGGCCGCACTGGGCAACACGCACAACAAGCCGCAAAACGATCTTCTTTTCATCATCGCTCACCCCCTTGAAAACAAACCCCGCCGTGCGCTAAGCCTGCATCACTTTGCTCACGTTCGCCTGTGTTCAGCTGGCGCCCAGCCACTTCTGCATGAACTGCGCTGTGCCCATCGCCGGGTCCAGCTGGTAGCCCTCGTAGCCGATGCGCCGGTAGAGCTTCACCGCTGGCACGTTGCCCGAGAGCACCTCCAGTGTCATCTTCACCGCACCACGCTCCACGGCGATGCGCTCGGCCTCGGCGAGCATGGCCTCGGCGATGCCGCGCCCGCGGTGGCTGGCCAGCACGGCCACGTCGTGCACGTTCACCAGCGGCTTGCACTTGAACGAAGAAAACCCCTCGATGCAGTTGACCAGGCCCACCGGCTGCTCGCCGTCGAAGGCCAGCACGCTGTAGGCCTGCGGGCGCGCAGCCAGCTCGCGCGCCAGATTGGCCTTGACGAAATCGGACAGCGGCTCGCCGCCTCCCGCAGGGTCGCTGGCGTAGGCATCGAGCAAGGCCACCACGGCGGCCGCGTCGGAAGGGTGGCCGTAGTCGGCCTGCCGCACAGAGAACGCCGCCGCCATCAGAGTGCCCTCACCGCAGCCACCAGCCGCTCGGCGCAGGTCTTGGCCTGTGCGGCGTCGCGCGCCTCGACCATCACCCGCAGCAGCGGCTCGGTGCCGCTGGCCCGGATCAGCACACGCCCCGTCTCGCCCAGTTCGGCCTCGACCGCTTTCGTCTCCTCGGCCAGCGTCGCGTTGTTCTTCCAGTCTTCATGGCCGGGCTGCAGCCGCACATTGATCAGCGTTTGCGGGAACAGGGTCACATCGGCCAGCAACTGCGCCATGGACTGACCGCTGCCGGCGCAGGCCTGCATCACCTGCAGCGCCGAAACCAGGCCATCGCCCGTGGTGTGCTTGTCCAGCACCAGCAGATGGCCCGAACCCTCGCCGCCCAGGATCCAGCCGTGGCGCTCCAGCTCTTCGAGCACGTAACGGTCGCCCACACGGGCGCGCACGAACTTGACGCCTTTCTTGCGGAACGCGACCTCGACAGCCATGTTGGTCATCAGCGTGCCCACCACGCCGGGCACGTCGATGTCGCGCGCGATGCGGTCAGCCGCGATCAGGTAGAGCAGTTCGTCACCATTGAACAGGCGGCCGCTGGCGTCCACCAGCTGCAGCCGGTCGGCGTCGCCGTCCAGCGCCACGCCGTAGTCGGCGCCGGTCGCCTGCACCGCCGCTACCAGCGCCTGCGGGTGGGTCGCACCGACCTCGTGGTTGATGTTCAGGCCGTCGGGCGCGCAGCCGATGCGCACCACCTCCGCGCCCAGCTCGTGGAACACCGCGGGTGCGATCTGGTACGCCGCACCGTGGGCGGCGTCCACCACGATCTTCAGGCCCTTGAGCGTCAGGTCGTTGGGAAAGGTGCTCTTGCAGAACTCGATGTAGCGGCCGGCCGCATCGTCCATGCGGCGGGCCTTGCCCAGGTTGCGCGAATCGGCCCAGACCGGGTCCTTCTCCAGCTCGGCCTCGACGGCCTGCTCCCACTCGTCCGAGAGCTTGTTGCCCTGGGCGCTGAAGAACTTGATGCCGTTGTCGCCAAACGGGTTGTGGCTGGCGGAGATGACCACGCCCAGGCTCGCACGCTGCGCGCGGGTCAGGTAGGCCACCGCCGGCGTGGGCACCGGGCCCAGCAGCAGCACGTCGACACCCGCCGAGTTGAAGCCCGACTCCAGCGCCGACTCGAGCATGTAGCCCGAGATCCGGGTGTCCTTGCCGATCAGCACCGTCGGGTGCTCTTCGCTGCGCCGGAGCACACGCCCCACCGCGTGGGCCAGCTTGAGAACGAAATCGGGAGTGATCGGAGCCTGACCGACGGTGCCACGAATGCCGTCGGTGCCGAAGTATTTGCGGGTCATGCGCGCGATTTTAGAGGGCCGGAGCACTGTCCACTGTCGTGCGCCTCAGCGCTCCAGGTGCGCAAGCATCGCATCAATCTCCCCGCCGATACCCGCCAGTCCGGTGTACTCGGCCGGCGGGCTCGCCACCTTGCTGCGGTCGGCGTCCATCTGCCGGGCCAGCGACTCCTGGACGCTCGGCACCGCTTCCGGCAGCTCGACCGGTGCGACCTCGGACAGCGGCACAAGGGAAGTCGCGGAAGCGGCCACCAGCGGCGGGTCGGTCGCCAGAGCCAGCAGCGGCACCTCGACCTTGGGCAGCAGCCGGTCCTTGAAAGCCGTCTCCTTGAAATACCGGATCTTGTCCGACATCACTGGATGCGCCATGCCCTCGACCAGCAGGATCTGTTTGTCGTCCCCCATGGCCTTGAGCTCCTGCGGCAGCATCAGCGCCCGGCGCTCCTCGCTCTCGCTGCGGGTGTAGCTGCTCTCGCGCGAGCGGCTGCGGCTCACGCTGTCCTTGCGCATGCCGGTGTAGCCCAGCATCTCGCTGTATTCGTTGGCGTCCTGCTGCTCGCGCGGCGCGAAGATGATGCGCAGAGCGTGGTTGGTCATGATGGTGCGCGCGTTCTCCTTGCCGTAGGTCGACTCCAGCTGCGCCATGCTCTGGATGATGGGCATCAGGCGCAGGTTGTAGCCGGCCATAAAGCTGACGGCGCTGGCGATGATGTCGACGCGGCCGATGCTGGTGAACTCGTCCATCAGCAGCAGGCACTGGTGTTTCAGTTCCGGATTGGCCTGCGGCAACTCGCGTGTGTTCTGGTTGATCAGCTGGCTGAAGAACAGGTTGAGGATCAGGCGGCTCTCGGCCAGCTTGTTGGGCTGAATCGCCACATAGATGCTCATCTTCTTCTTGCGCACGTCGCGCAGGTCGAAGTCGTTGCCGCTGGTGGCGGCGTCCACCACCGGGTTGAGCCAGGGGTTCATCGGCTCCTTGAAAGTGCCCATGATGCTGGCAAAGGTCTCGTTGGCTTGCCCCAGCAACGTGGAGAACGCGGTGCGGGCACTGGGGCTGAGGTGCGGCCAGGCCGCCAGCTCGGCCAGGTAGGCCTTGAACTCCTGCCCTGGCCGGCCCGAGGCCAGCCGGTACAGCCCGCCCATGGTCGGTTCATCGAACGGTGCGCCGTACTGCTCGGCCAGGTAGGCCGCCTGCTCGAACGCGTAGAGGGCGAAGGCGACAAAGGCGTTCTGTGCCTGGTTGGCCCAGAACGGGTCCTTGTGCAGGTCGGACACCGGGTACAGCATGGCCGCGATGCTCTGCACGTCGCTGATGCGAAACGCCGGATCGCGCGAGACGTAGGACAGCGGGTTCCAGCGGTGCGTGCGCCGGTCTTCGGCGAAGGGGTTGAACAGGTAGACAGACTGCCCGTAGCGCGCGCGGAAACCGCTGGTCAGATCGAAGTTCTCCTGCTTGATGTCCAGCACCACCACCGAGCCCTGGTAGCTCAGCAGATTGGGAATGACGATACCCACGCCCTTGCCCGAGCGCGTGGGCGCGGCCAGCAGGGCGAACTGCTGGCCATTGAAGTAGACAAACTGCCCGTCCTTCTTGCCCACCACCAGCGCGGTGTCCTCGGCCCGGAGCATCTTGCGCGACCGCAGGTCGGCCATGGTGGCGAAGCGGGCCTCGCCGTAGAGGCTCGGCTTCCGGCGCAACAACACGGCAAGCACCAGCGCGGCCAGCGCCAGCAAGGGCACACCAAATCCCACCAGGCCGCTGCTCTTGATCACCGGGCCATGCCTGGGGGAATCGGCGTAAGCGGCCAGGTAGCGCCAGTAGTCAAACGCGCCGATGCGCTCCAGAGGCAGGCCCAAACGCCAGGCCATCAGCCATCCGCTGAGATAGGCTCCCGCCACCAGTGCCAACAACAGCAGCACCAGCACACCCCAGCCAAGAAAACGCCTCATTGCCGGACCTTGGCGCCCTTGACTTCGCCCAGGCGCGCCATCTGCTCCTTGTAGCGCCGCAGCTGGTCGCGGGCCCACTCGTACCGGCACAGCTCGACCGAGGCGGGCAGCGCCTTGATGGGCACCGCCTGCTCACGGGATTGCGTCGCGCAGCGGGCATCGCGGTATTCGCGCCAGCGGCTGTGGTCCAGGTCCTGGTGGCGCGCATAGGACTGCGCGTAGCTCTTGCCGTGCTCGGCCTGCAGCGACTGCATACGGCCCGCCCGGTAATCGCGCACGAGGGTCAGCAGGGCCTTGTCCTGCTCGATGCGCGCGCGGCGGCAGGCCACCAGCTCGGGCGCCCCGCTGTCGCACACCGCATCCACCCGGTCGGGTGCTGCCCCGCGCCGCGCCGCCGCCGGCGTGCCGCGCACCCAGCGCCCGCTGGTAGCCACATAGCAGTGGCTCTCCACCTTCGGGCTCCCCGAGGCGCCGGCCACCTTCAACGACACGCAGTTCGGTGCCGAAGGCTGTATCTCGCCTGCGTTGGACACCAGATCAATCTGCGCATAGCGCCCGGTTTTCGGATCGAACTGGTACAGGCTGTCCACCGGCAGCTTGCCGTCCATGGCGTACAAGCGCGTGACCTTGAAGTCCAGCAGCCCGTCGCCATTGAAGTCCCTGAACTGCAGCCATCCGCCAGCGTCCAGCCGGTCGCGCGGCATCTCGAAAGCGTGCGGAAGCGCCTGCAGCTCCTTGCCGTCCTGCGTCACCACGATGTAGCCCGACCCCACCTCGCCCTCGGCCGCGTCGGCCTTGTCGTCGAACTCGAAGCTGAACGCAAGCTCCGGCGCCTCCGGCCCGATCTTCTGGGTCATGGTGTCGAGACCCTGGGCCTGCGGACGCAGGAAATCCAGGGACAACGGGGCACAAGCCGCCAGGGACAGCAGCAGCGCAAGGCTGCTGGCGCTTCTCAAAACACTCTTCATGTCCTCACTCCCTTGTTTTCTCAGACCTCAGTAGCCGCAGCGCGCAAACACCGTGGTGTCCACGGGTTCATCCAGTGAGTCGGAGCCCCGGCGGCGGGACCAGAGCAGCTCGTCCTGCCGCAGCTCGAAGACATAGGTCTCCAGCGTCTTGGGCCTGTCGTAGGGCGGCACATCGACCAGGGCCTGCATGCGCCAGGTGTTGACGCGGCGCGGCTGCACATCGGTCACGAAGTACATGGTGGTCTGGGTGTTCTCCGCCCACTGCTGCAGCTGGCGTTCGTCGATCACCAGCGCGCCCGGATCGGGCTCCACCGGCTTGCGCCCGAGGTAGGCGGCGCATTTGGCGGCGCCCTCCTCATTCTTCAGGAACCACAGCCCCCGCATGTCGACCGGTGTGATGCCCGGCGTCGGCGTGGTGGTGCCATGCGCAGCGACGGCACAGAACCCGACAAAGGCCGCCGCCAGAACCTGACGATGTTTCATGTTGTCCTCCTTGAATGTCATGACTCCAGCGCAAGCTTGCGCTGGGGATCGAAGTCGATGCCGGTGATGTAGCGCTGGCCGGCGTGGGCCTTGATGTGCACCACGATGTCGATGGTGAGCATCAGCAGGCGCTTGATTTCGTCGAAATCCAGGCCAGAGCCCTCGGGCGAAGCCTTGACCATCAGTGCCATCTGGTCCCAGGTCTGGCTCGTGCTGCCGGCATGGCAGCTGGTGATGGAGCCCGGATGGCCCGAGGCGCAGTTGCGGATGTAGTAGAACGATTCGTCGCCCCGGATTTCGGCCAGGATGATGCGGTCGGGTTTCATCCGCAGACAGGCCTCCATGCAGCCCTTGGCCGTGACGTTGGCCGTGCCCTGCCCGCCCCTCGAATAGATCAGGTGCACGCGGTTGGGCTGTTCGATGAACAGCTCGCGCGCATCCTCGATGGTGATGAGCCGCTCGTCCTCCGGTATGTGCGTCACCAGCGACTTCATGAACGTCGTCTTGCCACTGCCGGTGGCGCCCGACACGACGATGTTCTTCTTGTAGAACACGGCCTTGCTGAAGAAGTCGTGGTAGTTGCGGGACCGCTTGAGCGCCAGCAACTCCTCGTCCATCTCGCTGACGCTGTCGGAACCCTCCAGAATCCGGGCAAAAAAGCCGTCCTCCTGGTACTGGTTCAGCGTCTTGGTGTAGCGCGAGGGCAGGCGGATCGTGATCGACACGTGGTCCGCCGGCACCGCTGGCGGCAGCACGAACTGCGCGCGCTGCCCGGTGGGAAAGGTCAGCGACACCACCGGGTCCACGGCCGTGATGCGCTGCCCAGTCTTGCTCTCGTTGACCACCGTGGTGCAGAACTGGCGCGCCCGCTCGAACGTCAGCCCGGGCACATCGATGCGCTCCCAGCCCTTGACCGTCTCCAAAAACACCTCGCCCGGCCGGTTGATGCAGATCTCGGTGACCCGCGGATCGTTCAGGAACGAGGTGATGCCCAGGACGTGGTACTGGTACTCCAGAAACTCCGTGGAGATGTTCGCGATCTGTTCCGCGCCGCCACTCTCTGACATGTCAGACACCACCACCGGTCACCGCATCACGCTCGAGAAGTCCACGTCCCGGGCGGTGAAGATGTTGATCACCGTGCCGTTGAGCACCGTCACCGTCGCCTTGCGGTTGGCCGAACGCGCCAGCATGTCGGTGGCAGCCTTCTTGGCCGTGGCCGCGGTGGCCGACTCCCAGGGGTCGATGGAGACCACACCGACACCGCCAGCCCCCGTCACCGTGGTGCTGCCGCGGATGTTGTTCTCGTTCGCGAACTTCTGCGCGCCGGCATCGATGCCATCGGCCAGCAGGCTGACCAGCAGCGCCGCACCGATGCGCTCGCCCCAGTGGCCGTCGTAGTGGCCAGGCACCCCGGCGCCGCCAAGGGCGTCTGTGCCGTTGCTGTCGATGCGCACATCCAGGCCCGTGGTGGTGAGCACCCGGGTCCAGACGATGCCGATGCGGTCGTAGTTCTCGTCGGCGTACTTGTATTCGCCGGTGACCTTCGAACCCTTGTCGATCAGCAGCCGGCGCCCGTTGACCGAGTAGATGGGCTCGGTGACGATGCACGAGGTCATGCCGGGCAGGGTCGAGACGATCTTGGTTTCGAGCGAGCAACGGATGTAGGTGCCGCGGGTCAGCGTGAAGTCGGCGTTGGCCAGAGCCTCCACCGCGCCGCGCTTGACCGACGAGTACTCGTCTTCGAACAGCTGGTTCTTCTTACCCTTGTCCTGGGTCGCCACCAGGTTGTTCTCGCTGGCCATGCGGCGCTGCATCAGATCGTCCTTGGGCGCCTGGGCCTCGGCCATCTGGGGCATCTCGGTGGGCAGCGGCGGCACGTCCGCCTTGGCCACCACCTCTGCCGGCGGTGGCGGCGGCAGCACGGCGAGCTTCGGCTTGCTCGGCACGGTGACCTCTTCATAGGTCACTTGTTTCTTCTTGTCGTCGTCGGCTGAGAACGCATTGCTCGCGACCCACAGGGTCATGCCGATGGTGGCCAGCGACACCAGCACGATGTACGCCACCGCCGTCTTGTTTACGCCGCGCGTCAGCCCCGCCGACAACTTGGGCATGTTGTCGGACAGCACCGGGCCCTGTCCGCCGCCTTGGGGAAATTGCATGCTCATTGGTTCCTCCTGAGTCCCACCACGTCATTGCCCAGCCGCATCACCAGAAACGGATAGACACCCAGCACCACCATCACGTTCTTCTCGCTCTTGGTGTTCACCAGAAACTCCTCGCCGTTGCGCTCGTTGCGCCCGAAAACGGCGGGGAAGTTCGCCATCGGCGGCAGGTGGATGTAGGTGAACTGCCCGTTGTCGTACACACGCGTGGGCACAATGGTCGACACATCGCTGACTGCCGAGTAGTCGTAGTTCAGGTGGTAGTTGCTCTGCGAATTGAGCGCCGCCGCCGACGGCGACAGCACCGCATTCGTAGCGGCCAGCGGACTGGCCTTGTCCGGCTCTTCGTTGCCGTAAACGAAGCGGATCTTGTAGAACACACCCGCGTTCTTGGCCTCCTCCAACGTCTTCCACTTGGTGGCCGACACGCGCAGGTCCAGCAGGTACGAACGCATGTTGGTGCGGATGTACATGTTGGTGTCCACATCCACGTTCTTGGGCCGGATGTAGAAGATGTTGTCGCGCCGCACCAGCTCCCAGCCATCGCTGAAGCCGGTGCCGAAGTCCTTGACCTGCTCCTGCGCGCTGATCTCGATCTGGGTGGCAATGCCCAGCCCAGTGTTCACGCGCACCACCTGGTCGCGCTGATACGGCACTTCGCGCACCTCCTGCGCGCCGGCGCTGCCCGCCCAGAGGCTGGCCGTGAGCGCCAGAACCGCCATGGCGCTGAAGTTTCGCAATCGATGAGTCATGCTCGTCTACTCCCTGTCATTTCAGATTCAATGGGGGCGCAACCACCGAGTTGCGCCCGTGTACCGGTGGGTTCTGGCGACTACTGACCCGGAGACGGTGTCGCCGGTGCTCCGGGCAGTGCGGACAGCGAAGGCTGTACAGGCTGCTGTGCATTGGCGGGTACCACGGCCGCCGGCGCATCCGGCGCGTCGGCGCCGCGGTGCATCACACCTTCGTCCTCGGTCAGCAGCGGGACGCCCTTGTCCGGCTGGCCGGCCTTGAACACCGGCGCGTTGAACTCGTCGTCCACCCGGAACGAGGTCACCTGGAACCCCAGCGGATTGCGCAGCCGCAGGTGGTCGCTCATCTTCAGGTTGGTCTTGTATTCGTAGCTCATCGTGGCCACGTGGCTGCTGAGGTACTCGCTGCGCCCGTTGGTCTTGTCGAACTTCCACTTCTCGAAGCGCACCGTGGCTCCGGTGGGCCGTGCACCACGCTCCTCGTCCAGCCCGTTGAACACGATGCTGTTGACCTTCACGCGGATCGCGGTGTTTCGGCCCCACTTCTTCTCGGGGCTGTTGGCTGTGCCGTCGAACTGCTGCACGAACAGGCCCTTGACCTGGTCGTTGGACATCGCCGCCACGTACTCCCAGTCGTGCTCGTTGATGGTGTCGTAGTCGTAGCCCTCGCGCGCCTGCACGAAGCGGGCGACATGGCTGCGGTTGAGCGCCTCGCTGGCATAGATGCCCGTGGCCGCAACGTTGTCGCGCAACGGCGACACGGTGCTGGTGCTGCGCTTGAGATCCACCGTCACCAGGTAAGGAACCTTTTCCTTGAGCGGCAGCATGTAGGCAATCGCCCCGCCCAGCATCAGGGTCAGCACCATGGAACAGATGGCCACGATCCATGCCCTGCGCTCGCTGCGCTTGACCATCGAGATGACGTTGGACTCGAAGTCCATCGACTTTTTGAGAATTTCCTGCGAGGCCTCGGACACCTCGCGCTTGAACAAAGCCATACCGTCCTCAAGGCATCTTGGTGACCAGCATCGACCGGCTGGCCGACACCTGGATGCGCAGCTTCTGCGCCGCGTAGTTGCGCCTCACCGCGTTGAGGGCGCGCTGCAGGTTGTTGTCCTTGATCGACTCCAGGCCCGACACCAGGGTCAGGTCGCTGGGGTACTGCCAGTCCAGCGCCCCCCCGTTCTCCTTGGCCCAGCGTTCCAGCATGTGGCGCAGCGTGGCATCGGTCGGCAGCATCTGGAACCGCGGCAGCTCGTTTTCCTCCTTGAGCGGAATCTCTTGCGGCTTGGCTGCCAGCGTGTTCACCGGCTTCCAGTTGTCGGAAATGTCGACGGGCTTGGGCGCTGCGCAGGCTTGCAGCAAACCTGCCAGCAGCAAGGCCCCCATCAAACGAGTCATCCGTCCCTTGTTCGTGCTTGTATTGGTCATCTCGTAGTCACTCATTGGTCAGTTCGAATCGGCATTCGTCAACTCTTCCTCACGGGCTTGTCTGCAGGCGCGCCGAAAGGAAGTTCAGGTCTTGCCGGGGCTCCATGGCTCGCCGCCACAGGGCGGTGGTCGCCACGGTCAACGGAGGCATGGCCCACGCCCTGAGAAACCGTCAGCCGCCCTCCCTTGCCAGCGCCGTTGGCCAACGCCTCCTCGGTGCCAGCGCCGACGTATATTCCCCGTGCCGCGTCGTAGGTCAGGTCGGCCACCGGGGGCTGCACCGGTGTACTCATCGCGCGCTCACCTTCAACCGGTCTGTGCGAAGAAGCGTTCCCTGGGTTGCGGAACTCGTCGCTGCCCAGCTTCTGCCGGACAAACGCCAAACCCTGGGATTCGGATGCCCGGCTGGCCACGCCCAGACTACCGGGCGCGGAAGATGGGCCATAAGACAGGCGTTCGCTGGCGCCTGCCGACCCGAAAACACCGGTGCGTTGAAGAGCCATCTGGGTATTGCGGGTTGAGACACTTTCACCTGCGGCATCCGAACCGCCCCGGGAAGACTCAAGGCGCGCCCCTGAGCCGCCAGACGAACCGCCGACACCCGCCGGCTGCTGCTGCCCGCCCATGGCCTGGGCCAAGCCCACCACACCGCCAGCGGCCGCCCCACCGCCCATGGCCCCCATCATGGCGCCGGCTGCAAAAGAGGCACCGGAGTTGAAGAACTGCATGATCAACGGTGGAATCATCACCAGAAGCGCAGTCGACAGCGCTCCGAGCATGGCCATACGCATCGCACTGCCACCGACATCCACCGACACCACACTGCCCATAGCTGAGGCATTGAGGAAGAAGCCGGCAAGCACCGTGGCCCCGTACATCATCATCATCTTCAGCAGGATGCCGGAGACCAGGGCCAGCACCGCCAGCGAAAACATCGTTCCGAGCAGGAACTTCGCCCAGCTCCAGAACATGGCCGCGGTCTGCTGGAACAGCAGGAAAAACAGGAACAAGGGCGCCAGCATGATGGCCAGCGTGATGGAGATCTCGGCCATGATGGCCATCACCGACACCAGCATTGCCGGGCCACTTTGCCCGATCAGACCGGCCATCTGGGTCAGAGACTTGCCCTCCGCGTTCGCCTGAGCGCCCCCGACAAAGCCATCAATCAGGGCATTGAACACCTGGGCCAGCGCTAGGTTGATGTCGATCGTGCGGTAGACATCGGTCTCGTCGTCTACCACGATCGCTGTGACCAGCTCCTGAAAATCGAGCACTGTGTCAGCGATCACTGGCGAGTTCCGTGCCACGAGTGCAACCAGCGACAGGATCAGCACCATTTTTCCCGTCTTGTAGGCCAACCCCAGAATGGGCTGGCGATTGGCCCCGGAAATGATCATGAACCCCTGATAGGCCACCCAGATGGTCATGAGCACGGTGGACATATAGGCCAACGCAGTGCCCAGCTTGGCTGCCACCAGTTCGCGATAGGTACCGATCAACATGTCGTCAATCAGGTACTCGCGAACACTGCAGACGAACACGGCGTCGTTGACCATAGCAACGTACCGGTTGTCCAAGCCAGTGAGGGCGGTCACCAGAAATGCTGGAAGCGCAGCGGTACTACAGGGCATGTGAAAACTCTGGAAATAGGTTCAATCCAAGCACCCTGTTATCTCGGCGGCGGCACGAAAGGCACCGGACCGAGGTTGATGAGCGAGTTGGGCCGGGTGTCTGACACCCGGCGCGCCTCAGCCATTTGCATCTCGTAGGCTTTTTCGCGCTGCTTGTAGCCGTCCATCAGAACCTGCAGTTTGAAAGCGTCGGATTGCATCTGAACATGCAACCCCTGCAGTTCGAAGTGGTAGCGCTGCATGATGCCCGATTCCTGATTGGTGTTATTTCTTGCATCAGCAATCAGTTTGTCAATCGCTTTGCGCCTATCATCCAGCACATGCAGAACGCTCTGACTCTGCTTAAGCGTTTGAATCCTCAAATTGCGCAACCCCTGGCAGGCCTCGAAGTGCTTGGCATTGAGCTTTTCGTCTCCACAATCTTCCTTTGTACCAAGGTACTTAGCTTTTTCCGCCTCCGTCAAAGATGCTAGCCTGGAGAAGTCAACATCGAGGTTTTCGAATTTTTCAAAGTCTTTCAGTTTATCAATGCCTCTACCACCAACATTATTGATCTTCCGAATCTCTTTCAACACTTGATCATCATAGACAGCCCATTGAGCCCCTGAGAGACTCGGAATAACCAACATGCAAAAATAAATAAGATTCTTCATAGATCGCCACACTCGACTTCAAAGCCCTTTACGAGCTCACTACCTGGCACCTCGTTCCATGACACGGCGTTGACTACTGCTGGCTTCGGATCTCGCTCGGCAAAAGTGACAAAAAGCTGCTGGTTGCCAGAGTACCAATTTCTCCGACCACTATGTGGCGCTTCATCTGGTGATCTGCCAACTGCCTTTTCCACGTCTGAATACGTCATACATTTCTGGTTAATCCGGTCATAGGCCGCGCGCAAATCCACATCATCAGAACTCCCACCCCCACCACCTCCACCGCAGGCCGACAAGCCGCCGACCAAGACACCAGACAGAATTAGTTTCAGTGCGACCCCGTAGGACACACGATTCATCACTGCGTTACCTTCATTGCTGTTCATGCCATTCACTCCTTGAATAAACGTCGGTGCGTCAAAGGGGGAAGCCCCATCAGAAAAGGCGCGACTTGTTTCCCAGGCCGTACCACTTGCCACCCGAGGCCTCGCAGTTCTTCTTGCTCTTGCGCCACTCGAACAAGGTCTGCGGCGTGTAGTGGTAGTGGTTGGATGTGGACTTTTCGCTGTCGGCAGCGCCACCGCTCTTGGCGCCGATGCAGGTGCCCAGCGCCTTGGGCGGGCACTTGGGCACAAGGGTCGAGTCGATCTTCATCGGCGTCATCTGCACCGTGCAGGCCTTGTTCAAGGCCTCCACGTCATCGCTGCCGTTGGTCTCGCTCTCCCAGCAACTGAGCAGTGGCAGGCTGGGGCGTGTGATGTCCATGTTGCCCTTTTGCAGGCAGGAAACCACCACGCCGGCCTGTCCGGGTTCGGGCATTTCCGTGCCCTCGGGCAGCTTGTCGAGGACCTGGGTGTCGGGAATTTCAGGCAGCTCCCCAGGCTTCGGTGGGCTGGGCGGCTTGGGCAGATTGACTGCGTGAGCGGCGGTGGCCAGCATAAGGGCAGCCCCCAGCGTGCCGAGGGCCCGCAAGGCCCTAGTGGATGTGTTCATTGGTTTTCCTCCTGTCTGTTGTTCTTGGTGCAAGCCGCCGTCACTCTTCCATCAGGTGCTGGCACTCCTCCAGCCCATCCGGCGCGCCGGCCTTGCCCTTGTAGTCGAAGGGCATCTTGCCCGGGCTCTTCCAGGTGCCCGGGCGACGACCATGCGGGCAGACCTGCTCGTACTTGCTGGTCCACTTGGGGTTGAAGCAGTACTGGTTGACGATCTTCCAGGTGCCGGCGATGGGGTTCACCCCCACCCAGCAGTGAGGCGGGTAGCCGAAGGCACAGAAGGAGAACACGTCCTGCCCGGCAGGAAGGTCGTTGTCAAAGAAGGCTCCCCCAGTGGACGTGCCTTCGGGGGCCAGGCCTCCGCACCTGGACTGTCCCGCAGTCGCCGAAGCAGCCAGCGGGGCGCCCGCCAAAACAAGTGCTGCGAGCATGCGCAAGGCGGTTGCTTTGGATGTTCTGATTGGTTTCATTGTTGTTTCTGCTCCCTTGGGTATTCGGCTACCTGACCAGCGATGCTTCGCTGCCCTCCTCCAGATCGGCCGTTGGCGCGTGCCTGAGAAACTCGTTGCTGTTGGCCATGAGCGCCTTGCGCTGGGTGCGCAGCCCTTTGCGTCGCAGGTGGAATTCGGGCAGCCAGGTGTCGGGCAAGTGCGGCGTCGGGTGCTCGGCCAGCAGAGCGGTCAGGATCTCCACGTTGTCCGAAGAGCCAGAGAGGACGGCGAGCTCGTCGTCCATGCCATTGAGATTGAGTTGGCACAACACGGCGTTGTGGCCCTGCTTGACGAGGAAGCACCGGCTGCGCTCGTCCAGCCCCACCACCAATTCGAACTCGGCCCGGGTGAGCTTGAGACCGTCGAGGTAGTCCTTGGGGTCGGCGTTGGGATTGGGCAGAAGGATCAGTGTCGCGGTCTGCTCGATGAGCGCGGCCGAGATATCGCTGTTGAGCGCATCCTGCGGGCTCTGGGTGGCGAAGATGCCCAGGCCATTCTGCTTCCGGATGGTCTTCTGCTTGTTCTTGGCAAAGTCCTTGAGGCCACCCTTGCCTTCCAGCACCTTCCAGAACTCGTCCATCACGTAGATGAAAGGTCGGCCATCGATCAGACTCTCCATCCGGTGCAACAGGTACTGGATGATCGGCTCGCGGGTCTTTGCGTCCTCGATGACTTCGGTGTAGTCGAAACCGATGATGTTGGAGCCTGAGAAGTCGATGTTGTCTTTGGGGTTGTCGAACACCCAGGCAAACGGCCCGCCCTGGCACCAGACCGAGATGCACTCGAAGAGGCTGTTCTCGCCCATGTTGGGCAGGCTCTTCTGAAGGTTGGTCATGGTGCGCAGATGCACCGGCGTGTCCAGAATCGCACGGACGGCGCGGATCATGTCTTCCTGCTCGGAGGCGCTGTATTTCTCCTTGCCGCACAGGGTTTCGATCAGCTCGATCAGGAACTGTTCGTTCTCCGGCGTGTTGTCGCACTGCAAAGGGTTGAAGCCGGTCGGCCGCCCCTTTTCCAGAGTGAAGTAGCGACCACCACAGGCCCGGATGAAGATCTCGGCGCCTCGGTCTTTGTCAAAGAAGAAGATCGTCGGCTCCGGCTCGATCTTCTGCACCTGCGCCAGCAGGAAGTTGATGAGCGCGGTCTTTCCGGTGCCGGACTTGCCGATCACCATGGTGTTGGCGATGGCCTTCTCGCCCAGCGAGTACTCGTGGGGCTTGGTGGCGTGAAAGTTGAAATGGTAGGCCTGATTGTTCAGCGTCTGCAGGATACTGACAGAGGGGCCCCATGGATTGAAGTTGGGCTTGCCGGTGGCGAAGTTGTGCAGCGGGCTAAGACCCAGGAAATTCAGCGAACTGAGGTTGGCAATGCGCGGGCGGAAGCGCCAGTTGCAGGGCAACTGCGCATAGAAAGCCGCGGGCACGGCAACATCTTCTTTCACCGTCACGAAGCTGGCGCCCGAGAGCTGGGCACGGGCCTGGGCCACGTGGCTGTACAGCTCTTCCTGGCTGCTCGCGAAGATGGCCATGTTGAAGTGGTACTGGCCGAGCACGAAATTGCCCGAGGCGAGCTGGTCCATGGCGAAGTCCAGTTCCACGATCTGGCTCACCGCCTTGTCTTCAGACGAAAGCATGGCGCCCTTCGTACGCTCCAAAGCCTTCATGGAGTCGTACCGGCTCATGGGGGTGAAGGAGTGGGTGACGATGTACTCGAACTCGAGGTACTTCAGACCATTGAGGATGCCCGGCCAGGAGCTATCGGCGTACTCCTTGATATTGAGGATGGCACCGAAATAGTTGTCGCCGTTGGCAGTACGAATGGCGAAATCACCGCTCCCAGTCGAGAACAGGTGCTTGCTCGTTGGCAGGTAGTTGTAGATGGGCGCCGGCAAGACTGGAGCAGGTTCATCCACGTGGTTGATCAGGTAGCCGAAGAACTCGAGGTTCTCGGAGAACACCTGCTTGTGCGTGCTCTCGTAAAGCCCCAGGCGATAAGGTGAATAGTCTTGCAGCAGAGCTTCGACGTTGCCCACCAACTCGTAGATTTTCTCGAGGTAAGCCTTCTCCTCCTTGCGCAGGACCTCGATGTCGCGTGCGATCGCTGCAAACCTCTTCCCGCTGACCACGGGTCGGTACACCATCGTGAGGTATAGCTCGTTTTGCATCAACCGCTTGCTAGAGAGGCGTTCGATGTATTTGTCGTGCAGCTCTTGGCTGAACTTGTGCGGAAAGCGCGCCTCGGCCTTGATGGGCCGGCGACGCCGGATGTCGTGAGCCCAGAACGCCACGTTCTCGAAATCCGGCGCACGCAGACTTTGAAGCAGGTTGTTGAATGCCTTGTGGCGGTGCTCAAGCTCCCAGTCCTCACGTCCAACAAAAGGAAAACCGCTGAGCAGCCAGGTGACCATGTAGTCACCCTCCCGCGACTTCACCACGTGGGTGTCCACGTGAGTACTGAACGGGATGAAGTTGCTGTAGTCAGCGTCGGGAGAAAAGAGCGACATGGGCGAAAGCAGTTTGTTACTCGGAACAACCAAGCCTGGCGACAACCAGATTTATTGGTAAGGCGCCATCAATTTCCTACGCTCCGCCTTGCCAGCCGGCCCGAACGCCCAAGACCCTCCATATTGACCAACATTGCGAGGCAAAAAGCGGAACACCAGATGCAAGCCAACCAGGCGAAACATCATCTCATCCCGCTTTGCCATCATTCGCATAATGAATATCGCCAATGGAATTAACAGCAAAATGTAGAGCGAGATGTACATCGCCAGCAGCAGGGGGAGCCCCGCTCCGACCAGAAACGGGACATACGGAACCCCCAAAATCATGGGGGGGCGGGTGCAGCCCCGAAATAGAACATCCTTGTGCATAGCTGAATCCAGCTCAGGCATCGGCCAATGCCATCCTAGCCTTCATCTCCAGCGCTGCAGTCAGCAACGTAGTTGTCGCCACCTACGCGACCTTCCTGCAAATCCCCGACAAACCATCCTGCAATGGTTGCAGCCCCACCAATCAACAAACCGCCGATCAGAACTGGTGCCACATCTGACAACCTCTTATGGGCAAATGCAATTTGATAGCCCGCAAAAACCACAGCAATCGTCACAATGGAGATAGAGGCTACGCGAAGAATTGTCTCGAATCGTGCAAAAAATCCGGTCACCTTGTTGCACGCATCCGCAAAGGTCTGCGCTGACGCATCCGGACTTATCGCCACCAGAGCAACTCCGAACAACAAAGCGACCAACAGCTGATGCTCAAAACTCGACTTAATTTTGAAATCTGAAAAACTCTTCATACTTCCTCCTTTAAAAAACAAATGATTGATCAGACGAGTCGCCAAACACTTTTCCAACACCTCCACTGGGATGGGATGGAGACGCCGCCGGGCTTGCGACCGATCCCTGGCTCTCACCATGAACGATGGGGCCACCCTTTCGAGGGGAAGTGATACGAGACAAGCCCACTCGCGAAGGCATAGCAGGGGTAGTGTCCCGCGACGATTCCGGAGTCAGAAGTGGATCCGGAAGGGGTAGTGCAGTGCCGGACACGGTTGGTAGTGGTTGCCGTGCGGGCAACTGCTTGGTCTGATAGGGATCACCGTTGACTCCAACCAGTTGGGTTGGTATGTGCCCGATGGCGACCTTGTTGCTATCGATCTGGTCAACCGCCACCTGAGGTATCACAGCCCCAGGCCCTGGAACAGGAACCGCCAACCGGTTCTCCGCGGTACTCATGCCAGAGCCCCCCATATCGCGAGAAGCCTCCTGCCTGGCTATAGGCACATCGTCTTGGCGCAAGGACTTACGAACTCCAGCTCCGTTGGGAATGATGCGTATCGGACTGGCCGATGCAGAGTCCGTACTCGCTCGGCGCATGGACGCAAACACCTTTTGCACGTAGCCGTGCCGAAAGCCGGTGGCGAAGTTGCCGGAGTAGTAACAACTGAACGCCTTGCCCCAGTCCTGGGCCCGGTCGTAACACTCTCTAAGGATGCGTGAGCCTGCTTGCAGATTGGGGCAGACTTCGAAGGCTTGCTCGTATGTTTTGAGGCCGTACTTCGCTAGGTTGTAGCGATTGACCTGGGAGATGCCAACGGAAAAGTTGTAGCCCTCTTCCTTGAGCTGGCGCACGGTGGCCAGCGCTTCTTCAAGGTTCCTGGGTTGGCGCGCAAGGTACCCACCCACCACCCCGATGGCGAACGGGTTGCGGGACGACTCCACGTGCACGACGTGCTGCATCACCTCCCTGGGTACCGCGAGATCCGGACAATCCAGCATGACAGCTGCGCGGGCCGGCACGCCTGACGACGCTGTTTCGCGTTTGCGTCAGACCTGCTGCCACTTCCTCCTGAATGTGTTTTTGGCAGGCGCGCATTGTAACTTGCGTACTAGTTGGTTTCGCCCCCAAAGCGTGGGATACACACTTTGTTGCGACTTCAGGATGCGCCGAGCGGTGCGCTCATGGTCCGCCAAACAGCCAAACCATCGACCGTGTCCCTGACATCGTGGACACGCACCACGGATGCACCGCGCTCCACAGCAAGTACTGCAGCCGCCACGCTGGCAGAAACACGCTCAGCAGGGCTAGTCCTCCCAGTAACGGCACCCAGCGACGACTTGCGGGACCAACCCACGAGCCACGGATACGGCAGCAGCCCTAGTTCGGACTGGCTTGCCAGGAGTTCGAAGTTCTGCTGAACGGACTTGCCAAAACCAATACCGGGATCCAATACGATCCTCTCTCGACTTACACCCCTGGCCTCCATTGCTGCAGCCCGATCAACCAGAAATTGCCGCACAGGAGTCAATACCCTCCCTTGCATGGGCACCACCTGCATGGTCTGCGGATCGCGGTGCATGTGCATCAGGCACACACCGCAGCGAGGATGGCCGGACACCACGCTTTCGGCGCCCTCCCGGCGCAGAGCCCATATGTCGTTCACGATGTCAGCGCCGAGGTCCAGCACCGATTGCATGACTTCCGGCTTGTAGGTGTCCACGGACACCGGCGCCCCCAGCTTTACAGCCTCTCGCACAACAGGAATGACCCGTTCGAGCTCGGCCTCCAGAGGAACTGCTGGGCTGCCCGGCCGGGTCGACTCCCCTCCGATGTCCAGGATGTGAGCGCCCTCCTTGAGCACCTGCTCGCAATGCTTCAGTGCGGAAGAAGTGCTGCCGTGCTGTCCTCCATCGGAAAACGAGTCAGGGGTCACGTTGATGATGGCCATGACCTTGGGCGAATTCAGGTCAATGACGAAGCGGGAGGTGATCCACTGCATAAAGACTCGCTGAACGAAAACGGGGCCCAAGGGCCCCGCAGAAAGAACGAATTGGCAGGTGACGGGTTCAGGCGGCTGTCGGCGCCGTGTCCGTGGTCACGGCAGGCGTCCCGCCGCTGCCACCACCACCCGCCGAGGGCGTGCGGGGCGTCCAGTCCTTGGGCGGACGCGGCGGCTTGCCAGCCATGATGTCGTCGATTTGGTCCGCATCGATGGTTTCCCACTCGAGCAAGGCCGTTGCCATGGCGTGCATCTTGTCGCTGTGCTCCTCAATGAGGTCTCGCGCCAGCTTGTACTGCGCATCGATGATACGGCGCACCTCGGCATCCACTTTCTGCATGGTCTGCTCGCTCATGTTGGTGGTCTTGGTCACCGAACGGCCCAGGAACACCTCGCCCTCGTTCTCGGCGTAGACCATCGGGCCCAGCGCGTCGGTCATGCCGTAGCGCATCACCATGTCGCGAGCGATCGAGGTGGCACGCTCGAAATCGTTGGACGCGCCGGTGGTCATCTGGTTCATGAACACCTCTTCAGCAATACGGCCACCAAACAGCATGCTGATCTGATTGAGCATGTAGTCCTTGTCGTAGCTGTAGCGGTCCTGCGCCGGCAGGCTCATGGTTACACCCAGCGCTCGGCCGCGCGGGATGATGGTGACCTTGTGCACCGGATCACACTTGGGCAGCAGCTTGCCGATCAGGGCGTGGCCAGCCTCGTGGTAGGCGGTGTTCTTGCGTTCTTCTTCCGGCATCACCATGCTCTTGCGCTCGGGGCCCATGAAGATCTTGTCCTTGGCCTTCTCGAAGTCCTGCATCTCGACCACGCGCGCATTCCGGCGAGCGGCCATCAGGGCTGCCTCGTTGCAGAGGTTGGCCAGATCGGCGCCGCTCATGCCGGGCGTACCACGAGCGATCACGCTGGCGTTCACATCGGTACCCAGCGGCACCTTGCGCATGTGCACATTCAAGATTTGCTCGCGGCCGCGGATGTCGGGCAGCGTCACATAGACCTGTCGGTCGAAGCGGCCCGGGCGCAACAAGGCGGCATCCAGGATATCCGGACGGTTGGTAGCTGCCACAACAATCACGCCCAGGTTGGTCTCGAAACCGTCCATCTCGACCAGCATCTGGTTGAGGGTCTGCTCGCGTTCGTCGTTGCCACCACCCAGGCCCGCACCACGCTGGCGACCCACGGCGTCAATTTCGTCGATGAAGATGATGCAGGGCGCGTTCTTCTTGGCGTTCTCGAACATGTCGCGGACACGCGCAGCGCCGACACCGACGAACATCTCAACGAAGTCGGAACCAGAGATGCTGAAGAAAGGCACCTTGGCCTCGCCCGCGATGCCCTTGGCCAACAGTGTCTTGCCGGTGCCCGGAGGGCCGACCAGCAGCAGACCTCGCGGGATGCGACCACCAAGCTTCTGGAACTTCTGGGGGTCCTTGAGAAAGTCGACCACCTCCTTGACCTCTTCCTTGGCCTCGTCGCAGCCGGCGACATCGGCGAAGGTCACGGTGTTGTTGTTCTCGTCGAGCATGCGGGCCTT
This sequence comes from Hydrogenophaga luteola, assembly GCF_042648585.1. Taxonomy (NCBI): domain Bacteria; kingdom Pseudomonadati; phylum Pseudomonadota; class Betaproteobacteria; order Burkholderiales; family Comamonadaceae; genus Hydrogenophaga; species Hydrogenophaga luteola. The sequence continues at coordinate 251,420 of NZ_JBHRXX010000009.1, read as the reverse complement.
GCTCTTCCCGAAGCTGAAGGCACCGCCCTTGCCGCCGCCCTGCATCTGGCGCATGAAGTAAATCCACACGCCGATCAGCAGCAACATGGGCCCCCAACTGACCAGGAGCGTCATGAGCAGCGACCCCTCTTCACGAGGGCGAACGTCGAACTTGACGTTGTTGTTGATCAGGTCACCCACCAGACCGCGGTCCAGATAGGTCGCGGTGGTGCGGATGCGCCGATCGTCGTGCGTGATCGCCACGATTTCGGTACCGCCCTGGCCCTCCTGGATGGTGGCTTGCTTGATCTGCTGTGCCTTCACCTGATCCAGAAACTCGGAATAGCCGACGTAGCCGGCTCCGGCCGTCGCGCGGCCATCGAATTGCTTGAAGACGGTGAAAAGCACCATGGCGATCACCATCCACACGGCAATCTTCGAGAACCACTGGTTGTTCAAGGTCGGCTCCTGACTAGAACGGATACTGGCATGTTGAGGTCATTTTAGGTGTTTCAAGCCACCAAGGACTTGACATTTGGGGAGGCAACGCCAATGAAATGGTTAGTATTTATTGATCAACTCGGGGTTTTGAGACCCATACCGACCAAAAAGGTTTCAGAGGACTTGTCCCTCGACGCCTTGGGCTTGAAGGGTTTGACTACCTTGAAGGTCTTTCGAAACAGCGCCACGAGGGGGTCGTAGGCCCCACCGTGAAAAAGCTTGGCCACCAACGCCCCTTCGGGTTTGAGGTGCTGGCTGGCAAAGTCCACCGCCAAACCCACCAGATCCTCGATGCGCGCCGCGTCTGCCGACCCGATGCCCGAGAGATTCGGCGCCATGTCAGACACCACGACATCGACTGCCTTTACCCCTCGATCAGTCAGCGCCTGCTCGAGCGCTGTCAACACTTCGCTCTCGCGAAAGTCGCCCTGAATGAAGTGCACACCTTCGATCGGCTCCATGGGCAGCAGGTCCAGCGCGATGATCTGTCCATGCAGCGCGCCGACAGCCGCGCCGCCCGGGCTCAGGCGCCGCCGCAGGTACTGACTCCAGGCACCGGGCGCAGAGCCCAGATCGACCACCACGTCGCCCGGGCGTATCAGCCCCAGGGTTTCGTCGATTTCCCTGAGCTTGTAGGCCGCCCGCGCCCGGTAGCCCTCTTTCTGGGCCAGACGCACATAGGGATCGTTGACGTGCTCGTTCAGCCACGCCTTGTTGACCTTCTTGCTCTGTGTCCTGACTTTCATGCCCATGGCGAAACCGGGGCTGTGAGCCGCCGCTGTGTAAACGATAATTGTCCCATGCCCCAGATCCAACTCACGCCCGCACAGCGCAAGGTGCACCGCGCCGAGGCGCACCATCTAGATCCCGTCGTTCTCGTTGGCGGAGACGGGCTGACTGCCGCCGTCAAAAAGGAGGTCGACGCAGCACTCAAGGCTCATGGCCTGATCAAGATCCGAGTATTCAGCGACGACCGTTCTTCCCGCGAGGCCATGCTCCAGACGCTGGCCGACGAGCTGGATGCGGCCCCCATCCAGCACATCGGCAAGCTGCTGGTGCTGTGGCGCCCGGTCCCGGAAAAGCAAAAGGTGGCTGATGAGGACCGCATGCCCGGGCCACGCGATGTGAAGGTGCTCAAGTTCAGCAAGCGGGGAGGCCAGAAGCCCGAGGTCAAGGTGGTTCGGGTACTGGGCAACCAGCGCCTGACGCCTGGAGGCCAAGTCAAGCGGGCCAAGGTGCTCAAGAAGAGCATCAAGAAGAGCGCACGCTGATCCCGTGTACCGGGCTCCAGACGCCCGGGCCATTGAACTTTCTGTCCCGAGCCCCTACTGAGTCGCATGAACACCGCCGCCGACAACCCCCTGCTCGATTTCTCCGGACTGCCCCGGTTCGATGCCATTGCTCCCTTTCATGTGGCGCCCGCCATCGATGCCCTGTTGAAAGAAGCCGATGCAGCTCTGGAGGAAGTCACAGCGCCGGGGTTTCCTGCGGAATGGAGCGCCTTGTCCGCCCGGCTCGATGTCTCCACCGAGCGACTTTCGCGTGCATGGGGCGCCGTAGGACACCTCAACAGCGTGGCCGACACTCCCGAGCTGCGGGCCGCCTACAACGAAGCACTGCCCCTAGTGACCGAGTTCTGGACCCGGCTGGGTGCCGACGAGCGCTTGTATGCCAAGTACAAGGCCATGGAAGTCTCCAGACTGAACCCTGAACAGGCTCAGGCCCACCGCAATGCAATGCGCGGATTCGTTCTAGGCGGCGCCGAGCTGCAGGGAGAAGCCAAGCAGCGGTTCGCCTGGTTGCAGGAACGCCAGGCCGAACTCGCCCAGAAATTCAGCGAAAACGCGCTGGATGCGACCGATTCGTTCAATCTGTACGTATCGCCGGAAGACCTCGAAGGGGTTCCAGCGGATGTGCAGCAGGCCACTCGCGCAGCAGCACAGGCAGAAGGACAGGCCGGTCACAAGCTCACACTCAAGATGCCCTGCTACCTGCCTGTGATGCAGTTTGCCCGCAGCAGCGCGTTGCGGGAAAAACTCTATCGCGCCTATGTGACGCGCGCCAGCGATCAGGCCGACGGCGAAGCCTCCCGCTTCGACAACACGGCCATCATGGCCGAGCTGCTGGCGCTGCGCCATGAGGAGGCCCAACTGCTGGGACATCGCCACTTTGCCGATGTCTCCCTGGTGCCGAAGATGGCGGAATCACCCGAACAGGTGGTCGGTTTCCTGCGCGACCTGGCCCGTAAGGCCCGTCCCTACGCGGAGCAAGATGTGAAGGATTTGCGGGAGTTTGCCGCCCAGGAACTGGGCATCAGCGCTCCGCAGCCCTGGGATTGGCCCTACATCGGCGAAAAGCTCAAGGAAGCCCGTTACGCCTTCAGCGACCAGGAGATCAAGCCCTACTTCACCGCGCCCAAGGTGCTGGCGGGCCTTTTCCAGATCGTTGAAACCTTGTTCGAGGTCAGCATCCGCCGGGACATCGCCCCGGTCTGGCACCCGCTGGTGGAGTTCTATCGCATCGAGCGCCAGACACCGGCCGGCGTCGAGCTGGTCGGACAGTTCTACCTCGACCCCGCGGCCCGCAATGGCAAGCGCGGTGGCGCCTGGATGGACGATGTGCGCGCCCGCTGGTTGCGGCCGGACGACGGCAGCGTGCAGACGCCTGTGGCGCACCTGGTCTGCAACTTTGCCGAGGGTGTCGAGGTGAATGGTGTCCGGCAGCCCCCACTGCTCACGCATGATGACGTGATCACCTTGTTCCACGAGTTCGGTCATGGACTGCACCACATGCTCACGCGCGTCAACGAACGCGACGTGTCTGGCATCAGCGGTGTCGAATGGGACGCAGTCGAACTGCCCAGCCAGTTCATGGAAAACTTCTGCTGGGAATGGGATGTTCTCAAGCACATGACGTCGCACGTGGACACCGGCGCACCACTTCCGCGCGAGCTGTTCGACAAGATGCTGGCCGCCAAGAACTTCCAGAGCGGGCTGCAGACGCTGCGTCAGGTCGAGTTCTCCCTGTTCGACATGCTGCTGCACAGCCAGCCTGCCCCGGTGTCCAGTGGCGAGGGCATCCTGTCTCTGCTGGAGCAGGTCCGCGATGAGGTCGCGGTGCTGCAGCCGCCGGCCTACAGCCGCACGCCGCACACCTTCAGCCACATCTTTGCGGGCGGCTATTCCGCTGGCTATTACAGCTACAAATGGGCGGAAGTGCTTTCAGCCGACGCCTACGCGGCCTTCGAGGAAGCTGCGCGCGCCAGTGGTCACAGCACACTGGACGTGGCCACCGGCCGTCGCTACCGTGAAACCATTCTCGAGGCGGGAGGAAGCCGCCCAGCCATGGAGTCGTTCAAGGCCTTCCGAGGCCGCGAACCCGGCTTGGAGGCGCTGCTGCGCCACCAGGGCATGGCCTGACACTCGCTGCCATCCGATCTCTTTTTTGAGGACAAAAAGACATGAGCCGCCCCAACATCTCCGTAGCCCAACTGGCCGCCGCCGCCCTCATCAGCGCCCTGATCGCTCCGCTCGCCTCGGCCCAGGGGGTGTACCGGATCGTGGGCCCTGATGGCAAGGTCACCTATTCCGACCAGCCACCGCCGGCTGCGACCAACGCCCGTCCGGTTGGCGCCGCAGCTTCTTCTGCAGGATCCTCAACACCCACCCTGCCAACCGAGGTAAGACAGGCCGCTGGTCGCTACCCGGTGACCCTGTACTCGGGCGCCGACTGTGCACCTTGCGACAGCGGCCGCAACTTCCTGAGCGCCCGAGGCATTCCCTTTGCGGAAAAAACCGTCAACAGCAGCGACGACGTGGCCGCCTTCAAGCGACTGAGCGGCGCCACCAGTCTGCCGCTGCTGACCATCGGTGGACAGCAGCTCAAGGGCTATTCGGCGACGGAATGGGGGCAGTACCTCGACGCGGCCGGCTATCCGAAAAAGTCGACGCTGCCCCCCAGCTACCGTCGCGAGGCGGCCACCCCGCTGGTCGAAGCCAAGCCGGCTGCCGCGCCTGCAGCTCCCGCCGCCAGAACGCCTGCCGGCCAATCAGCCGCCGACACGCCTGCAGAAGTCCCTGTGACGCCGCCGGCCAGCAACCCCAGCGGCATCCGCTTCTGAGAAACCGGGGGGCATCACCCTCCGGTTCCATTGATCAGAACGTCAGCGTGCGAACCCCGCCTGGTGTGCCCAGCAGGCACACGCTGGCTTTCTGGTGAGCAAACACCCCGACAGTCACGACGCCAGGCCACTGGTTGACCTCACTCTCGAAGGCCAGCGGGTCGCTGATCTTCAAACCAGTGACATCCAGGATGTGCTGGCCGTTGTCGGTCACCAGGGGTTGGCCATCCTTGATGCGCAGCCTGGCAGAACCGCCCAGCGCTTCAAACTGGCGTGCCAGACGGGCAGCCGCCATCGGAATCACCTCGACTGGCAGCGGGAACGCTCCAAGCACCGGCACCATCTTGGACTCGTCGGCAATGCAGACGAAGCGCCTGGACATTGCGGCCACGATTTTCTCGCGCGTCAGTGCGGCGCCGCCGCCCTTGACCATGTAGCCTTTTGCATCGATCTCGTCGGCACCATCGATGTAGACCGAAAGCGCTTCGACTGCAGACGCCTCCAGCACAGGAATGCCCAGCGCCTTGAGTCGGGCCGTCGAAGCCTCCGAACTGGACACCGCCCCAGGGATGCTGTCCTTGATGGCAGCCAGCGCATCGATGAACTTGTTGACCGTGGAACCGGTACCAACACCCACCACTTCGCCGGGGGCCACGTACTGAAGGGCTGCCTGGCCGACCAGGGCTTTGAGTTCGTCTTGGGTCATTTGAGAGAATCAGGGTTTACGCGAATTTGTTGATTATCCGATGTCACTTCTGCCCTACGCGCTCGCCCGCCCGCTTCTCTTCGGTCTGGACCCTGAAACTGCGCACGAGTTGACGCTCGACAATATCGCGCGTTTCCAGCACTCGCCTCTGAGCTGTCTCTGGAGCGAATCGCGTATTGACGACCCTGTGACTGTGGCCGGCTTGAGGTTCCCGAACCGTGTGGGTCTGGCCGCCGGACTGGACAAGAACGCACGCTGCATCGACGGGCTGTCGGCCATGGGCTTCGGCTTTGTGGAGGTGGGTACCGTGACCCCCAAGGGCCAGCCGGGCAACCCCAGGCCACGCATGTTCCGTATCCCGGAACGCAACGCGCTGATCAACCGACTGGGCTTTAACAACGAAGGACTGATTGCCTTTGTGACCAATGTGCAGAAAGCGCGGTTTCGCAGCAAGGGAGACACATCGCCCATGCTGCTGGGCCTGAACATCGGCAAAAATGCCGCCACTCCCATCGAGCAGGCCACCAGCGACTACCTGACCTGCCTCGATGGCGTGTATCCGCACGCGGACTACGTGACCGTCAACATCTCCAGTCCGAACACCAAGAACCTGCGCAGCCTGCAGAGCGACGAGGCCTTGGACGCCTTGCTGGGTGCGGTCATGGAACGGCGCGAGCTGCTCGCGCAGCGCTACGGCAAGCAAGCGCCGGTATTCCTGAAGATTGCGCCCGATCTGGATGAGACGCAGATCGGGGTGATCGCCGCGACCCTTCTGCGCTACGGCAGCGACACCGCAGGCCAGCCCAACCAGCGGCTGGGCGTGATCGCAACCAACACCACGCTCAGTCGCGATGCAGTGGCTGGCCTGGCCCATGCCGAGGAGGCTGGCGGGCTATCGGGAGCACCGGTGCTGGCGGCGAGCAACCGCGTCATCCGCTTGCTGCGAGGTGCGCTGGGCGGGGGGTTTCCCATTATTGGTGTGGGTGGCGTGCTCAGTGGCGACGATGCGGTCAGCAAGGTGCGAGCGGGCGCGGACCTGGTGCAGATCTACACCGGTCTGATCTACAAGGGGCCGGCCCTGGTGCGCGAGGCCGCGCAGGCCCTCAAGGACGCCCGCTGATCAGCGCAACAGGCTGTCCACCCGCTCGGCAATCGCCAGGCAGCTGGTCAGCCCCGGCGACTCGATGCCGAACAGGTTGACCAGGCGGGGTAGGCCATGCACCGCCGGCCCGTCGATTCGGAAGTCGGCCGCGGGCTCGTCGGGTCCGCTGATCTTGGGGCGCATGCCTGCGTAGCCCGGCTGAAGGGCGCCGTCCGGCAGTTCGGGCCAGTATTTGCGCACCTCGGCATAAAAGGCATCGCCCCGTGCCGGGTCCACCTCCAGGTCCTGAGGCTCCTCGGTCCACTGCACGTCGGGGCCGAACTTCGCCTGTCCGCCCAGGTCGATGGTGAGGTGTACGCCCAGCCCGGCCAGATGTTGCGCTGGCTCAGGCGCCGGGTAGATCAATCGCTCGAACGGTGAGCGCCCGACTGCGAGCGTGAAGTAGTTGCCCTTGGCGTACCTCGCGCGAGGCACATGGCGGCGGTCAAGCCCTGTCGTCCGCGACGCTACGGCACAGGCATCGAGACCAGCGGCGTTGACCACTGTTGTCGCGAGCAGCTCGGTGCCGTCGGCGGTCCGGACCATGAACTGCCCTTCGGTCGCAACGACTTCGTCCACGACGCTGTGACAGACCACCATGCCACCTGCGTTTTCCAGATCGCCTTGCAGCGCAAGCATCAGCCCGTGGCTGTTGACAATGCCTGTGGAGGGTGACAGCAAGGCCGCGGTACAGCGCAGGCGGCTTTCCAGCGCACAGGCTTCGTCCGCCCCAAGGAGCACAAGATCGTCTACACCGTTGGCGCGCGCCCTGTCCATGATGCCCGGCAGACCGGCGACCTGAGAAGGCGTATGGGCAACGATCAGCTTGCCGCAACGGCGATGGGCAATGCCCCGCTCCAAGCAGTAGGCGTACAGCTGCGCACGTCCCCGCACGCACAGTTGCGCCTTGAGGGAGCCTGTCGGGTAGTAGATCCCGGCGTGGATGACTTCGCTGTTGCGAGAGCTTGTGCCCATGCCGATGCCCGCTTCGCGCTCAAGCACCAGCACCTCGCGCCCGGACAGCGCCAGCGCCCGGGCCACCGCCAGCCCGACCACACCGGCGCCAATCACCAACACATCCACCTGGTCCATGGCCCGTCTCCATCGGCTGCCAAAAGAAAAAGCCCCGAGCGTTGGCTCGGGGCTTTGACTGGTGGGCGGTGCAGGGTTCGAACCTGCGACCCCTGCCGTGTGAAGGCAGTGCTCTACCACTGAGCTAACCGCCCGAAAATCTTGACTGACTTGACATCAGATCCGATCGTTCGGAAGCCTCGCATTATAGCCAGAAATTTTCCCTTTTCCGACGACTACCCAAAATCAGGCAGCAGGAGCGAGTTGGCGCCACAGGGTTTTGCCTTTGCACGCCTTGTCGATATCCGCGAGAACGGCGTCATGGGCAGCCGCTTCCTGCTGATTGGCAGTCAGCACCGGCAGCTCCAGTCGGCTCAGGTCGACCTGCACCAGCTCTTCCCCAAGGCTCACTTCGGTCGGGGTGCCCTCTTCAACAATCAGGGCATCCTGGCCCCGGGTCATGTTGATGTAGACATCGGCCAACAGCTCGGCATCGAGCAAGGCCCCGTGCAGCGTGCGGCTGGAGTTGTCCACGCCCAGGCGGTCGCACAATGCATCCAGGCCATTGCGTTTGCCCGGAAACATCTCCTTGGCCATCACCAGGGTGTCGATCACGCCACCGATGTAGGCCTTGATCGGTTTGCGACCCAGCCGCTCCAGCTCCTTGTTGAGGAAAGAAATGTCGAACGGTGCGTTGTGGATGATCAGCTCGGCGCCCGAGAGGTAGTCCAGGATCTCGTCGGCCAGTTGCGCGAACTTGGGCTTGTCACGCAAAAACTCGTTGCTGATGCCGTGCACCTTGAGCGCGTCCTCATGGCTGTCGCGCTCAGGGTTGATGTAGTGGTGCAGGTTGTTGCCGGTGAGCTTGCGATTGAGCAGCTCGACACAGCCGATCTCGATGATGCGATCACCGTTCTCCGCCGACAGGCCAGTGGTTTCGGTGTCGAGAACGATCTGTCTCATCAGTGGTTCTCTTTGGCGTGGTTGATCGAGTACTTCGGAATCTCGATCGTCACATCCTGCTGCGCCAGGATGGCCTGGCAGGACAGGCGGGAGTGGGGCTCCAGACCCCAGGCTCGGTCGAGCAGGTCTTCTTCGGTTTCATCGAGCTCCCCGAGGCTGTTGAAGCCTTCGCGAACCACAACGTGACAGGTGGTGCAGGCGCAGCTCATGTCGCAGGCGTGCTCGATCTTGATGTCGTTGTCCAGCAGCGCTTCGCAGATCGACGTGCCGGGTGGCGCACTGATGCTGGCGCCCTGCGGGCAGTACTCGGGGTGCGGAAGGATCTTGATCGTGGGCATGGGTTCAGACTTCTTCGACTTTGCGGCCGGCCAGCGCCTGCTGGATGCCGCGGTTCATGCGCTGCGCCGCGAAGGCTTCGGTACCTTTGGCCAGGGCCTGGGTGGCGGCTTCAATGTCGGTAGCGCTGCCGTTGGTTGCAATTGCTGTCAGCGTGCGGATCAGGGCGTCGATGGCGTCGCGTTCGGCCGCGCCCAGCAGGTCGCCATCGGCGGCGAGCGCGCTGCGGGTGGCGGCGATCATGCGGTCGGCGTCCACACGCGCCTCAACCAGCGCCCGCGCGGCCATGTCCTGCTGGGCGGTGTTGAAGCTGTCCTGCAGCATGGCGGCGATCTGTTCGTCTGACAGACCGTAGGCGGGCTTGACGTCGATCTTGGCTTCGACACCGCTGCCCTGCTCTTTCGCAGTGACCGACAGCAGACCATCGGCATCGACGGTGAAGGTCACGCGGATGCGCGCTGCACCGGCCGCCATGGGCGGGATGCCGCGCAGCGTAAAGCGCGCGAGGCTGCGACAGTCGGCCACCAGGTCGCGTTCGCCCTGCACCACGTGCAGCGCCAGCGCAGTCTGACCATCCTGGTAGGTGGTGAAGTCCTGGGCGCGTGCGGTGGGAATGGTGCTGTTGCGCGGCACGATGCGTTCGACCAGCCCGCCCATGGTCTCGATACCCAGCGACAGCGGTATCACATCCAGCAGCAGCAGGTCGCCATCCTGGCTGTTGCCGGCCAGCGCGTTGGCCTGGATGGCGGCGCCCAGGGCCACCACTTCATCCGGGTTGAGGTTGGTCAGCGGCTCGCGGCCAAAGAACTCGCCCACAGCGCGGCGAATCACCGGCATGCGGGTGGAGCCTCCCACCATCACAACGCCCTGCACCTCGTCCCTGGTCACGCCTGCGTCGCGAAGCACCTTGCGCACAGCGGTCATGGTGCGGGCCGTCAGCTCGGCGGTGCAGGCTTCGAAATCTTCTTGTTGTACGGCCTGTTCGACCGTGATCCCTTCAATCTCGGCGCGAAAGAGTACTTCGGCATGCGCCGAGAGCTGCTCCTTCACACGCCGAGCCTCGCGGTGCAATGCGGCGCGTTCGGCCGCATTAGCCACCGACCCTAGGCCTGCCCGCTGCAGCACCCAGGTGGCCAGCGCCTGATCGTAATCGTCACCGCCGAGGGCCGAATCACCACCGGTCGCCATCACCTCGAACACGCCGCGTGTCAGTCTCAGGATGGAGATGTCGAAGGTGCCGCCACCCAGGTCATAGATGGCGTAGACGCCCTCGCTGCCGTTGTCCAGCCCGTAGGCGATGGCGGCCGCGGTTGGCTCATTGATCAGGCGAAGCACGTTGATGCCGGCCAGTTGAGCGGCATCCTTGGTCGCCTGGCGCTGTGCGTCGTCGAAGTACGCCGGCACGGTGATCACCGCGCCAAACAGTTCGTCGTCAAAGCTGTCCTCGGCACGGAACCGCAGGGTGGCGAGGATCTCCGCGCTCACCTCCATCGGGGTCTTGCGCCCGGCCACGGTCTCGACCACCGCCATGCCGTTGTCGTCGACCACGGTGTAGGACAGCTTGTCCACGTCGGCCACCTGTTCGCGGCGACGGCCCATCAGCCGTTTGACCGAACTGACCGTGTTGGCCGGATCGCCCACTTGCGCTGCCAGCGCGTCGAAACCGATCTGGCGACCAGGGCCACCGAGCTGCGGATCCAGGTATCGCACCACGCTGGGCAGGAGGACACGCCCGTCCAGCGCCGGCAGGCATTCGGCCACGCCATGCCGGACCGCGGCCACCAGCGAGTGTGTGGTGCCCAGGTCAATGCCGACCGCCACACGTCGCTGGTGCGGGTCGAGGGACTGACCGGGTTCGGAGATCTGCAGGAGTGCCATGGACGGAGGAGGAAAAACGGGAGTGAAGCCAGCGCAACCCGCTATTGTCCCAGCTGTTCGAGTCGGCTCTCCACGTCACGCGCAAATCGCTCAACGAACATGAGGGCTCTGACCTGTCCAGCCAGTGCAAGCCAGTCCTGCTGCACGTCGGCGGTCTGCTGCAGTTGCGAGAGCATGCGCTTGCGCGCAGCGGCCACCTCATCGGCGAGATCTTCCACCACAGCGGCAGACGACGCCTCTTCTAGCGCTTCGCGCCATTCCATCTGCTGCATGAGGAAGGCTGGAGGCATCGCGGTGTTGTTCTCGGCCTGGACGGGTGCACCGTGCAGCTCGCACAGATAGGCCGCTCGCTGCAGGGGGTCTTTCAGGCGCTGGTAGGCCTCGTTGATGCGCACAGACCACTGCATGGCCTGCCGCTGGGTCTGGGCGTCGGCTGCGGCGTGCCGGTCGGGATGCACCTCGCGCTGCAGGGCCTTCCAGCGTTCATCCAGAACGGCACGGTCCAGCGCGTAGGCCAGTGGAAGCTCGAAGAGTTCGAAGTCGTTGGATTGCAGGTTCATTCCCGGAATTAGACCCGGAAACTTTCTCCGCAGCCGCAGCGGTCGCGCTCGTTCGGGTTGTGGAACTTAAAACCCTCGTTCAGGCCCTCGCGCACGAAGTCCAGCTGCGTGCCGTCGATGTAGGGCATGCTCTTGGGGTCCACCAGCACCTTGACGCCGTTTTCCTCGAACACCACGTCCTCGGGCGCGATCTCGTCGGCGTACTCCAGCTTGTAGGCCAAACCCGAGCAACCGGTGGTCTTGACACCCAGGCGCACGCCCACGCCCTTGCCGCGTTTGGCCAGGTAGCGCGTGACGTGGCGGGCCGCGGCTTCAGAAATCGTGACGGACATAGCGGGACTCAGTTCGCGTGCTTCTTGCGGTAGTCGTCCACCGCAGCCTTGATGGCGTCTTCGGCCAGGATCGAGCAATGGATCTTGACCGGCGGCAGCGCCAGCTCTTCGGCAATTTCGCTGTTCTTGAGAGCCGCGGCCTCGTCCAGCGTCTTGCCCTTGACCCACTCGGTCACCAGCGAGCTGGACGCAATGGCCGAGCCACACCCATAGGTTTTGAAGCGCGCGTCCTCGATCACGCCGGTCTGCGGGTTCACCTTGATCTGCAGCTTCATCACGTCACCGCAGGCGGGTGCCCCGACCATGCCGGTGCCGACAGACTCATCACCCTTGTCGAAGGAACCGACGTTGCGGGGGTTCTCGTAGTGGTCAACGACTTTTTCAGAATAGGCCATGGTATTTCTCCTTCAGTGCGCTGCCCACTGGATGGTGGACAGGTCGACGCCGTCCTTGAACATTTCCCACAGCGGGGACAGTTCACGGAGCTTGGCGACGTTTTCCTTGATGGTGGCGATCGCGTAGTCGATCTCTTCTTCGGTCGTCCAGCGGCCGATGGTCATGCGCAGGCTGCTGTGCGCCAGTTCATCGCTGCGCCCCAGGGCGCGCAGCACGTAGCTGGGCTCCAGGCTGGCCGAGGTGCAGGCCGAACCCGACGAGACCGCCAGGCCCTTGATGCCCATGATCAGCGACTCGCCTTCGACGTAGTTGAAGCTCATGTTGAGGTTGTGCGGCACGCGCTGAGTCTCGTGGCCGTTGATGAACACCTCTTCGATGTCCTTGAGGCCGGCGACCATGCGGTCGTGCAGCGCCCGGATGCGCTGGTTCTCGGCGTGCATTTCTTCCTTGGCGATGCGGTAGGCCTCGCCCATGCCCACGCACTGGTGGGTGGGCAACGTGCCCGATCGCATGCCGCGCTCGTGACCACCACCGTGCATCTGCGCCTCGATGCGGATGCGCGGCTTGCGGCGCACGTACAGCGCTCCGATGCCCTTGGGGCCGTAGGTCTTGTGGCTGGTCAGACTCATCAGATCCACCGGCAGGGTCTGCAGGTCGATGTCCACCCGGCCGGTGGCCTGCGCGGCGTCCACATGGAAGATCACGCCCTTCTCGCGGCAGATCGCACCGATGGCGGCGATGTCCTGGATCACACCGATCTCGTTGTTCACGAACATGACCGAGGCCAGGATGGTGTCGGGGCGGATCGCTGCCTTGAAAGCCTCCAGATCCAGCAGGCCATCGGCCTGGACGTCCATGTACGTGACCTCGAAGCCCTGGCGCTCCAGTTCGCGGCAGGTGTCCAACACGGCCTTGTGCTCGGTCTTGACCGTGATCAGGTGCTTGCCCTTGGTCTTGTAGAAGTGCGCGGCACCTTTCAATGCGAGGTTGTTGGACTCGGTGGCGCCCGAAGTCCAGACGATCTCGCGCGGATCCGCATTGATCAATGCCGCCACCTGTTCACGGGCGGTCTCGACGGCCTTTTCGGCTTCCCAGCCCCAGGCGTGGCTGCGCGAAGCCGGGTTGCCGAAGTGTTCGCGCAACCAGGGGATCATCGCGTCCACCACCCGAGGGTCGCAGGGATTGGTGGCGCTGTAGTCCATGTAGATCGGGAAATGCGGCGTGCTCATGGCGGCAGATTTTTCAGTGATTGGAATCGTGGGACCAGATGAATGCCTGCCCGGGTGGACAGATAGCCAGGGTCGGGGCCGGCGCAAACACCGGCCTCGCTCATTTGGAGAGTGCGGCGCCTCCAAGCGCGAACACCGAGTTCGGCGCATTGACACGGATCGGTTTGACCACCGGGGCGCTCGAGATCGCGCGCTTGATCATGGGGGCGTTCTCGACCACCACGCCCTTGGCGATCTGTTCGTCCACCAGCGACTGCAGGGACACCGAATCGAGGAAGTCAACCATCTTGGCGTTCAGCTGCGCCCACAGCTCGTGTGTCATGCAGCGGTTGCCTTCGCCCAGGCAGTTTTCCTTACCGCCGCACTGGGTGGCGTCGATGGGCTCATCCACCGACACGATGATGTCCGCCACCGTGATTTCGGCGGCTTTTCGGCCCAGCGTGTAGCCGCCGCCGGGACCCCGGGTCGACTCCACCAGTTCGTGGCGGCGCAGCTTGCCAAACAGCTGTTCGAGATAGGACAGCGAAATCTGCTGGCGCTGGCTGATGGCGGCCAGCGTGACGGGACCGTTGTTCTGGCGCAGGGCCAGATCGATCATGGCGGTGACCGCGAAGCGGCCTTTGGTCGTGAGGCGCATGGGGAGCTCCTGAATCGTGAGGTTTGGCTGCCGTTGTAGAACCGGGCGGACGTCCTGAGACACCCACTCGACCGCTTCTCCGCCCACCCCAGCCACCTGGGGTGGCTGCAACGTCAACTCGGTATCCGACTGTTTTTATCGAGTATACACCAATAGCCAAGTGTTTCTCTCGGGTTAGCCACCGCACGCCGGATCGTGCGACCGCAACGGAAAGAGAAAGCGCACACGTGTGCCAGGCCCTGCGTCCTCGAACGCCACCCCCACACCAAGCTCGGCCGCGCGCAACCGGATGTTGCCCATCCCTCGCCCGCCGCCGCTGGAGAAACCCTCGTCGGTGGCACGCAAGCCGACGCCGTCATCGGACACACACAGCTCGACCTGTTCGCCCACGTGCCGGGTGCTCACGGTAACCCGTTGCGCCCGCGCGTGCTTGAGCACGTTCGCGAACACCTCCTGCAGGCAGCGAAACACATGCAACACCCCCCGGGCCTCGAGTCCGGGAATCGGTGGCACCTCCTGCACCTGCCAGACCAGCTCCACCCCTGCCGCCTGCATCGCCGGCGCAATGCGCTGGCGCAAGGTGCCCAGGATGGTGGGAAGGTCGCCATCCATGGGTTCGAGAGAGTCCAGGGTCATGCGCAGGTCTTCCAGCGCGTGGTGGAGCATGGCGGCCATGGCCGAGGTGTCGACCTGGGGTCCGCTGCCGCGGACCACGTTGAGCGCCTGCACCAGCTGGCTGCCCAGGCCATCGTGCATGTCGCGCGTGAGGCGTCGGCGCTCGGCCTCCAGCACGCGCTGACTCTCTACCTGGCGCAAGCGCTCGAACAGCCGCTGCAGCTCGACCTCGCGCTCACTCACCTTGCGCGAGAGCTCGGTGTTCAGCAGCTTGACCTGCTCCATGGCCGCGGACACCCGGCGCACCAGCACCCAGCCCAGGGCGTACATCAGCATCAGCGACCCGACCGTCATCCATCGGATGTCGGCGTCGCCAGGAAAGCCCAAATTCACTACGGCGAAGTCGCGCACACCGGTGGCCATGGTGGCCGCACCGAAAACGATGGTGAGCCGCTGGTTGGCGTCCAGCCCCCAACGCGCCCGGTGGAACAGCTTCAGCAGCGCCACCGCCGACGTCAGCGTGATGATGGCCATCCAGATCCAGTACATCGCGTAGCTGTCGACGTACACCGTGACCGCCAGCCAGAACGGGCCGAGCCACAACAGTCCGTGCACGAAGCTGCGGATCAGGCCCTGCCGGTAGTCGAACAGGTCCCACATGAAGAGATACAAAAACCCGCAATAGGCCGTGAACGAGAGCTTCTGCAGGTAGTACCAGACCTCGAAGGACATCGGCGGCGTTTCCAGTGGCGTCAGCCCCAGGCGCACCGCCCATGCGAAGGTGGCCGCCGCCAGCAGGCCAAACAGCCGCTCACGGGTATTCAGCCAGAGGAGCAAGGCCATCAGGCCGAGCATCAGCGACACCGCAGCGACCATCCAGGTCACGTAGACCTGCCACCACATCAGGTCGGCGTGGCGCTGGACCAGCGCATCGGCCCGGCCGATCTGTACCTGGGACAGGCCGCTCTTGCGCAGCGGCTGGCCCCGCACCTCGATCTCGATCCGGTTGTGGGCTGGCTCGGCCGCCAGCCAGGCGCGAGGCAGGTGCACGATCTGGGGGACGAGGGAGGTGTCCACAAAGCCCTCATGCGACCAGAACCGGTCGGCCACCTCCTGCCCATTGAGCCAGACCCGGTACCGGGCCCCGACCCGCGGAAGCAGCATGGCCAGCGGAGCCTGGTCGTCGTCGCTGTAGGACAGTCCGGCGGGCCATGACAACCGGTACCGCGCTTCGCCTTCCCAGCGGGGCGACTGGTCGTCCCAGACATGGGGCAGCGCCACCTCCGACACCTGCAACACACCCGCCTGCCGGTGCTCCACCTGGGCGTGCCGTACCACCAGGGCGCCCTCAACCGGGGTGGTGCGCGACACCCAGGCCAGACCGGCAATGCCCACCGCCAGCAGCATGCCCGCCCACCAGTAGGCCGGCGTCGCCAGCAGCCGCCGGGTCAGTGCCGCCGCCCAACTCACAGGAGACCTCGTTCCTGCGCGGCGCGGACCACCTGGACCCGGCTGTGAACCGCCAGCTTGCGGTAGAGGTTCTTGATGTGCGAGCCCACCGTTGCGGGCGATATGAACAGCCGCTGGGCAATTTCCTTGTTGACGTAGCCCTGTGCGACCAGCCGGAGCACCTCGGTCTCCCGGTCGGAGAGCAGGACTTCCTGCAACTCCTGGGCCGCGATCGGCGCGTCCTGCACCCAGCGGAACTGCCGCAGCAGCATGCGTGCCAGCAAGGGGGAGATCGGTGCTCCGCCCGCACGGATCTGCTCGATCGCGGTGACCAGCTCATCGGGCGTGCAACCCTTGAGCACATAACCTGTCGCGCCGGCCTGCAGCGCGGCCACGAGGCGGGATTCGTCACCAAACACGGTGAACACCAGCAATTCGGCGTCCGGATGTTCGACGGCGAGCCAGTGCAGCAGGTCCTCGCCCCGGCCGTCGGGCAGACCGAGGTCGACGAGAAACACATTGGCGCTGGCGTGCAGCGCGTGTTCCAGAGCATGACGCCGACTCACCGAAACGCCTGCCAGCTGCCACTGCGGCCGGGACAGCAAGGCCTGCCGGACGAATTGCTGGATGGCGGGATCGTCTTCGATCAGGTAGATGCGCGTCTGATCGTCCGTCTGTGCGGGCTGCTGCAACGCTCGCGGTGCGGTGTTCATGCTTCAACAAAAAAAGATGTCGTGGCGAGCACCACGCCCCGGCATCTGAATGCCGCCCCCTTCGCGGCGCCCCGGCCGGTATTGTGCGGCAGTTGATCAGGCCACCTTGTCGTGCCCGGCAGCTCCGAACAGGCGCTCCTTGAGCCGGGTCAGCTGGTCGCGCACGGACGCCGCCTTCTCGAACTCCAGGTTGCGCGCGTGCTCCAGCATCTGCTTTTCCAGCCGCTTGATTTCCCGCGCAGCGTCCTTCTCGTCCAGCGCCTCCAGGTCAGCCTGCTGGGCGCTGGCGGCCGCCAGGCGGTCGGCCTCCCGGCCGGCTTTCTCGCTGTAGACACCATCGATCAGGTCCTTGATGCGCTTGACCACGCCCTTGGGCGTGATGCCGTTGGCCTCGTTGAACGCCATCTGCTTGGTCCGGCGCCGCTCGGTCTCGTCCATCGCCCGCTTCATCGAGTCGGTGATCCGGTCGGCGTACAGGATGGCTTTGCCATTGAGGTTGCGGGCCGCCCGGCCGATGGTCTGGATCAGACTGCGCTCGGCGCGCAGGAAGCCTTCCTTGTCGGCGTCCAGGATCGCCACCAGCGACACCTCGGGAATGTCCAGCCCCTCGCGCAGCAGGTTGATGCCGACCAGCACGTCGAACGCCCCCAGCCGCAGGTCGCGGATGATCTCCACCCGTTCGACCGTGTCCACGTCGCTGTGCAGGTAGCGCACCTTGACGCCGTTCTCGGTCAGGTAGTCGGTGAGCTGTTCGGCCATGCGCTTGGTCAGGGTGGTGATGAGCACACGCTCGCCCTGCTCCACCCGGATGCGGATCTCCTGCAGCACGTCATCCACCTGGTGCGTGGCAGGCCGCACCTCGACCAAGGGGTCGACCAGACCGGTGGGCCGCACCACCTGCTCCACCACCTTGCCGGCATGTGTCTTCTCGTAGTCGGCCGGCGTGGCCGAGACGAAGATGCACTGGCGCATGCGCTGCTCGAACTCCTCGAACTTCAGCGGCCGGTTGTCCAGCGCGCTAGGCAGGCGGAAGCCGTACTCGACCAGCGTGGTCTTGCGCTGGCGGTCGCCGTTGTACATGGCGTTGAGCTGGCCGATCATCTGGTGACTTTCGTCCAGGAACATGATGGCGTCGCGCGGCAGGTAGTCGGTCAGGGTGGCCGGAGGGTCGCCGGGTGCGCTGCCGGCCAGGTGGCGCGAGTAGTTCTCGATGCCCTTGCAGTGGCCGACCTCGCTGAGCATCTCGATGTCAAACCGCGTGCGCTGCTCCAGCCGCTGGGCCTCCACCAGCTTGCCCATACCCACCAGCTGCGCCAGCCGCTCGCGCAGTTCCTCCTTGATGGCCTCGACGGCGCTGAGCACCTGCTCGCGCGGTGTCACATAGTGGCTGCTGGGGTAGACGGTGAAGCGCGGAATCTTCTGCCGCACCTTGCCGGTCAGCGGGTCGAACAGCTGCAGGCTCTCGACCTCGTCGTCGAACAACTCGATGCGGATCGCCATCTCGCTGTGTTCGGCCGGAAACACGTCGATGGTGTCGCCGCGCACGCGGAACTTGCCGCGGCTGAAGTCCTGCTCGTTGCGGCTGTACTGCATGCGCACCAGCTGCGCGATCAGGTCGCGCTGCCCTGCCTTGTCGCCCACGCGGAGCGTCATCACCATCTGGTGGTAGCTCTCGGGCTTGCCGATGCCGTAGATGGCCGAGACGGTGGCCACGATCACCACGTCACGCCGCTCCAGGATGCTCTTGGTGCAACTCAGCCGCATCTGTTCGATGTGCTCGTTGATCGCGCTGTCCTTCTCGATGAACAGGTCGCGCTGCGGCACATAGGCCTCAGGCTGGTAGTAGTCGTAATAGCTGACGAAGTACTCGACCGCGTTCTTCGGTAAGAACTCGCGGAATTCGGAGTACAGCTGCGCGGCCAGCGTCTTGTTGGGCGCGAACACGATGGCCGGCCGCCCGACGCGGGCGATCACGTTGGCCATGGTGAAGGTCTTGCCCGAGCCAGTCACGCCCAGCAGGGTCTGGAAGACCTCGCCGTCCTCGATGCCCTCGACCAGTCCCGCAATGGCCGTGGGCTGATCGCCGGCCGGGGGATAGGGCATGAACAGTTCGAACGGGGAATCGGGGAAGCGGACGAAGGTGCCGTCTTGCTTTTCCGTGATGACTTCAGAGAGATCCGGCATGGGCGCAGTCAACGAGTGGTGGGGAGCGGCCGTTAAAATTGGCCGAACCCGGCACACTACACCACGCCCGGACTCTTCGCTACTGACAACCTTTCGAGGATCTTCATGTCCCTGTTTTCCGCCGTCGAGATGGCCCCCCGCGACCCCATCCTGGGTCTGAACGAACAATTCGCTGCCGACACCAACCCCAGCAAGGTCAACTTGGGCGTGGGCGTGTACTTCGACGACAACGGCAAGCTGCCCCTGCTGCAGTGCGTGCAGGCCGCAGAAAAGGCCATGATGGACAAGCCCGCCGCCCGCGGCTACCTTCCCATCGACGGCATCGTGGCCTACGACAACGCCGTCAAGGCCCTGGTGTTCGGCGCCGACTCCGACGTGGTCAAGTCCGGCCGGGTGTCGACGGTGCAGGCCATCGGCGGCACCGGCGGCCTGAAGATCGGCGCCGACTTCCTCAAGAAGGTCAGCCCCGGTGCCACCGTGCTGATCTCCGACCCGAGCTGGGAGAACCACCGAGCCATCTTCCAGAACGCCGGGTTCGAGGTGGGCAGCTACCGTTACTACGACGCCGCCACCCGCTCGGTGAACTTCGAGGGCATGCTGGCCGACCTCAACGCCGCCGCCCCCGGCACCATCGTCGTGCTGCACGCGTGCTGCCACAACCCGACCGGTTACGACATCACCGCCGCCCAGTGGGACCAGGTGATCGCTGCCGTCAAGGCCAAGAACCTGACCGCCTTCCTGGACATGGCCTACCAAGGCTTTGGCCACGGCATCGCCGAAGACGGCGCCGTGATCGGCAAGTTCGTGGCCGCCGGCCTGAACATCTTCGTCTCCACCTCGTTCTCCAAGAGCTTCAGCCTGTACGGCGAGCGTGTCGGCGCCCTGTCGGTGGTGGCGTCGGACAAGGACGAGGCCGCCCGCGTGCTCAGCCAGCTCAAGATCGTCATCCGCACCAACTACAGCAACCCGCCCACCCACGGTGGCGCCGTGGTGGCTGCCGTGCTGAACAACCCCGAGCTGCGCGCCCTGTGGGAAAAGGAGCTGGGTGAAATGCGCGTGCGCATCAAGGAGATGCGCCAGAAGCTGGTGGACGGCCTGAGGGCGGCCGGCGTGCAGCAGGACATGAGCTTCATCACCACCCAGATCGGCATGTTCAGCTACTCCGGCCTGTCCAAGGACCAGATGGTGCGCCTGCGCAACGAGTTCGGGGTGTACGGCACGGACACCGGCCGCATGTGCGTGGCCGCCCTGAACAGCAAGAACATCGACTACGTCTGTCAGGCGATTGCCAAGGTGTTTTGATTTTTCTCACGCCAGCCCGCCAAAAGCCGCTCCCCGAGCGGCTTTTTTTGTGCCCAATCGCACTGTTTGACGGATCTGGCCGTACAAAACCAGGCTTTCGCGGGCACCGATTCCTTTCACCAATGTGACACTTCGGGACTGCAGATTAGGTGTTTTTCCCCTCTGGACAGGGGTGTCCTGCTGCTATATTGCACTGCAACATAACCTTTTCCACAGCCATGCTCTACCAGATCTACGAAACCCAGCGCTCGATCATGGAACCCTTCGCCGATCTGGCCGAAGTGACCGCGAAGCTGTTCAGCAACCCGATGTCTCCCCTTGGCCAGCTGCCGATGGCGCAACGGATCTCTGCTGGCTACGACCTGCTGCACCGGCTGGGAAAGGACTATGAAAAGCCGACGTTCAACATCCCGACCGTGAACGTGGACGGCGTCGAGGTCGCGATCTACGAACGCGTGGAAATTGACAAGCCGTTCTGTGAGTTGCGGCGTTTCAAGCGCTTCTCCGACGACACTGCGACCCTGGCCAAGCTCAAGGGACAGCCTGTGGTGCTGATCGTGGCGCCGCTCTCGGGCCACTACGCCACGCTGCTGCGCGACACGGTCAAGACCATGCTCAAGGACCACAAGGTCTACATCACCGACTGGAAGAATGCGCGTCTGGTGCCGCTGTCGGAGGGTGAATTCCACCTGGACGACTACGTCAACTACGTGCAGGAATTCATCCGCTATCTGCAGAAGAACTACGGCAACTGCCACGTGATGAGCGTGTGCCAGCCCACCGTGCCGGTGCTGGCTGCGGTGTCGCTGATGGCCTCGCGCGGTGAGACCACGCCGCTGTCGATGACCATGATGGGCGGACCGATCGACGCCACCAAATCGCCCACTGCGGTGAACAACCTCGCCACCCAGCGCAGCCACAGCTGGTTCGAGAACAACGTCATCTACCGGGTGCCCGACAAGTTTCCGGGCGCAGGCCGCCGCGTGTACCCCGGTTTTCTGCAGCACGCCGGCTTCGTGGCGATGAACCCCGACCGCCACGCCAGCAGCCACTACGACTACTTCCGCGATCTGATCAAGGGCGACAACGAAAGCGCCGAGGCGCACCGCAAGTTCTACGATGAGTACAACGCCGTGCTCGACATGGACGCCGACTACTACCTGGAAACCATCAACACCGTGTTCCAGGAGTTCAAGCTGGTCAACGGCACCTGGGACGTGAAGGGTACGAACGGCAAGACCGAGCGGGTGCGCCCGCAGGACATCAAGACCTCCGGCCTGCTCACGGTCGAGGGCGAGCTCGACGACATCTCCGGGTCGGGCCAGACCGCCGCCGCCCACGAGCTGTGCACCGGCATCCCCAAGACCCACCAGATGCACTATGAGGCCAAGGGCGCAGGCCACTACGGCATCTTCAGCGGCCGCCGCTGGCGCGAAATGGTCTACCCCGTGGTCAAGAGCTTCATCCTGGCCCACCAGCCGGCCAAGGCCACTGATGCGGTCACGACCAGCCCGGCGCCGGTCGCCAGCGCCGCAAAACCGGTTCCTGCAAAAACCGCGCGGGCAAAAAAGACCGATCCCGCCCCGATGGCCTCAGCGCCCACCGCCAAGCGGCCTGTGGCCAAGAAGGCCCCGCGCAAGACCGCCTGACAGCACCCGGGGCCACGGGTGCCCCGGGTACACTCGCGCCCCATGAACGAACTGGCCCGGCGCATCGATGCCGCACTGCCCCAGACGCAGTGCACCCGCTGCGGCTACCCCGACTGCGCGGGCTACGCGCAGGCCATCGCGGCGGGTGAGGCCGGCATCAACCAGTGCCCTCCAGGCGGCAGCGATGGCGTCGAACGCCTGGCCGCCATCACCGGCCGTCCGGCCACGGCGCTCAACCCGGCCAACGGGATCGAGGGCCCGCTCACCCTGGCGGTGATCGACGAAGACTGGTGCATTGGCTGCACCCTGTGCATCAAGGCCTGCCCGACCGACGCCATCGTGGGCAGCAACAAGCGCATGCACACCGTCATTGAGCCCTACTGCACGGGCTGTGAGCTCTGCATTCCGGTCTGTCCGGTCGACTGCATCTCGCTGGAGGTGGTCAGTGGTGAGCGCACCGGCTGGGACGCCTGGACGCCCGAACAGGCACAGCTGGCCCGCGACCGCTACATCCGGCGCTCGATCCGGCTGGTGCGCGAGAAGCAGGAGCACGACGCTCGCCTGGAAGCCAAGGCCCGCACGAAGCTGGCCGACCTGGCGGCGCACTCGCAGCACACCGATCCGGTCGTGCTCGACAAGAAGCGGGCCGTGATCGAGGCCGCGCTGGCCCGTGCCCGCGAGCGCCGCGGCCAGCGGGGCTGACTCAGACGGTCAGCGACTTGTAGACCCCGCAACCGACGTACAGATCGTCGACCTTGGTCACGTAGGACATCTTGGTCTGCACACTGCCGGTCTGCGGGTTGGTGATGTCGTACTCCACCCAGCCCGGCTCCAGTTCGGCCTGGGCCACGATGGCTTCGAGCAGCGACGCGCCGTCCACACCGGGGATGTCCTGCACGCGGCCGCCGACCTTTTCCGGCTTGCCGCCGAAGGCACGGTAGGCCCCGCTGCGGTCGAGGGCAAAGACGTACATGTCGCGGTCATGGAAGTTCTGCGCCGGGTCGGTGATCTGGTTCACGAAGGCCTCTCGGCTGGAGCGCGCACGCAGTTCGAGCGCCCGCTGCACCAGCACCATCGCCTCTTCGGCCGCCCCCTGCTGGAGCTGGAAGGACGACACCGCCTGGGCCAGTGTGGCGGCCCTGCCTTCCAGCTGGGTGGCCTGCTGGACCGCGCGCTCGACCATGCGGGCGTTGCGCTGCGTGATTTCATCGAGCTGACCCACGGCCGACGAGATCTCGCTGAGGCCGCCGCTCTGCTCCGCGCTGGCAGCGGAGATCAGCGACATGTTGGCGGCGACACCGCGCACGCCGTTGACGATCTCGGTCATGCTCGTGCCGGCCGCCCGGATCTGGGCCACGCTGGTCGAGACCTGCTGGCCGGAGGCCTGGATCAGCTCCCGGATCTCCCGGGACGACGCCGCCGAACGCTGCGCCAGACTGCGCACCTCGGCCGCCACCACGGCAAAACCGCGGCCCTGTTCGCCCGCGCGCGCGGCCTCGACGGCGGCATTCAGCGCCAGGATGTTGGTCTGGAAGGCCAGGCTGTCGATCACGCCGATGATCTCGTTCATCTGCTGGGCGCTCTTCTGGATGCCTTCGACCGATTCGACCGCGCGCACCATGGCCTGTGCGCCGCTTTCGGCGATGTCGCGCACCCGGGAGGCCTGGGTGTCCGAATCGCCGGCGGTCTGGGCGTTGCGCTGCACCGTGCTGGAGAGTTCCTGCACGCTGGCAGCGGTCTGTTCCAGGTTGGCCGCCTGCTGCTCGGTGCGGTCGGCCAGCTCCCGGTTGCCGGAGGCCAAGCTCTTCCCTGCGTAGGCGACCAGGGCGGAGTTGCTGCGCACCTCGGCCACCATGGCCGAGAGATTGCTGATCATGCCTTCCAGCTGGGACGCCAGATCGGCCAGTTCGTCGCTGCCTCGCACCTTCACGTGGGCGCGCAGATTGCCCTTGGCGGTCTCGCCCATGACATGGCTGACATGCCGGAAGTCCATCACGAAGCTGAAGTAGAACGACGTGAGCAGGTAGCCCATGGTCGCCAGCCCCAGAAGCGCGGCACCAACCGCCAACCACCACTGCACCTCGGCCGCGGCCTTGCGCTCGTCCAGCAGTTGCGCCAGCCGGTCCAGCACGGCGGTCTGGTAGGCCTGGGCAGCGGTGATGGCCGCGGTGCCAGCTGCAAAGTATTCGGAGGAGGTGACTTGGGCAGTGCCATTGGCAGCACCCAGCGCAAGCCCCACAAACGACTCCGAGGCCTTGATGGCCGCATCCGACGGCAGACCCGTCTGCCCGTATCGCTCTGCGAACGAGGTGGCAAAGCGAAAGTCGTTGGTATCACCTGCCAGCTGCTGCAACTGGGCACGAAGCCCTCCGGCGTCGTTGCCAATCCCCTCGGGCCGACTCAGCAGTCCCGCGCCCTGCCCCCGCAGTTGGGCGATGCGCTCCGACCAGGGCACAGTGCGGGAGATCGCGATGTCCATCAGGAAGTAGCTCGCCGGATCGGGATCGAACAGCAGGCTGGAGCGTTCCCCGGCCAAGTACATCAGCCGCTTGAGGTCGGCGATCAGGGTGGTGTGGGTGTCGAAGGCCTGTTGCCGGGAGAGCTTCTCGGTGTCTGCCAGTTGCTGCACGCGGACTTCCAGGCCGCGCCAGTCCTGCGCGAGACCGAACGACTCCCGCGCAGTGAGTGCAGCACCGGCGGTGCTTAGCAAGGCGGGCAGCGACCCTCGGGTCTTGTCGAGGGCGGAACGCACCGCGGCATCCCCCGCCAGCAGCATGTTGGTCTGCCCACGGTGGGTCTGCAGCAGGGTCACCAGCTGACTCAGCGCTGCGATGCCCTGGGCGCCCTGAACCTCATCCTCCAGCACCTGGATTTCGTCTGAGATACGCTGCACCAGCGACACGCACACCACCAGCAACGGAATGACGATCGCCATCGAAAGAATCCCCAACTTGACGGGGAGTCTCAGTTTGCGCATCAGCCATACGCCGGGCTTGAACGGTTGGAAACGTGGCATGGCCCGTCAGCTCCTTCTATCGGATCTGCCGTCTATCGGCAATCCGGCGGTGGTATTGAATAGGGAGGGACCCGCACGCGGCGCCCGTCAATGAACCTGGGGCAGTCCAGACTGGCGGGCCTGGAAGTGGCGAAACAGCTGCACCGACAGAAGGCGCAGGGTTTCGTCGTCCAGGTTCTGCCCGTGCACAAGTTGCTGAAGTGCGTAGCATTTGTCGCTGAGCATCAGGGGCCGGCTGATGGACATGCCGTGGCTGGCCATGCGCAGGCTGAAGGCGTCCAGCAGATCGGTGGGCCAGGGCAATGCCGGCTCGCGCTCGCGCCAGCCTGAAGGCCTTTGTGCCCAGCGGTCGTCGCCCTGCGACATCTGGGGAACCCGGTGGGGGTTGGCATCGTTCTGACTGCGGTGTTCGTGGGTGCCCATGGCAGACTCCTCGAAATGTGGAGAGGACTCCAGCGTAGGACCAGTGACCGCCATCCAATGCATCAAACAACGCGGGTCTTCCATGCCAGTTCCGGCTGCGGCGGGGTGGCGGCACAATCCGCGCATGAACGCGACCGCTCATCTCCTCAAACTGACCGCCCGCCCCGAGGGCACCCCGTCCATCGACCACCCGCGCCCGGAGCGGCTGTTGCGCGGCAACCCCATGCGGGAGACTTGGAACCTGGTGGACGAGGGTCTGCCGGCCGGTCAGGTGTATTGCGGCGTGTGGCGTTGCGAGCCGGGGCACTGGCGCATCGCCATGGGGCCGACCGAGCGTGAGCTGTTCACCGTGCTCGAGGGCCGCTGCCGGGTGCACGACGCGCGGGGCGGCTTCGAGGAAGCAGGACCGGGAGAAGGCATCTACATCCCGCCAGGCTTTGAGGGCGCCTTTGAGGTGCTGGAGCGCCTGACCAAGACCTACATGATCTGCGAGTGACCGCCGAATAAAAAAACCCCGCCAGGCGTGCACCCGGCGGGGCTGTCTCCTCGGCTTCTCTGGTTCAACCGGGTTGTGCAGCCAGGGCAGCAAAGGCGTTGAGCACCTCGGCCGGTGCTTGCACCAGTTCAATCAGCACACCCTCCCCCGCAATCGGGAATTCTTCGTTCGCCTTGGGGTGCAGGAAGGTGATGTCAAAACCCGCGGCGCCCTTGCGGATGCCGCCTGGCGCAAAACGCACGCCGTTGGCGGTGAGCCACTCGACGGCGACCGGCAGGTTGTCGATCCACAGGCCGATGTGATTGAGCGGCGTGGTGTGCACCGCGGGTTTCTTCTCGGGATCCATGGGCTGCATCAGGTCCACCTCGACCTTGAACGGGCCACTGCCGATGGCGCAGATGTCTTCGTCGACGTTCTCGCGCTCGCTCTGGAAGGTGCCGGTCTTCTCCAGGCCCAGCATGTCCACCCACAGGGTCTGCAGGCGCAACTTGTCCGGGCCACCGATGGCGATCTGCTGGACGCCCAGCACCTTGAACGGTCTAGGAGTTCCCTTCATTTCTCGAACTCCACAATGGGTTGATCGACCACCAGGCTCTCGCCCTTGGACGCGAGCACCTTGGACACGATGCCATCGGCGGCGGCGAACAGCACGTTCTCCATCTTCATGGCCTCGATCACGGCCACGCGCTCGCCGGCCTGCACCTTCTGACCGACCTGCACCGCCACATCCACCAGCAGACCCGGCATGGGCGAGAGCACGTATTTGCTCATGTCCGGCGGTGCTTTGAAGGGCATGAGCTGGTGCAGCTCGGCCATGCGCGGCGAGACCACCATGGTCTCCAGCTTGGTGCCGTTGTGCTGCACCACCAGGGCCAGCGGGTTCTTGGCCGAGCCGCGCTCCATCTGCGCAGTGAAGGGCTGGCCATTCACCTCGCCGCTGATGACGATGTCGTTCAGGCGCGAAGGCGAGCTGATCTTGTAGCGCTTCTCGCCCACCTGCACCGAGGCGTAGCCGGTCTCACCGACAAACTCGTCGACGTGCACCGCCGTGTACTTGTGCTGTCCTGCTGCATCCAGGCTGACGACCACATAGTCCTTGCCCACCTTCACGCCGTAGCCCGGCAGCTGACCACTGATGCCGGTGGCGCGCTCGCGGCTCTTGCGGCGCACGAAGGCGGCCAGCGCGACCAGGAAGTCCGGGTCGTCGTGCGGCACGTCCTCGGCACGGAAGCCCATGGCGTAGTGCTGGGCGATGAAGCCGGTGTTGAAGTTGCCCGAGACGAAGTCGGGGTGCGCCAGCAGCGCGGCCTGGAACGGGATGTTGCTGTTGATGCCGCGGATGACGAAGCCATTGAGGGCCTCGCGCATCTTGGCGATGGCGTCGTTGCGGTCCTTGCCGTGCACGATGAGCTTGGCGATCATCGAGTCGTAGTGCATCGGAATCTCGCCACCCTCGAACACACCGGTGTCCACCCGCACACCCTGCTTGTGCGCGGTGTCGGCCTGCCACATGGTCTCGGTTGGAGGCGTGAAGCGCACCAGGCGGCCGGTGGACGGCAGGAAGTTGCGGAACGGGTCCTCGGCGTTGATGCGGCATTCCATGGCCCAGCCGTCGCGTTTCACGTCGGCCTGGGTGAAGGCCAGCTTTTCGCCGGCCGCCACACGGATCATCTGCTCGACCAGGTCCAGGCCGGTGATGCACTCGGTCACCGGGTGCTCGACCTGCAGGCGGGTGTTCATTTCCAGGAAGTAGAAGTCCTGGTCCTTGCCGACCACGAACTCCACTGTGCCGGCGCTCTGGTACTTCACCGCCTTGGCCAGGGCCACGGCCTGCTCGCCCATGGCCTTGCGGGTGGCGTCGCTGATGAAGGGCGACGGGGCCTCCTCGATCACCTTCTGGTGGCGGCGCTGGATCGAGCACTCGCGTTCGTTGAGGTAAAGCACGTTGCCGTGGCTGTCGCCCAGGATCTGGATCTCGATGTGGCGCGGCTGCTCGACGAACTTCTCGATGAAGATGCGGTCGTCGCCGAAGCTGTTGCGGGCCTCGTTCTGGCAGGCGGTGAAGCCTTCCAGCGCCTCCTTGTCATTGAAGGCCACGCGCAGGCCCTTGCCGCCGCCGCCGGCCGAGGCCTTGATCATCACCGGGTAGCCGATGCCCTTGGCGATCTCCACCGCGCGCTCGGCCGACGGGATCGGGTCGTTGTAACCGGGGATGGTGTTGACCTGGGCCTCATTGGCCAGCTTCTTGGACGCGATCTTGTCGCCCATGGCCGCAATGGAGTGGGCCTTGGGGCCTATGAAGGCGATGCCTTCCTTCTCGCAGCGCTCGGCAAATGCCTCGTTCTCGGACAGGAAGCCGTAGCCGGGGTGGATGGCCTCGGCGCCCGTCTGCTTGGCCGCCTCGATGATCTTGTCGGCCACCAGGTAGGACTCGCGCGAGGGCGCCGGGCCCAGCAGCACCGCTTCGTCGGCCAGGCGCACGTGGCGGGCTTCCTTGTCGGCTTCGGAATACACGGCCACGGTGGCGATGCCCATCTTGCGGGCGGTGGCGATGACGCGGCAGGCGATCTCGCCGCGGTTCGCGATCAGGATTTTCTTGAACATGTTGTTTTCTCCTCGGGCGATCAGAGGGGGATGTTCCCGTGCTTGCGCCAGGGGTTCTCGATCTTCTTGTCCTTGAGCATCACCAGCGAGCGGCAGATGCGCTTGCGGGTTTCCGACGGCAGGATCACGTCGTCGATGAAGCCGCGCGCCCCGGCCACGAAGGGGTTGGCGAAGCGCGCCTTGTATTCGGCCTCGCGCTCGGCCAGCTTGGCCGGGTCCTTCTTCTCTTCACGGAAGATGATCTCCACCGCACCCTTGGCGCCCATCACCGCGATCTCTGCATTGGGCCAGGCAAAGTTCACGTCGCCGCGCAGGTGCTTCGACGCCATCACGTCGTAAGCGCCGCCGTAGGCCTTGCGGGTGATGACGGTGATCTTGGGCACCGTGCACTCGGCGTAGGCGTAGAGCAGCTTGGCACCGTGCTTGATGATGCCGCCGTACTCTTGAGAAGTGCCGGGCATGAAGCCGGGCACGTCGACAAAGGTCACGACCGGGATGTTGAAGGCGTCGCAGAAGCGCACGAAGCGCGCCGCCTTGATCGAGCTCTTGATGTCCAGGCAGCCGGCCAGCACCAGCGGCTGGTTGGCCACGATGCCCACGGTCTGGCCGTCCATGCGGGCAAAGCCGATCAGAATGTTCTTGGCGTAGTCGGGCTGGATCTCGAAGAAGTCGCCATCGTCGACCGTCTTGAGGATCAGCTCCTTCATGTCGTAGGGCTTGTTCGGGTTGTCCGGCACCAGCGTGTCCAGGCTCTTGTCCATGCGGTCGATCGGGTCGCCGCTGGGGCGCACCGGCGCCTTTTCCTTGTTGTTCAGCGGCAGGTAGTTGTAGAGGCGGCGCAGCATCAGCAGCGCCTCCACATCGTTCTCGAACGCGCCGTCGGCCACGCCGCTCTTGGTGTTGTGCGTCACCGCGCCGCCCAGCTCCTCGGCAGTCACTTCCTCGTGCGTCACCGTCTTCACCACTTCGGGGCCGGTCACGAACATGTAGGAGCTGTCCTTGACCATGAAGATGAAGTCGGTCATGGCGGGCGAATACACCGCGCCACCGGCCGATGGGCCCATGATCATGCTGATCTGCGGAATCACGCCGGAGGCCATCACGTTGCGCTGGAACACCTCGGCGTAACCGCCGAGCGAGGCCACGCCTTCCTGGATGCGGGCGCCGCCCGAATCGTTGAGGCCGATCACCGGGGCACCGACCTTCATGGCCTGGTCCATGATCTTGCAGATCTTTTCGGCGTGCGCCTCGGACAGCGCGCCGCCGAAGACGGTGAAGTCCTGGCTGAAGACAAACACCAGGCGGCCGTTGATCATGCCGTAGCCGGTCACGACGCCGTCACCGGGCACCTTCTGCTCCTGCATGCCGAAGTCCACGCAGCGGTGCTCCACAAACATGTCCCACTCTTCGAAGGTGCCTTCGTCGAGCAGCACTTCCAGGCGCTCACGCGCCGTCAGCTTGCCCTTGCTGTGCTGGGCGGCAATGCGCTTTTCGCCGCCGCCCAGGCGCGCCGCGGCGCGCTTCTTTTCCAGTTGGTCCAGGATGTCTTGCATGGTGGTCTCCGGTGAAAACTGTGTCTTGCCGGTTCAGTCGAACCGTTCGAGCAACTGACGTGCGGCGGTGGAGGCGGCGAGCTCGCCAGCCTGCACCTGCCGCGTGAAAAGGTCCAGCGCCTCGCGCACCCGCGGGTGCTCGCGAAAGCGCTGCTTGAGGCCGGCGTCGATGCGCTCCCACATCCAGGCCGTGGCCTGCTGCTGACGGCGTGCGGCCAGGCGGCCGTTGGCGGTCTGCAGGCGCCGGAACTCGCTGACGGCGGCCCAGAAGGTGTCCACGCCCTGCCCGTGCAGCGCGCTGATCTGGATCACCTGCGGGTGCCAGACTTTCTGGTCATGGTGAACGTGTTCCGGGTTGCCATGCAGGCCGAGCAGGCGCAGCGACGAGGTGATCTGCGCCCGGGCGCGGGTGGCGGCATCGGGGTCGATGTCGGCCTTGTTGATGACCACCAAGTCGGCCAGCTCCATCACGCCCTTCTTGATGGCTTGCAGGTCGTCGCCCGCGTTGGGCAGCTGCAGCAGGCAGAACATGTCGGTCATGCCGTGCACCGCGGTCTCGCTCTGGCCGACGCCCACCGTTTCCACGATGACCACGTCGTAGCCCGCCGCCTCGCAGACCAGCATGGCCTCGCGCGTCTTCTCGGCCACCCCGCCCAGCGTGCCGCTGCTCGGGCTCGGCCGGATATAGGCCTTCTCGTGGACCGACAGATGCTCCATGCGCGTCTTGTCGCCCAGGATGGAACCACCCGACACCGATGACGACGGGTCGACCGCCAGCACCGCGACGCGGTGGCCCTGCCCGATCAGGTACAGGCCCAGCGCCTCGATGAAGGTGCTCTTGCCCACGCCTGGCACGCCACTGATGCCCAGGCGGAACGAACCTCCGGTGTGCGGCAGCAGCCCGGTCAGCAGCGCGTCTGCCTGCTGGCGGTGGTCGGGGCGTGTCGACTCCAGCAGCGTGATGGCCTTGGCCATCGCACGGCGCTGGACCGCGGCACCGCCAGAAACGACGCCGGCCTGGATCTGCTCCGGCGTCACGCCACCGCTTTCTTGATCTGTTCCAGCACGTCCTTGGCGCTGGCCGGGATCGGGGTGCCAGGGCCATACACGCCCTTGACGCCCGCCTCGTACAGGAAGTCGTAGTCCTGGCGCGGGATCACGCCACCCACGAACACCACGATGTCGTCGGCGCCCTGATCCTTGAGGGCCTTGATGATGGCCGGCACCAGGGTCTTGTGCCCGGCGGCCAGGGTGCTCACGCCCACTGCGTGCACGTCGTTTTCGATCGCCTGGCGGGCGCACTCCTCCGGCGTCTGGAACAGCGGCCCCATGTCCACGTCGAAACCCAGGTCGGCAAAGGCCGTGGCCACCACCTTGGCGCCGCGGTCGTGGCCGTCCTGACCGAGCTTGGCGATCATCACGCGCGGACGGCGGCCCTGCGCGGTGGCGAAGTCGGCGATTTCGGTCTTGAGCTGGTCCCAGCCCTCGGCAGAGTCGTAAGCAGCGGCGTACACCCCGGTCACCTTCTGTGTGTCGGCGCGGTGGCGCCCGAAAACCTTCTCCAGCGCATCGGACACCTCGCCGACCGTGGCGCGCAGGCGGATGGCCTTGATCGACAGGTCCAGCAGGTTGCCCTGGCCCGACTCGGCCGCGGCGGTGAGCGCGTCCAGCGCCGACTGTACCGCCGCGCTGTCGCGGCGGGCCTTGATGGCCTTCAAGCGGGCGATCTGGCTCTCGCGCACCTTGACGTTGTCCACCTCCAGGATGTCGATGGCGTCTTCCTGCTTGAGCTTGTACTTGTTGACGCCGACGATCACGTCCTTGCCGCTGTCGATGCGCGCCTGCTTCTCGGCCGCAGCGGCCTCGATCTTGAGCTTGGCCCAGCCCGAGTCCACCGCCTTGGTCATGCCGCCCATGGCATCGACCTCTTCGATGATCTTCCAGGCCTCGTCGGCCATCTGCTGGGTCAGCGTCTCCATCATGTAGCTGCCGGCCCAGGGGTCGACCACGTTGGTGATGTGCGTCTCTTCCTGGATGATGAGCTGCGTGTTGCGCGCAATGCGGGCACTGAACTCGGTCGGCAGCGCGATGGCTTCGTCGAAGCTGTTGGTGTGCAGCGACTGGGTGCCGCCGAACACGGCCGCCATGGCCTCGATGGTGGTGCGCACCACGTTGTTGTAGGGGTCCTGCTCGGTCAGGCTCCAGCCCGAGGTCTGGCTGTGCGTGCGCAGCATCAGGCTCTTGGGGTTCTTGGCGTTGAAGCCCTTCATGATGCGGCACCACAGCAGGCGAGCCGCGCGCATCTTGGCGATCTCCAGGTAGAAGTTCATGCCCACCGCCCAGAAGAAGCTCAGGCGGCCGGCGAACTCGTCCACGTCCATGCCCTTGGCGATGGCGGTCTTCACATACTCCTTGCCGTCGGCCAGGGTAAAGGCCATCTCCAGCGCCTGGTTGGCGCCGGCTTCCTGCATGTGGTAACCCGAGATCGAGATCGAGTTGAACTTCGGCATGTTCTTGGCCGTGTACTCGATGATGTCGCCGATGATCTTCATCGACGGCTCGGGCGGGTAGATGTAGGTGTTGCGGACCATGAACTCCTTGAGGATGTCGTTCTGGATGGTGCCGCTGAGCTTGTCCTGCGAGACGCCCTGCTCTTCCGCCGCCACCACGTAGCCGGCCAGGATGGGCAGCACCGCGCCGTTCATGGTCATCGAGACGCTGACCTTGTCCAGCGGGATCTCGTTGAACAGGATCTTCATGTCCTCCACCGAGTCGATGGCCACGCCGGCTTTGCCCACATCGCCGGTCACGCGCGGGTGGTCGGAGTCATAGCCGCGGTGCGTGGCCAGGTCGAAAGCCACCGAGACACCCTGCCCGCCCGCGGCCAGCGCCTTGCGGTAGAAGGCATTCGACTCCTCGGCGGTCGAGAAGCCGGCGTACTGGCGGATGGTCCAGGGCCGCACCGCGTACATGGTGGCCTGCGGGCCGCGGATGTAGGGCTCGAAGCCCGGCAGTGTGTTGGTGTACGGCAGGTTGGCCGTGTCTTCGGCGGTGTACAGCGGCTTGACGCTGATGCCGTCGGGCGTGACCCAGTTGAGCGCATTCACGTCGCCACCGGGCGCAGATTTCTGGGCCGCCTTGGTCCAGGCTTCGAGGTTGGCGGGGGCGAATTCGTTGGGTTTCTGGCTCATGGCAGGGGCTTGCTCTGGCGGACGGACAGCGGTGTGGGATCTGCAACAGATCCGGCCGCGGAGTTTACATCATTCATAATTATTGATGCAAAATATTCCAATGGGCTTACAATGCCGGCTCGCTGTCACCCCTCAACCCTGCCCGCATGTCCGCCCTGTCCCTCGCCCCCCGCGCCCTGTACGAAGAAGTCGCCGAGCTGCTGCGCCAGCGCATCTTCAAGCGTGAACTGGAGCCCGGCAGCTGGATCGACGAACTCAAGCTGGCCGAGGAATACGGCATCAGCCGCACCCCGCTGCGCGAGGCACTCAAGGTGCTGGCGGCCGAAGGCCTGGTGACCATGAAGGTGCGCCGCGGCGCCTACGTGACGGAAGTGTCCGAGAAAGACCTGGCCGACGTCTACCACCTGCTGTCGCTGCTCGAATCCGACGCCGCCGGCGTGGTGGCCGAGCGCGCCACCGACGCCCAGCGCACCGAACTGCAGACCCTGCATGCCGAGCTGGAAACCGCCATCACCAACCGCGACCGCTTCTTCGCCGTCAACGAGCAGTTCCACATGCGGCTGCTGGAGATGGCCGACAACCGCTGGCGCCAGCAGATGGTGGCCGATCTGCGCAAGGTCATGAAGCTCAACCGCCACAGCTCGCTGTTCAAGTCCGGCCGAATCGAGGAGTCGCTGGCCGAGCACCGCGCGGTCATGGCCGCCCTGCTCGCGCGCGACGCCCACCTGACCCGCCAGCGCATGCAGGAGCACTTCCGCAACGGGCTCGAAGCGGCGACCTGAGCCCATAATTCCGGGCATGAGCATCGCCCACCTCGCCCAACCCGGCATCCTCGAACCCATCCCCGCCCACGGACGCTACCTCACCTGCCAGCTGCGGGTCGGCGTCGACCCGCGCGTGGTGCTCAAACGGCTGGCCAGCCAGGCCGATGGCAGCGCCACCGTGGTGGGCATCGGCGCCTCGCTGGTGCGCGAACTGGGCACCCAGGTGCCTGGCCTGAAAACCTTCACCGGCATCGACGGCGCCCGCATCAAGCTGCCCGCCACGCCCACCGATCTGCTGGTCTGGCTGCGCGGCACCGACCGCGGCGACCTGCTGATCCGCAGCCGCCACCTGGAAACGCTGCTGGCACCCGCGTTCGATGTGACCGACATCACCGACGCCTTCAACCACCACCAGGGCCGGGACCTCACCGGCTACGAGGACGGCACCGAAAACCCGCAGGGCGACGAGGCACCGGTCGTGGCGCTGCTGCCCGAAGAAGCTGGCGATCTGGCCGGCAGCAGCTTTGTGGCCGTGCAGCGCTGGCACCACCACATGAGCCGCTTCGAGGCCATGCCCAAACACCAGCAGGACCACACCATCGGACGCGAGCGGGAGAGCAACGAAGAACTCGACGACGCGCCCGAATCGGCCCACGTCAAGCGCACCGCACAGGAAAGCTTCGACCCCGAGGCCTTCGTGTTGCGCCGCTCCATGCCTTGGGCGGAAGGCAACAACGGCGGTCTGGTGTTCGCCGCCTTCGGCCACTCCTTCGACGCGTTCGAAGCCCAGTTGCAGCGCATGTCAGGCGCCGAGGACGGCATCACCGATGCGCTGTTCAGCTTCTCGGAACCACAAACCGGTGCCTACTTCTGGTGCCCGCCCGTCCGCGACGGGCTGATCGACCTGCGCGCGCTGGGCCTCTGACCGGCTATCGCCGGCCGGGTTTCCCCTCGGTCGGGGCTTGACTTTTGTCAAGCTGTATACCCCCAGGGGCATACATGATCAGGTCTTCAAGATCCACCTCTGGAGACCCCCATGGCACGCATCGTCATTCTGGGCGCCGGCATCGGCGGCATGCCCATGGCCTACGAGATGAAAGCCCTCGCCCGCCCGGGCGACACGATCACCGTCATCAGCGAAGCCCCCAAGTTCCACTTCGTGCCGTCCAACCCCTGGGTGGCGGTCGACTGGCGTCAGCGCAAGGACATCGAGGTCGACATCGCACCGGCGCTCAAGCGAAAGGGCATCGAATCCATCATCCAGCGGGCCAAGCGCGTCCACCCCGATGCCAACCAGATTGAGATGGAAGACGGCAGCCGTGTGGACTACGACTACCTGGTCATCGCCACCGGACCCAAGCTGGCGTTCGAGGAGATCGAAGGTCTGGGCCCGCACGGCGGCCACACCCACTCGGTCTGCCACGTGAGCCACGCTGAAGCCAGCAAACTCGCCTGGGACGAATTCGTGAAGGCCCCCGGCCCCATCGTGGTGGGCGCGGTGCAGGGCGCGTCCTGCTTCGGGCCCGCCTACGAGTTCGCGATGATCATGGACACCGACCTGCGCCGCCGCAAAATCCGCGACAAGGTGCCCATGACCTTCGTGACCTCCGAGCCCTACATCGGCCACCTCGGTCTGGGCGGCGTGGGCGACTCCAAGGGCATGCTGGAATCGGCGTTCCGCCAACGCCACATCAAGTGGATCTGCAACGCCAAGACCACCAAGGTGGAAGCGGGCCAGATGTTCGTGACCGAGCACAACGACCAGGGCCAGCCCATTAGGGAACATGTGCTGCCCTTCCAGCACAGCATGATGCTGCCCGCCTTCAAGGGCGTGGACGCGGTGTTCGGCATCGAGGGGCTGACCAACCCGCGCGGCTTCATCACCATCGACGAACACCAGCGCAACCCGAAGTTCCGGAACATCTTCAGCGTGGGGGTCTGCGTGGCCATCCCGCCGGTGGAAGCCACACCGATCCCCTGCGGCACACCCAAGACCGGCTACATGATCGAGTCCATGGTCACGGCCACCGCGCACAACATCCGCGAATTGTTGGATGGGCGAGAGCCGACGCACCACGCCACCTGGAACACCGTCTGCCTGGCCGACTTCGGCGACACCGGCGCCGCTTTTGTGGCCCTGCCCCAGATCCCGCCGCGCAACGTGAGCTGGTTCAGCGAGGGCAAATGGGTTCACCTGGCCAAGGTGGCCTTCGAGAAGTACTTCATGCGCAAGATGGAGAAAGGCACGTCCGAGCCGATCTACGAGAAGCTCATCATGGACTTCATCGGAATCACCAAGCTCAAGGCCAAGCTCACCGGCAAATGAACCTGGCTGGCTGAATCACTTGCCAGCGATGCCGAGCAGCTCCACCTCAAACAGCAGCGTGGCGTTGGGCGGGATCACGCCACCCGCACCGCGCTCGCCATAGGCGATCTGGCTCGGGCAGGTGAGCTTGGCCTTGCCGCCCACCTTCATGCGCTGCACGCCTTCGGTCCAGCAGGGGATGACGCGGCCGAGTGGGAATTCGATCGGCGTGCCGCGCGCGTAGGAACTGTCGAACTCCTTACCGTCGGGGAAGGTGCCCTTGTAGTGCACTTTGACCGTGTCGGCCACCGTGGGACTCGCGCCGTTGCCGTCCTTGAGCGAGCGGTAGACCAAACCGGTCTTGGTGACCACAGCACCGGCCTCCTTGGCGGCCGCTTCGGTCACGGCGTTCTGGGCCGAGGCGTTCAGGGACAACAGGCCAGCAGACAGAGCGGCGGCGCAGATCAGAAAACGGGACATGGTGTGTGTTCTTTCAGTGGATAGAAACAGAGGGTTCGAGCGGAGCGTCGTCGCGTTGTGCGCCGACATGGGCCTGGGCCATCGCCCAGACCTCGCGCGGCGGCAGTGGCTTCAGGCGGTGGTCGCTCCAGACTTGGCGCCACTTGCGCGCGCCGTGCAGGCCGTGGCGCAGACCGAGCATGTGGCTGGCAATCGAATACCAGTTCACGCCGTCCTGTGCGTGGGCGCGCTCCATGTAGTCGATCATGGCCAGCTCGATGGCTTCGCGCGTGATCTCAGGGCGGGTGTTGTCGCCATAGAAGCGTTTGTCCCAACCCGCCATCAGCCAGGGGTTGTGGTAGGCCTCGCGGCCGATCATGGCCCCGTCGACGTGTTCAAGGTGCGTGGCGATCTGGTCGTCGGTCGTGATGCCGCCATTGACCGAAATGGTCAGTCCGGGGAAGTCCTGTTTCAGCCGGTAGGCCAGTTCGTAGCGCAGCGGCGGAATCTCGCGGTTCTCTTTGGGCGACAGACCCTTGAGCCATGCGTTGCGGGCATGGACCAGAAAGACCTTGCAGCCGCCCTCGGCCACGGTGCCGACGAAGTCGCGCACGAAGTCGTAGCTCTCGACCTTGTCGATGCCGATGCGGTGCTTGACCGTGACCGGCACGTCCACCACGTCGACCATGGCCTTGACGCAGTCGCGCACCAGCGCGGCCTCGCCCATGAGGCAGGCACCGAACGCACCGCGCAGCACGCGCTCGCTCGGGCAGCCACAGTTGAGGTTGATCTCGTCGTAGCCGCGCTCCTGCCCCAGCTTGGCGCACACCGCCAGATCGGCCGGCTCGCTGCCACCGAGTTGCAAGGCGACGGGGTGTTCCTCGTCGTTGAAGAACAGGTGCTGGGCCGCGCTGCCGTGGATCAGCGCCCCCGTTGTCACCATCTCGGTGTACAGCAGGGTGTGGCGGGTGAGCAGTCGGTGGAAATAGCGGCAGTGACGGTCGGTCCACCCCATCATGGGTGCGACCGACAGGCGCCAGGGGGAAACGGAAACAGACATGGGGCTGGATTATCCCGCGGCCATGAAAAAACCCGCCGAAGCGGGTTCCTTGCAATGTCGACGCGAGGTCAACCCATGTGCAGACCACCGTTGACCGAGAAGTCCGCGCCGGTGGCGTAACCGCCCTCTTCGCTGGCCAGCCAGGCAATGATGGAGGCAATCTCCGATGGTTCACCCAGGCGCTTGACCGGCACCGTGGCGACGATCTTCTCCAGCACGTCAGGGCGGATGGCCTTGACCATGTCGGTGCCGATGTAGCCCGGGCTCACGGTGTTGACCGTCACCCCCTTGGTGGCCAGTTCCTGGGCCAGCGCCATCGAGAAGCCGTGCATGCCGGCCTTGGCGGCCGAGTAGTTGGTCTGACCAGCCTGGCCCTTCTCGCCGTTGACCGACGAGATGTTGATGATGCGGCCCCAGCCCTTTTCCACCATGTCCGGCACGACCTGTTTGGTCACGTTGAACATGGAGTCGAGGTTGGTGTTCATCACTGCGTCCCAGTCCTCCTTGGACATCTTCAGGAACATACGATCCTTGGTGATGCCAGCGTTGTTGACCAGCACGTCGATGCTGCCGTGTTCGGCCTTGGCCTTGGTGAAGGCTTCTACGGTGGAATCCCAGTCACCCACGTTGCCGACCGAGGCGTAGAAGGTGTAACCCAGCGCCTTCTGCTCGTCCAGCCACTTGTTGAAATCGCGGGTGGGGCCGCAGCCGGCGATGACCTTGAAGCCGTCCTTGTGCAGGCGCTGGCAGATCGCGGTGCCGATGCCGCCCATGCCGCCAGTGACGTATGCGACTTTTTGACTCATGTGTGTGCTCCTCTAGGTGGTGCCGTGTGGCGAAAAAAGTGGTGGGTATCAGGCGCGTTCAACAGCAAGGGAGACGCCCATGCCGCCACCGATGCACAGCGCGGCCAGGCCCTTCTTCGCGCCGCTGCGCTGCATTTCGTGCAGCAGCGTCACCAGGATGCGGCAGCCGGACGCGCCGATGGGGTGACCGATGGCGATGGCGCCACCGTTGACGTTGACCTTGGCCGGGTCGATCTCCAGCGCCTTGTTGACGGCGCAGGCCTGTGCGGCGAAGGCCTCATTGAGTTCGAACAGGTCGACGTCAGACGCCTTCCAGCCGGCGCGGGCCAGGGCCTTCTGCGACGCGGGCACGGGGCCCATGCCCATGGTGGCGGGGTCCAGACCGCTGGTGCCGAAGGCGGCGATGCGGGCCAGCGGGGTCAGGCCCAGGGCCGCGGCCTTCTTGGCGCTCATCACCATCACGGCGGCGGCGCCGTCGTTGATGCCCGACGCGTTGCCGGCGGTCACCGAGCCGGCCTTGTCGAAGGCCGGGCGCAGACCGGCCAGCGCTTCGGCGTTGGTCTTCTTGTTGATGAACTCGTCGGTGTTGAACACCAGCGGATCGCCCTTGCGCTGAGGGATCAGCACATCGACAATTTCTCCCTTGAACTTGCCGGCATCCTGTGCGGCCGAAGCCTTCTGCTGGCTGCCCAGCGCCAGCGCATCCTGCATCTCGCGGGTGATGCCGTGGGCCTTGGCCACGTTCTCGGCGGTGATGCCCATGTGGTACTGGTTGTAGACGTCCCACAGGCCGTCGACGATCATGGTGTCGGTCATCTTCCAGTCGCCCATGCGCTGGCCGTCGCGGCTGCCGTTGAGCACGTGCGGGCTGGCACTCATGTTTTCCTGGCCACCGGCGATCACGATCTCGCTGTCGCCCCAGGCCACGGCCTGAGCGGCCAGCATCACGGCCTTGAGGCCCGAACCGCAGACGGCGTTGATGGTCAAGGCCGGGGTTTCCTTGGCCAAGCCGGCCTTCATCATCGCCTGGCGCGCCGGGTTCTGGCCGCAACCGGCGGCGAGCACCTGGCCCATGATGACTTCGCCAATGGCATCGGCGGGCAGGCCGGTGCGTGCCAGCAGCCCCTTGATGACGATGCTGCCGAGTTCTGTGGCCGGCGTCTTGGCGAGCGATCCGCCAAACTTGCCGACGGCGGTGCGGGCGGCAGAAACGATGACGATGTCTTCCATGTGGTTCTCCTTGAGAGGTGGGTGCAGCAAAGATGGGAGCTTGCGTTCAGCCTTGAGCGCAAACGGTCAGAACGTTCAGGCCTTGGCCTTCACATAGCGACCCGGCGCAGGTTCGATGGCGACGTACGCCTTGCCTTTGCCATAGGTTTTTGGGGCAGCAATTTGCTTGCCGGCCAGGGGTTTGAGCCAGGCGGCCCAGTCGGTCCACCAGCTGCCCTTGTGTTCGGTGGCGCTGTCGATCCACTCATTCACATCGGCCGGGAACTGGCCGGCCGGTCCGGTCCAGTGGCTGCGTTTGCCGGCGGCCGGCGGGTTGATCACACCGGCGATGTGGCCCGAGGCGCCCATGACAAAACGCTTCTTGCCCGGGAACACCTGCGTGCTGGCATAGGCGCCGCCGATCGGGACAATGTGGTCTTCGCGCGAGCCGTAGATGTAGACCGGCAGCTTGACCTTGCGGAAGTCCACCTTCTGGCCGCAGACCGTGGTCTTGCCAGGCTTGACGAGGTTGTTCTCCAGGTACATGTTGCGCAGGTACCAGGCGTAGTACGGGCCAGGCAGGTTGGTCGCGTCGGAGTTCCAGTACAGCAGGTCGAACGGCGGCGGCGATTCGCCCTTGAGGTAGTTGCCGACTACATAGTTCCAGACCAGGTCGTTGGGCCGCAGGAAGCTGAAGGTGGTGGCCAGGTCGCGGCCGGGCATCAGCCCGCCTTGCGCGAACTGCATCTCGCGCATCTTGACGAAGGCCTCGTCGATGAACACGTCCAGGATGCCGGTGTCGGTGAAGTCCACCAGCGTGGTCAGGAAGGTGGCGCTGTGCACCCGCTCCTCGCCGCGCGCGGCCAACACGGCCAGCGCGTTGCTGAGCATGGTGCCCCCCACACAGAAACCCAGCGCGTTGATCCGCTCTGCGCCCGTGATGTCCTGCGTGGTGGTGATCGCCTTGATGACGGCGTCTTCGATGTAGTTGTCCCAGGTCTTCTGGCCCAGCGAGGCATCGGGGTTGCGCCAGCTCACCACGAAGGTGCGGTTGCCTTGCTCGACGCAGT
Organism: Hydrogenophaga luteola; assembly: GCF_042648585.1. Classification (NCBI taxonomy): domain Bacteria; kingdom Pseudomonadati; phylum Pseudomonadota; class Betaproteobacteria; order Burkholderiales; family Comamonadaceae; genus Hydrogenophaga; species Hydrogenophaga luteola. The sequence goes on along the minus strand of NZ_JBHRXX010000009.1, from coordinate 210,703 downwards.
AGCGAATGAACGAGTTGGTCGGCTGCAGGTCGAGGATGTAGAACTTGTTGATGCAGGGCGGCACCAGCAGGAACGGACGTTCATAGACCTTGGCCGTCAGCGGTTTGTATTCGATGAGCTGGAACAGCTCGTTCTCGAACACCACCGCGCCTTCGGTGGTGGCCACGTTCTTGCCCACCTCGAATACGCTCTCGTCGGTCATCGACACATGGCCCTGCTTGATGTCGTGCAGCAGGTTCGCCACGCCCTTGGCAATGCTCTCACCCTGGGTTTCGATGGCCTTCTTCTGCGCCTCTGCGTTGAAGGCCAGGAAGTTGCTCGGCGCGCTGGCGTCGATCCACTGCTGGACCGCAAAGCGCACCCGCGTGCGGGTCTTGGCATCGCCCTCCACCGCATCGGCCAGAGCCATCAGCGTGCGGGCGTTGAGCAGGTACACCGCGGCCGTGTAGGCGGCCACTGGATTGCTCCCCCAGGACTCGTCCGCGAAGCGCCGGTCCCCTTTAGGCTGGACCGCCGGCCCCTGGTTCCACAGACCGGCCACATCCTTGAGGTACTGGTTCTGGATCTCGATCAGCTTGGCCGGATCGAAACTGACCTTGTGTCCCGTCGCATGGGCCAGCAGGTCACCCATGCCGGGCTGCGGCATAGGCATGCCAAACGGATGAGCAGCACCGGTTTGCGGCATGAACGCTTTGAAGGCCGCAAAGGGATCAGGGGAAGAGGTGGGTGCCTGCGTCGCCCCGGGGAAGGCCTGTGCGGCCTGGGTCCACTGCTGGATGAGCTGGTTCTGGAACTGCTCGGCCGCCTGCAGCCAGTCGGGCTGCGGTGTCTTACCAGATGTCATGCAAGTCTCCGATGTTTGTCCTGCGGCTTATTATCAAGTCCTCTTGGGCTTGAGGCCGGGTTTTCCCTAGTGTCTGTCTGCTCACTTCCAACAAACTGACAACAAACTTCCCGGTCGCAGGTCGCTATGTATCTGGTTGTGATCGCTTGGCTTTACGTGGTGCTGATGATGTCGGTGGCCGAGGCCACTGGCACAAACGGCTCTGTTCTTGGAGCCATTGTGACCTTTTTTCTTTACGGTTTAGTGCCGCTCTCATTGGTGGTTTTCCTGATGCTCACGCCGCAACGGCGAAAGGCCATCCGGGAGCGCGAGGCGGCCGAGGAAGCACTGCGCCAACAAGCGGCCTCAAACCTTCCAGATGCAGGCGGCCATGCGGCCGGTGCTGCCGAGCCGGGCGGCGTCCCGGCGGTGGGAAAAGAAACGTGACGATTGCGTGACGGTGCACCAGGCATCGCTGCTGTTGTTGCCGAAGATCTTCGTCACCCCCATCGCGCCCAGCCGTCGGCGCGCCAGCGCCGGCAGGTCGGCCAGATACTTGCCTTGAGCCGGTAACGCATCAAAACACCGCGCGGCGTCGGCATCGACCGACACGAACGCATCGCGCACGTCTGCCCCGACCTCAAAGGCTTTGGGACCGATGCAGGGACCCAGCCACACCATCGGCGCCGGCGCCGTTGCGGACAAGGTCATCAAGGCCTGAAAGGTGGTCTCCAGGATGCCGTGGCCATCCTGTCCAGCGAGTCCACGCCAGCCGGCGTGAGACGCAGCCACCGCCGTTCCGTCGGGCAAGCACCAGAGCACGGGCAGGCAGTCGGCCACCATCACGGTGCAGACCACGCCGGTGCGCGCCGTCAGGCACGCATCGGCCTCGGTACCGTCTGCGGTGTCGCCATCGAGGGACACAACCTCCACGCCATGGACCTGCGACAGGAACACCGGGCGCGCGCCGCAGGCGTCCCTCAGGCGCCGGCGGTTGATGAGCACCGCCACCGGCTCGTCCCGCACGTGCTCACCAAGATTGAAACTGTCGAAGGGCGGCGCCGAGGCACCGCCGGCACGGGAGGTGAACACTGAGCGGACACCCGCGGGTACGGGCCAGTCGGGCACCAGCCAATCGGAAGGGAACGGCATCAGGCCTCGTTGTCCGGGCAGGCCGAGGGCTGCGCCTGCTGGAACGCCGGCAGGGCCATGCAGGCTTCAAAGGCTGCCATGGTGCGCGGCAGGCCGTCCATCGGCGTGTTGAAGCGCTGCCCGTTGAAAATCTGCGGCACGAGGCAACAGTCGGCCAGGGTGGGGGTATCGCCATAGCAGTAACGGCTTGCGGGCAGCTGGTTCAGCTGGCGCTCGAAAGCCTCCAGCCCGGTGCGCACCCAGTGGCGGTACCAAGTGTTCTTCGTCTCTTCGTCGACCTTGAGCGTGCCCGAGAGGTACTTGAGCACACGCAGGTTGTTGATCGGGTGGATCTCGCAGGCGATCGACTGCGCCAGCGCGCGCACACGGGCGCGGCCGATGGCATCGCCCGGCACCAGCGCCGGCTCGGGATGGGTCTCATCGAGGTACTCGATGATGGCCATGGACTGAGACAGGCGCGTGCCATCGTCCAGTTCCAGCAGCGGCACCAGTCCGTCGGCGGCGATGTCGGCATAAGCAGACTTCTTGTGTTCGCCCTTGGCGAGATGCACCGGCACGTAGTCGTAGGCGATGCCCTTGAGCGCCAGCGCGATGCGCACGCGGAAGGACGCGGAGGAGCGGAAGTAGTTGTAGAGCTTCATGGCGCAAGCATAAGGGGATGTCAGAGGCCGCGCAGCTGTGCGGCCACGGCCGGAACGATGCTCACGGCATTGCTGTCGTGGGGGATGCAGTCGGTACTCCAGATGCGGTTCACGCCCGCTTCTCGGATCAGCGCCACGGCGCCATCTGCGAACAGCGCGTGGGTCACGGCGACGTCGACCGACGCCGCTCCGGCCGCCCGCAGCAGCTCGGCGGCCCGCGCAAGCGTGTGGCCCGAGCTAGCCACATCGTCCATCAGCACCACCGGACGCCCCCGTACCGGCAAGGACGGCAACTCGATGTCGACATGGCGGTCGCCGTGGCGGGTCTTGCGGCACACGCCATGCGCCCAACCGTGCCGGTTGGCGGCCTGCGCCACCCACTGCAGGGACTCTTCGTCGGGACCGATCAGCAGCACATCGGCAGCGCACTGGCTGGCAATGTGGTCGGACAGCAGCGGCGCACCGCTGAGCACGACCGCATCGCGCACCGGAATCGCTTCCTGCAGCGTCGCCACACGGTGCAGATGCGGGTCGACCGTGACCACGGCATCGAACAGGTCGGAAAGGAAAGCGCCGACGATGCGCTGGCTCACCGCCTCGCCGGGGTTGAACGCAATGTCCTGCCGCATGTACGCCAGATAGGGCACGACCAGGGTCAGGTGCCGCGCACCGAGTTCGCGCGCCGTGCACGCCACCAGCAACAGCTCCACCAGCTTGTCGTTGGGCTGGTGCAGGCCGCGCCAGATCACCACGCGCGCGGGCAGTGCCTCGGGCAGCCGCACACGCACCTCGCCATCGGGGAACCGGTGGCGGTCCACGATCGAGAGCTTCAACCCGGTCAGATCGGCACAGACCTGCGCGACCGCTTGTTCATCGTCGAAACACAGCAAGGCTCCCGACAGCACAGGAGAAGACATCAAGACTCCACGAAAACCTGGGGGATCTGGGCGGCTGTGCCCAGCGAGACGCCGCAGTGCCGTTCCACTGCGTGGCGCGCGAACTGCAGGTCGGACGGATAGTCAGCATGGATGCGGTAGAGCACCTGCCCTCCACGCACCGTGTCGCCGAGCCTGCACATCAGATCCACACCCGCGCCTTTGACCTTGGGCGCGCCGGCCAGGCGTGCGATCTGGGCGATCTGCAGGTTGTCGATGCCAATCACCACGCCATCGGACGCCGCCGGAACCTCCTGCGTCAGCGCCCCAAGCGCCGGATGGTGGTGGTCAAAGCCATGCGAGCCCTGCGCCGCAATGATGGCCTGCATGCGGCTGAGCGCCCGGCCCGACTCCAGGATGTCGCGCGCGATGGCATAGCCCTGGCCGCCGCGCACGTCCGGGCTGCATTCGATCAGCCGGCCGGCCAGCCGCAGCGACTTCTGGCGCAGGTCGTCGGGTGCCTCGGGGTCGTTTTCCAGCACGCGCATCACGTCGCGCGCCTCCAGTGCCGGCCCGATGCCACGGCCCACGGGTTGCCGGCCGTCGGTGATGACCACGTCCAGCGAGAGGTGCAGGCGCTGCGCCACGTATTCGAACAGGCGGCGCAGCTTCTGCGCCTCGGGCATCGACCGCACCTTCGCGGTGGGACCGATGGGAATATCCAGCACCAGGTGCGTCGCACCCGCCGCCATCTTCTTGGACAGGATGGAGGCCACCATCTGCCCCGGGGAATCCAGCGCCAGCGGCCGCTCGACCGAGATCAGCACATCGTCGGCCGGCGACAGGTCGGCGGTGCCGCCCCAGGCCAGGCAGCCCCGGTGGTCGCGCACGATGTCGGTCAGCCGGTCGAACGGCAGCTCCACATTGGCCAGCACCTCCATGGTGTCGGCGGTGCCGGCCGGCGAGGTGATGGCGCGCGAGGAGGTCTTTGGGAACACCAGGCCGTAGGCCGCGACGATGGGCACCACCAGCATCGAGGTCCGGTTGCCCGGGATGCCGCCGATGCAATGCTTGTCCACCACCAGCGGCTCATGCCAGTCCAGCCGCCGGCCGCTGGCCACCATGGCCTCGGTCAGGAACGAGACCTCTTCGCGGTCCAGCTCGCTGCGGTTGCAGGCCACGACAAAGGCGGTGAGCTCGATCTTGGAGTAGCGGTGGTGGGCGATGTCTCCGACGATGGCGTGGAAGTCGTCGCGGCTGAGCCGCTCGCCGTTGATCTTGCGAAACAGCGCCGGTATCGACGCGGGCGGTTCTGCCTGTGTCACCGACGCCGGGTGGCCTTCGGGCACCTCCAGCTGCGCAAACGCGTCCTCGGACACGCCGATCTGCTGGCAGCCCACCAGCGCCGGGTCGTCGACCACGTTGAGAGTGGCCAGGATGCTGCGACCGTTGGCGCGCACCTCGACCTTGGACAGGGCCTGAAAGCCCTCGGCCCGCACCACCGCGCAGTCGCGGTGCAGGTAGGCCACGTTCTCGCGCCAGGTGTCGATGGCCACGCGGCGCAGGGTCAGGCCGGCACTTGGGCAAGGTATGGTCGTTTCAGGTGTCGCCATGGCTCCACGATACACCGCCCCGGACTGCTTCGCGGCCACGGAAATCGGTTAATGTTTTGCCACCCCACGCAGGAGACGCGCCCATGAAAGCAGAACAGAACCAGCGCCTGACCCAGGTCGGCCCCGGCACCCCAGGCGGCGAGTTGTTGCGGCGTTACTGGCAGCCGGTGGCCATGCTGGACGAGTTCGACCCGTCGCAGGCCCCGCCGATGGCGATCCGTCCGGTCAAGGCGGTGCGGCTGCTGGGGCAGGACTTCGTGCTGTTCAAGGACACCCAGGGGCGCTTCGGCCTGCTGGACCGCGACTGCCCGCACCGTGGCGCCGACCTGGCCTACGGCCGCAACGAGGGCGACGGCCTGCGCTGCCCTTTCCACGGCTGGAAATTCGACGTGAGCGGCCAGTGCACCGAAACGCCCGCCGAACCCGCGGGCAGCACACTCTGCCAGCGCATCCGGCAGCGCAGCTACCCGCTGGTGGAAAAAGCGGGTGCGCTGTTCGCCTGGCTCGGCCCTGAGGGACAGACGCCGCCACCATTCCCCGCGTTGGACTGTTTCGTTGCGCCTGCCTCGCACAGCTTCGTCTTCAAGGGCCTGTGGCACTGCAACTGGCTGCAGGCGTTCGAGGTCGGCATCGATCCGGCCCACGCCTCCTACCTGCACCGCTTCTTCAACGATGCCCCGCTGGAAGGCAGCTACGGCAAGCAGTTCCGCGGCGCGAGCGCAGGCGACATCGGTGGCGAGCGCTGGCCGATGACACGGGTGATGCGCGAGTTCGACCGGCCCGAGATCAGCTTCACCCAGCAGCCCTGGGGCCTGCAGCTGACCGCGCTGCGCCCGCTGAACGAAGCGCTGACCCACGTGCGGGTCACCAACGACGTGTTCCCGCAGACCTTCGTGATCCCGCTGTCGGAAACCATGACGATCACACAGATGCATGTGCCGGTGGACGACACCCGCAACTACTGGTACGCCTTCTTCACCAGCTTCGATGCGCCGGTCGACAAGGCCACCATGCGCCAGCAGCGGCTCAAGGCGGTGACACTGCCCGACTACATCCCCAAGGCCGGGCGCTGGAACCAGTGGGGCTTCAACCCTGAAGAGCAGCGGACCCGCACCTTCCTGGGCATGGGAGAGGACGACATCAACGTGCACGACCAGTGGGCCTGCGAAAGCATGGGCGCCATCCAGGACCGCACGCGCGAACACCTGGGCACCACCGACAAGGTCATCATGGCCCACCGCCGCCTGCTGCTGCAGGCCATGAACACCGTGGCGCAGGGCGGTACGGCGCCAGGCATCGGCGATGCGGCCCAGGCCGCTGGCATCACCGGGCCCGACACGGTCGACGGCATCGCACCTGCCCAGGGCTGGCAGGACTGGTGGCAACGCGCGGTGCGCGACAAGCGCGAGGGTGCGCCGTGGTCAAGCGCAGTCGAACCGGCACAGACGCTGCTGGCTGGCGCCAAATGACGTCGCTCGTCGAACGCTGCGGCCTGCACGACACCCACCGGGAAGCGGCCTGCCTGCGCGCCGCCGAGCTGATCGAGTCCAGCGGCGTCCAGCGCGTGCGCATGGGCTGGTGCGATGTGCACGGACAGTTGCGCGGCAAGACCCTGATGACGCACGCCGCGGTCAGGGCCCTGCGCGACGGCGTCGGCATGGTCGGCACCATGATGCTCAAGGACACCTCGGACCACACCGCCTGGAAGGTGTTCGAGGCTGGGGGTACCGAAGGCCTGACCGGGTTCGCCGGCGCCTCCAACCTGATGCTGCTGCCCGACCCCGAAAGCTTCACCCTGCTGCCCTGGAGCGCGGGCACGGGCTGGTTGCGCTGCCAGCCCTGGTACGGCAACGGAACGCCGGTGACGCTGGACAGCCGGCACGTCTTGCAGCAGGCCCTGTCCAGGCTTTCGATGGCCGGCTTCGGCCTCAAGACCGGCCTGGAGGTCGAATTTCACATCTACCGTATCACCGACGAAGCACCTCAGCTCGATCCCGAACTCGCAGGCTGGCCCGGATTGCCACCGACGGTCCAGATGATCCACCCCGGCTACAACCTGCAGGCCGAGGCCATGATGGACATGGCCGACGAGCCGCTGCGCATCGTGATGCAGACCGCCCAGGCACTGGGTCTGCCGCTGCAGTCGCTGGAGATCGAGCTGGGCCCGAGCCAGGTCGAGGCAGTCTTCGACGCCACCGACGCGCTGACCGCCGCCGACCAGATGGTGCTGTTCCGCAACGGCGTGCGACAGGCACTGCGCCGCGCCGGCTACCTGGCCACCTTCATGTGCCGCCCGCCCTTCCCCCACATCATGTCCAGCGGCTGGCACCTGCACCAGTCGCTGGTGGAGCGCGACAGCGGCCGCAACGGTTACGAGCGCACAGTGCCCGCCGAGGGCAGCACGGTGCGCGACGCCCGCCACACCCTTTCGGACGCCGGCGCCCACTGGCTGGCTGGCCTGCTGGCGCATGCACCGGGCATGACCGCGCTGTGTACCCCTACCATCAACGGATTTGGCCGTTTTCGCCCCAACGCCCTGGCGCCGCAGCACATTCTCTGGGGCCAGGACAACCGCGGCGCGATGTTGCGCGTGGTGGGCGCCGCGGGCGACCCCGCCACCCGGATTGAAAACCGCATCGGCGAGCCCGCAGCCAACCCCTACCTCTACATAGCATCCCAGATCCATGCCGGGCTGGACGGTCTGCTGCGCGGCCTGGAACCACCGCCTGCCACCGACAATCCCTACGCCACCGGCCACGCTCGCCTGCCGGACAACCTGGGCGATGCCCTGGCCGCCCTGCGGTCCGACGAGGCGCTGGTGAACGGACTGGGCGCTGCGGTGGTCGAGCACTTCTGCCGCATCAAGCAGTCCGAAATCAACCGCCACGCCGACGCCCAGGACAAGACCGACTTCGAGCGGCGCGAATACTTCAGCCGCTACTGATCCACTTCTTTTTTCACATGAGCACCATCCACATCCGTTTCGTCCACGCCGACCAGACCGAAAAAACCATCACCGCCGCCACCGGCCAGAGCTTGATGAAAGCCGCCGTCGATTCCGATGTCCACGGAATCGAAGCCGACTGCGGCGGCGTGCTCACCTGCGCCACCTGCCACGTCATGATCGACAGCCCCTGGGCCGAGAAGCTGCCCAAACCGGTGGCCGACGAAACCGACATGCTCGATTTCGCGGCCAGCCCGGTCGAGGCCGGGAGCCGGCTGAGCTGCCAGGTCCGGCTGACGCCCGAGCTCGATGGCCTGGTGGTCCGCCTGCCTGTCTCGCAACACTGACCCAGAACCCTGAAAGGTCACCGATGAGCTACACCTTCGCCCCGCCCGCCGTCGTCTCTGTGCCCGTGGTGGGCCGCGCCGACCGCTTTCCCGTCCACCGCATCTACTGCGTGGGCCGCAACTACGAAGAACACGCCAAGGAAATGGGCTTCACTGGCCGAGAGCCACCGTTCTTCTTCCTCAAACCGGCCGACGCCATCGTGGTGGCCGAAGCCGGACAGACCGCCACCATCCCCTACCCGTCGCTCACCGGCAACCTGCACCACGAGATCGAACTGGTCGTCGCCATCGGCCGTGGCGGACGAGATATCAAGGCGACCGATGCCATCAACCACATCTACGGCTATGCCGTGGGGCTGGACATGACCCGCAGGGATCTCCAGAACGACATGAAAAAGCAGGGCCGCCCCTGGTGCATCGGCAAGGCCTTCGACCAGTCCGCGCCCATCGGCCCTATCACCCCCGCTGCCGAGGCCGGTGACATCGCCACCGCAGCGATCTGGGTCCAGGTCAACGGCGCAGACCGTCAGCGCAGCAACGTCTCGAAGCTCATCTGGAACATCGCGGAAACCATCGAGCACCTTTCCGCAGCCTGGGAACTGCAGCCCGGCGACCTGATCTACACCGGCACGCCCGAAGGTGTGGCGGCCGTGGTCAGCGGCGACACCATGAGCGGCGGTGTCGAAGGGCTCACGGGCATTACGGTGCACGTGGCGTGATTCGGCAAGGGTAAACCCCCAGAGGCCGCTCCCTAGAATGGAACGCCTCTGATCCGCTGTTCCAGAAACCATAGGAGCCACAACATGATCCAGCGCAGAACCCTGCTGCAATCCGGTGCCGCCGTCGCCTTCGGCGCACCCGCTCTCGTCGGCCTTGCCCAGCAAAGCGTGACCCTCAAGTTCCACACCTTCATGGCGCCTCAGTCCAACGTGTGGCTGAACATGCACAAGGCCTGGATGGACAAGGTCACCAAGGACTCCGATGGCCGCATCAAGTTCGAGGCCTACCCGGCGATGCAGCTGGGCGGCTCGCCGGTGCAGCTCTACGACCAGGCCAAGGACGGCGTGGTGGACATCGTTTGGACCCTGCCGGGCAACACGCCGGGCCGCTTCCCGCGCATCGAGGTGTTCGAGCTGCCCTTCATGATGAACAACGCCGAAGCGACTTCCCGTGCCTACTGGGAATATGTGCAAACCGTCGCCGCGGATGAATTCAAGGAGGTGCACCCCATCGCACTGCAGGTGCATGGCCCCGGCATGTTCCACATGCGCGACAAGCTGGTGAAGACCGCGGCTGACCTGCAGGGCTCCAAGGTGCGCGGCCCCACCCGGCAGATCACCAAGATGCTGGGCTACCTGGGCGCCACGCCGGTGGGCATGCCGCTGCCGCAAATCCCCGACGCGCTGTCCAAGGGTGTGATCAACGGCTGCGTGATCCCCTGGGAGGTGGTGCCTTCGGTCAAGGTGCACGAGCTCACCAAGTTCCACAGCGAGTTCGACCCTGCGGGCGGCGCGCTCTACACCACCACCTTCATCATGGCGATGAACAAGGCCAAGTACGCCTCGCTGCCGCCCGACCTCAAGGCCATCATCGACAAGAACTCGGGCATCGAGACCTCCGGCTGGCTGGGCAAGGTGCAACAAGGTGGCGACGTCGCCGGCCGCGATGCGGCGGTCAAGCAGGGCAACACCATCCACACCATCCCGGCGGCCGAGGCCCAGGAGTTCAAACGCAAGGCGCGGCTGGTCGAGGTTGAGTGGATGCAGGACATGGACAAACGCGGCTTTAACGGCAAGCAGTTGCTGGACACCGCCCGGGCTCTGATCGAGAAGCACGGCAAAGCCACCACAAAGAAAGCCTGACGACCATCGGCTTTACAAGGGCTCCCAAGGGAGCCCTTTTTGTTCCGCCTCTACACTCCACGACATGTTTCGCAGTCCGATCCAGCACTGCCGCCAATGCGGCGCACCCGTGGTCTACCGCCTTCCCGACGACGGGGACACCAAGCCCCGCGCGGTCTGCACCGCGTGCGCTACCGTGCACTACGAGAACCCGCTGAATGTGGTCGGCACCGTGCCGGTCTGGGGCGAGGACGGCGCCGAGGTGCTGCTGTGCCTGCGCAACATCGAGCCGCGGCGAGGCAAGTGGACATTGCCAGCCGGCTTCATGGAGTTGGGTGAAACCACGGCCGAGGGTGCACAGCGCGAAACCATCGAGGAAGCCGGCGCCAGTATCGAACTCGGTCCACTGTTCACGCTGATGAACGTCGCGCGGGTGGGTCAGGTCCACATGTACTACCGGGCCCGACTGCTGAACGATCACTTCGACCCCGGCGTGGAAACCATCGAGGCCCGGCTGTTCACGGAAGACCAGATCCCCTGGGATGAGATCGCCTTCCGCACCGTCCGTGAAACCCTGGAGCGCTACTTCGCCGACCGCCGTCAAGGGCTCTTCGGTTTTCACTCCATCGACATTGCCTGACCGGCAGAAACGAAAAAGCCCGCAATCTTTCGATTGCGGGCTTTTCAATAAATGGTCGGCGTGGCGGGATTCGAACTCGCGACCCCTTGCACCCCATCGAAATATACGTGGAATCTTGCGGGATTTCCTGGGACGTTATGGGACGACATTAATCGTTCAAAATCATATAGTTACATTGAATACTTGATCCCAGGCCGTCCCACGAAATACACTGACAGCGTTTTTTCGGTTTACCCCCCGGTTTACCCCCCAGGACCTGTATGACGCGATATCCGAAGTCCGGAAAAGGCAAAAAGTGGACGGCTCTGGAGCTCAAGGCCGTGCCCCTGGCATGGCGCGGCGACATGCTGAGCGACGGCGACGGACTGACCGGCGAAGTCCGGGTCGTCGGCGACCAGACCATCTCCATCCACTTCAAGTTCGCCTTCAAATGGAACGGCAAAGTGGTCTGGCACTACTGTGGCACCTGGCCCGCCCTGTCCATGGAACAGATCCGTCGGCAACGTGACGAGGCGCGTGATCTGGTCCGCTCCGGCGTCAACCCCAACGACCAGAAGAAAGCCGAGCGCATCGAAAACCAGGCCGCAGTCGAGGCGACCCTGGCGCAAGCGGCCGCCGAGGCCAGCCAGAACAGACCGTTCAAGGACATGTTCGACGCCTGGCTGGCCGATGGGGTCGCTCGCAAGGACGGCAACGCCGAACTGCGCCGCTCGTTTGAAAAGGACGTGCTGCCCGTGCTGGGCGACAAGCCGGTGCGGAGCATCACCGAACACGACCTGCGCAAGGTCCTTCGAACCATGGTGGCCCGTGGCGTGAACCGCATGTCTGTGCGCGTGCACCAGGACCTGGTGCAACTGTTCGCCTGGGCCGAAAAGCGCCAGCCCTGGCGCGGCCTGCTGATCGAAGGCAACCCGGCCGACCTGATCGAGATCCGCAAGATCGTCTCCAAGGACTTCGACATGGTCAACGAGCGCGACCGCGTGCTGACGGCCAGGGAGCTGCAGGAACTGCAGGCGATCTTTGAGCGCATGGAGACCGACTACGAAGAGACCCCGGCCGGTCACAAGTACGAGGTGCCGCGCCCGCTCAAGCGCGAGACCCAGCTGGCGATCTGGATCTGCCTGGGCACGCTGTGCCGCATCGGCGAGTTGCTGATGACCCGCTGGGAAGACGTGGACCTGGTGGAGCGCTACTGGACCATCCCGGTCGAGAACGTCAAGGGGCCGATGGGCAAGAAGCAGGGCCATCGGGTCTACCTCTCGGACTTCTCGCTGCGCCAGTTCCAGGCACTCAATGCCCTCACCGGAACATCGCCCTACTGCTTCCCGGCCCGCAACCACAAGCAAGACACCCACATCGACGTCAAGACCGTGTCCAAGCAGGTGGGCGACCGCCAGATCCAATTCAAGGTCCGCAAGGACCTGTCACGCCGGGCCAACGACAACGCGCTGGTGCTCAAGAGCGGCAGCCATCGCGAATGGACACCACACGACATGCGGCGCACCGGCGCCACCATGATGCAGGCGCTGGGCATCCTGCTCGACATCATTGACCGCTGCCAGAACCACGTGATGGCCGGCAGCCGGGTGCGGCGCCACTACCTGCACCACGAGTTCGCCGACGAGAAGAAGGCGGCCTGGGAGAAGCTGGGGCAGCGGATTGATGACATCCTGGGACAGAGCGCTCCATCGTCTGCGGTGTCCGCATGAGCTTCGGCGCGACTGGTCGAAATCCCAAAGCCGGACCAATTTAACACATGATTGCACGATAACATCGTTAATGTTATCGTTCACCTTTTCTGTTATGAAAGACTGAGCGTTGACGCTTGTAGCCGCCACCCGGAAGTACCTCAACGAGGTGTTGGGTATTCCCACGCCCAAGGAAAAGCCCTGGGCGCAAGCCGGCGGGCTGCCGTACTTCCTTCAAGACGCGTTCCAGTTTTCCGAGCTTGAACTGCTGGGCCGTCCCGTCGTGCTGGCGATCACGCCATCCAACGAGAAACAGGCGCTGGGTGACATCCGTGCCCGGTTGGACAAGGTGCGGGCGCGGGCAGAACAGCCGCTTGTGTTCGTGACCGATGCCTTGGCGTCGTACGAGCGAAAACGCCTGATCGAGCAGAAGGTTCCGTTCATCGTGCCAGGCAACCAGCTCTACCTGCCCGACCTGGGTCTGGACCTTCGCGAACACTTCAGGCAGCGGGCGCCAACCACAGGTACTGCCCTGAGCCCATCTACGCAGGCGATCCTCATCGCTGCGTTGATGAACGAACCCCTGGCCACCGACTGGCATCCCGCCCGCCTGGCATCGCCCATGGGCTACACCCCCATGACCTTGTCTCGGTCGGTCAGGGAACTGAACGCGGCGGGCCTCGCCGCGACGCGCAAGGTGGGGCGTTCGCAGTATCTGCACCGCGAGTTGCCACCACAGGATATCTGGGTAATGGCAAGACCCTTGCTCCGCAGCCCTGTGCGCCGGACGTTGTGGGTGGTGAGCGATACCTTGCCAGCAGGCCGCCAGTGGCGGCTGGCTGGCCTGAGCGCACTCGCACGCGATTCCATGCTCACGGAGCCACGACAACCGGTGTACGCCACCACCTTCGCAGAATGGCGGGAGGCCCTGAAAGCCGGTGCCCGCGAGGCGCCGGAACCATCCGATGCGGCACAAGAGCTTGAGCTCTGGATCTACGACCCGGCGCTGGTGCCAGGCCGGGAGACCGTCGATCCACTGTCGCTCACCCTCAGTCTGCAGGACAGCACCGATGAGCGCGTCCTGCAGGCCCTCGACGATTTGAAAGGGCAGCTCCCATGGTGAAAGGGCTGGATCTCTTCCGGGAAACATTTGCAGCGTACGCTGATCAGTATCTGCTGATTGGTGGGACCGCCGCGAGCCTGACGATGGAGGACGCCGGGCTCCAGTTTCGGGCGACCAAGGACCTGGACATCGTCCTGCATGTGGAGGTGCTGACCCCGTCTTTTGGCGAGGCGTTCTGGCAGTTTGTGAATGCAGGGGGCTATCAGCTGCAGCAGGTCAGCGACACCGGAAAGCCGAAGTTCTACCGCTTCCAGAAGCCCGCGGATGAACGCTACCCGGCCATGATCGAACTGTTTGCACGGGCTCCCGATGGCTTGACGCCCGCCGAGGGCAGCCAGCTCACCCCGATCCCACTGGATGAGGCGGTGTCCAGTCTCTCTGCCATCTTGCTGGATGAAACCTACTACGCATTCATCCTCGCTGGCCGACGTGAGATGGGAGGCCTGTCCTGGGTGGGAGAAGACCGGCTGATTCCGCTGAAGGCCATCGCATGGCTGGATCTGAAGACACGCAAAGACCAAGGCGCCGCCATCGATGCCAGAGACATCCGCAAGCATCTCAACGACGTGCTGCGCCTGTCGCAACTCCTGGCGCCCACCACCCGCATTCCACTCGATCCCAAAATCGGGTCGGACCTCGCCCGGTTTCTCGCCGAGGTAGTCGCGGACACCTCCATCGATCCGCAGGTCCTTCAGCTCGGGAAGGTCAGCGTGGCCGAACTGGTGGCGCGTATTGCGCAAGCCTATGGGCTACAGGCCGCTGTTTGAGTGACCATGTGAGATCCAGGCACGCAATGTGCGCTGGTGCATTGGTGAAGCCATTCGGCCCACCACTGAGACGACTCATCCGATGCCTTCTAGGTAAGGCCGTATCACGTTGGCCACACGGCAGACCTTGGCGTAACGCCATATCTCGTCCACCGACGCTTTGTTCCTCGAACGCGCATCCTTGAGCGCCTCCAGAGCCACGTCCAGGCCGATCTTGTTCCGGTGCTTGAAACTGTCCGCTACCGTCTTAGCCACGCCGTAGACCCGCAGCCTGACGCCATCGCGTTCCACTTCTTCGACCCCCGCGGAGAAGGCCTCACCCGTGAACTGCACCATCTTGATCGGCGGGTAGTCGATCCGGGGCGAGTGGCTCCCGCGTGGCATGGCGATCCAGACCTGGCGCGGCAGCTGGGTGGTCAGTTCATGGAACTGCAGCGCAGTGAACAGGCAGAACACGGCCTGTGGCACCTTGGCAGCGACTGCACCGAGGCTCTCGAACTCCGACACCTGTGCATCTGTCAGGCGATAGAGACCACGTCCAACCCGCTCCAGCAGCCCAGCGCCATTGAGCCGCGTGAGGACGACCCGTGGTGCGCCGATGGCATCCAGGTCACTGGCGCGCAGGAGGCCCCTCTGACCGGCCAGATCAAGGACACGCTGGCTATGGGTTTCGGAAGGCATGCCGCAGTATGTTCCTTTACTTCGTCGAATGAAGGCAATCGACGCGAGATTGGAACAAACGATCTCCGGGCTTGGTTCACGCCAGGAACACCTATCCGCATAAAAAAATCGTCGCAGTTGACCCAGGAGGACAACTGTCGCAAGAAAAACATCCATCCTGTCGACCTGACAAGACGGCCCATCGATTCACATCGCCTCGCCCAGAGACGTACCCTGCCCTCACCGCATCAAGCCAGAAAATCACCCCAGCGCTCACGGCCCAACGCTTCCTCTTCAAAAACCAGCCCGAGACCTAGGATGATCGGCACATGGAAGCGTCCGACACCACCACACAACGCAACTACTACGACGACCTGGCCAGACGCGCCGTGGGCCACGGCCATTCCCTTGAAGCGGCCATCGAGCAGGCTGCAAGCGCCTATCTGGATGGGAAGCCTGCGACACAAGGGAAACGCAAGTTCACCAGAAGGGAACGCGACAGCCAGTTCTGGTTAAGTCGCACGGTGAAAGACTGCCCCACCAGTGCCTGGTCCACCGAACCCATGGTGCTGGCCCTGGCCCGGTACCTCAGTCAGAAGCAGCTTGCGGTCGAAGGCCTGATCAACGCGGTCGCTCGAATCGCGCCCGATGCCCTGATCCGGGCGGTCAAGTACTCTGGGCTGGTCCTGAATCAGGAATCACCCCGGCGAGCGGAACTCACGCTGGCGGGAGAAAGCTGCCCGCCAGTCAGAGAGCTGTGCCGCGTGCTGGACATCTTTGATCAGGCGCATCGGCTGCGAGTGGCGGCAGTGCAGGCCGAAAAGGATCGATTGACCCACCTATCGGCCTTCGAATTCCTGCTCTATGCGAGCCTCTACGCCTTCGAATGTCTGGTGGGTAAAGACATCGCAGCCATGAAGGCCGGGCAAGGGGACGAAAGCCGCACCGAGCTTGCCTGGCATGCCATCAATGATTTACTGGCTTGGAAGCTGGAGACGGACGATGAGTCGTCATTGAAGCTGAACGATGCCAGCATTGGTCTGTCCCTCGCCCGACATCTCCGCCCCATTCTGTTCGACGAAGAACGTGGCGGTGAAAGCGAAGCAGTACAGGCTTTCCATGCGTTCCACGCGCTGCTGGATGCGCAGATCGAGCTGAACGAGTTCATCAGTCGGTCTGCGGATGCCTTCTGCTACGACGATTCCATCAGGTTTGTGCGGCACGAAGATCGCCTGGAGATTATGGAGGTTGATCCAGCAGCTCGGACCGCCTGGAAGAACGACGGCCACAAGCTCAGGCGTTTGCACGACTACTGGTTTCACCGTGCAATAGACGAGTTTGTCGAATACGTTGCAGAAGATCCAGGGCGATGGGACATCGGACGACCAGAAAACGCCGATGCCAACCGAATGGCCTGGCTCCGTGCCCTGCAAGCCAAGCTTCGACTTCAAGAGGTCTACGGTATTGCGGATGAAGTGACATCGGACTTGGGTGAGTCTGTCGACGTGTTCCAAGCACTGCTGTCGCTCAACCTCATGTCGGCATTCTTCGAACGCGATTTCCTCGTGGCCTTTACCGATCGACTCGGCTCCACCGGCGACTGGCGTTCTGCGCTCCAGAAGATGACCATGGACGGCTTCCTCAACGGGATGCAGAACCGCCTGCCCATCACCTGGTCGGGGCGCGAAGCGAAGATCACCAACATCACCGGTTGGACGGTCAACGAATCCCAGCCTAAGGGAAGTCCCAGGATGGCGTCTGCGATCCTGGACTTCTGGACCTACGACATGGCAGTCCTGGCTGAAAGGCTGCAAAAAAGCGAGCCAGGACTCCAGCCCCACCTGTTTGAACGCCCGGTACTGAAGTTCGGCGCCACCCTGGTCCAGTTGCCCTGGATTGTCGGTATGCAGAACAACAGCACCGCTTCCATCAACAACCTGCGGCGGCTGGGCTCCCGGCGCGGCAACGTCCAGGAAGAGACTCGACGGATCGAAGCCAGCCTGGCCAAGGCGCTCGAATCTCGTGGATTTCGGGTCTTGCTCAACTGGCAGCCCCCGCGCGAAGAGGCACTCGACGATCCTGGCGAAGTGGACGTGATCGCAACACGAGACGGTCACCTGTTCGTGCT
Organism: Hydrogenophaga luteola; assembly: GCF_042648585.1. Classification (NCBI taxonomy): domain Bacteria; kingdom Pseudomonadati; phylum Pseudomonadota; class Betaproteobacteria; order Burkholderiales; family Comamonadaceae; genus Hydrogenophaga; species Hydrogenophaga luteola. The sequence goes on along the minus strand of NZ_JBHRXX010000009.1, from coordinate 193,461 downwards.
GGAGGTGAAATCGACCTTCGTTCGCCAATCACAACGTGATGCCTGGGTGCACGCCACAACGACGTTGAGAAAGGCGGGCCTGCAGTTGCAACGCAAGATGGCAGCGGTGTTGCGTGCAGTCGAAAGCTCCGCCGAGTTCCGCATGGCCATTGGCCTGAATGACGGCCAGAGCATCACGGATCACCATGGGTGGATCGTCGACACGTCCATCGAGAGCGATCACCAGCGCTTCTCCGGTTTTCTCAAGGTGTCGGTCGAGGAAATGCTCATAGCCCTTCGCGATGATCGCCACCTGCTGAAAGACCTCTCTGAGTTTCGGACTGCATCGCCAGAATTCACCGAACCCCATGATCAAGACCAGTCACACAGCAGGACGACGATGTACCCCGACGGATTCAATGCGGAGCGCTTCGTCGAAGTCGTTGAATCGGCTGTCGTGTGGGATGAGACGAATGTCTGATATGGGCATCCATTCTCGGTAACTCCACGCGCACGAAAGGCATCCCAGTACTTGCTCTCGTCGCTGGATTTCGACCCGAATCCAGCACGCAACCAGTCCTTGTTGGCCCCTAGAGTGATCGTCGTCACCCTCGACGATGAATCATGGGCTCACTGACCAACTTCCTTGCCAATCGCAAGCCCCCGGGCATCAACCTCGACCAGTTGAACCTGTTCGAGGGCAAGCCCGTGCCGACCGGCCTGGCGCTGCTGCTGCCTGTCGACCAGCTGGACGAAGACCCGGACAACCCGCGCAAGGACTTCCCACCAGAAGCCATCGAGGAGCTGGCGCAGGACATCGCCTTGCGCGGCATCCTGCAGCCCATCGTGGTCAGCGACCGGAACGACAAGGGACGCTACCTGATCCGCTTTGGTAGCCGGCGCTGGCGGGCCGCCATCCAGGCCGGGCTGACCACCGTGCCCGTGATCTTCGCGGTCGAGGCTCGCAATGCCTACGACCAGATGTCCGAGAACCTGAAGCGGCAGAACCTCACCCCGCTCGAACTCGCGCAGTTCATCAGGCGCCGGGTGGATGCCGGTGAGTCCAACGCGGAAGTCGGCCGCCAGCTGGGCATGGACCTCACCACGGTGGCGCACCACCTGGCCCTGCTCAGCTTGCCCCCCGTGCTGGACCATGCGCTCAGGAGCGGGCGCTGCGAATCCCCGCGCACGCTCCACGAACTCAGTCGCCTGCATGAAGAGCAGCCCGAACAGGTCGCAGCGCTTGTCGCGGGCACAGAGCCCATCACGCGTGAAGCCGTGGCCAGTCTCCGCGATGCGGCTCGGATGGTCGCGCCCGCTGCTGACAGGCCGGCACCGACGACCCCGCGACCGGACAAGGTGGCGCAGGCACTGGCCCGCGCCAGCGGGCTCTGTGAGCGGCTGGATGCCGCGCTGCAGCGGCTGAACCGGTCAGGTGGCATCGATGCCCTCCCCCACGACCAGGTGCTGGCCTTGCGCCAGCGAGTCGCCGAGCTGGCCGCCCGGCTGACTCCCGAAACCTCACCGGTCAGTGCCGAGGCAGGCCATGGGAAAACCTCAGCGTGACCGCGTGACCATCGATCTGCGAGGCCTGCGCGAGCCGTTGCAGAATCGCGCACTGATGAACCAGATGACCCCGGCAGCCCTGGTGCGCCAGGCCGTGCTGGCCTACCTGGCCCCGAAGTCTGGCGATCAGAAGCCCGACCCGAAACCTTTGAAATATGTGCGCGAGGAGCAGGTCGTCAAGGTCACTCTGCGCCTGTCCGCCGGACACGCCGCATTGATGAACTACCAGGTCCGCATCGCGAATGTCTCGAAGAGCATCTATGTGGCCGCGCTCATTGAAGGGGCTCCGCCGCCCAGGAACCACGCCCAGGCCGTGGCCGCGCTGCAGGCCTCCACCAACAGGCTGGCCGTCATCAGCACCGACCTCAGCGCCTTTCTGCGCATCCTGCACATGGTCAAGCCCGGTGCGTCGCAGGAGCTGGACCGTTATCAGGCCGGCATCAAGACGCTGAATCAAGACATCCGGCGCCACCTGGACACGGCATCAGCGCTGGTGGCCGAGCTGCGGGCCACACGGCGAACCAAATGACCACAGGCTCCTCCATCGACGGCGTGCTGGTGCAATGGGGCGAGCGGCTGTTCTACCCGGCCAGCCGCATCGTCAAGCCGGACGCCACACCGCGCCTGAACACACCGAACCGGCCCAGTGCGGCTGCGATCCGACAGCGCATCGCCGCCACCGTGGTACGACGGGCACCGCAGGTGATGATCAAGGTCACGGGTGGTGGCCGGGGCATGGGCGCCATCGCGGCGCACTTTCGCTACATCTGCAAGAACGGCCAGCTGCGCATCGAGGACGACCGGGGCGTCGTGCGCGAGGGCAAGGAGGCCATGCACGACCTGGTCCAACAATGGCGCGTCAGCGGATCGCTGATCCCGGAGACGAGCCACCGGCGTGAAGCCTTCAACATCATGCTGTCGATGCCGCATGGCACCGATGCGCAGACGGTCCTGAAGGCCGCGCGCGGGTTCGCAAAAAGAGAGCTGAGGGATCACCACTACGTGATGGTGCTGCACGAGCACCAGGCCAACCCGCACGTGCACCTGAGCGTGAAGGCCGAATCGATCGACGGCAAGCGACTGAACCCGCGCAAGACGGACCTGCACCGCTGGCGCGAGACCTTTGCCGAGAAGCTGAGGGAACTGGGTGTGGAAGCCGAGGCGACGCGACAGGCCTCGCGCGGGGCGAACCGGAGAGATGAACGCATCTGGCAGGGGAAGGCACGGCAGCAAGGGCGGCTGAGCCAGCGTGACGAGCAGCAGGTCAAGTCAGGAGCAAATTACGAGCGCAGCCGCTCCGGGGCCTTCCAGGCCTGGGCGCGCATCAAGAAGGCGCTGCAGGCATCCGATGTCCCCGAGGACCGGGAACTGGCCAAGCACATCGTGCGGTTCGTGAGCGAATCGGCCTACTTCAAGGAAGTCGCGCCGCGACTGCAACGCGAGGCAGCGCGTCAGGATAGACAGCGAACCACCCCGGTCCAATCGCGAGAGGTTGTGAAAACCAGGCCCTCTGTCGACTTGGAGCGTTGATCAGTTGCACTCGGTCTTCGTTCAAGAGCGCTCGGTACTGGCCATCAACTGAGGCAGGCCAGGGTTTGACCAAAGCCTGAAAGGCTGTATGCGGTCAACTAAGTTGCTTGGTCAATGGCAGCAGCCGCTGACACCCAGTATTGGCCTAAGTGCGCGCTACGAGACCATACTTGATCAACTCAGCACTGCGATGGAACGGACGAGGAGTATTGAACAGCTAGAGAAACCGGAATACAGGTCAACTGCTGCAACATTCGGTTAGCATTGAAAAAACTATCCAGCGGAGAGAACGTGCAGCAGCCAAACGCCGCGCCATCGAGCACTGCTACCAACGCATCGAATGGTCTTCAACCCGGGGTCTACACGAAGTCGCGGATCAAGGAGCACTTGATCGGAGGGAAATATTCCGCCGAGGCTCTTTTTCAACTTTACGTCGTTCAGACCAGGGCACACCTTTTTGAGGGAAGGCCTCACGGGGCCGCTGAAGAGATGCAATTTCGCTCAGCGCTTGCCACATCGGTTGGACTAACAATCAACGAAGTGTTTATCGTCGGATCGGCACAGACAGGATTTTCTACTAAGCCAACAGCAAAGCTAAGAGACTTCGACGGCGAATTCAAGAAAACAAGCAAACGCAGAGACAAGTCTGATGTCGATGTAGCAATCGTATCAGCCCGATACTTTGACCAGCTCCATCGGGAGATTTATAAGTTCACCGCTGGGTTCAAGAATTCTTGGACTACAAATGTGTACTATGCTGACGATGAATCCATGCAGCACTTCGATCTCCCAAGAGTCGATGCAAACTTTTATCAGTACCTAGCCCGTGGGTGGTTTCGTCGAGATCTTGTACCTGATGAGTTCAATTTTGCATTCAAGAACGTTGTGGATGATTGGAAGAATCGACTCGATAGAAAGATTAGTGTAGCAATCTATCGTGAGTGGAGTTTACTACGCGACTATCAGATTGAATCATTCAAGTTGTTGAAGGACGACGCATTGAAAGGCTACTTGTGAAGCAAACTCAAGAAAAACTAATCTCAAGCATCCCCGCGAACAATCAGAAGATTATCGAGATTTACCAGAAGCTTCAGGCTGGACGTTTGAACGTATCGCCTGATTTTCAGCGGAAACTGGTGTGGAGGCGTCAGCACAAGATTGAATTCATTGAGACGATACTCAAGAACTATCCGTTCCCAGAAGTCTACTTGGCGCCCGAAAAAGTTGACACACAGCGAATGGAGTTGAGGGAGCTGGTAGTAGATGGACAGCAGAGGCTCAGCGCAATCAAGGAATACATCGCAGGCACTGGCGTGTTTGCGCAGCCGTCGTCAATCCCTACATTTGACAGTCTCGACACGAGTCAAAAAGAAGACTTTCTCAACTACGAAGTGTCTGTGCGTTATCTGAAGAACGCATCAGAGGAGCAGATCAAGGAAATTTTCCAACGGATCAACAGGACCGACTATTCACTAAATCGCATGGAGCGATTTCATGCAGCATGGGGCGATTCTGAGCTCGTTTGCTTGGCCAAGCAACTTGTTGATAGAGATCTAGAGATAAATCTCGAACTCATAAATTACCGTGTCGAGGATGCAGATCGCAATTGGCTCTTAGAGTTCTTTGGAGCAGGGAGCGACGACGGCATGTTTTCAGAGGCAGAGGTTTCACGGATGCAGAGTCTTCAGTACATACTGGTGCTGCTGATCACCATGATTCGAGGGGCATATTTCCATCGCAACACCGTGATCGAGGAAGCAGTCAAAACGTACTATGAGCAAGTGCCTGATGCTCAACTGCATGTCAAGAGACTGGTTGATTCGACAAGATTCATCTCAGAGCTTCAGCTTCCGCCCGAGTCGATGTGGACTACAAAATCAAGCCTATTCACCATGATGGTAGAACTGGCGAATGCAAACTTGGCCGCTGTCGACAAAGTGAAGCTCCGGGCTGAGCTCCTGTCCATAGAGGAGAAGCTGAACGCAAATGCGGCAATCGATGAAGATAGCAAGCAATACAAGTTCTACACCCGAGAGGCAGTCAATGAAAAAAAAGGGCGGGAACTTCGAGGGAAGTATTTCAATAGTATCGTGATGCGCAGCATTTGATCAACCGAGCTGTGTCGCCAGCTATTCGATCCCCTTTACCTGCCAAAATGCAAAAACGAGCCCATATCGAAGGATGGTGAAACCATAAAAAGGCTCATGGACACCGTAAGATTAGCACTGCCCTCGAGACAGACTAGGTGAGAAACTCTGTCATTTCTGAAACTCAGGCTGCGGGCCCGCACCCGACTCAATTTCCATCATCCAACGTCTGCAGATCAAGGGACTCAATGATCGGACTGGGACCGGGGCCCGCACCAAGTGTCTAGCTGTGACCTGCAGCAATCGCAGCAACCCGGACCATGGCTCCAGCTTCAAGTTGCAGCATTCATGTCGCCATTCTCTTGAAAGTCGACACCGAACTACGTTGTCAAACCGTTTGACAAATTCGGACTGATCTGATCAATCTACCCACGCACATCCCCCCATTCGGATGCCGCGTAACACCCTAGGAGGTCGGACGGTCCGACCCTATCCGATCTAGCTAAAGAGATGGATAGGGTTGATGGCAGGATAGGCTACGCGCTGGCAAATGGCTGCCGTCATTACAAGGGCCTGAATGATGTAGCCTGGACTTGAGGACAGAGAGACCAGGCATTGCTCTTCGACTGCGACTCTGCGAACATTCGACATGTAGCAAACTTCAGGAGTCGGAAATGTTGACCCGCGGCGACATCGTCAGAATCTTGCCCGAGTTTCAGGACGCCGGAGATGACGGCTTTTCTTGGATCGTTGTGGGTGATGAGGAAAAAGGGCGTGTGGACATTTCCCCGGACCCGATCAACCTGAAGATCAAGCCTGTGTACACACTCAAGGTAGATCAAGTCGAGCTGGTTCGAAAAGCAAGGCTGGCCTTGTAGGCTGTGGACGGTACAGGCACGCGCCCTAAGGCCCCCCCTAACCCCTCAGGGGAACGCCTTCTGCAGAGGTCCCTCTAGCGCGACTGACCATACCGCAGGATTTACCCGGGAGCACTGGACACGCACCAGTTTGCCGTCTGCCTTCAGCAGGGCGTCCCCTTTACCGTTGAGGTTCTCAGCTCCTGCCTCGTCTATCACAACGCGACTTTCAGTGGCGCTTTTCACCCTCAGTGCGAGCTGCGCAGGCAGATTGCTCCTGAGATTGGTACTGATGACGTCCGCGCTGGGTTTCTGCGTTGCAATGATCACGTGTATGCCCGCTGCTCGTGCCTTCTGGGCCAACCGCTTCAGCTCCGCCTCAATCTCCTTCTTCGACTGCGGATCATGGGTCAGGTCTGCATACTCGTCGAGCACGATCACCCACCATGGGAGCCGATTCTCAGGTGCGGCAGCGGCGTTGAATTCAACCAGGCTTCTGGTGGAAGCCTCACGGAAAAGCACATACCTGCGCTGCATTTCCGCGACAGCCCTCTGCAGCAAAGCGAGTGAATCAGCATCGTCCCACCCAATCTGCCCCTCCAGATATACCGACCCCTCGAATGGTGCCAGCTCAGTCCCCTTGGGATCGACAAGCATGAGACGAAGCTCACTCGCTGTGTAGTGGCGGGTCAACCCGAAAAGAATCGTGTTCAGTGCCTCGGATTTGCCGCTACCCGTCGTCCCCGCGACCAGTAGGTGAGGAGAGTTTGCTGACGAGAAGTTGAATTCGACGATGGACCCAAAACGATCCTCACCGATGGGGACCGAAAGAGCATTGGCTGGTCTTTGCCACCGGGTCCATGTTTCAGCCCCATCGACAAAATACCTGTGCTCCGGACGCTTCGGCACATCGATCGTGACGAACCCTCGATCAATGTTAAAGCTGACGTTTTGCTCTTGCTCCAGTTCGAGCACCAGTTTGAGTGCGGCTCCTTTTTCAGACAGTTTCCTAGGGTCAATTCCCGAGCCTGGCTTCAGTTTGAACAAGATGGACGCAGGTCCCTCGGTAAATGGCTCCTCATCCCGCGCGGCAGCAAAGACGGAAATTTGATGTTGTCCAAAGCACCCCAGTATGTCTTCGTACATTCGCTGAAGCGCGGCTTGGCTCAACCCCTTCTTGAGCACTGGCGCGGGTGCTGACGCACTGTGCTCTTCGGACTTGCTTACCTGGGGTCGAGCTTCGTCTTGAAATGGGGGGACGTCTGGAACGACCGGGTTCCGTTCATCATTTGCACTCCTGTCGTCACGACGGCTCAGTGAAGCAAGAACTTGCTCCGCCTCCGTCGCTGCCTTCGAATCTCCATCGCCCGCAAGAGCATCCAGCTGTTCAGGGCCTTCGATTTTGGTGCTGGCTCCAGCGACACTCGCTACATAAGCAATCCGGCGATTTCGAAGTCGAACCAGATCGATCAGGTGACTGCGCGTTGACTTAAGAACTGTCACACCGTTCTCTTTCGTCCGGACGAGTTGCTCGTCTTCGTTGTCCCAGAGGCAGGCCGAGTAGACACCATTGACACCTCGAAGACGGATGCTTCCAGAACGAAGGTTCGAGATGGTCAGGTCGCGAATGGCATTGAGGACTTCCGGAGCCACTGAACCCTCCGGGCTGTAGACCTCTACAGTGTCCTTTGCAAGTCGCTCGATCGCGGATGCCAGGAGTTCACGCCACATCAGGTGGTCCACTTTTCGAGTTTGTTTTCCGTCCTGGTCCCCAAGTATTGACTCGAAGAACTCGCAGGTTCGACTGACTTGGAGCACGCCATGCCCGTCGTACAGCTGTCGCAGCTTGCCTTCAAGAACAAGTACATCAACCTCCAGCGCGCCGTCTTGTCCTCGTTCCAGCGTGAGCCGGCACATGTCAGCCCTCACCTGCGCATGACCACCAAACCACTCGGCATGTTCATCAAGGCTGACCCAGGCCACAAGACCATTGGATACGTCCGGCGGAAAATGGTCTTCGACCAGATTTCGCGCGACTGTCAGTCCAACAATCTCCTCAGTGACTCTGGCCACACCCAGTGCCTGCAAGGCCAGTCTCGGGGCAATCTGGCGGATCGACTCATAGATGCCGTTCGCAAGCTCGGACAACAGACCGGATGGCTGCTCCTGCAGTCGCCGGACGGGAACCAGCCGCCGCAGTTTTCTGACGAGTCGCGAGTGAATGAGTTCGCGACCTGAACGGGAGGACACGATCAAGGTGTTCAGCCGGTTCGCGCCGATCCCGTCTTCGATGCTCAGTACGTCTGGAGATCCCGCCTCCTCAGATTCGATCTGATCCCTAGAAATGTGCCGTTCAAGAGTGATCACCCAGTGACAGTGTTCGTGCAAGTCCTTGAACAGTCTTGCCGAGTCCTGAAAGTTCACCCGCAGTTCGACAAAGTCCGTGTTTTCGGGTTGCCCGGGTGCAACTGGCCTGGACCGATTGGCCCGAACCACCAACGTGCTCCACGATTCGAGAATCGGATCCGGATACTTCGGAAGCATGACGAGAGAGATGGCGCTTCCGCTTCCGCTGCCGCCTCCTTCAAGCCTCAACGGTCTGTGCAACAGAGGGTTGTGCACACCGGGTCGCTCTATGGGTGCTTCAGTGTTCTGCTGGCTGACAATCTGTTCCTGCAAAACATGCGTCACGATACCGATGTCGATCTGCAAATCTGCCAGAAGCTCCGAGATGGACTGACCGGCTCGGAAGTCCATGAACGCAAGATCCCGGTCCGGAAACAGCCGGATTCGAGGGGAACTGTCTGCTCCTTCCGAAATGCTCTCGACTGATCGAGCAATTGCTTCCCATCGGGTCTTGGGAGCCGCAACACTCAGGAAGATCCGGACCGGACCATGAGTCTTGGCAATGATGCGTTTCAGAAGCTCGCCAGGCATCCCGTCACTGGTTGGCAGGACCACCAGAATCGACAATCCGTCGCGCTTGTACGGATGTGTGTCGAGATAACTCGAAATTCTGTGTGCGATGGAAGCGATCGCGTCATTGTCAAAAGCAATGTCGCCAGCCTCCGGATCAAGAGAGGAGAAGTCCTCACACCACCCCACTTCTGCTTTCGAATAGAGCAGCTGACCGTTGCTTCCTGCAGCGATGGGAGGAGCCTCACGGGGTGTCAAACGCTCCAGCCAGTCGAGAAAAATGCTGCCTTCTCCATCGGCAAATGCTGCTTCTCTGGAAAGAAACTCTTCGGACAGCCTCATCGTCTGTTCAAGGTAGCTGCATATCCAGCGCAGGCGGATAGGATGCAGCGCCAACATCATCCGTCTGTCGATGTCTTCGCCAGCAAGCATGTCGCAGCCCAGTAGAGCGTCGAGTTCTCTGCTTCGAACGCCGTCAGGAACCAACGATTCACGTGCCTGCTTTAGCATTGCCTGCCACTTGTCAAGAAATGCCTGAAGCACCCCGAGCTCCAGCCCCCTGACCGACATTTCGGAACGCAACTGGCGCCGTAGCTGAACAAGCTCTTGGAACATCACCCCTGGCGTTTCAAGCACATGTTCGGCGGAAAGAACCAGCGTCTCCAGACTCGTCTCTCGTTGCACGATGGATGTCAGCCAGTCCGCGCTGTCTTCGGACGCCGAACGTCTCAACATACCGACGGAATCCAGCGCAGGGGACTCTTCCGCAACAGCCAGAAGCCACAGGAATGCAAAGTGGTGGACGTCCGGGGGGAGCCACTCCATCTGCTCCATCACTTCAAGAATTCTGCCCTCTGGATCTCTGAAGGTGAATCGAAGAAGAAGCGGATCCCACTGCAGCGGTTCGCTTTCCTCCTCGTCATCTTCTAGGTCTTCGACAAGTGCAGGAGCTGGTACCTGAGAAATGAGCTCGTGCTGCAGAACAAGCTGGCAGCTACCGGGCACGCCCTCAACGGTGGTTGCAACGGAACGCAGCGTCTCCCCAAACAGGAAGGCAAAGAGTCCCTGCATATGGGTACCCTCTGCATGTTCGCTCTGAAGGGCCAGTTCGATCACCGCGATCTGCTTGCTGGCGGTATCGGAACTGACACGTTGTGCCTGTCTGATGATCTCAATGATGGGATTGAAAAACCGCTTACGAGGCGGTGCGGCAAGTCGCTCCAGTGATTTTCTTGTTGCGCCGGAGAGCAGGTCGGCCAATGGCTTCAGGCCTGGGGGTGGACTGGCGTCAAGCAGGCGGTTCGCATCATGGCTGCTTTTTGTGTTCAACCCACCAGTCACATCCAGCGCATCGAACTCGCCAAGTCGGTCTGGTGCAACTTCGGCGAGCTCAGCTCTGACCCGGTCACCCAAGCGCAGTCCAGTCAGATCTTTCGAGAACAGCTGATTGAATACTTCGTACGGGATCTGACGTCTTAGTTCAGAGGACGGGTTTGCCCCGTAGGCGATGCACAGTCGACGCCATTCCTGCGCTACAGCGAAAGGCAACGCCTCACCGTCCCGACCAACAAACTTAGTCGCGAGCGCCTTGGTCTCGATTGCCTCGGCATCTAGCTCGGTACTTCCCTCAATCAGGTCCGCATGACGGGAGTTGAGCTCCAGCCTCCGTCGCCATCGAGCTTCGGCCCCCTCGTTCCACAAAGGGTCGGGAAACATGTCCATCGCCCAAAGGGCGTCACCGACGATGCAGCTCGCGATGGCCGGATCTATCGTTTCTTCATTCGATACCCATTGCCGGGCCGCCTCTTCTATGAAACCAATGAACCTTCTGACCGGGACTGGCTCGATGGCTGGATGCACCAGCCGCACGATGCGCAACAGGTGTTCAAGCAGGAGCGCCGGTGTCGGACCAACGCCACCTGCGACACGCCATGCCTCAGTCACTAGCAGCTCGGGAACACCGCTTCCGGGCTTCACATACTCGTCGAAACTTCCGTCTAGAAAATTGCTGTCGCGAAGGCTGAACATGTTCTGCAGCCCTTGCTCATCGCTTTGAACGCTGGTCTCGATGTAGACAAGACCGTCCGGGTTGTTGTTGCGATAGTGCGTTATCGAACAACCTGGCTCAGCCACATGTGCCGACGGGATAGAACCATTCAAACTATCTGCGACGATGAGACGTACCTTCTCCAGCCCTCGCGCTCGGGCTGCATCTGGCCACCAGTTGACGAACTGGAGCACTTCATCAGCATGGAGGTTCTTCACCCTGAAGCACTGGTGTGCGGCGGAAGCATCTCGCTTGAGGACCAGAACGGCAATCTGAGTAGCCGCCCTTGCAAGAGTGTCTGAAGTCATTCGTATCCTCCCGGAGAAACCATCTTTGTTGCATCGGAGAAGACCCTGAGCATCCCGGCCGAGCGCATATGGTCGGCCAGGTGTCTCTCGTTCTCCTCGAAGATGGTTCCGTCGAAAGCGGTGAGCATCCCGGAGCGGGATGCTCCCTCCCTGCCAGCAACAATCCTGCAGCGCTCATACAGCCAGTCCGCCAGAAAAGCGTCGTACTCGAGTTCTTCTCCCGAACGAACCGCCGCAAGAACAAGTGCCTCAACAGCAGGAAGCCTCAAGGTGAAGTGCCGCCGTCCTTTCCACGCGTTCAGCATTCCGCCCGCGGCAGCCGTGTTTCCAAAGAAGGCCCGGATTTTTCCGAGCTGCTGATTGCTGAGTTCGCCTTGTCGAACACCCTCAGCCCGAGAAACCTGCTCGATGGCTCCGGTCAGGTCCTTGAGGCAGCGTTGGGAGGCACGCCTAAGCTGTGGGTGTGTGCCAGCACAGTCAACAACCAATGCCAGAGGTCCGCCGGAGTGAGCCTCAAGTGCACGCGCCGCCTCCAGGAGTACCAGCCATACCGATGTCCAGTTCATGACTGCGCGCACGCGCTGCACGACGGGGAGATTCACATGACTCAGGACATTTCTCATGCCGTCCCGGTAGAGGTGTTCCCACCTATCGTTCCGCAACCTTGAATTCGCTTCCACTTGGTCTAGCGAAGGGTTGTCCACCGAATCGGACTTCCCCTTCTGCCGTAGGGCAGCCATCAGCATCTCCAGCGGAGATTGGCGGTCGGTTGAGTAGAGTGCCTCGAAGCCTCTTCTCATCTCCTGCAGCCGATCTGGATCGGGGTCTTTTCGAAGAACAGAGAAAGCGTACGCACCAGCCCCTCGAAGATATCTGCGCTCGATCTGAACCTCCACTCCGGCCTGTCTTCCTTTGCGCGCATCCCAATGAACTAGCGAACGTGTGTAGGGGAAGAAATGTGTTCGCTCCCAGCCTTTGCGCTTGACAACGTTTGGCACTTCAAGCTCAAGGCAGCGCAGAAGATGTGCGACAGCGGTGGCGCTGTGCTCATCAAGAAGAACTGCGTTCTTCCTCTGGGGTGTTAGTTCGCCAGAAACAAGCTGGCGCGCAAAATCGTGGGCGGCGCGAACGACATGAACCTTTTCGGTATCCGGCAAGGTTCCTTCTGTGCAGCACACCACCAGGTTGATGAGCTCAAGCCCTGGGTAGTGACCGGAGCCATCAACGTCAAAGACACCGCCGAACAGCTCCCTCGTGACATCTGGTGCTGAAACGCTGGACATCATTCACCCCCCACCTGAATGACTCCGATGTCCAGCGAGACGTTCTGGAGTTGACCCCGCATGAAGATGGAGATCTGAGCCGAATCGTTACGAGCTCGCTCTGCCAGCTGACCGAGAAACGTCCTCACATGCCGGATTTCGTTGGCGTAGAAGTCTTCACTGACATATCCCGAGGCCGCGCGCGCGACGCACTCGAAAGCAAGCAAGTCGAGAGACAGGTTGCGTAGATCTCCCAGACTTTCGTCAACCTGCAGAATCACGGTGCGATCTATCCAGTCAACAGACAATGGCAGGAACCAGTCGGCCTCTTGACCACCATGCCAAGCCTTGCTCGCCGCCTGTAGATTCACGCGATTGCTGGGTATTTGCCTCGCGATGATGGCAGCGTCTGCACTCGCCTTTCCAAATGCAGGATCAACCAGATAGAGCATTGTCTCGGTGCGAGCAATCCTCAGGCCTTGAATTGCATGCAACCCAGCGATGATGGTGTTCTTGATGCGCACTCGCTCATGAGGCTGAAGATTGCCTTCGAGCAGACTGAGGAACACATCTCCAAAGCGGAAGCCTAGTCGAAGCATCACACTGCGTTCGCCATCAATGGCGTCGAAGAAAGCTCTTCTGCGAAGAGCACCAACGGCGAGGTTGGTGGCTTCCGCCTCTCTCGTCAAATCAGCACGATTCTGTGGGTTCCCGTTGAAATCATCGATTCCAAAAGCGGCATCGACTACGGTCTGCTTTCCGCCAGTGGCCATGAGGAACTGAAGGTCGAGCTGCTCTGGGGAAAACTCCTCCCCTCGGTTAAGTATCCTCTCATCAATCTCGCGTACAGCAATGGAGCCTGGGTCCAGTCTTCTCAGCGCGGCAAGTATCGGGATCCCCTTGTAGGCGCGGTCGGCTGGCAGATTCGGAGGAGGACGGAAAAGGAGGCTGTAGAAAGCCCATGCATGCTGCCAGCCCTGCTTAGGGGCATTGCCAGACAAACGACGGTCCACATCCGAGCAGGTCAACCCACCGGTGATCAGGTATGCGACGAGCATCAGCATCTCGCGGATGGTCACGACATGCCCGAGTCTCTCCACGACTTCAAAAATCTCCTCGATCCGCCGCACACGGTTCTCAGATTCGGCACCCTGCTCGACGAGCAACGTCCGGTTTCGCCGTATCGGGCAAACCCCCTCATGGGAGCACGAGCCACAAGACTGGTCGCCCCACCGCCGGCCGTCACCAACCCAACTCTTCAGCACCCGTCTAAGCAGGCTACCGCCGCGGTGGGCGGCTTTTGCCGCTACCGACTGATAGTTCAGGTTGATGATGTGAATCCCCGCCGCTGTGCTGGCGGTTATCCCGTGCTTGAACGACTGGCGGAAGAGATTTCCGATCTCGGAACAAACGGGGCCAGCGGCATCAGAACTGATGATTGCTCGCAGTCGGCCTTCATTCGCACAGACAACAAGCGACTCATCTTCTGTCGAGGCCATATCCTCAAGAAAACGGGCTGCGCGCGAAGGAGGCTGGATTTCGGAAAGATCCTTGTGAATCCTGAGCGATTGAGAGATGGAGCCGTTGCAGGAGGGAATCGCCGTATTTCCGCTGCAACTCTCTTGCAAGTGTCTGCGCGCCTGGTCTCCCCCATAGCCGAGGAGCTCACCTTCCAGCAAGCGACGACACATGTGTGTCTTGCCATGCCCCGCATCTCCGGTGAGTATCACGCACTTGGCACCCGATCTGATGGCCTTGGTTGCATAGGCAATCGCAACTGTTTCGAGATCGAGATTGTCTTCGCCGGTCTGGTATTCCTCGTAGATCTGGTCGTGAGCTGCGCTGAACGGCAGAAATCTATGCAGGCGGACTACGTGAGTATTGGTACTGGCCGGCATCGAGCCTCCCATGGCTGCAAATAGTTGGTTGTTGCAGCATGTTACTGGAAGCCATCGGGGCGCTACTTGAAGCGACTGTCATATGCAACAGGCGAGGGGTCCTGCAACGCAACGCGGGAAATTTCATCCCGTCGCAAATGGTCGTCTTCAAGGTGTCGCGAGAATTTTGTACACCACATGAGCGATCTTGTTGGCAAGCAGCGACGGCACGGCGTTACCAACCTGGTGATACTGCTGTGTCCGGTTCCCCTGAAAGAAGTAGTTGTCCGGAAAGGTCTGGAGCCTGGCTGCCTCCCTCACCGTCAGACTGCGACACTGTCCAGGATCCGGATGGATGAAGTAGTGGCCGTCTTTGGCGATGTGGCTTGTCACCGTGGTGCTCGGTGCCTCATACCGCTGAACCCGGAAGCGATCGATGAACTTGCCTGACTCCCAGTTGGCATGCTCAGGGGCCAGCCCTTTCAGTGGAAAGTCGAGATGACCTTTCGGGGTCCGCTTGTGCGCGCGACCGAAGACCGCCGTGTAGAAGTAGCGAGCGAGGTCACTCGGCATGTGAGAACGCGACTCATGGTTCAACCACACGTCAAGCCTCGTGTCCCTCACCCAGTTGTCGAACCTGGTCAGGCCACTTTTTTCTCTGGGATGGCGATATCTGAGAGAACCCGTTTCAAGGTGGCGGCCCAGCTCAAACGCTCCGGCTCTGAGTTCCAGCGCCAGCTGGTCCATCCCTTTTTCTGCAGCATCATCATGTAGGTCGCCTGCCAGCGAAATGACGGTATCGCGCCATTCGTCATCGCTGTCGCCTTTGCTGAGCTTGCTTCGCAAGGGCGGCATACCCCCGATGGCGTCGATCACCCGGAGCTCGCCCGCTTCGCGCAATAGCTGTTTGCCGTCATAGCCGATGTCCTCCCGGACTCCCAGAAGGATCACCCGGTGTCGGGCCTGAGGGATCCCGTACCGCTCAGCCTCGATGATGAAGGAGTTGGCGTCAATGTGTTCCGGATCATCCCCCGGGGAAAACCGGACACGAGACACGAGAGAATGGAGCGTGTAGCGGGCACCACCTCTCAGACCGAGAGCTTTCCCCGGGTCAGTCAGGTCGCGCAGGATGTCATGAAAGACCAACTTGCCACCAACCCTCGACGAAAGAATCCCCTTGACGTTTTCCATCACGAAAACGGCCGGCCTGCTTCGATGCAGGATCCGGAGGTATTCTTTGTACAGGAAGTGTCGGTGATCATCTTCGGCAACATAGTCCAGCTTTCCCATGTTGCGTGACCGCCCCACCAGCGAATAAGCTTGGCAAGGAGGTCCTCCTATCAGAACCGTCTCATCCTCCTTCAGCTTTGCCTGATCCAGCAGCTTGTCCAGTTCTCTGTTGTGTTCGGGGTCACCCAGTGTCAGCTGACGAGCTTCTGATCTCGCATCCTGCCATGCGAGCGGGAACAGTTCGCCCGGGTGAGGCGCCTCCTCTGATGTGCAGAAGTTGTAGTACGCATTCAGTGCATTCTGATCACCGCGAATCTTCCTGAAGAAGCTTCGCAGCGTGAGAGTCTTGTGTGCACCAGCCTCCATCTCGGCAGACAGGGCAATTTCGAACGTGGCGCCGTCCTTGTATGCGGCGAACCCCTCTCCGAGCCCCCCCGGACCGGCAAAAAGGTCGATGATCTTGTAGGTCATTTAGATGGCGATGCTCGGTTTTTCTTTTCGTATCCAGCGGACAGACGTGGAACGCGTACTTCTCTTCATACTGCTGACCGCAACTCACCGAGCGGACTCGAACTTTCAATCCAGTGGGTCAGTGGTTGCATCAGCGCATCCTCTGTCTTGCAGCGGCGGATGAAGCACTCCCAGACTACGAGCACACGCCACCCTGCCACTCGAAGTGCTTCAGCAGCCACCCTGTCTCGCTGCCTGTTGCTCTCGAACTTCTCTCTCCAAAACTCTGTTCGGGTGCCTGGAACCTTTGCCAGACTGCATCCGGAATGCCCATGCCAGAAGCAACCATTAACGAAGATTGCAACTCGCCTGCCCGGAAGAACAATGTCTGGGGTTCCTGGAAGATCTTTGCGATGGAGCCGGTATCTGTAGCCACCTGCAAACAGGGCCTTGCGAACCCGCATCTCTGGCTTTGTGTCCTTGCCACGAATGCGCGCCATCATCTCGCTGCGCTTTTCTGTTGGAACGATGTCAGTCACTGTTCAACTTGTTCGCGTCGAGAGCAGAAGTCCTGCCTGTATTCCAGTTAGTGAAGATGTGAGCTTTGATTCAAAGGCTCACCCGACTGCCGCATGATTAAGCGACTGATCGTACCAGGTATCGGCCAGTGGCCTCTGCGACATCCACCCGCTGACTACCAGACCCTGTTGAGAGTCCTGAGTCTGCTTGAACCCTACGTGCAGGCAGGGATAGAGGGAAGACCAATGTTGCGCCCGATCGCTTGCAACGACACGTCGGTTGAACGTGTTGCCAAAGCGCGTTTTCGAGTACACGAGCCTGCGTTGCCAGTTGGCACGAAGTTCCGACCGCGTCGCGTAGCTGCAACAAGATCAGTCGCGGACAAAGCCCCAGCAAAACAGGCGGTGATTTCTGCCCATGTGGCAACACCTCAGCCCACAGCAGTGTTGGAGCCACCGCAGCGGTTTACCCCCCGGTTTACCCCCGAAGCGCCACAAAGAAAAACGGGTTAGCTCATTTCTGAGCTAACCCGTTGATTTTATTGGTCGGCGTGGCGGGATTCGAACTCGCGACCCCTTGCACCCCATGCAAGTGCGCTACCAGGCTGCGCTACACGCCGACAAGCCTTGCATTATAGCGTGCAAACTGATCGATTCACACGGGAGCGATAAGAAGCTCGCGGATTTCGAGCAACTCCCGCCGGACCCCCAGCAACGCAGCTGAGGGTTGCTCAGAAACCGAAGGAACTGCCTCCGCCACGAACTCTTCTTCTGCATCCCCCAGGACGTCGTACCCGACAGAATCAGAGAAATCATCGTCCTGCGCGCGGCGCCTGTCCCGCTCGGCCTGCACCAGTTCTTGAAGCTTGTTGCGGGCCCCACTGATGGTGAAGCCCTGGTCATACAGCAACTCGCGAATCCGCCGGATCATGAGCACTTCGTGGTGCTGGTAGTAGCGTCGGTTGCCACGCCGCTTCATTGGGCGCAACTGGGTGAACTCCTGCTCCCAGTAGCGCAGCACGTGCGGCTTGACACCACACAACTCGCCCACTTCCCCTATGGTGAAGTAGCGTTTTGCTGGGATCGGGGGAAGCGATTTTTCCATCAAAATCAATACGGTATAGACCGAACCTTGAAATTTACTCTAAGCGCCGGCACCGCGCGCTGCGCATCAGAAAAAACCGTACAAACTGTTGCAAATCCATCTCTTTAGCACTTTTTCTGGACAGCAGGGAAACAAAAAACCCGGTGACCAAAGGTCCCGGGCTTCATCAGTTGCCTGTATGACCAGGCTGTGCGAAATGCTCAACCGGTGACAACGGCCGCCTGCACCTGCTCCTTGAGCTTGGGGCTCGCATGGAACGTCACCACCCGACGGGCTTCAATGGCCACGGGCTCTCCCGTTCTCGGATTGCGCCCCGGTCGCGGGGCCTTGGTTCGGATCTGAAAGTTCCCGAATCCGGAGATCTTGACATCGGTGCCTTCAACCAGGCAGTCAGTGATCAGATCAAAAAACGCATCAATCATGTCCTTGGACTCGCGTTTGTTCAGGCCAATCTGATCAAACAGCAGTTCTGCAAGCTGCGCTTTTGTGAGTGCTGGGGTTTCCAGGCTCTCGACTGCCAGTTCCATTGGGGTGTGCTCCAAGTTCTTGTCCATACCAAGCGCGCTCAACGTAGGCGCGCACCCACGCGCTGCTCCAGCGAAACCAGCGCTCCCTTGACCACCGCCTCGATTTCCTGCTCGGTCAGTGTAGCGTCCTCACGGCTGAGCGTCAGGCGCACGGCCAAGCTCTTCTCATCAGACGCCAAGCCGCCGCCCTGTCCTTCAGGCGTCTTCTTGGGTCGGTACACATCAAACAACACGGCGTCGCGAAGAAGCTCGCCACCTGAGTCCCGGATAGCGTCCATGACGGCGGCGTGCGTCACAGCCTCCTTGACCACGATGGCGAGATCACGCTCGACTGGCTGGTGGCGACTCACGCTCTGGAACAGAGGTATCTCGCGCTGCAGCACCGCATCAAGCGCCAGTTCAAACATCACCGGCGCCTGCGCCAGGTCGTAGCCCTGGCGCCACTTCGGATGCAGTTCGCCCACATAGCCGATGCAGCGCTCACCCAGCCAGACACTGGCGCACCGACCTGGGTGCATTGCAGGGTGCTCGGTTGGCTTGAAGGTGGCTTGCAACGGTGCCAGCAACGTCTGCACATCACCCTTGATGTCGAAGAAGTCGACGCTGCGCTCAGCGCTGCCCCATTGCAGGCTGTCGACTCCTCCATATGCCAGACCTGCCACCCTCATGGGCTGGTCGAACCCGGCTACGGAGGTGTCGCTGTCCTGAACCGACGGATCCTTGCGGAACACGCGCCCCAGTTCAAACAGGCGCACACGCTGCGCCTTGCGGTCCAGGTTGAACTTGAGCACCGCGATCAGGCTGCCCAGCAAGGACGAGCGCATCACGTTCATTTGGCTAGCGATCGGGTTCAGCAGTTTGATCGGATCTGCATTGCCAGCCAGTTCGTGTTCCCACCGCTCCTCGACAAAACTGAAGTTGATGGTTTCCTGGTAGCCCAGTTGCGCCAACAGTCGGCGTACAGCAAACGGGCCACGCCGGCTCTCGGTGCGCAGCTTGGCGGTGATGGGCGCCAATGGAGGATTCGTCGGCAGCTGTTCGTAGCCGATCACGCGCGCAACCTCTTCGATCAGGTCTTCCTCGATCTGCAAGTCGAAGCGGAAGGTCGGCGGCGCCACGGTGATCGTGCCATCGCCTTCGGTGACAGCCAGTCCAAGACGGCGCAGCGCACCAGCGCATTGAGCCTGAGTCACCGGCATACCGATGACCTTTGCCGCACGAGCCACGCGCAGCATGACCGGCTTGCCTTCCGGCAATCCAAGCACCTGGTCGTCCAGCGGACCTGCCTGACCTCCACATATCTCCAGCACCAGCTGCGTGATGCGTTCGACGTGCTCGACCGTGGTGGACGGATCCACGCCACGCTCGAAGCGGTGGCCGGCGTCGGTGCTGAAGTTGTAGCGGCGTGAACGGCCGGCGATCGCCTTGGGCCACCAGAAGGCCGCCTCGATGAAGATGTTCTGGGTGTCGTCGGACACGGCGGTGGCGTCACCGCCCATGATGCCGGCCAGAGACTCGACCTGCTGGTCGTCGGCGATCACGCCGACCTCGGCGTCGACCGTGATCGTGTTGCCGTTGAGCAGCTTGAGCTGTTCGCCCTCGCGGCCCCAGCGCACCTGCAGGCCCCCATGGATCTTGTCGAGATCGAAGATGTGCGACGGCCGACCCAGCTCGAACATCACATAGTTGGAGATGTCCACCAGCGGCGAAATGCTGCGCTGGCCGCAGCGCGCCAGACGCTCGACCATCCAGGCCGGCGTCTGCGCTTTTGTGTTGACGCCACGCACCACACGGCCGCTGAAACGGCCGCACAGGTCACTCGCGTGCACGCTCACCGGCAGTCGGTCGGGCACCTGAACAGCGACCTTGGGGAATTCGGGCGGAACCAGCGGCGTGTCGGTCAGCGCGGACACTTCGCGCGCGATGCCATACACGCTCAGGCAATGCGCCAGGTTGGGCGTGAGCTTGAGCGTGAACAGCATGTCGTCGAGCCCCAGTTGCTCGCGGATGTTGCGGCCGACCACGGCGTCTTCACCCAGCTCCAGCAGGCCATTGCTCTCTTCGGAGATTTGCAGCTCCTTGGCCGAGCACAGCATACCCTGGCTCTCGACGCCGCGCAGCTTGCCCAGCTTGATGGCAAACGGTTTGCCGTCCTCACCCGGCGGCAGCAAAGCCCCGACCGTGGCACACGGCACTTTGATACCAGCGCGCGCGTTTGGTGCGCCACAGACGATGTTCAAAGGGGCGCCATGCCCCACATCCACCTGGCACACGCGCAGGCGGTCGGCATTGGGGTGTTGTTCGGCGCTCAGGACCTGGCCCACCACCACGCCGGTGAAGGCAGGCGCGAACGGGCGCAGTTCTTCGACCTCCAGACCAGCCATGGTCAGGGTGTCGGCCAGCTGCTGGCTGGTCAGAGGCGGGTTGCAGAAGGCACGCAGCCAGGATTCGGGGAATTGCATGAGACGACTCGGTACGTGGGCAAGCGGCGCAGAGAATCAGGCGAACTGACGTAAGAAGCGGATGTCGCCGTCAAAGAACAGGCGCAGATCGTTCACGCCATACCGCAGCATCGTCAGGCGGTCCGGCCCCATGCCGAAGGCAAAGCCGATGTAGCGCTCGGGGTCCAGGCCCATGTTGCGCACCACGTTCGGGTGCACCTGGCCGGAACCGGCCACCTCCAGCCAGCGCCCGGCCAGCGGGCCGCTCTGGAACTGGATGTCGATCTCGGCGCTGGGCTCGGTGAACGGGAAAAAGCTGGGACGGAACCGCAGCACCAGGTCATCGCTTTCGAAAAAGGTACGGCAGAAGTCAGTGAAGACGACCTTGAGGTCCTTGAAGCTCACGTTCTCACCAATCCACAGGCCTTCGCACTGGTGGAACATGGGCGAATGCGTGGCATCGCTGTCGACGCGGTAGGTGCGGCCCGGCGCGATCACGCGGATCTCCGGCATCGGAAGGCCTGCGTCCAGCGCAGCACGGTGGCGCTTGACGTGCTGCACCGCGTGGCGGATCTGCATTGGGCTGGTGTGGGTGCGCAGCAGGTTCGGCGCTTTTGCGCTGCCACCTTCCACATAAAAAGTGTCGTGCATGGAACGCGCCGGGTGGTCCTCGGGCGTGTTCAGCGCGGTGAAGTTGAACCAGTCGGACTCAATCTCGGGGCCTTCGGCCACCTCGAAGCCCTGCGAGCCAAATATCGCTTCGATACGCTCCAGTGTCAGGCTCACGGGGTGCAGACCACCCTGCCCGCGCTGGCGCCCTGGCAGCGTCACGTCCAGCGCCTCTGCCTTGAGCTGCGCCTGCAATTCGGCATCGGCCAACGCCTGGCGGCGCTCGGTCAGCGCCGCTTCAATGGCCTGCTTGGCCACGTTGATCGCGGCCCCGCGGGTCTTCTTCTCGTCCACCGACAAAGCGGTCATACCCTTCATCAGCTCGGTGATGCGACCCGATTTGCCAATGTACTGCGCCTTGGCGTTTTCCAGATCGGCAGGGGTGGGTGCCTGCGCGAACGCAGCGCGCGCGCCTTCGACCAGTGCGTCCAACTCGTTCATGTGTGTCTCGTGCGGGAAAACAAAAAAGGGGCTGAGAGCACCGAGGGAACCCCTCAAGCCTCAACCCCTTTGAGCGACGTCGTCACCACCGGCAGGGGCCAGCAGGGACGGTCGTAAATCAAGCGGCCAGCTTGGCTTTGACTTGCTCCACGATGCTGTTGAAAGCAGCGACGTCGTTGACGGCCAGATCGGCCAGGACCTTGCGGTCGATCTCGATCTGGGCCTTCTTCAGGCCATTGGCGAACTGGCTGTACGTCAGGCCGCAAGCGCGTGCACCGGCGTTGATACGCGCAATCCACAGCTGACGGAAAACGCGCTTCTTGGTGCGGCGGTCACGGTAGGCGTACTGACCGGCCTTCATCACCGCCTGCTTGGCGATGCGGAAGACGTTGCCGCGGCGACCGCGGAAACCCTTGGCAAGGGCGAGAACTTTTTTGTGACGGGCGCGTGCCGTTACACCACGTTTGACGCGAGGCATGTGTTGCTCCTTGTTCGTCGTTGATCAAATGCCCATGCCGGGCAGCATCTGCGCCATGTGACCCATGTTGGTCTCATGAACAGTCACCGCACCACGCAGATGGCGCTTGTTCTTGGTGGTCTTCTTGGTCAGGATGTGACGTTTGAAGGCTTGACCGCGCTTGACGGTGCCACCGGGACGAACGCGAAAACGCTTCTTCGCGCTGCTCTTGGTCTTCATTTTGGGCATGTGAATGCTCCTTTTTCATTTGTGCTCGTGAGGCGCCGCGAACCTTCCGCGGACTTGCTGGCCCCGAGCCACTTTTTGTGACCCCACCGAAGTGAGATCATTTCGGCCCACCGCCATGGACGGCAGACCTCGATCAGACAGGAAGACTGAACCTGCCCGACCAATCTTGGCGCACCACGGCCCGACGTCGTCCGTCAGGCCGCCGGCTGGACAGCGGGCTCTGCCGCTGCCTTGGACGCGCCACCGCCCACTTTCTTCTTGCCGGGCGCGATCATCATGATCATCTGGCGCCCTTCCAGCTTGGGGAACTGCTCGACGACGATGGCATCGCCCAACTCATCCCGGATGCGATTGAGCAAGGCTAGGCCAAGCTCCTGGTGCGTGATCTCGCGTCCGCGGAACCGCAGCGTGATCTTGCATTTGTCTCCATCGTCCAGAAAACGACGGATGTTGCGCATCTTGATGTTGTAGTCGCCGTCGTCGGTCCCGGGACGGAACTTGACTTCCTTGATTTCGATAACAGTCTGCTTGGCCTTCGCCTCAGCAGCCTTTTTCTGCTCCTGATACTTGAACTTGCCATAGTCCATCAGCCGGCACACAGGCGGATTCGCTGTCGCCGCGATCTCGACCAGATCCACGTCCAGCTCACCGGCCATGCGCAACGCTTCCTGGAGACTGACAATGCCCAAAGGCTCGTTGTCTGGCCCGTTGAGGCGGACCTCGGGGGCCATAATTTCCCGGTTCAGGCGGTGTGCACGCTCTTCACGCTGGCGGCGGTCGCGAAAGTTGGTAGCTATGGCTAGTTCCTTGTCGTGGGCTGTTGATCAATAAAAAGACGAACCCCTCGGGGCCACGCACAGTGCACAGCAGCCGAGGGGCCTTCCGGAGCGGATGAAATCACACTTTGGAGGAAACGTCTGTCGCCACTAGTTGGGAGAAGTTCTCCAGCGACATGACACCGAGGTCTTTATTACCTCGTGCCCGCACAGCCACGGTACCAGCAGCTTTCTCCTTGTCGCCCACGACGAGGATGTAAGGCAGCTTTTGCAACGCGTGTTCCCGTATTTTATACGTTATTTTCTCGTTGCGGAGGTCCGCTTCAACCCTAAGCCCTTGTTTTTGCAGCAATTTCGCCACTTCCTGCACGTAGTCCGCCTGGGCATCGGTGATGTTGAGCACTGCCACTTGCACCGGCGCCAACCACACAGGCAAGGCGCCGGCGTGCTGTTCGATCAAGATACCGATGAAGCGCTCGAGGCTACCGACGATGGCGCGATGCAGCATGATGGGCCGGTGGCGCGAACCATCCTCCCCAACGAACTCTGCATCCAGCCGCTCAGGAAGATTGGGATCCACTTGGATGGTGCCGCATTGCCATTCGCGGCCCAGAGCGTCCTTGAGCGTGTACTCGATCTTTGGCCCGTAAAACGCCCCCTCGCCCGGCAAGTATTCGAATGCACACCCCGACGCCTTCAAGCCTTCGGCCAACGCTGCCTCCGCCTTGTCCCAACTTTCTTCAGTGCCAATGCGCTTTTCAGGTCGGGTCGAGAGCTTGTAGAGGATGTTGGTAAAACCAAAGTCCTTGTAGACCTGCTGCAGAAGAGTGGTGAACGCCATGACCTCGGACTGGATCTGGTCCTCGGTACAAAAAATGTGGCCATCGTCCTGCGTGAACGCACGCACTCGCATGATGCCGTGCAAACCGCCAGAAGGCTCATTGCGGTGGCACTGTCCAAACTCGCCATAGCGCAGTGGCAGGTCCCGATAGCTTTTGATGCCCTGCTTGAAGATGATGATGTGGCCCGGACAGTTCATCGGCTTGAGCGCGTAGTCGCGTTTTTCCGACTCGGTCACGAACATGTTCTCTCGGTACTTGTCCCAATGGCCGGTCTTCTCCCAAAGCGCCTTGTCCAGGATCTGCGGCCCCTTGACTTCCTGGTAGCCGTTATCGCGGTAGACAGCGCGCATGTACTGCTCCACCGCCTGCCACACGGTCCATCCTTTGGGGTGCCAGAACACGGTACCAGGCGAGTGCTCGTCCAAGTGGAACAGGTCAAGTTCGCGACCGAGCTTGCGGTGGTCGCGCTTCTCGGCCTCTTCCAGCATGGTCAGATACTGCTGCAACTCGTCCTTGGTAGCCCAGGCCGTGCCGTAGATGCGTTGCAGCATTTCGTTGCGGTGATCACCGCGCCAGTAGGCACCGGCCACCTTCATCAGCTTGAAGTGCTTGAGCTTGCCGGTGCTGGGCACGTGCGGTCCCCGACACAAGTCTTCGAACGCACCTTCGCGGTAGAGCGACACATCCTCGTTACTAGGAATGCTGGCAATGATTTCAGCCTTGTAGTGCTCGCCCAGCGCCTTGAAGTAAGCCACCGCCTCGTCGCGCGGTAGCACGCGGCGTACCACCGACTCATCCTTGTTGGCCAGCTCGATCATCTTCTTTTCGATGGCCGCCAAGTCCTCGGGCGTGAAGGGGCGCTTGTACGAGAAGTCGTAGTAGAACCCGTGCTCAATCACCGGGCCGATGGTGACCTGCGCATCGGGGAACAGCTCCTTGACCGCATAGGCCAACAAGTGGGCCGTGGAGTGACGGATCAGCTCCAGACCATCGGCGTCCTTGGCAGTAACAATGGCCAGAGAAGCATCTTCGGCGATCAGAAAACTGGTGTCCACCAACTTGCCGTTGACCTTACCACCCAGCGCCGCCTTGGCCAGGCCGGCACCAATGGAGGCAGCCACCTCTGCTACGGTAACTGGACTGGAAAATTCTCGCAGAGAGCCGTCGGGAAGCGTGATGTTGGGCATGACATGATCCGAAAAACAAAAAGCGCGGCTATGGCCGCGCTTTTGAAGGAGAAAACTAAAACTGCAAAAATGGCAGGCGCGAACTGCTGGCCTCAAAGGGCCATAACTACAAGCTCCGGTTTAGTTCGCGGTGTCATAACCAAGCAGCAAGAAGACAAGAAAGAACTTAGCAAAACTTGATTTTTACACAGTTCGGGAAGCCCATCTGAACCGATCAGTTGCACTGCGTTTCAAGCCACCCAGGAATCACACAACTTGTTCCGCCCTTGGCGACGCAGTCCGACATGGCCCGCGAGTCGGCGACTTCCTTGGAAGACCCACTGGCAGCACCCCAGACGTTGTTGTTTCCCCGCGCAGCAGATCCACAGGTACCGTTACCAGAGAACTCGAGAATGACCTCGCATCCCATACCGGTCCCAACCAAGCGCGCGCACTGCGCCAACGCATCGCTGTTAGCCTCGGGCTGAGAAGCATAGTTGGTCACGATAGTGCCGACACCGTTGATGGTATTGACTGCAATCGCACCGCGCGCCGTGGCCTCCCCTCCGCCACCACATCCTGCCAAAGTCAAAGACATTGCCAGAACAGATACCCATTTCCATTTGCTCAACACTTGGACTCTCCTGCTTTGTAGTGGTCTGAGCGACCGGCTTTAACCGACAAATTCTCCCACGGCCGGAGAGGAATGTTCCCTGGCTACGCATCGATGTAGGTTATTGACGACAGAACGCATGCCGCAAACAAGAAAAAACCCCGGGATCGCGGTGCCGCGAGCCGGGGGTTGTTGCTTGATTTTAGCGAGCTGGCCGCCAGATCAATCAGTGGAACTGCTCTTCTTCGGTCGAACCAGTCAGAGCCTTCACGCTGGAAGACCCCCCCTGGATCACGGTGGTCACGTCGTCGAAGTAACCGGCACCCACCTCCTGCTGATGCGACACGAAGGTGTAGCCCTTCTCACGAGCCTTGAACTCCGGCTCCTGCACCATCTCGGTGTAGTGCTTCATCCCCTCACCGCGGGCGTAGGCGTGCGCGAACTGGAAGGTGTTGAACCAGTTGATATGGATACCGGCCAGCGTGATGAACTGGTACTTGTAGCCCAGCGCGGACAGGTCGTCCTGGAACTTGGCGATCTGCTTGTCGTCCAGGTTCTTCTTCCAGTTGAACGAGGGCGAGCAGTTGTAGGACAGCAGCTTGCCGGGGCAGGCGGCGTGCACGGCCTGGGCGAACTCACGGGCAAAGCCGATATCGGGCACGCCGGTCTCGCACCACACTAGGTCGGCGTAGGGAGCGTAGGCCACGCCGCGGCTGATGGCTTGCTCCAGGCCGTTCTTGACGCGGTAGAACCCTTCTTGGGTGCGCTCACCGGTCAGGAAGGGCTTGTCGTTGGCGTCGTGATCGCTGGTGATCAGGTTGGCGGCTTCGGCATCGGTGCGGGCCAGCACGATGGTGGGCACGCCCATCACGTCGGCAGCAAAGCGGGCGGCGATCAGCTTTTCGATGGCTTCCTGCGTCGGCACCAGCACCTTGCCACCCATGTGGCCGCACTTCTTCACGGCGGCCAGCTGGTCTTCGAAGTGAACGCCAGCAGCACCGGCAGCGATCATGTTCTTCATCAGTTCGAAGGCGTTCAGCACGCCACCGAAACCGGCTTCCGCATCAGCAACGATGGGCAGGAAGTAGTCGATGAATTCGGCGGAACCCGGCTCGATGCCACGGCTCCACTGGATTTCGTCCGCGCGCTTGAAGGTGTTGTTGATGCGGCGGACCATGGTCGGCACCGAGTCGTAGGCGTACAGCGACTGGTCGGGATACATGGTTTCGCTGGTGTTGCCGTCGGCAGCGACCTGCCAGCCCGACAGGTACACGGCCTCCAGACCAGCCTTGGCCTGCTGCATGGCCTGACCGGCGGTGATGGCACCGAAGGCGTTGACGTAGCCCTTCTTGGCGCCGCCGTTGACCTTTTCCCACAGCTTTTCGGCGCCGCGCTGGGCCAGGGTGTACTCGGGCTGCATGGAGCCGCGCAGCCGCACCACGTCAGCGGCGGAGTAACCGCGCTTGACCAGCTTCCAGCGAGGGTTGGTGGCCCAGTCTTTTTCCAGGGCTTCGATCTGCTGTTGGCGGCTCAGTTGTTCTTTGAGGGACTGGGGCATTTGCGACTCTCCATGAGGTTGATGAATGGGACGGCTTGTTCCTGTTGCAGACCAGAGCCAATGGGAGAACTTTAAGTCTTATAGAAGACTTTTGGAAGCTCTTATGTCTTATATAAGATAGAGAAAAAACTCTTTAAATTCAATGCGATTCTACAAAAATCCTGCAATGTGGGAATCGCTTTCTTGTATTGAGAAATTTTTTTGCAGCGCAACACATGTGATTTCTCATTGCAAAATGGAATGACTCTATTTGGAAGGCGATGATCGCCGCTGGCTGGGGCATGATGCTGGCCCTATGTCACCAGAGCCGAACCTTCCGACCACCCCCGCAAAATTTGGCGCGTATGTCTGCCTAGCGGCCAGCATGTCGCTGGTGGGGAGCTATGTCGCACTCTCAAAACCATTGGTTGCGGCGTTTCCGGTCTTCCTGCTGGCGTGGCTCCGCTTCGGTATCGGGGTGGCGGCCATGTGGAGATGGCTGCGCAAGCCTGCAGAAGAGCCCCAGCTGTCCGCTCGTACCCAAAAGCTGCTGTTCCTTGAGTCCTTCCTAGGCAACTTCCTATTCTCCATCTGCATGCTGTTTGGCGTGTCGATGACCACGGCGGTGTCCGCTGGCGTGGTGATGTCCTCCATTCCGGCGGTGGTGGCAGTCCTCAGCTGGGTGTTTCTCAAAGAACGCATCGGCAAGCGCACCGCCCTGGGCATCGCGTGCGCTGCAGTCGGAATCGGGCTCTTTTCAATGCAGAAGGCAGGCAGTGCCACACACGCACAAGGCCTCGGGTGGTTCGGTCTCGAGCAGCAGTTCTGGGGCAACCTGCTCGTGTTCGCAGCGGTTGTGTGCGAGGCCTCTTATGTGGTGATTGGAAAACGGCTCACCGAAGGTCTGGGGCCCAAGCGGATATCCGCCATCATCAACCTTTGGGGTTTCGTGCTGGTCACGCCTTTTGGGCTGTGGGCGGCCAGAGCCTTTGACTTCACCTCCATCACAGCACCGACGTGGGGTCTGCTGGTCTTCTACGCACTGGCCGCCAGCGTCTGGACGGTATGGCTCTGGATGACTGGGTTGAAGTCTGTTCCTGCTGCCCGCGCCGGGGTGTTCACAGTGATGCTCCCGATCAGCGCAGCCACTATCGGCGTGCTGTTCATGGGTGAAACCCTCAGCCCGCTCCAGATGTTTGCTTTTGGTGTGGCCTTGCTGGGCCTGGTTCTGGCAACCCTGCCAGGACGTTCAAGCTGAGAGGCTCAAGCGCACCAGAGACCGGTGGGATCGGTGATTCCCATCCAGAGCGCCCAACCGGAGGTGGCGGCCAATGCGATCCCTGCCAGCCGGATGCCCCAACCACCTGAGCCGTCGCCCCGCAAACGCAGCAAGAGCCAGGGCCCGATGGTCAACGAAAGCGAAGTCCCGGCGGAGAACAGCGCCATGATCATCGCGCCCTCCATTGCATTGGCTGACAAAGACGCCACCATCAGCGCGGAATACAGTAATCCGCATGGCATCAGTGCCCACGCGACGCCGAGTACCGCGGGCGCCTTGGCCCCCAGGCGTCCGAACACCGGTCGCGTCCTGCGCCAGACGCCTTGGGCCAGCCCGTCGAGCCATGCTGGCTGGCGAGCCTGCCAGATCAGAACCAAACCGAGCAGCATGGCTGCCACGTGAAACATGGTCCAGACCGGCCGGATCACAGAGGTGTTGGTTCCCAGCCAAGCCAGGCCTTGCACAGAACCTGCGGCAATCGCCCCGAAGAGGGAGTAGCCAAGCAGTCGTCCAGCCTGGAAGTTCAGCAGAGCCGCCGTGCTCTGGCGCCCGGTCACGCCACGACTGATGCCTGCGCAAGCGGCTCCACACATGGCGACACAATGGGGACCACCAGCGATCCCCATGAACAGTGCGGTGAGCGCCATGGATGTTTGCATGGCAGAACTCTAGCAGTCGCAACCCTCGCGCTGGCTCGAAACCACGCGAGTCAGATGATCTTGGAGAAACGCGCCCGGTCCTGGTCGACCTGCAGGTTTTTGTCGAAAACCATGGCGATGGCGCGAACCAGATACCAACCTGCTGGCGTCACCTCCACACCAGAGTCGTCGATGCGAACCAGTCCGTGTTCGGCATAGCCGGCCAACACCTCCAGCTCGCGAGCAAAGTAGCTCTTGCAGTCGATCAGGTGTCCCAGGTTGATTGATTCGAACTGAAGCTGCCCCTGGCACATCAGGGACATGATCACGGAGCGGCGCAACAAATCGTCCCTGGTCAGTGCCAACCCGCGCACGATCGGAAGACGACCCTGGTCCAGCGCGTCGTAATACTCCTCAATCGTCTTGGCGTTCTGGCTGTAGGTCGCACCGATGCGGCCGATGGCCGAAACACCCAAAGCGATCAGGTCGCAGTCGGGCTGCGTGCTGTAGCCCTGGAAATTTCGGTGCAACCGCCCCTGTCGCTTGGCCACGGCCAATGCATCCGTCGGCAACGCGAAGTGATCCATGCCGACGTAGACGTACCCCGCATCGCTCATGGCATCCAGCGAAGCCGACAGCATCGACAGCTTGTCTCCCGCGCTGGGCAACTCGGCGGCCACGATCCGGCGCTGCGGTTTGAAACGTGCTGGCAAGTGAGCGTATGCGTAGAGCGCGATGCGGTCGGGGCGCAACTGGTTGACTTGGGCAAGCGTGCGGGCAAACGACTCGGGCGTCTGCAATGGCAAGCCATAGATGAGGTCCACGTTGACCGACTCAAATCCGATCTTGCGTGCCGTCTCGACCAGTGCGAACACCTGCTCGACCGGTTGCACCCGGTGCACCGCTTTCTGAACAGCGGGATCGAAATCCTGTACACCGAAACTCAGTCGGTTGAAACCCAACCTGGCCAGTGTCTGCAAACGCTGGTCCGTCACCGTGCGAGGGTCGACCTCTATGGAGTACTCGCCTCCTGGCACGAGCGTGAAGTTGCGGCGGATCATTGTCAGAAGATCCTCCAGCTCGGCGTCGGACAGGAAGGTCGGCGTTCCTCCTCCCAGATGCAGCTGGGACACGGCGTGCCCCTTCCCGAAGTGCTGCACCTGAAGCTCCACCTCACGCGACAGATACCGCAGGTATTCCGCAGCCCTTTCGTGGTGCTTGGTGATGACCTTGTTGCAGGCGCAGTAGTAGCAGACAGACTCGCAGAAAGGAATATGGACGTACAGCGACAACGGCAATGCGAGCGACCCAGCCCGACGTTGTTCCAGCGCCTGGATGTAGTCGCTCTCCGTGAACGCTTCTACAAAGCGGTCTGCGGTGGGGTACGAGGTGTAACGGGGACCCGGGATGTCGAATCGCTTGAGCAATTCGTCGGAAATGGCGTGACTCACAAACAATTCTCCAGTTCTCAGCGCGAATGTGCACCAAGGCAGAAATAGCACCCTTGATCAAGATCAAGGGCCGTCCAAGCCCCGGGGTTTCCCCCCATCCCCCCAACGAGGGTGAGCGCTTCCGCCTTGCTGGCACTTGTGACCATGCGTTAAGCTTCGGGCGAAATCTGGAAGATTTATGGACATTCACAGCATCAAAGTCGCCTGTTCCAGTTGCAACCTCCGGGAGTTGTGTCTGCCCATGGGCCTCAACCCTGAGGAAATGGACAAGCTGGACACCGTGATCTCCACGCGCAGGAGGATCAAGCGGGGAACAGCCCTGTTCAATACCGGCGACAAGTTCACTTCGCTCTACGCGGTGCGATCGGGCTTCTTCAAAACCTGCGTGACCACCGCCGACGGCAGGGACCAGGTCACCGGTTTCCAGATGACCGGTGAAATCATCGGCATGGATGGCATCGTCAGTGACCGTCATTCCTGTGACGCCATTGCTCTTGAGGACGCCGAAGTCTGTGTGATGCCGTTTGACCAGGTGGAAGAGCTGTCACGGGAGTTCACCACGCTGCAGCACCATGTCCACAAGATCATGAGCCGGGAAATCGTCCGCGATCACAGCGTGATGCTGCTGCTGGGCAGCATGCGTGCCGAGGAACGTCTCGCAGCCTTCCTGCTCAACCTCGTCCAGCGTCTGCATGCACGCGGCTTCTCACAGTCCGAGCTCATCCTGCGTATGACCCGGGAAGAGATCGGGAGTTACCTGGGCATGAAGCTTGAAACCGTGAGCCGGACGTTCTCGAAGTTCGTCGAGGAAGGCATCATCGAAGTCAAACAACGCTATGTGCACATCAAGAACACCGATGCGCTCAAGCAGATCGTGAACCCCCAGACCTGCCGCTGAACCTATTCGACCCCTCCAAAAAACCCCGCTCAGGTCTGAACCCTGAGCGGGGTTTTTATTTGCGAAACGCAGATCAGCTGCACCCGCCGTTGCGGGCACAGTCCTGGGGACGCTCCGTTTCAGGTACCGGACAGCGATTGACCTCGAAGGGAGACATGGCGAGCAAGGTGGTCAGCGCGCTCGATGCCATGGTGACACACCAGAACACGAAGAACGCCAGTGTGTAGATGGCCTGTCGAGACAGCTCCAGGGGGTTACCGAACCAGTGGAGATCACCCGGGTCGACCATGGCGAAAACAATCATCTCGAGCACCGAAGCCACTAGAAATGCTGGCCACGCTATCCACATCCACCGCTGAGCTTTCATGAGTCGTATCCTTCACTCCTGTGTGGCTGCATTCGGTGATGCGGCGTCCTACTTGGAGGGGGCCGCCGGTACGACCGGCGAAGCGGCGTGATTGCGCGCCTGATGGGCCGGCTGCATCTTGGCCAATGCATCGACCTTGGCCTGCCCTTCAAGCCGCTGAGCGGCGGCAAGATCTCTCTCGTAGTCGGACTTGTTGAGCACAGGATCGGGGTTCTTCACTGCGATGACCAAGGTGATCACGCCAGCGACGATCACGGCAACAGGCCCACCGACCACCAGCCACATGTGGGGCACCTTCCACCACGGCGTGGCCGGGTGATGACTTGGATTTGCTGACATGACTTGTTCCATAAGCGTGTGAATTCAGTTTAGCGTGGAACGATGAAGACGGCCTTCTCCACCACCTCAGACACATCGCTGCCGGTGGACCGGATGGTGAACCGTATCGGGTGCGAGCCGGCGGGCGCGGCGTTGGGCGGGATCTGGACGCGCACGGCGGCGGAGCGCACTTCTGTGGAAAGCACGTCCACTTCGGTTTCCGACGCGATCATCACGCCCTCCAGTCCCTCGACACTGATCTGGTAGCGCTGCGGAGACTCGGTCGCATTCATGATTTGCAGGCGGAACACGTTTTCGATGCGCCCCTGCTCCACCATGCGCGCCAGTGCTCCGCGGTCGCGAATCACATCGACCTTCAGCGGCGTGCGCAGGAAGAGACTGACAAACACGGCCAGGGTGATGACCGACAGAATGGTGGTGTAGACGAGTACCCTGGGACGGAAGGCGTGACGGACCATCTGCTCGCGGGTCCAGCCCTTGGCCATGCCATTCTGAGTCGAGTACTTGACCAGTCCGCGCGGATAGCCGACCTTGTCCATCACCTCGTCGCAGACATCGATGCAGGCCCCACAACCGATGCATTCGTACTGCAATCCGTTGCGGATGTCGATGCCCGTCGGACAGACCTGCACGCAGAGCGTGCAGTCGACACAGGCACCCAATCCCAGGGCTTTGGGGTCTGCCTTTTTGGAGCGCGCCCCGCGCGGCTCCCCACGTGCCTTGTCGTAGGTCACGATCATCGTGTCCTTGTCGAACATCGCGCTCTGGAAGCGGGCATACGGACACATGTACTTGCAGACCTGCTCGCGCATGAAGCCCGCGTTTCCGTAGGTCGCGAACCCGTAGAAGAAGATCCAGAAGGTCTGCCAAGGGCCCAGCGAGGCGGCCATGCTCAGACTCGCCAGCTCCCGGATAGGGGTGAAGTAGCCGACAAAGGTGAAGCCTGTCCAGAGCGCGAACAGGATCCACAAGGCATGTTTGAGCGAACGCTTGCCGAACTTGCGGGCATCCAGGCTCGACTCATCCAGCCGGATCCGCGCCGAGCGGTCGCCCTCCACCTTCTTCTCGATCCAAAGGAAGATTTCGGTGTAGACGGTCTGGGGACAGGCGTAACCGCACCATAGGCGGCCAGCGACCGCAGTGAAAAGGAACAGGGCCAGTGCGGAGATGACCAGCAGTCCGGTCAGGTAGATGAAGTCCTGCGGATAGAGGACCAGCCCAAAAATGTAGAAGCGGCGCGCTTCGAGGTCGAAGAGCACCGCTTGGCGGGCATTCCACTCCAGCCAGGGCAATCCGTAAAAAAAAATCTGGGTGAACCAGACCAGCGCCCAGCGCCACCTGGAGAACAGTCCGGACACCGAACGGGGATGGATCTTCTTGCGCGAGGCGTAGAGAGAAACCATCACCTCATCGTCCTCCGGAACACCTTTCGGTGTCTCAGGGACGATGGGAATCACGGGGGGCCTAACAGTGCTTGAGGCGTCTGGCGCTGGAGAACTCACGGATGACCTGGCGAGAGAAAAGTGACTGGCTTCAGGCCATCACTGCTTGGCGGCAGGCTTGTTGGACAAACCCCAGACATAGGAAGCCAGCACATTGATCTGGGCTTCGTTCAGCAGCGCAGCCTGTGGCGGCATGTGGTTGTTGAAACCATTGTTGACAGCGCGAACGATCGCTTCTTCGCCCCAGCCGTGCAGCCAGACACCGTCGGTCAGGTTCGGTGCACCCACGGCCGCCATGCCTTTGCCCTCGGGACCGTGGCAGGCCGCACAGGCGGCGAACTTGGCCTTGCCCTGAGAAGCACGGACCGAGTCGTTCGGGCTGCCGGACAGGCTGAGCACGTAGTGGGCCACGTCCTTGACGTCCTCAGGACCACCCACAGCCGCTGCCATCGGGGGCATCACGCCGGTACGACCCTGTGCGATCGTGGTCTTGATGTAGGCGTGATCGGAACCACCCAGCCAGTCGCCATCGGTAAGGTTGGGGAAAGACTTGGCACCACGCGCATCAGAACCGTGGCACTGGGCGCAGTAGTTCATGAACAGGCGCTCGCCAATGGCCATGGCCTGGGCGTCGGCAGCGATGTCTTCCGGCTTCATGCCGTTGTACTTCGCGTAGATCGGGGCGATGGCGTCCTCGACCTTCTTAACTTCGGCTGCGTGCTGCCCCTGGGACGACCAGCCCAGGGCGCCCTGGAACTTGCCGAACATGGGATAGAGGGCGCCGTAGACCAGACCGAAGACCACCGTGATGATGAACAGGTACACCCACCACTTGGGAAGGGGGTTGTTCATCTCACGCAGGTCGCCGTCCCACACGTGGCCCGTGGTGTTGTCGGCGTGGGTAGCTGCCTTGGTCGTGCCGCTGATGTACAGCAGAACCGCGCAGGCGATGATGCTGACGAGCGTGATGCCGGCCACGTAGAGGTGCCAGAAGTCGCTGATGAAGTCGCTCATGATGTTTTCTCGTGTTCGTTCCGCAATCGTTCAGTCGTCCTGGAAGGGCAGCTGGGCCGCCTCTTCGAAGTCGCGCTGATTGCGTTTGGACCAGGCCCAGACCAGGATGCCGACAAAGGTCAGCAGGCTGATCGTCGTGACGATGCTGCGCAGATCGTTGATGTCCATGGTCTCGCCCCTTATTGGGTCTTGGCGTCGGCCGCTGGCGCTGCGGGTTGCGCCTCTGCAGCGGGAGCTGCGGGTGCCGCGGCTTCAGGTGCAGCGGCGGGAGCAACTTCTGCAGCGGGTGCTGCGGCAGCAGGCGCAAGCTTGGCGGCGCTGCGTGCGGTGCCCAGCACCTGCAGGTAGGCGATCACGGCATCCAGCTCGGTCTTGCCCTTGACATCTTCCACAGACTTGGCGATTTCCTCGTCGCTGTAAGGCGCGCCCAGGGTGCGCAGGGCCTTCATGCGGGCGGGAATACCTTCGGCTTTCACGGTTTTTTCGGCCAGCCAGGGATAGGCGGGCATGTTGGACTCGGGCACGACATCGCGCGGGTTGTTCAAGTGGGCACGGTGCCACTCGTCGCTGTAGCGGCCACCAACACGGTGCAGGTCGGGACCGGTGCGCTTCGAACCCCACTGGAAGGGGTGGTCGTACACGTACTCGCCGGCCACCGAGTAAGGACCGTAGCGCAGGGTCTCGGCCTGGAAGGGACGGATCATCTGCGAGTGGCAGTTGTAGCAGCCTTCCTTGACGTAGACGTCGCGACCGGCCACCTGCAGCGCGGTATAGGGCTTGAGACCCTCGATCGGCTGGGTGGTGGACTTCTGGAAGAACAGCGGCACGATTTCCACCAGACCGCCGACAGCCACCACGAGGGTGATCAGGACGATCATCAGGAAGTTGCTGGTCTCGATCCGGGCGTGACCGGACAGATGTTCATTGCTGGCCATGTTGTTCTTCTCCTCAGGCGTGGGCGGGGTTGACGGCCATGACGGGGGCGTTGTGGGCCTTGCCCTGCAGCGCGGTCATGATCACGTTCCAGAGCATGACGATCATGCCGGCCAGGTACAGCAGGCCACCGACCAGGCGGATCACGTAGAACGGGAAGGTGGCTTTCACCGACTCGACGAAGGTGTACGTCAGGCTGCCGTCCGGGTTGACCGAGCGCCACATCAGGCCTTGCATCACGCCGGCAATCCACATCGCGGCGATGTACAGCACGATGCCGATGGTGGCGATCCAGAAGTGCAGTTCGATGGCGGGCACCGAGTACATCTTCTTCTGGCCGAACAGGCGCGGGATCAGGTAGTACAGCGAACCCATGGACACCAGACCCACCCAGCCCAGGGCGCCGGAGTGCACGTGGCCCACGGTCCAGTCGGTGTAGTGCGACAGGGCGTTGACGGTCTTGATGGACATCATCGGACCTTCGAAGGTGGACATGCCGTAGAACGACAGGGACACGATGAGGAAGCGCAGGATGGGGTCGTCACGCAGCTTGTGCCAGGCACCCGAGAGGGTCATGATGCCGTTGATCATGCCGCCCCAGCTGGGAGCCAGCAGGATCAGGGAGAACACCATGCCGACCGACTGCGCCCAGTCGGGCAGCGCGGTGTAGTGCAGGTGGTGGGGGCCCGCCCACATGTAGGTGAAGATCAGGGCCCAGAAGTGCACGATCGACAGGCGGTACGAATACACCGGACGCTCGGCCTGCTTGGGGATGAAGTAGTACATCATGCCCAGGAAGGCGGCGGTCAGGAAGAAGCCCACGGCATTGTGGCCGTACCACCATTGCACCATGGCGTCCTGCACGCCGGCGTACGCGGAATAGGACTTGAAGAGTTCCACCGGCAGGGCCGCGCTGTTGACGATGTGCAGCAGGGCCACGGCGATGATGAAGGCGCCGAAGAACCAGTTGGCCACGTAGATGTGCTTGACCTTGCGGATGCCCACCGTGCCGAAGAACACGATGGCGTAGGCGACCCAGGTCACCGCGATCAGCAGGTCAATCGGCCACTCCAGTTCGGCATACTCCTTGCCGCTGGTGATGCCCAGCGGCAGGGTGATCACCGCAGAGACGATGACGATATTCCAGCCGATGAAGGTGAACCACGCCAGCGCGTTGGAGAACAGCGGTGTGTGGCATGTCCGTTGGACAACGTAGTAGCTGGTTGCAAACAGCACGCTGCCGCCGAAGGCAAAGATTACGGCGTTGGTGTGCAGCGGTCGAAGACGACCGTAGGTGATCCACTCGATCCCCATGTTGAGCTCGGGCCAGGTCAGCTGGGCCGCGATGATGACGCCCACCAGCATGCCCACCACGCCGTAGATCACGGCTGCGATGGAGAACCAGCGGACGACGCTGTCGTTGTAGACCGCCGGTTGGCCGGTCTTTGTTGTCACGGACATACAGAACTCCTCATTAATGCCACTGGCGCAGTGTCCACATGTAACCTCGTGGACGCCTTGACTTACGTCAATCGCCTCTAAGAATGCGCTCGCCCTCGCGCTCGACGTTGTCGAACTGACCTGCGTGCAGTGCCCACCAGAACACGCCGATGATTGCGAAGACCAGCACGATCGAGACGGGTATCAGCAGATACAGGATGTCCATGTCGGCTCCTTGAAATAATCTCAATCTGAAACGCCAAGCGCCGGTTCAGACACCGGAGCGCTCGCGCGGCGGCGCGGCCAGCCGCAGCGCATTGAGGATCACCAGCAGCGAACTGCCCGCCATCCCCAGACCGGCCAGCCATGGCGGCATCCAGCCGACCAGGGCCAGAGGAACACACACCAGGTTGTACAGCGCGGCCCATACAAGGTTCTGACGGACGATGCGCATCGTGAACCGGGCTTGCTGCAAGGTCAACACCACGTCCTGGACCTTGCCGCCCTGCAGGATGAAGTCGGACTGCGCCTGCGCCAGCGGCGCCGCATGACCCAGTGCGAACGAGGTGTCGGCCCTGGCAAGCACCGGACCGTCGTTGAGGCCGTCGCCCACCATGGCCACCCGCAGTCCCTGCTTCTGCATGGACTCGATCTGCGCCAGCTTCTGTTCGGGTGAGGCACCTGCCACCACGTTCTGCACGCCGACGATCCCGCCCACCGACCGGGCGGCGGCCTCCCGGTCGCCCGACAACAGCCAGGTGCGCAACCCGGACTGGTGCAGGGCCGCCACGGCAGAAGCCGCGTCCTCGCGCACCCCTTCACTCAGATCAAAGCTGGCCAGCCATCCCTGCGCGTCAGAAAGGTGGACGCGGCCCGCGAGGGCTTCGCCCCCACGAGTAGCCAGACCACAGAACGCCGCGGACCCCATGCGGAGCAGCTCGCCTCGCGCGTTCCGCGCGGACAGCCCCTGCCCTGCCGCCTCGGTCAACTCGTTCAGATCGACCCGCTCGGTAGACAACACGGCCTCACGCGCGAAGGCGGCGATGGCGCGGGACACCGGGTGCAGCGAGCCTTCGGCCATGGCGGCGGCCAGCGCCAGCACCTGTCGGGAATCCGCCCCTTCACGAATCCGCTGACCCGTCACCGCCAGGCGGTCGTGGGTGAGTGTGCCGGTCTTGTCGAACACCACAGCGCCCACCTCTGCCAGCGTCTCGAACGCCTGCAGGCGGCGCACGAGAATGCCGCGCCGGGCCAGCGTCCCAGCGGAACTCAGCATGGCCGCTGGCGTGGCCAGCGACAGGGCACAGGGACAGGTCACGATGAGCACAGCCACAGCAACGGCCAGCGCCTTGGAGTGGTCGATCTGCCACCAATACGCGAACGCGAGCGCAGCGGCCGCCAGCACCAGCACGAGGAAGGGCGCCGCAATGCGGTCGGCCAGCACGGCCAGACGCGGCTTCTCTGTGGACGCCTTCTCCATCAGCGCCACGATCTGGGCGAACCGGGTGTCGCGCCCCAGGCGCTGCACCTCGACCAGCACCGGCCCGGCCAGGTTGTAGCTGCCCGCCACCACCCCATCGCCTTGTCGGCGGGTCAGGGGATCGGACTCGCCGGTGAGCAGCGCCTCGTCCACGGTCGCGGTGTCGCTGAGCAGCCGCCCGTCGCCCGGAAAGGCCTGCCCTGCCTGCACCCGCACCACATCGCCCACCGCCAGTCTGCGCACCGACAGCGATTCGAAACGCCCGTCGGCGGTCTGCCGCTCACACACCTCCGGCAGGCGGTTCATCAGCGCGTCCAGCGCACCGGCGGTGCGGTCCCTGGCCTTGAGCTCCAGATAGCGGCCGCCGAGCAGGAAGAACACGAACATGGTCAGGGAGTCGAACCAGACCTCATGGCCCCAGGGTCCCGTCGGATCAAAGGTGGCCGCCGAGCTGGCCAGGAAGGCCACGAGGATGCCAATGGACACCGGCGTGTCCATGCCGACACGACCCAGCTTGAGGTCGCGCCAGGCGCCCCTGAAGAACGGTCCGCTGGCAAAAGTGACCACGGGAACGCTGAGCACCCAGCTGGCCCAGCGCAGCAGCTGGTCGATGTCGGCCGGCATCTCCCCAGGCTCGGCCACGTAGGCCGGCCATGCGTACATCATCACCTGCATGGCGCAGAAGCCGGCCACGAACAGGCGCCAGAGAGCGAGCCGGGTTTCCTTCAGGCGTTCGGAGATCGAAAGTGCCTGCTGCAGCGGCAACAGGCGGTACCCGGTCTGCCCCACGGCTTCGGCCAGCGACGACATGCGGGTGGCACCGGGCTCCCACTGCAGCATCAGGCGGCGCGTCGCGGCATGGACCCGCGCACTTCGCACGCCAGGCAGGTCCTGCAAGGCACATTCCACCGTGTCGGCACAGGCGGCGCAGTACATGCCCTGCACCATGAGCACCGATTCGGCCACCGTTTGGCCGTCGATTTCCTTGAATTCGGTGAAGTCGTTCAGCTCAACCGGGTCATCGAGCACCGAAAAGTCATCGGTGACCGTGAGCGGTCCACGATGTGGTCCGAACGGGTCTTCTCCGCGCTGCGACAGGGCAGACGGTTCGTTGCCCAGCAAAAGCCCCACCGGGGGCGCGGTGGCGGCCTCGTTCATGCCGCGAGGGTAATTCAGGTCGCGTTTCATGCGGTTGATTTAAGTCAACCGCTACCCGGCAGTCAATGCGTAGCCTATATTCACTTTCCAACCACAACACACCGGAGATCAGCATGTACAAGCGCATCCTCGTGGCCACCGATGGCTCCAAACTGTCCAACATGGCGGTGGAACACGCCATTGGCCTGGCCGACATCACCGGCGCCGAGGTCGTGGCCCTGAAGGTGGTGCCGCGTTACCCGCAGACCTACTTCGAGGGTGGCGTGGCTTTGGCGGCAGCGGAAGTGGCCCGCATCGAGAAGCAGTGGAACGATGAAGCGATGGAGGCTGTCAACGCGGTCAAGGCCGCAGGGCAGAAGCGGGAGGTCAAGGTCAAACCGATCACCGTCAAGTCGGACCTGATCGCCGAAGCCATCATCGCCGCAGCCAAGCGCAACAAGGTGGACCTGATCGTGATGGCCTCGCACGGCCGCAAGGGCATCAAGCGCCTGCTGCTGGGCAGCGAGACACAGCAGGTGCTGACGCACTCGCACATTCCGGTTCTGGTTCTTCGTTGAGCGACCATCCGCAAAATCAAAGGCCCGCGATCGCGGGCCTTTTGCATGGCAACGCCAGAATCAGGCGAACGCCCCCTTGTACTGGTCGCGCAGCAGGTTCTTCTGCACTTTGCCCATGGTGTTGCGTGGCAGTTCGGCCACGACCACACAGCGCTTGGGGATCTTGAAGTTGGCCAGTTTCGCCTTGAGCTCTGCGATCACGCTGTCCGGTTCTACCGTGGCGCCGGGTTTGGCGATGATCACCGCCACGCCCACCTCGCCAAAGTCCGGGTGCGGCACGCCGATCACCGCGCTCTCGGCCACGCCGGGCATGTCGTTGATGTAGCCCTCGATCTCGGCTGGGTAGACGTTGTAGCCGCCGGAGATGATCAGGTCCTTGCTGCGGCCGACGATGGTGACGTAGCCGTCAGCATCCACCTTGCCCACATCACCAGTCCTGAAAAAGCCGTCGGCGGTGAACTCCTCCGCTGTCTTCTCGGGCATGCGCCAGTAGCCCTTGAACACGTTCGGGCCCTTCACCTGGATGCCGCCGATCTCGCCCGGCGCGACGGCCTTGCCGTCGTCTTCCATCACGCGCAGGGTCACACCTGGCAGCGGGAAGCCCACCGTGCCACCGCGGCGCTCGGTGGCGCCACCGTAGCGAGCGTCCGGGCCGCAGGGGTTCGAGGTCAGCATCACCGTCTCGCTCATGCCGTAGCGCTCCAGGATGGTGTGGCCGGTGCGGGCCTGCCACTCGGTGAAGGTCTCGATCAGCAGCGGCGCCGAACCGGAGATGAACAGGCGCATGTGTGCGGCCTGCACCTTCGTCAGCGTGGGCTCGGCCAGCATGCGCACGTACAGCGTGGGCACGCCCATGAAGACCGTGGCTTCCGGGAACTTGCTGATGGCCAGCTTCGGGTCGAACTTCGACAGCCAGATCATCTTGCTACCGTTGATGAGCGCGCCGTGGATGGCCACGAACAGGCCATGCACGTGGAAGATCGGCAACGCGTGGATCAGCACGTCATCGGACTGCCACTGCCAGTACTCGCGCAGCATCAACGCATTGCTGCGCATGTTGCCGTGCGTGAGCATGGCGCCCTTGCTGCGGCCGGTGGTGCCGCTGGTGTAGAGGATGGCGGCCAGGTCGTCGTCCTGCCGCACCGCGGGTGTGTGGTGGTCGCTGTGGTGCGCGGCGCGTTCCAGAAGACTGCCGCTGCGGTCGTCGCCCAGCGTGAACACGTATTGCGTGCCGGCGGTGAAGGCGATCTTGCTGACCCAGCCGTGGTTCTTGGGACTGCAGACCACCACAGCCGGTTCGGCGTTGCCGATGAAGTACTCGATCTCGGCGCTCTGGTAGGCCGTGTTCAGCGGCAGGAAGACATGGCCGGCCCGCAACGTGGCCAGGTACAGCATCATGGCCTCGACCGACTTTTCCACCTGCACCGCGATGCGCGAGGCCGGCGGCAGGTCCAGCGAGTCCAGCAGGTTGGCCATCATCGCCGTGGCGCGGTCCAGGTCGCGCCAGGAATAGGACAGGCCGTTGTCGGTCTCCACCGCGGTGCGGTCGAGGTCGGCGGGGAAGGCGTCGCGCAGCGCGACGAACAGGTTCTGGTTGCTCATGGTGTGTCGTGGGAGGTTCAGAAGTTCGGTGGCCGCTTGGCCAGAAAGGCTGCGATGCCTTCTCGGTGCTCGGCGCTGTCGGCGTAGTCGTAGGCGGTGGGCACCAGCGCCTCGGCGCCCTGCCCGCCCGCCAGTGCCCGCAAGGCCTGCTTGTTCAGGCGGGCGGCCTGCGGCGCCAGCCGCGCAATGCGCAGGGCGCGTTGCTGGGTCTCTGCAGGCACGTCGGCGTCGTGCAGCACGGAGTGCAGGAAGCCGCGGGACAGCAGAGTTTGTGCGTCCAGCACCGCTGCTTCCAGCAGCATCTGCCGCGCGGTGGCCAGACCGACCTCGCGCGCCACCAGCTCGGCCTCACGCGGCGCCATCGGAAAACCCAGTTTGGCAATCGGCGCACCAAAGCGCGCGCCCTGCCCCGCCAGGCGGATGTCGCAGCAGCAGGCGATTTCCACCCCCGCGCCCATGCAGTTGCCTTCGATCTGCGCAACCACAGGCAGGTCGCAGGCCAGCAGGGCCGAGAGGCCGCCCCAGACATCGTTCTCGTGGAAATCGCGCAGGCCGTCGGGATGAAAGCGGAAGTCCGTGTACTCCGCGATGTCGCCGCCCGCGCAGAAGTGCCCACCCTCACCCGCCACCACCACCGCGCGCACGTCACCGCGCTGCTGCAGATCGGTGAACACCTGGCGCAGCTCGCGCCACATCGCGCGCGACATGGCGTTGAACTTGGACGGGTTGCTGAGGGTGACGCGGGCGATGGCGTCTTCGAGGTGCAGGCGGACGTGACCGGACATGGGCAGGAACTTGGGTACGGATCAGTCGAGCTTCGCACCCGAGGCCTTGACCACCTGCGCCCACTTCTTCAGTTCGGCTTTGACGAAGCCATCGAACTGGGCACCGGTGAGGTTGGGGAACTCGGCCCCCTGGGCCGCCCAGACCGTCTTGGCCTCGTCGGCCTGTGCGGCCTTGCGGATCTCTTCAATGGCCCGCGCCTGCGCGTCGGCCGGCGTGCCCTTGGGCGCCCAAATGCCGTACCAGGTGGTCACGGTGTACTCGGGCAGGCCCAGCTCGGCCGCGCAGGGCACGTCGGGGAAGG
Organism: Hydrogenophaga luteola; assembly: GCF_042648585.1. Classification (NCBI taxonomy): domain Bacteria; kingdom Pseudomonadati; phylum Pseudomonadota; class Betaproteobacteria; order Burkholderiales; family Comamonadaceae; genus Hydrogenophaga; species Hydrogenophaga luteola. The sequence continues at coordinate 150,326 of NZ_JBHRXX010000009.1, read as the reverse complement.
CCGGGTTGCGTTTGGTGCCCGACACCATCAGCGCCTTGATGCGACCGCCCTTGATGTGGCCAGCCGATGAGCCCAGGCCATCAAACATCATGTCGACGTTGCCGGCAATCAGGTCGTTGAGCGCCGGGCCCGCGCCGCGGTACGGGATGTGGGTGATGAAGGTCTTGCTCTGCTGCTTGAACAGCTCACCGGCCAGGTGGTGCGAGGTGCCGCCACCGGCCGAGCCATAGTTGAGCTTGCCGGGGTTGGCCTTGATCTCGGCCAAGAAGGCCTTGAAGTCCATGTTGCCGTGCTTCTTGGCGTTGACCACCAGCACCTGCGGCACGCTGGCCACCAGGATCAGGGGCACCAAGTCGCGTTCGAGGTCGTAGTCCAGCTTCGGGTACATGGCGGGTGCAATGGTGTGGTGCACCGCGCCCATGAACAAGGTGTAGCCGTCTGGTGCGGCCTTGGCCGCAATGCCCGCACCCAGTGTGCCGCCAGCGCCGCCGCGGTTGTCGATCACCAGGGACTTACCCGAGAGCTTGGTGAACTGGGCAGCCATCGGGCGCGCGAACGCGTCGGTACCTCCGCCGGCGGGGAACGGCACGATCATCGTGACCGGCTTGGTCGGCCAGGTGCTCTGCGCATGGCCCAGCGTGCCATACACAGCGGCACTGGCCGCGACCGCGCGCAGCACATCGCGCCGCTTGAATCCTATTGCTTGCATCGTCTTGTCTCCGTTGTGGTTGTGGTGAAACTGTTTAGCGTCAGGGCAGCAGGTCCTTGATCGCCGGGGCGACGGGAATCTTGCCTTGTGCGAGGGCGGCCCGGTTCCTGTCGAGCTTCTTGAGGTCGTAGAGGTAGTTGACCATAAGGCCATAGGACTGCTTGAGTCCCTTGGCCGACGGGTCGGCGGCCCAGTTCAGGCGCTCGACGCGGGCGCCGTTGCCCAGGTGGAAACGCGCCACTGCATCCAGCGGTTTGCCGTCCTGAAGTTCCAGGGCCAGGTAGCGCGCCGCCCACTGCTTGAGGGCCACGCGCGGCGGCGACTTCTCGGCCAGATCCGGCGCCGCCTCCCAGGCCTGCAGCAACTCGGCCGGCGCGTGCTTGCCCAGCCAGGCCCGCAGCCCAGGGATCGGTGAGAGCGTGGCGAAGGTCTTGAGGCGGGGGAACTCCTCGTGCAGGCACTCGACCACGCGCTTGATCAGCGAGTCGCCGAAGCTCACGCCTCGCAGGCCGGTCTGGGTGTTGCTGATGGAATAGAAGATCGCCGTGGTCGCACGGTCCAGGTCGGCGGGCGCGGCGGACTCGTCCAGCAGCGGCGTGATGCTGGCAGCGATCTCGTTGATCAGCGCCACCTCCACGAAGATCAGCGGCTCGCCCGGCAGCCGCGGGTGAAAGAAACCGTAGCAGCGGCGGTCGCTGTCGAGGCGGTTCTTCACATCGCCCCAGCTGCGGATGTCGTGCACCGCCTCGTACTTGATGAGCTTCTCCACCAGCGACGCCGGCGAATCCCAGCTGATGCGGCGCAGCTCCAGGAAGCCGACATCGAACCAGGTGGAGAACATGTACTCCATCTCCACGTCCAGCGCGAGCAGGCGCTTGTCGGCCTTGAGCTGCGGCTGCATCTCGGCGCGCAGATTGACCAGAAAAGGGATGCCGTCCGGATGGGCGCTGAAGCGCTGCAACAGGCGCCGGCGCGGCGACACGGTGGCTCGGCGGTACAGCACCTCGGCCGCGGCTTCGTCGGGTGTGCCCACAGCAGCGGCGTACTTCTGCTGCGCGGCTTTGACCTGCGCCGGGTCGGCCACGAAGCGCTCACTCATGAGCAGCCACAGATCGCGCCGGTGGGCCGGCGAGGCGCTGGCGTACCAGTCGATCAGTTCGCCGGCGCGGCGGCCGCCCTCCACCTCGCTGACCAGCGGATCGACGATGCCCTTGAGTTCGTCCAGCTTCTGTCGCAGCGCCCGGGGCGACAGCGCTTCTTCGCCCTGCCGCAAACGGGCCTTGAGCCGCTCATGCGTGGAGCGCACCGGCGCCGGCTGAGGAGCCGCAGCCGGCGCACGCAGGCGAGAAACACGTTCGCTCAGCCATTCCCTGGTGTTCATGCGGAAATCCTCGAGGTGTGCAGACGGGCCAGGTCGCGCAGCGCCACGCGCTGGCGGGTGAGATGGGTGCGCATCGCGGCTTCGGCGCCCTCGGCGTCGCGCGCCTTGAGTGCGGCGTACACCGCCATGTGCTCCGACAGGCTCTGCTCCAGCCGGCCGGGTGCATGCAGCTGCTGCAAGCGCGCGAGCTTGACGATCTTTCGCAGGTCGCCGATCACCTGCGCCAGCCAGCGGTTGTTGGCCAGCACGATGATGGCTTCGTGAATCGCGTAGTTGGTTTCGTAGTACTCGGTGATGCGCTTGGCCTTGGCACTGCGCTGCAAGCGATCATGCAATTGCTCCAGTGCTGCCAGATCGGCGTCCGTCGCGTTGTTGGCGGCCTCGAACGCGCACCGCCCTTCCAGCAGGGCGATGACCGGGAAGATCTCGTCCAGATCGCGTTCGGTGATTTCACTGACGAAGCAGCCGCGCCGTGGCTCATGCCTCACCAGGCCTTCGGCGGTCAGCACCTTGAGCGCCTCGCGCAATGGCGTGCGGGAGATCGACAGTTCGGCACAGAGCGCCGGCTCGTCGATGAACCGCCCGGGCGCCAAATCACCCGCAAAGATGCGGTCGCGCAACTTTGCGGCCACCTCGTCGTGCAGGGAATTGAGCACCAGTCGCATAAGGTATTCGGAAAAATCCGCTCTGTGATTACCTGTAATTACAGATAATTCTAGAAAGACTTCTGCCGGGCGCAAGCCCGTGCAAACCCTCAGAACAAGTCGGGAGCGCTCAACTGCGCCGGCCAGCCCAGACCCAGAGCGCGGCACCGCCCAGGATCATGGGCACACACAGCCACTGCCCCATGCTCATCCCCAGGGACAACAGGCCCAGATGGGCATCCGGCTCCCGGAAGAACTCTGCGGTGAAGCGGAACAGGCCGTAGCCAAACAGGAAAGCACCACCCACCTGCCCTGTCGCGCGCGGCTTGCGCGCATACCACCACAACAGGACAAACAGAAGCATGCCCTCCAGCAGGAACTGGTAGACCTGCGAAGGATGCCGCGGCAAGTCGCCCGCGCCACGGAACACCATGGCCCAGGGCAGCGACGGGTCGGCCACCCGCCCCCAGAGCTCGCCATTGATGAAATTGCCCACCCGCCCGGCGGCCAGACCAGTGGGGACGCAGGGCGCCACGAAGTCCATCACCTGCAGCCAGGGACGCTGGCGGCTGCGCGCGTACCAGACCATCGCAACCAGCACACCCAGCATGCCTCCGTGGAAGCTCATGCCGCCCTCCCAGACCGCAAAGATCTCCAACGGGTGGCTCAGGTAGTACGCAGGCTTGTAGAACAGGCAATAGCCGATGCGCCCGCCCAGCACCACACCCATCACCCCCAGGAACAGGATGTCCTCGACATCCTTGCCCTCCCAGGGCATGGGCGTTCGGAGCGACGCAAAGGGCTCGTGCTTCAGGCGAGCACGCCCGAGCAAAACAAAAAGCCCGAAGGCCGCAAGGTAGGTCAGCCCGTACCAATGAATGGCCAGCGGGCCAAGCTGCAGGGCAACAGGATCAATCTGGGGATGAATCAACATGGCCTGCGATTGTGCACGCAGGCCATGACCCTCTCCGGTCAGTCGAGCATCGACAGGTTGCGCACGGCGCCCTTGTCGGCCGAGGTGGCCAGCAAGGCGTAGGCCTTGAGCGCGGCCGACACCTTGCGCGGGCGCGGCCGGGCCGGCTTCCAGCCCAGAGCATCCTGCTCGGCGCGGCGCTTGGCCAACTCTTCATCGCTCACCAGCACATTGATACTGCGGTTGGGAATGTCGATGCGGATGCGGTCGCCCTGGCGCACCAGGCCGATGGCGCCACCAGCCGCAGCCTCGGGCGAGCAGTGTCCGATGGACAGCCCAGACGTGCCGCCAGAGAAGCGACCGTCGGTCAGCAGCGCACAGGCCTTGCCCAGGCCCTTGGACTTGATGTAGCTGGTCGGGTAGAGCATTTCCTGCATGCCGGGGCCACCCTTGGGGCCTTCGTAGCGCACGATCACCACATCGCCGGCCTTGACCTTGTCGGCCAGGATTTCGGCCACGGCCTCGTCCTGCGATTCGGTCACGTAGGCCGAACCCTCGAACACCAGGATGGACTCGTCCACACCCGCCGTCTTCACCACGCAGCCGTCAAGCGCAATGTTGCCGCGCAGCACGGCTAAACCACCCTCTTTCGAGAACGCATGATCAAAAGAGCGGATGCAGCCTTCGGCACGGTCCAGGTCGAGACTGGGCCAGCGTGTGGACTGGCTGAACGCCACCTGCGTCGGAATGCCGGCCGGACCAGCCATGTAAAAGGTCTTGACCGCATCGGACGGGTTGCGCGCGATGTCCCACTCATCCAGCGCGTCCTTCATTGTCTTGGCGTGGATGGTGGGCACGTCGGTGTACAGCTTGCCCGCCCGGTCCAGCTCACCCAGGATGGCCATGATGCCGCCGGCTCGGTGCACGTCTTCGATGTGGTACTTGTTGGTGTTGGGCGCCACCTTGCACAGCTGAGGCACGACGCGCGAGAGGCGGTCGATGTCGGCCATGGTGAAGTCGATCCCGGCCTCCTGCGCGATCGCCAGCAGGTGCAGGATGGTGTTGGTCGAACCGCCCATGGCGATGTCCAGCGTGATGGCGTTCTCGAAGGCCTTGAAGCCCACCGAACGCGGCAGCACCGACTCGTCACCCTGTTCGTAGTAGCGCTCGCACAGCGCCACAGCCGTGCGACCGGCGCGCTTGAACAGCTGCTCGCGGTCGGCGTGTGTGGCCACCACCGTGCCGTTGCCTGGCAGCGCCAGGCCCAGGGCTTCGGCCAGGCAATTCATGGAGTTGGCAGTGAACATGCCGGAGCAGCTGCCACAGGTCGGGCAGGCCGAACGCTCGACCTCGGCCAGATCGCTCTCACTGACCTTGCTGTCCACGGCCATCACCATCGCGTCCACCAGGTCGAGCTTCTTGATCTCGATGGTCTGGGACTGCGGGTTCGCCAACCGCACCTTGCCCGCTTCCATGGGGCCACCGGAGACGAACACCACAGGGATGTTCAGACGCATGGCGGCCATCAGCATGCCGGGGGTGATCTTGTCGCAGTTGGAGATGCACACCAGCGCGTCGGCACAGTGGGCATTGACCATGTACTCCACCGAGTCGGCGATCAACTCGCGGCTGGGCAGCGAATACAGCATGCCGTCGTGGCCCATGGCAATGCCATCGTCCACCGCGATGGTGTTGAACTCCTTGGCCACGCCACCAGCCGCCTCGATCTCGCGCGCCACCAGCTGGCCAAGGTCCTTGAGGTGCACATGCCCAGGCACGAACTGCGTGAAGCTGTTGGCGATGGCAATGATGGGTTTGGCGAAATCGCCATCTTTCATGCCAGTGGCACGCCACAGGGCGCGGGCACCAGCCATGTTGCGGCCGGCGGTGGAGGTCTTGGAACGGTAAGCGGGCATGGGGCGGATGATGTTGATGAACAGAATGCTGGCTGACAGCCCGAAATTATCCCGCAGTGCCCTCCACCTGCACCTGAAAGCCCAGCCGGAGCAAGGGGGGACGGGCAGTCGCGGGTTCAGCGCTTGCGTGTCCGGATGCCGAGCGCTGCGCGCTGCTTGTCGATGCGCTCTTTCTTCTTCCTGTCCATCTTCTCCACTTCTTTGCGCTTGGTGTAGCCGGTGGTATCGGCCCAGGCCCACCAGGCCACCGTCAGACCGAAAGGCACCGCGACCCACCACCACGACACGCCGGCCATGAAACCGATCTCCAGATACCTCATCAGCAACAGGGCAATTCCGACAGCCAACAAATACATCACACCCTCCGGTAAAGGTCCGATAAAGACGGGCAAACTTCTGTAAAGAAGCATGGGTCGTCCCCGACCGACTCGCTAGAATCGCGGCTCGTGAGCTTCTCACTTCCACCCACGAGGACAACACCATGAAACGTGCTCTGATGATTATGGCTGCGATGGCCGCCATCTCCACCTCCGCCATGGCTGATCAGGCTCTGGCCACCGCCAAGAACTGCATGGCCTGCCATGCGGTCGACAAGAAGCTGGTTGGCCCGTCCTACAAGGATGTGGCCAAGAAGTACGCGGGCGACGCCAAAGCTGCCGACATGCTGGCCAGCAAGATCGTCAAGGGCGGTTCTGGCGTCTGGGGTGCGATTCCCATGCCGGCCAACACGCAAGTCAGCGAAGCCGAAGCCAAGAAGCTGGCCGCCTGGGTGTTGAGCCAGAAGTAAGCGGCCTCCCGCCAAGCCAAGAAAAAAACCCGCTGAAATCCAGCGGGTTTTTTCTTGGCCGGTGCCTTTTCGAAGCACCGGGTTCCTGCGACAGGAGGTCAGTTGTTTTCGGCCAACTGGTCCAGGATGGCCGGGTTCTCCAGTGTCGAGGTGTCCTGGGTAATGGCCTCGCCCTTGGCGATCGAACGCAGCAGGCGGCGCATGATCTTGCCCGAACGGGTTTTGGGCAGGTTGTCACCGAAGCGGATGTCCTTGGGCTTTGCAATCGGTCCGATTTCCTTGCCCACCCAGTCGCGCAGCTCCTTGGCAATCGCCTTGGCTTCGTCGCCCGTGGGCCGCGAACGCTTGAGCACCACAAAGGCCACGATGGCTTCACCAGTCAGATCGTCGGGGCGCCCCACCACGGCGGCTTCGGCTACCAGGTCGGTCTTGCCCACCAGCGCCGATTCGATTTCCATCGTACCCATGCGGTGACCGGACACATTCAGCACATCGTCGATGCGGCCGGTGATGCGGAAGTAGCCGCGGTCGGCACTGCGAACGGCGCCGTCACCCGCCAGGTAGTAGCCCTTGAGTTCTTCGGGGAAGTAGCTCTTCTTGAAGCGCTCCGGGTCGCCCCAGATGGTGCGGATCATCGAAGGCCAGGGCTTCTTGACCACCAGGATGCCCCCCGCGCCGTTGGCCACGTCGTTGCCCGTCTCGTCCACGATGGCGGCGGTGATGCCCGGCAGCGGCAGCGTGCACGAACCCGGCACCAGCGGCGTGGCGCCCGGCAGCGGCGTGATCATGTGGCCACCGGTCTCGGTCTGCCAGAAGGTGTCCACGATCGGGCAGCGCTCGCCGCCCACGTGCTTGTAGTACCACATCCAGGCCTCTGGGTTGATGGGCTCACCCACAGAACCCATCAGGCGCAGGCTGGTCAGGTCCCAGTTCTTGGGGTGCACCTTCTCGTCGCCTTCCGCTGCCTTGATCAGCGAGCGGATGGCTGTCGGCGCGGTGTAGAAGATCGTGCACTTGTGCTTCTCGATCATCTGCCAGAAGCGGCCAGCGTTCGGATAGGTGGGCACACCCTCGAACACGATCTGCGTGGCACCAGCCGCCAAAGGACCGTAAGCGACATAGGTGTGGCCGGTGATCCAGCCGATGTCGGCCGTGCACCAGAAGATGTCGCTGTCCTTCAGGTCGAAGGTCCAGTTCATGGTCAGGTTGGCCCACAGCAGGTAGCCGCCGGTGCTGTGCTGCACGCCCTTGGGCTTGCCGGTGGACCCCGAGGTGTAGAGCACGAACAGCGGGTGCTCGGCGCTGACCATCTCGGCGGGGCAGACGGTGGACTGGCTGGCCATCACGTCGTGCATGAAGCTGTCGCGACCCGCCACCATGTTGCAGGCGGTGGCCGTGCGCTGGAAGACGATCACATCCTTGATGGTGTCGCAACCGCCCATGGCGATGCCTTCGTCCACGATGGACTTCAGCGGCAGCTCCTTGCCGCCACGCAGTTGGTAGTTGGCGGTGATGACAGCCACGGCGCCGGCGTCCTGGATGCGCTCCTGCAGGGCCTTGGCAGAGAAGCCACCGAACACCACGCTGTGGGTCGCGCCGATGCGGGCGCAGGCCTGCATGGCCACCACGCCCTCGATCGTCATGGGCATGTAGATGACCACGCGGTCACCCTTCTTCACGCCACGCGCCTTCAGCGCATTCGCAAATTGCGACACCTTGGCCAGCAATTCCTTGTAGGTGACTTTGGTGACCTCGCCACCGTCGGCTTCAAAAATGATCGCGGTCTTGTTCTCCACCGGCGTGCCCATGTGGCGGTCCAGGCAGTTGAACGAGGCGTTGAGCTCGCCGTCCTCGAACCATTTGTAGAACGGCTTGTTGGATTCGTCGAGCACCTTGGTGAAGGGCTTGCTCCAGGTCAGGGTCTCGCGGGCGCGCTGGGCCCAGAAGCCTTCGAAGTCCTTTTCGGCCTCGGCACACAGGGCGTTGTAGGCCTCCATCCCCGAAATCCGGGCGGCCTTGCGGGTGGCTTCGGACGGTTCGAAGACGCGGTTTTCGACCAAGGTGGATTCAATCGACGACGAAGGCGTGGACATGTACAGGTCTCCTCTGGGGTGGGGGAACAAACAACCCGGCGAATGTGCGCAAGGGCTCTTACGAGCCACTTACATGGACTGGCGCATCCTGAGACCATTTGCAGCCCCCCCGGTAGCGGGGGCTTCTACAATTCCGCACAGTGCGCAAGCCCTGAGCCAGCGCGAGTCTAATCCCTACCCTGCCCATGAGCGACCCCGTCAAAACCCCCGGTTCCACGCGCGCCCTGCCCAACCTGATTTTCGCCAGCCGCTGGCTGCAACTGCCGCTGTACATCGGCCTGATCGCGGCCCAGGCCATCTACGTGTTCCATTTCTGGGTGGAACTGGTCCACCTCATCGAAGCCGCCTTCGGCAACCAGAACGCGCTCGCCGCCCTGATCAAGAGCATCGGCTACAAGGACGGCTTTGAAGTCACCGCCCTGAACGAGACCATCATCATGCTGGTGGTGCTGGCGCTGATCGACGTAGTGATGATCAGCAACCTGTTGATCATGGTGATCGTTGGCGGCTACGAGACCTTCGTCAGCCGCATGCACCTGGAAAACCACCCCGATCAGCCGGAGTGGCTGAGCCACGTCAACGCCTCGGTGCTCAAGGTCAAGCTGGCCACCGCCATCATCGGCATTAGCTCGATCCACCTGCTCAAGACTTTCATCAACGCCGCCAACTATTCTGAGCAGGTGCTGATGTGGCAGACCATCATCCACGTGGTCTTCCTGCTCAGCGCCATGGCGATTGCCGCCACCGACCGCATCATGCATCCCGTGGCCGAAAAAACCGATCACTGATCCGATTGCCTCCAAGAACCAATCCCGGAAACGCCCCATGACCACCATCCGCCAGAACGACCTCATCGAGTCGATTGCCGCCGCCCTCCAGTACATCAGCTACTACCACCCGGCCGACTACATCGCCCACCTGGCCCGCGCCTACGAGCGCGAGCAAAGCGCCGCGGCCAAGGACGCGATCGCGCAGATCCTGACCAACAGCCGCATGTGTGCCGAAGGCAAGCGCCCGATCTGCCAGGACACGGGGATCGTCAACGTCTTCCTCAAGATCGGCATGGACGTGAAATGGGAAGGCTTCACCGGCAGCATCCAGGACGCCATCGACGAAGGCGTGCGCCGCGGCTACAACAACCCCGACAACAAGCTGCGCGCCTCGGTCCTGTCCGACCCCATCTTCGAACGCAAGAACACCAAGGACAACACCCCGGCCGTGGTGTTCATGGAGGTCGTGCCCGGCAACACGGTGGACGTGATCGTGGCCGCCAAGGGTGGCGGCTCCGAGAACAAGTCCAAGGTCTACATGCTCAACCCCAGCGACAACATCGTCGACTGGGTGCTCAAGACCGTGCCGACCATGGGCGCCGGCTGGTGCCCGCCCGGCATGCTGGGCATCGGCGTTGGCGGCACGGCCGAGAAGGCGGCGCTGCTGGCCAAGGAAGCGCTGATGGACGACATCGACATGTACGAGTTGCTGCAGCGCGGTCCGCAGAACAAGCTCGAAGAGCTGCGCATCGAGCTGTATGAAAAGGTCAACGCGCTGGGCATCGGCGCGCAGGGCCTGGGCGGCCTGACCACCGTGCTCGACGTCAAGATCAAGACCTACCCGACGCACGCCGCCTCCAAGCCGATCGCGATGATCCCGAACTGCGCCGCCACCCGCCACGCCCACTTCGTGATGGACGGCTCCGGCCCGGTCTACATGGACCCGCCGAGCCTGGACCTGTGGCCCAACGTGCACTGGGCGCCCGACTACAACAAGAGCAAGCGCGTCGACCTGAACACGCTGACCAAGGAAGAAGTGGCGAGTTGGAAGCCGGGCCAGACCCTGCTGCTCAACGGCAAGATGCTCACCGGTCGCGACGCCGCGCACAAACGCATCCAGGACATGCTGGCCAAGGGCGAGCCGCTGCCAGTGGACTTCACCAACCGCGTCATCTACTACGTGGGCCCGGTCGACCCGGTGCGCGAGGAGGTGGTCGGCCCGGCCGGCCCGACCACCGCCACCCGCATGGACAAGTTCACCCGCATGATGCTGGAGAAGACGGGTCTCATCGCCATGGTCGGCAAGGCCGAACGCGGCCCGACCGCCATTGACGCCATCAAGGATGCGAAGAGTGCGTACCTCATGGCCGTGGGCGGCAGCGCCTACCTTGTGTCCAAGGCCATCAAGGCTGCCAAGGTGGTGGGCTTTGAAGACTTGGGCATGGAAGCCATCTACGAGTTCGACGTGGTCGACATGCCCGTCACGGTGGCGGTCGACGCCGGCGGCACCAGTGCCCACATCACGGGCCCCGCCGAGTGGGAAAAGCGCATCGCCTCGGGCGAGTTCAAAGGTATCACGGTCGCTGCCGCTTGAAAACGATCGGCGTCTTCGACAGCGGCGTTGGTGGCCTGAGCGTGTTGCGCGCGTTGCTGGCGGAGATCCCGCAGGCGCACTTCGTGTACCTCGCGGACGGCGCTCATGCGCCTTATGGCGAACGAAACCCGCAGCAGATCGCGGAGCGCGCCCACCGGATCACGGAAGGCCTGCGCCACCACTTCGGCATCGACGCCCTGGTGGTGGCCTGCAACACCGCCACGGCACTGGCCATCGAAGGCCTGCGCGCAGAGCATGCAGACTGGCCCATCGTCGGGGTAGAGCCGGCGCTCAAACCGGCGGCCACCCTCACGCGAACCGGTCACGTGGGCGTGATGGCTACGCGAGGTACGGTCGAGAGCGAGCGCTACGCCCGGTTGCGACAGCGCCTGGAAAGCGGTTCGGACTCACCGCTCCACTTCAGCAGCCAGGCCTGCGACGGGTTGGCCGATGCCATCGAGCGCGATGACAAAGCCACCATACAAAGCCTCTGCGAGCGCTACTGGGAGGCGCTCAAGGCCGACCGGAAGGATCTCCCAGCCATCGACACCCTGGTACTGGGTTGCACCCACTACCTCTTCGCCGCCGACGTTCTTCGTGCACTGACGGGACCGGAAGTCGCGCTGGTCGAGACCGGTGTCCCGGTAGCCAAACGCACACAGGCGGTGCTGAAAGAACTGCCCGACCGACCGCACGCCGTTTGCTCGCTCCCTGGCGTCACGTTGCTTTCGACGGGAGACCCGGAGCCGCTGGCCCGCGCGGCTCACCGGTGGCTGGGACTGAATGTTCAAGGTCGGCAGTTCACCTGCTGATGAGCCATTCCGTATGAGTGCCTGAGCTCAGGCCTCGGCCGCCAACGCAGCCCGCCGACCCCGCTCGACATCCACCCGCTGCAACAGCAGCCATCCGATCACGAACAGGACTGCGGTGGATGCGATCGCCAGTCGCTGATTGCCCCCCGTTCCCCAGGCGATGATTCCATAGGTCAGCGGCCCGATGATGCTCGCCAGCCGGGTGGCGAAGGTCCACAGACCGTAGAACTCCGCCAGCTGCGCCGCGGGTGCAAACAATCCCGCCATCGCCCGCCCCGCGGACTGGCTGGACCCCATGCACAGACCTGCGATGGCCGCGGCATACCAGAACCCCCCTTTGGTCGTTGTGAGGGCTGCGATCACGCAGGTCGCAACCCAACCCAGCAGCGTCACACTCAGGGCACGCTTGTGGCCGATCCGGTCCTGCCAGTGGCCGAAGGCGAACGCCCCCACCGCCGCGGCTATGTTCAGCACGAAGATCAGCACCATGGTCTCCTGCTGCACGAAACCGATCACCTGCTCCGCATAGATGGCGGCCAGCGCGATCGTGACGGCCACTCCGCCCTGGTAGGCCACCGCACAGGCCATCAGCCACATGAAGTCGCGGTACTGGCGGGCGCTGCGGTAGGTGGTCAGCAACTGCGACCAGGCCTGCACCAGCCCCCCGTCTGAATGACGGGCAGCGCGCTCACGCAGCCAGACAAACGTGCACAAGGAGGCGATCGAAAACACACCCGCCGTGATCCACATGGTCATGGGAACGAACTGCGTCGCGGGCTCACCGGCCGCCTGAGACTGGATCACCACCACCAGACTCAGTCCCAGTGCCAGCATGCCGCCAAGGTAACCAAAACTCCAGCCCCAACCACTGACCCGCCCCAAGGCCTCCGGACGCGCCAGCTCAGGGAGGAAGGCCGCGCTCAGCGACTCTCCCCAAGAGAAGAACACATTGGACAGCACAATGAGGACAACACCCAAAGCGACATCCCCAGGACCCACTTGTGACAACCCCATCGTCGAAACGACGCACCCCACGGTGCTGACAGCCAGCAGACGCTTCTTGGCACCATGACGGTCGGCCCAGGCCCCCACCACCGGCATGGTGAGCATCACGATGGCGCAGGAGAGACTCAGGCTCGCCGTCCAGGCGAACGTGGCCCAAGACGCACCGCCAGCCACGGCTCCAACGAAATAGGCAGAAAAAACGGCCGTGAGAACGACCGTTGTGTATCCGGAGTTGGCGAAGTCGTACATGGCCCACGCGAACACCTCGCGCTTGCGCACGCCAGGGTTCAGGGCACCGGCCGCCGCCTGCGACATGCGTCGTCAGTGAAGATGGCGCGGCTTGCGCCCTCCCCCATGCCCGGACGAGCCTCCATGGCCACGGGGAGGACGCCCCAGCTGCATCGAGTTCACCAAGGCATCAAAACGCTGGGTGAACAGCCGGTCGATCGAGGCCACCACATCGTTGAGCTCCGATGCATCGAAATGCCGCTCCATGATGTGGACCACGTCCTGGACCAATAGGTCGCGCTGGACCTGCATGATCGCTGCGGGCGTCGGCCCCACGAAGCACATCATGAAGTCGTCTCGTGCCTCTTCGTCTTCGGGCGCCTCTTCTTCGTCGAACTCGGTGTCGTAGAAGGACACTTCAATCGGCGCTCCGGCCGAAGCGATTTCATTCAGGCCCATGCAGGCCTCTTCGATCACCTGCCGGAAGTCCTCGTCACCGGGGACCGTCCAGCACATCTGCAGCACATGCTCTTGTGCGTCAAAGCGGATACCCGGCTCGTCTTCATAGGCACTTTCGGCTGCGGCGGCCAGCGAACGGGCGCCGGCGTACTGCCAAAGGGGCTTGAGCGCATCCTGAATCTGGGCGTAGGCCACATCCTCGCGCAGGGGAACGTCCCCGTGCACATGGATTTCAAAAGGCGCGTTGTATCGGGTCATGGAAACTCACTGTAGCGGCGAAAGCGCCCCACGCATAGTCGGGCGGTGGGCGTGGTGCCTCGAACCGGAATCGAACCGGTACGACCGGTTAGGGTCGGCGGATTTTAAGTCCGCTGTGTCTACCAATTTCACCATCGAGGCGGACTGCGAGTCATTGTCGCAGGTTCACCCTGGGACCATCCCTGCGAGCAGAGGGAGCAGAACATTTACACGTCCGGCAGGCATGCATCGAACCAAAGAAAAAAGGGAAGCGGTGCTTCCCTTTTTTGATGAGTGGAGCGGGAAACGAGGTTCGAACTCGCGACCTCAACCTTGGCAAGGTTGCGCTCTACCAACTGAGCTATTCCCGCAAATATCCAGTGTGACTGGAGGCGCGATCCGGAGTCGAACCGGACTAGACGGATTTGCAATCCGTTGCATAACCGCTTTGCTATCGCGCCCTGTTCACCCACGCGAAGACCGCGCTGATGCAACTGACAAAAAAGGGAAGCTGGGCTTCCCTTTTTCAAACTGGAGCGGGAAACGAGGTTCGAACTCGCGACCTCAACCTTGGCAAGGTTGCGCTCTACCAACTGAGCTATTCCCGCATGTTTCTGACGTTTGGTGAAGTTCGTCAGAAGCTGGAATTCTAGCGCAAAAAATGGGTCTTTTTCAAGACCCGCATATTTTTTGCTCAGTGCTTGACTGCCCCAGGAGCCGGAGCAGGGGCACTCCCAGCGGCGGCGGCCACTTGCGCTGCAACCTCTTCATCAGTCAAGGGTACCGGCTGGCGCTCAAGGGCAATGGACAGCACCTTGTCGATCCATTTGACCGGAACGATCTCAAGCCCTTGCTTGACGTTGTCGGGTATCTCGGCAAGGTCCTTGACGTTCTCTTCCGGAATGATGACTGTCTTGATACCACCGCGGAGCGCAGCCAGCATCTTCTCCTTCAGGCCACCAATCGCCGTGACCTCGCCCCGAAGGGTGATCTCGCCCGTCATCGCGACATCCGCCCGGACCGGTATGCCGGTGAGCGCAGACACCAGGGCGGTGGTCATGGCCGCCCCGGCGCTGGGGCCGTCCTTCGGCGTGGCGCCATCAGGGACATGGATGTGAATGTCGCGCTTGTCGAACTGCTCATCCTTGATGCCCAGCTGTCGGGCACGGCTTCGAACCACGGTGCGCGCAGCCTCCACGGACTCCTTCATCACGTCACCCAGGGAACCGGTACGAATGGTGCCGCCCTTGCCAGGCATGATGGCGACCTCAATGGTCAGCAGGTCGCCGCCCACTTCGGTCCACGCAAGTCCGACCACCTGCCCCACTTGGTTCTGTTGTTCGACCCGGCCATACGTGTACTTGCGCACACCCAGGAAGTCACTCAGGTTGTCAGCGTCGACCACCACTGTGGGGGTGTATTTCTTGAGCAGCAGACCCTTGACCACCTTGCGGCAGATCTTGGAGAGCTCGCGCTCCAGCGAGCGCACACCGGCTTCGCGGGTGTAGTAGCGCACGATGTCCCGCACCGCCCCTTCCTTGACCTCCAGCTCGCCATCGCGAATGCCGTTGTTCTTCACCTGCTTGGGCAGCAGGTAGCGCATGGCGATGTTGGTTTTTTCGTCTTCCGTGTAGCCTGAAAGACGGATCACCTCCATGCGGTCCAACAGGGCCGGCGGGATGTTCATCGAGTTGGACGTGGCCACGAACATCACGTCCGAAAGATCGAAGTCCACCTCTACATAGTGGTCACCAAAGGTGTGGTTCTGCTCGGGGTCGAGGACTTCCAGCAGCGCCGAAGACGGGTCACCCCGGAAATCGGTACCCAGTTTGTCGATTTCGTCCAGCAGGAACAGCGGGTTGCGGGTCCCCACCTTGGACAGGCTCTGCAGCACCTTGCCGGGCATAGCGCCGATATAGGTGCGACGGTGCCCACGGATCTCAGCCTCGTCGCGCATGCCACCAAGAGCCATGCGCACGTACTTGCGACCAGTGGCCTTGGCCACCGACTGCCCGAGCGAGGTCTTGCCCACGCCCGGAGGACCGACCAGGCAGAGGATCGGAGCCTTGACCTTGTCCACGCGCTGCTGCACCGCGAGGTATTCCAGAATCCGGTCCTTGACTTTCTCAAGGCCATAGTGGTCTTCGTTCAGGACCCCCTCGGCAAACGCCAGATCGTGCTTGATCTTGGTCTTCTTGCTCCAGGGCAGGGCCACCAGGGCGTCGATGTAGTTGCGCACTACCGTGGCCTCTGCCGACATGGGCGACATGAGCTTGAGCTTCTTGAACTCGGCTTCTGCCTTCTTGCGGGCTTCGGCCGGCATCTTGGCGGCCTTGATCTTCTTTTCGATCTCCTCGATGTCGGCGCCCTCTTCGCCTTCACCGAGCTCCTTCTGGATCGCCTTCACCTGTTCGTTGAGATAGAAGTCGCGCTGGTTCTTCTCCATCTGGCGCTTGACGCGACCACGGATCTTCTTGTCGACATTCAGGATGTCGACCTCGCGCTCCAGCTGCTCGAAAAGATTTTCCAGGCGCTTGTTGATCGGATCAAGATCCAGCACCACCTGCTTGGACTCCAGCTTCAACGGCAGGTGCGCGGCGATCGTGTCGGCCAGACGACCCGGATCGTCGATGCTGGAGATTGAGGTCAGGATCTCCGACGGGATCTTCTTATTCAGTTTGACGTACTGGTCAAACTGCTGCATCACGGCTCGGCGCAGCGCTTCAAGCTCGTTGGTCTGTGTGGCCGAACGCTCCTGGGCCGGATCGATGGGTGTGACGTGGGCCACGAAGTGGCTCTCACCATCCACGATCGACAGCACCTTAGCGCGCTGAACACCCTCCACCAGCACCTTGACCGTGCCGTCGGGCAGCTTGAGCATCTGCAGAATGGTGGCGACGCAGCCCATCTCGAACATGTCGTCCGTGGATGGCTCGTCCTTGGCGGCGGCCTTTTGAGCCACCAGCATGATGCGGCGCTCGGCTTCCATCGCAGCCTCCAGCGCCTTGATGCTCTTGGGGCGGCCGACGAACAGCGGAATCACCATGTGTGGAAAGACCACCACATCGCGCAAAGGCAACAGTGGCAGGTCTACGGGCGTGCTGGGCAGGGGGACTTGTCCGGACATTTCAGACCTCTAGATGTTTGACGGGCGAAAGCGGGTGACGCACACCACTGACTTTCGCCCTCTCGACGCACGCAATCAGGCCTGCTTGGCCGCCTCGCGGTACACCAGCAGGGGGGGCTTGTTTTCTTCGATGGTGGACTCGTCGACCACCACCTTCTCCACGTTGCTCATCCCCGGCAGTTCGAACATGGTGTCGATCAAGGCGTTTTCCAGTATGGAACGCAAGCCTCGGGCGCCCGTCTTCCGTACCAGCGCCTTGCGGGCGATGGCCTTGAGCGCAGCAGGTCGCACTTCAAGATCGGCCCCTTCCATCGCGAGCAGCCGGGAAAACTGCTTGACCACCGCGTTCTTGGGTTCGGTGAGGATTTCGACCAGCGCGTCCTCGCTGAGCTCGGCCAGACTGGCAATCACTGGCAGGCGCCCCACTAACTCGGGGATGAGCCCGAACTTGATCAGGTCCTCCGGTTCGATGTCCTTGAAGGCTTCTGTCAGGCTGCGCTGCTGTTTGCTCTTGACGACGGCACCGAACCCCATGCCCGAAGCCTCGGTGCGGTTCTCGATGATCTTTTCGAGGCCTGCGAAAGCGCCGCCACAGATGAACAGGATGTTGGTGGTGTCGACCTGCAGGAAATCCTGGTTGGGGTGCTTGCGACCACCTTGCGGTGGCACGCTGGCCATAGTGCCTTCGACCAGCTTAAGCAGCGCCTGCTGAACCCCCTCACCCGACACGTCACGGGTGATCGACGGGTTGTCCGACTTGCGCGTGATCTTGTCGATTTCGTCGATGTAGACGATCCCTTGCTGCGCACGCTCGACGTCGTAGTTGCAGCTTTGCAGCAGCTTGGCCACGATGTTCTCCACATCCTCGCCAACGTAGCCAGCCTCGGTCAGTGTGGTGGCATCGGCCATCACGAACGGAACATTGAGCATGCGCGCCATGGTCTGGGCCAGCAGGGTCTTGCCGGAGCCGGTGGGCCCAATCAGCAGGATGTTGCTCTTGGCCAGTTCGACGTCGTCCTTGCGAGCGGACTGCTTGTGCCGCAGGCGCTTGTAGTGGTTGTAGACGGCCACCGCCAGGGCTCGCTTGGCGGCTTCCTGGCCGATCACGTAGCTGTCGAGATTGTTTTTCAGGTCCGCAGGCGTGGGCAGGTCGTCGGACGCGGTCTTGACCGATTCCAGTCCGGGCAGTTCATCACGAATGATGTCGTTGCAAAGGTCGATGCACTCGTCGCAGATGAACACCGAAGGTCCCGCGATGAGCTTCTTCACCTCATGCTGGCTTTTGCCGCAGAACGAGCAATAGAGTGCCTTTTCGCCGGAAGCGGCTTTTTTGTCGGCCATGGTCTGGAGGTGGGACTACCTGGTGGGAAAGTTGGAAACAATGATAGATCAAGCCCGCCGGGCCCGAAACCAAGGAAAAGGACCCCATTCAGGGCGAAATCCGCCGTCAGAAAGCCTCTTTCCCATGGTGGTCTTGGCTGCGAAAGCGATCAGCCCGCCACAGGACGCTTGTCGATCACCTTGTCGATCAGGCCGTACTCGGCCGACTCCGCGGCTGACAGGTAGTAGTCACGCTCGGTGTCGCGCTCGATCTTTTCCAGCGGCTGACCGGTGCGCTCGGCCAGGATCTTGTTGAGCTGCTCGCGGGTCTTGAGGATCTCGCGGGCGTGGATCTCGATTTCCGTCGCCTGACCCTGGGTGCCACCCAGCGGCTGGTGGATCATGATTTTGGAGTTGGGCAACGCAAATCGTTTGCCTTTGGCACCAGCGGCCAGCAGGAACGCGCCCATGCTGGCGGCCATGCCGGTGCACAGCGTCGACACATCGGGCTTGATGAAATTCATGGTGTCGAAGATCGCCATGCCGGCGCTCACCGAGCCGCCCGGTGAGTTGATGTAGAAGGAGATGTCCTTGTCCGGGTTCTCGCTTTCCAGGAACAGCAGCTGCGCCACCACCAGGTTGGCCGACTGGTCATTGACCGGCCCCACCAGAAAGATCACGCGCTCCTTGAGCAGGCGGGAATAGATGTCGTAGGCGCGCTCGCCGCGGCCCGACTGCTCGATCACCATGGGCACCATACCCAGACCCTGAATGTCCATTGCGCTCATGCGTTTCTCCAATGTGTAAGTGCTTGAATGTCACTACTGTAACCAACCCGACAAAGTCGCGATCCGGGTGTCGGTTTTGCCCGAGGCTTGCATATGGCGTGCCTGTGTCAAAACACAAGGTGTGGCCCAAAACAAGAAGGGCGGATCGCTCCGCCCTTCCGATGCCCTGTCACGGCGACTAGCGCCGTACAGACCCTCAGGCCTGGCCCATCAGCTCGTCAAAGCCCACGGCCTTGTCGGTGACTTTGGCCTTGGACAGCACGAACTCGGTGACGTTGTTTTCGATCACCACCGCCTCGACCTCCGCCATGCGGCGGTTGTCACTGGTGTACCAGCGCACCACATCGGCCGGCTTTTCGTAGGAAGACGCGAGCTCTTCAATGTGGGCCTTGATCTGCTCCGGCTTGGCATGCAGCTCATGGGCACGCACCAGCTCGGCCACCACCAGACCCAGGCGCACGCGGCGCTCGGCCTGCTCCTGGAACAGTTCGGCGGGGATCGGAGCCTTGTCGGCGTCCTTGATGCCACGCTGCTTGAGGTCGGCGCGGGCACCTTCCACCAGACGGTCGACTTCGGACTGCACCACCGACTTGGGCAGGTCCAGCTCGGCCTTGGCCACCAGGGCGTCCATCACCGCCTGCTTATTGCGGGCCTGGACGCGGAACTTGACTTCGCGCTCCAGGTTCTTCTTGATGTCGGCACGCAGAGCCTCGACCGTACCGTCGGCAATGCCCAGCGACTTCGCCAGAGCCTCGTCCACTTCGGGCAGGTGGGCGGCTTCGATCTTGTTGACCGTTACCAGGAAGTCCGCCGTCTTGCCGGCCACATCCTTGCCGTGGTAATCGGCAGGAAAGGGCAGCGGAAAGGTCTTGGACTCGCCGGCCTTCATGCCGCGCACGGCGTCTTCGAACTCCTTGAGCATCTGGCCATCGCCAACGATGAACTGGAAGCCTTCGGCCTTGCCGCCTTCGAACGGCTCACCATCGATCTTGCCGGCGAAGTCGATGGTCACGCGGTCACCGTCGGCAGCGGCCTGGTCGGCGGCGCGCTGAGCAAAGGTGCGGCGCTGCTTGCGCAGAATATCCAGCGTGCGGTCGATGGCCGCGTCGCTCACTTCGGTGCTGACCTTTTCGATCTCCGCGGTCGACAGATCACCAATCTTCACATCGGGATAGACCTCGAACACAGCATCGAAGGTCAGCTGACCTTCGGGGGCGCCTTCCTTCTCGGTGATCTGGGGCTGGCCGGCCACGCGCAGCTTGGCTTCGCCAGCGGCGTTGGCAAAGGCCTCGCCGACCTTGTCATTCATGACCTCGTAGTGCACCGAATAGCCGTAGCGCTGGGCCACGACGTTCATGGGCACCTTGCCCGGACGGAAACCGTCCATCTTCACATCGCGGGCCAGGCGCTTGAGGCGTTTGGCCACTTCGTTCTGGATCACGTCGGCCGGCAGCGTCAGGGTGATCTTGCGCTCCAGCTTCTCCAGGGTTTCAACGGTCACGGTCATGGTTATCTCCAATCAGGAAAGCGGTCGACCAGCGGAGCCGGCCGGTGAGGATCTGTCTGTCGGTGTTGTGGTGCGCGGGGGGGGACTCGAACCCCCACACCATTGCTGGCGTCAGGACCTAAACCTGGTGCGTCTACCAATTTCGCCACCCGCGCGCCTACACGCGGCGCCCACAGGCGCCGCAGGCGACCACCTGGATGCAAGGGCGCCGCCGACGGCAACCTTCTATTGTATCCGTGCTCAGGCGTCTTTCCGGACCCTGAACCAGGCGGCGTACATCGCCGGCAGTGCCAGCAGCGTGAGCACGGTCGCGACGATCAGCCCACCCATGATGGCCACCGCCATCGGCCCCCAGAACACGCTGCGGGAGAGCGGAATCATGGCCAGCACCGCCGCCGCGGCCGTCAGCACGATGGGCCGCATGCGGCGCACCGCAGCTTCCACGATCGCGTCCCAGGCCAGCACACCGCGGGCGCGGTCCTGCTCGATCTGGTCGATCAGGATCACTGAATTGCGCACGATCATGCCGAACAGCGCGATCACGCCCAGCAGTGCCACGAAACCGAAAGGACGGTTCAACAGCAGCAGCGCACCAGCCACGCCGGCGATACCCATGAACCCGGTGACAAACGCCAATATTGAGCGGCTGAAGCTCTGCAGTTGCAACATAAGGAGCGTAAGGGTGATGAACAGCATGACTGGCATCCCCGCGGCGATCGACGAGGAACCCTTGCTGCTCTCCTCCACCGCACCAGCCACCTGCACGTGGTAGCCGGTCAGCCCTTTGGCCAGCCAGCCGGCCTCGGCCTGGCGCAGCGCCGGCAGCAGTTCGGCGGTCACGGTGGCGCCCTGCAGACCCTCGACCACGTCGCCCTGCACCGTGATCGCGTAGTCGCGGTTTTCGCGCCACATCACACCCGGCTCCCAGCCGAACACCGGTTTCGCGATCTGCGACAGCGGGATGCTCTTGCCGCTGGCGGTCGGGATGTAGGCGTTGTCCAGGCTGGTGATCGCATCGCGCTCGGAGAGCGGCTGGCGCAGCACGATGTCGATCAGCTTGTCACCATCGCGGTACTGGCCGACGGTGCTGCCGCTCAGGATGGTGCGGGTGGCGTTGGCAATCGACTGGCTGGACACACCCAGCGCGCGGGCTTTGGTCTGGTCGACCTCCAGACGCAGCGCCTTCACCGACTCGTTCCAGTTGTCGTTGACGCCGCGCATGCTGGGGCTGGCCCGCATCAGGCCCTTGACCTCGTCGGCCAGACCGCGCAGCACCGCGGGGTCGGTACCCACCACACGAAACTGCACCGGGTACGGCACCGGCGGACCGTTGGGCAGGAGCTTGACCCGCCCGCGCACCTCGGGAAATTCGGTGGCCAGCAGTTCGGGCAGCGCCTTGCGGATGCGCTCGCGCGCTGCCAGGTCCTCGGGCAACACGATCATCTGCGACACATTGGTCTGCGGAAAGATCTGGTCCAGCGGCAGGTAAAAGCGCGGCACGCCCGATCCCACCCAGGTGCTGACGCTCAACACGCCGGGCTCGCGGGCCAGCCGGGCCTCGACACGCCGCGCCACCTCGTCCGTTGCAGCCACGCTGGCACCCTCGGGCAACCAGATGTCGACCAGCACCTCGGGGCGGGCCGAGTCGGGGAAGAACTGCTGCTGCACCTTGCCCATGCCCGCCATGCCCAGCACGAAGGTGACGATGGTCAGACCGATGGTGATCCAGCGGTGCTCGACGCACCAGTTCACCAGCGCGCGGAATTTCACGTAGAACGGGCCGTCGAACACCTCGTGCGCCGGCCCGGTGTGGGCCTTGACCTTGAGCAGCCGCACGCCCAGGTAGGGCACGAACATCACCGCCACCAACCACGAAATGACCAGGGCGATCACGGTGACAGCGAAGATGGCGAACGTGTACTCGCCGACCGTCGAATTGGCCAGCCCGATGGGCAGAAAGCCAGCCGCTGTGATCAGCGTGCCCGTGAGCATCGGCATCGCCGTAGCGTCCCAGGTGAAGGTGGCCGCCTTCACCATGGAGTAGCCCTCTTCCAGCTTGCGCACCATCATCTCGACCGCGATGATCGCGTCGTCCACCAGCAGGCCCAGCGCGATGATCAGCGAGCCCAGCGAGATCTTGTGCAGGCCAATGTTCCAGTAGCGCATGGCCAGGAAGGTGATCGCCAGCACCAGCGGGATGGTGATGAGCACCACCAGACCGGGACGCATGTCCAGCACGTAGCGGCGCAGACCGGTGCCGCCCTCGCGGCGGTGCAGGCCCAGGCTCACGAAGCTGACCGCCAGCACGATCAGCACCGCCTCGATCAGCACCTTGACGAATTCGTTGACCGAATGACTGACGGCGCTGGGCTGGTCCTGCACCTGCACCAGCTCCATGCCCGCAGGCAGGTGGCTGCGGATGTCGATCAGCGCGGTCTCCAGCGCCTTGCCCAGCGCGATGATGTCACCGCCCTTGGTCATGGAAATGCCCAGTGCGATGCTGTCCAGACCGTTGTGGCGCACCAGCACCTGAGGCGGGTCGATGTAGCCCTGGCGGATCTGCGCGATGTCGCCCAGCCGCAGCTGGGTGCCGTTGGCGGCGCGGATCGGCATGGCCCGCAACTGGTCGACCGAGCCGAAGGCGCCGGCCACGCGCACCTGCACCACGTCGTGCGGCGCCTGTACGGTGCCGGCCGGCTCGACCGCGTTCTGCTGCCCCAGTGATGCCAGCACCTGCTGCATGTCCAGCCCCAGCGTGGCCAGCCGTTGGTGCGAAATCTCGATGAAGAGCTTCTCGTCCTGCACGCCAAACAGCTCGACCTTGTTCACGTCCTTCACGCGCAGCAGCTTCTGGCGCACCTCGTCGGCCACGCGCTTGGTCTCGGCCGGGGAAAAACCCTGGCCCTGCAGCGCGTAGATGACCCCGAACACGTCGCCGAACTCGTCGTTGAAGAACGGACCGATCACCCCCTGCGGCAGGGTCGACCGGATGTCCCCCACCTTTTTGCGCACCGTGTACCAGGTCTGCGGGATCTCCGAAGCCGGCGAGTTGTCGCGCACCTGGAACAGGATCAGCGTCTCACCTGGCTTGGAGTAGCTGCGGATCTTGTCGGCATAGGGCACCTCCTGCAGCGTCTTCTCGATGCGGTCGGCCACCTGTTCGGACACTTCCTGCGCAGTGGCGCCCGGCCAGTAGGCGCGCACCACCATGGCACGGAAGGTGAACGGCGGGTCTTCGTCCTGCCCGAGCTGGAAGTAGGCCGCGATGCCCAGCAGCATCAGCACGATCATCAGGTAGCGGGTGAAGGCCTGGTGGTCCAGCGCCCACTGGGACAGGTTCATGCGCGAGATCCAGGAGTCCTGCGCGCCGGAGGGATTGGGATGGCTCTGGCTCATCGTCCACCTCAGGGCTTGCCGGCCGCGGCGAAGCGGGTGACCTGCTGGCCGGGCGAGAGCACATGCACACCGGCCGCGACGATTTCTTCGCCGTCCTTGAGGCCCGACACCACCAGGATTTCGTTGCCATCGGCGCCCGACACCACCACGGTGCGCATGTTCACCCGTCCGGTGGCCGGGTCGAACACCCAGACCGCCGTGTCCTTGCCGCCTCCGTTGGCCTGGATGAGAGCGCTGGTGGGCAACCGCACCGGCGCCGGTTCGGCGGGCGCGCCCGAGGCGCCGTCGGCAAACACCGCCGACACCGTGGTCCCCAGCGCCACGCGAGCGTCGGCGGGCAGGCCAAGCTTGACCTGGAAGGTCCGCGTCAGCGGATCGGCGCTGGCAGCGATCTCTCGCACCTGGGCGGCCAGCGGCTCTGGAGACGCCTGGCCCGAGGTCCACGGCCGCACCCGTGCGGCCTGACCGACCTTCAGCAGCGCCACCCGGTCTTCAGGCACCGCGATCACCGCGTCGCGCGCACCATCGCGCGCCAGCCGGACCACCGGCGCGCCGGCCGCCACCACCTGCCCCACCTCGGCTTCCACCGACACCACCACACCAGGGCCATCGGCCACCAGCCGGGCGTAGCCAGCCTGGTTGCCCTGCACCGCGCCCTGTGCACGCGCCTGGCGCAGCGCCGCCTCTGCCGCATCAAGGGTGGCCTGGCGGCGTTCGATTTCGGCACCGCTCACGAACCCCTGGGCCTTCAGGTCAGAGAAGCGCTTGAGGTCGGCGGCGGCCAGGTCGCGCTGGGTCTGCGCGGCAACGATCTGGGCCTGCGCCGCCTGTGCCGCGAGCGCCAGGTCCTGGGCATCCAGCTGGGCCAGCAACTGCCCGGCCACCACACGCTGGCCCACCTCCACCGGCCGCTGCACGAGCTTGCCACCGACACGGAAGCCCAGGCGCGATTCGGCCCGCGCCCGGATCTCGCCCGCGTAGCCGCTCTGGGACTGCACCGCCGTGCGGGACACCGTCATCAGCTTCACCGCCCGCACCGGTTCCTTGGGCGCTTCGGGACGGGAACAGGCGCCCAGCAACAGGGCAACCACCAGGACAGGGACATGCAGCAGTGTCTTCATGGCAAAGGCGGAGAGCGTTGAGAGAAGCGGCGGACTGGCACCCATATTAATGACTGACCGGTTAGTAATCAATTCTAGCGCCATCGGCGTTCCGGTGTCGACGCACAATCCGGCGACTGTGCCTGCCGCGCAGCCCGGTTTCCACCCTTTCCCCGTCAACCCCTGCAGCGCCCGCCGCCCATGCCATCGTCCGCCAGCCCAATGACCACCGAGGTCGGTCACTATGAAAATTTTCCGGTGGCGTCCTGGCTCTGCCCGGCAGCGATCCGTCCGGCGGTGGTGGCGATCTACCACTTCGCGCGCACCGCAGACGACATCGCGGACGAAGGCACGACCACCGCGCCCGACCGGCTGGACCAGCTGTCGGCTTATCGCGCTGCGCTGGCGCGCTGTCTGTCGACGCCGGCTCAGCCCGTGGAGGCGGTGCAGTGGCCCCAGGTATTCGGTCCGCTGGCCAGGGCGGTGGAACGCCACCGGCTGCCGGGCGAACTGCTGCACGACCTGCTGAGCGCTTTCGAGCAGGACATCCGCCACACCGCCAGCGGCCATGTGTACGCCGACACCGCAGAACTGCTGGCCTATTGCCGCCTCTCGGCCAACCCGGTCGGGCGCCTGCTCCTGCACCTGTACGGCATCCACGACGGTGAATCGCTGCGCCAGAGCGACGCGGTGTGCAGCGCGCTGCAGCTGATCAACTTCTGGCAGGACATCTCGGTCGACCACGCCCGGGGGCGGCACTACCTGCCCGCCGATGCGCTGCAGCGCCACGGACTGCGGCTGGAGGACTTCTCGGCCGGCGCGCCGCCCGAGGTGCAGGAACGCTGCCGGCAGGCGGTTCTCCACCTGTGCCAAGAGGCACGGGCGCTGATGCTCGATGGGGCGTCGCTGGCTCGCCGCATTCCCGGGCGGGCCGGCTGGGAACTGCGCCTGGTGGTCCAGGGTGGCCTGCGCATCCTGGACAAAATCGCCGCCATCGATCACCGGAGCTGGCTGCAGCGACCAACCGTCGGCAAGGCCGACCTGCCGCTGATGCTCTGGCGGGCGCTGGCTGGAACGAACCTCAGCCCGCGTCGGCCGGCAGGCTGAAACCGAAACGGGCGCCTTCGCCGGGCCGGGCCGTGGCCCAGACCCGGCCACCGTGGCATTCGACAATGCGCCGCACCATGGCCAGTCCCACCCCCAGGCCCGGGGCTGGCGCGCCCTGCGCACGCTGGAACAGCCCGAACAGCTCGGCCGCCTTCTCCGGCTCGAAGCCGAGACCGTTGTCGTGCACGAAATAGGCGTGACCACCAGGCACCGCCTCGTAGCTGACTTCGACGCAGGGCCGCTCATGGCTGAGGGAGTGGCGCAGCGCGTTGTCCAGCAACTCTTCCCAGACCCGGCGCAGCAGCGCTGCGTCGGCAAATGCAGGCGGCAGACCCGGCGCCAGCACGCACGACACGGGATGGTTGCGCTGGCCCAGCTGAAGGTCTCGAAGGACCACCCGCACCATCTTCTCCACATCCACATGGACCGGGTGGAGGTCCGCCGCCTGCAGCCGCGCCAGCGCAGAGACCGACTCCATCAGGTGTTGCAGCCGCCGCGTGGAGTCCATCACCTTGTGCGACAGGCGCGTCACCTGGCCCGGCTGCCCGGCATAGGCAGGATCGCCCAGCAGCTGCGCGTAGCTCGCCACGTGCCGCAGCGATGTCCGCAGATCGTGGGCGAGCGCATGGGAAATGTCACGCAGCGTCTGCTCGGCAGAAGCCAGCCGGGCGGCGATGGCCGGATCGACCACGGTGCCGGTCCCCGACGGCGACGCCGGGTCGGAACGCAGCGCGAGCGGGTGGTGTGAATCTCTGGGCGAAGTCATGGCAGGAAGGCGGCGTCTGGAAGAAGGCGAAAGACCTGCATGTGGCAAGCGTCCGACACTAACCCCTGCGAGCGTGCAAACCTTTGCTCCCTTGCGGCCAGTGCCCAACTCAGGTGCATTTATTTATTACGAATGTGACGGCACACGCAGTTTGTGAAGCCGCCATTCGGGCCTCTGTGGCAAATACAAGGTTCTCCCGGGCGCGATGTGCCGCCAACCCTCAAGCGCGGGAGGGATGCGCCGATGGACCAGGAACGGTTCGTCGACACCCTGCACCCGCCGGCTGCGGCGAACCGCCCGATCCATGTCGCCTTCTGAAGCACCTCCCGCCGATCCCGCCCTGCACTGCCTGGGCTGTGCAGCGCGCAACAGTTGCCTGGTCGGCCAGCTGCCGCGCATTCAGCAGGACCGTCTGGGCCCTCTGATCCTGGAACAGCGGTTCCGCAAAGGCGAGGTCTTGCAGGCCGAAGGTACGGAGGTGGAAGTGGTGCGCACCATCAAGCTGGGCACGGTGATGCTCACCCGCTTGGGGCCGGATCGCGTGATGCGCCCGGTGGCGCTGGTCGGGCGCGGACACCTCATGGGGCTGATGGGCCTGCTGGGCCAGACCACACAGGTCGGGGCGCAGGCGCTGTCGCCCGGACGGATCTGCGAAGTGCCGGTCGCAGCCATGCTCAGCGCCCTGGACAAGGACCCGGCCCTCCAGGACGCCCTGCACCAACAGATCAGCCGGACCATCGCCCGCCTGGCCGACTGGGGGCAGACGATGCGGCTGCGCGGCCTGCACCGCCAGCTGGTGGCCACGCTGATGCTGCTGGCGCACGAACAGGGCACCCGCATGGTCCGCATCCCCAGCCATGTCGCGCTGTCGGAGCTGCTGCGGACCACGCGCGAGTCGGTGGCGCGCACCCTGCGCCAGCTGGAAGACCAGGGCCATCTGCAGCGCAACGACCGCTGGCACGCGACGCTGGCGCCCGGCCATGAACGCGTGTTCACCGAAGACGGGACGGTCCCTTCCTGAGGGGTACAACGGCTGTGTCCATTTATATTGACACTTTCATCTGTACAGATCACTAAAAACAGACCGCCTGTGCCATACTGAATTGCATGGCACATGCATTCCCCTTCTCCGCGATCGTGGGTCAGGAAGAGATGAAGACGGCGATCCTGATCGCCGCCATCGACCCCAGCATCGGGGGCGTGCTGGTGCTCGGCGACCGGGGCACCGGCAAATCGACCGCCGTGCGCGCACTGGCCGCACTGCTGCCCGCCATCAAGGCTGTGGTGGGATGCCGTTATGGCTGCGACCCGCAGGACCCGACCATCCGCTGTCCCGACTGCGCCCGCCTGCGCGAGGGCAAAGCGCCCAAGTCCCACAGCATCCCGGTGCCAGTGGTCGACCTTCCGCTGGGCGCGACCGAAGACCGCGTGGTGGGCGCGCTGGACCTGGAGCGCGCGCTGTCGCAGGGCGTCAAGGCTTTTGAACCCGGTCTGCTGGCCCAGGCCAACCGCGGCTTTCTCTACATCGACGAGGTCAACCTGCTGGAAGACCACCTGGTGGACCTGCTGATCGACGTGGCCGCCTCGGGCGAAAACGTGGTCGAGCGCGAGGGCTTGAGCGTGCGCCACCCCGCACGCTTCGTGCTGGTGGGCAGTGGCAACCCCGAAGAAGGTGAGCTGCGGCCCCAACTGCTGGACCGCTTCGGTCTCTCGGTCGAGGTGAAGACGCCCGACCAGCTGGCCGAGCGGGTCGAGGTGGTGCGCCGGCGCGACGCGTTCGAGCGCGACGGCGAGGCTTTTGTGACGGCCTGGAAGAAGGAGGACGAGCGCATCCGTCGCCGCCTGCTCGCGGCGCGCACACGGCTGGCACAGGTGGACTTGACCGAAACCGCGCGCGAACGGGCCGCCACGCTGTGCATGGCCCTGGGCACCGACGGCCTGCGCGGCGACCTGACCCTGATGCGCGCCGCACGCGCCCTGGCCGCCTGGGAGGGCGATGCCGCCGTCGGCGACACCCACCTGCGGCGCATCGCCGCGCCGGCGCTGCGGCACCGTCTGCGCCGCAATCCGCTGGACAACAGCGGGTCCAGCGCGCGGGTCGAGCGCGCTGTCGCCGAACTGCTGGGGCCATGAATCCCTGGGACAGCGCCCGCCTCAGCGTCCGCATGGCGCTGGCCGCGGCGCTGCTGGCGGTGGACCCGTCCGGCCTGGGCGGCGTCGCCCTGCGCGGCCCCGCCGGCCCGCTGCGCGACCAGTGGCTGGCGTTGCTGCGCAGGCTGCTGCCACCCGGTTCGCCCTGGCTGCGCGTGCCGTCCCACGCCGGCGACGCCGCCCTGCTCGGCGGTCTGGACCTCAACGCCACGCTGGAAACCGGCCGCCCGGTGGCGCAGCCGGGGCTGCTGGCACGGGCCGATGGCGGCGTGCTGGTCTTGCCCATGGCCGAGCGCGTGTCACCGGGCGTGGCCTCCCGCCTGTCGGCGGTGGTCGACCGTCAGCAGGTGGTGCTGGTGCGCGAGGGACTGAGCCTGCGCAGCCCGGCCCGGTTCGCCCTGCTGGCGCTGGACGAAGGGATGGCCGACGAGGAGCGCCCGCCGGCCGCGCTGCTGGACCGGCTGGCCCTGCACCTGCTGACCGAACCTGCGCCCGAGGGAGAGATCCCGCCCGACTGGCTCGCCGCCGACATCGAACGGGCGCAGATGCGACTGCCCCACGTGACCCTGCCCGAGCCGGTGCTGCAGGGCCTGTGCGCGGCGGCGCTGGCCTGGGGCATCGACTCGCTGCGCGCGCCGCTGATGGCGGTGCGGGTGGCGCGGGCGGCGGCGGCGCTGGACGGTCGAAACGAGGTCGACGACACGCACGCCGCCCTGGCCGCCGCGCTGGTGCTGGCGCCGCGCGCGACCCGGATGCCGCCGCCCGCCACCAGCGACGACGCCGATCCGCACCCTTCGCCTGCCGAACCCGGCCCGGCTCCGCAGGCCGCTGCCTCCCCGCCGGCTCCGCACCGACCCGACGAACACCCGGCAGACCGCGACGCCGCACAAGACACCGGACAGCCCGAGCAGGCCGCGCTGGAAGACCGGCTGGTCGAGGCCGTCCGCGCCTCGATCCCGCCCGGGCTGCTGGCCGCACTGCAGGCCGGCCAGGCGCGCCAGGCCCGTGCCAGTGCCGCCGGCCGGGCGGGTGCCGCGAGCAAACACCCCAACCGGGGTCGCCCGGTCGGCAGCCGGCGCGCCGAGCCGCGCTCCGGCGCGCGCCTGCACGTGCTGGACACCCTGCGCGCAGCGGCGCCCTGGCAACGCCTGCGGCAGGAAGCCGCGGGCGGGCCGGCGCGGCTGCGCGTGCGCCGCGAGGACTTTCACGTGGTGCGCTACCGGCAGCACCGGCCGACCACCACGGTGTTTGTGGTCGACGCCTCTGGCTCGTCCGCCCTGCACCGGCTGGCCGAGGCCAAGGGCGCGGTCGAGCTGCTGCTGGCCGAGTGCTATGTGCGGCGCGACCGGGTGGCCGTGCTGGCGTTTCGCGGCGCCGGCACCGAGCTGCTGCTGCCGCCCACCCGCTCGCTCACGCGCGCCAAACGCAGCCTGGGCGCCCTGCCCGGCGGTGGCGGCACGCCACTGGCCAGCGGCATCGCGGCCGCGGCCGAACTCGCCGGCCAGCTCACCCGCGGTGGCGACTCGGCCACCGTGGTGCTGCTGACGGACGGCCGCGCCAACATCGCACGCGACGGCTCGCCGGGGCGCACGCAGGCCCAGCAGGACGCGCTGGCCGCCGCGCAGCGCTTCCGCGCCGAGGGGCTGAGCGCCCTGCTGATCGACACCTCGCCGCAGCCCTCCGACCCGGCCCGCACCCTGGCCGAGGCCATGGGCGCCGCCTACCTGGCGCTGCCGCATGCGGGGGCCGAGGGGCTGGCGAAGGCGGTTCAATGGGCGGCGGGTCCCACCCGCTGAACACCATGCCGCGCCGACTCGACTGGCAACGGGACGGGCCCGGCTGGCCCCACCACGAGCACAGCCGCTTCGTGCTGGCCGGCGGACTGCACTGGCACACCCAATGGTTCGACGGGCCGGGCGCCGACGCGCCCTGCGCCCTGCTGCTGCACGGCACCGGCGCCTCGACCCACTCCTGGCGCACGCTGGCGCCGCTGCTGGCTCGGCGCTGCCGGGTGCTGACGCTGGACCTGCCCGGCCACGCCTTCACCGGCCGCCCGCCCGGCGGCATGGGCGCCCCCCAGTTCTCGCTGCCCGGCATGGCGCGCGCAGTGCACAGCCTGCTCAAGGCGCTGGGCTGCACGCCGGACCTGGTGGTCGGGCACTCGGCCGGCGCGGCCATCGGCATCCGCATGTGCCTGGACGGACTGATCGCCCCCCGTCTGGTGGTCGGCATCAACGCCGCCCTGCTGCCGCCGGCCGGGCTGGCCGGACCGCTGTTTGCACCCGCGGCCAAGCTGCTCGCCGCCGCGCCATGGGTGCCGCGGCTGTTCGCCTGGCGCGCCCACGAACCCACGGTGCTGCAGCGCCTGCTGCAGGGCACCGGCTCGGTGCTCGACGCCGACACCGCCGCCCTGTACCGCCAATTGGTCGGGTGCCCCGAACACGCCGCGGGCGCGCTGGGCATGATGGCCAACTGGGACCTGCAGACCTTCGCTCGCGACCTGCCGCGGCTGCAGGTGCCCCTGCTGTTGCTGGCGGCGTCGCAAGACCGCACCGTGCCGCCAGCCCAGGCGCAGGAGGTGCTGGCGCGCCTTTCACCGGCCGCACAGGCGCGCGTGGTGGACCTGCCCGGCCTGGGCCACCTCGCGCACGAGGAACAGCCCGCGCTGGTGGCCTCGCACATCCTCTCGGCCCTGGGCGAGCCCGCGGCGGCGGCCTGCGCCTGACCCGGCACTGCCCCGATCCTCGCCGGACCCGCCGTGAACACCCCCCAGCCGCCCTGGCACCCCGACCTGCCCGAGGGCCCGCCGCGCCGGCTGTGCACCGACTGCGGACTCTCGCGCACCAGCGACCCGCGCCGCTGCGGCCAGGCATGCCAGTTCATCCAGCCCGACTACCCGGCGCTGGAGCAGCGGGTACACGGCCGCACGCGCGCCACCGCGGGCGCGCCCGCCACGGCCGACAGCGGGGGCGACGACGAGCGCTTTTTCGGACCGTTCCGCCAGATGCACCAGGCCCGCCTGCGCCATCCGCTGCCCGGCGCGCAGTGGACCGGCATCACCACCCGCATCGCTCAGCGGCTGCTGGAGACCGGCGAGGTGGACGCGGTGATCGCGATGGCGCCGCACCCGGACGATCCCTGGCGGCCCCTGCCGGTGGTGGTGACCCGGGCCGAGGACATGGCGTTGTGCCGCGGCATGCGCATGGGTTATGCGCCGCTGATCGCCCTGGTCGAGCCGGCGCTGCAGCGGGGCCTCACGCGCCTGGCGGTCATCGGCATCCCCTGCCAGATCTACGCCCTGCGCGCCATCCAGCCGCAACTCGAACGCGAATATGGCCTGCAGGCCCTGCACGTCATCGGCATCCCCTGTTCCGACAACACCAGCACCGAGCGCTTCCACCAGTTCCTCGAACTCGTCTCGGACCGGCCGCAGGACGTGAACTACCTGGAGTTCCGCGCCGACTACCGGGTCGAGATGCG
The DNA here is from genome assembly GCF_042648585.1 of Hydrogenophaga luteola. NCBI lineage: Bacteria > Pseudomonadati > Pseudomonadota > Betaproteobacteria > Burkholderiales > Comamonadaceae > Hydrogenophaga > Hydrogenophaga luteola. The sequence continues at coordinate 118,036 of NZ_JBHRXX010000009.1, read as the reverse complement.
CATGAAGGACGGCGCGGTGCGCACCATTCCCTTCCTGCAATTGCCGCTGTCCAAACTGCCGCCGGACTTTTTCCCGCTGACCTGCCGCACCTGCGTGGACTACACCAACACCCTGTCCGACCTCACCGTCGGCTACATGGGGGGCCAGGGTGAGCAGTGGCTGCTGGTGCGCAACGCCCGGGGCCAGGCGCTGCTGGACCTGCTGGGCGACGAGGTGCACTGCCAGGCGCCGGGCAGCGCCGGGCGGCGCGCCGGTGCGGTGCAGGGCTTCCTGAAAAACCTGGAGCGGGCCGCCGGCGGCCTGCCGCTGCGCCGCATGCCGAACTGGCTGCGCCCCGTGGTCGCATGGCTGATGCCCCGGCTGGGCCCGCGCGGGCTGGAGTTCGCCCGCGCCCGCGTCGAGATGAAGGCGCTGGAGACGCTGGTGCACCTGGAGCGGGAGGCGCCAGCCCGCATCAAGACGATGGTGCCCGGGCACGTCCGGGCGCTGGCCCGTCCCTACCGTGCCAAAGATCACGAATAGGTGCTTACCCGTAGCACCGAAGAAATACAGTCATGCGCCATTGACAAACTCATGTGTCATGCTAGATTGACATCAGCGTTTGTCACATGTTGATGACAAACGCTCCACCCGACGAGGGGGCCCATGGACATGTTGGCACGCATACAGCAGGCGCTCGAACAGGAGCTCACCTGCGCGCTCAGCCCCAGCGCTCCGCCCCGGCTCATGGCCGCCATGCGCCACGCCGTCTTCCCCGGTGGCGCCCGCATCCGTCCCCAGCTCTGCCTGGCCGTGGCCCAGGCCTGCGGTGACGACGCCCCCGAACTGACCGACGCCGCCGCCGTCGCCATCGAGCTGCTGCACTGCGCATCGCTGGTGCACGACGACATGCCCTGCTTCGACGACGCCGACCTGCGCCGCGGCCTGCCCTCGGTGCACAAGCTGCACGGCGAGCCGCTGGCCCTGCTCTCGGGCGACGGGCTGATCGTCATGGCCTTCCAGGCCATGGCCCGGGCCGGTGCCCGCCACCCCGGCCGCCTGACCGGCCTGCTCGCCACCCTGTGCTCGGCCGCCGGCGCGCCGGACGGCATCGTCGCCGGGCAGGCCTGGGAGTGCGAACCCCGCGCATCGCTCAGCCGCTACCAGCGCGCCAAGACGGGCGCCCTGTTCGTGGCCTCCACCTGCGCCGGTGCGCAGGCCGCCGGCGCCGACCCGCAGGGCTGGCGCAGCCTGGGCGAATGCCTGGGCGAGGCCTACCAGGTGGCCGACGACATCCGCGACGTGATGCTCGGCAGCGACGAGCTGGGCAAGCCCAGTGGCCAGGACGCGCAGCACCACCGCCCCAGCGCGGCCGACGACCTCGGCCTGGCGGGCGCCCTGAGCTACTTCCAGCAACTGATGCAAGACGCGGTGGACGCCGTGCCCTACTGCGCACACCGCGGGGCCATGCGCGCCCTGGTGCTGCAGGAGTCCGCGCGGCTGATTCCCCCCGACACCTGCGAGCGCATCGCCAGCGCGACCCCGTCGGCGCCGCGCGCCGGCTTCATCCCGCTGCGCAGCGCCGTCGCCTGAACGCCATGGACACCGTGCACAGCCCCTCGTCGATGCCGCTGGCGGTCGCCCCGGCTGGCTGGCGCGAGCGCCTGGCCGCGCGCATCGACCGCTGGAGCACCAGCCCGGCCCTGCACCGCTGGGCCATGGGCTCGGTGATGACGCGCTGGCTGGTGCGCCGCCGCTCGGCCCGGCTGTTCGCCTGCATGGCCGGCTTCGTGCACACCCAGGTGCTGTTGGCCTGCGTGCGGCTGCACCTGCTGGAGACCCTGGCCGAGTCGCCGCGCACGCTGGACGAACTGGCTGCCCTCACCGGCCTGCAGGCGGCCAGCCTGCAGCGCCTGCTCGACTCCGCGGTGGCGATGGGCCTGATGAACCGCCGCAGCTGCGGCCGCTATGGGCTCGGCGCCCTGGGCGCGCCGGTCGCGGCCCACGCCGGCATCCGCGAGATGGTCGAGCACAACGCCACGCTGTACGACGACCTGCGCGACCCGCTGGCCCTGCTGCGCGATCCGAACCAGGCGCAGATGCACACCTACTGGCCCTACACGCCGCACCAGCCGCACGACGGCGCCCCCGCCGAGACCTTCAGCCGCTATTCCGCGCTGATGTCCACCTCGCAGCGCTTCGTGATCGACGAGCTGCTCGCGGCCTACCCCTTTGACGACCATCAGCGCGTGCTGGACGTCGGCGGCGGCATGGGCGGCTGGGTCAGCGCCCTGGCGCAGCGCCATCCCCACCTGCACTGCACCCTGTTCGACCTGCCGCCGGTGGCCGAACTGGCGCGCGAGCAGATCGGGCGGCTGGGCCTGAGCGAACGCGTCACCACCCGCGGCGGCAGCTTCATCACCGACCCGCTGCCGGGCGGCGCCGACCTGGTGACCCTGGTGCGCGTGGCGCACGACCACGACGACGCCACCGTGCTGCGGCTGCTGCGCGCGATCCACGACAACCTGCCGCTGGCCGGCGCGCTGGTGCTGGCCGAGCCCATGGCGCAGGCCGAGGGCGAGAGCCCGATCGACCCCTATTTCCACTTCTACCTGATGGCCATGGGCAGCGGCCGCCTGCGCACGCCGCAGGCCCTGGCCGACCTGATGGCGCAGGCGGGCTTCACCCACATTGAGCTGGCGCCCAGCCCGGTGCCGCTGCACGCCCAGATCCTGGTCGGCCGCAAGTCGCGGGTCCAGGCGAGCCGGGCGGCCACCCTCGCCGGAGGCGCCACATGAAATCCGCCGCCATCGTCTTCCAGAGCCCCTGCCAGCTCTCGGTGCAGTCGCTGGACCTGCGCGCCATGGCGCCCGGCGACATCGAGGTGCAGGTGGAGCACAGCGGCATCAGCACCGGCACCGAGCGCCTGCTCTGGGACGGCAGCATGCCGCCCTTCCCCGGCATGGGCTACCCGCTGGTGCCCGGCTACGAAACCGTGGGCCGCGTGCTGCGCACCCTGGGCGACGTGCCGCTGGCGGTCGGTGACCGCGTGTTCGTGCCCGGCTCCTACAGCTTCGAGGGCGTGCACAACCTGTTCGGCGGCGCCGGCGAGCGCCTGGTGGTGCCGGCCAGCCGCGTGGTGCGCGTGGACAGCACGGGCGCCGAGGCGGTGCTGCTGGCCCTGGCCGCCACCGCGTACCACACCGTCACCTACGGCGGCACGCGCGACCCGGACACGCCGCCCGACCTGATCGTGGGCCACGGCGTCATGGGCCGCCTGCTGGCGCGCCTGACCGTCGCCTCCGGCGCACCGGCCCCGGTGGTCTGGGAAACGCAGGCGCTGCGCCAGAGCGGCGCCGAAGGCTACGAGGTGCGGCACCCCGACGACGACGAGCGCAAGAACTACCGCGCGATCTATGACGTCAGCGGCGACGCGCAGATCCTGCACAAGGTCATTCCCCGCCTGGACAAGGGCGGCGAGGTGGTGCTGGCGGGCTTCTACCACCAGGACATCTCGTTTGCCTATGCACCCGCCTTCATGCGCGAGGCCAGCATCCGCGTCGCCGCCGAATGGAAGCGCGCCGATCTGCTGGCCGTGACGGAACTCGTCAACACCGGACGGCTGTCGCTGGCCGGCCTGATCACCCACACCCAGACGCCCTCACAGGCGCGGGATGCCTACGAGGTCGCCTTTGGCGATCCCCACTGTCTGAAGATGGTCCTGGACTGGAGACACTGATGAACGCCCCTGAAATCAAGAGTCACCCGGTCCACTTTCAGGCCCAGTTGCGCCAGGAGGCCGCCATCGAACCCGATCCGGTCCACACCGGCGAGGTCAAAAAGGACACCCAGATCATCGCGATCTACGGCAAGGGCGGCATCGGCAAGAGCTTCACGCTGGCCAACCTCAGCTACATGATGGCCCAGCAGGGCAAGAAGGTGCTGCTGATCGGCTGCGACCCCAAGAGCGACACCACCAGCCTGCTGTTCGGCGGCCGGGCCTGCCCGACCATCATCGAGACCAGCGCGAAGAAGAAGCTGGCGGGCGAACCGGTGAAGATCGGCGACGTCTGCTTCAAGCGCGACGGCGTCTACGCCATGGAACTCGGTGGCCCCGAAGTCGGCCGCGGCTGCGGCGGGCGCGGGATCATCCACGGCTTCGAGCTGCTGGAGAAGCTCGGCTTCCACGAGTGGGGCTTCGACTACGTGCTGCTCGACTTCCTGGGCGACGTGGTCTGCGGCGGCTTCGGCCTGCCCATTGCGCGCGACATGTGCCAGAAGGTCATTGTCGTCGGCAGCAACGACCTGCAGAGCCTCTACGTCGCCAACAACGTGTGTTCGGCGGTGGAGTACTTCCGCAAGCTCGGCGGCAACGTCGGTGTGGCCGGCATGGTGATCAACCGCGACGACGGCACCGGCGAGGCCCAGGCTTTCGCGTCCGCGGTCGGCATCCCGGTGCTATCGGTCATCCCGGCCGACGACGACATCCGCCGCAAGAGCGCGAGCTACGAAATCATCGGTCGCCCCGACTCGATCTGGGGCCCGCTTTTTGCCCAGCTGGCCGCCAACGTGGACGCCTCATCCCCCATGCGCCCGACTCCTCTGACGCAAGACGGCCTGCTGGGTCTTTTCTCCGCCTCCTCGGTCGGCCGCGATGTGGTGCTGGTGCCGGCCACGGAGTTCGACATGTGCGGCAAGAGCGAGACGGTCAAGCCCTCGCTCGAAGTGGTTTACGACGAAGTCTGAACCCCAACAGCCCGACGCCATGAACGCCGTCATCCCGATCATCCCCGCACCGGCTGGCGCCACCGCCATCGAAGGCGACGGCATGGGCTGCCATGCGGGTGGCGAGACGCTGCTGGCCGCCGCCAAGGCCGCCGGCAAGAGCGAGGTGCTGGCGCAGTACGCGCAGGACTACCCCAAGGGCGACCACGTCGGCCCGCACGACCAGCCCCAGAGCATGTGCCCGGCCTTCGGCTCGCTGCGCGTGGGCCTACGCATGCGCCGCACCGCCACCATCCTCAGCGGCTCGGCCTGCTGCGTGTACGGCCTGACCTTCACCAGCCACTTCTACGGCGCGCGCCGCAGCGTGGGCTACGTGCCGTTCAACAGCGAGACGTTGGTCACCGGCAAGCTGTTCGAGGACATCCGCGAGGCGGTGCACGCCCAGGCCGATCCGTCGCAGCTGGACGCCATCGTCATCATCAACCTCTGCGTACCCACCGCCAGCGGCGTGCCGCTGCAGCTGCTGCCACCCTCGATCAACGGCGTGCGCATCATCGGCATCGACGTGCCCGGCTTCGGGGTGCCGACGCACGCCGAGGCCAAGGACGTGCTGACCGGCGCCATGCTCAGGTACGCACGCCAGGAAGTGCTGGCGGGCCCGGTGCCTGCGCCGCGCCAAGCACGCAGCGACAAGCCGACCATCACCCTGCTGGGCGAGATGTTCCCGGCCGATCCGATGCTGATCGCGCAGATGATCGCGCCCATGGGCCTGGCTGTGGGCACCACGGCACCCACCCGCGAATGGCGCGAGCTGTACGCCGCGCTGGATGGCGCTGCGGTCGCCGCCATCCACCCCTTCTACACCGCCAGCATCCGCGAGTTCGAGGCCGCCGGCCGGCCCATCGTGGGCTCGGCCCCGGTCGGCGTGGACGGCACCCACGATTGGCTGGGCGCCATCGGCGCGGCCACCGGCGTGCCGCAGGCCCTGATCGACACCGCGCGCAACGCCACGCTGGGCGCGATCAGCGGCGTGCTGTCGCAGCAGAAGATCAACGGCCGCATCACGCTCAGCGGCTACGAAGGTTCCGAGCTGCTGGTGGGCCGCCTGCTGGTCGAATGCGGTGCTGACCTGCGCTACGTCGGCTCGGCCTGCCCGGCCACGCCATGGAACGCACACGACGCCGAGTGGCTGCGCAGCAAGGGCGTGCAGGTGCAGTTCCGCGCATCGCTGGAGAACGACCTCGACGCGCTGCACGAGTACCAGCCGCAGCTGGCCATCGGCACCACGCCGGTGGTGCAGGCCGCCAAGGAAGCCTGCGTGCCGGCGCTGTACTACACCAACCTGATTTCAGCCCGCCCGCTGATGGGCGTGGCCGGTGCGGGCTCGCTGATCCAGGTGGTCAACGCCGCCATGGGCAACCAGCACCGTTTCGACGCGATGAAGGAGTTCTTTGGCGGCGTCGGTCAGGGCGACGAGGCCGGCGTGTGGGAAGACGTGCCCAAGCCGTTCCCGAACTTCCGCAAGGAAATGCGCCGTCTCAACGAGAAGGCGGCGAAGAAGCGGGAGGCACAAGATGTTGGTGCTTGACCACGACCGAGCCGGCGGCTACTGGGGTGCCGTCTATGTGTTCACCGCCATCAAGGGCCTGCAGGTGGTGATCGACGGCCCGGTGGGCTGCGAGAACCTGCCGGTCACCTCGGTGCTGCACTACACCGACGCGCTGCCGCCGCACGAACTGCCCATCGTCGTCACCGGCCTCGCCGAAGAACAGCTGGGCCGCGAAGGCACCGAGGGCTCCATGAAGCGCGCCCACGCGGTGCTCGATCCCGAACTGCCCGCGGTCGTCGTCACCGGATCGATCGCCGAAATGATCGGCGGCGGCGTGACGCCCGAGGGCACCAACCTGCTGCGTTTCCTGCCGCGCACCATCGACGAAGACCAGTGGCAGTGCGCCGACCGCGCGATGTTCTGGCTCTGGAGCGAGTACGGCATGAAGAAGGTGCCGGCGCGCAAACCGCCGGCCGAGCGGCCCGCGGGCGAGAAGCCGCGCGTCAACATCATCGGTCCGAGCTACGGCGTGTTCAACAGCGCCAGCGACCTGGCCGAGATCCGCCGCCTGGTGCAGGGCATCGGCGCCGAGATCAACCTGGTGTTCCCGCTGGGCAGCCACCTGTCCGAAGTCTCGCGCCTGGTCGAGGCCGACGTGAACATCTGCATGTACCGCGAATTCGGTCGCATGCTCTGCGAGGCGCTGGACCGGCCCTACCTGCAGGCCCCCATCGGCCTGCACAGCACCACCAAGTTCCTGCGCACGCTCGGCGAGCTGCTGGGGCTGGACCCGGAACCCTTCATCGAGCGCGAGAAGCACACCACCCTCAAGCCGGTGTGGGACCTGTGGCGCTCGGTGACGCAGGACTTCTTCGCCACCGCGAGTTTTGCGGTGGTGGCCAACGGCACCTACGCGCGCGGCCTGCAGCATTTCCTGGAAACCGAGATGGGCCTGCCCTGCCGCTTCGCGGTCTCGCGCAAGGCCGGCGAGAAGACCGACAACGCGGCGGTGCGCGAACTGGTGAAGACGCAGACGCCGCTGATCCTGTTCGGCAGCTACAACGAGCGCATGTACCTGGCCGAGGCGGGGAGCACCGGCCCGATGCGCGCGGCCTTCATTCCCGCCTCGTTCCCCGGCGCCATCATCCGCCGCCACACCGGCACGCCGTTCATGGGCTACAGCGGCGCAACCTACCTGATCCAGGAGGTGTGCAACGCGCTGTTCGAGGCGCTGTTCCACATCCTGCCGCTGGGCACCGACATGGACAAGGTCGACCCGACGCTGGCGCGTGGCGCGGCGGCCGGCCTGGCCACGCCCTGGGACGACCGCGCCCAGACCCGCCTGCACGCCCTGATCTCCAACCAGCCGGTGCTGGTGCAGATCTCGGTGGCCAAGCGGCTGCGCGACACCGCCGAGCAGCGCGCACGCGAAGGCGGCGATGCCGCCGTCAGCGAAGACCACGTCAACACCGCAGGCCGCGAACTCGGCCTGGGAGCGCCGGCATGACGACGACCGCTCGCCGCCAACCCCTTCCGGATTCCGGCCACTGGGCCGGACCACCCCCATGTCGTGGCGCCTCGCTGCGGCTGCCCAGGTTGCGCGGGTCGGGCGCAACGCAGGCCTCACGGCCTTATTGAAAAGGAGCATTCGTATGGCTACGCGGACATCGATTTCCGGCCTGACCGACGAGGAAGCTCAGGAGTTCCACCAGTACTACATCCAGGGCTTCATTGGGTTCACGGCGATTGCCGTGGTGGCCCACGTCCTGGTGTGGTTCTGGCGGCCCTGGCTCTGAGTCCGGACTGGTCTGACTTTTCATGATTGGAGAACTGCCATGAACGTCGTGTCTTATGAGACCCATAAGCCCACTCACCGGGAAGACAAGCTGTCGTTTGTCCTGATCTTTGCACCGTGCTTTCTGTTGCTGCTGTCGGTGGCCCTGCTGGGTCTGCTGGTTGGCCTGCACTGGCAGCAGTGGCTGCCTGGCGCCGAACACAAGACCAGCATCTTCTCGGGCGTGCATGCCGCGGTTTACACGGTCATGTCCCAACTGATCTAAGGAGAAAACATCATGTGGAGAATCTGGCGTCTTTTCGACCCCCTCCGGACCATGGTTGCGCAAGCGGTGTTCCTGTTTGCCATCGCAGTCATGATCCACCTCATCCTGTTGAGCACCAACAAGTTCAACTGGCTCGACGGCCCGAAAAAGGCCCCGGCGGCCGCGGCGCAACTCGCCCCGATGCCCGCAGCCACCCCTTCTGCGACGTCCTGAACGCCGCACGAGGTGTGCAGATGCTGCGACTGCGCGGGGGCACAGCGCAGCATCTACGCCCCTCCCCCATTCGATTGCCCAGACGTCCTAACACCACCTGAGTCAGGAGGGCCGCACCATGGCCATGCTCAACTTTGAAAAGAAATACCGGGTTCGAGGCGGAACACTGGTGGGCGGCGACCTGTTCGACTTCTGGGTGGGTCCGTTCTACGTCGGCTTCTTCGGCGTCACCACCCTGTTCTTCGCGTTCCTGGGCACCGCCATGATCCTCTGGGGCGCCTCCCAGGGCCCCACCTGGAACCTCTGGCAGATCAGCATTGCGCCGCCCGACCTGTCCTACGGCCTGCGCTTCGCGCCGCTGATGGAAGGCGGCCTGTGGCAGCTCATCACCGTGTGCGCGATCGGCGCCTTCGGGTCGTGGGCGCTGCGCGAGGTCGAGATCTGCCGAAAACTGGGCATGGGCTACCACGTGCCCGCCGCCTTCAGCGTGGCCATCCTGGCCTATGTGACGCTGGTGGTGATCCGCCCCGTGCTGCTGGGCGCCTGGGGCCACGGCTTCCCCTACGGCATCTTCAGCCACCTGGACTGGGTGTCCAACGTGGGCTATCAGTACCTGCACTTCCACTACAACCCTGCGCACATGATCGCGGTGAGCTTCTTCTTCGCCACCACCTTCGCGCTCTCGCTGCACGGCTCGCTGATCCTCTCGGCGACCAACCCGAAAAAGGGCGAGGTGGTCAAGACGCCGGAGCACGAGGACACGTTCTTTCGCGACACCATCGGCTACTCCATCGGCACCCTGGGCATCCACCGTCTGGGCCTGTTCCTGGCGCTGGCCGCCGTGCTGTTCAGCGCCCTGTGCATCGTCATCAGCGGGCCCTTCTGGAGCCGCGGCTGGCCCGAGTGGTGGGGCTGGTGGCTGAACATGCCGATCTGGGCCCAGTGGCCTCTGAAATAAGAAGCAACCCGAGGAGAACCACCATGGCGCAATACCAGAACCTCTTCACCACCGTGCAGGCCACCGGCCCGCTGCACCACGGCGTGCCGCTGCCGCGCGGCAACAGCCCGCGCACCGGCAAGGAACCGGCCATCTTCCACCTGCTGGGCCGCCTGGGCAACGCCCAGATCGGTCCCATCTACCTGGGTGCGATGGGCATCGCCTCGCTGATCTTCGGCGTGCTGGCGATCAACATCATGGGCTTCAACATGCTGGCCTCGGTGAACTGGGACCCGATCCAGTTCGTGCGCCAGCTGTTCTGGCTCTCGCTGGAGCCGCCGCCCGCGCAGTACGGCCTGTCGCTGCCGCCGCTCAACGACGGCGGCTGGTGGCTGATGGCCGGCGGTTTTCTCACCATCTCCATGCTGCTGTGGTGGGCCCGCACCTACACCCGCGCGCGCCAGCTCGGCATGGGCACGCACGTGGCCTGGGCCTTTGCCGCCGCGATCTGGCTGTTCCTGGTGCTGGGCTTCATCCGCCCGGTGCTGATGGGTTCGTGGAGCGAGGCGGTGCCCTTCGGCATCTTCCCGCACCTGGACTGGACGGCCGCCTTCTCGCTGCGCTACGGCAACCTGTTCTACAACCCGTTCCACGCACTCTCGATCGCCTTCCTGTATGGCGCCACCCTGCTGTTTGCCATGCACGGCGCCACCATCCTGGCGGTCAGCCGCTTCGGTGGCGAGCGCGAGATCGAGCAGATCGTTGACCGTGGCACCGCCAGCGAGCGCGCGGCCCTGTTCTGGCGCTGGACCATGGGCTTCAACGCCACCATGGAATCCATCCACCGCTGGGCCTGGTGGTTCGCCGTGCTGTGCCCGCTGGTGGGCGGCATCGGCATCCTGCTGACCGGCACCGTGGTCGACAACTGGTACCTCTGGGCCATCAAACATGGCGTGGCGCCCCCGTACCCCGACGTGTTCCCGGCCGTGATGGACCCGGCCCTCACTCCAGGAGGCCAATGATGCTCACACGACACACCGCACGCGCCGGCTGGCTCAAGCTGCTGGCCCTGGGTTCCCTGGTGCTGCTGAGCGCCTGCGAGCGCCCGCCGATGGACACGGTGCAGCACGGCTACCGCGGCACCGGCATGGTCCAGGTCTACAACCCGCGCACCATGGAAGGCGTGATCGAGGCCAACCAGCCACCACCGCCCGCGCCGGCCCCGGCGCCCGACGGCCCCAAGGCCAGCGAGGTCTACCAGAACGTGAAGGTGCTGGGCCACCTGAGCGTGGGCGACTTCACCAACCTCATGGTCTCGATGACCGCGTGGGTGGCGCCGCCCGAACAGGGCTGCAACTACTGCCACAACCCGGCCAACTTCGCCGACGACAGCCTCTACACCAAGCTGGTCGCGCGCAACATGGTGAAGATGACGCAGACCATCAACAGCGACTGGAAGAACCACGTCTCCACCACCGGCGTCACCTGCTTCACCTGCCACCGCGGCCAGCCCGTGCCCAAGTTCGTGTGGTTCAAGCCACCGGTGCAGGACAAGGGGGCCGACTTCATCGGCAACAAGATGGCGCAGAACACGCCCGCGCCCAGCGTCAAGCTCGCCTCGCTGCCCTACGACCCGTTCACGCCCTACCTCTCGGGCAGCGAACCGATCCGCGTGCAAGCCACCAAGGCGCTGCCGACAGACCACGTGGCCAGCATTGCGCGCACGGAAACCACCTACAGCCTGATGACGCACATGTCGGCCTCGCTGGGGGTGAACTGCACCTTCTGCCACAACACGCAGTCGTTCAGCAAATGGGATGGCGGCCCGCCGCAGCGGCTGACGGCCTTCCACGGAATCCGCATGGTGCGCGACCTGAACAACCAGCACATGGAGCCGCTGACGCCGACCTTCCCGGCCAACCGCAAGGGCGAGCTGGGCGACGTGGCCAAGCTCAACTGCGCCACCTGCCACCAGGGCGCCTACAAGCCGCTGTTCGGCGCGCCCATGGTCAAGGACTACCCGGGCCTGGCGGCGCTGCGCGAGGCGGTCGAGAAGACGGCCGCCATACCGGCGGCACCGGCCGACGGCGTGCCAGCCGCTGGTGAGGCTGCGGCCGCGGCAGCCGCCGCACCGTCCGAAGCCCTGGCCGCCCTGCTGCCGGCCAAAGTGCTGTTCGCTGTGGGCAAGGACAACCTCACCGACGAGGCGAGAAAAGTGATTGCCGACGCCGCCAAGCTGCTGGCCGCCGAGCCGGGCGTGAAAGTGACGATCTCGGGCTTTGCCGACCAGCGCGGCAACATGGACGCCAACATGGAGCTGTCCAAGCGCCGGGCCTTCAGCGTGCGCGACGCGCTCAAGGCCGCGGGCGTGGCCGAAGACCGCATCGAGCTCAGGAAGCCCGAACTGGCCGTGGCCGGCGCCAGCGCCGACGCACGCCGAGTCGAGATCAACGCGGCGCGCTGAAGCCCCCACCCACACCCGCCCATGAGGTCGCCACCATGCCGGTCCTGCTGGCCCAGCCCCGCGGCTTCTGCGCCGGCGTGACGCGCGCGATCGAGATCGTCGAGCGGGTGCTGGAGCAACACGGTGCCCCGGTCTATGTCTTCCACGAGATCGTCCACAACCAGTGGGTGGTGAACGACCTGCGCGCGCGCGGGGTGGTGTTCGTCGACGCGCTGGACGAGGTGCCCGAGGGCGCGCAGCTGGTGTTCAGCGCACATGGCGTGGCCACCCGCGTGGTGGACCAGGCCCGGCGCCTGGGCCTGCACGCGGTGGACGCCACCTGCCCGCTGGTGAGCAAGGTGCACCAGCAGGCGCAGCGCTTCGTGCGCCAGGGCCACACTCTGCTGATGATCGGCCACGCGGGGCACGAAGAGGTGGTCGGCACCATGGGCCAGGTCGACGCGCCGGTGCACCTGGTGAGCCGGGTCGAGGACGTGCAGGCCCTGCGGCTGCCGGCCGACACCCCGCTGGCCTACGTGACGCAGACTACCCTGAGCCTGGACGACACGCGCGACATCATCGCCGCGCTGCACGCCCGCTACCCGCGCATCGTCGGCCCCGAGGTGGACGGCATCTGCTACGCCACCCAGAACCGCCAGGTGGCGGTGCGCGCGCTGGCCGCGCAGGTGGACGTGGTGCTGGTGGTCGGTGCGCGCAACAGCTCCAACTCCAACCGCCTGCGCGAGGTGGCCGAACACGCGGGCGTGCCGGCCCACCTGGTGCAGGACGCGAGCGACATCGCCAGCGAATGGCTGGACTCGCCAGCGCCGCAGCCCCTGCGCGTGGGCATCACCTCCGGCGCCTCCACGCCCGAGCTGCTGGTGCAGCAGGTCGTCAGCGCCCTGCGACAGCGGTACGCCGGACCGGTGGTGCAGCTGCCGGGCGTGCAGGAGCGCGCGCACTTTCGCCTGCCGGCGGAGCTGGTCGCTCCGGCGGGCTGACATGGTCGCCGCCCTGCCCGGCCTCATCACGCTCACCGGCGTGGTGGCGGTGGTGCTCGTGAACGTGCGGCGCCAGCACCAGACCTGGGCCTGGATGCGCCTGGTGCAGGGGCCGGCCTCGCTGCGGGACACACCGGGCCTGATGTTCAGCAAGGTCATGGGCAGTGGCGCCGGTGGCGGCTTCGGCCTGCGCCCCAGCGCCAGCCACCAGGGCGTAGTCACCCTGTTCGACCACGCCGACCAGGCGCGTGCCTTCCTGGCCGGGCCGACGGTGGGCGCCTACCGCGAGCGCGCAGCGGACTTCTGGTGCGGTCTGCTGGAGGTGGAGTCGGCGCGCGGCTCGTGGGACGGCCAGGCCTGGGGCGCCACCCAGGCCACCCAGCTCGGCGCCCTGGCCCGCGCGGCCAACGACGACGACCCGCCCCCCGACCACCGGCCGCTGGCCGCGCTGACGCGCGCCAGCATCCGCCCCGCGCGGGCGATGGAGTTCTGGCGCAACGCCCCCGCCGCCCAGGCCGCGATGCAGCACGCCCGCGGCTGCACCCTGGCCATGGGCCTGGGCGAGGCGCCGCTGATCCGCCAGTGCACCTTCAGCCTCTGGAAGGACACGCCCTCGATGCTCGACTACGCGCACAAGGGCGCCCACCAGCAGGCCATAGAGGAGGCGTACCGCCACCAGTACTTTTCCGAATCGCTGTTCGTGCGCATGCGCCTGCTGGAGCACCAGGGGCGCTGGCCTTCGCCGCACCGCGCGCCCGAGGTGCGCGTCGAGGGCGGCAACGTCTACCACCTGCCGGGGCCACCACCATGAGCGCGCACCAGGTGGTCGTGGTCGGCGCCGGCATGGGCGGCCTGTCCAGCGCGCTGCGGCTGGCCCACCGCGGCCTGTCGGTGACCGTGGTCGAGGCCTCGGACGCGCCCGGCGGCAAGCTGTGCCAGCCGATGGTGGGCGGCGTGCCCATCGACAGCGGCCCCACCGTGTTCACCATGCGCTGGGTGTTCGACCAGCTCATGGGCGAGGTCGGCACCACGCTGGAGGCCGAGCTGTCGATCGCGCCGCTGGCCGTGCTGGCGCGGCACTGGTGGGACGACGGCGGCCGGCTCGACCTGCACGCCGACCCGGCCGTGTCGGTGGACGCCGTCGCCCGCTTCGCCGGCCCGGCCGAGGCCCGCCGCTTCCAGTCCTTCTGCGAGCGCGCCCGCGCGGTCTACCGCACGCTGGAAGAGCCCTACATCCGCCACGCCACGCCGAACGCGGCGCAGCTCACCTGGGACATCGGCCTGCGCGGTCTGGCCACCTTGTCCGCGCTTGGCCCACTGTATGGCCTGTGGCGCAGCCTCGGCCGCCAGTTCGCCGACCCGCGCCTGCGCCAGCTGTTCGCCCGCTACGCCACCTACACCGGCTCGTCCCCCTGGCAGGCCCCGGCCACGCTGATGCTGATCGCGCAGGTCGAGATGGACGGCGTGTGGTCGGTCGACGGCGGCATGCACGCGCTTGCCCGCTGCCTGGAGCGGCTGGCCCGCGCGCGCGGCGCCGTGTTCCGTTACGGCGCTGACTGCGAGCGCATCGAGCTGCGGCAAGGCCGGGTGGCCGGCGTGCACCTGGCCGACGGCGAACGGCTGCCCGCCGACAGCGTGGTCTTCAACGGCGACAGCGCCGCCCTGCGCGAGGGCCTGCTGGGCGAACCGCTGCGGCGCGCCGTGCCAAGCCAGGCGCCGCAGCGCTCGCTCTCGGCCCTCACCTGGGCCCTGCACGCCAGCCCCGGCGACTGCCCGCTGGACCGCCACAACGTGTTCTTCCAGCGCGCCGACCGCGCACCCTACGCGGCCGAGTTTTCAGACATCTTCGCGCGCGGGCGCCTGCCCGCCGCCCCCACCGTCTACGTCTGTGCGCAGGACCGCGGCACCGCCGGGTCCACGGCCACCGGCACCGCACCTGAACGCCTGTTCGCGCTGGTCAACGCGCCCGCCACCGGCGACGGCGACACCATCACCACCGAGGACCTCGACCGATGCGAGACCCAAGCCTTCGAACTGCTCCACCGCTGCGGACTGACGCTCACACCACAGGGCCCGGCCACACGGCGCACCGCGCCGGCGAACTTCCACCGCCGCTTCCCGGCCACGGGCGGGGCCCTGTACGGCCAGGCGAGTCACGGCTGGGGCTCGGCCTTCTCGCGCCCGGTGGCCACGACACCGGTGCCGGGGCTGTTCCTGGCGGGGGGCAGCGTGCACCCGGGGCCGGGGGTGCCGATGGCCACGCTGTCCGGGGGTTTCGCGGCCGAGGCCCTGATGGCCAGCCCCGCTTTGACCAGGAAGTCCCACCCGGCGGCTACCTCTGGTGGTACCTCGACGCCCTCAGCGACGACGGCCAACACGGCCTGAGCATCATCGCCTTCGTCGGCAGCGTCTTCTCGCCCTACTACGCCTTGGCGCGCCGCCGCGGCGTGGCCGATCCCAACGACCACAACGCGCTCAACGTGGCGCTCTACGGCCGCGGCGGCAAGCGCTGGAGCATGACCGAGCGCGGTGCGCGCCACTGCGCGCGAGAGGCCGACTGCTTCACCATCGGCCCGAGCCAGCTGCAATGGGACGGCCGGCACCTGACCATCCACATCGACGAGATCGGCGTGCCGCTGCCGCGCCGCATCCGCGGCACGGTGCGCGTCACGCCCGACCGCCTGTTCGGCTTCAGCACACCGCTGGACGCGGACGGCCGCCACCACTGGGGCCCCATCGCGCCCAGCGCCCGGGTCGAGGTAGAACTTCAACAGCCGGCCCAGCGCTGGCACGGGCATGCCTATCTGGACAGCAACGAGGGCGAGGAACCGGTGGCGCGCGGGTTCCGCGAGTGGGACTGGTCGCGCTGCCAGCTGGCCGACGGCAGCACCGCGGTGCTCTACGACGTCGAGCCGGGCCAGGCGGGTGGCCGCCTGCTGGCGCTGCGCTTTGGTCCCGACGGCAGCGTCAAACCCTTCGACGCGCCGCCACAGCGCAAGCTCGCCCACACCGCCTGGCGCCTGCCGAGGCGCATGCGCAGCGACAGCCCGGTGAGCGTGCTGCAGCAACTGGAAGACACGCCGTTCTACCAGCGCGCCGTGCTGCAGAGCCACCTGCTGGGCGAAAAGGTCACCAGCTTCCACGAAACGCTGAACGTGCCGCGCCTGGTGTCACCGGTCGTGCAGGCCATGCTGCCTTGGCGCATGCCGCGGCGGGGTTGAAAACCGGAGGCGCTGCGGGGACACGGACCCTGCCGCAAGATGCGCGTCATGCGCGCCCCGTACGCTCTGCTCACTACCCTGAACGCCAGTCTGGCCACCGTCGCGACCGCCTGGGCGCAACCGGCCGTGACCGACCGCGTCGCCCTGCCCGGCTTCGCCATTGACCGCACCGAGGTCACCATCGCGCAGTTCGCCCGTTTCGTGCAGGCGACCGGCACGGTGACCGAGGCCGAACGCAGCGGTGGCGGCTTTGAATACGTCGGTGGCTGGCAGCGCCGCCCGGGCTGGACCTGGCGCACACCCGACGGCACCCCACCGGCTTCGCCACAGCTGCCGGCGGTTCACCTGACCCACGCCGAAGCGGCAGCCTACTGCCGCTGGGCGGGCGCGCGCCTGCCCACCGCGGCCGAGTGGCTGTCGGCTGCGTACACCGAGCAGCGCGCGTCGCCGCCCGCGCCCTGGCAGCGCGGCAAGGTCTACCCCTACCCCACCGGCGATTCGCCGGCCGGCGCCAACACCAGCGAACGCGATGCCTGGCCCCGCGCCGCGCCCGCGGGCGCCACCACTGCGGGTGTGAACGGACTTCACGACATGGGCGCCAACGTGTGGGAGTGGGTGAGCGACGCGCAGGGCGCCGAGCGCCGCACCATGGGCGGGTCGTGGTGGTATGGTCCCTCGCAGATGCGCGCCGATGTCAGCGCCTGGAAGGCGGCCGACTTTTACGCGGTGTACATCGGCTTTCGCTGCGCCCAGGACCTTCGCTGACCCCCACCTCTCCAGCCCGCCCCCATGAAACGCCAACTCATCAGCTCCGGCTCCACCTTCGAGGCCCAGATCGGCTACAGCCGCGCCGTCGTCGCCGACCCCTGGGTCTTCGTCTCCGGCACCACCGGCTTCGACTACACGACCATGACCATCGCCGATGACGTGGTGGCGCAAGCCGAGCAGTGCCTGAAAAACATCGAGGCCGCGCTGGCGCAGGCTGGCGCGACGCTGGCCGACGTGGTGCGCGTGACCTATGTGCTGCCGGACGCCAGCGAGTTCGAGGCCTGCTGGCCGGTGCTGCGGCGGTATTTCGGTGAGGTGCGACCGGCTGCGATGATGATTTCGGCCGGACTGGCCGATCCGCGCATGAAGATCGAAATCGAGGTGACCGCCCTCAAGGGCTGAGCCGGTCGCTTCAGTGCGAGACCCGGGTGCGGGCGCGCTGTTCGATCTTCTGCGCTTCCAGGCGCTCGAACAGGGTCAGCATCCACTCCACCCGTTGCGACAGGCTGCGCGCGCTGGCCCCCCCGGCGCCGTCCGCGGCCCCGCCGCAGTGCTCCACCAGGTAGGCGATCGCGGCCAGCGGCGGCACCGGCACGCCGGGCCGACCGATCCAGCCCGACTGCACGCCCGCGCAGGCCAGCAGCACCAGCTTGCGCGAGGTCGGTACCACAGCGCGCTGGTTCACCGGGTCCAGGCCGTCTCGGCGCAGCTGCTGGCCGATCTCGGCGTAGATGTAGCGCGCCGCCAGGATTGCCGAGCGGCAGTCGCGCGGCAGCATCGCCACGCCCGCGGTCGACTGGCCATACAGCCGATCGGCCTCCTGCAGCAGGCGCTCGATCACACCCTGCAGCGCGGGCGTGCAGACCGGGTGGCGCAGCCAGGCCTCGGGGTCGATGCCGGCCTCGGCCAGCCACTGGCGCGGCAGGTAGAGCCGGCCGTTGCGGGCGTCTTCGCCGACGTCGCGGGCGATGTTGGTCAGCTGCATCGCCACGCCCAGCTCGCAGGCGCGGGCCAGGGCCTGTGGCGACCGCACGCCCATGATCCAGCACATCATGGCGCCGACGCTGCCGGCCACGCGCGCGCCGTAGTCGTGCACGTCTTCCAGCGTCTCGTAGCGGCGGCCTTCGGCGTCCCAGGCAAAGCCGTCAAGCAGCGCATCGAGCAGCGCGCGCGGCAGCTCGTGGCGCTGCACCACGATGGCCAGCGCCCGGTCTTCCACATGCTCCTGCGGCCGGCCGGCGTAGACCGCGTCCAGCCGCTGCGACAGCAGCGCCATGGCCTGCCCGAGGCTGTGCTGGCCGCTGTCGACCATGTCGTCGGCGACGCGGCAGAAGGCGTACAGCGCGATGGACGAGGCGCGCACCCGCTGCGGCAGCAGGCGGCTGGCGGCGAAGAAGGTGCGCGAGCCGGTGCGCATGAGGGCGATGCAGGCGTCCAGGTCGAGCCCGCCCGAAGTGCCCGGCGCCAGCCCGGCGGGGGCGGTGTGCGGGAACGGCGCCAGGGCCTCAGCGACGCTATCGTTCATGGGCGGTCCTCGCAAGAAAGGTGGCCGCATCGGGCACCACCGAGTCGAGCGCCTTGGCCGACATCAGCACACCGGGCACGCCGGCGCCCGGGTGGGTGCTGGCGCCCACCATGTACAGGCCGTCCACGTCCTCGCTGCGGTTGTGCGGGCGGAACCAGGCGCTCTGCATCAGCAGCGGCTCCAGCCCGAAGGCGGCGCCCTTGAGGCTGAGCAGGCGGTCGTGGAAGTCCTGCGGCGTGGTGACGAAGGAGGTGCTCAGGTGCTGTTGGAAGCCCGGCAGCACGGTGCGCTCCAGCACCTCGGCGATGGCGCGGCGCATCGGCTCGGCCTGGACCGACCAGTCGGTGCCGCTGTCCAGGTGGGTGACGGGGGCCAGCGCGTAGAAGGTGTCGTGCCCGGGCGGCGCCATCGAAGCGTCGGTGGCGGTGGGCCGGTGCAGGTAGAGGCTGAAGTCGTCGGCCAGCCGGTGGCGGCGGAAGATGTCCTTGAGCAGCTCCTTGTAGCGCGGCCCGAGCAGCATCATGTGGTGCGGCACCCCGGGGTACTGCTTGCGGGTGCCGAAGTACCAGACGAACAGGCTCATCGAATAGCGGCCCCGGTCGATGCGGCGGTCGGTCCAGTGGCGGCGGTGCTGCGGCTCGACCAGGTGCCGGTAGGTCCAGGCGGTGTCGGCGTTGGAGACCACGATGTCGGCCGCGAGGCGCTCGCCGCTGGCCAGCGTGACGCCGGTGGCACGGCCCCGGTCGACCTCGATGCGTTGGACCTCGGCGTTGCAGCGCAAGGTACCGCCCTGCCCCTGCAGCAGGCCCGCCAGTCCCTGCACCAGCCGGCCAGTACCGCCCACCGCCCAATGCACGCCCCACTGGCGTTCCAGCGCGTTGATCAGGCTGTAGATGCAGGTCACCGAAAACGGGTTGCCGCCGATCAGCAGGCTCTGCAGGCTCATCGCGGTGCGCAGCTTGGGGTGCTTGAGGTGGCTGGCCACCATGGCGTGCAGGCTGCGCCAGCCGCGCATGCGGAAAATCGCCGGGCTGGCACGCAGCAGGTCGCCGACGGTGTCGAAGGCCTGGGCGCCCAGCGCCTCGAAGCCCAGCCGGTAGCAGTGGTCGGCCTCGGCCATGAAGCGCTCGTAGCCGGCGGCGTCCGAGGGGCTGATGCGGCGCACCTCGGCGCGCATTTTGTCGGGGTCGCCGCTGTAGTTGAAGACATCGCCGTCGTGAAAACGGATCTGGTAGAACGGATCGAGCGAGCGCAGCTCCACGTCGTCGCTCAGCTTTTTGCCGGCCAGCGTCCACAGCTCGTCGAACAGAAAGGGCACGGTGATGATGGTCGGGCCGGCGTCGAACACATGGCCGTCGCGGTGGTGCACGTAGGCACGGCCGCCAGGCGCGTCGAGCTTCTCCAGCACGGTCACGCGCCAGCCCTTCGCCGACAGCCGCACGGCCGAGGCCAGGCCACCGAAGCCGCTGCCGATCACGATGGCGTGCGGGGCGTTGGCGGCCGGGCGCGAGCCGGGCGGCGGCGGACCGCCGGGGCCCGGGCCGTCCTCGCGCGGCGGCCAGAACTCGGCGGAGGTGCGCAGGGTGCCGGTGGCGATCATGGGTGCACCCTTTCGGCCGCGGCGCTGCGCGACATCGCCCAGCCCCAGAGCTTCTGCATCGGCGTGGGGAAGGCCATGATCAGGTGCTCGACGATGGCCAGGCCGAGCAGGCTGGCCAGCAGCACCCAGCCTGTGGACACCACCACGCGGCCGCTGACCACCTCCCAGACGATCCAGACCCACACCGCCATCGACGCCGCCACGCTCAGGTAGAAGAAAGCGCTGAGCCGCCCCTTGCGGAAGTAGCTGCCCAGGTAGGCCAGGTGGCGCGGCAGGTACTGCTCCCCGACCTCGGGCACCCCAAAGAACAGGTTGAGCTTGGCCGAGAAACGCATGCACCAGAGGATGGCAAAGGTGCACAGCGCCACATGGCTGGGCTGGCCCTGCTGCATCGCCAGCAGCACGCCGAAGTTCAGCAGCAGCGCGAGTTCGTGCCAGATCACGACCCGGGTGGATTCACCGAACCGACGCCAGCCGTGCGCGCCCGGTGTCAGTGGCACGCGGCGCGGCCCGGTCAGCCAGCCTGTCAGGAACGCCAGCTCGTGCCAGGCCCACATCACGATCACGCTGGCGAAACCGAGGTAGGCGTTCGCCACCGTCTGCGCCTGCATGCTCTGCTGCGTGGTCCAGAGGCTGAGCGCCAGCAGCGTGCTGAACAGGACGAGGCTGCGCCGGAACGCCGCCGGCGGGCGCCGCACCAGCCAGAGAATCGCCCCGGTGCCGAACCACCAGCACAGCAGCGCGAACAGCGCGGGCGCTGCGAGGGAGCTGGGCAGGTCGGTCATGAAGACCCCTTCACCAGACCGGGTCGAGGCGGATGTCCTTGGGCAGCGCGTGCTGTTTCACCGGCACCAGGAACAGCCGGCCGAAGGTGAAGAAGGCGCGTGCGGCGTGCCAGCCGCGCTGCAGCGTGCCGACCAGGCCGCCGCGCGCGACGGCTCGGTCGTTGGCCTGCGAGATCGCCAGCAGCCGCGCCATGCAGGCGCGGAAGGTCGGGTGGTCGATGTCGACCTCCACCGGGAACACCTGGCGCGCGATCTGGCTGGTGATGCGGAACACCTCGTAGTCGTACTCGGTGGACTCCAACCCCATCGCCTGGTGCAGCATCGGGCGCGTGTGGTCGCGCACGTACATGGTCGCGTAGACCGCGAGGATGAAAAAGCGGATCCACAGCTTGTTCAGGCCGGTCAGCAGGTGGGGCTGGGCGCGCATCATCAGCGCGAAGGATTCGCCGTGGCGGAATTCGTCGTTGCACCAGCGCTCGAACCAGCGAAAGATCGGGTGGAAGCGCTTGTCGGGGTGGCGTTCGAGCTGGCGGAAGATGGTGATGTAGCGCGCGTAGCCGATCTTCTCGCTGAGGTAGGTGGCGTAGAAGATGTACTTGGGCTTGAAGTAGGTGTAGGCCTTCACGCGCTTGAGACTGCCCAGGTCGATGCCGAGGTTGAAGTCCTTGAGCGACTGGTTGATGAAGCCGGCGTGGCGCGATTCGTCGCGCGCCATGTAGGCCATCAGCTGCTTGATGTCGGGGTTGCTGACGTTCTTGCGGATCTCGTTGTAGAGGATGCAGCCCGAGAACTCCGAGGTGCAGGAACTGATCAGGAAGTCCATGAACTCCTGGCGCAGCTCGGGCGAGAGCTGGGGCATCAGCACCTTGAGCTCCTCGCCGAAGGCGGCGTCGCGCTTGAAGTGGTCCTGGTTGTTGTCGCCCTCGTACTCGGCCATCATCCGGTCCCACTCGGCACGCACAGGCGACACATCGAGCGCGTCCATGGCCTTGAAGTCGGTGGTGTAGAAGCGCGGCGTGAGCATGGTGCTTTTGGCTGCGCGTTCGGTGGCGGTCTGCGTGTTCTTCAGGCCGTCC
The DNA here is from genome assembly GCF_042648585.1 of Hydrogenophaga luteola. Lineage (NCBI taxonomy): Bacteria > Pseudomonadati > Pseudomonadota > Betaproteobacteria > Burkholderiales > Comamonadaceae > Hydrogenophaga > Hydrogenophaga luteola. The sequence goes on along the minus strand of NZ_JBHRXX010000009.1, from coordinate 96,153 downwards.
ATCAGCAGGGCGACGTGGTCGGTGTCGACGTCGGTGCGGGCTTCGGCGACGGGGGATTCGGTGGGGTTCATGGCGCGACTCCGGTGGAACGTCGAAAGGAGGTCAGCGGGCCCACTGCAGCTGCGAGAACACGGCCGAGTTGGTGGGACCGAAGGATTCGAGGGCAATGCGCTGCCCGGTGGCGGTGTCGCGCAGGGTGACGCGGCCATCGACGTGGCCGGTGAGTTCGAACGGCGCCTGCGGCCCCAGCCCGCGGCGCTGCCGCTCGCGTGCGAGCGCGCGCAGGCTGCCGCGCAGAAAGCCCTGTTCGCCCTGGAACCGGGCGACCTCGCGCTGGCTCGCGGCGTCGATCACGGCGATGTCGCCGTTGGGCCGATCTTCGAAGCGCAGGCTGCGCTGCCATTGCACCGAGGCGGTCTCCTGGGCCACCGGCCCGCCGCCGATCCGGCTCTGCCAGGCCACGGCCGCCAGGGTCAGCAACAGCAAGGCGCCCAGCGCCCAGATGGGCCAGGGCGTGCCCTGGCCGAGCGGGGATTCGTGGTGGGTCTGCATGGTGGGCTCCGGCGATGGGTGCTCAGGCGGCGCTGGCCACGCTGTGCTCGCGCACAGGGCGGGTGATCGGCGCGGAGACCGGCGCGACCGGGACCCCCGGTGCCGGTTCGACCGCGCCCACCCGTGCCTGCACCTGGGGGTTGGCGGCGAGCCAGGCCCGCTGGATGCGTTCACCCACGGCGGCAGCGCCGGGCAGGCAGCGCAGGCTGGGCTGCGGGTTCTTCAGCTGCCAGGGGCGCGCGTGCGGCCACAGGTTGAGGTAGGCGATGCGGTCCTTGCCGGCCAGGCTCAGTGCGATATCGCCGTGGTCCCCGGCCAGCGGCTTGAACGAGGCGCCAGCGATCTGGCGCAGCGGCAGGTTCAGCGTCAGCGTCAGCACCACGCCGATGCGCATCACGATGCGCCGGTCGGTCAGGGTGTAGAGCGTGGTGCGGGCGGCGAACCAGGCGGTGGCCGCCAGCAGCGCCAGCGCCAGCAGCGCCATGACCGCGCTGGTCAGCAGCGGCTTGAGCAGGGCCGCCTGCGGGTTGCCCGAGAGGTAGATCGCCTGCAGGCCCAGCATGGCCGCGAAATAGATCGCCAGCTTGCGCACATGAAATGCGTGGATCGCCAGCGGCACCCAGTCGGGGCTGCCCTGCCAGAGCAGGGACTCGCCGCGCGGCAGCGGCTCGGGCAGGCCGGGGGCCGCCTCGAACTCGTGCTCGTGGTGCGCGTTCACAGCATCGGCTCCTGGCGCTGCGGCGTGGCATACAGCGTGCCCGCGCCGTAGTAGGCGGTGATCTTTTCCTCTTCCAGCAGGGTGATCTGCTCGGGGTGGCGGGTGGCGGGCACGCGCGCGAACTGATCGGACAGCAGCGCGTGCACCTGCACGCCGTCCTTGCGGATGCGCGCGAAGTTGATCGGCAGCAGCACCGAACCGCCAACGGGCAGCGCCACCTCCAGGTAGCGGAACATCATTTCCGACTTGTCGACCCAGAGGTCGCTGACGACACCCGCCTGCTCGCGGTCGGCGCCGATCACCGGCAGGCCGCGCGGGTCGATGTCCTGCACCGCCACGCCGTGGTCACCGGCCACGCGCAGCGGCACGATCTTGGCTTCGCCCTCGTAGGTCATGTCGGGCACGTCGGCCCGTCGGGCCCAGGCGCCCGGACCGACGCCGGCCAGCAGCGGGTCGCCCACCGGTTCCAGCGGAGCACCGATCCAGCCGTTGACCGGCTCGCCCTGGTAGTCGCCGTCGGCGCGCGCCGGATCGGGCGAGAGCACCTCGTGGCCATTGGCCAGCCGGTAGGTCTTGGACTTGGGCACCGCCGGCCAGCCGTCCGTCTTGGGCCCGTTGGCGCGACCGGGGTCCATCGGATAGCCCTCGCGGTGGTTTTCGCGCAGCAGGTAGTAAATGAGTCCTGCGAAGAAGATCCAGAACGCGTAGAGCACGAGCTGTGCCACATCGACGTACTGGGTGATGGCGCCGGTTTCCATGGTGGTTCTCCTTTGGGGTGGGCGATCGGTTCAGCCGGGGAGCTCGGCCAGGCCGAGCGGTTGGGCGGGGCGTGATGGGCTGTGGGTCTGACGGCGGCGGACCAGGGGCCCGAGCGCAATCAGCACCACGAAGAGCAGGTAGATCTCGAGGTGGAACACGAAGCTGTAGCCAGTGACCGGCGAGTTGAGCGCGGTGCCGAGCCAGCCGCCGGTGGCCAGGCCGCCGACGATGTCGCGCAGCACGCCGCCGATGGCCATGGACACACCGGCCGCCGTGGCCTGCACCGCGCCCCAGGCGCCGAGCACCAGGCCGGTCAGCTCGCGTTCGGGCAGGTCCATGGCGGTCAGCAGCATGCCGACCGAGAACAGGCCGCCGGAAAAGCCGATCAGCGCGGCGCCCAGCTGGAACAGCCACGGCGCCTGCAGCGGCGCCGAGAAGATCACGCAGGCAAAAGCCGGCAGGCCCAGCAGCGCACCGCGGGCGGCCAGCCGAATGGTGTCCACGCCGCCGGCCAGGATGCGCGAGGACAGCGCAAACGCCAGCAAAGCGCCGCCGGCGCTCATCGCGGTGAGGGAACTGGTCAGGCCCACGTCCATGCCCAGCACCTGTCCGCCGAAGGGTTCGAGCACCACGTCCTGCATGCTGAATGCCACCGTGCCCAGCCCGACGGTCCAGAGGAAGCGGCGGATCTTCGGAATCGCCATCAGGCGCGCCCAGCTGCGGCTGAAACCGTCGGCCGCTCTCGCACCGCGTTTGGCGCCGCGCGCCTCCTGCTTCCACAGCGAGACGATGTTCAGCAATGCCACCACCACGGCCGCGCCCTGCACCACCTGCACCAGGCGTGTCGGGCTGAAATCCGTCAGCACCCAGCCCAGCAGGCCGCTGCCCAGGATCATGCCGGCCAGCAGCGCGCTGTAGAGCAGCGCTACCACGCGCGGGCGCTTGTCCTCGGGCGCGATGTCGCTGGCCAGCGCAAGACCGGCGGTCTGCGTGATCTGCATGCCCGCGCCCACCAGCAGGAAGGCCAGCGCCGCGCCGATGCGGCCGGCCCAGATTTCCACCCCCTGCTCCTGCGGCAGCGACAACAGCAGCAGCGCAAAGGGCATGATCGCCAGGCCGCCGAACATCAGCAGCGTGCCGATCCACATATAGGGCATGCGCTTGAGCCCCAGCGCCGACGGGTGGGTGTCGCTGCGGTAGCCGATGAGCGCCCGCAGCGGCGCGAACACCAGCGGCAGCGCCACCGACATCGCCACCCACCAGGCCGGCACGCCCAGCTCCACGATCATCACGCGGTTGAGCGTGCCCACCAGCAGCGCCATGGTCATGCCGATGGACAGCTGGAACAGCGACAGGCGCAGCAGCCGGCCCAGCGGCAGCTCGGCCGACGCGGCGTCGGCAAACGGCACGTAGCGCTGGGTGAGGCGCACCGCCCAGGCGGGGGACAGCAGGCGTGTGAGGTTCACCGCGTCCACTCCCAGGCCTGCGAGGTGTAGAAGCCGCTGGCCACGCGCTGGCTGCGCCCTTCGCGCCAGCCGCTGGCACCGATGCCGAGCTCCAGCCCGAGGCGCAGGCGCGGCTGCGCCACCGGCGTCAGCGCGGGCGAGCGGTCGCTGCGCGGGAACAGGCGCCCCACGCGGTGCATCGCTGCCAGCAGCGGCGTGCGCGGAGCGAAGGTGAACAGCAGGCTGCCGCGCGTGCGCAGCGCCAGCCGGTGCAGCGCGGCCACGATGTCGGGCGTGTCGTAGTGGATCAGCGAGTCCATCGCGACCACGTGGTCGAAGTGGCCCAGCGCTTCGTCGAGCATGTCGCCGGAGGTGAAGTGGATGCGGCCGCCCTGCCTGCCACCGCTGCCGTGGCGCTCGCGCGCCAGCTGGACCAGCGTGGGCGAGAGGTCGATTGCGACCACCTCAGCGCCGCGCTGCGCCGCCTCCACCGCCAGCGCGCCGGTGCCGCAGCCGGCGTCCAGCAGGCGCAGGCCGCGCATGTCGGTGGGCAGCCAGGACAGCAGGGTGCCGCGCATCTGGTCGCGGCCGGCGCGCACCGTGGCGCGGATGCGGCCGACCGGCGCGTTGGAGGTCAGGCGCTCCCAGGCCTGCGCGGCCGTGCGGTCGAAATAGGTTTCGATCTGCTCGCGGCGTTCGAGGTACGAGGTGTTGGGCATGGTGTCTCCCGGATCAGTCGAAGCCCAGCAGGTCGAAGATGTCGCGGTCCTTCATCGGCACCGCCGCCATCGGCTCCACGCCGGCCCACAGCGCCGCGGCCAGCCGCAGGTACTCGGTCTTCACCGCCTCCAGCTCGGGCGAGCTCTCCATCTCGAACAGCGTGCTCTTCTTGAGGCGGCTGCGGCGGATCACGTCGAGTTCGGGAAAGTGCGCCGCGAGCTTGAGGCCGATCTGGTCGTTGTACTTGTCGATCTGGTCGGTCGCGGCGCTGCGGTTGGCGATCACGCCGCCCAGTCGCACGTTGTAGTTTTTGGCCTTGGCGCCGATCGCCTGCACGATGCGGTTCATCGCGAAGATCGAGTCAAAGTCGTTGGCGGTGACGATGAGCGCGCGGTCGGCGTGCTGCAGCGGAGCGGCAAAACCGCCGCAGACCACGTCGCCCAGCACGTCGAAGATCACCACGTCGGTGTCTTCCAGCAGGTGGTGCTCCTTGAGCAGCTTGACCGTCTGGCCGACCACGTAGCCGCCGCAGCCGGTGCCGGCCGGCGGCCCCCCGGCCTCGACGCACATCACGCCGTTGTAGCCGGGGAAGACGAAGTCATCGGGGCGCAGTTCTTCGGCGTGAAAGTCCACCGTTTCCAGCACGTCGATCACCGTCGGCAACATCTTCTTGGTGAGCGTGAAGGTGCTGTCGTGCTTGGGGTCGCAGCCGATCTGCAGCACCCGCTTGCCCAGGTGCGAGAACGCGGCAGAGAGGTTGGAGCTGGTGGTGCTCTTGCCGATGCCGCCCTTGCCGTAGATCGCAAACACCTTGGCGTTGCCGATCTTGACCGAGCCGTCCATCTGCACCTGCACGCTGCCCTCGCCGTCGGCGCGCTGGGCCCTGCCCGCGGCACGCCTCAGGTCGGTCAGGGGAACGCTGGTTTCGGTGATCATGCGGGGGCTCCTTCGAACACGCCTTCGAGCCGGTCTTCCAGCTCTTCGCTGGCTTCGCGCAGCGCCTTCAGAACCGAAGGATCGGGTTGCCAGAACTGGCGGTCGGACGCTTCCAGCAGACGGCTGGCCAGCCGCGCCGAAGCGGTGGGGTTGAGCTCGGCCAGGCGCCGGCGCATGTCGGGGTCAAGCATGAAGGCCTGGGTCAGCTGCTCGTAGACCCAGGGCTGCACCTGGCCGGTGGTGGCCGACCAGCCCATGGTGTTGGTCAGGTGCACCTCGATCTGGCGCACGCCCTCGAAGCCGTGCTTGAGCATGCCTTCGGTCCACTTGGGGTTGAGCATGCGGGTGCGCGTCTCCAGCGCCACCTGCTCGCCCAGCGTGCGGACCGTGCCGCCACCCAGGCTGTCGCGGGTCTGGTCGCCGATGTAGACCGGCGCCACCGCGGCGGCGTCGCCGTCGCGCTGCGCCTTGGCTCGCTGGATCGCGCGGCTGACACCGCCCAGGGTGTCGAAATAGGTGTCGACCGTGGTCACGCCCAGCTCCACCGAGTCAAGGTTCTGGTAGGCCAGCTTCACGTCGGCCAGCACGCTCTTGAGCAGCTGCGCCTGGGCCACCGGCTGGCCGGCGCGACCGTAGGCGAAGCCCTTGCGGCGGCTGTAGGTCTCGGCCAGTTCGTCCGGGTCTTCCCAGCGGCTGTTGTCGATCAGGCTGTTGACGTTGGCGCCGTAAGCGCCTTCGGCGTTGCCGAACACGCGCAGTGCCGCAGTCTCCAGGTCGACGCCGTGTTCCGCCTGGTAGGCCAGCGCATGGCGGCGGATCGCGTTCTGGTCGGCCGATTCGTCGGCGCTCGCGGCCAGGAACGCGGCCTCGGCCAGCAGGCGGATCTGCAGCGGCAGCAGGTCGCGGAAGATGCCCGAGAGCGAGATCACCACGTCGATGCGCGGACGGCCCAGATCGGCCAGCGGGATCAGCTCGGCCCCGGCCAGGCGGCCGTAGCTGTCGAAGCGTGGGCGGGCTCCCATCAGCGCCAGGGCCTGGCCGATGGGCCCGCCCTCGCTCTTGAGGTTGTCGGTGCCCCAGAGCACCATCGCGATCGAATCGGGAAAGGCGTTGCCGTCGGCCATGTGGCGGGTGATCAGGCGCTCGGCCTGGCGGGCGCCGTCGATCACCGCGTAGGCGCTGGGGATGCGGAACGGGTCGAAGCCGTGCACGTTGCGCCCCGTGGGCAGGATCGCCGGCGTGCGCAGCAGGTCGCCGCCCGGCGCGGGGCGCAGGAAGCGGCCGTCCAGTGCCCGCAGGATGCCGTCCATCTCATGGTCCTGGCACAGCAGCGCGTCGGTGGCGGCGAGCGCCTGGAGCGTCGCCAGGGCTTGCGCCCGGGGCTCGCCCGACAGGTCGGCCAGTGCGGGCACCTGGGCCAGCGCCGCCTCGGGCGATGCGCCCTGCACCATCGCCTCAACCGCCGGCCGCAGGCGCTGTTCGCCCGATGCCTCGCCGTGGGCCGCCTCGGCACAGGCCAGCAGCAGCTCGACGCGTTCGCAGTGATTGGGCGTCTGCCCCACCACGTGCAGGCCGCAGGGAATCAGCGTGTATTCCAGCTCCAGCACGGCGTCGGTCAGGCGCACGATCTGCGCCTCGGGGTCGTCCCAGGCGGCGTCGGCGTTGCACAGCTCCAGTTCCTGGGCCAGCGACCGGATCATCGGCAGCATTTCCTCGCGCTCGGCCTGGGCCTCGGGCTCCAGGCTGCGGAAACGTTCGAGCAAACCCTTGAGCTCCATCAGCCCCTTGTAGAGACCGGCCTGCGCCACCGGGGGCGTGAGGTAGCTGATCAGCGTGGCGGCGGCGCGGCGCTTGGCGATCGTGCCTTCCGACGGGTTGTTGGAGGCGTAGAGGTACATGTTCGGCATGTCGCCGATCAACCGGTCGGGCCAGCAGTCGGCGGTCAGGCCGTTCTGCTTGCCGGGCATGAACTCGAGTGCGCCGTGGGTGCCGAAGTGCAGCGCGGCGTGGGCGCCGAAGTCCTCGCGGATCCAGCGGTAGAACGCAGAAAACGCATGGGTGGGGGCGAAGCCCTGCTCGAACAGCAGCCGCATCGGGTCGCCCTCGTAGCCCATGCCCGGCTGAATGCCGACGAACACGTTGCCGAAGCGCTCGCCCAGGATGAAGATCTGCTGCCCGTCGCTGAGCAGCTGCCCCGGGGCCGGGCCCCACTGCGCCTCGATCTGGCGCAGGTGGCGTTCGCGCCGCACATGGTCGTCCACCGACACCGTCGTGTGCACGTTGGCCGGCGCGCCGTACTGCGCGGCGTTGCCGCCGATGATGCGCTCGCGCAGCGCGTCGACGCTGGCGGGCAGGTCCACCGTGTAGCCCTGGCGCTGCATCGCGGCCAGGGTGTTGTGGAGCGACTCGAACACGGCCAGGTGGGCGGCGGTGCCGGTGTTGCCGGCGTTGGGCGGGAAGTTGAAGATCACCGCCGCCACCTTGCGCTGCGCGCGCTCGGACCGGCGCAGCGCGATCAGCTTGCCCACGCGGGCGGCCAGCGCGTCGGCGCGCTCGCTGCAGGTCTGCATGTCGTGCACGCCGTCGGGGCTGTCGAAGGTGCAGCCCTTGCCACAGCCCTGGCAGCTCACGCGCTGCGGTCCGCCGCGTCCGCCGTAGACCATCGACCCAGTCGCACCGTCCAGCTCGGGGATCGCCACCATCATGGTCGACTCGACCGGAAGCAGGCCGCGCTTGGAGGCGCCCCAGTGGTCCAGCGTCTGGAACTCCACCGGCGTGACGGCCAGGTAGGGCACGTCCAGCCGCGCCAGGATGTCTTCGGCGGCGTGGGCGTCGTTGTAGGCCGGGCCACCGATCAGCGAGAAGCCGGTCAGCGATACCAGCGCATCGATGGCGGGCTGGCCGTCCCGGAAAAAGTAAGCGTCGATGGCCGGGCGGTTGTCCAGCCCGGTGGCGAACGCCGGGATCACCTTCAGGCCACGCGCCTCCAGTGCGGTGATCACACCGTCGTAGTGGCCAGTGTTGCCCGCCAGCAGGTAGGAACGCATCACCAGCAGGCCCACCGTGCCCTGCCTGCCGCTGGTGGCCACGCGCGGCAGGTCGTCCAGCGCTTCCGACAGGCGCTGCGCCATGCGCGGGTGGTAGACGCCGACCTCGGGGTAGTCCAGCGGCGCGGCCGGCTTGAGACTGCCGCGCAGGCCCTTGCGAGGACCGTCGGCGTAGCGGTCGACCAGGAACTGCACCAGGTTGAACATGTTCTGTTCGGAGCCGGCCAGCCAGTACTGCATGGTCAGGAAATAGGCGCGCACGTCCTGGGCCGTGCCGGGGATGAAGCGCAGGATCTTGGGCAGGCGGCGCAGCATGCGCATCTGGCGCGCGCCGGCGGTGGTCTTTTCCTCGGCCGAGGCGCCCACGTCGGCGCTGCTCTTGCCGCGCAGCTTCTTCAGAAACGCCATCGGCCCGGTGCTGGGCGCGCTCATGTCGAACTTGCCCATGCGGGTCAGGCGCGTGACCTCGGTCGCCGACATCAGGCAGACCATGGCGTCGCAGGCGGCGCGCCGCGCCTGCAGCGCGGGCAGCACCGGCAGGAAGTGGTCTTCCATGAACAGCATGCTCACCAGCACGATGTCGCCGCGGGCGATGTCGTCGGTGCAGCGCTGCAGCGCGGCCGGGTCGTCGCGCCATTCGGACGCCGCATGCACCACCAGCGACAACCCCGGCACCGCCTTGGCGAGGCTGCGGTGCGCCCGCCCGGCGGCGCTGGCCAGGTGGCTGTCCATGGTGACCAGCACGACCCGCATGCCGGGCGACAGCGACCGCGTCTCAGCGGCTGAAGTGGGCTTTGGCATCGTAGAGGGTCTCCAGGGTGATGACGGGCAGGCCTTTGTCCCTGGCGTAGGTTTCGGTGTTGCGACGGGCCTTGCCGCGAACAAAAAACGGAATCTTGCGAAGCTCTTTTTCGGCGTCGGCGGCCCAGGTGGCCACCGCTTCCGTCGAACGGCCGGCGGCGGCGGCGATCAGTGCGTCGGCCTGCGCCGTCACCGCTTCGGGCACCTCGGCCTCGTGCGGTTCGTCCTCGAGCGCGGGCGCCGGGGCGAGCCGCGACCCGTTGCCGCCCAGGTGCGACGGCGCGGCGTCTTCGTGGAACTCGGCGTCGCCGCGGAACATCCCGATCAGGTGCTCTTCAAGCCCCATCATCAGCGGGTGTACCCAGGTGTCGAACAGCACGTTGGCGCCCTCGAAGCCCATCTGTGGCGAATGGCGCGCTGGGAAATCCTGCACATGCACCGGCGCCGAGATCACCGCGCACGGTATGCCCAGGCGCTTGGCGATGTGGCGCTCCATCTGCGTGCCCAGCACCAGCTCGGGCTGCAGCTCGGCGATGCGCGCCTCGACCTCGAGGTAGTCGTCGCTGATCAGTGCCTCGACGCCGTAGCGCGCGGCGGCCTCGCGCACCTCGCGGGCGAACTCGCGGCTGTAGGTGCCCAGGCCGACCACGGTGAAGCCCATCTCGTCCTGCGCGACGCGGGCCGCGGCGACCACGTGGGTGGCGTCACCGAACACGAACACGCGCTTGGACGTGAGGTAGGTCGAATCGACCGAGCGCGCGTACCAGGGCGCGCGGGCCCGGGTGTCGTCCAGGAACGGCGACGGGTCGATGCCCGCGAGCTGGGCCACCTCGCGGATGAAGTCGCGCGTGGCACCGCTGCCGATCGGCACCACTTTTGTCGACGACTGACCGAACGTGCGCTGGAGCCAGCCGGCCGCGACCGATGCGATCTCGGGGTAGAGCACCACGTTGAAGTCGGCATCGCCGATGCGCGCCAGGTCGGCGGGCGAGGCGCCTTGGGGGGCGACCACGTTGATCTCCAGGCCCATCTCGCCCAGCAGGCCGCGGATCTCGCGCAGGTCGTCGCGGTGGCGGAAACCGAGCGCGGCCGGGCCGAGGATGTTGCAGCGCGCGCGTTGTCCGGGCGCGCGCGGCGCGCGGCGCACCGACGGGTCGGCGAGCTGGCGCACCAGCTGGTAGAAGGTTTCGGCCGCGCCCCAGTGTTCCTTGCGCTGGTAGGACGGCAGCTCCAGCGCCACCACCGGCACCGGCAGACCCAGCGCGCAGCACAGTCCGCCCGGGTCGTCCTGGATCAGCTCGGCGGTGCAGGAGGACCCGACCAGCATGGCCTGCGGCGCGAAGCGCTCGAAGGCCTCGCGCGCCGCGTTCTTGAACAGCTCGGCGGTGTCGCCGCCCAGGTCGCGCGCCTGGAAGGTGGTGTAGGTCACCGGCGGACGCTGGGCGTCGCGCTGGATCATGGTGAACAGCAGGTCGGCGTAGGTGTCGCCCTGCGGCGCGTGCAGCACATAGTGCACGCCGGTCATGGCGGTCGCGATGCGCATGGCACCCACGTGGGGTGGGCCTTCGTAGGTCCAGAGCGTCAGCTGCATTCAGGTCACCTCCTGCAGCACCGCCGGGCGCTCGGGCGCCCGGGCCAGGCGCGCGCGCCGCACCAGCGGCCGCGCAAACAGCTCGGCCAGGTCGCCCGCCTGCTCGTACCCCTGGATGGGGGTGAACACCAGCTCGATCGCCCACTTGGTGGTCATGCCCTCCCCTTCCAGCGGGTTGGCCAGGCCCAGACCGCAGACCACGATGTCCGGCCGGGCGGCGCGGCAGCGGTCCAGCTGCTTCTCGACATCCTGGCCTTCGCTCAACGTGGTGCCCTCGGGCAGCAGCGCCAGTTCTTCGGCCAGGTGGCTGCGGTGCAGGTAGGGCGTGCCAACCTCGGTCAGCCGCATGCCGAGTTCGCGCGAGAGAAACCGGGCCAGGGGAATCTCAAGTTGGGAGTCGGGAAAGAAGAACACCGAACGGTCGCCGAGTTGCGCCCGGTGGCGGGCCAGCGCGGCGGTGGCGCGCTGGCGGGCTGGCGCGGTCACCGCGTCGAAGATCTGGCCCTCCGTGCCGAACGCAGCGGCTGCGGCCTGCAGCCAGGCGGTGGTGCCCTCCACGCCGAGCGGAAACGGCGCCGCCAGTCGCCGCGCACCGCGCGCCTGCAGGGCCTGCGCGGTGTCCGCGAGGAAGGGCTGGGCCAGCAGGAACCGGGTGTTGGGCCCGACGGGCGGCATGCGGTTCGCCTGGCGCGGTGGAAAGAAATGCACCGGGCCGATGCCCAGCTGGCGAAACAGGCGTGCGAACTGGTCTTCGACCACGTCGGCCAGCGCGCCGACCACCATCAGTTCGATCGGCGCGCCCGCCGTGGTGGCGGGAAGGCCCGGCACCAGCGCCGCCAGACACGCGTCCTCGCCCTGGGTGAACGTGGTCTCGATGCCACTGCCGGAATAGTTGAGCACCCGAACCCCGGGGTTGAAGCGCGCGGACAGGCGCTGGGCGGCGCGCGACAGGTCGAGCTTGATCACCTCGGACGGGCAGGACCCCACCAGGAAGAGCAGCTTGATCTCGGGCCGGCGCTCCAGCAGCCGGGCGACCACGCGGTCGAGCTCGTCGTTGCAGTCGGCCAGCCCGGCGAGATCGCGCTCGTCGATGATGGCGGTGGCAAAACGCGGCTCGGCAAAGATCATCACGCCGGCCGCGCTCTGGATCAGGTGCGCGCAGGTGCGGGAACCGACCACGAGGAAGAACGCGTCCTGGATCTTGCGGTGCAACCAGATGATGCCGGTCAGGCCGCAGAACACCTCGCGCTGTCCGCGCTCCCGCAGCACAGGCGCGTCGCTGCAACCCGTCGATGCGGCGCGGATCGGGATCACCGGTGCCGCGTTCATGCCGCCACCCCGTCCGGACCCGCCGGCGGTTCGCCCTGCAGGCGGGCCATGCGCAGCTTCCAGAGGAACTGACCGGCGTTGACCACGTAGGCCGCGTAGGCCGCCAGTACCAGGACCATCAGGCCGCGTGCGTCGAGCCAGCCCTTGAACAGGGCCAGCAGGTAGGCGGTGTGCAGCGCCAGCACCGCCATGCTGAAAACGTCTTCCCAGAAGAAGGCCGGGGCGAACAGGTACTGGCCGAACACCACCTTTTCCCAGATGCAGCCCGTGAGCATGATGGTGTAGAGCGTGAGCGTCTTGACCACCACCGACAGCGTGGCCGCCTGCTCGCCTTCTCCGGTGAGGAGGAAGCGCAGCACCAGCGCCAGGCTGACCAGAAACACCAGGAACTGCACCGGGGCCAGGATGCCCTGCACCAGGGTCCACACCGACCCGTCGCGGCGCTGGCGCTGCAGAGGCGTGTAAAGCGGTGGACGAGCCGGCGTCAACCCGGGGTTCTCGGCAATCATCGGTCGTGTCTCCTGGTTGCTCTGGGACCCAATTTAGAACTTCCGGATTGAAGTGTCAATTTATATTGACGTATATTTTTGTTGACATCCAGTTCGCGCCGGCTACAGTGCGTTCAGGTTTCATCGGAAATGTTTTGACGACCGCAGTGACCAGCAGTACAAACGCGGGACCGTCGGAGACACCCAGGGCTCGAAAAAGGCGCTGATCCGACTCGGAAATGCCCCGACGCAAATAATTCGAGTGGCGTAAGAAAGCACCGGCAAAAGTACCGTGGCCCCTGCGTGAACCGGCAGCCGCGCACCAGCGCAAGGAGACATGGATGGGCTCTTTTTCCAGGCAGAGGTCTCCACGGGAGACCGACGCCCAGGCCAATCGTTTTTCTGACGATTGGATCGAAGAAACCGCCCCAGTGGGCATTCCACCAGGCATCGAGGACCTGCTGCGCTCCTCCATCGACATGCCGGTCAACGAGGACGGCCTGCGGGCAGTCCTGCTGTCCAAGGCGGTCGAGTACGAGATCATTCCCCGGCTCATGCTCGCCCACCGCGTGCCCGAGGAATGCGCTTCCTCCCCCATTGGCACCAACCGGCGGGTCACGCCCGAAGACGTGGCCGTGTTCGCCGAGCTTGTGCTGCACGAGGATGATCGCGCGGTGCGCGACTGCGTGATCGCCCTGCGAGACCGCGGCGTACCGACCGAGGCCATCTTTCTTGAGCTGCTGTCCCCCGTGGCCCGGCACCTGGGCGAGATGTGGGAACGCGACCTGTGCACCTTCACCGAGGTCACCGTGGGCCTGGGCCGCCTGCAGAAGGTGCTGCGGGAAAACAGCTCGGCCGGCAGCCAGTTCGGTCACGGCGGCCGCGGCGAGCAGAGCCAGCGCATCCTTCTCATGCCCTGCCCTGGCGAGCAGCACACCTTTGGCCTGTCGCTCGTGGCGGAGCTGTTCCACCGCGCCGGCTGGGACGTGGTGACCTGCTTCCTGGCCACCGACGCGGCGGCCACCATGGTGCAGAAAGACTGGTACGACGTGGTGGGCTTTTCCCTGGGCAGCGAGGCCGGCGTGCCCCGGCTGCGGGCCGCCATGGAGCTGGTCCGTAAGGTCAGCCAGAACCCCCGCCTACCTATAATCGCCGGCGGGCCCATTTTTCTGTTGCACCCCGAATATGGGGAACAAATCCAGGCCGACGCCATCATCACCAACGGCGCGCATGCTCCATCGCAAGCCGACAAACTGGTGGCCGCCAGCCGCTTGCGCCCCTAGGCTACTGGCAAACAACAAGACGCACTCGCGTTCAATCACCGGAAGGTACAGATGACCCAGGGCATTCCAGCGATGGTGAAGGGGCAGTTCCTGAACCCCGCCCCGCTACTGGCCGACATGAGCGGGGATGCCGTTGCCGACCTGATCACCGCTGCCGCGGACGTGGTGCTGATCCTCGACCACGACGGCATCATCCGCGACATGGCCCTGGGCAGCGAGGACATGCTCGAAAGCGGCTGTCAGCAGTGGCTGGGCAAATCGTGGGCACAGACCGTCACCATCGAAAGCCAGCCCAAGATCGAGGCCTTGCTCAAGACCCAGGGTGCACTGACCAACGACGGCGTGCGCTGGCGCCAGGTGAACCAGTTGCTCACCGACGGCGCTGACCTGCCGATTGCCTACTCGGTGGCCCCCATCCGCAGCGACCGTGGCATCAGCAGCGTCGCCTTCGGTCGCGACCTGCGGCCGCAGGTGGTGTTGCAGCAGCGGCTGGTGACCGCCCAGCAGACCATGGAGCGCGACTACTGGCGCCTGCGGCAGATCGAAACCCGATACCGCCTGCTGTTCCAGATGGCCTCCGAGCCCGTGCTGATCTTCGAGGGCGGCCTCGACAAACTGGAAGAGGCCAACCCCGCGGCCTATGAGTTGCTGGGCGATGGGGCGCGCCAGCACGGCTGGTCGCTCGCCGACAGTCTGCACCCCGACAGCCTGCAGGACGTGCAGACCATGATGGAGCGGCTGCGTGCGACCGGCCGGTCCGAGCCCTGCCAGGTGCGCCTGGTGGGCAGCGGCGAACTGATGTTCCTCGCGGCCACGCAGTTCCGCCAGGACAACCGCCTGTTTTTCCTGGTTCGCGTGACGCGACCTGAAGCGGCGGAACTCAACATGCCCGCCGCGCGCCAGCAGCTGATGCACGTGATGGAGTCGGCACCGGACGCGCTGGTCGTCACCGACACCGACGGCCGCATCCTCAGCGTGAACCGCGCGTTCCTGGACCTGGGCCAGCTCAGCACCGAAGAGCAGGCGCGCGGCGAATTGCTCGACCGGTGGCTGGGCCGCACTGGCGTCGATTTCCGCGTGCTGCTGTCCAACCTGCGCCAGCACGGCACGGTGCGGCTGTTTGCCACACAGCTGCGCGGCGAGTACGGCTCCCACTCCGAGGTGGAGGTGTCGGCCGTGTCGGTGATGGGCGGCGCCCACCCTTGCCTGGGCTTCACCATTCGCGACATGGGCCGGCGGCTGAGCACCGACCTGCGCGCCACCAAGGAACTGCCGCGCTCGGCGAGCCAGATGACCGAGCTGGTGGGCCGGCTGCCGCTCAAGGACATCGTGCGCGAAACCACCGACCTGATCGAGCAGCTGTGCATCGAGGCGGCGCTGGAACTCACGGGCGACAACCGCGCGTCGGCGGCCGAGATGCTGGGGCTCTCGCGCCAGAGCCTCTACATCAAGCTGCGCCGCTTCGGCATCATCGAAGGCTCCAGCGACGACGTGCACTGAGCCCGCCCGCCGCCCCTGCATGCGAACGATCGAGCCCCTGGTGGGCTCGATTTTTTTGGCGGCTGGCAAACCACCCTGGGATCGATGGAACGGGACCGGCATGGACAACGGGCAGCTTGTGTCTATTTTTATTGACATTACAAAGTGTAAAGCGTACAACCCATCGGATGGAACGCCCCGCCCTGTCGGCCGTCACCGAGCTGTTCAAACCCATCACCTGGTTCCCGCCCATGTGGGCCTTTGCGTGCGGGGTGGTGGCTTCGGGGGTGTCGCTGCAGGAACGCTGGTGGCTGGCGATCATCGGCATCGCCCTGGCCGGTCCGCTGGTCTGCGCCACCAGCCAGGCCGTCAACGACTGGTTTGACCGCCACGTCGACGCCATCAACGAACCCCAGCGCCCCATCCCCTCGGGGCGCATGCCGGGCCAGTGGGGCCTTTACCTCGCCATCGCCTGGACCGGTGTGTCCCTGCTCGTGGCGCTGGCGCTCGGCCCCTGGGGGTTCGGCGCTGCTGCGCTGGGCCTGCTGCTGGCCTGGGCCTACAGCGCACCGCCGGTGCGCCTGAAAGAGAACGGCTGGTGGGGCAACGCCGCCTGCGGCATCAGCTACGAAGGCATCGCCTGGGTCACCGGCGCGGCGGTCATGGCCGGCGGCGCCATGCCTGGCGGCGAATCGCTGGCGCTGGCCGCCCTCTACAGCGCAGGCACCCACGGGATCATGACCCTCAACGACTTCAAGGCCGTCGCGGGCGACCGCCAGATGGGCGTGCGTTCGCTGCCGGTGCAGCTGGGCGTGGACCGGGCCGCGCGCGTGGCCTGCTGGTTCATGGTGCTGCCGCAGGTGGTGGTGATCGGCCTGCTGCTGCACTGGGACCAGCCGGCCCACGCGGCGGGCGTGGCAGCCCTGCTGCTGGCGCAGGGTGTGCTGATGCGCCGCTTCCTGGCCGCCCCGTCGGCGCGGGCGCTCTGGTACAGCGGTTTTGGCGTGCCGCTGTTCGTGGCCGGCATGATGGTCAGCGCCTTCGCCTTGAGGGGAATGGCATGAAACCGTTCGGATGGGGCAGCGTGGCCCGACTGGGTCTGGTGCAGGCGGCACTCGGCGCCATCGTGGTGCTGACAACATCCACGCTCAACCGCGTGATGGTGGTCGAACTCGCGCTGCCCGCCCTGCTGCCCGGCGTTCTCGTCGCCCTGCACTACCTGGTGCAGATGGCCCGGCCCCGCATGGGCCATGGCTCGGACGTCGGCGGGCGGCGCACGCCCTGGATCGTCGGCGGCATGGCGGTGCTGGGCGCGGGCGGCGTGGTGGCTGCGCTGGCCACGGTCTGGATGGCGACCAACCGGCCTGCGGGCATCGCGCTGGCGGTGCTGGGCTTCGCTCTGGTCGGGCTGGGCGTGAGCGCCAGCGGCACCTCGCTGCTGGTGATGCTGGCCAAGCGCGTGCCCGATGCGCGCCGGGGCGGTGCCGCCACCCTGGTCTGGATGATGATGATCGCGGGCTTCGCCATCACGGCCGGACTGGCGGGCAACTTCCTCGACCCCTATTCGCCCGAGCGGCTGCTGCTCGTGACCTCGACGGTCTCGCTGCTGGCGTTCGGGCTGACGCTGCTGGCCCTGCGCGGGCTGGAAGGTCACCCGGCCGGCACACCTGTTGTCACACAGGATGAGCCCGCCAAACCCGCCTTCCGGCTGGCCCTGGCCGAGGTCTGGCAGGAGCCCGTGGCACGCCGCTTTACCGTCTTCGTGTTCGTCTCCATGCTCGCCTACAGCGCGCAGGACCTGATCCTCGAACCGTTCGCCGGCACCGTGTTCGGCTACAGCCCCGGCGCCTCGACCCAGCTCTCGGGCGTGCAGCACGGCGGCGTGCTCGGCGGCATGCTGCTGGTGGCGTTCTCGGGCGCGCTGGCGGCGCGGTTCGCCGCGCTGCGCTGGCTCGGCTCCCTGCGAGGCTGGACCATCGGCGGCTGCGTCGCCTCGGCGCTCGCCCTGCTGGGCCTGGTGGTCGCGGGCGTCAGCGGCAATGGCGACGCGCTCAAGGCCACGGTGTTCGCACTGGGCGCGGCCAATGGGGCTTTTTCCATCGGCGCCATCGGCTCGATGATGCGGCTGGCCAATGAGGGCCACGGCTCGCGCGAAGGCGTGCGCATGGGCCTGTGGGGCGCAGCCCAGGCCATCGCGTTCGGGCTCGGCGGCCTGGTCGGTACCGGCGCCAGCGACATCGCCCACCACCTGATTGCCTCTCCCGGCACGGCCTACGCCTTCGTGTTCGCGCTCGAAGCGCTGACCTTCATCGCCTCGGCCCTGCTGGCCTGGCGCATTTCCGCACCCCCACCCCAACCGGCGGCGGTCCCGTCCACCCGTGCCGATGGCGCCGCCATCGGAGCACCCACTCGGTTGAGCGCAGCGCCGGGCCGCTCCCAAGCAAGCTCGCACCGCAGCCCGCAGGGCGAAGGGATTCCGGTACACACATGAACGACGAGATCTTTGACGTGGTGGTGGTCGGTGGCGGCCCCGCCGGCGCCACAGCCGCCCACGAACTGGCGCGCCGGGGCCGCAGGGTGCTGCTGCTCGACAGAGCCGGGCGGGTCAAGCCCTGCGGCGGCGCGATCCCGCCGCGCCTGATCCAGGACTTCCAGATCCCCGACGAGCTGCTGGTCGCCAAGGCCCGGTGCGCGCGCATGGTCGCGCCGTCCAGCCACCGCGTGGACATCCCCATCGACAACGGCTTCGTCGGCATGGTCGACCGCGACCGCTTCGACGAGTGGCTGCGCGTGCGGGCGCAGGCCGCGGGCGCGGTGCGGCGCATCGGCAAATTCGTTTCGCTGGGCCTGAACGCAGATGGTCTGGCAGAGGTGCACTACACGGTGCGCGAACGCCACGCGCAGGACGAAGGCCTGCCCCGGCGGGTGCGCGCCCGCTGCGTCGTCGGCGCCGATGGTGCGCGCTCCGAAGTGGCCCGCCAGGGCGGCGTACCTGGCGCGGAACGCACGCGGTATGTGTTCGCCTACCACGAGATCCTCAAAGCACCGCCGCCCGCGCAGCGACCGGCCGACTACGACGACAGCCGCTGCGACGTCTACTACCAAGGCCGCTTCTCACCCGACTTCTACGGCTGGGTGTTCCCCCACGGCGACACGCTGAGCATCGGCACCGGCAGCGCCGACAAAGGCTTCTCGCTGCGCAGTTCCGTGCAGCGCATGCGCGAGGTCTGCGGCCTGGCCGGCGCCGAGACGCTGCGCCGCGAGGGCGCGCCCATCCCCATGAAGCCGCTGCCGCGCTGGGACAACGGCCGCGACGTTGTGCTGGCCGGCGACGCCGCGGGCGTGGTGGCGCCGGCCTCGGGCGAAGGCATCTACTACGCCATGGTGGGCGGCCAGCTGGCGGCAGAGGCGGCCCAGGCGATGCTCGTCAGCGGCAACCCCGCCGCGCTGCGGCTGGCGCGCAAGAAGTTCATGAAGCTGCACGGCACGGTGTTCCGCGTGCTGGGCGTGATGCAGTGGTTCTGGTACAGCAGCGAACGGCGGCGCGAGCGCTTCGTGAAGATCTGCGAGGACCGCGATGTGCAGCAGCTGACCTTCGAGTCGTACATGAACAAGCGGCTGGTGCGCAAGAAGCCCATGGCGCACGTGCGCATCTTCCTCAAGGACGTGGGCCACCTGCTGGGCCTGGCGCGGGTATGAGGCCCGCTTGCACACAGGGCCGGTCGGCTGGAGGCTGACCTTGGATTCGCTCTGGCGCAGCGCCTGGCTGGTCGACGCCGCCATTGTCATCACCCTGGTGGAGTGGCTGGGGCTGGTGATCTACCACCGCCTCACAGGCCGCGGGCTGACGCCGCGGTCTTTTCAATGGAACCTGGTGTCCGGGCTGTGCCTGATGGCGGCCCTGCGCTGTGCGCTGCTGGACCTGGCCTGGATCTGGGGCGCAGGGTGCCTGGCCGCATCGGGCGCTGCACACCTGGCCTACCTGCGACAGCGCTGGCAACGCCAGCGCGCGAGCCGTCAGGCCTTCTTGGTGTAAGCGCTGCACCAGCCGCCGGAAGCGACCGCCTTGCCCGGGAAGATGCCGCAGGGGCCCGAGGGCGCGTCGGGCTTGCCGGTGTAGAGCGTGCAGTTGCCGCACTTTTGCGTGGCGGCGTGCTTGGGGAACTTCTTGCCGTCGGCCTTGTTGGTGTCGGCAACGTAGCCCAGGGCCATGGGCTGGGCGTCCTTCTCGTTGACCATGGGCAAGGTCTGTGCCTGTGCCGCGACGGTGGACAGCAGGGCCGAACCGGCGGCCACCTGCATCATGAACACGCGACGATTGGAGTTCTTCATGGATACCTCGTGGGGTTGTGTGCGAAATCGCTTTCGCAGCGTAGACACGAAGACTGAAGAAGCACTTAAAGCGCCAGCTCACCTGGCAACAGCCGGCAACAGCAAGGAACGCAGGCTCGCGGCATCGCCATTGAACACATTGCCGTCAATCGGCGCCTGGGCACCCGGGGTTTGCAAGGTTTCGGTGTACTGCCACAAGGTCCAGGTGGACCACCCTTCGGGCACCGTCGGCGCGGACACTCCGTACTGGGCGACCCACAGCGGACGCCCCGGGAAATGTTGGCGCATCGCGTGGTTCCAGAAGTTGGGGCCGGTGTAGATGATGGCTGGCCGGCCATAGTGCGCCTCCAGCGCGGCCAGGAAGGCAGCGAACTGGGTGTGCAGGTCGCCCTCGACTGGTCCCTTGATGCGCTCAATGTCCACCACCGGGGGCAGGTCACCTGGTAGCAGATCGACGTTCCGGATGAACCACGCCGCCTGCGCAGCGCCATCGTCGTTGGTTTCGTAGAAGTGGTAGCCGCCACGCAGCAGGCCAGCCTGCTTCGCGGCTTTGAAGCTGTCGGCAAAAGCGGGGTCGAGGTAGTCCATCCCGTCCGTCGCCTTGATGAAGACAAAGTGCAAGCCGCTCGCGCGCAAAGCGGTCCAGTCGACCGCCATGTTGTGGTGCGAGGTGTCCACACCGCGCGGCTGCTCGACTGGCGTCGCCGCGCTGGCAAAACTGACAATGCACCAAGCGAGCAGCAGACTCCATCGGGAAACGAGTTGGCGGAGAACGGGGAGAAACAGGTGTACGGACCACATGCCTCCCTGTATCGGGTCTTGCCGCCACATCTTTAAACAGGAGCAGAGCGCCTGCGTACACTTGGCGCCCACACCATGCCCATGAACCCGCAAGACTACGCCCAGCAGAAGGCCGCCGCCTCCGGTAGCAGCTTCTATTACGCCTTCCTGTTCCTGCCGCCCGAGCGCCGTGCCGCCATCACGGCCTTCTACGCCTTCTGCCGCGAGGTCGACGACGTGGTCGACGAGGTCAGCGACCTGGGCGTGGCCCAGGCCAAGCTGGCCTGGTGGCGCCAGCAGGTCGCCCAGTCCTTCGGTGGCCGGGCCGACCACCCCGCCCTGCAGGCGCTGATGCCGCACACCGCCACCTTCGGCATCGAGGCGCGCCACCTGCTGGCCGTGATCGACGGCTGCCAGATGGACCTGGACCAGAGCCGCTACCTCGACTTCGCCAACCTGCAGCAGTACTGCCACCTGGTGGCCGGCATCGTGGGCGAGGTGGCTGCGCGCATCTTCGGCCAGACCGATCCGCGCACCACCGACTACGCGCACAAGCTCGGCCTGGCCTTCCAGCTGACCAACATCGTGCGCGACGTGGGCGAGGACGCCGCACGCGGCCGCATCTACCTGCCGGTCAACGAGCTGCAGCGCTTCGACGTGAAGGCACACGAGCTGATCAAGCGCGGCGCCGCCCCGGGCATGGACACCGCCGACTTCCATCGGCGCTTCCGCGAGCTGATGCGCTTCCAGTGCGAGCGCGCGCTCAAGACCTACGACGAGGCCCTGGGCCTGTTGCCCGAAACCGACCGCCGAGCCCAGAAACCGGGACTGATGATGGCCAGCATCTACCGCACCCTGCTGCAGGAGATCGCCGCCGACCCGCTGTTGGTGCTGACCCAGCGCGTGAGCCTGACCCCGCTGCGCAAGTTCTGGCTGGCGTGGAAAGTCCAGGCGCTGGGGCGCCTGTGAAGATCGGCATCGTCGGTGCCGGCTGGGCAGGCCTTGCTGCCGCCGTCGAAGCGCTCGCTTTGGGGGCCGACGTCACCCTCTTCGAAGCCACCCGCACCCCCGGCGGTCGCGCCCGCGCCCTGCCCGCCACGCGACCCGACGGCGTGCCGCTGCGGCTGGACAACGGACAACACATCTTGATCGGTGCCTACCGCGAAACCCTGGGCCTGATGCACCGCCTGGGCGTCGACCCGGAACAGGCCCTGCTCGGTACTCCGCTGTCCCTGCCCTACCCCGATGGCAGCGGCCTGCAGACGCCCGCCTGGGCCGCGCGCTGGCCCGCGCCGCTGGACGCGGTGGCCGCGATCCTGACCGCGCGCGGCTGGCGCTGGGGCGAACGTCTGGCGCTGGTGCGGGCCTCGCTGGCGTGGCAGGGTTCGGGCTTTGCCTGCGCACCCTCGCTCACCGTGGGCGAACTTTGCAGCACCCTGCCCGCGCGCGTGATGGACGAGCTGATCGAACCGCTCTGCGTCTCGGCGCTCAACCTGCCCGCGGCGCAGGCCAGCGGACAGGTGTTTCTGACGGTGATGCGCGACGCGCTGTTCGGCCAGGGCTTCGGGCGCTGGTCGGCCTCGGCCCTGCTGCTGCCGCGCGACGACCTCGGCGCACTGCTGCCCGACGCCGCCTGCCGCCACCTCGGCGAGCGGATGCGGCTCGGCACCCGGGTCACGGCCCTGCAGGAGACCGCATCGGGCTGGACGCTCGCGGGCGACGGCTGGACGGACACGTTCGACCGCGTCATCTGGGCCACTGCCGCCAGCCCGGCGGCGTCCGCCATCGGCGACAGCAGCGGCGTCGGCGCGCACGACGCCCAGCGGCGCGACTGGGCCGCCACCACGCGCCGGCTCGACTTCACCGCCATCACCACGGTCTACGCCTGGGCACCGGGCGCGCACCTGAGCGCCCCCATGGTCGCGCTGCGCTGCAGCCCGGCCGCACCCGCGCAGTTCGTGTTCGACCGCGGCCAGCTGCGCCCCGACGACGCGTCGATGCAAGGCGTGCTGGCCTTCGTGATCAGTGCCAGCGAAGGCGAGCGCGACGAACTGCAGCAGCGTGTGCTGGCCCAGGCGGCCGGGCAACTGGGGCTGTCAAACCTGCAAGCCATTCAGACCGTGGTGGAAAAACGCGCCACCTTCGCCTGCACGCCCGCGCTGCAGCGCCCAGCCAGCGCCATCGCGCCCGGCCTCTGGGCGGCGGGCGACTACGTCGACGGCCCCTACCCGGCCACGCTCGAAGGCGCGGTGCGCAGCGGCCTGGCCGCCGCGCGGCTGGCCTGCGCGCAGTGAGCGCGAACCCGACGATTCAACGGTCCAGCGCCTGGGCCACCGCGAACGCCGGCCGGCGCACGCAGGCCTTCAGCCAGGCGCTCGTCAGCGGATAACCCGCCATCAGCTCCCGCGCCGGCCGCAGCCACTGCAGCACGCTGGCCACGCACAGGTCGGCCACGGTGAAACGCGCGGCGGCCAGGTGCGCCTCGCCCCGTTCATGCTGCCGAGCCAGGTGCTGCTCCAGCACCCGCAGCGGCACCGCAAGCCGGCGCTCGGCAGCGTCGGCCAGCTCGGGTTTGCGCCGGTCCGGAGTCATCACCACACGGTGCATCAGCACGCTCAGCGCATCGGCCTCGCACTCGCCCATCACCCAGAAACTCCAGCGCAGCGCCTCGGCGTCCTCGCGCGGCGTGGCCGGTGTGATCGACGCCCCGTCTGCGGCGCCGTGGTGGCGCGCGATGTAAAGCGCACAGGCCATGCTCTCCCACACCACCACCTCACCCTCCGGCCGCGTGTCCACCACCACCGGGATGTGGCCGTTGGGGTTGAGCGCCAAGAACGCCGGCGTACGCGTCGCGCCGCCCTGGTAGGGCACAGGCACGTGTTTGAAATCGAGGCCCAGCTCGGTCGCCGCCCACAGCGGCCGCAGCGCGCGCGAGGCCGCAATGCCGTGGATGCTCACCGCCATGGTCAGCTCCCCAGCGCGCGGCACAGCGCGTGCAGGTCGCCCACCGTGAGGTGCGGCACCAGCGGCGCGTGTTCCCAAGCGTGGCCGGCGCGGTTCACCCAGGCCAGCTGCATGCCGGCGTTGAGCGCACCCACACCGTCCAGGTGCGCGTCGTCGCCGATGTGCAGCACCTCGTGCGGCGCCACGCCTGCGGCCTCGGCGGCGGCGTGAAAGATGCGCGGGTCGGGCTTGCCGACGCCGAACTCCTTCGCGCTCACCGAGGCCCGGAAGTGCGCCCCGATGCCCACGCGGTGCACGTCGGCGTTGCCATTGGACAGCGCCACCACCGGGAAACGTTCGCTCAGGAAGGCCAGCATCGGCAGCGCATCGTCGAACAGGTCCACGCGCTGGCGCTCGGCAAAAAACACCTCGAAGGCCGGCTCCGCCAGCTCAGGGTCGTCGCCACCGCGCCTCAGCACCCGGCGGATCGCCTCCCGCCGCAGCGCCGTCATGTCGTGCGCCAGGTCGGGCCGCTCGGCATTCAGCCGTTCGCGCACCTCGCGCAGCACCGCGCGGTCGCGGCACAGGGCGCCCGTGGCCGGTGCGTTCGCTTCCAGCCAGTTCTGCAGCACGCGCTCGGCGCGTTCGATGGTGGGCCAGATCGGCCAGAGCGTGTCGTCCAGGTCGAGCGTGATGGCGCGGATGCGGCCGAGGTCGAGACCCCGGTCAGATATGTGGTGGTGCTGGCGCTCGGGGGTCTTCATGGCTGCGGGAGAATAGCGCATGCCCTTCCAGACCGAACCCGCTTTCAAACATGGCCAGGCGCCCCGCACGGCCATCGTGCTGTGCAACCTCGGCACCCCCGACGAACCCACGGCACCGGCCCTGCGCCGCTACCTCGCCGAGTTTCTGGGCGACCCCCGCGTGGTGGAGATTCCGCGCGCGCTGTGGATGCTCATCCTGCACGGCATCATCCTGCGTGTGCGGCCCAAGAAGTCGGCCGCCAAGTACGCCAGCATCTGGACGCCCGAAGGCTCGCCGCTGAAGGTCTGGACCGAGAAGCAGGCCACGCTGCTGCGCGGCTACCTCGGCGAACGCGGCCACCAGGTCACCGTGCGCTACGCCATGCGCTACGGCAATCCGTCCATCCCCTCCGTGCTCGACGAACTCAAGGCCCAGGGCGTGACCCGCGTGCTCGTGCTCTCGGCCTACCCGCAATACAGCGGCACCACCACCGCCAGCGTGATCGACGCCGTCTCCACCTGGAGCCAGAAGATCCGCCACATCCCCGAACTGCGCTTCGTCAACCGCTACCACGACGACCTGGGCTACATCGACGCGCTGCACCGCAAGGTCCGCGCGCACTGGATGCACCACGGCCAGGGCGACCACCTGGTGATGAGCTTCCACGGCGTGCCCGAACGCACCCTGCACCTGGGCGACCCCTACCACTGCGAGTGCCTGAAGACCGCGCGCATGCTGGCCGAGAAGCTGGGCCTCGCCAAGGACGACTACACCGTCACCTTCCAGTCGCGCTTCGGCAAGGCCAAGTGGCTGGAGCCCTACACCGAGCCGACCCTGGTCGCGCTGGCGCAGAAAGGCCTCAAGAGCGTGGACGTGGTCTGCCCCGGCTTCACCAGCGACTGCCTGGAAACGCTGGAAGAAATCCGGATGGAAGCGCAGGAAGCCTTCAAACACGCGGGCGGCCAGCGCTTCGAATACATCGACTGCCTCAACGACAGCCCGGACTGGATCCGCGCGCTGGCAGATTTGTCAGAGAAGCATCTGCAGGGCTGGCCGACGAAACAGGCGGACGATCCGATGCAGTTGGTGGCGAGCCGGGAGCGGGCGTTGGCGCGGGGGGCGAAAGATTGAGGCGTGGTTCAAACCAGTTGTCCATGACGTTCGGTCTGCTTCTCCGTAGATTCCTCGTCGCTGCCTGCGTAAGTTGCACGCTGGTGGCAACGGAATCTGCCCATGCCCTTTCCTGCGTCGGGATCGATGATCGGTTTTTCACGACGTGTGCGAGCGGTCAATGCAGCGTTGCGTTCCGGGCTCGTGATGTTCCCGCACCGGGTGCGTGTGCAAGACGAACGGTGGTCGAGGCCGTTCCTACCGCGTTGGCCGAGGTACTTCTTTCTCGCGTTTCCAAGGAGCTGATGTCCGGCGACTACGAAATAACGTTAACTCATCGGTACTACGCTGAGCCACCAGTGAGTGCACAGGAGCTAACGCAAGCGCTGGATGCACCCGAACTCAGGGCTCTAAGCGTCCGACTTGCTCCTCTTCCCGCTGACACAGGTATGACGCAGTTGCGTGAGGAATGGACGAATAAGGCTCATCGTTCTCTAGCCGACGTGATTGTCTACTGGGCAATAGAACTCGCCCTAGCCGTCGCTGCCCTATACCTGCTCTATCGGACGATGTCCACCTATCGACAGCGATTGCGGCGCACATCGCCCACAACACTCAGAGGCCCTCTCGCAGTTCAATCTGGTCTTTTTTTGGTTGGCTGCTTGTCTCTCGTGTCGCCGACATGGCCTGCTCTCTTGGGGCTTGTCGCCCCCCTCGTGCTACTCGCATGGGCATTTGAGATCGGCACCTACGTGTGGGCCCGCCGCAGAGGTCCAGCAAGCCAGATCGAACGCGATGAAACGACTCAACCCGGCATGTGAGTCCCCTCCAGCTTCAAGTCCCAGACATGGCAAACATGGACCTCACCAAAGAAGCTCAGCTGAACATGTCCGTAGGGCATCTGATTGCGACATGGGACATCTTTTCCAACAAGCTGGCTGGAACGGATTTCCTGAACAGCCTGAACGAAGACGAACAGAGAGCAATTTGGGCACTCGAAGACCTGTTCGAGAGTACGCTCTTGGAAAACGGGGTTTCAAGCCGTCCCGCCACTGAATGGGAGCGTCTCGTTCAGGCAGCCAAGCTTCACGTCAGGACCATTCACGTTGACGTCCTGAACCTCACTGCCCCGCCAAAAACCGGCTGACCAGCAGCAACTGCTCCGGCACATTCAGCGCCGGCGCGTGGCCACACCCGGCAATCGTCACCACCAGCGCGCGCGGTCCGCGGTCGCGCATCTGTTCCGCGGTGTCGGCCAGCAGCAGGTCGGACTCGGCGCCGCGCAAGCAGAGCACCGGGATGTCGATGCGGTCGTATTCGGGCCAGCGGTCGTAGTCGCCCGGGTGTTCGGTGAACTGCATCACCATGGCCGGGTCGTAGTGCGGGGTGACGCGGCCGTCGGGCAGGCGGCGCACCGAGCTTTCGGTCAGCAGCGTCCACTGCGCGTCGCTGAGCCAGCCGTAGGGTTTGTAGACGGTGCGGAAGTACTGCTCCAGCTCGCTCACCGTGGCAAAGCTGGCCGGGTTGCCGGCGTAGCTGCGGATGCGTTCGATGGCGGCGTCGGCCAGCTTGGGGCCGTTGTCGTTGAGCACCAGGCGCAGGATGCGCCCGCGCAGCAGGCCGTCGGCGGCCACTATGCCGATGGCGCCGCCCATGGAGGTGCCGACCCAGTGAAACTGGTCCAACGCCAGCTGGTCGACCAGCGCGCGCGCGAGCCTGGCGTAGAAGGCCAGGCAGTACTCGGCCTTGGGCTCCGGGCTCCATTGCGAGAGGCCGCGGCCGATGGTGTCTGGGCAGATCACGCGGTAGCCCAGCGCGCTCAGGTGCGCGGCCAGCGGGTCCATGTCGCGGCCGGTGCGGGCCAGGCCGTGCCAGGCGATGACGGTGCCGTGGTCGGTGGTGCCGGACGCGCGCGCCCAGTCCATGAAGTGGATTTCGCGGCCCTCGCAAGTCAGGTAGCGCGACTGGGGCACAACAGCGAGGTCGTTCATTTCATGCCTTTCAGCCGCGCGAGCACGGCGCGTTCGCGCAGCTTGCCGACGATGCCGGTGGGGAAGTAGTAGACCGAGAGCACGAACAGCAGGCCCAGCCAGAGCAGCCAGCGGTCGGGTGTGAGCAGCGCGGGCAGCAGCGGGATCCCGGCCGTGGCCTCGCCGGCCGCCCGCAACAGGTCCTGCAGGTAGCTCTGCGCCAGCACGAAGAGCACGCTGCCGATGAGTGCGCCGTAGAGCGTGCCCATGCCGCCGATGACGACGATGAGCAGGATGTCCAGCATGATCTCGAAGGACAGCGAGGTGTCCGGCCCGTTGTAGCGCAGCCAGAGCGCCAGCAGGCAGCCGGCCAGCGTGGCGAACAGGGCCGAGAGCACGTTGGAGAGCGTGCGGTAGACGACGGTGCGGTAGCCCAGCGCCTCGGCGCGGAAGTCGTTCTCGCGGATGGCCTGCAGCACGCGGCCGAAGGGCGAGTTCACGATGCGCAGCAGGGTGAGGAAGATGGCGCAGACGCTGGCGAAGATGAGGTAGTAGGTGAGCAGCTTGCCGTTGAGGTTGACCTCGCCCCAAGGCAGGGTCAGCGGTTCTTCGCTCAGCTCGAAACCGGGCGAGAGCAGCTCGGGCACGCTGAAGGTCAGGCCGTCCTCGCCGCCGGTGAAGTCCGAGAGTTGCGAGGCCAGCGTGAGGAAGGCCGAGGCCACGGCCAGCGTGATCATGGCGAAGAAGATCGCCCTCACCCGCAGCGAGAACAGGCCGATCAGCAACGACAGCAGCGTGGACACGAGCAGCGCGCACACCACGCCGAGCCCGATGGTGCCGAACGAGGCCTCTTCCACCGAACTGAGCGCAATCGCCACACCGTAGGCGCCGATGCCGAAGAACATGGTGTGCGCAAAACTGACGATGCCGGTGTAGCCCAGCAGCAGGTCGAAGCTGGCGACCAGCGCGACGAAGATCAGGATCTTGGCCGCCACGTTGAGCGCCTTCACGCCCGGGAACAGAAAGGGCGCGAACGCCAGGCCAAGGAAGAGGACGACCAGCAGCGCCGCCAGCCAGGGGCTGCGCGGCAGGTCTTTGGAGAGGAGTCGTGCAAGCATGGGCGGCACCTCAACGACTGGTGACGGGGTACACACCCTGCGGACGCCAGAGCAGGATGGCGACCATGAGCGCGATGTTGGAGAACAGCGCCACCTTGGGCACCAGGAAGCCGGTGTAGTTGGCCATCAGGCCCACCAGCAGCGCACCGATCAGCGCGCCCAGCGTGGAGCCGAGGCCGCCGATGATGATGACGATGAAGATCAGCACGTTGACCTGCGCGCCCATCTGCGGCACCACGTTCTGCTGGTACAGGCCCCACATGACGCCGCCCAGACCGGCCAGCGCGCTGCCGGCGACGAACACGCCCACGAACAGGCGCTTGATGCGGTAGCCCAGCGACTCGACCATCTCGCGGTCCTGCACACCGGCGCGGATCAGCAGGCCGACCTTGGTGCGGTTGAGCGTCCAGACCATGGCGGCGAACACGGCGGCGCCCACCAGCACCGCGACGATGCGGTACTTCTCCACCGCCGCGTCGCCGATCAGCAGCGAGCCGCGCAGGCCCTCGGGCAGCGGCAGCGGAATCTGCTCCGGGCCCCAGATGACCTTGATCATCTCCTCGCCGATGATCATGCCGCCCATGGTGATCAGGATCTGCTTGAGGTGCATGCCGTAGACCGGGCGGATGATGAAGCGCTCGAACACCAGGCCCAGCGCACCCGCCACCGCCATCGCGACCAGCATCGCCGGCAGCAGCGCCAGCAGGTTCATCCAGAGGCTGTCGGCCGCCGTGTAGGCCCCCATGCTGCCCAGCACCGTGGTCGCCACGAAGGCGCCGAGCGCGATGAACACGCCGTGGCCGAAGTTCAGCACATCCATCAGGCCGAACACCAGCGTCAGGCCCGAGGCGATGATGAAGACGATCATGCCCATCGCCAGACCCGCCACGGTCAGCGTGAGCCAGGTCGCGGGGCTGCCGATCGCCGGCAACGCGGCCAGGGCCAGCACCGGCACCAGGGCCATGGGCTTCCAGTCGAGTTCTTTGAGCGCGCTCATTGGTGGGCTCCCAGGCTCAGGCCGAGCAGCTTGCCCTGCAGCGCTTCGTCGGCGGCGAGTTCGGCCATCGACCCGCTGTGCACCACGCGCCCGTCGTCCATGACGGCCACGCTGTCGCCCAGCTGCTTGGCGAAGTTGAAGTTCTGCTCTACCAGCAGGATCGTGGTCTGCGCCGCCTTGAGCTGGCGGAAAGCCTCGATCATGTTCTGGATGATCGCGGGCGCCAGGCCCTTGCTGGGCTCGTCGATCAGCAGCAGCTGGCGCGGCTCGACGATGGCGCGCGAGACGGCCAGCATCTGCTTCTGCCCGCCGCTGAGCTTGCCGGCCGGATGGTTCCAGAACTTCTTCATGGCCGGGAACAGGCCGAAGATCCATTCGAGGCGCTGCGTGTCGATGTCGTCCAGCGTGCGCGCCCCGCGCGCGGCAAGCAGCATGTTCTCGCGCACCGACAGGTCGGAAAAGATGCCCATGCTTTCGGGCACGTAGGCCACGCCGCTGGTCGCGATCTCGGGCGTCTGGCGCGCAGTGATGTCCTGCCCGGCCAGCGTGACGCTACCCTGACTGGCGTGCCACAGGCCCATGATGGTCCGCAGCGTGGTGGTCTTGCCGGCGCCGTTGCGGCCCAGCAGCATGGTCAGCTCGCCCTTGGGCACGACCAGGTCCACGCCGTGGAGGATGTGGTACGCGCCGATGTGGGTGTGTACGCCTTCAAGCTTCAGCAGTGCTTCGCTCATGCCGCGGCCTCTTCTTTTTCTTCGGGGTTGATGCCGAGGTAGGCCTGCTGCACCACGGGCGAGGCGATCACGGTCGCCGGGTCGCCATCGGCCACCAGTTCGCCGTTGTGCAGCACGATGATGCGGTCCGAGAGTTCGCGCACCACGTCCATCTTGTGTTCGACCAGCAGGATGGTCTTGGTCCGGTCGGCCTTGAGCTGGCGGATCAGGTTCAGGATGACAGGCACCTCGTCCACGCTCATGCCGGCCGTGGGTTCGTCGAACATGAAGACCTGCGGCTCCAGCGCCATCAGGATGCCCACCTCGAGCTTGCGCTGGTCGCCGTGCGGCAGGCTGGCCGCGAGCTGGTCGCCCTTGTCGGCCAGCGCCACCGCTTCCAGCACCTCGTCGGCCCGCACCACGAGGTCGCGCCGGTCGCTCCAGATCTTCCAGAGGTTCAGGCCGGCGCCCGCCCTCGCCTGCACCGCCAGCCGCACGTTCTCGCGCACGGTCAGGTTCGGGAACAGGTTGGTCAGCTGGAAGGCCCGACCCAGCCCGGCCTGCGCCCGCGCCGGCGCCCCCTGGGCCGAGATGTCCACGCCGTTGAGCTTGACGCGCCCGGCCGTGGCCTTGATCTGGCCCGAGATCAGGTTGAAGTAGGTGGTCTTGCCCGCGCCGTTGGGGCCGACGATGGCGGTGAGCGTGCCCGGCGCGAACGCGCAGGACACAGCATTCACCGCCACGTGCCCGCCGAAGCGGACCGTGAGATCAGTGGTTTCAAGCATGGGGACTCCTGGCGCCGCGAGCGCGGCGCAGGGGGTTTACTTCTTGTTCCGGATGGGAACGTTCATCTCGGAGGGCTTGATCTCGCGAATCAGCTCCGGCACGCCCCACGGGAAGGCCGGGTCCACCTTGATCTTGAAGTGGTACATGCTCTGCATGGCCTGGTGGTCTTCCTTGCGGAAGGTCATGGTGCCCTTGGGCGTCTCGAAGCTCATGCCTTCCATGGTCTTGATCAGCGTGGCGGCCTTGGCGTCGCCGTTGGTCTTCTTGAGCGCCGTCACCACAGCCATGGCCGAACTGAAACCACCGGCGGTGAAGAAGTCCGGCGGGGTCTTGAACTGGCTGTAGTGCTGGGCCACCAGGGCCTCGTTCACCGGGTTCTTGGGGATGCCGAAGTAGTAGTAGGTGGCGCCTTCCATGCCGGGGAAGTTCTTGTACGAGGCCATGGCCGGCAGGATGTTGCCGCCGGTGGCGATCTCGATGCCGTAGCGCTTGAGGTCGAGGTCGGCGATCTTGAACGGGTTGCCCGCGCCGGCCCAGATGATGAAGATCACCTTGCGGCCCGGCTGGTCCTTGAGCTTGTCGATCAGGCGCTGCGCACCGGCGGTGAAGTCGGTGGTGCTGGTGGGCAGGTATTCCTCGTGGACGATCTTGGCGGTCTTCACCGCGTCCTTGAAGGCCTTCACGCCGTCGCGGCCAAAGGCGTAGTCCTGCGCCAGGGTGGCGATGGTGGTGCCGGCCTTGTCCAGCGCCACGGCGTTGGAGATCGCGTCCTGCGAGGAGTTGCGGCCGGTGCGGAAGATGTACTTGTTCCACTTGTCGCCGGTGATGGAGTCGGCCACCGCGGGTTCGACCAGCAGGATCTTCTGGTACTCCTCGGCCACCGGCAGCATGGCCAGCGCCACGCCCGAGCTGGTCGGGCCGATCGCCAGGTCGGCCTTGTCGTCGGCGTAGGCCGCGGCCAGCAGGCTCTTGCCCAGGTCGGGCTTGCCCTGGTCGTCCTTCTCGATCACCACGATCTTCTTGCCCGCCACCATCATGGTGCCGCCCGTGGCGTAGTTCAGGCCCATCATCAGCCCGGTCTGGGTCTGCTTGCCGTAGGCCTCCAGCGGACCGGTCTTGCTGTAGACGTGGGCGATGCGGATTTCGCCGCCCGACTGGGCAAAGGCAGCGGCAGCGCCGCAGGCAAGGGCCATCACCGCAACGCGGCGCGTGGTCTGGAACATGTCTTGTCTCCTGGTTGTGGGATCACCGGGCCGGTGAACGCCAGCCCACTTTGCATGGTCCGTGCCAGGAGGAAAAGGCCTTTTGAATCAACGGCCTGCGGTCAACCGGGTGTTCACATGTCTGAAGTTCAGACACATCTGAGAGCACCGAATTGTCTGAATTTCAGACACCTGCCTGATTTTCAGACACAGCCAAGCGGTCGTACAGGCTGGCGCGCGAGATGCCCAGCAGCTTCGCCGCTGCCACCCGGTTGCCCCCGGTGCGCGCCAGGGCGGCGGCGATGGCGCGCTGCTCCAGCTCGGCGATCTGCACCGGCAGCGGCCGCAGGTCGTCGTCCGCGGCCATCGCCGGCACAGGGGCGGCAGGCCGCGACAGCGCGGGCTCGATGCGATCCAGCCCAGAGTCGCGCAGCACCTGCTCCACCTGTTCGGCGCCGATCTGCGGCGAGTCGCTGCGCAGCGCCAGCTGCTCCAGCACGTTGCGCAACTCGCGGGTGTTGCCGCGCCAGGGCTGCGCGGCCAGCAGGTCCAGCGCGGGCGGCAGCAGCTCCAGATGCACATTGGCGCCGCGGGCGGCGATGTCCTCGCACAGCGTCTCGACCAGCAAGGGGATGTCGCCCTGGCGCTCGCGCAGCGGCGGCACGCGGATCGGCAGCACGTTGAGGCGGTAGAACAGGTCTTCGCGGAATTTGCCCTCGCGCACCAGCTGGGCCAGGTCGCGCGAAGTGGCGGCCACCACGCGCACGTCGCAGCGGATCAGCTTGTTGGAACCCAGCGGCTCGATCTCGCCGTCCTGCAGCGCGCGCAGCAGCTTGACCTGCACGGCCATCGGCATGTCGCCCAGTTCGTCGAGAAACAGCGTGCCGCCGTCGGCCAGCTTGAACTTGCCATCGCGCCCCTTCTTGTCGGCGCCGGTGTAGGCCCCGGGCGCCACACCGAAGAACTCGGCCTCCATCAGCGACTCGGGCACGGCCGCCATGTTCACGCCGACAAAGGATCGACCGGCGCGGGGCGAGGCGGCGTGGATGGCGTGAGCCAGCAGCTCCTTGCCCGTGCCCGTCTCGCCCAGCAGCAGCACCGGGCTGGCCGACTGCGCCGCACGCCGCGCCTGGCGCTTGACCTCCTGCGCGGCGGCGCTGCTGCCGACGAAGCTGGCGAAGGTGTACTTGGCGCGGCGCTGGCTGGCGAGTTCGCGCCGCGCGTCGTTCAGGTCCTGCTCCAGCCGCGCGAACTTGGCGATGAAGGGCTGCAGCGTGGTCTCCGGGTGATCGAACAGCACGATGCCCAGCACCCCGATGACCTCGCCCGTTTCGTCGCGCAGCGGAATGCGGCTGACCACGAAGGTGCCGGCCTTGTTGGTGAGCAGGTCGATCAGGATCGGCTTGCCGGTCTCCAGCACCTGATGCATCTGCGTGTTCTGCACCACGTTCGACACCGGGTGGCCGACGAAGTCCTCCTCGCGCTCGTAGCCCAGCGCGGGCAGGAAGCGGCGGTACTGGTCGTTGATCCACACCACCCGCCCCTTGCGGTCCACCAGCAGCATGCCTTCGCTGGCGTTGGCGAACAGGTCGAACATCGAGCGCGCGGCCAGCTCCAGGATGCTCTGGGCGTCGCGCGGAAGGCGGGTGTCTGGCGTCATGGCCGGATGGTACGGCCTGACCTTGGTCCGCGGCCCCCGTCACCTCAAAGACGGCATCAGCGAAGCCGGGGCGATCGCCTGCCGGACGGCTGCAGCCACCAGCGGCAACGTGCACGGTCTGGCCACGCCGCCTTTCTACAACTCCCAATCGGTGTTCTGCTTCCAGCGCATGCGTCGGCGCTCGACACCTCGGACACCCCAGCTGCTCACCCCCCACTGGCGGGCAAGCGACCAATGCACACCACCAGGAACTCCCGCAAGCACCTGAGCAACGGTGTGAGCTGTCCACGGCTGGGGACCACCAGATAGAGCGGTGCGGGCTCGGTGGTCCATGCCGTGCAGAGTGCCCGCAGGCGCCCCTCGGCAAGGTCGCTGGCAACGTCAAGATGGGACTTGTAGGCGATGCCCCGACCGAGCAGCGCCCATTGGCGCACCGCGCCGCCGTCGTTGGACACATTCACCGCCCGCGCGCGCACGGTGAACGAACTCGAGCCGGCAAGCGAAAAGCTCCAGCGATCTCGCACCTCGTCACCGAGCATGAAGCACAGGCAGTCGCGGTCTGCCAGCTCATGCGGGCTCGCTGGTTCGCCATGTCGCTCCAGGTACGCCGGCGAAGCGCACAGAACGCGCCGGTTGTCCGGGGCCAGCGGCAAAGCCACCAGGTTCGAGTCCGGAGGCAGGCCGTAGCGAAGCGCCGCATCCACCGGCTCGCTGTACACATTGGCCAGCCGGTCGGAGAGCTGCAGGCGCAGGCTCACACCTGGGTGCAGGCGCTGGAAGTCATCGAGCCAGGGCAGCAGCACGTTGCGCCCCAGATCGGACGGTGCGGACAGCTTGAGCACCCCTTCCATCGCCGCTTCGCCCTGCGACATCAGGCGCGCGGCCTGCTGCAGCGCCATCAGCGGCTGTCGGCTGTGTTCCAAGAACTGCTCACCGGCCGGCGTGAGACGCAGGCTGCGGGTGGAGCGAACCAACAGCTCCGCGCCAAGCTCGGCTTCGAGGCGCTTGAGCGCTGCGCTGGCCGCCGCCGGGGTCAGGTCCATGGCCCGGGCGGTCGCCGACAGGCTGCCGGTGTCGACCGTGCGGACAAAGATCTCCAGGTCTTGCAGTGCTTTCATGGGGTGATGGAGGGCGTGTTGGTCGTTTGATTTTATTGATTCGATTGAAAACGGAATCAAAAGATAAGGCCTTTTTAAAAAATAGAAAGCACAACAACATGGAGGCATTCCAGAACGCCAACGGATTGCCCCATGAATGCCTCCGCCCACACGACCGAACGTCTGCCCGACTGCGGGCGAGCTCCAGCTGGCGCACGTGGCATTCCGCAGCGATGAGCCTGCATTGACCGTCATCGAGCTGGACGTTCCCGACGACGGTGTCGCACTCGACCTCCACTACGACACCGATCGGGCCGCCCCGATGGGTGATCAGTTCTGACCCCCATCTCAATCGCAGGAGCAATCACATGACCGCCCCCACCCTTTTCTCACCCTTGAAGTTCGGCGCCTTCGAACTGCCACACCGCGTGGTCATGGCTCCCATGACCCGCAGCCGGACGGCCCAGCCGGGGAATGTCCCCACCGCGCTGATGGCGAACTACTACGCCCAGCGCGCCAGCGCCGGCCTGATCATCAGCGAAGCGACCCAGATTTCGCCCCAGGGCCAGGGCTACAGCTTCACGCCCGGCATCCACAGCGCCGAACAGGTGGCGGGCTGGCAAGGCGTGACGCGCGCCGTTCACGCTGCCGGCGGCCGCATTGTGCTGCAGTTGTGGCACGTGGGTCGCATGTCCCACCCGGTGTTCCAGCAGGGGCACGCCCCAGTGGCGCCTTCGGCCATCGCGCCAAATGCCAAGGTGTGGATCGTGGGCGAAGACGGTCTGGGCGGCATGGTGGAGTGCCCGGTGCCCCGCGCGCTCACCCTCCCCGAAATCCAGGCCATCGTCGACGATTACCGCCGGGCTGCCGAGCGAGCCGCAGCGGCGGGCTTCGACGGCGTCGAGATCCACGCGGCCAACGGCTACTTGATCGACTCCTTCCTGCGCTCCGGCAGCAATCGTCGCACGGATATCTACGGAGGCTCCATCGAGAAGCGCCTGCGCTTCTTCTATGAGGTGGTGGACGCGGTGATTGGCGTCGTGGGCCCCGACCGCGTGGGTGTGCGCGTGTCACCGCACATCACACAGCGCGGGATGGACTGCCCCGACATGGTCGCCACCACCTTGCTGGCCGCACGCCGCCTTTCCGAGAAAGGTGTCGCCTATCTGCACTTTGCCGAAGCCGACTGGGAGGATGCGCCACTGGTGCCGGAAGCTTTCAGGCGCGACGTGCGCCACGCGTTCGGTGGCGCCATCGGGGTGGCCGGCGGCTACACGCTGGACCGCGCCCAGGCCGTGATCCAGGGCGGCTGGGCCGACTGGGTGGCGTTCGGCCGCCCCTTCATCGCCAATCCGGACCTGCCGGAACGGCTGCGTCAGCAGGTTCCCCTTGCCACACCCGACACCAGCACGCTGTTCGGTGGCGACGCGCGTGGCTACACCGACTACCCCCGGACCGCCTGACGGTCCCTGCCAACTTCAGGAGAAACCCATGAAAGCCATTGCCTTCCAGCACCCGCTGCCCATCGACGACCCAGCTTCGTTGCTGGACGTGGAACTGCCCTCCCCACAGGTGGGCGGACGCGACCTCCTGGTCGACGTGCACGCGGTCTCGGTCAATCCTGTGGACGTAAAGGTGCGCGCCTCGCGCCAGCCCCAACCCGGCCGGTGGGAGGTCATCGGATGGGACGCGGCGGGTGTGGTCCGCGCCGTCGGGCCGGATGTGACCCTGTTCAAGCCCGGAGACCGCGTCTGGTACGCGGGTGACATCCGCCGCCCGGGCAGCTATGCCGAACAGCAGCTGGTGGACGAGCGCATCGTCGGACACATGCCCCGGAGCCTGGACTTTTCACAAGCGGCCGCCATGCCGCTGACCACCATCACCGCCTGGGAACTTCTCTTCGACCGACTGGGCGTGGCGCCGGGCAAGCGCCAGACACGGGACAGCCTGCTGATCGTCGGGGCCGGTGGCGGCGTGGGCTCCATGCTCACACAGCTGGCGCGCAAGCTCACGAGCCTCACCGTGATCGGAACCGCCTCGCGTCCCGAGACCCAAGCCTGGGTCAAGGACCTCGGCGCACACCATGTGATCGACCACAGTCAGCCCCTGTTCGCGGAACTCCAGCGGCTGCACATACCGGCGGTCACGCATGTGGCCAGCCTCACACAGACCGTACAACACTACGACCAACTGGTGCAGTCGCTGGCTCCGCAAGGCCGACTGGCCTTGATCGACGACCCCGATCAGCCACTGGACATCATGAAGCTGAAGGCCAAAAGCCTCTCGCTCCACTGGGAACTGATGTTCACACGTTCGCTGTTCGAAACCCCCGACATGCAGGCCCAGCACCACCTTCTGTCCGAAGTGGCATCGCTGGTGGACGCGGGTGTGATCCGCAGCACCGCCACCGAGCAGATGGGTGCCATCAACGCGACCAACCTCAAGCGCGCCCACGCCCACATCGAATCGGGTAAGTCGCGTGGCAAGGTGGTGCTCGCTGGCTTTTGATCCCATTGCACCGACCCGTCTTGCGTTCACGGCACCCTCCTCAACCCCATGCCATCAGGACCCACCTATGAAACTCCACCACACCATCGCCGCCGCTGTCATCGCCGCTCAAGGCCTGAGCGCCCAGGCGGCTGACTTCACCGTGTCCAGCAAAACCATCCAGGCGGGCGCCACCATCGGTGCCGACCTCTACTGGAACAACTTCGGCTGCGAAGGCAAGAACCAGATGCCCGACCTGAACTGGAGCGGGGCACCGACCGGAACCAAAAGCTTCGCCGTGACTTTCTACGACAAGGACGCCCCCACCGGCAGCGGCTTCTGGCACTGCAAGGTCGACAAGCTTTCTATGGACAAAGGCGCCAGCCCTGCGCTGATCGGTTTCTTTCTTAGGCAGCACCGCATCGGGCAAACCGAACTGACCGTCAAGGCCAGTCCTCGTCCGTGAACCGATCGACACCGCACACCATGGAGAACGCAGTGAACATTTCCCAGCTGGCCACTGGCCGCCATTCCGCCAAGGCCTTCGACCCCGCACGCACCATCGCAGACGAACACATGGCGCAGATCCGCAGCCTGCTGCGCCACAGCGCTTCGTCGGTGAACTCGCAGCCCTGGCATTTCGTCATGGCCGGCAGTGCGCAAGGCAAGGCGCGCGTGGCCAAGGCCACCCAGCCGGACTTTGTGTACAACACACCCAAAATCGCCAACGCCTCACACGTGGTCGTGTTCTGCGCCCGCAACGACATGGACGAGGCCCATCTCCAGGCGTTGTTGGCGCAAGAGCAGTGCGATGGACGCTTTGTGTCCGATGAGGCGAAACTCGGACAGGACAAGGGAAGGCGCTTCTATACCGAACTCAACCGCAATGGCCCCAAGGGCTTGAACGCGTGGATGGAAAAGCAGGTCTACCTGGCACTCGGCACGCTGCTGCTGGGTGCTCAGGCGCTCGGCATCAACGCTTGCCCAATGGAGGGTTTCGACAGCGCCATTCTGGACGCCGAGTTTGATCTGCCCAGCCGCAGCCTGCACAGTGTCGCGCTGGTGGCCCTGGGATACCGCAGCGAGCAGGACTTCAATGCCAAGCTGCCGAAGTCGCGCCTGCCCGAGGCAGAGATCTTCACAGACTGCTGAGTGTCGAGCCGGCACCAGGTTCGATGGGCCAAGCCGGACGAAATCTTCGTCCGGCTTTCAGGCGCCGCTCAATGCGGCGGAACGTGGGAGCTCTGGTCTTCAGCTGCGACGGTGCCAGGCCAGCAGGCGCGGCGTGATCAGCACCAGCAGCACGATGGTCAGCAACGTGGCCGACATCGGGCGCTCGAAGAACACGGTGAAACTGCCCTCGCCAATCGACATGGCGTTGCGGAACTGCGCCTCGGCCAGCGGGCCCAGGATCAGACCCACGATCACCGGCGCGGTCGGGAAGTCGAAGCGGCGCATCGCCACGCCCACCAGCGCCAGGCCGAACATAAGGAACAGGTCGAACGAGCTCTGGCGCATGCCGTACACGCCCACGGTCGCGAAGATCAGGATGCCGGCGTACAGCGGCGCCTTCGGAATCTTCAGCAGCTTGACCCACAGGCCCACCATCGGCAGGTTCAGCACCAGCAGCATGACGTTGCCGATGTAGAGCGAGGCGATCAGCGCCCAGACCAGGTCGGACGAGGTCTGGAACAGCTGCGGGCCGGCGTTGATGCCGTAGTTCTGCAGCGCGCTCAGCAGGATGGCGGCGGTCACCGAGGTTGGGATACCCAGGGTGAGCAGCGGCACCAGGGTCGCCGTCACCGCCGAGTTGTTGGCAGCTTCGGGGCCGGCCACGCCTTCGATGGCGCCGACCGTGCCGAACTCCTTCTTGTGCTCCGGGTCGGCCAGCTTGCGCTCGGTCGCGTAGCTCAGAAAGGTCGGGATCTCGGAGCCACCTGCGGGGATCGTGCCGAAGGGGAATCCAATGACGGTGCCGCGCAGCCAGGCGGGCCAGGAACGGCGCCACTCGGTCTTGGTCATGTGCGCCTTGTTCATCTTGTTCATGCTGGCTTCGCTCTTGCCCTCGTACAGGGCGTTGTAGAGCGCTTCCGTCACAGCGAACAGACCCACCGCCACCAGCACCACCTCCAGGCCGTCCATCAGTTCGATCACGCCCGCGGTGTAGCGCACCTGGCCGGTGATCTGGTCCATGCCGACCAGGCCCATGGCCAGACCGACGAACAGCGAGGTCAGGCCGCGCAGCGTGCTCTGGCCCAACACGGCGGAGACGGTCGTGAAGGCCAGCAGCATCAGGCAGAAGTACTCGGGCGGACCCAGCTTGACGGCGAACTCGGCCAGGATGGGCGCGAACAGCGTCACCAGCACGGTGGCAATGGTGCCGGCCACAAAGGAGCCGATGGCCGAGGTGGCCAGCGCAGCGCCCGCACGGCCGTTCTTGGCCATCTTGAAGCCTTCGAGCGCGGTGACCATGGTGCCGGTCTCGCCCGGGGTGTTGAGCAGGATCGAGGTGGTCGATCCGCCGTACATGGCGCCGTAGTAGATGCCGGCGAAGAAGATCATCGAGGCGGTCGGTTCGACCTGCCCGGTGATCGGCAGCAGCATGGCCACGGTCACCGCCGGGCCAAGGCCGGGCAGCACGCCGATGGCGGTGCCCAGCGCGCAGCCGGCCAGCGCCCACAGCAGGTTGAGGGGGGTGGCTGCGGTGGCGAAGCCGCCCAGCAACTGGTTCCAAGTGTCCATCATGGTCGTG
Source organism: Hydrogenophaga luteola (assembly GCF_042648585.1). NCBI lineage: Bacteria > Pseudomonadati > Pseudomonadota > Betaproteobacteria > Burkholderiales > Comamonadaceae > Hydrogenophaga > Hydrogenophaga luteola. Next base: position 56,314 of record NZ_JBHRXX010000009.1, on the reverse strand, counting down.
CTCCCTGATCAGATCCAGCCGGTGCCGGTCAGGCCCGGCAGGTTCACGGCGAGGAATTTGGTGAACAGCCAGTAGGTCGGCGCGGCGATCACGACACCGGTAACCACGTCGCGCACCGCCTGCATGGCGTTGCCTCCGGACTTGCCTTCGCTGATGCGCAGGCCGCGCACCGCGAGCGTGTAGCACAGCGCACAGCTGAGCACGAAGCCGATGGTCGTGATAAGCGCCGCATTGCCCAGGATGCCGGCCGACACCCAGGCCAGCGCGTGCCAGTCACCGCGCGGGGCGCCCGAGGGCTCCTCCATGTTGCGGTAGCCGCCGGAGCGCACTTCCAGAATCAGCATCACACCGCACAGGCCCAGGGCGCCGGCGACCAGCCAGGGCAGGAAGTCGGGACCCACGCCCGCGTAGCCGGCGTCGGACGGGATGTGGGCCGCGCCGTAAGCCAGCAAGGCGGCCACCACCACGGCGGCGATGCCCATGGCCAGCTGACCGGGACGGTGATCGGGGCGCTCTTGCTGCGCAGGGGTGGTGTCGGCATTCATGACGTGCTCCACTCGTAAAAAAATGCGGCCGCGACGCGAACGCCGCGGCCGCTGGATCGGACAGACCAGACCGTGGGCTTACACCATGCCGGCGCGGACCATGGTGGCGCGCAGGGTGGAGAAGTCCTTGTCGACGAAGGCGTCGAATTCCTTGCCGGTCAGCAGGGCCGGGGTCCAGTTGTTCTTGACCAGGGCTTCCTGCCAGGCCTTGCTCTTGGTGGCCTTGACGATCATCTCCGTCAGCGCGGCGCGCTGCTCGGGGGTGATGCCGGCGGCGCCATAGACACCGCGCCAGTTGCCGATCTCGACGTCGATGCCCTGCTCCTTGAGCGTGGGGATCTTGTCCAGGCCCTTGACGCGCTGACCGGAGGTGATGGCGATCGCCTTCATCTTGCCGCTCTCGATGTACTGCTGGAACTCGCTGTAGCCCGAGCCACCGACGGTCACGTTGCCACCCAGGATGGCGGCGACGGCCTCACCGCCCCCACGGAACGGCACGTAGTTGATCTTGGCAGCGGGCACGCCCACGGCCTGTGCGATCTGCGAAGCGGCGATGTGCTCGGTGGAGCCGCGCGAACCGCCGCCCCACTTGACGCTGCCCGGGTCCTTCTTGAGGGCCTCGACCACGTCCTTCATGGTGTTGAAGGGAGAGCTGGCCGGCAGCACGAACACGTTGTATTCGGTGGTCAGGCGGGCGATCGGGGTAACCTGGGTGATCGAGACCGGCGGCTTGCCGGTGATGATGCCGCCCAGCATCACGGCGCCCATCACCATCAGGGCGTTCGGGTCGCCCTTGGCGGAGTTGTAGAACTGGGCCAGACCGATGGCGCCGGCGGCGCCGCCCTTGTTCTCGTAGGTCACGGAAGCGGCCACGCCTGCATCGCGCAGGGCCTCGCCCAGCGCACGGCCGGTGCCGTCCCAGCCACCACCCGGGTTGGCGGGGATCATCATCTTGACGTTGGCACCCTGGGCCCAGGCGGCGTTGGGCAGGGCACCGGCGGCGGCCAGAGCGGCCAGGGACTTGAGGAAGGTATCGCGACGCATGTTTGTCTCCGTGGGAGGTTGATCGACGGGGTGATGTTCCTGTCGGCCGCTGTCAATCGGCTGTCGCCGCTGTCAGGAAAAACCCTAGGACCCGGCTGGGCCGCCCAACACAAGGAGGACCATAATCGCACCAGCCCCCTCAACCGCGCAGGGCCGTTGGCCTAGCGCCCATCGCTCATGAATGCATACGCCGATCCCGTGTTTGACGCCTGCCTGAAGGAGGCGCTGGCGCTGTCGGCCGATTGGGTGCCCCGCTGGCTGGCGGCCCTGGGCAACGCACTGCAACAGAAGGAGGCGGCCGCCGTCGGCGCCTCAGAGCAGCGCAGCGCCGGCCTGGCGCGCGCCACCCTGGCCGCCTACCAGCCGCGCATCACCGAGCACTTTCTGACGGCGCTGTCGGAGTTGTTAGGCAGCACCGCTTCCGGTGAGGGCGATCTCGACCCCGTCAGCGGCAAGGCCCCGGCCCGCCGACTGGACACGCTCAGCCTGGACGACCTGGAGCTGATGGACCACCAGCAGGTGCAGCACACCGTCGAGCTGGCGCGCATCCAGCAGGTGGTGAAGATGGCGGTCGAAGAAGAGCTGGTGCTGCTCGACGCGCGCCTGAGCACCGCCCGCGGACTCTCCGTGGTGAGCAGCAAGGCCAACCCGCTGCACCCCGATGCCATCATCGGCGCGTTGATACGTGCGCTGTCCAAGCTGCACATCGACGAGGAGGTGCGGGTGCAGTGGCTGCACATCGGCGCCCTGCCCCTCGGCCAGGAACTGCGGCGCTTCTACCGCCAGCTGGTCGACCTGCTGGACCGCTGGGGCGTGCAGCCCGCAGGCTACAAGGTGGTGCAGACCCCGGTGGGCAAGCCCGCCGCCCGCGCCCGAGAAGACAGCCTGCCCGTGGGGGCTCTGACCGCCAAGAACGAATTGCTGACGCTGGATCACCTGCACCAGCTGCTGGTGGGCAACGTGGCGCGCGGCGCGAACGAAGCCACCGATCCGGCCCAGGCGCTGGAGGCCAACGGCATGGTGCGGTCCCTGGCGGTGGAAGTGGTCACGCTGATGCTGCGCCGCATCGCCGACGACCACCGCCTGCTGGCGCCGGTGCGGGACATGCTCTTGCGGCTCAAGCCGGTGCTGCTGGCGCTGGCGAGCAACGACCCGCGCTTTTTCGCCGACCGCAGCAATCCGGCGCGGCGCCTGCTGGACGTGCTGACCGAGCGCGCGCTGGCCTTCAAGAGCGAGCACGACACCGGCTTCCAGGCCTATGTGCAGCAGTTGCGCAAGATCGAGCAGGACCTGCAGGTGCCGGCCGGCCAGCTGTCGCAGCGCATCAGCGACGTGCTGGCGCGGCTGGGGCGCACCGATCCCGTGACGCAGGCGCCCGCCCGGGGCCTGGCCATGCAGACCCTGGTGAAGGTGGAGCAGCGCAACCTGCTGGCCGAGAGAGTGGCGTCGGAAATCCAGGCCCGCAATGACTTCGCCCGGGCTCCAGGCGTGGTGCGCCGCTTCCTCACCGGTCCCTGGGCCCAGGTCGTGGCGCAGGCGCGCATCCAGGCGCAGGCCGTGAACAGCCTGACCCCGGGCGATGCGCCGGCGCTGCGCTACATGGACGTGCTGCCCGACCTGCTGTGGTCAAGCCAACACGAACTGGCCAGCCTCAACCGGCCGCGGCTGGTGAAGGTCATCCCCGGCCTGCTGCGCACGCTGCGCGAAGGACTGGAATCCATCGACTACCCGCGCGCCCAGGCCGACTCGTTCTTCCAAGCCCTGATGGAGTTGCAGGAACCCGCCTACAAGCCCAGACGCGACGAGGACGACGCGGGTCTGGAGCTGTCCGATACCTGGGTCCATCCGGCGGAGGCCCGCGACTCGGGGTTCATGGACGACCTGCAGATCGAGAGCCAGCCGGGCTTCCAGGACACCGAGCCGATGGACCCCGAGTGGCTGCGCCAGCGCCAGACGGAGACCAGCGCAAAACCCCGCCCATTGACCGTGGGCACCTGGGTGGACCTGCGCGACGGCAACGAAGACCTGCGCTGCCAGCTCACCTGGGCCAGCCCGCACGGCACCATGTTCCTGTTCAACGCAGCCAACGGGCGCAGCATCTCGCTGACGCTGCGCGGCCTGGAACGCCTGCGCGAGCTGGGGCGCCTGACGGTGGTGGCCGACCACGGCCTGGTCGACGACGCCCTCAACGAAGTGACCCGCCAGGCCTTCCTCAATTCCGGTCGCTTGTGAGCCGGCGCCTCCTCTGTCCGCATGAAACTGCTTCTGGTCGAAGACAACCCCACCATGCAGGCCACCCTGCAGCGCACGCTGGAACGCCGCGGCATGCAGGTGCTCACCTGCGGCGACGGCGACAAGGCCCTGTCGCTGTGGCGCTCCAGCCTGCCCGACGTCGTGTTGCTCGACCTGAGCTTGCCGGGGCGCGACGGCCTGCAGGTGCTGGGCGATGCGCGCGCCGAAGGCCTGAAGACGCCGGTGATCATCCTCACCGCGCGCGGCACCGTGGGCGACCGCATCATCGGGCTGAACACCGGCGCCGACGACTACCTGCCCAAACCGTTTGACCTCGACGAGCTGGAGGCCCGCGTGCGCGCCCTGGTGCGCCGCTCGGCCGACGCCACCGACAGCCCGGGCCATCTGCCCGCGCGCAGCGCCGGCTGGTGCGGCATGCAGATCGACCGCGACAGCGGCGCGGTCTACCACGACGGCGAGCCGCTGGAGCTGGCCCCGCGCGAACTGGCCCTGCTGCGCGCCGTGCTCTCCCAGCCTGGTCAGGCCATCACCAAGGAGCGCCTGTTCGAGCTGGTGTTCCCCGGCGAGGCCCATGTGCAGCCCGAAGCCATCGAGGTGGTGGCCTACCGGCTGCGCAAGAAGATCGGCCACACCGGTGCCCAGCTGGTGACGCTGCGCGGGCTGGGCTACCTGCTGAAAGCGGCTGCTTGAGGAACCCGCCTTGAGCGCACCGCTGTCGCTGCGCCGCACGCTGCTGCTGGGCATCCTGCTGCCGCTGTTCGGCTTTGTGATCATCAACACCGTGGTGCTCTACCGGCAGGCGCTGGCGGGTGCCGACACCGCCTACGACCGCACCCTGCTGGCCACCGCCAAGTCGCTGGGCGAACAGCTGGAGGTGGTGCGCAACGGTGACCAGGCCAGCGTGCGCTCGTCCCTGCTCTATTCCGCACTGGAGGCCTTCGAGGCCGACAACCGCAGCCGGCTCTTCTACCGCGTCAGCGGGTTCCGCGGCGAGATGGTCTCGGGCTTTGAAAACCTGCCCCCGCCCAGAACGCGCCTGCCCGACCAGAAGATCTACGCCGCCCTTGTGCACTTCTACGACGACGTGTACCAGGGTGCGCCCGTCCGCATGGCCGTTCTGCTGCAGCCAGTGGCGGGCGAAGCCGGCCAGGGCATGGCCACCATCCAGGTGGCCGAGACCCTGGAGCTGCGCCAGACGCTGGCGCGGCAGATCCTGATCGACACCCTGTGGCGCCAGGCGGCGCTGGTGGTGGTGATCGTGCTGGTGGTGGTGCTGGTGGTGCAGCGCGCCACCCGTCCGGTGCGCTCCATCAGCCATGCGCTGGCCCACCGCAGCGAGAACGACCTTTCGCCCCTGCCCACCAACAGCGCCCCGCGCGAGCTGCTGCCCCTGCTGGAGGCGACCAACCAGCACATGCAGCGCCTGTCGCAGCTGCTGGACCACCAGAAGCGCTTCGTGCGCGATACCTCGCACCAGCTGCGCACCCCGCTGGCCGTGCTCAAGACCCAGGTGCAGTCGGCCCGGCGCGGCGACGTGCCCCCGCTGCAGGCGCTGGACGAGATCGGCCACACCGTCGACCGCGCGACCGAACTGGCCAACCAGATGCTGGCCCTGGCCAAGGTCGAACAGCTGCGCCAGGACCGGGACGCGCCCGTGGTCGACTGGGGCGAGGTGGTGCGCGCCGTCGCGCTGGACCTGGCCCCGCTGATCGCCGACCGCGGACTGGATTTTTCGCTGGACGTGTGCAGCGCCCCGGTGCGCTCGCACGAATGGGCGCTGCGCGAACTCGGGCGCAACCTGCTGCACAACGCCATCAAGCACTGCCCACCCGAATCGCGCCTGGCGGTGGGCATGGTCTGCGACGAGCGCACCGCCGCGCTGTCCATCAGCGACAGCGGGCCGGGCATTTCCGACCACCTGCGCGAGCGCCTGTTCCAGCCCTTCGCCACCGACCACGGCGCGCGCCCCTCGGGCGCCGGATCGGGCCTGGGGCTGGCCATCTGCCACGGCATCGTGCAGTCGCTGGGCGGCAGCATCGAGCTGGAAAACCGCGTGGTACGAGGACGCGTCAGTGGGTTGGACGCCACAGTGCGCCTGCCCCTGGCGCATCAGGAAACGGTGGCCGCTCATGGCCAGTAACACGCCCGAAGGCGGCCGGGTCCGGCTGGACAAGTGGCTCTGGGCCGCGCGCTTCTACAAGACCCGCTCGCTCAGCGCCGAAGAGATCGACAAGGGTCGCGTGCGGGTCAACGGCGCCCCAGTGAAGCCGGCGCGTGATGTGCGCATCGGCGATGTGGTCGAGCTTCGCAGCGGCAGCGTGCAGCGCACCCTGGTCGTCAGGGCGCTCAGCGGTGTGCGCGGCCCGGCCACGGCCGCGGCCCTGCTGTACGAAGAGACCGCCGAGTCGGTGGCGCAGCGCCAGGCCGCGGCCGAGCGGCGGCGCCTGGCGCCCGAACCGGCCGACAGCATCACCCAGGGCCGACCGAGCAAACGCGACCGCCGCGAACTCGACGCCTGGCAGAAGCCACCAGCCGAATGGAACGACCGCTGGAGCGCCTCTCTCGACAATGACGGCGACGAATAGGCCCCACAAGCGCCGCCACTAACGGCGGCGCAGCCCCAGCCACATCACGGTGGCCACCACCAGCACGCCGCCCAGCACCTGCACCGGCGCCACCTGCTGCCCCAGCACCGCCCAGGCCAGCAGCAGCGCAAAGATCGGCTCCACATTCATGATGGGCGAGCCGCCCACCACGCCCAGCTTGGGCAGCACGGTGAACATGATGGTGAAGGCGGTGCCGTAGAGCACGGTCAGCCCCAGCAGGCCCCACCAGCCGGCCGGTGCCTGCGGCAGCGACCATCCACCCTGCCCCGCCACACCGGCCAGCGCCGCCAGTGCCACGATGGCCATGGTGGCCGCGGTACGCACGCGCCCGTCCAGCCCCGGTGTCTCGTGCTGCGTGTACACCAGCGCCAGACCGAACGAGGCCGCGGCCGCCAGCGCGAACGCCACCCCGGCGCCGATGCGACCCCAGTGCGCCGCAGCCCCCAGCCCCGACGCCGCGCCCGCCACATCCAGGGCCAGTGCCAGCCCCAGCAGCAGCACCGGCATGGCGCGCAGCAGGGCGGGCTCTACCCGCTCGGCCTTGAGCGTGCGCGCCCACAGCGCCGTCCACAGCGGGTAGGTGTTGAACGCCAGCAGCGCCAGCGCCACCGGCAGGCGCGCCACAGCCGAATACAGGCACAGGCTTTGCACGCTGATCAGCAGGCCGATCTTCAGCAGCGCCTTCTTCTGCCCTGCGGTCAGGTTCACCGGCACCCCCGCCATGCGCACGATCAGCCAGACCACCAGGGCCGTGACGCCGCTGCGGAAAAGCACCGCGGTGGACACGGTCACCCCGTGGTCAAAGGCCAGCCGCGCCGCGACGTGGTTGGCGCCCATCATGAAAGCGATGAGCAGCAGGGTGGCAAAAGCGGAACCGGAGAGGGACTGGGTGGATGGAGCAGACATCGGGCGATTGTGCGCGGCCTGCCCAGCAGCAGCCGGACCACACAGGTCAGCCCGCCACCGCCTGGCGGGCAAGAAACACCTGGTGCAGCGTGATCTTGCGCACCTCCACCTGGCTGGACTGGATGTGCGAGCGCAGCAGCAACTCGGCGCGATCGGCCTTGCGCGCCAGGATGGCGCGCAGGATCTTGGCGTGTTCCTCGTAGGTCGCGTCGATGCGCATCTGCTTGAGGAAGTCCAGCCGCCGGATGATGCGGATGCGCTCGGTCACCTCGTGGTGCACGCGCGCCATTTCGGGGTTGCCCGCGGCCTGCACCAGGGTCTCGTGGAAGGCCTCGTCCCAGGCCGCCACCTGTGCGGCGTCGCTGCTGCGTTCGCCCACCGGTACCAGCCAGCGCTCCTTCAGGCCCTCCAGCAAGGGCGACGATTCGGTCGAGGCCTGCTGGCACAGGCGCTGCGCGGCGGCGGTCTCCAGCACCATGCGCAGGTCGTAGAGCTGGTCGAAGCGGTCAAAGTCGAACGGCAGCACGCGCCAGCCGCTGCGGAACATCACCTCCACCAGACCTTCCTGCTGCAAGCGGAACAGGGCCTGGCGCACCGGCGTGCGCGAGACCGCCAGGCGGTTGCAGATGTCGTGTTCGCTGAAGCGGTCGCCGGGCACCAGCCGGAAATCGGCGATGTCCCGCTTGAGCTGCGCGTAGACCTCTTCGGCGCGCGAGGGCTGCGAAGAAACGGGTTCGATGGGGTGGACGGTCGCGGTGGTGTTGCTCACGGAGAAACTCTAGCAGCGTCACCGGCTGCCGGCCTGATGGCGGTCAACACAGCCGAACTCGGTGCGGTCCAGCCCACGATGCCGCCCTGGGCGCGCAGCATGTCCAGCGTGGCCGCCTTGAAGTGCGGGAAGTAGCTCTCGGTGCAGTCTTCCAGCAGCAGGCCGTCGTAGCCCCGGTCGTTGGCTTCGCGCATGCTGGTCTGCACGCAGACCTCGGTGGTCACGCCCATGAACAGCAGGTGGCTGATGCCGTGGTCCTGCAGCATCTCGTGCAGCCCGGTGGCGTAGAAGGCGCCCTTGCCCGGCTTGTCGATCACGATCTCGCCATCCACCGGCGCCAGCTCGGGAATGATCTGGTTGCCCGGCTCGCCCGCCACCAGGATGCGGCCCATCGGCCCTTCGTCCCCGATGCGCAGTGCGGGGTTGCCGCGCAGGCGCTTGGCCGGGGGGCAGTCCGAGAGGTCGGGCTGGTGCGCCTCGCGCGTGTGCACCACCAGGCCACCGGCGCCGCGCCAGGCCTGCAGCACCGCCTGGCAGGCCGGCACGATGGCAGCGAGCAGCGACACGTCGTTGCCCAGCGTTTCGCCAAAGCCGCCGGGCTCGATGAAGTCGCGCTGCATGTCGATGATCACCAGCGCAGTGTGCGCCAGGTCGAACTGGTAGGGAAAGGGTTGGGCGGGAATCTGCATGTCAATGTCCTCCGCCCATGTGGGCACCGATTTCATGGCGATCGGCGCTCGCAGCCGGTGTCTCGAACACGATGCGGCCTTCGCTCATCACCACGATGCGGTCAGCCAGCTCCATCAGTTCGTCCAGGTCCTCGCTGATCAGCAGCACCGCCCCGCCCTGGTTGCGCACACCGCGCAGCCGGGTGTGGATTTCCTTGACCGCCGCGAAGTCCAGGCCGAACACCGGGTTGGCCGCGATCAGCACGTTGATGTCGCCGTGCAGTTCGCGCGCCAACACCGCGCGCTGCACGTTACCGCCCGAGAGGCTGCGGATCGGCGCGTCTTCGCCCTGTGTCTTGATGCCGTAGCCGGCGATCCATTCGCGTGCGCGGCTGCGCCACTGGCCAAAGCGCAGGCGCCCCCCGCTGCACAGCGGCGGGCGGTCGAAGTCGCGCAGCGCCATGTTTTCGGCCACCGAGAGATCGCCCACGCAGGCGTTGCGCAGCGGCTCTTCGGGCAGGCTGCGCACCTTCAGGCGGTGGTTCTCCTCGCGCCGGGCGGCGTAGGGCTGGCCCTGCACCGACACCGTGCCGGCCGAGCGCGGCCGCTGCCCCACCAGCGCCTCCACCAGCTCGCGCTGGCCGTTGCCCGACACGCCGGCCACGCCCAGGATTTCTCCGCGGGCCACGGCCAGGCTCAGGTCCTGCACGGCCAGCGTGCCGCGGTCGCCCATCACCTGCAGGCCATCAACCGCCAGCGACACCTCGCCGCCGGCCGGGGTGTCGTCCTGGACTGCAGCGGCAACCGCGGTGGGTTCCGCGCCCTCCGCCGCGCCACCCACCATGGCCTGCGCCAGCAGCGCCGGCGTGGTGTCCGCCACGGCGCAGTGGTGCACCGCCTGACCGCGGCGCAGCACCGTCACGTCGTCGGCGTAGGCCATCACCTCGCGGAACTTGTGCGTGATGATCAGCACCGTGCACTGGCCGCTGCGTGCGAACTCGCGCACATGGCCCAGCACCTCGTCGGCCTCCTGCGGCGTGAGCACCGAGGTGGGCTCGTCCAGGATCAGCAGGCGCGGTTTCAGATAGAGCTGCTTGAGCAGTTCCAGCTTCTGCTTTTCGCCGGCTGCCAGCTCCTGCGGGCGCGCGTCCAGGTCGAGCTGGAACGGCGTGGTCTTGAGGAACTGCGCCAGGTCGACGCGCTGGCGCTTCCAGTCGATGACGCCCGGCGTCTGGCCACCGGCCAGCAGCAGGTTCTCGGCCACCGTCATGCCCGGCGCCAGCGTGAAGTGCTGGTAGACCATGCCGATGCCCAGCGCGCGCGCCACCACCGGGTTGGGAATGGACTGTTCGCGCCCGTCGATCAGGATGCTGCCGCTGGTGGGCCGCTGGAAACCCGCCACGCACTTCACCAGCGTGCTCTTGCCGGCGCCGTTCTCGCCCAGCAGGGCGTGCACCGTGCCCGGGGCGACCTTCATGTTCACACCCTGCAGCGCCTGGAAGCTGCCGAAGCGCATGCCCATGTCGTAGGTGTCCAGTGCCAGCGCACCGGTGCCGGGCGGCAGACCGCCGATGGGGGCGTTGTCGTTCATGTCAAAGCGTCCAGTACAGCGGTTGAAGGAGCGTGCGCGCCGAACACCCCGCCCTGCATGGTGATCATCTTCAGCGCGGCCTCGTGGTTGCCCCGGTCGGTGGCGGCGGTGCAGTCCGACAGCAGCAGGCACTCGAAGCCCCGGTCGTTGGCGTCGCGCATGGTGGTGTGCACGCAGACGTCGGTGGTGATGCCGGCGAGCAGGAGGTTGCTGATGCCGCGCGTGCGCAGCAGCAGTTCGAGGTCGGTGGCGTAGAACGACCCTTTGCCCGGCTTGTCGATCACCACCTCGCCCGGCAGCGGCGCGAGTTCAGGAATGATCTCCCAGCCCGGCTCGCCGCGCACCAGGATGCGCCCGCAGGGCCCGTCGTCACCGATGCCCACGCCGTTGGTGCCAATCTGGCGCGAGCGCCAGCGTTTGTTGGCCGGCAGGTCCGAGAGGTCGGGCCGGTGGCCTTCGCGGGTGTGCATGACCGTGTAGCCGGCCCCGCGCATGGCGGCCATCAGCGTCTGCAGCGGCGCGATGGGCGCGCGCGTGAGCGAGATGTCGTAGCCCATCTGGTCCACATAGCCGCCGATGCCGCAGAAGTCGGCCTGCATGTCGATCACGATCAGCGCCGTGTTCTCAGGCCGCAGGTCGCCGTTGTAGGGCCAGGCGTAGGGGTTGGCGTCGATGAAGCGTTCCATGGGTCAGGCGACTTTCTTGAAGGGCAGCACGGCGGCGTCGGGCACCAGGGGATGGGCCTCGGGACCTTTGTACTGGCGCGTCGGGGCATCGAACCCGCAGGGCGTGCCGTCGGTCACGTCCACCTTCCAGGGCAGCTGGTAGGTGCCGGCAGCCATGTCGTGCATGTAGGTGTAGGGGCAGTCCTGCGCCCCGCCCTTCACCGCCACATAACCCCGGTGGTAGAGCTGGTAGATGTTGTTTTCCACGCCCCAGCCCTGGCGCGCCTCGCGCACCAGGTCGGGCCGCAGTTCGGCGGTGATGATCTCGTCCACCCGCCCGCCGCCCTCGGCGATCACGGTGCCATCGAAGCTGCAGAACATGCCCTCGCCCATGGAGTCGAAGCTGCCGTCGCTGCCGCACAGGCACACGCTGGCGGTGATGGCCAGGTTCTGGAAGGCGTTGGCCTGGTTGGTGATCTTCCAGGCGTGGCGGATGGGCGCGGTGTAGCCGGCGGTGCGCAGGATGATCTCGGCGCCCTTGTAGGCCGCCTCGCGCGCCATCTCGGGAAACATGCCGTCGTGGCAGATGATGAGCGAGAGCTTGCTGCCATTGGGCCCATCGCACACCGGCACGCCCAGGTTGCCGGGTTCCCAGGGCTCCACCGGCACCCAGGGGTGCAGCTTGCGGTAGTAGAGGCGGATGGCGCCGGTGTCGTCAATGATCAGCCCGCTGTTGTACGGATTGCCGCCGGGGTTGGCCTCCATGATGGAGAAGCAGCCCCAGATGCGGTGGTCCACACAAGCCTGCTTGAACGCCGCGACCTCCGGGCCGTCCAGCGACACCATGAGCTCGGGCGCCGTGCTCATGGAGAGGCCGTGCAGCGCGTACTCGGGGAACACCACCAGGTCCATGGTGCCCTGGTTGCGCCGCGCCTTGCCCACCAGCTCGCAGATGCGCTGCGCCTGCGCCGCCAGTTGCGCGGGCGTTTCCACCACCGGCAGCTGCAGCTGCACCAGGCCCACGACCACGCCGTGCTTCGATTTGTTGAGACCGCCGAGTCCGCTCATGGTGTTTCTCCTAGCGTGTTGAGGACAGTTCGCCCGGGCTGCCCGGCACCACCACGCCGGGGCGGCAGGTGAGCACCAGGATCAGCAGCGTGAGCACGTACGGAACGATGTTGAAGAGGTGGTAGCCCCAGCCGATGCCGACCGACTGCAGCGCCGGGCCGATGGCCCCCGCGCCACCGAACAGCAACGCCGCACCCACACAGCGCAGCGGGCTCCAGCGCGCGAAGATCACCAGCGCCACGGCGATCAGGCCCTGGCCGCTGGAGATGCCCTCGTTCCAGCTGCCGGGGTAGAACAGCGTGAGCGAGGCGCCGCCCAGCCCGGCGATAAAGCCGCCCGCCGCGGTGGCGGCGATGCGGATGCCCGAGACCGAATAGCCCAGCGCGCGCGTGGCATTGGCCGAATCACCGGCCAGCCGCACCAGCAGGCCCAGGCGCGTGTTCGCAAACGCCCACCACAACAGGACGGCCATGAGCAGACCGAGCGGCAACAGCGCGTTGACCTCCAGCGCCGCGCGCACCGCGGGCGAGTCGCTCCAGCCGCCCAGCGACAGCGCGGGCAGCTGCGGCGCCTGCGGCTGGATCAGCGGCTTGCCAAGGTAGAAGGCCAGGCCCATGCCGAGCAGCATGAGCGCGATGCCGGTGGCGACGTCGTTGACCCGCGGCAGCGAGCACAGCAGGCCGTGCAGCGTGGCCAGCAGCGCACCGGCCACGGCCCCGGCCAGCACGCCCAGCCAGGGCGATCCGCTGAGGTACGAGGCGCCGAAGGCCGTCATGGCCGAGAGCACCAGCACGCCTTCGAGGCCCAGGTTGATGCGACCCGACTTCTCGGTCAGGCACTCGCCCAGGCTCACGAACAGAAAGGGCACGCCCACACGCAACGCGCCGCCGACGATGCCGGAGAGGAAGATGATCATTTGATCGGCGGTCATGCTCTCTCTCCTTGTGGCGCCGGCTCAACCGAGGGGACACGGGTGAGCTTGGCGAACCAGGCCTTCCAGTCGGTGTCGCGCAGCGCTTCGCTGGCCAGGATCAGCACGAAGGCGATGCCCTGCAGCAACAGCACCGACGCATCGGGCAGGCCCAGGCGGCGCTGCAGCAGGCTGCCGGCGGCACCGAAACCACCGAACAGGATGGCCACCGGGATCACCGCCAGCGGGTGGTGCCGCGCCATGAACGAGACCAGGATGCCGGCGTAGCCGTAACCCGCGATCAGCGCGGCGTTGGCGCTGGTGTGCACGGCAGCCACTTCGATGGCCCCGGCCAGTCCGGCGGCCGCGCCGCCGAGCGCGCAGGCCAGCACCACCAGCCGCGTGGCGGGCAGGCCCACCAGCTGAGCCGCGCGCGGGTTGCCGCCGACCACGCGCACCGCAAAACCCGAAGGTGTCAGGCGCAGCCACAGCCCCGCCACCACGCACACCACCACCCCAATCACCAGGCCCCAGTGCACGTCGGAGCCGGCGATGGTGCCGATGAGCAGGCCCTCATCGAGGGCGGGCGTGGACGGCTTGTTCAGGCTGGCCGGGTCGCGCAGCGGCCCTTCCACGAGGTGCTTGAACAGGCCGATGGCCACGTAGGCCAGCAGCAGGCTGCTGATGGTCTCGTTGATGCCGCGGTACTGGCGCAGCCAGCCCGCGAGCGCCACCCACAGCCCGCCGGCCAGCGCCCCGGCCATGCAGATCGCCACCGTGCCCGGCAGACTGGACGGCAGCGGCACCGCGTGCGCCAGCGCCGCGCAGGCCAGGCCGCCCAGCACCAGCGCGCCCTCGCCGCCGATCACCACCAGCCCGGCGCGCGCCGGAATCGCCACGCACAACGCGGCCAACATCAGCGGCGCGGCGCGCTGCAGCGTGTTCTGCCACGAGTACCAGTCGCCGAAGGCCCCCTTGAACAGCAGCACCCAGACCTCGACCGGGCTCACCCCCGCAAACGAGACGATGAAGCCGAACAGCAGCAGGGCCACGGCGATGGCGCCGACGGGAAGGAGAACGTTGCGCATGGCCACGGAGCCTTCAGACGGAGCCGATCACGCCTTCGACCAGGTAGTTCATCTTCTCCAGCTCCAGGTCGGTCTGCTTGAACGCCTTGCCGGCCGGGATGATGGTGGCGCCCTTGTTGTCCTTGAGCGGGCCCTTGAAGATGTCGAAGCTGCCGGCCATCATCTGCGCCTTCACGCCGTCGGCCTGCTTTTTGGCCGCGTCGGTGACCGCGGGGCCGTAGGCCGACATCTTCACGAAGCCGTCCTTCAGCCCGCCGCGCACGAAGTTGGGGTGCGGCTTGCCGCTGCGCGCCGCCTCGATGAAGGTGGTGTAGGCGGTCAGCCAGTTCCACTCGGCGCCCGTGAGGTAGGCCTGGGGCGCGAGCTTGGCCTGGCTGGCGTGGTAGCCACAGACCATCTTGCCGCGCTTGGCCGCGGTCTCCACGATCACCTTGGGGCCGTCCACGTGCATGGTGAACACGTCCACGCCCTGGTCGGCCAGGCTGTTGGTGGCCTCAGCCTCCTTGACCGGCATCGACCAGTCGCCGGTGAAGATCACGCTGCAGGTGATCTTCGGGTCGACCGAGCGCGCGCCCATGGTGAAGGCGTTGATGTTGCGCAGCACCTGCGGAATCGGCTTGGCGGCGATGAAGCCGATCTTCTTGCTCTTGCTCATGTGCCCGGCAATGACACCGTTGAGGTACTGGCACTCGTCGATGTAGCCGAAGAAGCTGGCGGTGTTCTTCGGGTGCTTGCCTTCGGTCCACATGCCACCGCAATGGGCGAAGCGCACATCGGGGTGCTTGGCGGCCACCGCCAGCATGTGCGGATCGAAGTAGCCGAAGGACGTGGGGAAGACCAGGCTCGCCCCGTCCTGCGCGATCATGCCGGTCATGGTGCGCTGCACGGCCGCGGTCTCGGGCACGTTCTCCTCCTCCACCACCTTCACGCCCGGCATCTTCTTGAGCATGGCCGCGGCTTCGGCCTGGGCCTGGTTGTAGCCGTAGTCGTCGCGCGGGCCCACGTAGATCACGCCCACGGTGATGGGCTTCTGCGCGAAGGCGAAGGGGCTGCTGGCCGCGGCGCCGAGCGCGGCCAGGGTCTTGATCGAATCGCGGCGATTGGAGATGAAGTGGCTCATGGGAAGGCTCCTGTTGGGGTGGTGGGAGTGGGTGGGGAACAAAAAAATCAAGCCAGCAGGCTCACGTGGGCAGCGACCACGCGCCAGCCCTCCGGCGTGCGCATCCAGGTCTGGCTCTGACGGCCGGTGCGGTCGCTGCCGGCGCGGAAGAACTCGGTGTTGGCGGTGGCGAAGTCGCGGCCGTAGGTGGTGATGACGGTCTTGCCCAGCGTGCGCGCCAGCCCGGCCGAGGGACGGCCGGCGCGGAAGTCGCGGATGGCGTCGTAGCCGTACAGGTTTTCGGTGGCGCCATAGCGCAGCGTGTGCGGGCTGTTCCAGAACAGCTCATCGAGCACGGCCACGTCGTTGCCCACCAGGGCGGTTTCGTAGCGCTCGAAGACGGCCGTCACTTCGGCCAACACATCAGGCTCATTGATGATCACAGGGAGGTCTCCTTCACTTGGGCCACGCCCGACTGCGCCAGCGCCCAGCCGGCGCGCAGCACCAGGTCTTCGCGCCAGGGCGCGGCAATCAGTTGCACGCCAATCGGCAGGCCGCCGGTGCCGCCGGGCCACAGGGGCGCTGTCACCACCGGGCAGCCGGAGAACGACACCGGTTGCGTGAGCAGCCCGATGGAGGGCCGACACGGCAGGCGCTGGCCGTTGATGTAGACCCACTCGCTGCCGATGGCCGGCGCGGCCAACGGCGTGGCGGGCGCGATCAGCACGTCCCAGTCGCGGAACAGGGCATTGACCTGGTCGCGGTAGCGGCGGCGGAAGCGCTGGGCGCGCACATACCAGGCCGCCGGTTGCAGCGCACCCGCGATGAGGCGGTCCACCGACAGCGGCTCGTGGTCTTCGGCCCGCGTGCGCAGGCTGTCCATGTGCAGTTGCCCGCCTTCGCTGGCGGTGACGATGAAGGCCGCGGCACGCGCAGCGGCGGCGTCGGGCCATTCGACACCGCGTTGCACGGCGGTGTGAGCGCCCAGCGCGTCGGCCGCCAGGGCCACTGCTTCGCGCGCCGCGGGCGTGGCCATCGCTTCGAAGTAGCCCCCGAGCACGCCCACGCGCAGGCCCTCCACGCCCTGGGCGAGCGAGCCGGTGGTGGGCTCCAACGCGGTCGCGAAGCAGCCCGGGTCCAGCGGGTCGGGGCCCTGCAGAGCGTCGTAGGCCAGGGCCAGGCCCGGCAGGTCGTCGGCGAAGGGGCCGAGGTGGTCGATGCTGTGCACGAAGGGGAAGCTGCCGCGCCGCGAGAGCCGCCCAAAGGTGGGCTTGAGGCCCCAGATGCCACAGAACGACGAAGGCACGCGGATCGAGCCGTTGGTGTCCGAACCCAGCGTCAGCGGCACCTGGCCGGCGGCCACCGCCGCGCCCGAACCGCCCGAAGACCCGCCGGCCGTGCAGTCCAGGTTGTGCGGGTTGCGCGTCGGGCCGTAGTGGGTGTTTTCGGTGGTGAAGCCGTAGGCGAACTCGTCCATGTTGAGCGAGCCCACCAGCACCGCGCCCGCGGCCTGCAGGCGCTGCACCAGCACCGCGTCGTCGGTCGCGGGCGGGCGGGACCGGTTCACCTTGGATCCGGCCAGCGTCACCTCGCCGGCGATGTCGAACAGGTTCTTCACCGCGAACGGCACACCGGCCAGCGGCCCCAGGGCTTCGCCGCGCGCGCGCCGGGCGTCCACCTGCGCC
This sequence comes from Hydrogenophaga luteola, assembly GCF_042648585.1. Lineage (NCBI taxonomy): Bacteria > Pseudomonadati > Pseudomonadota > Betaproteobacteria > Burkholderiales > Comamonadaceae > Hydrogenophaga > Hydrogenophaga luteola. The sequence goes on along the minus strand of NZ_JBHRXX010000009.1, from coordinate 39,417 downwards.
GCTTGCGCGCGGGCGGCGTCGAAGCGCGTGCCGGTGAAGGCGTTCACGCGGGCGTCGGTGGCCTCGATGCGGGCGATGCAGGTCTCCAGCACCTCGGCGGCGCTGCGCTCGCCGCTGGCGATGGCCTGCACGGTTTGAGAAAGTGAAAGCACGGGCATGGCGCGGCTCAACGGGGCGAGTCAAAAGGCGCCGGGCAGAACAGCTCGGCCGGCTCGTCGTGCGGGGTCAGCGGGATGTCTTCCAGCGTGGCCGCGAGACCGGCCGTGCGCTGCAGGTGCACCGCCACGCGCGCGATCTGCGCCTCGTCCAGCGGCAGGCCCACCACCACGGCGACGGCCTTCACATAGGCCAGGGTCTGCTCGTCGGTCATCGCCGCACCTCGCGCTGAAAAATCTCCAGGCTGCGCTTCTTGGCGCTGACGAAGCTGGGTTCGGACAGCGTGGCCGTGGTGCGCGGGCGCGGGTCGTCGTAGGGCAGGATCTCGGCCACTTTCGTCGGCCGCTTGGTCAGCAGCAGCACCTGGTCGGCCAGGTACACGGCCTCTTCCAGATCGTGCGAGACCAGCATCATGGTGGTGCCGGTCTGCATGAAGACCTCCTGCAGCTTTTCGCGGATGAACAGCGTCATCTCGAAGTCCAGCGCCGAGAAGGGTTCGTCGAGGAACAGCACCTCCGGGTTGGGCGCCAGCGCGCGCATGATCGACGCCGTCTGCTGCTGTCCGCCCGAAAGCTCATAGGGGTAACGGTTGAGGTCGAACTTCACGTCGAAAGAGGCCACCAGCTCGGCCATGCGGCGGTCCACCTCGGCCTTGCTCTTGCCTTCGAGCTTGAGCGGGTAGGCGATGTTGTCGATGGTGCGCATCCACGGGAACATCGCTTCGCGGTAGTTCTGGAACACGTAGCCAATCTTGGTGTCCTTGAGCGACTTGCCGTCGAACAGGATCTCGCCGCTGTCGATGGGGATGAGCCCCGCGATCATGTTGATCAGCGTGCTCTTGCCGCAGCCGTTGGGGCCGAACACCGAAACGATCTTGTGCTTCGGAATGTCCAGGTCGAAGTTCTCATACAGCGGCCAGCCCGCGAAGTACTTGGTGAGGCCGCGGATGGTGATGTGCGTGCCCGCCGGCCCGGGCCTGAATTCGGGCACTGGCACGTCGGCGAACACAGGGGCATTCAGAACAGTGGTCATCGGCCGCTCCAGTGAACGATCTTTCGTTCGATGAGAAGGAACAACACGTTCAGCGCATACCCCAGCGCACCGGCCGCGAGGATGGACGCGTACATGTCCTTCACGTTCATCACCTGCTGCGAGTTGATGATGCGGTTGCCCAGCCCGCTGTCGGCACCGATGAACATCTCGGCCACGATCACGATCACCAGCGCCATGGACACGGCCGAGCGCAGGCCGACGAAACTGGGCTGCAGGCTTTCCCAGATAAGCACGTCCTTGAACACCTGCCAGCGCGTGGCGCCCATCACCTTGGCCGCCATCACGCGCTGCTTGCGCGCATTGATCACGCCGTAGGCGCTGTTGAACACCACGATCAGCAGCGCGCCGAAGGCGGCGATGGCGACCTTGTTGATGTCGCTCACGCCGAAGATCATGAGGAACAGCGGGATCAGCGCCGACGAAGGCGTGGAGCGGAAGAAGTCGATCAGGAACTCCACGCTTCGGTAGGCCTTCTCGTTGCTGCCCAGCAGCACGCCCAGCGGCATGCCGAGCATGGCGGCGATCAGGAAGGCCTGCACCGTGCGCCACACCGTGACCAGGAAGTCCGTCATCAGCGGGCCACCAGCCAGACCACCGATCAGCGCGCCCAGCGCGTCGATGGGCGGCGGCAGCAGGATGGGCTTGATGAAGCCCAGCCGCACCACCAGGTCCCAGATGATGAACAGCACCACCGGGCCCACGAACGGCAGGGCCTTGCCCCAGTCGGCCTTCTTCGGTGGCGTGGGCGCGCCGGCCGAGGCCGGCGGACTCCAGGGCTTGGTCGCTTCCATCGCGCTCAACCCTTGTAGAGCATCGAGTCGACCATCAGGCGCTTGGAGAAGATCCCCTTCTCAGCGAACAGGTCGAAGAACTTCTGGAAGTGCGCCACGTCGGCGGGCGTGAACTCGTTGTACATGGTGTACGCGGCCAGAGGCACTTCGCCGGTGAGCGCGCCTTCGATGGCGGTGTAGCCCTTGAGGTACTGGCGCGCCTCCACTGACCTGCTGCGCACATAAGCCACGCCCTTGCCGTAGGCGGCGACGAATTTCTTTGCGGCCTCCGGGTTCTTCTGGATGAACTCCGAGGACAGCGAGGCCGAGCCACCGAACCACGGTGCCATCGGGTCGCCCAGCACGTATTTCGCAATCACGCCGGCTTCGAGCACCCTGGTTGTGCCGTTCATGCGGCCGATGGTGCCCGTGGGTTCGAGCGTGTAGGCGCCATCGATCTGGCCCGCCGCGAGCGCGGCCACGTGCTGGCCGATGGGCAGCTCGACCACGGTGGCACCGGTGGCGCCGCCGCGCTCCAGCACGGTCTTGGCCAGGGTCACGTTCTGGATGCCGGGGCCGGAGCCGATGCGCTTGCCCTTGAGGTCGGCCATCACCTTGGCCGGGCTGGCCGCGGGCACGATCACCTCGTCGAGCACGTTCTTCACATTGCTCGGGTTGGAGCAGAAGATCTTGAAGGTGCCGGGCTGGGCGATCTCGCCGATGGCGATGTTGGCCGAACCCGTGCCGTTGGCGGTGCCGTCGGCGCGGCCCGAGAGCACGGCCTCCATCACCTGCTGGGCACCAGCGAACTTGAGCGGCTCAACATCGAGGCCGGCTTCCTTGAAGTAGCCCAGTTCGATCGCCGAATAGAACGGCAGGCCCGCCGCGATGGGCCAGTACCCGATGCGGATCTTGGGGCCGGTCTGTGCGCGCAACACGGCGGGCGCACCCAGCAGGCCCAGGGCGGCGCCGGCTGCACCGAGTTGCAGCAGCTGGCGGCGCTGGGGCGAGGCGGTGGGGGCGGCGGGTTGGTGTTTCATCGGAAGACTCCTGCGGGTTGAAAGATGACCGGTGGTTGGGTGGGGTTCAGGGAAAGGCCAGGCGCGCCGGCGCGGTGGAAGCCAGGTAGGCGCGCCAGCCGCCCAGGTGGGTGATGTCGGCCGCGCCCTGCAGCGCCAGCGGCTCGCACAGAAAGCCCTGCACGCTGCTGCCGTCGTCCAGCTGCAGGCTGCCGATGGACAGGGGCGCGGGCACCAGCGCGACAAAGCTGCCATATTCGGAGAGCGGCATCTCCCAGACCTCGATCTCGATGCGCCCGCCCTCCCCCGGCGCCACGCGCAGCAGGCCGGGTTTGGGCGGCGTGGTGTTGGGCAGCGCGTAGAGGCGGTAGACCGGCGCGGTGTGGGTGCGGCTGACCAGCGTGGCGCCGCGTTCGGTGAGCTGGCCGTTGAGCGGCATGCCGGAAAGGTGGGCACCGACCACGGCCACGCGCACGCGCGGCGGCGCGGCCTGCGTCAGGCCTGCGATGGGCTGCGGCTCGGGCAGCGACTGACCGGTGGCACCCTGGGTGAGGCCGGTGGCGTGGTGGTAGCGCTGGCCCAGCTCGGCGAGCTGCCAGTCGCTGCCGCAGCGGCCGATCAGCGTGATGCCGAACGGCAGGCCGTCCGGTCGGAAGCTGCTGGGCACCGACAGCGCGGCGTAGTCCAGCAGGTTGACGAAGTTGGTGTAGGCCCCGAGCTGGCGGTTCAGCGCCACCGGGTCGGCCCGCATCGCTTCGATGGTCGGGTGCGTGGGCGCGGTCGGCACCACCATCAGGTCCAGGCCGCGCCACAGCGGCTCCGCCTGCTGGGCCAGGGCGGCCAGGCGGGTCTGCGCCGCCACCAGATCGGCCGCGCTGTAGGGGCGGCCGGCGCCGACGATGCTGCGCACAGGCTCGATCACCTCGGCCTCGTGCGCATCGAAGAAGCCGCGAATGGCTTCGTAGCGCTGGGCCACCAGCGCGCTGCCGTAGAGCATGTCGGCGCAGGCCGTGAACACGCCGAAGTCGACGGGCACCGCCTCGCCGCCCAGGTCCTGCAGGCGCTGAACCGCCTCGTCAAATGCGGCGCGAGCGTTCTCGTCGCCGAAGAACTCGGGCGAGGCCGGCAGGCCGAAGCGGAAGCGCGCGCCGAACGGCGTGCTGGCCAGCGACAGCGTGCGCGAGTAAGGATCCGCCGCATCGTGCCCCAGCGCGGCGGCCAGCACCTGTGCGGCGCGCGCCACCGTGGTGGCGAAGATGGACACGCAATCCACCGCCTGCGCAGCCGGCACCACGCCCCGGGCGCTGATCAGTCCGCGCGAAGGCTTCAGGCCCACGATGTTGTTCAGCCCCGCCGGCACGCGGCCCGAGCCCGCCGTGTCGGTGCCGAGCGCGAAGTCCACCTGGCCGGTGGCCACCACATAGGCCGAGCCCGAGCTGGAACCGCCCGACACATGCAGCGGGTTGATCGCGTTGGGCACCGCGCCGTAGGGCGAGCGCGTGCCGTTCAGGCCGCAGGCGAACTGGTCCAGATTGGTCTTGCCGTGCAGCGACGCACCAGCATCGAGCAGCGTCTGCACCACGGCAGCGTGAGCGGCGGCGGTGTAGGTGAACGCGGGACAGGCGGCGGTGGTGGGCCAGCCGCCCACGTCGATGTTGTCCTTGACAGCAAACGTCAGCCCACCCAACGGCCCGGCCACCGTCGTCTGAACGGGCTGGGGCGGCTGGAAAAGCCAGGCTGCGGATCGGTCGAGGTCTTGCACCATTTCGATTCATCCCATCTTGGATACAAGTTGTGATGCAAGATGAATGCCAGATGCCAGGCGCGCCCTACCCGCCCTGCCCAAAAAGCAGGCAAAGCTGCCGCAAGCCTTGTGCGGCGCCGACTTGGCGCAGGTGTCCGGGAGATATCCACAGGCTTACCCCCTGCGGCTGGGTGCAACTTCAGAGCGTCAAAACCGCGGTGGCTAGCTTTGGGCCGCTAGGGCTGACCGGGGATCGCTGTGATGGAGGGACCGCCTTGAGTGGCCAGAGGCAGTCTCGGCCAGGGCCCTCGCTACACATATATATATGTATGTAGCGGGCTGTTGGAGAACGGATGGCGGCTGTGCAGCGAGAGCGGCCTCCCGAGGGCAAGCCCTTCACCGCCCCTCCACGGCCGGGAGCTGACGCTCAACTTTTGAGCTCACCTGCGGGCGACAGACGGCGTAGCCGGCTGGCGAACGTCAGGCGCAGTGATGGGATGGACTCCCCCGTTTGTTTGCGCGAGAAACGCGCACTGGTCTTCATTGGCGTGGGGATCAGGTCTTCATCCAAACGAAAGGAGTCCGAGATGCATGCTACTACCGTGGCCGTCGACTTGGCCAAATCCGTTTTCCAGATCGCTGTTGCCGACGATCAATGGCGCATCGTTGAAACCCAGCGCCTGACGCGCACCCAGTTCGAGCGCTGGTTTGCCAACCGATCTGTATCCCTGGTCATCATGGAGGCCTGCGGCTCGGCCCACCACTGGGCGCGCTGGCTCAATGGCCTGGGCATCTCCGTTCGCCTGCTGCCCGCCCAGTACGTGCGCGCCTACGTCCGGCGCAACAAGACGGACGCCACCGACGCTGCCGCGTTGCTCGAAGCCGCACGCGCCTCTGACATTCGCCCGGTGCGCGTGAAGTCGGTGGAGCAGCAAGCTCTACAGGGTCTGCACCGCATCCGCTCGCTCTGGATGGGCACGCGCACTTCGCGCATCAACGCCTTGCGCGGCTTCTGTCGCGAGTTCGGCATCACCATCCCGCAAGGCGCACGCACCGGCGTGGAGGCGATCGGCCGAGTGCTGGCCGACCCGCGCTCGGCCGTGCCCGATCTGATCCGCCACACCGCCGGCATGCTGCTCGAAGAGATTCGCCTGCTCGAAGCGCGCATCGCCCAGGTCGAGCGCGAACTGGCCAGCGTGGCCCGCCACAGCTCGGCCTGCACGCTGCTGCTCTCAGTCCCTGGCATTGGCCTGCTCACCGCCACCGCCCTGGTGGCGGCCACCTCGGGCGATGTGACGCACTTCCAGGACGCGCGCCACTTCTCCAGTTGGTTCGGTCTGACACCGCGCGAATACAGCTCGGGATCGAGCCGGTACCTGGGGCGCATCTCCAAGAAGGGCGACCGCTACCTGCGCATGCTGCTCACCCACGGCGCGCGCAGCGTGCTACGAGCGGCCAAGGTGGCCGAGGGCGCGGGCAAAGACGTCTGCGGCATCCGCCGCTGGGCGCTGGATGTGCAGGGTCGCTCCAACCACAACAAAGCCACCTGCGCCCTGGCTAACAAGCTCGCGCGCATCTGCTACGCCACGCTGCGCGACCACGCCCCGTTTGACGAGGCCGCCCGGCTGAACAAAAAACAAAGCCGGCAGAGCTTCGTCATGCCGGCCTGATTCCACCCGATCTCTTCACCCACCCCATCTCACCTTGCGACGGGTCTGATCGACCATCATGGCCAACCGGGTTCCTCCCACACCGCTATACGCCGATAACTCTTCCGGCAGCTTGCCTGCCGCTTGCAGCGTGTGGCGATGCAGTGACGCAGATTCCATGTCGGCACGGGACATTGACGATCCCACTTCAGATGCCGGATATACGACTGCAGGTGCTCTACCCCACGGTCCCCAATCGGTCAGGCTCTTACTGTTGAGGGGGAGTCCATATACGAAGGGTTAGGCGGCATGCGTGGACCGCTAGCACGACTACTCGGTGGTGGTGACATAACCCTCGCTCCAGTAGTCAAGGTCGAGGACGGTCTCGCTGATGTAGAAGCCTTGAGCATTGCTCACGCTCACTGCTGGGTCGACGATGGTCGGAAAGTCGCAAAACCCTGGCTGCTTTGCCAGACGCTCGGTTGCGGCGACAGCAAGTGCCCGTGAGGTGTAGACACCGATACGCTTTATGTCTTCCTCACCATGCGACAGCAAGTGAAGGTGCTCGACGAGGAATACGGTCGTGGCCATGACGCCTAACTTTGATGTAGTTCGTGTTTCACCGGATACCCACAGTGCCCGCGAGATACCATGGCTCGGCACATCCAAAAAATGTGTTTAATGTCATGCACATATCGCGCATTACTGTATGTATGTGCAGGTATAACAGAATCGGCAATTCCGGCAACACACGGTCGCCATCGCAAGGCAGTCTAGCGGCGTGCCGCCCACTCTGCCATGGAACCTCCCGGCTACAGGCGGTCGCAGGGCCGCCGGGCTTTCGCACCGTCGCGAATGACGCCTCCGGGTCGAAAGCTTCCGCCCGGGCAAACGTCGTGGAGAGGCGGCTGCAAGCCTTTAGCAGTCATCACGCAACCCGCCCCCAGACAAACGGCACCGCCCCACGATTGCGCCTCCCCGGCAACTGGGCAAGAATCCGCCACGCGCGCCAACACCGGCCCGCAGGGAGGACGAGCATGACCGTCAAGACGAACCTCATCGTCAATTGCGACGATGCCCTGCTGTTCTGGACCGTGGACGGGCCGATCACGGACTGCCTGGGCTTCGCAGTCGAACGGCAGCGCAGGCGCAGCGACGGATCGATTCATTCGGACGTGCTCGAGAACCGCATGGGGTTCAAGGCCGACCAGCCCAAGCCCGGTGAGCACCGGCCGTCGACGGAGTGGCCCCTGCAGCGACTGTGGTGGACCGACCATGGCGTGAACCTCGGCGACACGGTGCGCTACCGCGTGACGCCGATGGTCAAAGACGGTGCGGCCCTTCGGCCGCTGAATTCCGAACGCAGCCGCTGGACACCCTGGGCCACGCTCAGCGGCGGCACACGCGATGGCTACGCGGCGTTCTTCAACCGTGGCCTGGTGATCTCCCAGTTCATGGCCCGTTACCTGGAGCAGTTGCGCAAGGACCAGGGCCTGTCCACACTCAAGCAGGCGCTGAAGGCGTTCAAGGACAGCCTGGGCGACCACGAGCTGCCGATCCGCAAGTTCCTCTCGGGTGCGCTGCGCGACGAGATGCTGGCGCTGCTGCAGGACGCGAAGGACCACGGCAAGCCGGTCCACGCCGCGCTGTACGAGCTGGCCGACCAGGAGCTGGTGGACGCGCTGTGCGCGCTGGGCGGACAGGCGCATGTGGTGCTGGCCAATGGCTCGATCACCAAGAAGCCCACCGAGACCACGGCACAGGCCCGCCAGCGCGACGAGAACGAGAGCGCCCGCGCGGCGCTGAAGGCCGCCGGTGTGGTGGTGCACGACCGCTTCACGTCGCCCGGCGCGCTCGGCCACAACAAGTTCCTGGTGGTGAGCAACCCGGCCGGCCAGCCGGAGACCGTGTGGACCGGCAGCACCAACTGGACCAGCACGGGCCTATGCACCCAGACCAACAACGGCCTGCGCGTGACCCACCGCGGGTTCGCCCGCGCGTTCATGGACCAGTGGGAACGGCTGCGCGATGCCGGCAGCGCGTTCCCACCAGCGCTGGTGGACAGCAACAGCAGCGCCCTGGTGGTGAAGACCCGCCAGTCGTCGGCGGACATCTGGTTCACCCGCACCCGGGGCAAGGTCGACCTGCAGGCCATCGACGAGGCGATCAATGCGGCGCAGGACGGCGTGCTGTTCCTGATGTTCCAGCCGGGCGGCAGCGGCGCGCTGAAAACCATCCGCGACCTGTCCAAGGCGAACCCGGCGCTGTACGTGCGCGGCGTGGTCAGCACGCTTCCATCCGAGGCCGCCGACGAGCGCGCGGTGGAGGTGGATCTGCAGATGGACGCGAAGAAGAAACGGATGGCGCTGGACGTGGTGCAGCCGCGCGGTGTGCACGCCATGGCGAACTGGGCGGCCACGGTGGCGCGCAACGAGTTCCTGACCATGCAAGGCGGCGTGATCGGGTTCGCCATCGTGCATTCCAAGGTCATCGTGGTCGACCCATTCACGAACCCGGTGGTCATCACCGGCAGCCACAACTTCTCGGGCAACGCCAGCACGGCGAACGACGAGAACTTCGTCATCGTGCGCGACAACCCGCAGCTGGCGGCGAGTTACGCGGCGCACATCATGGGCGTGTACGACCACTACCGCTGGCTGTCGCTGCTGGGCGATCAGCAGGCCAAACAGAGCACCAGCTCACAGACCGGCTACCTCGCCACCACCGGCGCCTGGCTGGGCCGCCGGCTGGCCTCGGCCGCGCCCGAGCTGGCGTTCTGGGCGCGCTGAGGCGGTGGCTCGACATGGCCGCCCGGGCTTCGGGCGGCTTTTTTTGCGCGTATAGAATGGTCCGCTGTTGGTGCTCGCAGTGCTGTTCAGGCATTGCAGTTCAACGGGAAGCAGGAGGGAGAGTCCCACACGGACGAACCTAACCTGCGCTGCCCCCGCAACGGTAAGCAGACGGGTGGTCCAAGGCATTGCCAAGGCCCCCATTTCTCAAAATTTCGCCACTGGGTCACACCGGGAAGGCTTTGAGAAACGTTCTGTCAGCCCGGATACCGGCCAACAAGGAGGCTGCGCCCCAGGCGCAGCCGCATTACCCAAACACCGTCGGGGAAGGCGGTGAGGGGTCTTTGTCGGTGTCCTCATGTCGTCCCTTCGCATTGCTTTGCGAGTCTGTGCCAGCGCCTGCGCGTGCGCTCGCAGGGGGCTGTCCGTTCGCCGCTGGAACCTGTGCTCGCTTTCCCCTTGGGTCTTTGCCGACTTTTCAACCGCGTTGTGTCCAACGCACCCAACCCAAGGAGTCACTTCATGCACATCGAACCAGGTCTGGTGGACGGGGCCAAGCTCGCACTGAGCTACGCCACAGCGGCCGCCTGTGGCGGCTACACGCTCAAGCTGTCGGCCGACATGCTCAAAAAGGACGGCGCGGCAGCCCTGCTGCTGCGGGCCCTGCTGGCCACGGCGCTGGTGTTCTGCTTTTTCGAGGTGCTGCCGCACCACCCGGTGGGCGTGTCCGAGGTGCACCTGATCCTGGGCACCACGCTGATGCTGCTGTTCGGCGCGGCGCCCGCGGCCGTCGGGCTGGCGGGCGGCCTGCTGATCCAGGGCCTGTTCTTTGCACCTTTTGACCTGCCGCAGTACGGCATGAACGTGACCACGCTGCTGGTGCCGCTGTTCGCCACTGCGGCGCTGGCGCGGCGCGTCATTCCCGACCAAATGGCCTACGTGGATCTGCGCTACGGCCAGGCCCTGAAGCTGTCCCTGGCCTACCAGGGCGGCATCGTGCTGTGGGTGGGTTTCTGGGCGCTCTATGGACGTGGCCTGGGCGCCGAGAACCTGGTGAGCATCGGCAGCTTCGGCGCCGCCTACATGAGCGTGGTGCTGGCCGAGCCGCTGATCGATCTGGCCGTGCTCGCACTGGCCAAGACGCTGCGTGGCCTGCAGGGCAGCGCGGTGGTGGAGCGCCGTCTGCACCAGGCCGCCTGACCGGGGGCACACCATGGGCCTCGGAACGGTCTGGTTTGTGGGGGCGGGTCCTGGCGACCCGGACCTGGTCACGGTCAAGGGGCGTGACCTGATCGCGCGCGCGGGGGCCATCCTGTTCGCCGGTTCGCTGGTGAACGAGGCGGCCACCCGCTGGGCACCGCCGGGTTGCCTCATCGCTGACAGCAAGGACATGACGCTGGAGCAGATGTCGGCCTGGCTGATCGCAAACGCGGCGCGCTGCGACACCGTGGTGCGCCTGCAAACCGGCGACCCGGCCCTCTACGGCACGCTCATCGAACTGGTGCAGCCGCTGGACGCCGCGGGCGTGCCGGTGGCGGTGGTGCCGGGCGTGTCTTCGGCCATGGCCTCGGCGGCGGCTGCGGTCGAGAGCTTCACCTTGCCCGAGGTCACGCAGACCACCATCTTCACGCGGGTGGAGGGCCGCACGCCCATGCCCGACGGGGAGGACCTCGCCGCGCTGGCGGCACACCGCACGACCTTGTGCATCTTTCTGTCCATCACGCTGCTGCACAAGGTGGAAGCCGGCCTGCGCGAGGCCGGCTGGCCCGACGACGCGCCGGTGCTGGTGGTGCACAAGGCCAGCTGGCCCGGCGAAGAGCGCATCGTGCGCGGCACGCTGGCCACCATCAAACAACAGTGCCGCGACGCCGGCATCGTCAGCCAGGCCATGGTGATCGCCAGCCCCACGCTGGGCGCGCGCCACTGGCCCGAGCTGACCAGGTCCCGGCTCTACGACCCGGGCTTCACACACCGCTTCAGGAAAGCCACGACATGAACCACACCACGATCCTGCTGGTGGGCCACGGCTCGCGCGAGGACACCGGCAACCAGGAAATCCGCGACTTCGTCGACCAGTGGCGCGCGCGCCAGCCGGCCTGGCGCATCGAGGTCTGCTTCATCGAATTCGCCGCGCCCTCGCTGCACGATGGCCTGCTGGCCGCGGCGCAGTCGTCGAGCCGCGTGCTGGTGCTGCCGCTGATCCTGAACGCGGCCGGTCACGCCAAGATGGAGATTCCCGAGGCCATCGAACACGCCCGCGAGCACGCACCCGGCGTCGAGTTCCTCTACGGCCCGCACCTGAGCGCCTGCGACCCCATCCTCGCCATCCTCAAGCGCCGCCTGCGCCAGGCCATGGCCACGCTGGACATGCCCGACCCCACCACCACCGGCGTGGTGCTGCTGGGCCGGGGCTCGTCCGACCGTGGCGCCAACGGCGACATGGCCAAGATGGCGCGCTGGCTGCAGGAAGAAAGCGACCACGAGCTGGTGGACCTGGCCTTCACCGGCATCACCTTTCCGCGGCTGGAGCGCGTGGTGCAGCGGCAGGTGCTGATCGGTCTGCGCCAGATCGTGGTTCTGCCCTACTACCTCTACACCGGCACGCTGATGCAGCGCATCCACCGCCAGGTGGACCACCTGCGGGCGCAGTACCCGCAGATCCGCTTTGCCTGCGGCACGCACTTCGGGTTCGAGAAAGAAATCTTCGAACTGGTGGAACAGCGCGTGCTCGACCTGCTGGCCGGTGTGCCCGACAGCAAGTTGCCCTGCGACGGCTGCAGCTACCGCGAGATTGCACACGACCTGGGCCATGGACATTCGCACGAGCACACGCACGCCCCGGTGCATGTGCACAGCCATACGCACGAGGGTGCTATCGCATGAGCACGGTCAACACCGTCACCGAGCAGCTCACCGCCGCCGGCCAGGCCATCGAGCACGACAGCTTCGCCATCATCGACGCCGAGGCCGGCCCGCACGGCTATTCGGCCGAGCAGTGGCCCATCGTGCGGCGCATGATCCACGCCAACGCCGACTTCGAGTTCAACGGCCTGACCGACTTCCACCCCGAAGCGGTGCGCGCGGGCGTGGCCGCGATGCTGCGCGGAGGCTCCCCCGTGGTAGCCGATGTGGAGATGATCTGCTCGGGCCTGTCGCGGCCGCGCCTGGCGCATTTCGGCATGGCCACGCACCAGTTCATCAGCGACGCCGACGTGATTGCGCAGGCGCAGGCACAGAACACCACCCGCGCCGTGCAGGCCATGCGCAAGGCGCACCGCCTGGGCCTGCTGCAGGGCGCCATCGTCGGCATTGGCAACGCACCCACCGCGCTGATCGAACTCGTGCAGCTGATCATGGAGGACGGCGTGCGCCCGGCCCTGGTGGTGGGCATGCCGGTGGGTTTCGTGTCGGCCGCAGAGTCGAAAGACCTGATGGCGCAGATCGCCGACGTGCCCTGGATCGTCATCCGCGGCCGCAAGGGCGGCTCCACCCTGGTGGTCGCCGCCCTGCACGCGCTGCTGGCGCTGGCCGAGGCACAGCAACGCGCCGAGGGCGCCTGAATGGAAAGCACCTCCCCGCGCGGCACCCGCACCGGCTTCACCACCGGCGCCTGCGCTGCCGCGGCCGCTCGCGCCGCAGCGCAGGGGCTGGAAGCCGGGCAGGTGCCCGACGCCATGGAGAGCCTGCTGCCCAACGGCCAGCGGGTGCGTTTTGACGTGCACGACGGGCGCTGCGATGCGCACAGCGCCCACGCCATGGTGGTGAAGTTCGCGGGCGACGACCCGGACTGCACCGACGGCGCCCACCTCACGGTGGACCTGCGCCTGCTACCCGGCCAGGCGGGCGAGATCACGTTCGTGGCCGGCGACGGCGTGGGCACGGTGACGCTGCCTGGCCTCGGGCTGGCGGTGGGCGGTCCGGCCATCAATCCGGTGCCGCGCCAGAACATCGCCGACAACCTGCGCGAGGCCGCGCCGAGGCTGCTCGCGCAGCACGGGCTGGAGGTCACCGTGAGCGTGCCCGGCGGCCAGGAGATGGCGAAGAAGACCACCAACGCGCGGCTGGGCATCCTGGGCGGCATCAGCATCCTGGGCACCACCGGCATCGTCAAACCCTATTCCACCGCCGCCTGGCGGGCCAGCGTGGTGCAGGGCATCCAGGTGGCGGCCACGCTGGACCACGGTGTGGTGGCGCTGACCACCGGCGGCCGCACCGAGACCTTTGCCATGCAGACGCTGCGTGCGGAACGCCCTGGCCTGCCCGCCGCCTGCTTCGTGCAGATGGGCGACTTCCTGCGCTACGCGTTGGATGAGGTGGTGGCCCAGGGCCTGCCCGAGGTGGTGCTGGGTGTGATGGTGGGCAAGCTGACCAAGATCGCCCAGGGCGAGACCATCACCCACGCCAACCGCAACGTGGTGGACACCGACCTGGTCGCCGACATCGCCCGGCAGATCGGCGCCACGGACGAAGACTGCGCCGCCATCGCCGCCGCCGAGACCGCGCGCTTCGGCGCCGAGCTGATGGTCGAACGCGGCCTGGGCCCGGCCTTTCACCAGGCGCTCGCACAGCGCGCCATCGACACCCTCACCGCGCCCGAGCGCTACGGCCACGCGTTTGCGCTGCGCGTGCTGGTGTGCGACTTCAGCGGCCAGCCGGTGGCCGACGTGCGCTCGGCCCCCGCCGAGGCGCGCCCCCGCCCCGCCACCGCCGGCCGCACCGGCATCGGCCACACCCACCACTCCGACTTCGACACCGAATGAACGACCTGCCCTCCCACGATCCCAACCGCTGCCGCGTCATCGGCGTGCTCGACGACGGCGTGGCCAGCCTGGGCGCCACCGCGCTGGCCCACCTGCGCACGGCCGACGTGGTGATCGGCGGCGCACGCACGCTGGCGCTGCTGCGGCACACGCTCAAGCCCGGCGCCTTCACCCACGACCTGACAGGCCAGCTCAAGGCCGTGCCCGGCTGGGTGCGCGCCGCGCGCGAGGCCCACCAGGCCTGCGTGGTGCTGGCCACCGGCGACCCGCTTTGCCACGGCATCGCGCCCTACCTGGCCCAGCACCTGTGCCTGGACGCGCTGGAGATCCTGCCCAACCTGTCGACCCTGCAACTGGCCTGCGCCCGCGTGGGCCTGGCCTGGCAGGACGCACGCATCGTCTCCGTGCACGCCGCTGACGCGGGCGAGTGGCTGCGCGGCGCCCCGCCCTCGCACGGCCTGTACGCCCTGGCCCAGGCGCTGCGCGCTGAGCAGCGCCTGCTGCTGCTGACCAGCCCGGCCAACAGCCCCGACCGCATCGCCCGCCTGCTGCTGGCCGAAGGCCTGGGCAGCGACTTCCACATGGCCGTGGCCGAAAACCTGCTGCAGGCCGACGAACAGGTGCATGCGCAGCTCAGTCCCACCGAGGCGGCCAGCATGCGCTTTGCCGAGCTGAACGTGGTGCTGCTGTGGCGCACCCGGCCGCGACCGCACCCGGTGCGCTTCGGCCTGGCCGACAGCGCCTTCGAGCAGCGCCAGCCGGAGAAGGGCCTGATCACCAAGCAGGAGGTGCGCGCCGTCAGCCTGGCGCGGCTGCAGCTGCGCGCCGACAGCGTGGTCTGGGACATCGGCGCCGGCAGCGGTTCGGTGGGCCTGGAGGCCGCCCGCCTGTGCCCGCAGGGCCATGTGTTCGCCATCGAGAAGAACGAGGCCGACCACGCCATCGCCCGGCGCAACCATGCAGCTTTCGGCGTCAGCAACTACACGCTGCAGCACGGCAAGGCGCCCGAGGGCCTGGAGGACTGGCCCGAACCCGATGCGGTGTTCATCGGTGGCTCGGGCGGCGAGCTGGCCAGGCTGATCGAGCAGGTGCTGGAGCGCCTGCGGCCCGGCGGCCGGCTGGTGATGAACTTCGTGACACTGGAGAACCTGGCCACCGCCACCCAGGCGCTGCAGTCGCTGAACGCCGACTGGGACGTGCTGCAGCTGCAGGCCGCGCGCAGCCGGCCCATCCTGCACATGCACCGCATGGCGGCCGAGAACCCGGTGTGGCTGGTGTGCGCCGGTGTGGGCCCCATGGGCCACCGCCAGACCGAGCCGCTGGTGGCGGAGGAGACGGCGCATGGCTGAACCCGCCACCCCCATGGGCACGCTGCACGGCATCTCGCTGGGCCCGGGCGACCCTGGCCTGATCACCCGTGCGGCCTGGGCCGCGCTGCAGCGGCGCGACGCGGTCTGGGTCTACCCCGTGCGCAGCGGCAAGACGCCAAGCTACGCGCTGGACATCGTGCAGCGCGCCGGGTTGCCGCTGCCAGAGACCCATACCCCGCTGGTGTTCCCGATGACGCACGACGGTGAGAAGCTGGCGCGCGCCTGGCTGAAGGCCGCGCACACGGTGCTACCCTGGTTGCAGGCCGGGCGCGACGTGCTGTTCCTCGTCGAGGGCGATGCCTCCACCTACGCCACCTTCGGCCACCTGGCGCGCACCGTGCGCGGGCTCGATGAGCAGGTGCCGGTGCGGGTGACGGCGGGCGTGAATTCCTTCACCGCCGCCTGCGCCGACGTGGGCGAACCCTTCGCCGAACAGGACGACACCGTGGCCATCGTGCCGGCCGCCTACGGCGTGGGCGCGGTCGACCGGTTGCTGCCCGACTTCGACACCCTGGTGCTGATGAAGATCAAGCCGCTGATCGAGGACCTGCTGGACTGGCTGCAGACGCGCGAGCTGCTGGCCGGCGCGCATTTCGTAGAGCGTGTGGGCGCGCAGGACGAGCGCCGGCTGTCCGGCCCCGAACTGCTCACGCTGCGCGGTAGCAAGGTCAGCTACCTCTCGCTGCTGATCGTGAAAAACCCCCACCGCGTGCGCGGCGAGCGCATCAAGGGCTGCCTCAAGAAAACCCCGGAACCTGTTGCATGAGCCCCGACCATCCCCCTTCGCTTCCCCGCACCGTCCTCGTCGCCATCACCAAACACGGCGCCGCGCAGGCCGCCACGCTGGCTCGGCAGCTGCCGCAGGCGTCGCTCTGTGTCGCCGCCAGGTTCGCCGACGCCTGCGCCGGCCTGCCAAACCCGCTGCAGACCTACGAGGGCGCATTCAAAGACCGGATCGGCGAGCTGTTCGCGCAGTTCGACCAGATCGTGTTCTTCGTCTCGCTGGGCGCGGTGGTGCGCCTGATCGCGCCGCACCTGAAGAGCAAGGACGAAGACCCCGGCGTGCTGGTGGTGGACGACGCCGGCCAGTTCGTCATTCCCGTGCTCTCGGGCCATGTGGGCGGCGCCAACGCCATGGCCGAGACCGTGGCCGCGCTGTTGGGCGCCACGGCGGTGCTCACCACCGCGTCGGACGTGGGCAAGACCATTCCCGTGGACATCCTGGGCCGTGAGCTGGGCTGGCAGGTTGAGGCGCCCAAACTCAACATCACCCGCGTCTCGGCCGCGGTGGTCAACGAGGAACCGGTGGCCGTGGTGCAGGAGGCCGGCAGCCCGCACTGGTGGACCCGCCCCACCCCGCTGCCGCCGAACATCCACCGCCACACGCGCCTGGAGGATGTGGATCTGGCCCGCTACCGCGCGGTGCTGTGGATCACCCACCGCCCGGTGGACGACACGCTCTGGCAGACGCTGCACGAGCGGCTGGTGGTGTACCGCCCGCCGCTGCCGGCGGGCAACGACGCCACCACCGGGGCCGCGGCATGAAGGTGGCCCTGGGCATCGGCTGCGACCGCGGCACACCGCTGGTCACGCTGGCGCGAGCGGTCGACGAAGCCCTGGCCGTGGCCGGCCTTCAACGCGGACAGGTGACCGGCGTGGGCAGCATCACGCTCAAGGCCGACGAACCCGCGCTGCTGGCGCTGGCCGCGCAGGCCGGCTGGCCGCTGCACTTCTACCCCGCCACCCAGCTGGCCGAGGTGGTGGTGCCCCACCCGTCGGAGACCGTGCGCCGACACACCGGCACACCCTCGGTGTCCGAAGCCGCCGCCTTGCTCGCCGCCGGCACCACCGAGGCCTCAGCCCTGTGGGTGGAGAAGCACCGGCTGCGCGGCGGCGACGGGCGCAACGCCACGGTGTCGGTGGCGCGGGTGATGCCGCGCACAGCCATCCCGCCCTGTGTCGCCAACCCCGATCCGGCGCGCCGTTTCACGGCCAGCGAACGCGAAGCCGTGCAGTCGCTGATGCAGGTGCGGCGCGACATGCGCCACTTCAGCCCAGGCGCGCAGATGGGCGACGACGTCCGGGCCCGCCTGCAGTCGGCGCTGCTCGCCGCGCCATCGGTGGGCCTGATGCAGCCGCTGCGGGTGCTGCGCATCACCGACCCCGCATTGCGCGAGCGGCTGGCCTCCACCGTGGACGAGGAGCGCATGCGCACCGCGCAGGCCCTGGGGCCCCGTGCGGCCGAGTTCCTGGCGCTGAAGGTGGAAGGCCTGCGCGAATGTGCCGAGCTGTGGGCGCTGGTGCTGGCGCCCGACGACGGCACGGTGTTCGGTCGCCGCAATCTGGCGAGCGAAATGGCGTGGTGCTCGGCCGGCGCTGCCGTCCAGAACCTCTGGCTGGCCGCGCGCGCAGAGAACCTCGGTCTTGGTTGGGTGTCGCTGTTCGAACCCGCTGACCTGCACAGGCTGCTGGCGCTGCCCGAAGGAGCGGCGCCACTGGGCCTGCTGTGCATCGGCCCGGTGGACCGCTTCTACGAAGCACCCATGCTCATCCAGCAACAGTGGCGCCAGGCGCGTCCGGCGCCGGCCGTGTTCACCGAGAACGCCTGGGACCCGTCCTGGACCACCGGCGGTTGCGCCACACCGGAACACCTGCCGCAGGGCTGATCGCCTTGCCATTCAACGCTCGCTTGTCACAAGGAACGAAATGACCACCGACACCTCTGTCCCCCCCCCGCACGACGCGGGCATCACCGGCACGGCCGGCCGCATCAGCCTGGTGGGCATCGGCCCCGGCCACACCGACCACATGACCGCGCGTGCGCGGGCCGCCATCGCCGAGGCCGATGTGGTGGTGGGCTATGTCACTTACATCAAGCTGGTGGCCGACCTGCTGGAGGGCAAGGAAGTCGTGCGCAAGGGCATGACCGAAGAGCTGGACCGCGCCGTGCATGCGCTGGAAGCGGCCCGCGCGGGCAAGAAGGTGGCGCTGATCTCGTCGGGCGACGCCGGCGTCTACGGCATGGCCGGCCCGACCTACGAGGTGCTGTTCCAGGCCGGCTGGACGCCGGAGGACGACGTGGCGGTGGAGATCGTGCCCGGTGCGTCGGCGATCAACGCCTGCGCCGCCCTGGTCGGTGCGCCCCTGACGCACGACTTCTGTTCCATCTCGCTGTCCGACCTGCTCACGCCCTGGCCGGTGATCGCCAGGCGCCTGGACGCCGCCGCCGCGGCCGACTTCGTGGTGGCGCTCTACAACCCCAAGAGCGGGCGCCGCACGCGCCAGATCGTCGAAGCGCAGCGCCTCTTCCTGCGCCACCGCCGCGCAGACACGCCGGTGGCGATCGTCAAGAGCGCCTACCGGCGCCGCCAGCACATCGTGCACACCACCCTGGACCAGATGGCCGAACAGGAGATCGGCATGCTCAGCACCGTGCTGATCGGCAACAGCAGCACCTTCCTGCGCGAGGGGCTGATGGTCACCCCGCGTGGCTACGCCAACAAGTACGACGTGGACCAGGGCTTCGAGACCCGCGAAGGCGAGAAGGCTGGCCGCTCGCTCTCCAGCGGTCTGCTGGGCTGGATCGAGGGGCTGCGGGCCGAGCAAGCGGCCGGCGCGGGCCTGGCCGAACTCGCCAGCCGACACCGCCTGCCCGCCGACTACATCGCACAGGTGCTGGCGGCACCCGACGAACACGCACCGGCCGAGGCCGGCACCGAGGAGACCGAGGCATGAGCAGCACGGAAAAACCCCGCATCGGCGACTACCGCCGGCACCTGCTGGTCTGCACCGGCACGCGCTGCACGCAGGACGGCGCGGCGCAGGCGCTGTTCGACAGCCTGGGCGAGAAGTTCAAGGCCGCCGGGCTGAACGAAGGCGCGCTGCGCGTCAAGCGCAGCCGCGTGAGCTGTTTTGCTGCCTGCAAGGGTGGTCCCATCCTGTGCGTGCAGCCCGACGGCACCTGGTACCACGGCGTGACCCCCGACAACATGGACCGCATCATCGGGCAGCACCTGGTGGGCGGACAGGTGGTCGCCGATCTGGTGTTCCACCAGGGGCCGGGGACCTGCGAAGCGGATTGACCGCTCAGCGAACCCGGGCCGCCTGCCCATCACACGCCACGCTCCCTGGTGTGTTCCAGCGAGGGCTGCTCAAAGCAGGCGCCACGGTCGCCGCAGTCATCGCACGTCGGCGACTTGCAGATCAGGATCTCTTCCTTCAGGCACAGCTGGCGGTAGAAGAACTTCTTCCACTTCATGTCACCCACGTTCAGCGCCTTGAGCGCCGGGAACCAGCGAGCCATCAAGGCGGACAGCGCGTCGCGGGACGGCAAACCCAGGTCCTGCCAGAGGTGCTGATCGCCGAGGCTGGCGCAGGCGATGAGCCAGGCCACGTGGTAGCGGTCGGCCTTGGGGCCGGCCGACGGCTCGGCGTGTTCCAGCAGCAGCGCCATCAGGTCGTCGATCTCGTCGCTGCGCGAGCGCATGCGCCCTTCGAGGGTGGCCCAGTCGAGGCGGGGTGCGACGGGCTGCAGCATGGCGGACTCCTCAGGCGTTGGCCGGGGCGTGCGTGTAGCACTTCTTGGGACAGATGCGCGAGCAGGCGGTGCAGCCGATGCACAGCTCCTGGTGCGCAATCGTCATCACCTTCTTTTCGTACTCGTCGTCGTCATCACCGTCCAGGTCGACAGTGATGCGCTCGCCCTCGTCGTTCAGGCCGACGAGTTCGAGCACGCCGCGCGGGCAGACCTTGAAGCAGCGGCCGCAGCCGATGCATTTCTCTTCATCCAGCGACGCGACAAAGGTCGGCGTCCAGGTCGCGCCGCTGGGCAGGGTGACGGAAAACGCGCTCATGAAACAAACTCCTTGGCGGTGTGAGCGGCATCGGTCAGGGCACCCGTGGAACCGGCTTTGCCGGGCCACCAGGTGCGTCCCCCTGGGGGGAAGACGCGAAGCGGCGCAGGGGGGTTACGTTGTTGCCGCTGCGGCTGCTTTTCGGGCTTCCATCAGCGCGGCGTGGGCGTCGTGGCAGCGCTGCGCGACCGACAGGATGTTTTCCCAGTTGGTGGGCAGCTCTTCGGACAGGTCGTGCAGGTCCATCTTGGCCTGCGTCGCCTGGGCGTTGAGCTTCTTCAGGCGCAGCTTGAGTTCGTCGGCGGATTCACTCATGGTCAGGCTCCGTAGTTCGCGACGTCGGGGTAGGTGCGGATCATGGTCACGGCCTCGGTGAGGAACTTGCCACCGGCCTCGGCCAGCTTGGCCAGCGACGGGAAGCCGAAGCGGTGCACATCGCGCAGCTGCTTGTTGACCACCACCAGGCGGCCGGCGATCAGCACCATGCGGCCAAAGCCTTCGTGGCTCATCTTCATCATGGGCGAGACCATCTGGCCGGTCTCGCGCTCGATGGCCACGGCGATGGCGTTGTAGAAGATCTCCAGGTGCCACAGCGTCTCGGGGTCCGGGTCGCCCATGATCGGAATCGCGCGCCGCTCTTCGGCGGTGAGGATGAAGGGCTTGAGGATCTTCAGATCGCTCTTGCCTTCCCACTGGCCGTGGGTGTCCTGCGCGCGCATCTGCTTGACCAGCTGCTGCACGAAGGGCGTGGCCAGCATGGCCTCGTCGCTGGGGGCGTCGGTGGTCTCTGTCTCTGGGGTGGCGGTTTCAGCCATGGGTCACCTCGTCGTCTTCAAAGTCAAAGGAGGGGGCGCTGTCCTTCTGCAGGGCCTTGCGCAACCAGGGGGGCGGCGTGCCGTTGAGCACGACCTGCAATTTCTCCAGGATCTCGGAGATGGATTCGGGTTGTGGCACCTTGATCGGGTGGATCTTCAGCGCCACCACCCGCGCCGCACCGGAACCGCCGATGGCCGCCACGTACAGGATGGCGCAGTCGTGGATGGCGTCCAGCTTGGGTGCGAGCTTGTCCTCGTCACCGTCTTCCTGCAGCTTGTCGCCGAAGTCGAAGCTCTGCACGAAGCGGTAGCCGTCGGCGTCCATCTCGTAGACCAGGATGTGTTTGGCCCAGCCGAAATGCGCGTTCACGCTTTCCTTGTCCTGGGTGGCGAATGCGATCTTCATGGTGGACTCCTGTTTCAGGCACTGGCCTCGGCCAGCGGGTTGGGGGGTGTGGCCTGGGCGGTGCCGCTGCGCGTCATGGCGGCACGGCGCGCCTCGGGTGTGAGCGGCCAGTCGCCTTCGTGGTGGTGCGGGATCTGTTCGATCATCAGGTTGGCGATCTCGAAGATCAGGTTCATCGTCCCGCGGTAACCCACCTGCACGCGGTGCGCGTTGCCAATGCGGTCGAACACCGGAAAGCCCATGCGCAGCAGCGGCTTGCCCAAGCGCTGCGCCGCCTGGCGGCCGTGCGCGTGGGTCACGATCAGGTCGCAGTCCTTCGCGCCCTGCTCCAGGTCTTCCAGGTCACCGAGCAGCACGGCCTCGGCCGGCAGCAGCGCGTGCGACGCGGACTGGGTGGTGCTGATGCAGCAGCGCAGTTCGGCGCCCATCTCGTGCAGCAGCGCGCCGATGGCCAGCAACAGGTCGGGCTCGGCGCCGATGGCCACCGTCATGCCGCCGGTGTAGAAATGGCCGTCGAGCATGGCGTCCAGCAGTTGGCTGCGCTGGCGGCGGTACTTGGCGGGCACCGGGCGGCCGCTGTGCTGCGACAGCCGCATCAACAGCCGGTCGTTGGCCTCGATGCCGGTCAGCCGCTCGAAGATCTCGAACGGCGCGCCGCTGATGGCCTGCAGCGCCTCCGCGCCTTCACGGGTCTGCTCACCCACGCCAATGGTCCACGACGACGCACCGGCCGCGCGAATCTCGTCGAGCGAGGTGCCGCCCAGCGTGGTGCCGCGCCAGTCGGGCGGGATGTGACCGTCCAGCGAACCCGACACGTCGGGCAGTACGATGGCCTTGAGACCGAAGGCCTCGATGGTCTCGCGCAGTTCGTCGATGTCGCCGGGCGACAGGTGGCTGCCCGGCAGCAGCGTGACCTGGTCCTGCACCGGCGGCAGCGGCTTCACCAGCGACTTCACGATGCCGGTGATGGCGTGCTTGAACCCGTCTTCAAACGCGCCGACGTAGTCGGGCGTCGACACGTAGATGATCTCGGTGTCGGCCAGTTCAGGGTGCTTCTGGCGCGCCAGCGCCAGAAAGCCGTTCACGTCGTCGCCCTTGGTCTCGGTCAGGCCGGTGGAGCAGATCGCGATCAGCTTGGGCGACGCACGTTTGCGGATGTTGAGCAGCGCCGCCTCGATGTTCTCGTAGCCCCCGAGGATGGTGGTCACCTCGTTCATCGCCGTGGTCTGCAGCGGGATGGCTTCCTTGAAGTGCCGCACCAGCAGCACCAGGCCGAACGAGGTGCAGCCCTGCGAGCCGTGCATCACCGGCATGCAGCTGTCCAGCCCCAGAAAAGCGAGGCTCGCGCCCAGCGGCTGGCTCATCTTGAGCGGGTTGACCGTGCAGGCTTTCTTGGACTCGACAACGTTTGCCATGTCGTGTCTCCTGCTCAGACCGGGATCTCTTCGGGCTCAAGACCCATGGCGTGCGCCGCGACTGCGCTCAGATGCGCCGTCGATGCGGTCGGGGCCACCGCCCCCAGGGTCTCGCCGTCGTCGCCCCAGGGCGCGGCGATGCGCACGCGCTGCCACACCGGGTTGGAGATCGTGCGGTCGATCTGGTGCACCAGTTCGACCATGCCCTCGTAACCGGCATAGGCGTAGTAGCGCTCCTGGTTGATGTCCAGCCAGGGCATGCGCGCCTTCAGCGCCACGAACTGCGAGCGGCCGCCACTGAGCATGATGTCGGCGCGTGCGTCGCGCAGCATCGCGTACATCTCGCGTGGCGTCATGTCGTCGATCATGTGGGCGTCGGCGCCCTCGCCCATGATCTCCTTGATCTTGTCCTTGTCTTCCTTGGTGCTCTTCTTGACGCTGGTGCCGACGATCTCCATGCCGCCTTCCTGCAGCGCCGCCACCACCGACCAGGACTTCACGCCGCCGGTGATCAGCAGCACGCGCTTGCCGGCCAGGCGCGCCTTGTACTCGGCGATGCGCTTGTAGGCCCGCGCCTCTTCCACCTCGATCAGGCGCTCGGTGCGCTCCAGCAGTTCGGCGTCGGCGCCCTGCTGCACCAGCAGCTTCGCGATCTGGCGCAGCGTCTCGCTCATGTCGCTGATGCCGTAGAACGAACCCTCGAAATACGGGATGCCGTAGCGCTGCTGCATCTTGGTCGCGATGTTGATCATCGACTTGCTGCAGACCATCATGTTGACCCTGGCGCGGTGGGCCGAGGCGATCTCGTTGTACTTGCCGTCGCCGCTGATGCACGAGAGGATGCGGATGCCCAGTGCGTCCAGCAGCGGCTTGACCTGCCAGAGCTCGCCCACCAGGTTGTACTCGCCGATGATGTTGATGTCGTACGGCGTCGTGAACTCGGGTTCCACGGTGCCGATGACGTAATCCAGGATGGCCTCGGCGCCCAGCTTGTTGCCCAGGTTCTTGGGCCCGGCAAAGCCCGGCGCATTGACCGGGATCACCGGCTTGCCGAACTTCTCGGCCGCGCGTTTGCACACCGCCTCGATGTCGTCCCCGGTCAGCGCGGTCACGCAGGTCTGGTAGACGAAGACCGCGGGCGGGTCGTACTTCTCGATGATTTCCCGGATCGACTTGAACAGCCGCTTCTCGCCGCCGTAGATCACGTCGAGTTCGTTGATGTCGGTGGTGAAGCCGGTGCGGTAGATCTGCGAGTGCGAGGACGCGCTGTGGCGGTTGTCCCAGCTGTTGCCCTCGCAGGCGATGGGCCCGTGCACCAAGTGGGCCACATCGGCCACCGGCTGCAGCGCGATCTTGGCGCCATCAAACGCACAGCCCCCGGCGGCTGCGCCGGGCGAGAGCTGCCTGGTGCAGCCCTTCTTGCGTTCCTTCTCGCTCTTGCCCTGGTTGATGTCGCAGCCGGGCTCTTCGAACACTTCAGCGATCTTGGCCTTCAGAGATACCGACATGGCGAGCTCCTGTCAACGTGGGTTGAGGGGCTCTTTGCAGGTTTGATGCCAGGCGATTTGGTGGTGCTTTTGGCCGATTGGCGCCGCTTCTGTGAAGGGTTTGAAGCAATCGCGACGGATGGTTTGCGACGGGTCGTGGGAGATCAGACATCGGTGGGCAGCGGCTTGCCTTCCCGGTGCAGCTCGATCCAGCGCTGGAGTTCGGCCACGTGCCCGGCCTCTTCGTCGGCGAACTCTTTCGCCAGCGCACGCAGCTCGGGGTCGATGGTGTTCTTCATGACCTCGCTGTAGTAGTCCAGGCCACCCTGCTCTGCTTCCAGCGCGACCTGCAGGGCCTGCTCGCGCCCCAGCATCGGGTCGGCCGCCCAGATGGCCGCGGCCTCAGGGCTCTCGATGTCGGGCCAGGTGTAGTCCTCGGGCCGCAGCGGCGGCAGCTCACGGTAGCCGGCGCGTTCACGGGCGTCGGCGAGGTGCAGCCGCGAGTAGTCCGCGAGCTGGCGGAACAGGCGCCCCACCTCACGGTTGCCCTGGGTGGTCATGGCATCGGCCAGCTGGCCGAAGCGCAGGGCGGCCTCCTGTTCGATGCGGATGGCGTGGGCCAGAAAGGCTTCGACGGATTCCATGGTGTGCTTTCTTCAGTAGTCAATGCCAAACCAGGCAGGTTCTCTTCTTCGCAACTCGGCGATCAGTTCCAGCGTGGCTGGCACCAGCGCGCGCACGCCGTACCAGACCGCTTCGCGCCGCGGCTGGCCACCGGTTTCCAGCAGGTGGTGCAGCTGCCCCCAGCCCTGCCAGTCGATGCGGTGCAGCCGGGCATGCAGCTCGGGTGCCAGGTGCGCCAGGGTCTGCGACATCACCAGCAGCTGCGCCTCCACGGCGTGCAGCGTGGCGGTGCTGGCGAACAGCTCGTCTTCGTTCTGCAGATCCGCCAGCAGTGTCTGGATCGTCTGGCCCGCGGTCCGCACGATGTCGCACTGCATGCGATGCAACATCGCGATCTCCTCAGAGGTTGTCGGCCAGGACTTCCAGCGACAGCAGTTGCTGGTGCAGCGCGTGGCGGGCGCGCCAGCGCTCCTTGGCGCAGAGCCATTCATCCCCGCCTTCGGTGGCGAGCACGGCGTCCTGGTCGCTCCAGTAGACGCGGAATTCGCCCGGCCGCACGGCCAGCGTCGCCACGGTGGCCGCACGCACGTCCACCGGATCGGGGCTGAGCACGCCACGGCCGAGCAGGTGGTCTGCACGGTACAGCGTGGTGTCCCAGCCGTACTGGTCACCCAGCGCGCAGACGGCCGGAAAGGCCGCCCGGGCGGCGGCGTCCACCGTGTCGTGGCCCAGTGCCTCCAGCAGCGCTCGCGGCGTCACCTCGTCGTGGATCTCCCAGGCCTCCAGCGGATCATCTGCCGCCAGCTTGTGCAGCAGGTCGTCCGGGTGGTAGGCGAACCAGGCCAGGGGTTCGGCATCGGGCGGGCACTGCAGCACGTAGATCATGGCCGTGCGCTCACTCCACGCCCTCGGCGACGGCCTTGGCCCACATGGCACGGCGCAGGCGCTGCGCAATCGCCATCGGGCTGGTGTCGATGGTGCGCTGCTCGGCCGTCATCGCGCCCTGCGCGATCGCGGCTTCCTCGTGCGTCAGCGGCAGGCGTCCGGCCATGTGCGTGGCACCGGGCACGGCCGCGAGGATGGCCTGGCGGTTCGGGTGCTCGATCACCGGCACCAGGGTGTCGGCCTCTTTCAGGCCGGCCAGGCAGACCCAACCGTCAATCACTTCGACCGGTCGGCCGTCCTGCGTGGTCTTGACGAGGGTCTTGGTCATGATCAGAACTCCACCAGGATGTCTTCGCTGCGCACCACGAACTGGCAGGCCAGGCGCCAGGGCGGCGGCAGGTCCTTGGTCTCGGCGTCCTCGATCTGCTGCTGCGTGATCTTGCCGGCAAAGCGCAACACGGTTTTTTCCTTCTCGGTCAGCGCGACACCGATCGGCGTCTTGTCTGACAGCACCGTCACCTTGAGCTGGCAGGAACCGCACTCGCCGTTCTCGCACTCGAAGTCCACCGGAATGTTGTTCGCCTTCGCCACCGCCAGCAAAGTCCGCGTGTCACCCGCCACCGCATAGACCGTCAAGTCCTTCTTCATGCGCGGCGAACTGAAAGTCACATTGGCCATGAGAGCCTCACTGAATGAAATGACCGCAGACCGCAGCGACCCAAGCGAGCAAGGGGAAGCTCGTCCAGTGCCGCCGCGGAACCGGCTTTGCCGGGCCGCCAGCGGCGCCCCCCGGGGGGTGACGCCGAAGGCGGCGCGGGGGGGCCTTATCTGATGATGTCGTACGAGTAGTCCGTCTTGCCCGGCACGATGGTGTTCGCATCCAGGGTCTCGAAGAACTCATCCAGCAGGTTCACCAGGACACGCATGCCGCCCTCGTAGCCCCAGGTGGGGAAACGGTGGTAGTGGTGACGGTCGAAGATCGGGAACACCATGCGCACCAGCGGCGTGCCGGTGTCGCGCTCCAGGTACTTGCCGTAGGTGTTGCCGATCAGGAAGTCCACCGGCTCCGTGAACAGCAGGCTGCGCATGTGCCACAGGTCGCGCTTGGGATAGACCTTGCAGCCGGCGCCGTAGGGCGACGAGTCGAACAGGGCCTGCACCTTCGCGGCCCAGGCTTCGTTGCCGTTGGTGGCCAGCACGTGGGCCGGCTCGGCACCGAGCTCCAGCAGGAACTGTGCGTAGCCCAGCATCTGGTCCGGGTCGCCGTACAGGGCGTAGCGCTTGCCGTGCAGGTGGGCCTGGCTGTCGGCCATGGCGTCCACCAGCAGGCCACGCTCAAGCTCCAGCTCGGCCGGGATCGGCTTGCCCGTCAGGCGGCTGATGGCCATCAGGAACTCGTCGGTGCCGGCCACGCCCACGGGCGCGTTGAGCACGACCACTTCCTGGCCCTTCTCGGCGATGTACTTGCTGGTCTTCTCGCAGCAGTACTCCTGGAACACGATGGTGGCCTTGGCGTGCAGGCCGGCGATCACCTCTTCCTTGGTGGTGCCGCCTTCGTACATGCGGAACTCGCCATCGGTCGGGGTGCTCCACGAACCCGACGGGTCGCACAGCACGTTCACCTTCACGCCAAACAGGCTGAAGATGCGGCGCATCTCCTTCATGTTGCCGACGACGAAACCGTCGAAGCCGGCGATGAAGTTGATGCTGTCGTCGGGCACGCGCTCAAGCTTCTCGGCGGTGCCGGCCTTGCCGTCCCAGAAGTGCTGCAGCACGCCCAGCAGTGCGTTGTCGTAGCCGGTGATGTGGCTGCCGACGAAGGCCGGGGTGTGGGCGAAGGGCACGTCGAACTCGGCCGGGACCGAGCCCTTTTCCTTGGACGTCTTGATGAAGGCGTTCAGGTCGTCACCGATCACCTCGGCCATGCAGGTCGTGCTGACCGCGATCATGTCGGGCTTGTACAGGTTGTAGGCGTTGGCCAGGCCGTCGACCATGTTGTTCAGGCCACCGAACACCGCCGCGTCTTCCGTCATGGACGAGGACACGCAGGACGTCGGTTCCTTGAAGTGGCGCGAGAAGTGCGAGCGGTAGTAGGCCACGCAGCCCTGCGAACCGTGCACGAAGCTCAGGGTCTTGTGGAAACCGTTGGCGACGTAGACGGCGCCCAGCGGCTGGCAGGCCTTGGCCGGGTTCACGGTCAGCGAATCGCGGGCAAAGTTCTTCTGCTTGTAGTCCTCGGTCTTGGTCCACTCGATGACCTGGCCGATTTTCTCGTCGCTGTGGTTGTATTCGAACTGTTCCTTCTTGTTCTTGAACAGTTCCTGGTACTCGGGCTCACGGAACAGCAGTTCGTGGTCGAGGATCTTGTCGGCTGATTGGGGCATGACGCTCTCCTAAACAAATGGTGTTGCGTGGGCTCAGGCGGCTTTTTTCCAGGGCGCCTTGGTCAGGCCCCAGATCGGCGAGCTGATCGCCATGTCCATGTCACGGGCGAAGATGGCGAAGCCGTCGTAGCCGTGGTAAGGGCCGCTGTAGTCCCAGCTGTGCATCTGGCGGAAGGGCACGCCCATCTTCTGGAACACGTACTTTTCCTTGATGCCGGAGCCGATCAGGTCGGGCTTGATCTTGTCGACGAAGTGCTCGAACTCGTAGCCGGTCACGTCGTCATAGATCAGCGTGCTGTCCTTGATGTAGTGCGTGGTGCGCTGGTAGTCGTCGTTGTGGCCGAACTCGTAGCCGGTGCCGACCACTTCCATGCCCAGGTCCTCGTAGGCGCCGATCACGTGGCGCGGACGCAGACCGCCCACGTACAACATGACCTTCTTGCCCTGCAGGCGCGGCTTGTACTTGTCGATGACGGCCTGCATCAGCGGCTTGTATTTGGCGATCACCTCTTCGGCCTTGGCCTTGATGGCGTCGTCGAAGTGGCTGGCGATCTCGCGCAGGCTCTTCTCGATCTGGGTCGGGCCGAAGAAGTTGTACTCGCACCATGGGATGCCGTACTTCTCTTCCATGTGCCGGCTGATGTAGTTCATCGAGCGGTAGCAGTGCAGCACGTTGAGCTTGGCCTTAGGGGTGTTTTCCAGCTCGGCAATCGTGCCGTCGCCGGACCACTGGGCGATCACGCGCAGGCCCATTTCTTCGAGCAGGATGCGGCTGGACCAGGCGTCACCACCGATGTTGTAGTCACCGATGATGGCCACGTCGTACGGGGTCGAGACGAAATCAGGGCGCTTGTTCGGGTCGGTCTTGTCGAACACCCAGTCGCGGATGGCGTCGTTGGCCAGGTGGTGGCCCAGCGACTGGCTCACGCCGCGGAAGCCTTCGCAGCGCACGGGCACGATGGTCTTGCCTTCGTACTCCTTGCTCTTCTTCTTGGACACGGCTTCGATGTCGTCGCCGATCAGGCCGATCGGGCACTCCGACTGGATCGAGATGCCCTTGTTCAGCGGGAACAGCTCCTGGATCTCGTCGATGATCTTGTCGAGCTTCTTGTCGCCGCCGAAGACGATGTCCTTCTCCTGGAAGTCGGAGGTGAACTGCATCGTCACGAAGGTGTCCACACCGGTCATGCCGATGTAGTAGTTGCGGCGCGCAGCCCAGCTGTACTGGCCGCATCCCACGGGACCGTGGGAGATGTGGATCATGTCCTTGATGGGACCCCAGACCACACCCTTGGAGCCTGCGTAGGCGCAGCCGCGGATCGTCATCACGCCGGGCAGCGACTTGATGTTGGACTTCACGCCGCAGTCGGGTTTGCCCTCTTCGTACGTGTTCAGGTGCTTGGCACGGCGCTTGGCCATCTTTTCGGGATAGGCCTTGAGCACTTCATCGATCAGGGCCTTGTTCGCGGCCTTGCGCTCTTCAACGGTGGCGGTCATGGGTCACTCCATTGGATGTGGGGATCGGGGGGGCGGGCCCCACCCCGGCGCCACGCAGGCGTCGGGTGGAAGCGTCGCTTCTTTCAGTTGGCGCTCAGGCGGCCAGTTCGGCAGCGGTCTTGCCGACTTCGGACTCGTCGATGGTCTTCATGATCCCGTGCTCCATCAGCAGGTCTTCCAGCTGGTCCATGGTGATGGGGGTGGGGATGGTGCCGTTGCCGGCGTTGCCGTGGACCTTCTGGGCCAGGGTGCGGTACTCCTGGGCCTGCTTGGAGTCCGGCGCGTATTCGAGAACCGTCATGCGGCGCAGCTCGGCGTGCTGCACGATGTTGTCGCGCGGCACGAAGTGGATCAGGCGCGAACCCAGCATCTTGGCCAGCGACTCGGCCAGCTCCAGTTCCTTGTCGGTCTGGCGCTCGTTGCACACCAGGCCGCCCAGGCGCACACCGCCGCTGTTGGCGTACTTCAGGATGCCCTTGGAGATGTTGTTGGCCGCGTACATGGCCATCATCTCGCCCGACATCACGATGTAGATTTCCTGCGCCTTGTTCTCGCGGATGGGCATGGCGAAGCCGCCGCACACCACGTCGCCCAGCACGTCGTAGGACACGTAGTCCACGCCGTCGTAGGCGCCGTTTTCTTCCAGGAAGTTGATCGAGGTGATCACGCCGCGGCCGGCGCAGCCCACGCCCGGCTCGGGACCACCGGACTCCACGCAACGGATGTCGCGGTAACCGATCTTCATGACGTCTTCCAGCTCCAGGTCCTCCACCGAACCGGCTTCTGCGGCCAGCGAGAGGATGGTGTCCTGGGCCTTGGCGTGCAGGATCAGGCGGGTCGAGTCGGCCTTGGGGTCGCAGCCGACGATGAGGATCTTCTGGCCCATCTCGGCGAGGGCGGCCAGGGTGTTTTGGGAAGTGGTCGATTTGCCGATGCCACCTTTGCCGTAGAAGGCGATTTGACGTAGGGAAGCCATGTCAGTACTCCAATCAAGGAAGGGTTGAAACCAAGGTTGCGATACACCGCGACCAGGTCAGCCTGACGTGCCTATAGGTCTTCTTATCTGGATCACGCATCGGCCGGACTTGTGTCCGCGCAGCCACTCCTTTGCACCTTCCGTGCCATGCCTTTCCAGCCCGCTTCAAACACACCGCAAGTGCCTGTTCTTCATAGGGAAAACCGGCATTTTTTGTGACCCTTGAACAGCGCCATCGGGCTTTGTTCCGAATGCGACAAAGCCCGCCTGGCGCGTCGCAAACGGCACGCCGGGCGGGGCCGGTGCCGACGGGTTTGTGTCGGGTTTGATGCGCTTTCGCGCGCGCGTACCGCGCGCGTGGGCCATGCAGGGGCTGGTACGTTCATTGCAGACAGGGCCGGTGAGAACTTTCTTTCCCAACCCACCAGGAACCTGTGATGACCACCCTGACCGCCCCCGTCGCGATTGAAGACACCGCCTTTGCCCGCCTTCAGCAGGAAGGCCGCATGCTCAACCCGGTGCTCAAGGCGCCGACCCACGTCGAGGGCCGTTTCGGCTTCCGTGGCGAACTGGCGCTGCGCTTTGCGGCCAAGATGGCCGACGAGGCCCGCCCGCCCGAACTCACCTGCGACCAGGTCATGGCCGTGGCCCGCGCCGGCGAGAAGCACCTGCCCTTCTTCTGCGGCTGGCTGCTGTCCTTCGAATCGCTCAAGGACGTGGCCGAGACGCTGGGCGACACGCTCAGCGCCGGTGGCAAGTACTTCCTGTTCTGCGACAACATGGACCTCTCCAAGAAGTACCAGGTGCCTTACAAGGGCGCCATGTTCTACGTGCTGCCCATCCTGGAGAACACGGTCTACAACGAGATGCTCGAGCTGCTCTACCTGGAGAAGGGCGACCTCAAGAAGAAGGACACCGCGGGCAAGCTCGACGCCGTGGCCGACGCTGCGCTCAAGTACGACGTGACCTTCGACACCATCACCTACGACGAAGGCCTGGCACTGATGGGGCCGGTGCGCAACGTCAACGAGAACCGGCCGGTCTGAACGCCTGACCGGACCCGATGAACGATGAACCGGTCCAGCCGCACCGCTGGTACAGCACCAACCTGGTCGGCGTGCCGTCCCGGGTGCTGGCCGGCACCGCGTTCAACGCGCACCCGGTTCCCTTGTCCATCGCCGGCACGCGCGAGACGCACCCCGGCCTGTTCGGCCTGCTCGCACGCTGCGAGCACCTGAGCGACGCGTCGGAGGTGTTCGTGCACTACCTGGACATCGCCTTCGGCCTGCGCGCCCCGGCCGCCCACGAGGCCGCGGCGCTCGACCCGGCCGAACGCCGACGCTGGCGAAGCAGCTGGCGCAAGCTGCTGCAGGGCTGGGGCATGGACAGCGGCGGTCCGGCTGGCGCGGTGCTCAAGGGCTGGGTCGAGAGCCGGTTCGGCCTGGTGCCCACGCACCACCGCCAGCCGCTGCAGCGCTTCCCCTCGCCGGGCTGGATCGCCTACCTCGAAGAGAAGACCTTCAGCCGCCTGCACAACAACAACATCCACCAGCAGCTGGACCTGCTGTACGAGTTCTGCCAGTGGGCGCTGCAGCGCTTGGGTGTGCCCGGCGTCGCCGCAGCGCCGGCCACGCACCTGCGCCTGTGGCGCGGCAGCACCCGCTGCGACGAACAGCTGGTGGCCGGCAGCCTGAAAGCGCGCCACTGCACCGTGCGCCTGAACAACCTGGTCTCGTTCAGTGTCTCGGCCGACGACGCTGGCTGCTTTGGCGACTGGGTGTTCGAGGCCCGGGTGCCCGCCTGCAAGGTGCTGGTCTTCCCCGGCCTGCTGCCCGGCCAGGTGCTGCAGGGCGAGCAGGAGGTGCTGGCGCTCGGCGGCGACTACGAGGTGGTGGCGCGCTATGCCTGAGCCCCACGCCAAGGGCTTCCACGCCCGCTTCGACAAGGCCCTGGGCGCCTACCTGGGCCTGGCCATCGGCGACGCATTGGGCGCCACCGTCGAGTTCATGCGCCCGCGCGAGATCCTGCTGCAACACGGCACCCACCGCGACATCGTCGGCGGTGGCTGGCTCAAACTCGCGCGCGGCCAGGTCACCGACGACACCACCATGAGCCTGGCGCTGGGCGAGGCGCTGCTGCTCGGTGGCGCCGACGGCATTGCGCGCCTGCGCGACCAGGCCGACGACACCCTGGTGCGCGGCATCGGCGAGGCCTATGTGGCCTGGTGGCGCGGCGGGCCCGTAGACTGCGGCAACACCTGCCGCCGCGGCATCCTGCGTTTTCTGCACCAGGGCAGCCTCAGTGGTCCGCCCAACGATGGCGACGGCGGCAACGGCGCGGCCATGCGCAACCTGCCCGCCGTGCTGGCCACCCTGGGCGACCGCGCAGCCTTCGAGCGCCTGTCGCTCGCGCAGGCCCGCCTGACCCACCACCACCCGCTGTCCGACGCCGCCACGCTGGGCCTGGGCCGTCTGCTGCGCGGCCTGCTGGCGGGCGACGACCACGCTGCCCTCTGCGCACGCATCGCCCGCTGGGTGAACGAAGAACCGGCTTTCCGCCACACGCCCTACCGTGGCCGCGCCACCGCCTATGTGGTGGACACGGTGCAGACCGTGCTGCACTTCGTGAGCGAACACGAGGACTTCGAAGACGCCCTGGTCGCCACCGTCAACCAGGGCGACGACGCCGACACCACCGGCGCACTGGCCGGCATGCTGGCCGGCGCGCGCTGCGGCGCGGCGCGCCTGCCCTGGCGCTGGCTCAGCCGCCTGCAGCCGGCCACCGTGCGCGCCATCACCGACCAGACCAGCGGACTGCTGGCCCTGGCCGACCAGCTGACCGATCCCGCCGTCTGCACCGGAGCCCCCGCATGACCCACCTCGTCTTCTTCGAAAAACCCGGCTGCGGCGGCAACGCCCGCCAGCGCGCCGCGCTGCAAGCCGCCGGCCACACGCTGGAGCGGCGCAACCTGCTGACCGCGCCGTGGACACGCGACACCCTGCTGGCCTTCCTGGCACCGCTGCCCATGGCCGACTGGTTCAACCGCGCCGCCCCGCGCATCAAAAGCGGCGAGGTGGTGCCCGAAGCGCTGGACGCCGACGCCGCCCTGGCCCTGCTGATCGCCGAGCCCCTGCTCATCCGCCGCCCGCTCATGCAGAACACCACCGACGGCAGCCGCCACGTGGGCTTCGACACCGACGCCGTCAGCGCCTGGGTCGGGCTCGAACCCTCGGCCCAGCGCCCGGCCTCGCTCGAAGGCTGCAGCTCCCCCACCCACGCCTGCCGCACCGGAGACCACCATGCCGCTGTTTGACTACCACTGCAAAGCCTGCAACGCCGACTTCGAGCTGCTGGTGCGCGCCAGCACTGTGCCCACCTGCCCACACTGCGCCAGCACCGAGCTGGACAAGTGCGTCTCCCGCATCGCCCCGGCCGGCAAGATCGAAGCGATCCGCATGTCCCACCGGCGCGCGGCCGACGCGGCCGGCCACTTCAACCACTACAGCGCGTCCGAACGCGCGCGGCTGCTCAAGGGCAAGAGCGTCTGACCCGGGAGGCGCCATGAGCGACACCACCGAGCACGGCGCCGACGCCTTCTTCCGCGAACAGCGCGACGCCTTCACGCACACCCTGGCCACCCAGGGCAGCGAAGCCGCGCTGCTGCAGGCCTGGGACAGTTTCGACGGCAACCTTGCCATCCAGTGCGAAGGCCAGCCCTCGGTGGACTGCGCCAAAGGCTGCGCCAGCTGCTGCACCCTGCGCGTCACCGCGCTGGCACCCGAAGTTTTTGTGCTGGCCGACTACCTGCGCGCCACCGCCCCCGCCCTGCAGCGCCACGGCATCGACCTGATTGCCGCCGTGCGCGACGCCGACGCCGCCACCCGCGGCCTGGACGAAACGGCGCGCGTCGCCGCGCGCCGCCGCTGTGCCTTCGTCGTCAAAGGCGTTTGCCTCATCCACCGCGCGCGGCCCCTGGCCTGCCGCGGCCACGCCTCATACGACCGGCGCGCCTGCGCCGACGCCGCGGCCGGCTGCGTGGACGAAGTGCCCTTCTCCGGCCCGCACCGCCTGGTGCGCCTGCTGCTGCAGGCCGCCCTGCAGGCCGCGCTGCGCGACCAGGGCAAAGCCTGGGGCGCCTACGAACTCAACCACGCCCTGGTGCTGGCGCTGGACCGGCCCGACGCGCAGGCCGCGTGGCAACAGGGCGAAGACCCGCTGGCCGATGCGGCGGCGGATCTGGAGCTGCGCGAGGCGATGGCGGCGGGGTTTGATGAGATGCGGCACTGAGGGTTGGGGCTGCGGACGCCGCCCCCTGGAGCAGGTCAATGCGTTGCGTTGAAAAGCCGTTCTGCAGCGGTTGAAGCCGGTCGCTGGCTGCGGGTGTTTCTTTGCTGATTCGACCAGAGCAGTCGTGGGACATGGTCGCACGCCAAATTTCGAATGTTGGCTGTACGGGGTACAGCGGACATAGGGCATCATCAACCCCGCTGGCGAGGCGCGATTGACCGCTTCCCCTTCACCTGGACTGGTGGTTTCGACCCGTTGCGGTCGGTCGCGCATTCCGAAAACCGGTCACTCAACACCCCAGAGCCAAGGCATCCAGTGGACTGGTCGTGCCACCTGCTGCCACCTTGAGCACATGGGTGTAAATCATGGTGGTGGACACATCCGAGTGACCCAACAGCTCCTGCACCGTGCGAATGTCGGTGCCCGCTTGAAGCAAATGCGTGGCAAACGAATGGCGCAGGGTGTGAACCGACACCGGTTTTGCAATGCTGGCAGCCACACATGCCTGCTTGAGTCGCTTGGAGATCCGCTCAGGAAACAGGTGGTGGCGCCTCACCACCCCGGTTTGAGGATCTACCGAGAGAGTGGGCGAGGGGAAAACCCAGTGCCAGGCCCAGCTTTGCCCGGCCCGCGGATATTTGCGCTCCAGTGCATGGGGCAGAAAGACTCCCGCCACTTCCGTTGCCCGATCACGGGTCCAAAGCGCCTTCGACCGAGCCAACTGTTCGCGCAGCGGTGCCACCAGTGATCGGGGCAACATCACCACCCGGTCCTTGTCGCCCTTGCCGCTGCGCACCACCACCGCATGGCGGTCGAAGTCCAAGTCCTTCACCCGCAGAGACAGGCCTTCATTCAGGCGCAAAACTGCACCATACAACAGCCTGGCCAGCACAGCCTCCTCACCGGCCATCATGCTCAGCACCCGCTGAATCTCGTCCTGGGTCAGCACCACCGGAATGCGCTTGCGCTCCGGTGGTCGACCGATCTGTTGCATCCAGGGCAAATCCATACCCAGCACCTGGCGATACAGGAACAACAAGGCATTGAGCGCCTGCCGATGGGTGGCCGGTGACACTTGACGCTCATCGGCCAACATGGTCAGAAATGCTTCCACCTCCGCTGAGCCCAGTTCCCGGGGGTGCCGCATGCCGCCATGGATGCCGGACCAGCGCACGAAAAAGCGCACCCAATAGACATATGCCTTCTCTGTCTGAAGGCTATAGTGCAAGTACCGAATGCGCTCGCGGACCTGATCCAGCAAGCGTTTGGATACCAACGGGACGGCCGCCGGCTCACGGACTTTGTCGGATCTGTTATACCTGTTCATTCATACAGTATTGCAAGGTAACTGTATGACATCAAACACATTTTTGGGATGTTTCGAACCATGTTATCTCGCGGGTACTGTGGGTATTCGGTGAAGCACGAACTACATCAAAGTTAGGCCTCACAGAATGCACATTGACCCTCTCTCTTGGTGGACATCTGAAGTCTCCGAATTCGCGCCGATCGGGCATGTACTTCGAAGGCACATGTACGATAGATGGACCCGCTTCCACTCTTTGCCGGAATCCAAGCGATACGCCGAAAGCGATGCTGAGCATCAGGAACTCCAAACGCGCCACGTTGCAGTAGCAAGTGAACTCTTTGAGGTCGGGGAGCCAATCTATGTTTACAGGTGCCGCCTTATGGAACGGAGGCTTAAAGGCAAGCTGAAACACATGCTCGTCGGCAACCAGCTACGGGAAAAGATGGTCAGGCTACCTAGCGGGCTGAGCGTTAGCGAAGAGGATGACGGCTACTACTTCGTACGAGCTTTAGTGACTTCATGGGCTCCAACCTTCTTCAGCGCGCTCACTAAAAAAATAGCGGATTGGGAAGAGACAGGCGTCACGTTCGTATCGCCGTCCACCAAGAACATTTACTGCCCATATGACGGCGGCATGGACGTTTTCCCACACACGAACAGTCCAAGCACTCTTGAGGCCAAGTTTTCCTCGTGGATGTCGAGCAGAGAGGACAAGATGTAATGGTCAAGTCTTTCAAACACATCACGCCTTCGCTCACCGGCCTAACTGGTCGTTGCACACGGACGCCCATGCTTCGCATGGTCGCCGGTGAACTTGGGCGTTAGCCCATATGGTTGAATTTTCGCTTCTTGCTGCTTTTGAAGATGACAAAGAATTCATCTTCGAGGTATTCAAAACCACTATGCGCGAGTATGTGGCGTGGGCTTGGGGGTGGGACGAAGAGTTTCAGCGCAACGGTTTCTGGACTCACCTACCTGTGCAAAACTTCAAGTTGGTTTATGTCGCAGGCTCGAAAGCCGGTGCGTTGTATATTGAAGAGAGCGAGAAGTGTCACTTCATTCGGACGGTATTTCTACAACCAAGGTTTCAAGGTTTAGGTGTAGGCTCGGCACTGCTTGCGCAAGAAGCTACCCGTGCGAGAAATGCTCAAAAATTGTTGGCACTCAAAGTCATAAAGATCAATCCGGCCAAAAGCCTCTACGATAGGCAAGGATTTAGGGTTGTGGGGGAGGACGATGCTACCTATCACATGCAGCTGGGCTAACCCGGCGCTCAACCTCGCTCCCTACGGTTGCTGGACGCTGCGCGATAAAGCCGCGCTGCGCCGGTTAGCTCTACGTTAAGCCGCATATCAGATGAGCGTCACAAGTGGTCAGCGCATAGTGAGTATCCGCAAGCGAATACTTGCCTACTGTGAGCAACACAGCATTGCCGTCCCGAAAGCGTTCGATGAGCTTGATCCCGTCTACGCTATTGCACTGGTAGATACGCGAGTTCCGGAGCGTCTTCGTCTCGTGGGAGAGAGCTTCTATAGTGAAAAATCAGCCCTTCGCTATCTGAAAGAACAGAACGCGAACCCGGAGAACTATCGGTTTCTTGATTTCAAGCGCGGGGTCGAGCTTGTTATAGAAAGCGAAACAGCTCTGAAGCACAGACCGAGTTTCGATAATCGCAAAGACGTCGATGCCCAGAGGTAGAGGTCAAGGCAAATGCAGGTGTATCACTCTCAAGCACTGCGGCTTAACAAGTCGGCCCAGCACGGACGGCCTTGAGCCTCCGCTGGCCTTAGTCGTTAGATGTTGATGAAAAAGTCGATCATCCGCGTCGCAATAGCCCTTTGCGCTATCGGCGTAGGCTATTTCATTTTTGGGGCTGTGACTGATGCGGCCGCATCTTCGAAATCCGAAAA
The DNA here is from genome assembly GCF_042648585.1 of Hydrogenophaga luteola. Classification (NCBI taxonomy): domain Bacteria; kingdom Pseudomonadati; phylum Pseudomonadota; class Betaproteobacteria; order Burkholderiales; family Comamonadaceae; genus Hydrogenophaga; species Hydrogenophaga luteola. Next base: position 1,259 of record NZ_JBHRXX010000009.1, on the reverse strand, counting down.
GATATGCAGTGCCGTACGTGTCGGAATGACAACACAACAACTTGAACAATTTGCGACCGAGGGTGGTGGCTGGTATCGGGCTTCCAATAAAGACCGGGGTAGAGTTGGCGCAAGTGGTTGGAACTTAATTTGCCGATGCGGTGTGGAAACGAAAGATGGGGTAGTCAGCAGTGTTTCTAAGTCTCTGTGTATCTACTGATGGCGCATCTAACAGGGCCGTCGAATGGCCCCACAACGGCGGCCATAGTTGTCGCCATTCTTCAATGCTGAGTGCGCCGTTGCGGTCCATTCACGTTCGACGTTAGCCCGCATGAATTTCCTACGCCCACGTCTCGCCAAGCTTCTCGGCACCTCCACAATTGCGGCGCTGGGCGTTTTCCTTTTGTTTCGCTTCGCCGTGTACCGCCACATGTACATCGCGCCAAACGAACCACATGGAATTTCGGACGTAATTGAGTTACTCCTTGGGTTGGGGCTTATGTGCGTGCTTGGCACGTCTCTCGTTGCTGCACTTGCACTCGCGGTTCGTGGACCGCGGGAAAACCGGGTGGCTGCAGGCTGGTTGGTGGGAGTTTGTTTGCTTGTGGCAGCACTCGTTGATCCGCTTCATTCCCTGGCTGCAAAATGGGCGCCATGAGCGAAGAGCGGGCTAACAAATCCGTCAAGAGGGACGGCCCAAAGCTTCGCTTTGGGTTCCCTCCGTCTGCGGCTCCGGCCGCCCCTCACGTCAAACGTTAGGTGTGCTATGGAAGAATTCGACGGATATCCAGTAAGAAAAGGATTTCATGGGGACGGCTGGGAGCTGGAAGACTGCGTTGCCGCTGCCAAGGAAAGTCCAAAAACGTTTAAGGTTCCTTCGGCAAAGGAGGCCCCGCTAGTCGAGATCGGCGACAACCTGCGCTTGCATTTTGTTATCACTGATCCGGAGGTTAAAGCTGATCCGGAGAACCCGCGTGCAGAAAGAATGTGGGTTGAAGTTTGCCGGTTGGAGCAAGACGGGGTTTTCTTGGGGCACCTTACAAACCAACCCGTCTTTATAGAGTCCCTGGAGCCGGGTGATGTTATCGAGTTCAAGTGGAATCATGTGGCTCAGGTCTACGTGAAAAAGGCCGGCAAGAAGAAATGATTCGAGATGTCGCACACCTAACCATTCGCTGCAGGCGCGACCGCCCTGACGGGGGGGCGGCCTGAGCTCAAACTACAAGGGCTTCCCCCCGAAAGTCAAACACCGATCCATTCGTGATGCATCGCGAAGCGAT
>NZ_JBHRXX010000008.1:0-1454 GCF_042648585.1 Hydrogenophaga luteola | reverse complement strand
ATGCCGTACCCCGCAAATGCGCGGATCACCCGGGACGGGGAAGTCCCTTTCATTCGTTAGGCGGCCATGAGAGAACTACTGGAACGTGAGCGCCCATTGGTCGGCTACCTGTTTGAGCTGGCGGGACTTTCGGTTGACTTGGACGCATTGCGTGTAGAGCCAATGCAAGATGGTGGCATGGGCAGCTTGGCAATCGCCCCTCTAGGCCGGAGCTACGGCTCGTCCCCCTCAGAGTGCCATTTCTATGATTCGGACGGAGTTGTGATTTCGGCAGTTCTCAACCTAGACAAGGTTGATAGTCCGTTCGAGATCGACATTCTTAAGGTAGATTTCAGTCCAACCATAAGGTGGCCGGAACGCGCGGATCTTGGTGCTGGTCCGCCTAACAATTCATGCAAGCCGAACCCGCTTCGCGGGTCGGCTTTATTCAGGCATTAGACGTCATGGAAAAGCTGCTGGCACTCCTGGCTTTCATGGCCGCTTCGAACTGTGCCTTCTCTCAAGTCCCAGATTGCCTAATTGGGCGCTGGAAGTCCGACGAGGCGCTCACACTGGCGGACATGCGCAAGCACCCCGAGGTAACTGAGAAGGCCAAGGCCCTGTTCGAGAACAAGTTCTTTGGGCGGCTGATCTTGATCTTCGGATCTCGCCACGTCGGCTCATACTTTGAGGACGAACAAACTCCGGCGGACCTCTTGTTCGATGAGGTGCGCATAGTCGAAAGTGGCTCAAACTGGGCTACTTTGCGGAGTCGCTTGCTGGGCGTCGAGTACCTGCAGCACTGGGGCTGCGAGAATGGTCGAATCTACGCCGTCATTACGAAATGGGAATTCCGAGAGTACTTTTCGCCGCTGCCATGACGCAGCGTGCCGGTCACCTCCAACGCTATGCATAGAGGAGCAAATGGAGTCCGTGGTTAACTTCGACGGAGCCGAATTGGTGATCAACTGGTTTGGTCAATGGCCTTCCTTGCATGACTCGGAAGTCCTATCGGTGAACTTTGACCGAGGTGACAAGCATCATGGGCCTATCGTCTCTATGAAGGTCCACGCTTTTCAAATGACTTCGGAAGTCACAGATCAAGGCTTTTACAAGTTGGAAAAGCATTGTTTGATTGAATTCAGGTTCGATGAGGTGGACTGCCTTCAACTCAAAAACGTCAACCATCAAAACGTAATTGAGGACATCTTCCTATCCGAGGCGGTCGCTGAGGATGGCGCAAAGCGGATCGCTGTTCATTTTGAGTCGATCTATGGTCTGGAGCTTGATTTCGAGTGCTCAAAGGCGCAGGTCGCCGCTTTAATGCCATTTAAACCAACGAGCGGCGTCTATGCATAACCTTTCATTGCAGCAGACCTGCGCCAGCTTCGCTGGCTGGTCTGCTGAATTCAAACTACAAGGGCTTCCCCCCGAAAGTCAAACACCGATCCATTCGTGATGCATCGCGAAGCGAT